>CALRIU020000003.1:0-361513 GCA_943362175.1 Hydrocarboniphaga daqingensis | reverse complement strand
GATCACCCCGATGTTTAAGCTGGGGTATGCCTATGACTATAACATGTCGAAGATGAGCACCTATACCTCAGGTTCTCATGAGATCATGCTCATCTTTAGCCTGGTAAAAGATAAAGCTCCCGTTAACTTTTTATCTCCAAGATTCTAATTCATAACTTATATACCCTTATTATGAAAACATCTTACTTCCATTACCCCAAAGTTGTGTTCCTGTTTGTGATCCTGTGTCTTGTCGGTAAGGCGGATCTTTTGAACGCGACGAGCCTGCTTGCCAAATCACCGAAAACATCCTTAAAAGAAGCGGATGCGTATTTTAAGCGCTATCAGTGGCGTGAGGCTGCGGCCAGCTACCAGGAGGCCTTAAAGGAGAATACGGATAAAAAAATGTATGCCACACGCCAGCTGGCGAAAACCTATAAGCTGATGTTCGATTATCAGAACGCTGCGGTGTGGTACGAAAAACTTATGGAATATTCCTCGGACATAGCCGGCGGAGATATTATGGAATACGCAGAGGTGCTTAAAAATTTAATGCTGTATGACCGGGCATTGGAAGCATACAACCTGTATGCTAAGAAAATGCAGCTCGATCCGTCGGCTCCTTCTGCTTTTAAAGCGTCCTGCCAGTGGGCGAAAGAGCATATCAACGACAAGCCCGATTACGACCTGGTGTTGACTTCGCTGCAAACTCAGGGTGTGTTTCTTGGTGCCGAGTTTTATAATTCGGGCATGATGTACGGTTTGATGCAAAAGGGTAAGGATGGCGTGACTTATTCCGATCTGAACTATTCCAAAATGACGGATTCGGTGACGTTTTCAAACGCAAGTTCTATTACAGGGCAGGTCAACGGGCGTAGCAACGATGCGCAACCCTCCATCAGTCCGGATGGCAAAGTGATGTACTTTACCAAAAATACAACCAGCGAGTTTTATTACAACCCGAAGAAAAACAATGGTATTGAACTCAATACGGAAGGGGTTTCCCTGTTGAATATTTATAGGTCGGTGAATGTGAACGGTGAATGGACAACTCCAAAACGTTTGTCTTTTAACAGCAAAGATTTTTCCTGTGCCTATGCCTTTATAGATGCCGACGGTAAAACCCTTTACTTTTCTTCTAACCGTCCCGGCGGTTTCGGTGGCTTCGATCTGTATAAAGCGGTCTTAAAAAACGACACAGTCTTTTCTACTCCGGAAAACCTGGGGAAGGAGATCAACACCGCTGATGATGATTTTGCGCCAAGGGTGTATGAGCAGCGCTTTTATTATGCGTCGCGTGGAAAAGGTGGCTTTGGCGGCGCGGACATGTTCGTATGCAATATAGGATCAAATGCCCGGTTGAGCGCGCCTCAGAACCTGGGCGTGCCGTTTAATTCATCCAAAGATGATTTTTACATCCTCTTTAAAAATGCAAAGGAAGGATATTTTGCGTCCAACAGGGATGGCGAACATGGCGAGGATAAATTTTACTACTTCAAAAAAATAGTGATTCCACCCGATACCTTATCGGGGATTGTATCCGACAGGATCACTAACATGCCGATTGCCGGAGTTGATGTGCGCCTTTACGAGCTCAATGATAAAGGAGATAGCACTTTGGTGAACACGGTAGTAACAGGCACTGATGGTTATTGGGAATTTATCGTCAGCCGTTTGAAAAAATATGCAGTGGTTTTTTCCCTGAAGGACTATTATCCGAAAGAGTTTAAGTTGCCAGCCGACACCAGGGAAAATGCCGAAGAGAGAAAGGCTGTGATCGCAGCCATAAGGGATTTGAAATTTAGCCCGGTGGTGAGAAAAAATAACATCGTGAAGATCAATAACATTTACTTCGATTTTAATAAAGCCAATATCCGGATCGAGTCTTATGCTATTTTAAATAATCTGGTTGGATACTTAAACGAAAATCCCAGTGCGATGATAGAACTAAGCGCGCATACGGACGCTGCCGGTAATGATAAGTATAATCTGAAACTCTCCGATAACAGGGCAATTTCCTGTTACGAATACCTGATCGCGAACGGGATCAGCAAAAGCCGTATTATTCCGAAAGGTTACGGAGAAACCAAATTGTTGAATAATTGCAAGGATGCTAAAAAATGCAGTGAAGAGGAAAACCAGTTAAACCGGAGGGTGGAAGTGAAATTCCTGTAACAATCAACAGGGTATAGAAATAAAAAAACGTAAACACTGTTTACGTTTTTTTTATGAGGTCATTTTTGACAGCGTACATCACAACGCCCGCCGTATTTTTGGCGCCTATTTTTTGCATGATCTTTTCCCTGTAGGTGTCGATCGTGCGATGGCTCAGAAATAATTTTTCTGCAATTTCCTTATTGCTGTGCTCTTCACAGATCAGCCGGATAATCTCCAGCTCCTTTTCCGATAAATGATCCGAATGGCCTGCGTGCATGGAGCTCCCTGCACCTGCTATTTTTTTTGCCAGCGCCGCCGAAATATGTTTGTCGAAATAGTAACCGTTCTTTTGAACTTCCCGGATTGCAAACAGCAGGATCTCGGGGCTCACCTCTTTCTGCAAAAATCCTTTCGCACCACGCTCCATCAGCTGGAGAAGATGGCCATCGTCCTTATGCATCGTTAAGATCACGACTTTAATCTGCGGGTATTTTTCTTTCAGGATCTCAGCAGTCTGGATGCCATTCATGACCGGCATTTCAATATCCAGTAAAATAATATCGGGTTGTTTGTGAACAAGCTGCTCAAGCAGTTCGAGACCGTTAGAGGCTTCAATGATCACATCAATACCATCCAGTTCCTTTAGTAAGGCGGCAAATCCATTTCTTACTAAAATGTGGTCATCAACAATGGCTAATGTTATTTTAGGAGGCATAGTTTCGCATGTATCGAGGGCTTTGCTAAGGTACTTATTTTTTTAAATTTTTCCTCACGTTCCGGGCTTTTCAATGCAAAAAAATAATGCACGCATAATTTTTAATTTCAGGAGGATCCTGGAAATGTATTTTTTGCTTCTGTCTGTAATACCAGTGTATTCACAGATTATGTTCCAACATCATTTGCCGTAACACGATGTGTGCATACTATCTAAAACGAAAAGGAGAATTAGGTAAAAATACGTATGCCGGACTACGCTTTGTTGATTTTAAGAAAGAAAAGACGCGCTGCCGGCGCGTTCGATGATTGACTTTCCCTGCCGGGTGTTTTTTTAGTCAGCTCAGCGTATAGCTATAGGAACAATCGTCAAACGCTTCAAACACAAGCGTATCATAGTCTTTTACATCCAGGTTGAGATGCTCGCGCACACTGGAGAAGAAACAGATCTTGATGCCTGCATCACCTTTCAAAAATAATTTCAGGCTGCCGTAATGCAATGTTACAGTTAAATGGCAGTGATTCCTGGTGAGGATCACATCGCTGAGTCTTCCCGCTTTTAGTTCCATACTTTTTATTCGTAAATGTACACGCGGGAGGCTACCTGTGAAATACCTGAAATCCCTATTATGTGCGGTAAAAACCCTGAGAACGGCATGCAGGGGTGGAACCAGGGACAGTTATGCGGAAATAAAAAAGCCGCCGCAAGGTATTGCAGCAGCTTTTAGGAATTAGGCTGATCTTATTTTTTCGCATAGTCGTGATTGACAAGCCAGCTGATACCAAACTTATCATTGAACATGCCGAAGTAAGCGCCCCAGGGAGCATCGCCCATGGGCATAGTCACAGTGCCGCCTGCAGAAAGGCCGTTGAAGATCCTGTCAGCTTCCGCTTTGGTTTCCGTCTGTACGGATATGGAAATGTTTTGTCCGAAATTGACATCGCCCATCATGGGATTCGAATCACTACCCATTAAAATGGTTTCTTTGCTGATTGGCAGAGCCACGTGCATGATGCGCTTTTTTGTCTCTTCCGGCATTTCCTGTCCGGGCATCGGCATATCACCGAAACGTGTAAACTGGCTGAATTCCCCGCCAAATACCGATTTGTAAAAATTGAAAACTTCTTCGCAATTGCCGTTGAAGCAGAAATAAGGATTGACTGTTTTCATTGCTTGTATGATTTTAAATGTATCCATAAATATATTCAATATTTATAAGCGCTTTCATTTGCCGTGTAAATTAATGCTGAAATGATGGCGTTCGTCTGTACACGCTGCAGTTCGCTTGTCAGGGATTAACACTACGTAAAAATGCCTGTTTTAAAACCCGTGTTTTTACTCGTGTGCAGCCGGTTTTAAATGTATAGCTTTGCGTTTAGAGCATAATTTTTTTATAGTCCTGGTTATGACAGGATTTTATGTTTACTCCTCCGATCATTCATGGACCATGTAAGAAATACTGAAAACCTGCAACGCCTTGTTGATGCAGTGAAAGAGCTTTCCCTGGCAAAGAATCTCGATACGGTGATGGCTATTGTGCGGCGTACGGCTCGTGAGCTGACGGGTGCTGATGGCGCCACCTTTGTGTTGCGGGAAAGGATAGGAAATGCAGAAGCCTGTTTTTATGCCGATGAGGATGCGATCAGCCCTTTGTGGAAGGGAAGCCGTTTTCCTATTGAGACCTGTGTCAGCGGCTGGGCCATGCTCAACAGTCGCCCGGTGGTGATAGAGGATATTTTTGAGGATCCGCGTATTCCGCATGAAGCCTATAAGCCGACCTTTGTGAAAAGCCTGGCGATGGTGCCGATCAGGACCTCGGATCCCATTGGCGCTATTGGTAATTATTGGGCACGTCAGCATCTGCCAAGTAAGGAAGAGGTAAGCCTTTTGCAATCACTGGCAGACGTTACGGCGGTGACCATGGAAAACATCAAGGTGTATGATGAGCTGGAGCACCGGGTGAAAGACCGTACGGCCCAATTGCATGAAAGGAACCAGGAGATTACAGACAGCATTGCTTACGCCCAGCGGATCCAGAATGCCGTGTTACCGCCATTCAGCCTCGTGAAGGCGCATTTTGAAGATTCTTTTATCCTGTACAAACCGAGGGATATTGTGAGTGGCGACTTTTACTGGTTTGAAAAAAAAGGAGATGTCCTGTTGATTGCCGCCGCCGATTGTACAGGGCATGGCGTTCCCGGCGCGATGCTTTCGGTGGTTTGCAGCAATGCCTTGTACCGTAGTGTCAATGAGTTTGGCCTGACTGTGCCCGGAAGCATTCTTGACAAGGCCCGGGAACTGGTATTGGAAAGCCTGGCCAAAAGCGGGGAAGGGATCAACGATGGAATGGATATTTCGCTGTGTGCCGTTAATACGGTAAGCGGGAAGGTTACCTGGAGCGGCGCGAATAATAACCTCTGGTACCTCAGGAATAATGCCCTTTGTGAAGTGAAAGCCCATAAGCAGGCCATAGGCCTCACCAATGCGCCTTCGCCTTTTCCGACACATGAAATCCCTATCGGTAAAGGGGATATTTTTTACCTGGTGACGGATGGCTTTGCTGATCAGTTTGGAGGCGACAAAGGCAAAAAATTCAAACGCAGGCAGCTGGAAGCCTTACTGCATGCTACCGGCAGCATGCCGCTGGCTACTCAGCAGCGCACGTTGGAGCATGTGTTCACAAACTGGAAAGGAGACCTCGAGCAGGTAGATGATGTGACGATTGTCGGCATCAGGCTTTAACACTGTTTGCGGACGTTTTATTTACAGTGCCTTTATAGCCTGGAATACAAAACTTCTTCCAATGGATGATCGGCAGCGATGACAAGCATGGCAAGGTTTAGTTATCTCTTATTCAAAAAAAAATGGAAACCCGGTTAGGATTTCCATTTGATATACCTGGATTGACCGTCGCATTAAAGGTTCCCCAACCCTTTGAAAACGGCGACGGGTCAAATCACAGGTATAGGTGATCTGGTCTCTTCTTATGGGAGTAAGGTCACATGCCCGGCGAAGCTGTGTTTTTTACCTGTTACATCTGTTATATCCACTTTCCATACATAAACATCCTGTTTTGCCGGGTCCGTTTTGCCATTGACGCGGCCATCCCAACCTTTCCGTATATCTTCTGTATAGTAGATCATTGCCCCCCAGCGGTCGAAGATCCACATCTCATATTCCACAATCCCGATTCCGGATCCACTGAAAAGATCGTTCAGGTTGTTCTGATCATTTGGCGTAAACGCATTGGGAATATAGAATGTAAAGTCAGGATCGATCTTCACGGCAGCATAGGCCGTATCGTAGCAGCCATAGGAGTTCATCACAATAAGACTTGAATAGTATGTGCCGGTGGAATAGCTGTCATAAAGATGTTGGGCATCCCGGTTCACTGAATCTCTCTTGCCTGGTTCCTGCCCGAAATTCCACCACCATTTGGTGTCATCCTGCGATTGATTCGTGAAATAAACAAGTGGCGTGACAAGGTTTCCCGGGTTAGGAGATGCTGTATACGCGGCAACCGGTTTGGGATATACCGTTACATAATCGGGCTTGCTGATATTTGTGACACAGCTGCTGTCGGTTTTCACCCATAGGCCTATCGTAAATGTTTTGGCCTGGCTCCCGGTATTGGGATAGCAATGGAAAACCGAAGAGCCGGAGGTGTATGTTACACTGGTGCCATCGCCCAATGCCCAGCGCCATTCGTTGATTTTTGCAGGCCCTGGCAGTGCGGTCGTCATGTCTGTAAACTTGACACAGTGTTCCGGGCATCCGGCGGGCAGGTCTACCGAAAACGATGGTGCAGGATTGTAATTGACATACACGGTTTTTTGCAGGGTGTCTTTGCATCCTCCGGGAAACGACTGTGTGATAAGCGTAACGGTTTGCGTTCCGGCACCGGCAAAGGTATAAGAGGGATTTTGGCCGGATGCCTCAATGGTTGACCATGTGTTGTTAAAATCCCAGAGCCAGTTGCTCACCGGGGCGCTATTGGCAAGCTGGCTGGCAGTAAAACTCATGCTTGCTCCCTGGCAGGTCCTTGAATACAGGAAGCCGGTCTTTGGTTTCGGATATACTTCCGCTTGTTTATGGATGCTTGCCTGACAACCCCTGTTTGACATAACGGTGAGGGTGACGTTGTACACGCCCGGTAGAGCATAGGAATATGTCGTGATGGCGGCAGGAGACTGAGGCGACTGGCTCCCGTTGCCGTACGCCCACTGGTACGATGCAATACTGCCTGTGACGACCTGCGTCGGCGATGCATCAAATGAAACAGGTTGCTCGTTGATGCAGCGGTTGGCAACTGTAAAATCAGGCCTAGGAAGGGGATGGATAAACACGGAAAGACTTGTTGTCGTACTACTGCAGGTTAGTCCGGTAACCGGGTTTGTCGATACGGTATAGCTCACCGTATTTAATCCGTAAAAGGGGAAAACAAAGCCGGGATTTGGAATCATCGCATCGACGGTCCCATCGCTCAGGAAATCCCATTTGAATGCAGTCAGGGGATGTCCGTTACCGTTACTGGCATCTGTTAAGGTAGATGCTGAATTCAGGCAAACCGAATCAGAGGTGAAAGAAGCAGTTGGCACCGCATATACATGGATCGGTTTTACAATCACATCCACGCAGTTATTTACGGTTAGTGCCGTTAAGGTGGCATTATAGATCGCGTTGCTGTTTCCTCCTGTCGTATAGGTATGTACAGGGCCTGTAAGAGTTGACGCGGGAGAGCCATCGCCAAAATTCCAGGAGTAAGTCGTGAGGTTTCCTGTATTGGCGTTAAGGAGTGTGTCGGTTAAGTTGGTAAATGACGTTGCCGTACCATAACAAACTTTTCCCGGTGCGAAATCAGGAACGCTTCTTCCCCATACCTGAACGGGCAGTCGGACAGTGTCCCTGCAATTGTGAACATCAGTTACACGAAGAGCCGCCGTATATGTTCCCGATGCGCTATAGCTATTACCCGGAGCGCTTGTTGTATTATCGGTGGTGCCATCGTTCGTGAAATCCCAGGCCCAGGCATTTATCGAACCGCCCGGTGTGGAACTATCGGTAAACTGCGTGCTTGCCCCCTGGCAAACGGAGCTGGCGCTGAAGCTTGCCGTTGGCGGTGCATAGATCTCAACCGTTCGGGTTGTAACGGCCGTGCAGGATTGGCTGCTGGTAACCTGTAAGGTAATTGTCTTAATCCCGGGCACATTGTAAGACAGGTTCACTGGTGAAAGCAGGTTGCTTCCGGATGGATTGGCTCCCGGACCGAAGCTCCAGTTGCAGAGCGAAAGCGTAGCGGGCAGAACAGCAGAAGATGTATTGCTGAATGTGACGGCTATATTTAGACAGGCATTGGAGATAGAAAAGACGGCGGAAGGAAGGGCGTTAACCGTTAGTGTATGGATAACGGAGCTTCGGCAGCCTGATTGAGATCTGACCGTTAGCCGGGCCGGGTAAGTCCCGGCAGTAGGGTACGTATATGCCGGATGTTGCAGTGTACTCTCGTTAGTGCCGTTATTGTCAAAATCCCAGTCCCAGGATGTGATCGGGTCTGATGCCGATAGGCTGATACTATGATCGGTGAAGCCAACGGGAGCGAGGTGGCAGCCGGGGGTAAAAGAAAACACGGCTGTAGGGCCGACCCCGATATTGCTGACGGTTACGCTTAAGGAATAATTATATACGGTGTTGCAGGGAAGGATGGTGAGCTGGATATTGGCTGTGTAGGTGCCGGCAGTAAGCCCGGATATCAGCGTGGCGTTGCTGCCGTTAGGGCCTGGTGTTATCACCGTGGAAGTATTCACCACGCCGGGATATGCCCAGTTGATGGCATACATGTGATGGCAATCATTATTGGGTTTTGTGATGATTAGCTGCCCGCTGCCTTTGTTGCAGGTGTCGGCCACACTGACTGTAGGAAATGTAACCGGCGGGCATGGAGAAATGGCATCTTCAATCATCACTCCCGAATCCAGCGCCGGATCTCCGGCATCGGCAATCGCAATTTTTACGGTGTAAGTCTGGCAGGGAACCACGCTGAATGTGTTGGAGATCCGTGTGGTGTAACCGCCCCAGGCAATATCCTGGTAGTTGAGCGTATAGTTGGGGACGAACTGTGAAGAGTTGCTTCCGGCATTATAAGTATTGATGGTAACGTTTGAAATGTTTTCTTTCACATAATTTCCCCCGCATGGCTTTGGCCCCGAAATGAATATTTTTAAGGCATCGTTATAGCTGGAGCCAACATAGACCGGGTATTCTTCGGAACCAAAAATGGAGTTGAAGGTGATGGTTTTGGTATTGGGATCATTCACCTGGAAAACAAATTCGAGGATGCAGGCGTCGAACCTCGCATTTCCCACGATCGCCGTTAGATCCGGGTCCGAATAGTTATTGCCGTTCGTGTTGCTGCATCCGTATACTTGTGGGTTAGAAACTTCGGTCGCATCTCCGGTAGTGAGCAAGACGCCTGAGCCGATACCCACATTCGTTCCGGAATACGTGAACGTGCCTGTGGCGGTAGGCCCTGCATTGAGCGATGCGCTGATCACCGTGTTGCAGCTGCCGATCATGCGGGAAGCAAGGTACATGGCGTTGTTATCGGCATTCACGGTTAGCTGCGCATTCGCATGGAAATGTACCGATAACAAAAGGATGGCGGTAGCGGCGGTTTTTCTGATGTTTTGAAGTGGCTCCGGTCGTTTTAAGACCAGGACGTATTTACCTATCATGTTTTTCAGGAGTTTTGATATTGCAGAGGATTGCTGCCTGCTCCCGGGCCCGCTATGGGGCTTTGATCCGGCACGGCGTATCCTTTCACAGCTATTCATACATATTGCATCAGGTATTACCGGAACAAATTGACGGTGCCTTGCTTTTCAATTTTTTTCTCATCGTAACCGGTTGCTTTCACAAAAAAGAAATAAGTGCCGTCGGGAACAGGTTCGCCATTTACCGCGTAGCCGTCCCATGCGGCTTTTACGCCCTGGTATTCAAATAGCTTTTGTCCCCAGCGGTTAAAAATTTCAAGCGAGATATCGCGGATACCATAAGCGTTTATCGTAAACAGGTCGTTTATATTATCATTGTTTGGCGTGAATACATTGGGTATGTCTATAAACGACGGTTTTTCTACAATGATCGTTAACGTCGCAGTCGATGTACACGAGCCTGAGTAGGCTGTAAGCATGACAGTATAGACGCCGGTTGTAAACGTGTGGGATGGATCCTGAAGTGTTGAGCCCTGGCCGTCACCAAAGTTCCAGCTGTACGAAGAAGCACCCTGGCTGTTGTTAGTGAAGTTAACAGCCAGTGGAGAAAATCCGCTTACAGGATTCGCTGTAAAAGCAGCGATAACAATATTCTGTGTGATATTTACCGTAGCGGTCGATGAACAGCCGTTTGCACTGTTGGTGACTGTCAGTGTATAAGTGCCGGGTTCCTGAACCGAAGGCGTGGCCGTATTGCTTCCGGATAAAATGGAATTGGACGACGGTCCCGACCAGCTATAGGTAACATTGCCGGATGTGGTCGTGCCGTTTAAAAAAATACTGTTGCTTCCGCAGGGGATGTTTGTATTACTGCCGGCACTTACATCCTGCGGAGGTGTTGTTTGCCCTTCTATCGTAACGGTGGCAGGTGTTGTGCAACCATTCACGGTATTCGTTACAATAACGGTATACGTGCCCGGGAGCGAGATCGTCGCAAAAGGAGTGGCATTGCCGCTGTTCATCCAGAAATAATGATAGGAATTGTTGGCAGGCGTCACATTCACCGAGTAGCTTACCAGGGACTTGCTGCAGGTGATGATCGTGTTGCTGGATGTAGGCACTAAAGACGCGGCCGGGGCGGTGGTGTTCTCGTAAACGGTGAAGGTGCCGGCCGTGCTGAGCGGATCTGCCGGGCAGCCTGTCAGTGTATTGGTAACCGACAGAGTATAGATGCCGGGAGCAGTAAAGGTAGCCGCGGCCTGGTTAGGAGAGTTTACCATGCCTGTTCCCGTTGAGGAAGTCCAGGTATAGGTAAGGTTACCTGCAGGTGTTATCGTAGGGATTACTGTCACAGAAGGAGTTGTACAGGTAATGGTTGCCTGATTTGTAGCAACGTTGAGTGAGATTGCGGGAGAGGTAGTGTTTAAAACCACCGTCACCGTATTGGCAGCCGAATTATTTATACATCCTGTCAGGATATTGGTCACGCTTACGCTGTAAGTTCCCGCCAGGCTGAATGAAGGATTGGCTGTGGTTTCGGTGCCTGCCACAATACCGCTGACGGGGCTCCAGCTATAGCTAACGGAAGCAGGAGAGCTTGTAACCGTGAGGGTTGGCGTGGGGTTGTAACAGGTGATTGAAAGCGAATGGGCGGAGAGACTTGCCGTGGGAATGCTTGCGTCGGGAGTCAGGGCCACCGTTCCCTGCGCAGCGCTGCAGCCTGTTGTTTTGTTGGTAACGGTAATCGTAAATATGCCGCTGCCTGTGGCTATAGGATTTGCAATCGTGTCATCTGACAATGCCCCTGTGCCGGGAGATAGCCATGCGAAGGAGACATTTGTTGATGGCGTGGCTGTGGCGCTTATGGTGGCTGTAGGATTGGCGCAGGTAGTGGTGTAAGATGAAGATGCAAGACTGAGTGCAGGAGCTGTAAAATCCTGGTTTACCGTTTCAGATCCTGATGAAGAACAACCATTGCCGGTATCTGTTACCGTGTAATTGTATGTTCCCGGTTGATTGACGGTAAGTGTTCCGGAGGTATTGCCTGGCATCGTTCCTAAAGGCGACCAGTTATAGGTATAACCTGCCGGAGATGGAGAAGCAATGATGGTAGCGGTCGTATTTATACAGGTCAATGTGCCGCTCACAGTTGTGGTTACCGACGGAGGCGTTGTGTTTTGGACGACGGTGTGCGAGCCGGTTGTGAGACATCCATTGGATGTATTGGTGAGGGTATAGTTATAGGTGCCGCTCTGGCTGACGGTGATGGTAGCTGTACCGTTTCCTGAAAGGATGCCTGCGCCCGACCAGTTATAGCTCAGGCTTGGACTGCTTGCCGATACAATAATGTTTACAGTGCTTGTGAGGCATGTAATGGTATTTGTTGCGGCGGAGCTTGCTGTAACAGCCGTATTGTTCTGTACTACGGTTTGTGAGCCGCTTGCCGTGCAGCCGTTATTTAAATTCGTTACGGTGTAGTGATAGGTTCCGCCCTGGTTGACGGTGATTGTAGGAGTCGTGTTGCCGGAGACAATGCCGCTTCCGCTCCAGCTATAGCTTACCGGCGAAAAGGTATTGGTCAGGATGACACTGGCGGTGGCAACGGAGCAGGTAATGCTATTTGAGCTTGCCGCGCTTACGGTAGGAGGAGTGATGTCGTGTATCACATTTACGATGGTAGAAGTGGGGCAGCCGTTTAGCTGGTCGCTTGCCGTTAATGTATAATTACCGGGCTGGTTGACGACCGGGCTTGAGGAGTTGCCCCCCGAAACGATACCGGGGCCTGTCCATGTATAGTTTAAGTTATTGGGTGAAGAGCTGTTAATAGAAACGGTTAGGATATTACAGGTCAGTATAGCGGGTGGGCTCACTGTTACCGTCGGATTGGTTCTGTTATCAGGAACAACTACGGTTGTAGAGCTGCTGCATCCTCCCAGCGGATCCCTTACAACGACGGTGTATGTGCCGCCTCCCGCACCGGTGGCGTTTTGTGAATTGGTGCCGCTGATAATAGAGCCGCTCACCGGCGGAGTCCAGGTATAGCTCATGCCCGAAGGACTTACACTTAGGTTTACCGTATTCGAGGCGCAGGTTACAGAGCCCGCTGTTGCGGAACTTACCACCGGGCCTGCTCCAGTCTGAGAGATTGCAATCGTTGATGTAGAAGCGCCCGGGCATGCTCCTGAAGTGCCTGTTACAACGAGGGTGTATATTCCGGGAGCGTTGATGACCGCCACGTTAGAGGTGGATCCGCTGACGATGCCAGGCCCCGACCAGCTATAGGCAGGCCCGGTTACCGTGGTCGTAGCCGTTAATGTGACGGATGAAGGGCCGGCGCAGGTCAGGTTTCCGGCACTGGATATAGAAGAGGTGAGCTGGGGGAATGGGCAGGATGCAAAATCACTGCAGACAGGGTAGGCTGTAGTACTTATAATGTTTATGGTATTGCCGGTAATAGTGCCGCGCCAGTTGCCCGACAATCCTTTGATGTATACATTGTTGTTGACGATGGCATATCCGGCGCCGCCAATTTCGTTAGGCATTCCCACCAGCGTATAGGTGCAGAGCGCTACACCGGTCGGGCTGTATTTGACCAGCTTTTTAGCACCTACATTCGTATACATCAAATAAAAATTCCCGTAATCGTCGCCGATCAGGTCAAGAGGGCCGCCTGTCCAGCTTGGATCAGTCATAACAAGGACATCATTCCCGCTACCGTCATACCTGTATACAGATTTGGTGGACGAAACGAAATTGTAAATATAGGGGCCGGCTCCGCATAGGTTCAGGGCATTGGGATCTGTGATGTTGTGCCCGGTATTTGTCCAGCTGCTGCCATTGTAATACCAGTATTGACCGCCAACAATGGTGTAAAATGTTAAAGCCGGACTGGCCGAATTAATATTGTTGCTGACGGCAAGGCCAAAACTCCCGGCCGGGCATACAATGGCATTGGGAGAAGAGGTGGATGTGACCGGATCGTAGTTGATAATTTGCGGAGGGTTGTGGAGGTAGAAAATATTGCAATCGATTGGCAGTTGGGCCAGAACATGAGTTGGAACTGACAATGTCAGGAGTATCAATACTACCGCTTTAAATTTTCGGACGAGGGGATTCATCATGTTGTGTTTTTTTAGCTTATTCGTGGATAGGAAACTCTCGGCTTCACATGAAAGTAAAGTTAGGCCCGCTAAAACCAGGATCATATACTTCAAAAAAAGTGATTTTTTGTACCTGATCTTAGGGATTACCCTTGCCTGTAGCGGGATTGAGAAGGTGCTGTTTTTGCCAGGCCAGTAACAGGACTGCGTAAAATTACGTGCCGTGAAAAAACGACATGATTTTGTAGCAGGTCAGGAAATGGGGGTAGCCCTTTTTTTAACAGGCGACCGGGTCGTTCTGGCAGATGGCAGCAAGCGCGTGGATTCACAGGCGCTATGCCTGCATGCGTTTCATGTTGCGTGGTAGTTTGCTACAGTAAATTATGGCTGTTCACCATATTGATCAGTTCCACGAGGTTCTTTACCTGGTATTTATTCAGGAGGTTTCTCCGGTGTGTTTGTACCGTGAGGAAGCTGAGAAAAAGCGTTTCGGAAATTTCCTGGGTGGATTTTCCCTGGATCAGCAGTTGAACAATTTCCTTTTCTCTTCGTGTCAGCCTGGGCACCATTCTGAGGTCCGATACATCGGTTTTATTCACGATCTCCCTCACCTCTTCGCTAAAGGCCAGTTTCCCTTCAAGCGCCTCATTGATGCAGGCTTTGAATTCGTCTTTCGAGGCGCTTTTCAGGAGGTAACCGCTGCCGCCGTTTTTGATGAGTTGTAGCACAATGCTTCTTTCCGACTGGCTGCTCATAGCGAGGATGATTATTTTCGGATACAGCTTTTTGATCCTGGCACAAAGGTCGATGCCATTGACATCCGGAAGGAAGACATCCATCAGTAAAATGTCGATCCTGTTCAGATCCTGGTAAGCCAGAAGATCCGCGCCATTCTTGAAGCAAGAGAGGATGTGGATGTGCTCAAGTTCTGAAAGCATCGTGCTTAATCCTTCAATCACGATCGGGTGATCGTCTACAATCGTTAAATGATATCGTTTGCTCATAAATTCAATTCTATATTGCATGCAGTGCCTTTTCCCGGGGAGGAATCGATCTGGAATTTGCCTTTCAGAAGCCCGACCCTGTTTCTGAGATTCTGCAGGCCCGACCCCTGTAGGTCTTTCAGACCGGAAGTATCGAAGCCTTTGCCATTGTCCTCTACGGTAATGAAAAAAAGATGTTCGCTCTGACTGCAATCGGTAATGATTTCCGTACACTGCGCATGTTTCAGGGCATTATTGATGAGCTCCTGGACAATCCTGTAGATCACGATCTGGGTGCTCTCCGGAATATCAGGCCTGATGCCCTGTGCATGAAAGATAATGGGAACACTTTCTGTCTGTAGCAACAGGCACAGGTCCTGCAATGCTTTTTCCAGTCCGAGCTTCAGCAGGGTTTCCGGTACGAGGTTGTAGGAAATCTGCCTCAACTCGGAGATCGAACGGTTTAACAGTATTGCTACCTGCTGTGATTCCTGTTCGTTCAGCGCATTCAGGCTGTTCGGGTTTTTGATCAGCTTCATTTTCAGGGAGGATAATAAACTTCCGATGCCGTCGTGGAGGTCGCGGGCAATGCGCTTGCGTTCGATTTCCTCACCGACGATACTCGCCTGCAAAACCTCCATTTCTTTCTGGTTTCCGAGCGATAAAAGACTCTGCTGATAATTCTTCGCTTTTTCCTGCGCCAGTTTTTTCAGGCTGTTGGCCCTGATCCAGAAAAGAACCAGCACAACCAAGAGGATGAGGCATGCCAGTCCGAAAATGCCATAATACAATTTATTGTTTTCCGCGATCAGGCGCATGCGTTCCTTTTGCACTTCAAGTTGTTTGATCGTGTTTTCATTCTCTGCCTTGTGGAAGCGCGCCTCCAACTGGCCGATCTCTTTCTGCAAAGCACTATCGTGCAGGCTGTCGTTGAGGCTGATGTATAGCTTATAATAGTGATTGGCATTCCTGATATCATCCAGCAGCTCAGAAGTTTCCGCCAGTTCCTTGTACCAGTTTTTTTTGTCGATCACAAATGCGGAAGGAGAGTCGATCAGTTCCAGCAGCAACTGTTGGGCCTCCTGGTACTTTTTCTCACTGCATAAGGCTTCGTACTTCATATACTTCAGGCGGTTCATGGCATACGGATCCATGTGCCGCGCGGCACTTTCGATGCCTTTGTCATAGCTGGCGTAAGCACTTTTCAGTTTTCCGGCTTTATAATAGTAGAGGCCTTCCGAACAGTAATACAGGTTGTTAAGGTTAGAGGCCGGGTAGTCTTTCAGGATCAGAAAAGCCTTATCCAGTTCACGTTTCGCGGCATACAAGCTTCCCATCTGCACCAGGTTTTCGGCGCGGGTAGCATAAGCTTCTACTTTCGATTCCAGCAGGGTAGGTGAGCGGTTATCCGCATTCTCCAGGCAGTCGATGCTTAGGTTCAGGTACATGTCCGCCTTTTGACGGTCGGGATAGTTCATGAAAATAATGCCAAGCGACCTGTACAGGCTGCTTAGCACCT
The DNA here is from genome assembly GCA_943362175.1 of Hydrocarboniphaga daqingensis. Taxonomy (GTDB): domain Bacteria; phylum Bacteroidota; class Bacteroidia; order B-17B0; family Aurantibacillaceae; genus UBA4416. The sequence goes on along the minus strand of CALRIU020000003.1, from coordinate 345,350 downwards.
CGTTGTTGCCCGCCTGCTTGGCAACCGGGATGGCCTGGCTTACAATGATGCGTATGGCTTCCTTCTCGTTGTTGTTGATCTGCTTCAGAACAGAAAGGTTTTGCAGGATAAACGCCTGTAGCTGATACGCATGTTTGGTGCGGTATTTTTTGAGCTTACTTTGAGCAAGGTATAGCTGCTTTTCGTATGCGGTGTAATCTCCCGCTTTGATGTAAGACGGAGCGTTGAAAAAAACGGAGACATCCCTGAGGTAGGGAGATTTAAGGGCCAGTTGGTTGGCCCGCGTGAAGTATGCTTTCGCTTCCTGAGCTTTGCCGTTTCTTCTCAGCAAGTCGGCCAGGCGGTAGCTCACGATACACCGTTCACTATCGGAAGGCGTCGTGGCAACCAGCATCTTCAGGCTATCGGTAAAGTGCGTGTCATCGCCAAGCAAATACACGCGCTGCGGCAGGGCCGTTACAGAAATACACAGGAAGTAAAGCAGAACAAATGCCTTGATCATGAAAAATTTAATGTCAGTAACAACGTGCGGGAATGCTTGGGCAAATGTCGTTAAATTAATTCATTTTCCATTGAAAAAAAGGGGAATACCTGAAATCAGGTAAAGGAGTGCAGCTACGGAAATACATAAGAAATAGGAGGCAGATTGATGGCGCCGTTGACGTCTGCCACCGCAGAAGAAGATTTGACCACCGTATTGGATACGTAAATCTTCAGGCTTGCCGATTGGCCTGCAGCAGCGGGACTACCGGTCGGGCTGTTGGAAGCGATGCCGATGCCCTGTACATTGGCCGGATAGCTCATGTCTTTTCGCCAGGGCAGGGCGGTGACCGTTAGTGTGGTATTGCCTGATACATTATCGTTGTACACTACAAAGAGCGGCGCCGTATAGTTTCCGGTGATTTCGTACCTCACATTCCTGGTGCTGGCAGGTGGCTGGGTTACCGGGGCCGGCTCAGGCTCCCCTGATGTCTTTTTTTTGCAGGAGACTAAAGCCGTGCTGATCAGGGCTAAAAACAGGCAGGAGATCAGGAATTTTGCCTTTATTCCTGAGGTGTGTGTGCTTATAAAAGAGCGAATCATCATGTTTGATTTTTTGAAGCAAAATTACAGCAAAGGCAGCGCTCATTTTATACCTGTGCTCAGGTAAAAAAATGCCGGTTGCCGGAGCTCCGCGTTCATCGGAATCCGCAGCTCTCCGGAACCGTATTCCAATCAAAAAAATAGTTTTATATTTGTCGTCAGATTCAAAAGCCGGAGACCGGTGATTTTGAGTAGAACCATTTAGATGACAGGAAACCGTGTAATTTTTTTCAGATAAGGAATTGAAGCCGCCAATATATTGGCCCTGCTTCGTATTGTTTCATCTCAAAAAAAAATAACATGTCTGTATCAAGAAAATACGGGAGAACCTATCACTATCCGTTTTCTCCCGGAACGACAAGCGACGATAGGATCAACAAGGACTACTGGGACGACGTGTCGCGCCTGGAAACCGTGATCCATACCGAAAAGCTGGATGGTGAAAATAACTGCTTAAGTCAATACGGCGTTTTTGCCAGGTCGCACGCAGCGCCAACGGTGTCGCCCTGGACGGCCTTTCTGCGCGAGAAGTGGCAGCTCATTAAAAGAGACCTCGGCGATTACGAGATCTTCGGTGAGAACCTGTATGCGATCCATTCCATACAATATCCGGCCATTGAAAGCCATTACTTTGTGTTTGGAGTACGCGAGCACGATGTGTGGCTTTCCTGGGAAGAAACGGCGTTTGTGGCGGCGGCTTTCGATCTGCCGACTGTGCCTGTGCTGGCGGAATGCCACGACTTATCCGACAAAGCAGCGTATGAGCATACGGTCCTCGGGCTGGTGAAGCAGCCCGGAACATTCGGTTCCGTGGATCCGCGAAGCGGAAAGCCATGCACCATGGAAGGGATCGTGACGCGTAATAAAAACGGCTACAGCGTTGCCGGATTTCAAAACCACGTGTTTAAGTATGTCCGCAAAGGGCATGTCAAAACCGATGAACACTGGACGAGGAACTGGAAGCGTGCGCCCTTAAAATTTGAAGATCATGTGGACTTTAACCGAACATAAGCAATGGAGCGACCTGCGGAAATTTCCGTGGGTAGCCGATATGCATGGCGTGCCGCAAAGCCCTGTCCATCACGCGGAGGGTGATGTGGCTGTGCATACGCAGATGGTGTTGCAGGCATTGGAACAATTGCCTGAGTACCGTGTATTGCCTGCGCAGGAGCAGGAGATCCTGTGGACGGCGGCACTGATGCATGATGTTGAAAAGCGCTCGACGACTTTTGTGGACGAAGAAGGGCATGTCGTTTCGCCCGGTCATGCGAAGAAAGGCGCGCTTACCACACGGCAGATCCTGTACCGCGATTTTGCGGTGCCCTTTGCTATCCGCGAGGAGATTGTCGGGCTTGTGCGTTATCACGGCCTGCCCTTGTGGGTATTTGAAAAACCGGATCCTGTGAAAGCCCTGCTGAAAGCGAGCCTGGAAGTGAACACGGAATTGTTGGCGATGCTGGCAAAGGCGGATGTCTTGGGCAGGATCTGTTCCGACAAGCAAGAGCTGTTGTATAAGATAGAGCTGTTCAAAGAGCTTTGTCTTGAGCAGGAATGTTGGGGGAAGTCAAAGGAATTTCCCGGTAACCTGTCGCGCTTTTTATTTTTCCGGAAGGAAGAGCAAAGCCCGGATTACGTGCCTTACGATACCACAGGCCCGGAAGCCATTATCCTGTCGGGTGTTGCCGGCAGCGGCAAGGACCATTACATCCGCAGGCACCTTCCGGATCTGCCGGTCATTTCCCTCGACGACCTGAGGAGAAAGCTGAAGATCAGGCATGGCGATTCCAAAGGGAATGGCCGCATCATCCAGGAGGCGAAGGAGCAGGCAAAAGAGTACCTGCGCACAGGAACGGCCTTTGTGTGGAATGCCACGAACATCACGGCGCAGATGCGCGAGCAGCTGATCGACCTGTTTGCCGTATATGATCCGAAGATCAGGATCGTGTACCTGGAGGTGCCCTACAAGACCATCCTGGCGCAGAACCGTAACCGCGACTTTGCGATCCCGCCGATGGCCCTGGAGCGTATGATCGACAAGCTGGAAGTGCCCAAGGCCTGGGAAGCACATGAGGTGGAATACATCGTGTAAGGATGGATTCTTATGCAATTTGCGGAAGTTGCACTACGGCTCACTGTGTCGTTATGCTGAACTTGTGTCGGCATCTTTTAATGAAAATTCATGCATCCATAAAAATCCTCCCGAATAGTACACGGGAGGATTTTTGTTTTAGAGTTCATTACACTTTACTTCTTAAAATCCCAAACCCTCAGGTTATACAGCGGAATGTCCACTAAGAGAGACACCTGCATGCGAAAGGCGTTTGTGGACACGAGCTGGTTCTTACCGCTGATCTGTTCGTATTTGTAAAGGGTAGGGATGTACTGCCCGCCCCAGGCCAGAGACAGCGGTGTCTTCGGAATGTTGTAGCATACATTGAATCCGGGAGCAAAAATATTGGAGAGCTTCACATTAAAGTCGTTAGGCAACGAGGCCGTATCGCCTTTGAGTAAATAATAGTTGACCAAAGCGCCCACATCGAGGATTTGCAGATTCACGCTGAGCCCACCGGCATTCCCGCTTTTTGAAAAGCCTTTGGAGAGATTAAAGCCGATGGGTGCCGACAAGCCGTATGGCTGCATGGAGTTCGCGCTGCCTGTGTAATTCCAGAAAGCACCTACATAAGAGTTGATGCTCATGCTCCAGCTGGTTCTGCGCTTGATGGAGTAGCTGCCCACCGGTAGTACCGATGCCTCCAGGGCCTGTTTCACTTCATCGGAAGATTGCGCATTGGCTACCGTGGAGATCAGGATGCCGTATTTGGTAAAGGCGCTTGTTACTTGTGTTTGCTGACTGCTTGCCGGTTTCAGGTAGCTCAACAGGATGGTGGCATCGTAAATGGCTGCCGAATATTTTTTAGTGGCCAGGTGATAGGCAATATCGACGGAAGGATTCAGGTACTTTTCGATCAGGTCATACCCGGCGCCAATGTCCTGCTTGCCGGTAACCGTTGCGAGGAGAACGCTGTGCGCGATCGGCCTCAGAGTGGCAGTCACCGTTTTGTAGTAATTGTAAAGGGCCTGCGGGCTTGCTTCCACCGCTTTGTCTGTTGCAGCCATCATAACCTTTACTGCATGGTCGGCAGAGTTAAATGCCGTATGCGCATTTTTGATGAGGCTGCTGATCTGTGATTCGAGGCTGCTGTAGGAATCATACTGCTGGATGAGGAATGTGCCGAAGGTGATCAGGCTATGGTCGGCTTTATAAAAATCAATCACCACGTTTTTTGTTTGTTCTTTGGCGAGCAGCAGTCCTAAATAAGCTTTGATGGCTGTCTGACTTTTCAATAGCCCGTCAAGCTCTTTGGGCGTGATCCAGATCTGCTGATCGTCTTTACTGATGAGGCTTTGCGAGATCAGGTTGCTCAATTCGATAGAGGAGGCGATATTGTAATTGTCGTAGTAGCTGCTGTCTTTTGAAAATGTTTGGATGCCCGTCAGCTCATCCGATCCGGTAATGGAGTTCAGCAGGTCGGCAGGATTAGGTGATTGCACCGCCCCCTTCACGGTGAATAGGCCCAGCCCGATCCAGCGCCCGTTGCGGCTGCCAAAAAAAGTGTGCAGCTTTTTCAGGCGATCCCGGCAGTCGCTGAACTTGTTTTTATTTAAAACAGAGGCATCACAGTTGGCTTCCGTCAGGCTTTTCACCTGGTAGAGATTCATAGGGAGATTCTGCACGTCGGTTTCAAAGGCTTCTTTTAGTACCTGGATCACCGAGGCATACGCATAGCCGTCGATCACATTCAGGAAAGAGCTCGTTTGAGGAAACAGGGTTTTTAATTCAGGATAGGCATTCAGCTGCTCCTGCATCTTACTGAAGAACGCCTCGTTCAATTCATCTTTGGTGCGTTCGGCCAGGAACCTGGCAATGCCCGCCGCAAAATAAGTAACGTTAGTATTCCCGATGCTACCCATCAGGCCGGTGAATCCTCCCTCGGGCAGAGCTCTTCCGTAGAGACTGCCGAATACCTCATTGAGGTAAGGATTGGCTTTTACGGTTGTTGCATTCACGCCATAGGACGAGAGGATCTTCATTTTTAAACGCTCATCGCTTTTCCCGTCAAGCAGGGTCATCACATCATAATACACATAGCCTGCTTCATAATCCTCATCCGTGTTAGTATTTCCTGTTGATCCACCGGTGTTGCCTGCCGGATTTCCTCCATGATTTGTAATGCCTCCATCCGCGAGCTTCAACACAACGTCTTTTCCCGCAAAGCTGAGCAGGATCTCTGTGGAAGGAATATTGTAACCGCCGGGATTGGTTTTCATATCCGTTTCAAACACATACTCGAAAGGATCGTTGGCATGGAAGGCCAGTTCGCCCCTTCCGAGGGTTTGGCCGGGATTGATCAGCTGCTGGTCAGCCTTGTTTTTTAATACGATCTGGTTTCCGTTGAAATCCTTGCTAAATCGCAGCTTCAGGGGCAAGCTTAAATGATTCAGCGCATCCGTTGTAACAGGCAGGCCGCCTTGTAAGGAAAAGCTAATGGTAGAGCCCTGTGAAAAAGAGGGCAGCGCCATCAGCAAAAAAGAAAGCAGTAAGAATGGTTTCATATTATGACAATTTAAAATTAAATGAATGAAGGGTATCCTGTAAGGGCAGCACGAAGCTGAATTTGGCATTCCCGCCGAGAAGCATCCCGATCAGCTTTCCGCTTTCGGTGTGATAGACACAGCTCCCCGAATCGCCGCCGCTGGAAACGGTTTGGGAAGTGGCCCTGTCCCTGGTGCTACCAATCAGAATGATGTTGCGGATGTAGCGCGGTGTATTGAAGTATTTGATCTCAAACGACACATCGAAGTCCAGGATGTAGGCAGCACGGATATGATTCTGCCGTGAGGCAATCGTGATATTCGGGTTTTCTGTATGAAGATCGCTTTCCGACACCTCGTAAAATCCTCCGGCAAAAGAGAGGTAATCGTTGGGGATTTGCGCCTTATCTGTTAGTTCGGTGATGGCAAGGTCCTGGTTGAATTTCATCTGCTGAAAGAAAAGCCTGGTTGACGGCATACCATTAAGAAGCCCCTCCCTGGTTTGATCTTGTCCCAGCACACCGCCGTAGTCGCGGAAGTCGCCATAGGTAAACACATGGCCTGAGGTCACAAGGCCTTTGAAATTGGGATTGGTAGTGGAACCGACGAGGCAGCATACAGAGCCATAGTAATTCGGGCTGTAGGAGTCACTGAGCTCGTCAGTGGCCTGCCCGACTGCGTCATTCAGGCGGGCCTCCCCGATGTGCGGTGTGCCTTCGCCTGCGCCGGGAATAACCTCCGTGGGAACCCTGATGACCGAACCGTTTTTCAGAGTGGCTGTTACTTCCGTTGGAATAGCCCCGGTTTCAGAATCCCTGACGTAAATCGTCACAACGCTCTTTCCATCTTTCAGGGTATTGCTCACACATTCAATGTTCGGATGCTTCGCTAATAATTCATCCCTGTTTTGAATAGTGGCAAGCCTTGAGAGCTCTGACGGTGATAAGGTGCTGTCGGTGCTGCCAGGTGCAGGCCTTGAACCGGGGAGCAGCGATTTTGCATGTTCAAAATAAGACTGGGTCGCTTTAGCGCCAAACACAAAGGCGATGACTCCCATCCAGTAACCATCCAGACCAATGTCCTGTAAGGAAGCTTTGTCCCAGCCGATTTTTAAAAGCAGCATGCAGATCACATTGGCAAACATGAACACGATGATCCGCATGGTGCTGATCTCTTTGCTTTGCCCTCGCAGCATATCCGGAAAGGCAAAGGCGACGCCCAGCATGGTCGTGAAAAAAGCAATGGAAATGCCATTGGCCGTTGGGTCTTCATCGAGTTCGAGCGAACTGAAATAATGAATGACCCCGCCTGGCAAAAGGTAGGACGCCAGGTAAACGACGCCACAGGCGATGAGCAGAAAACCGAAGAGCTGCACATAGGTCAGCTTGCCTTCTCCTTTCTGGATCCAATCTCTTTTCAGAAAATTGAAGAACCTTGTTTTGAAATCAGTAGCCATACACCTGGTATTTTTTAAACAGAATTTCGAAATTACTATGATCTAATCAAATGTATAAGAATATTCAGACATAAAAGCGAGGTTTTCTACCCGGTTTTTTTATGAAAAATCATAGCGGGCAGGTGGCTCAGGGATTTTATAGCACCTGGCCTTCCGCTTGCCGGTCAGCGATTTCGAACGCATAACAGGCGAGCTGCGCGAACAGGGTTGTGAAGAGATCAGTGAGGTGGATCATCCCATGGCATGCATGGCTTTCTTCGATACCTTCCGGACGCAGGGAGTCGTTACGGAGATGATGGGCATCACGCCCGGAGGATGGACGGCGATTGGGCAGATGCAGAAGCCCCGCTAAAATTTTTTGTTCCCAATGATCGTATGGCTTTTTGGGGAATCCTACAGTTAAGATTCATCATTTTCGTATCTTTAATTAAAACGACAGAAACATGATACTGCACTACCTGACAACAGAATTCGAGCACGAAGTAAACAGCACCCGTCAATTGCTGCAGGCGATCCCTGAAAAAGACATTAACTACAAGCCTTCTGAAACCTCCTGGACCATGGGAGAGCTGGCACAGCACATTGCTACCATTTACTATTGGTATGTGGGCGCACTGACGCAGGATGTTTACGACCTGGCCACGGATCGCCTTGAGCGGGGCGCTACAAGCGATATCCAGGCAACACGGGCGCTTTTTGAAAGCAATGTGGAAAAAGCAAGAGCGGCCTTGAAAACACTCACCGAGGAAAAGCTGCAGGCTAACTGGACCATGAAAGCCGGCGATCACATTATTCTTGGTCCGATGCCGCGGGGAATTGTGACCCGTGGCTTTTTGTTCAATCATATTTACCACCATCGCGGCGAAATGATTGTTTACCTGCGAGCTACCGGCAACAAGGTGCCGGGGATGTATGGCCCTACGTATGAAGAAAGTAAGAGAGGGTAATTCTCTTCGGATGCATTGCTCCGTTTAGGAGCCAAGCATAAGTTTACTACAACTGTTCAGCCACTGCCGCTTTAGGCTTCAGGTGCTTTCCCGGGATGCTCTACCAAGCTATACTATTAAACTAAAAAAACCACCCGGTTGGGGGGTGGTTTTTTGTTGTGATCCGGATTGGATTCGAACCAATGGCCTGCTGCTTAGAAGGCAGCTGCTCTATCCAGCTGAGCTACCGGACCAGTAGCGATGCGTTCCAGCGCTATAGTGCCAAAACGGAATGCGAATTTACTAATTTTTTTCATTCCCGCGCCTGTTTTTTTTAATCCTCCGGATCAGGCAATATTTTGCTATTTTTAGCGCTTTAAGCCGTGGTTAAACTATCCGTCGTCATTGTTAATTACAACGTCAAGCACTTCATTGAGCAATGCCTCTTTTCGGTGCTGAAAGCCGCACAGCATGTGAGCTGTGAGGTGTTTGTTGTGGACAATAATTCCGTAGACGGCTCCGTGGGCCTCATCAAAACCAAGTTTCCGGAGATCATCCTGATTGAAAATAAGACCAATACGGGCTTCTCTGTGGCCAATAACCAGGCCATCCGCCTGGCCAAAGGGGACTATGTACTCTTGCTCAACCCTGATACTGTGGTGCAGGAGGACACCTTTGTAAAAACGGTGACCTTTATGGACGAGCATCCGGATGCCGGCGGACTGGGTGTGAAAATGCTGGACGGGCAGGGGAACTTTGCCCCCGAGTCCAAGCGTGGCCTGCCAACGCCGGCGGTAGCCTTTTACAAGATGTTCGGCCTCTCGAAGCTCTTCCCGAGGTCCCGGAAATTCGGCAAATACCACCTCACCTACCTCCCCGAAAACGAGGTGAATGAGGTAGACGTGCTGAGCGGCGCTTTCATGCTGATGCGCAAGAGCCTGCTGGACAAGATCGGCCTGCTCGACGAAACCTTTTTTATGTACGGGGAGGACATCGACCTCTCGTACCGCATTACCCGGGCCGGTTATAAAAACTATTACTTTCCGCTCACGCAGATCATCCATTACAAGGGTGAAAGCACGAAGCGCAGCAGCATCAATTATGTCCTTATTTTTTATAAGGCCATGGCTATTTTTTCGAAAAAGCATTTCAGCGGCTCGCATACTTTCTGGTTTACCTTTCTCATCAACCTCGCCATTATCCTGAAAGCAGGGACGGCCCTGTTAAGCCGTTTCTTCAAGGCCTTTACCGTGCCGCTGATCGATTTTATCTGGCTTACGGCAGGGCTCTTTGTCATCAAAGACCTGTATCTTAATAAAACAGGGCTTAGCGTGGATGTATATTCCCAAAAGCTGCTGCTGATTGCCTTTCCTGCTTATGCCCTTACCTGGATTCTGATGGTGTATTTCAATGGCGGATACGATAAGCCGGTGAAGCTGCTGAAGATCGCCCGGGGCATTGTAGTGGGAACCGTGTTTATTTTGCTGGGCTATTCCCTCTTGCCGGAAACATTGCGCTTTTCGAGGGCTTTCATTTTGTTTGGTACCGGCTGGGCTTTTGTAAGCTACCTTTTGCTGAGGCTGAGCCTGCACGTTTTGAAGGTGCGTTCCTATAGCCTTTCGACGGGAAATACCAAGCGGATTGCCATTGCAGGAAATGCGGCAGAGTTTGAGCGCGTGTCGCAGCTCCTGAAAGAAACACAGCTCAAACCTTCATTCATCGGTTTTGTGAACACGGAAAACAACGAAGGGCAGGGCATTTCAGGGATCGGTCACATCGCCCAGCTCGACGAGATCATCAAGGTACATGATATCAACGAAATTATTTTTTGTGCCAAAGACATCAGTTCTCAGGAAATCATCAATTACATGCTCACGATGGTATCCAGCGGCGTGGATTTTAAAATCGCCTCTCCCGACAGTCTTTCTATCATTGGCAGTAACCACATCGACACTGCCGGCGATCTCTATATGATCGATGTGAACAGTATTACGAAGCCCGAGAACCAGCGTAAAAAACGCCTGCTGGATTTCGGGATGGCCCTGCTTGTCCTGGTGTTGAGTCCGGTCCTGTTTTTCCTGCAGGAGAACAAATCCCGTTATTTCCTGAATGCGTTCAGTGTGCTGTTCGGCTTTTATTCCTGGGTTGGCTATGGCAAAAGCCCGGATAAATCGCTGCCCAGTATCAAACGCTCAGTGCTGTCTCCCGATCTGCTTTCCGCGGCACCGCTCAATGCGGATAAGATCAAATTGCTGAATCTGCGCTATGCCAAGGATTACAGCCCGGAGAAAGACCTGGCCATCATCTGGAAATGTATCCGGAAGCTGGGTTCTTAATGATGTTTGATGTTCATCCTATCGCAGGATGAGGTGAATGGCAAAGCAGGCAAAAGGGTGAAGTTGGTTGTAGCTGGATAGCTTAAGAGCAGTAGTTAAATACTGTTGATAAGGCTGCTCTTGTATCCTTGCCTCCACAGCTCACCGCCTCGGATATTTACACAAGTACGCGAATCAATAGTATGATCAGATAGTTCACGGTACCTTAAACCTACATCCCGCAAATAAAAAGCAATGGCAGACACTAAACGGTATTACGCGTTTGACTCCCTAAGAGCAACAATGATGTTCCTGGGCGTTGTCATTCATTCGGCAATAAATTACAGCAGCTCCGATGACATGACCTGGCCACTCAGAGCCAAAGACACAAGCCCGGTGTTTTTCTTTTTAGTTGATTTTATCCATGCGTTTCGTATGCCCTTGTTTTTTCTGCTGGCAGGTTTTTTTGGTGCGTTTTTGTGTGTTAATAAAAGTCCTGAGGAAATGCTCAAAAGCCGGTTTAAACGCATCTTATTGCCATTTATTGTTTTTCTGATAGCACTTCGCCCCCTCTTAAATTTTTCGTTTAAATATTGTGCTGCTGTTTTTGACGGAGAAGCTCCTGTATCCTTAACCGGGCATTTTTCTTCGCTTAGTAGTTATATTCCGGATCATTTGTCGCATTTATGGTTTTTATATTATTTGTTCATCATGAGTGTTCTGGCGTATGTGTTCTCAAGGATAACAAGACATAGCTCTCTTTTGCCCATTGATAATTTCTTTAAGCGCATATTTAAAAAACCTGTACCTCGTTTGCTAACATTAACAGGGGTTTCATTTAGCATCCTTTTTTTATTTGATGCCAGGTCTTTTGAAACATCGGTTAGCTGGATTCCGGACTTTGGAATCTTATGTTACTATATGGCGTTTTATATCACAGGCTGGTTGTTATACCGGAACAGAGAATTGGTAAATACATTCAAGGACCTGGGCATGGTCTTGACTGTGCTTGGTGTGATGGCTTTTTGCCTGAAATTTTATAACGAAGATCAGATAAACCTGCCTGGGCTTCAAGTGCTGAATTCATTCATTACCTGTTCTTTAAGCATAGGTATAACAGGGCTGTTCTTACGTTTTGCCGACGCCCCCAAAAACTACATCACTTACTTTGTCAATTCAGCCTATTGGGTTTACCTGGTACATCTGTTCATTGCCCTATTACTGTCAGGTTTTCTTAACGACAAGCCTGTTTCTGTATACTTGAAATTTTTGATTGTGCTGTTTGGCACAACGGCCATCTCCCTTCTTTCCTATCAGCTATTTGTACGCAAAACGGTTATTGGTGTGTTTTTGAACGGTAAAAGGACATGAAGCATGCAAGCCATCGGGAGTAGTTTCTGATAAGTCTTTTTTGCGATGAGCCGGAGCGCACAATGCATCTATGAAACTAAAAACCCCATGCTACAAGCCGTAACATGGGGTTTTCTTAGGAATGGTTCAGGATTAATTCCAGCCGCCACCGAGGGCCCTGTAGATATTAACTCTCGCATTCATCTGCTGCTTCTTGGTTTCGATCAGTTCGAATTTCGATTCCAGGGCATCGCGCTGTGTCAGCAACACCTCCATATAATCGGCCCTGGCTGATTTGAAGAGGTTGTTGGAGATGGTGATGGATTGCGTTAGGGCGTCTACCTGCTGCGATTTGAGATCGTAGCTTTTTTTCAGGTTGTTGATGTTCGATACCTGGTTGACCACTTCGATGTAAGCATTTAAGATCGTCCGCTCGTAATTGTAAACCGCCTGGATCTGTTTGTTGTTGGCGCTGTAATAGGCCGCTTTGATTGCATTCCGGTTGATCAGCGGCGCCACAAGATCACCCGCCAGCGAATAGATCAGGGACTGAGGCGTTTTGATTAAAAAAGCCGGATTGAACGCCTGGTAGCCCGCACCCGCCCTGATATTGAGAGAAGGGTAGAATTTGGCCCTTGCCACTTTCACATCGAGTTTAGACGCCATAAGCTCCAGCTCCGCTTTCTTAATGTCCGTGCGGTTGCTCAGCAGTTGTGAAGGAATCCCGGCATAGATCGTGTCATTCGGCAGGTTGTTGAAGCTTTGCGAATTCCGCTGAACCGTTTGCGGGAAACGTCCTACCAGGAAGTTGATCCGGTTTTCCGCTTCGACAATTTTTTGCTGAATATCGAACTGGAGACTCCTGGTATGGAACACCTCCGCCTCGAACCGGCGCACGGCAAGCTCCGTCACACGGGTCGACTCTTTCTCCTGCTTCACAATTTTGAGGGCGTTGGTCTGGATCTCGATGTTCTGTTTCACAATCTCAAGCTGGTTGTCGAGCGCCAGCAATTCGTAGTAGGAATTGGCGATCTCTGAGATCAGCTGCGTCACCATGAAATTTTTTCCTTCGATGCTCGACAGGAAACGCTTGAAAGCCGCTCTCTTCGCATTGCGGAGCTTCTGCCAGATATCCACTTCCCAGGAGGCGTACACGCCAAACATATAATCCGGCAGAATTTCAGGAGTAGCCTGTCCGGGTGCAATCGTCGTGATGGCATCGCTGGCCCCCTGGCTCGTATGCCTGCCTACCTTATCCACACCGGCGGAAGCGCCTGCCCCCAGAAACGGTAAGTATTCCCCCTTCCTGGCGCGTACTTCATTTTTGGAGATCTGGATCTCCTGCAGCATGATGTTCAGCTCCTGGTTATTTTTCAGCGCTGTATCGATCAGGGCATTCAGGTTAGGATCAGTGAAAAAATCCTTCCATTTGGTTTTCGCCGTGTTGGTAGAGTCCTGCGAATCGTAATAATTCGCAGGAACGGTTTTGTTTTCTTTTGTGTGAACAAAAGACGGCCCTTTGCAGGCAGTATAGGTCAGGGCAACAAGCGTGATTCCTATACAGGTCTTGATTCTCTTAGTGCGCATCGTCGTCATGTTCTTCATGTTGTGGGAAATTGTCTATCTGATGAACGAGGTCTTCGGTTAAAGAGCTTTCATCTTCGTTTTTAATGAGTTTACGTCCTTTGGCCCATGAGGCAAAAATGAAATACAATCCGGGAACGATGATCACTCCGAACAGGGTTCCGAACAGCATCCCGCCTAAGGCAGAGGAGCCGATGGTTTTATTACCGATGGCGCCGGCGCCGTGGGCAAATACCAGAGGGATCAGGCCTGCAATAAAGGCAAAGGAGGTCATTAAGATCGGTCTGAAACGTACCTTGGCGCCTTCAATGGCGGCGTCTATCACACTGGCGCCCTGTCGTTGTTTTTGCACGGCGAATTCCACGATCAGTACCGCATTCTTACCAAGCAAACCAACCAACATCACCAAGCCCACCTGCGCATAAATATCATTTGCCAGTCCCATGCCCTTGATCATTAAAAACGATCCGAACACACCGGCCGGTAAGGAAAACACAACCGACAACGGAATGATGAAGCTCTCGTACTGCGCCGCGAGCACAAAATACACGAACACCAGTACGATGATGAAAATGTAAATGGCTTCGTTGCCGCGCCTGGTCTCATCATAGGATAAGGCCGCCCAGTCGATGTCGTAGCCGTGAGGCAATGTTTTAGCGGCCACTTCCTGCACCGCTTTGATCGCTTCGCCGCTGCTGTAGCCCTGGGCCGGGCCGCCCCGGATCGCAGCCGTGTTGTACATGTTATACCGGTTGATTTCGTTCGCTCCCTGCTGCTTTTTGATTTTCATAAAAGCAGAGAAAGGAACCATTTCGTCGCGGTTATTTTTGACATAGAGGTTCATAATGTCTGTCGGGAGCTTCCTGAACTCAGGCGCCGCCTGCACAAACACTTTGAAGAAACGCTGGTACTTGATGAAACCGAGCTCGTAGGTACTTCCCACAAAAATAGAGAGTGTGTTCATCGCATTGCCGATGGTCACGCCTTTCTGCATGGCTGCCTGGTTGTCGATCTCAATTTCGTACTGCGGATAGTTGGCACTGAAGAAGGTAAATAAGCCGGTGAGCTCTTTGCGTTTCTTCATCTCGTTCATGAAATCCGTCGTTACCTTTTCCAGCTGCTTATAATCACCGCTGTTGGTTTTATCCAGGAGCTGCAAGGCAAAACCACCTGCGGCGCCGAAGCCCGGTACAGCCGGAGGATCGAAGAACTCAATGGTAGCGCCCGGAATAGACTTCGCCTTTTCTTCCAATTCCTTAATGATGTCGCTTACCGAATGTTCCCGCTCCGACCAGGGCTTTAAGTTGATGAGGCAGGTACCGGCATTGGAACCACGTCCTTCCGTTAATACCTCATAACCCGCAATGGAAGACACCGATTTAACGCCCTCTACTTTCGTGATCACATCTACCAGCTTGTTCGAGAGGTCATTCGTTCTTTCCAGTGTGGAGCCCGGAGGTGTCTGGATAATGGCATACAGCATGCCCTGGTCCTCGCTCGGGATAAAGCCCGAAGGCAGGTTGTTGCTGATAAGGAAAATTCCCAGGGAGAACACCGCGAACAGGGATATCGTCACAATTCGGCGGTGGGCAATCAGTCTCAGCAGCCACACATATCTTCCGGTCAGCTTTTCAAAGCCCCGGTTGAAGCTGTCGATGAAGCGGTTCAGGAGGTGTTTCTTTCTCGGCTTTCCATGATTGTTTTTCAGGATCATCGCGCAAAGCACCGGCGTCACCGTTAAGGCAACAACCCCCGAAAGTACAATGGAAGAGGCCATTGTAATGGAGAACTGCCTGTAGAAGGTTCCTACAGGGCCCGACATGAAGGATACCGGAACGAATACGGATACCATGAGCAGGGTAATGGCAATTACGGCGCCGCTGATCTCGCCGATCACTTTCCGCACGGCATTATAAGGAGAGAGGTGCTCCTCTTCCATCTTGGCATGCACGGCCTCGACGACGACAATCGCGTCATCCACCACGATCCCGATCGCGAGCACGAGCGCAAACAAGGTCACCATGTTGATCGTGAGCCCGAAGAGCTGCATGCAAAAGAAGGCGCCGATCAGGGAGATCGGTACCGCCAGCGTCGGGATCAGCGTCGAGCGCCAGTCGCCGAGGAAGATAAACACCACCAGGGCCACCAGGATAAAGGCATCCCTCAGGGTGTGTACCACATTTTCGATAGAGGCATCGAGGAAGTTGGAAACGTCGTAGCTGATCTCATAATCCATTCCCGGCGGGAAGGTTTTTTTCAGCTCTTCCAGTTTTCCTTTCACTTTTTCAATCACCTCGCTGGCATTACTTCCATAGGTTTGTTTTAAAACCAGGGCCGCAGACGGGTGCCCGTTCATGCTGGAATAAATGTCATAATACTCACTACCCAATGAAACGGTGGCGATATCTTTCAGCCGCAGGTTTTCCCCGTCGGGATTCGAACGGATAATCACATCTTCGTATTGTTTCGGATCATTGAAACGATCGGCATACGCGAGCACATATTCGAGGGCTTCCGCCTGTTTGCTGTCACCGCGGCCTATCCTTCCGGGCTTACCGATGATGCTCTGATCGTTCAGGGCTTCCATCACCTCGTCGGGAGAAACTTTGTAGGCACGCATCCTGTCGGGATTCAGCCATACGCGCATGGCATACTGCCGGCTTCCGAGGATCCTCACCTGGCCGATGCCATTGATCCGTTGTAACTCCGGTACCATGTTCACGCCCGCATAGTTGAAGAGGAACTTCATGTTGGCATTCTTATCCTTACTATACAGGTTCACATACATGAGCATGCTCGGGATCACGGGAGTGATAACCACACCTTCGCGTTGTACCAGGATCGGCAGCCTGTTGGTTACCTGCTGCACACGGTTGGAAACCTGTACGAGTGCCTGGTTGATATCCGTGCCGGGGTTAAAGATGACCTGGATGTTGGCCTCACCGGCACTGGTAGCATCGGAGGTCATATAACGCATGCCCCAGGCGCCATTGATGGATTGCTCCAGCGGAATGATCACGGACTCCGCCAGCGATTTGGCGCTGGCTCCCGGGTAGGAGGCGCTCACCATCACCACCGGTGGCGCTACTTCCGGGAACTGCGAGGTCGGCAATGTTTTAATAGCCAGTGTGCCGATAAATAATATCACAAGGGATATGACAATGGCGAGTACTGGTCTTTGAATGAATTTACTAAACATATCTTTCTGTTTTAACGGTTACCTTATTCAACATATACCTTGAGTTTCGGAAGCACCGTTTTCGGATCTTCGTACGTATACTCGATTTTGTCATTGTCTTTTACCTTACGGATTCCCTCGAGGAGAATACGCTCGTTTTCCTTCAGGCCATCCTTGATGACATACAGGTCGGGCATTTCGGAGGCAATTGTAATTTCCCTGGAGTGAACGGTATTGTTCTTGTCCACCACAAATACATATTTCTTTTCCAGGATCTCGTAGGTGGATTTCTGTGGAATGATGATGGCATTTTTCAACGGAATGCTCATTTCGATGTTGCCCGTTTCACCATGTCTCAGGAGCTTATCGGGGTTCGGGAACGTTGCCCTGAACGCGATGTTGCCCGTTTCGTTATTGAAGTCGGCTTCGATGGTTTTTACCTCACCCGGATATTTGAACAGCTGGTTGTTCGCCATCATCAGGTTTACCTTCAGTAAATTCTCCTGCGTGACGCTTGTCTTATAGTTCAGGTATTCGGCTTCGGGAACATTAAAGTATACCCACATTTCGCTGTTGTCAGACAAGGTGGTGAGCAGGTCGCCTTCATCCACCAGGCTTCCCAGCCTTACATGGAAATGGTCCATGATCCCGTCGAAAGGCGCTTTGATCTCCGTAAACCCTAAATGCACCTGCGCTAAGGCCAGCTCCGCTTTAGCCTTATTAAGCTTGGCTTTGGCCATTGCCAGCTCATTTTTTGAAACAACATTGCTGTCGGTGAGCCGTTTCGTATTTTGGTATTCGATCTCTGCAAAGTCGGCCTCTGCCTGTGCTTTTTGCATCTCCGCCTGGTAGAGCATCGGCATGATCTGGAACATCAGCTGTCCCTGCTTGACAGCCTGGCCTTCGTCTACAAAAATTTTCTGTAAGTAACCTTTTTCCAATGCCCTGAGCTCAATGTGGCTTATCGCATGGATCTGGCAAACATATTCCCTCGTGATCATGGTATCCTTCTTCAAAGGGCTGGTCACCAGGAATTTTGTTTCTTCTTCTTTCTCTTCTTTTTTCGAGTCACAGCTTGTGCTGCACAGTACGGCACACAGGCTGATGAAAATGAGCGTTATCCTCATAGTTGATGTTGGTTTTTAAACGGTACGATTTTTTATTGATGGGGCACCTGTAAAAGCTACAGCCTGCCGGTATTTTTTTGGAACAGAGCTGATGAACAGCGGGAACTGGCAATAACCTTTAGCAGGTTATGAATTGAGATTCCTTCCCGGGAATGGGATCAGATGCGGAACGTACGAAGGGCCAGATACCGGTGGGAGGAGGTATAGGCAAAGTGTTGTGGGGAAGGAATGATCTTTTGAAGGCTTCCGGAAATCTTTCCGGCTACCAAAGCATAAAGAACGAGCAAAGGAAGAAAAATATTCAGCTTAAAGTGATCGTCGTCCTTAGAGTTTTCCTCGCAGAACTCCAGAGTAGAGTAGGTGCTGGTAGCCGAATGATCCGCCACTTCGGAACCTCTATTTCTTTTGGCTGTAGTTGAGAAACGGGTTTTTGTCAGCTGAGTGGTTTGATGGGGTGTTATAGAAGAAACAGCCCCGATGTTGAGGAATAGAAATTTAAAGATAAATGCCGAGCAGATGAATAACGCTGTATTTATTTTAAGGTTCCCGAACATGATTGAATTCTAAGGGGCAAAATTACAACTATTGCTCTAATATGGCGAAACTATTTTTAAATAATTAACATTAGCATAAAACAGGGGCTACCTCACCACGGTAAACAGCCTGTTTACCGCTATTTGCCGCGCGTCGCCGATGCTCAGGACATAAGAGCCTTCCGCCAGGCTGCCTGTATGGATCTCCAGTTCGTTGTTTCCTGCAAAAGAAACCTGCGCCTGGCTGAGGACGGTCCTGCCCATCATATCCTTTACCGTTACCGTTGCCATTTCCTGCTGGGCGCTGGTATAGCGCACCATGAGGCGGTTGGAGGCAGGATTAGGATATACCACGAGGGAAGATACCGAAGACAGGATCTCCCGGAGGCCTACGGTCACGCAATTGTTGGTGCAGGTACAATACGTGGTGGTAGAGGCAATGGTGCCGATATTGGCATCGATGCCACCGCTTGGATGGCCCGCATCGCAGAGGTCGATAAAGCTGGTGGCGCTTCCGATACTGCCGCTGTTGCTGGAAGTGCCTGCGATGTTAAAGCCTCCGCAACTGCTGTTGGGCCCGAGGATGGTAGCAGTGTTCGACCAGTTGCGGCCTACCGTTACCATGCATTTGGTTGTATAGCTGGAGTTGTTGCCATTATAGAAGTCGCGCGATACCGACATGTTTTTGTTATTGACGAAAACGCTGTTGTAGCCATTGGCAAAATCGTTGGCAATGCTGATGTTTCCGTTATTGAAGCAGCCGCTTCCCCAGCCGTTGGCAAAGCCGTCGTTGATGAGAATATTCCCGTTGTTGGTGAAATCACCGATCGAATCGTACACCACATTGGAGGTGAGCGTGCCATTGTTGACGCTGATGGCATGATCGGCCGTCGCAAACGCTTTGTTGATCTGGGTGCCGTTGTTCACATACCTGGCGTTGGTGCTGATCACCAGGAAGCTGTCGGCATCAAGCGCGGCCTCATTGGTAAAGGAGCCTGCCGATGATACCGTGATGTTGTTGATGTTGATCGTGCCGCTGTTGATGAGCGTTCCGCCTGCCACCCATACATTGGTGGAATTGATGAGGCCCTGGTTACATACCTTGCCTCCCGCCAGAACGGTAATCAGGCCGCTCACGGTTCCGGTAGAGGTGATGCACAGCGTTTGCCCGTTGCTTACCAGCTGGTTGGCTGAGCTCGCATTGGAAATCGTGGTGCTGCAGGAACCGCACTGGGCCTGCACTTGCACGCTTGCCGCCAAAACGGCAAAGGCCATGGAGAAGTAACGTTTGATCATATTATTTGAATTTAATTTTTTAGAATCCAAGGATACTACGCACCTGCTTCAGCTTTTCACGCGCCATCGTACGGGCTTTATCTTCGCCCACCTTCAGCTCTTTTTCAAGAATGGCGGTATTATTCATCAACTCATTATAACGCGCGCGGGGCTTTGCAAATCTCTCCAGCAGCGCCTCGTACAAGGCCGTTTTTGCATGCCCGTAGCCATAGCCTCCTTTCAGGAAATTAGCACGCATCTCTGCCGTTTGCTCAGGCGTAGCCACCAGCTTATAAATATTGAATACGTTGTTTGTGTCCGGATTTTTAGGTTCTTCCATCGGTGTGGCATCGGTGACGATGGTTTTCACGACTTTAAGCAGCTCTTTCTCCGGAAGAAAAATATTGATGAAGTTGTTGCGCGACTTGCTCATTTTTTCACCATCTGTTCCCGGAACAATCATAACGGTTTCATCCGTTTTTCCCTGGGGCAGAACGAAGATCTCCTGCTGGTACCTGATATTGATCTTAGTGGCAATATCCCGGGCGATCTCGATGTGCTGGAGCTGGTCTTTGCCAACCGGCACAAAGTCGGCGTCATACAGGATAATATCCGCAGCCATGAGTACCGGGTAGGTAAAGAGTCCGGCATTCACATCGCTCAGGCGGTCTGCCTTATCCTTGAAGGAGTGGGCATTGGCCAGCATCGGGAATGGCGTAAAACAGTTCAGGTACCAGGCAAGCTCGCACACTTCCGGGATGCGGCTCTGGCGGTACAGTAAATTTTTTTCCGTATCGAAGTCAAAAGCCAGCCAGGTGGCCGCTACCGAATTCACAGAGCTGATGCGCTCCTGCGCGTCTTTTTTAGAAGTAAGAGAATGAAGGTCGGCGATGAAGAACAAGGATTCATTCTTAGGATCTTCGCTGAGTTTAATGGCCGGTAGTACAGCGCCTAATATATTTCCCAGGTGCGGGATGTTGGTGCTTTGGATGCCGGTAAGAATGCGTGACATAAATAAGATTGAGTTGATGAGTTGTTGAGTCAGTGAATTTAAAAAAAGTAGTTCCGCTTGAGGGCAAACAGAATCTACACAGAGATTCTGATTCTTCGGTTCTTAAAATCGCCAACTCATTAAATGGCTATATCCCTTTGATAATCCCATCTTTCTGATTTTTAATAAAGCTTACGATCTGGTTCCGGATCGGTGTGTTTTCTATTTCCTGTTCGATGATCTCGAGGGCATTGGTCATATTGTGGCCGCGTACAAAAATGAGGCGGTAAATGTCTTCGATCTGGCGGATCACCTCTTTGTCGAACCCCCTGCGGCTCAGGCCAATGGTGTTGACACCGATGAACTGCATCGGCTCGCGGGCGCAGCGCACAAAAGGAGGAACACTCTTCCGGATCTGCGAAAAGCCCGCTACAAAGCTATGGGCCCCGATCGTAATAAATTGCTGCGTGCCACACATCCCTTCAATGATCGCAAAATCCTCAATGGTGATATGACCCGATAGACCAACGCTGTTGGCAATGATCACATTGTTGCCGATGATGCAGTCATGCGCCACATGCACATAAGCCATCAGCAGGCAGTTATTCCCTACGCTGGTTGTCATGCGGTCGGCTGTGCCTTTATGGATGGTTACGTACTCGCGGATGATGGTATTATGACCAACTGTTGTCGTCGTTGGTTCTCCTTTGTATTTCAGGTCCTGGGACACAATGCCGATGATGGCACCCGGAAAGATCTGGCACCCGCTGCCGATGGTCGTATCAGGATAGATCATCGCATTGGAATGGATATGTGTATTGTCTCCAATGACGGCGTTTCCAAGCACGGAAGCAAAGGCATCGATAGTGACGTTTTTTCCGATTTTAGCATCCTGGCTGATATTAGCAAGAGGTGAGATCATAGAATAGTTTTGGTTGTAAAAAAGGCTTAATTATATCTTAACAAAGCTAACTAATTTATAGAGATATGCAAAGGGTTTGAGGGCGCATTATTTGAAGGATTGACCCGAAGAACAGAACCGGGATAAAGCCGGACAGAGCAGGTGGGCAGGAATCAATAATGTAGATCATGCTGCCTCAATTCTCCCGGCTCATGCGCCCCGTTCCGGTAATGGAGGAGAACTGAAGTCACGGCGGGCGCTTAGCTACAAAAAAAGAGCATGCATCAAATCATGCATGCTCTTTTTTCAATGATAAGGAAGTTATTTAGGATAATTGAGGCTCCGCTACTTTCACTTCGTTGCCTTTCACTTTCACGATCTGTGCCATCATTTCCGCTTCCATCACAGGCTTGTTGTTCACGTAAGCTACACCTTTCATGTGGCAGATGCCGCGACGGATTGGCGTCAGCAGGCTCAGGTTGAAGACCACCGTATCACCCGGGATCACCTGCTGCCTGAATTTTACACCATCGATCTTGATGAAATAGGTGAGGTAGTTTTCCGGGTCAGGAACCGTTTTCAATACCAGGATCCCTCCGCACTGCGCCATCGCTTCGATCAGCAAAACGCCTGGCATTACCGGGCTTTCAGGGAAGTGGCCTTTGAAGAACTCTTCGTTCAGGGTCACATTTTTTACACCTACAACGTGCTGCTCCGACAGTTCCATGATCTTGTCCACCAGCAGCATCGGCTGGCGGTGAGGCAACAGCTTCATGATGTCGTTGATGTTCAGCAGCGGCGGCTGGTTCAGGTCTATTTTAAAGAAATCTTTTTCCGTTTTTTGTTTTTTGGCAAGCGCCTTGATCTTTTTGGCGAAGTCTACATTACCCGCATGGCCCGGCCTTGCAGCCAGCACGTGGATCTTCAGGGGCTTGCCTACCAGGGCGAGGTCGCCTACAATGTCCAGCAGCTTGTGGCGTGCCGGCTCGTTGAAGAAACGCAGCTTGGTATTGTTGAGCACGCCGCGGTTTTTCACTTCCACATCCGGCTTGTTGAATACCTTGCGCAGATGGTTCAGCTTATCTTCCGGAACATCGCTGTCTACAAGTACAATGGCGTTATCCAGGTCACCGCCTTTGATGAGGTTATGAGCCAGTAACGCTTCCAGTTCCCTTAAGAACACAAAAGTCCTGCAGGGGGCGATCTCATTTTTGAATTCTCCCAAATGGTACATCGAGGCATGTTGCGTGCCCAGCACCTCGCTGCCGTAGTCTACCATCACCGTCACACGGAATTCATCCTGCGGCACTGCCAGCATCTCCACTTTCTTCACCGTATCCTCGTAAGTAAGGTTCTCCGTCAGAACAAAATAATCGCGTTCAGCATCCTGTTCCACGATCCCCGCAGTTTCCAGCACCTCGATGAAGTTCAGGGAGCTTCCGTCCATGATCGGCATTTCAGGGCCTGTTACCTGGATCAGGCAATTGTCGATGCCCAGGCCTACCAACGATGCCAGCACGTGCTCGGTTGTATGAACGCGCACGCCGTTCTTTTCAAGTGTTGTTCCGCGGGATGTATCCACTACCAGGTCGCAATCCGCTTCAATGATGGGCTGGCCTTCTACATCCGTTCTCTGGAATTTATACCAGTGATTTTCCGGAGCAGGATTAAATGTTAAGGTTACCGGGGCACCTGTGTGCAAACCCTTCCCTGTAATAGAAACTGCTTTTTGAATCGTTCGTTGTTTATCGCTCATGTTTTGTTGTTTTTCAATCAAGGGCCATCGCCCTGTATTTTACGTATTTATTTCAGTTTGTTTTCGAGGTCCTTCACCCTGTCGTTCAGCTTCGGCAGATTCCTGAAAAGCACATAGCTCCTTCTGAAATCGCCTAATGGGAAAGCCGGTGAGCCCTGCACAATCTCATTTTCTTTTTCAATGCTGCTGCCTACGCCCGCCTGTCCGGCGATCTTCACGCCATCGGCAATACGGATGTGGCCCACAACGCCTACCTGGGCGGCGATCATGCAGTTCTTGCCTACTTTCGTTGATCCCGCTACGCCCGAAAGGCCGGCGATAACCGTGTTTTCACCGATCTCTACATTATGGGCAATCTGCACGAGGTTATCCAGCTTCACACCTTTGCGTAAAATGGTGGAGCCCAGGGTCGCGCGGTCGATAGAGCAGTTGGAGCCGATCTCAATGTTATCCTCGATCACCACGTTGCCGATCTGCGGCACTTTGGCAAACTCCTTTCCGTCCTGCGGCGCAAAGCCGAAGCCGTCGCTGCCGATCACCGTGCTGGCATGCACCACCACATTGGCGCCCACATGGCAGTCGTGGTATATTTTAACACCCGAAAACAGGGTCGTATTATCACCAATGGTGCAGTTATCGCCGATATACACCTGCGGGTATATTTTGACCTGGTTCCCGATCTTCACATTCTGCCCGATGTAAGCAAAGGCACCGATATAGCAATCCGTACCATACCTGGCATTCTCACTGATAAAGGAAGGCTGCTCGATGCCTTTTTTAACGCCTTTCACCTGCTCATACATTTCCAGCAGTTTGGCAAAGCTGGCATACGAATCCTCCACACGGATCAATGTGCAGCTCTCTTTCACCGGTCTGTCAAGTTTCAGGGTATTGTTCACGATCACGATACTGGCATTGGTATCGTAGATATAATTGGTGTATTTGGGGTTTGCCAGGAACGATAAGGTCCCGGGCTTCCCTTCTTCGATTTTCGATAAGTTAGACACGGTTGTGGCATCGTTGCCTTCTACCGTTCCGCCTAATAAGGCTGCTATTTGAGCTGCAGAAAATTCCATCTTTCAAATATAGGATTTTTCTAAAAGGTTTAGCAGGCTCCGGGCTAATTATATTGACATTCTTTTTAACCGTAAATGGCTTCGGAAAAGGCCCTGAAAGCCCCGTAAAACCCTTATCCGGAATGTGGAGTACAGGCTTATGTGAATGACCACCCCGTTTTTTGACCTACATCAATGTTTAATGGCAGTGATTCATGCACCTTTGTGACCCTAAAACATAATTGAACGATCAATGAAAAAACACTGGTTCAAATACATTAACACCCTGTTTGTGGTGCTCCCGATGACCCTGATCATGGCTTTTGTAGGGCTCATCCGTAACTATGGCTTCGGCGAAGACTGGGGCCTTAAATTTTTCAGGGCCTGGGTGGTGATGGCTCCTATTGCCTATGTCGCTGCGTTTATCATTATTCCAAACGCCAGGAGGCTGGCAGAAAAAGTAACCAAATGAGCGGACTGGCACAACAGGCCATCGGTCTGCTAAGCTCCTTCGGGACAGACTACAGGGCACGGGTTGAAAGGGCCATAATGGCCCTGCAACAGGGAAAGGGCATCCTGATGGTCGACGACGAGGATCGCGAAAATGAAGGAGATCTTATCTTTCCGGCCGAAACGATGACGGTGGCCGATATGGCCCTGATGATCAGGGAATGCAGCGGGATCGTATGCCTTTGCCTGACGGAAGAAAAAGCCGCCGCCCTGGCTCTGCCCTTTATGGTGGCCTCCAACAACAGCCGCTTTCAGACAGCCTTTACCGTATCCATCGAGGCTAAAGAAGGCGTGACCACGGGTGTTTCTGCCAAAGACCGCATCACCACCATTCGCACGGCCTGCCACCATGAGGCATTGCCGGAGCAGCTGGCGCGGCCGGGGCATGTCTTTCCGCTGGTAGCCAAAAAACGGGGGGTACTCGACAGGCAGGGACACACCGAAGCGAGTGTAGACCTGGTGCGCCTGGCGGGCTTTGGCCCGATGGCTGTTTTGTGCGAACTTACCAATGAGGACGGAAGCATGGCACGCTTGCCGGAGATTTCTGCCTTTGCCGTGAAGCATAGCTTTCCGGTGCTATCGGTGGAAGATCTGTTGAACTATCGTACCTTTGTGGCTGATTGATTGACCCATGCACGAAGCTCTGGCATCTTATATTAGACAGGATATCGACCTTACCGATGAGGAGTTGAGCAAAATCCTTTCCTGCTTCCGGCCGCTGAGCATTAAGAAACAGGAAGTGTTGCTGAACCGCGGTCAGGTGAACCGGCAGATCAATTTCGTAACCAAAGGCTGCCTGCGCATTTTCTTTATTGACGAGAAAGGAGAAGAGGCCACACGCTACCTCGCCTTCGAAAATCATTTTGCCACAGCGCTGGTGAGCTTTATCTCGCAGGAGCCTTCTCTGGAATATGTCCAGGCGCTGGAGGATTCGGAAGTGCTCAGCATCGAAAAACCGGATTTTGAGCGGCTCCTGGAAACGGTCAGGAACTGGGAGAAATTTTACAGGCACTACCTGGAGTCGGCTTATACCACCAATACCAACCGCCTGATGAGCTTCATCACCATGGATGCCCAGGAAAGGTACCGACTGCTGCTGGAGAAAAATCCGGAAGTGGTACTGCGCCTGTCCAATAAAATTGTGGCTAATTACCTGAACATCTCGCAGGAAACGCTGAGCAGGCTCAAATCCCGGGTCTGATTGGCGGATGTGAAATTTTTTGGTAAATTGCTGGTATGTTAGACGTCTTCAGAAGCTATTTGCAAAAACATGTTCACGTAAGCGATGAGCAATTCCGGCAGTTGTCGAAGCATCTGAAGCTGCGAAAAATAGCCAAGGGCACCGTATTACTGAGCCCCGGAGAGATCTGCGAGCATTCCTTCTTTGTGGAAAAAGGGCTTTTGCGCTCTTATACGGTTGATAGCGCCGGCAAGGAGCACATCATCCAGTTTGCTTCCGAGAACTGGTTCCTGAGCGACCGCAGCAGTGTGTATTTCAACGAGCCTTCCGATTTTTTCATAGACGCGATCGAGGAGTCCTCCGTTATTTTTTTTGACAAGGATTTTATTGAATGTGCGAGTGAGATCATTAAGGAATTCAGGGCTTACAACGACCGTATGCTGCATAAGCATATTCTGCACATGCAGAAGCGACTGAACTCCCTGTTGGGCTTTACCGCCGAAAAACGCTACATGGATTTTATCAAATTGTATCCCGACCTCACACTGCGCGTGCCCCAGTGGATGATCGCGTCCTACCTGGGCATCACCCCCGAAAGCCTTAGCCGCGTCAGGAAAGAGCTGGCGCATAAGAACTTTAAGCCCGGCTAGATTTTCTTACCATACATCAATGGCTCTCCTTCATCACCGGCCTACATTTGAATAAAAAAACAATGGACAGGAAAGAATTTATAAAGAAAGGAGCTTTGGGAACCATGTTCCTCGGAGTTTCTTCGCTGTTTGGAAATATCGCCGGCGGGCTTCAGAAGCTAAAGCCCGGCAAATACAGGAGCATTGAAGGCGTTTTTCCTCCTACCAATACCCACATGGTAGGGAACGGGTTTAAAGTGATGAACTACTTCCCCAACGGAAAAGGCTTTGAAGAGCGCATGAGTCCCTTCTTTCTGCTGGACTTCAATGCAGAGGTGAATTACCCGCCCTCAAAGATCTCGCGTGGCGTTGGTGTGCATCCGCACCGCGGCATCGAAACCATTACCTTTGCCTATAAAGGGGCCGTGGCCCACCACGACAGTGCCGGGAACAGCGGTGTGATCAACGCCGGCGATGTGCAATGGATGACGGCCGGTGGTGGCGTGCTTCACAAGGAATACCACGACAAGGCCTACACGGAAAAAGGCGGGGCATTTGAGATGTTGCAGTTGTGGATCAACCTGCCTAAGAAGCATAAAATGACAAAGGCTAAGTACCAGAGCATTCTCCATAAAAACAAGCCTGCCGTTGAGCTGAAGAACAACATGGGAGCAGTACACGTCGTAGCCGGTGATTACAAGGGAACGAAAGGCGTAGCCAATGCATTCTCGCCGCTGCACATGTACGACATTCACCTCAATGCTAACGGTGAAGTGGATTTTGAAGTGCCTGCCGGCTATAATACCGGGATGGTGCTCATTGACGGGGAAATAAAGGTAAATGAAACGGAGCAGGTGGCAGAGAACCATTATGTGCAATTTAAGAACGAGGCCGGCCTCATCCATATCAAAGCTTCCAAAAAAAGCATTTTACTGGTGCTGAGCGGAGAGCCGCTGAATGAGCCTTACGTGAGCTATGGTCCTTTTGTAATGAATACGGAAGAAGAGATCCACCAGGCCATCAACGACTATAAGGAAGGGAAGTTCGGATTTTTGGAGGATTAAGTTTTGATGGTAGCTTCGCTGCTTCGACGGCGCTCAGCAGCCGAAGTCGCCATTAATCAAGAGCCTATTACCAACCGGTGCCTGAAGCTTCCGAAGGCACCATTAAATCGTTGGCTATGCTCAACCACCCAATCGGTGACTACGCTCAACCACCACATCGGTGACTGAGCGTAGTCGAAGTCCCGATCGAAAAAAATAAATAAGCACATGGAATCATACGACACACTAAGCGAAGCCATCAATGCCCTCAGGGCACAGGGCTACACCGAGGATTTTAACCTGAAACGTAACTGCCTGGCATGCCTGAACGGTGGGCATGAGATCATGCCGGGCGACTTTATGATCGATAAATCCTTTCGCTTCGATGTGGATGAAGATCCTTCCGACCAGGCCATGCTCTATGCGATTTCTTCAGCTAAACATGGTATGAAAGGCGTTTTGGTGGGCGGTTACGGTATCTATTCGGATGAGCTCAGCAATGAGATGCTTGAGAAACTGAAATAGTTTCTTCGGCGCTTATACAAGTTCAGCCAATAACACCTTATTTCCTACCATACATCAATGCACCGTCTTTCAGGTTGCCGTAATTTTGTTCTGTAAATCAAAACAACACAACCATGAAAACAAGACATATAGAATCGGTGATCGCTCCACGCACACCGCATTTCGTAGGAGATGGCTTCCGGGTCCATAATTTTATTCCCGGTACCTTAACCATGCAGCGCATGAGTCCTTTCATTATGCTGGACTATAATTCCAAATTCGTGTTCCCGCCTTCCGACATTCCTAAAGGTGTCGGCGTGCATCCGCACCGCGGTTTTGAAACCGTAACCATTGCCTATAAAGGAAAAGTGGCACACGGCGACAGTTCCGGAAACAAAGGCATCATCGGGGAGGGCGATGTGCAGTGGATGACCGCTGCTTCGGGAATCCTGCATAAAGAATACCATGAAGAGGAGTTCAGTAAAACCGGTGGCGAGTTCCAGATGGTGCAGCTCTGGGTGAACCTTCCCGCCAAAGACAAAATGTCGAAACCGAAATACCAGGAGATCGTAAAAGACCGGATCGGGAAATATATCCTTCCCGGTGATGCCGGAACCATTGAAGTAATTTCAGGCGACTACCAGGGCATCAAAGGGGCTGCTTCTACCTTCACACCGGTGCATCTGTTCAATGCCCGTTTGAACAAAGGCGCCAAAGCCGGCTTCAACTTTCCGGAAAGCTATAACACCGCTTTGCTGGTGGTGGAAGGAAGCATCACGGTGAATGGTGAAACGGCAGTGGCTACCGATCACCTGGCCCTGCTGGCAAACGATGGTGAGGACTTTAGTGTTGAGGCCTCTGAAAATGCAGTGGTGCTCATCCTTAGCGGAGAGCCGATCCATGAGCCGATTGCCACCTACGGTCCTTTTGTGATGAATACCAAAGCAGAGATCGTACAGGCTGTGGAGGATTTCAACATGGGTAAATTCGGTTACCTCGAAGACTAAGGAGACCTCACTGAAATTCTATACAGCAATGAGTCACCCTGAACTTGTTTCAGGGTCTCATTGTTGTTTGCGAATATATACTTCAGGTATGTCTGAAAGGAGTATCTCAGGTTTCTGTTTTTAAGATAAATATTGCACAAACAGATTCTGAAACAAGTTCAGAATGACAGAACAAGAAATTTACAGACTCTTAGGTAATAGAAAAAGCTAAAACATAGTTATCTTTACAGTATGTCAAACATCCAGCTCATTATCGAAGAACGTGCTGCCAGTATCGGTAGCTTTATGGTTGGGCGCCTGCTGCCTTTCCGCGAAAAACGCATGGTCGGACCATTTGCCTTTATCGACCACATGGGGCCCGCTTTCCTGAGCGATCATGAAAGCTTCGACGTGCCGCCGCATCCGCATATCGGTTTATCCACCCTTACCTATTTGTTTGATGGCAGCATCATGCATAAGGATAGCCTCGGAACGGAAGTTGAGGTTACGCCCGGTGCCGTCAACTGGATGACGGCCGGAAAGGGCATTGTACATTCGGAGCGTACGCCGGAGTACCTGCGTCATTCCGATAAGGTGCTGCACGGCCTGCAGATCTGGGTGGCCTTGCCCAAAGCCCTGGAGCAGATGGAGCCTTCGTTTGCGCATGTCGAAAAGCAGGACCTGCCACATTGGGAAGAGCAGGGCGTATCGTTCCGGCTGATTGCCGGGGAGGTATTCGGCAGGAAATCGCCGGTGCCGGTTTATAGTTCCTTATACCTGCTGGAGCTGAAAGCCAAAACAAAGCAGAGCATTTATATCGGGCGTGAGCTGTTCGGTGAAAGCGCGATCTATATCCTCGACGGGCATATCACAAGCGAGGGCACCCTGTTTGAGCCAAAGCAATTGCTGGTAGCCAAAGACAGCGGCCTCTGCGAATTTGAGATGAGCGATAACTCTACGATCTATATTTTCGGCGGGGAAGCTTTTCCGGAAGAGCGGTTTATTCACTGGAATTTTGTGGCTTCCGACAAAGCCCTGATCGAAGATGCCCGCCAGCGCTGGCTGAAACAGGAGTTCCCGAAAGTGCCGGGAGAAACGGACTTCGTTCCTCTGCCTAAGTAGAGCCATTGTACCGTAGCAGATTATTCCTTACTTTTGAATAAGCCTGCGCTTATGGACCATCACATCATACAGCCAACCGATGCCCTCAAACCTTTTGTGAGGTATTTCTGGTCATTGGAAAGTCCGGGTGCAGGCGGCTCTCCGAGAGAGTTCCGTACCATTGCCGATGGCTGTCCCGGTTTTTTATTTCAAAGCCCTGAGCATGGCAATTTCAGCCATGAAGGAAAACAGCTGCCGGATGCTTTTTTATTCGGGCAGGCTACTACTCACGGAAAGCTTGATCTTTCCGGCGACCTGTCGGCTACAGGCATTTGTTTTTATCCCCATGCCTTGAAACGTCTTTTCGGACTGAACGCTACCCTGCTTACGGATTCCTGTGCCGGAATCAATGAGTTGTACGGGCATGCTTCCTTATCAGATCAGCTGTCGGAGACCGAAGCGCCACAAGAGCGGATCCGGCTGTTAAGCGATTTTTTGCTGGCAGAGCTGAAAAAAAGAAAAACCGGGCACAAAGAGATGGACCATGCCCTGGAGCTCATCCTGAATTCCAAAGGTGGTATTCCCGTGAAAAGCCTTTGTGAGAAGGTATACCTTACCGAAAGAACCTTTGAAAGACGTTTCAAGGAATATGTAGGCATCAGTCCCAAATTATTTTCGAGGATCTGCCGCTTTCAATCTTCCCTTAAGCAATTCCAGGGGAAGGACTATCAACGTTTTTCAGACATTGTGTTTGCCAATGACTATGCCGATCAATCGCATGTGATCCGTTCTTTTAAAGAGTTTGCCGGCCTTTCGCCCCATCAGCTGCAAAAACAGCCTGTAGCCGTCATCGATAATTTCTCCGAGATCCGGGAATAGCATTTTGTCGGATTTGTTCTATCATTCCGTTTGACACCTGCGCAACTTTGTCTTGTATTAAAATGATAAGACAAATGAAAAGATCTGTTCCAAAAATTGCAGGCGCTCTGCCGCTGATATTTTTAAGTACGCTGACAGCCTCTCCCGGGCAAAACACATCCTTGCCCGATGGCAGGACCATCTTTGAAAATAAATGTGCCCGTTGCCACGGCCATGACGGCACCAAAGGCCTGCTGGGCGCGAAGAATTTACAAATCAGCCGGCTGCCCGATGCCGAGCTGCTGCGGGTGGTGACGAACGGTAGAAAGATCATGCCGGCCTGGGGCAAACGGCTGAGCGGGCAGGAGTTGCAGCTTGTTGTGAATTATGTGAAACAATTGCGGCGCTAAAAAATCACTTGATAAAACCAAAAACAATGACACTCTCCAATGCCATCCTCGCTCTTGCAGCCACACTTACGGCCCTTTCGGCCGGGCTTTTCTATGCTTACAGCTGCTCCGTAAATCCCGGTCTCGGCCGCCTGCCCGACGATCAGTACCTCGCGGCTATGCAATCCATTAACCGCGCTATTTTAAATCCTCTGTTCTTTATGAGCTTTATGGGTACGCTGATCTTACTGCCCATCGCCGCCTGGCTGAATTACCAGGGGATGTCGAAGCGTTTTATTCTACTAGCTGCCGCAGCGGTGTTGTATACCGTAGGTACTTTCTGTGTGACTATTTTCGGAAACGTCCCTTTGAATAATGTATTAGACTCTCTTGATCTCAGCAGCGCTTCCGCAGAAAAAATGAAAGAGGTCAGGCTTGCCTTCGAAACTCCCTGGAACAGGTTGCACCAGGTGCGTACCCTGGCCAACATCGGCGCTTTGGTCCTGGTGATGGTAGCCTGCCTGCTGCGGTCGTTGCCGGTAGAGACAGCCCGTGATGGAGGGTGATGCTGCGTGAGGGATCGAGCCTTTGTCTGAGCTCTCCCGTCCCGAAAGCTTTCGGGACGGGAAGCGAGTGGCGAAAGCCCGTCCCGCAGGGCACGCCCAAAATAATTCGCTGAACCTGTTGTCTGATCCCAAAAATTAATTGCAAAATAGTTGTGTAACCGAATAGTTACTTATATATTTGTAACTGAACAGTTACATAATTTTAACTTAAATTTAGCGATCATGGAAAGCAGATCAGTTGTTATTGAAAGAGTTTTGAACGCGCCTGTAGCCGCGGTATGGAAAGCGATTTCCGATGTGAAGGAAATGCGGAAATGGTATTTCGAGCTGGAAGATTTCAGGCCGGAGCCAGGGTTCAAGTTTACCTTTACAGGATGCGCCGACGAAGGTGTTGCGTATAAACACCTCTGCGAGGTCCTGGAATCGGTGAAGGAAAAACGGCTGACCCATAGCTGGACGTACGAAGGCTACCCCGGAAGCTCCCTTGTAACCTGGGAGCTGGAGAAACAGGGTGATAAAACGCTGCTGAGGCTAACGCATTCCGGTATCGGGTCGTTCGCTGCCAATGGCGTGAATTTCAGTTCGAAAAGCTTTACGGAGGGTTGGACAGGTTTTGCCGATGCCTTGAATGCTTACCTGGAGAACTAGCCGGTCATGAAAATTAATGAAAAGAGTGCTCGTGGCCGGCTGCTCTTTTTTATGAGTAAATGTTAAACAAGGTTATAACCGGCCGGATTTTCTTGTCTTCACAGAATAGGTGTTCTACATTAGTGGAAACAAGAAAAATCTGCCAATGAAAGCAACTGCACGGGATTCTAAAAAAGAACCTTCTGTTTTACCGCATTATATTCTTCAGGACGGTTTTAAATTCATGATCGACCTGGAGAAATGCCACGATTGTTATATCTACGATGCGACCAACAAGCGCGAGATCCTCGACCTCTTTTCGTTCTTTGCCACAAACGCCCTCGGCCACAACCATCCAAGGCTCTTATCCGACAAGTCTTTTATCAAAGACCTGCTGATTGCCGGTATTGAGAATCCCAGTAATTCGGATTTTTACACCAGGCAGTACGCCGGCTTTTTAAAGGCTTTCGGCAAGTATGCGATGCCCAAGCCATTTAAGCATGCCTTCTTTATTTCGGGAGGAACGCTGGCCGTGGAAAATGCGCTGAAAGTAGCGATGGACTGGAAGGTGAAAAAGAACAGGCAGAAAGGGATCAAAGGAGAAAAAGGAACACAGGTCATTCACTTCAGGCAGGCCTTCCACGGGCGGAGTGGCTATACGCTATCGCTCACCAACAGCAAGCCGGTGCAAACGGATCTGTTTGCCAGATTCGACTGGCCGCGCATCGATAATCCCAAAATCAGCTTTCCTTTGACCAAAGCTTCTGTACAGGAAGTCATCAAAAAAGAAAAAGAAGCGCTGAAGCAGATTGCGAAAGCCTTTAAAGATCACCGTGATGCTATTTGTGCCATCATCATCGAGCCGATCCAGAGCGAAGGTGGCGACAACCATTTCCGCAAGGAATTTTTGAAGGAGCTGCGAGCGATGGCCGATGAGCAGGAAGCGCTGCTGATCTTTGATGAGGTGCAGAACGGCGTCGGGCTCAGCGGGAAGTTCTGGGCTTATGAGCATTTCGGCGTAACGCCCGATCTTCTGTGCTTCGGCAAAAAGATGCAGGTGTGCGGCATTATGTCGACGGCAAGGGTGGATGAGGTCGAAGACAATTGCTTTACAACGCCCGGAAGGATCAACTCGACCTGGGGAGGCAACCTGCCGGATATGGTAAGGGCGACGAAGATCCTGGAAGTGATCCATAAAGAAAAGCTGGTACAGAACTCGGCGAAGCAGGGGGCCTATATTCTGAAGCAGCTGGAGAAGCTCGCAAAGAAAAGAAAGATCACAAACATCCGCGGCAGGGGCCTGCAATGTGCCTTCGATCTGCCGACAGCCAGGGAGCGTGACACACTGATTAAAAAGGCACTTGACAATAACCTGCTGCTGATCGCTGCCGGGGAAACATCCATCCGGCTGCGGCCCGCACTCGTGATTCAGAAATACCACATTGACGAAGCGATGGAAATCATTGACAAAACCATGAAAGCGATGGGTTTGTAAAACCGTGTTTCATGATTTTTTTATGCCCTGGCAAAGAAAGTATGGGTGATCTTATAACAGGCCCGACTGCTGCCGGTATTTTGCTTTTTGAGATTATTTTCTATATTTAATATATAATTCTAAAAAGCAATTTTATGGCACAAGAGGTATTCAGGTTCGTTTCTTTAAAAGAGATCAAGGATGTTTCTGAGGATATTGTAAATAAGCATACGCTCATCTCTTCCTCCGGGTCCGGGCCCGTAAGCAATCTGGTCGGGGCATTTAACAGAGAAAAGGCATTTGTCGGGCAAAAGGTTTATCAGGCTAAAATCTTAAAGATACTTTCCGATTTTGCCGGCTCTGCAAAAAATATAAAAGATGTGACAGCAATTGACAATGAGTTTTCCGCGTATAATGCCTTGATTGCTTCCGGCGATTTTAAGGAGCTTTTCAGAAAACAGCAGGAGCTTGCCTCTTTGAAAAATAAGCTTAGAGCTCATGTCAATAATCTGACTGATACCATCGTATATACGGCATTTGGACTAGCCCCGGCTCCTAAAGGGCTAATGAAGACATTCCGCAATCTGGCGCTTCTTGAAAAAGTCGTTTCCGGCGATGTGGACAAAGAATCGGAAGCTATTGCCGAGCTGAATAAAGAGATCATTGTGGGGGAAGAAACTCTGCCGGTGTTTGACCTGCTTAAATATAAAGCGGAAACAAAGACCCCTGTACCGGTGAAAAGCTCCGGACAAAAAGCCGGCGATGACAAAATGAAAAAAATCGGAGAGTTGGAAGCAGCTCTGTCCGAAATGGCGAAACCGACTTCCAGGGATTTTAAAACGGCCTCCAATAAAGAAGTGGTTCTCAAGCCCGAAGTTCTTAATGCCTTTTCGCTTAAAACCAAAGCCATTTATGTAGCGGCATCGCAAAAGCTCGGGACAAGTGATTTTTTTAAAATTCATTCTTACATACAGACGCAGTACCAGGAACTGAGCAGCCCCGTGCCTGTTGATGAGTACCGTCGTGTGGTTATCCTTAACAGCAAAGAATATGCATTGCCTAAAAACCCCGCTCACCGCACATTGCCTGCGGGTACCGGCCAGCATGGAAAATATGTCAAAGTGTATGGCGTAGCAGACTTTGAAGTGTTGAAACAGGTGTGGCATAAATTTGATGTGGGAGAGATTGCGCACATCGAAAACGTGATGAATGGTGAGCGGAAAACGCGTACGCATACAAGGACGGAAGAAACAGAAACCATTACGGAGAGCTTTTCGGAAATGACTGAAACATCGGAGCGCGAGTTAGAAACGACTAACCGTTTTGAGCTGCAGAGCGAAATAGATAAGATCCATAAGGAAAAATATTATGTGGATGGCCAGGTGTCTTTTTCTTATTCGACGCCCTTCATGGATTTGAAAAGCACGGTAAAAGCGGGATACGAGAATACGACAAATACCGAGAGCAAGCTAAAGACAAATTACGCCAAGGAGGTTGTGGAGTCTGCTGTCAACAGGATTAACAAAACTGTGAGAGAGAGCAGCAAGGTGACAACCATCCGGAAAGTGATAGAAACCAATGAGCATCATCTGGAGGGAACCAGGGCGGATGGCAGCCATACGGTTGGGGTATATCGCTGGGTTGATAAATGGTATAAGGGCTGGGTCGAGAACATCGGAAAAAGGATGGTTCTTGAATTCAACATTCCGGAGCCCGCCGCTTTTTATATCTACAGCAAGTCCCAGAAACCGGAGGGCGGAATCGATATACCTTTGGAGCCGCAGGTAGAGGGGCCGGCCAGAACAGCCGTAGAAACGGCAAATGCGCAGGCCACCCGGGAAAAACTCAGTCCATCGCACATCAACGATTATAATTACCTGAAATTTGCACAGATATATAAAGTCAAAGGGGTCGAAGCCCCTCCGGAGCGTTACAGAACCTATTCACTTGAGATTTCCGATGAAACAGGTCCGGGGCAGGCGGCTATAAAAGCCATCAATAAAATTCTGCCGGCATTAAGTGGCTATAACCCATCCTTGTTGTGGGGCGATTTTACAGGCAATTTTACACAAACTTCAATTGGGGCATCATCCTTTAAGCCTTTCACTGATAATAAAGCGGCAGCTTTTGGCAACAGGCTTGAGTTTCGTCGCATGTTTGTATCGGTTAACGGGCAGGATATAGCCGTAGATGCGAATGCATTGGCTTTAGGCTCTGAAAATACCGCTAATCCAAGGAAAAATGCAGACGAGTTTGCTTCGCAGGAAAAGTACGATTTCTTTGTCACCTTCAGGGACATGCTTTCAGATATTACGTCGGACGACAGTCGCTTTTATTACGGGCTTCCATCGCCAGTGTACCACCAGGGAGCCCTGGATAATGTGGCCTTGTCGATACAGGCAAAAGGGATGGCTTTGCTGAACGGTACCATCAAAATCATGTATGCAAGAAGCAAGCAGCTTTACTTCGACTGGCAGGTAAAAACCTACGATAAGATTATGGCAGCCTATGCAGAGCTGAAAGCGGCTGCCGACGAAAAATCGGCACAGCAACGTATCCGCCAGGGAGTAATGATCAGCGGGCAGAATCCTGCCGTTAACAAGGAAGTTGTGGATACTGAATTGAAAAAACACTGCATCGATTTTATGTGCCAGGACCGTTTTCGTGGCGGGAACGATTCCATAGAGCTGTTCGATGCAGAAGCTGCCAACGATGCTTATCCTGTATCGGAGAATGCGACGGGCTATCCGGAGTACAATTATGAGAAAGCCTTTAAACAAGGGAAAGTGATCGAATTCTTCGAGCAGGCTTTTGAATGGAATTACCTGATGTACCAGCTCTATCCTTATTTCTGGGGAAATAAGGATCGCTGGATGGACAATATCAGAAACGGCGCCGATACCGATCCTTTATTCGGAAAATTTCTGAGTGCGGGCTCCTGCAGGGTTGTTGTTCCCGCGAGGCCGGGTTTTGAAAAAGCGGTTGCCAACTTTCTGCAGCGTGGAACCTTATGGGATAACAGCG
The DNA here is from genome assembly GCA_943362175.1 of Hydrocarboniphaga daqingensis. Taxonomy (GTDB): domain Bacteria; phylum Bacteroidota; class Bacteroidia; order B-17B0; family Aurantibacillaceae; genus UBA4416. The sequence goes on along the minus strand of CALRIU020000003.1, from coordinate 308,336 downwards.
AGCCTGAGGTCATTGCAGGGGTGAGCTACCATGATGCGAATACTCTGCTGAGCATTATCCAGCAGGTGACGGAAGAGGTCACCAAAGAATCGACGGAGTGCTGGCCGAAAGATGTACCGCTTCTCGATATTAAAATCCCTACCTCGCTGGTATACCTTGGAAATGACAATTTACCCCTGATCAAACAATGTGATTAAACCAATAGCCAATGGATTATTATATTCCGGATGCTTTCGGGCAAAAACAACCTGAAGCGGAAACTTCCACAACGGAAGAGATGAAAAGCACGCAGCTGCCCGAATTGCCTAAAAAACCAATCCCTTCATTGAAGCCCGGGAAAAAAAGTACCGGAGGGGGTGGCGCAGGAACCGATTCGTCGTATCCGGCAGGTGATATGATTGCTTTTTGCTCATTGTCCGCTGAAAAATTCAATGAGTATAAAGAGAAGGACGAGGAGGAGATCAAGAAAAAAATTGCGGCGAATAAAGCTTTTGCGGATGAGTTTGACAAAAAAGTAAAGGAAGGGTATTCGGGTTTGGATACGCCTAAAAAGCTGGATGATTATTACAGGGATTATTTAAAGCGGGTGGACGAGGCGATCGACGAGAACTTTAAAGGTTCTGCCAAAGAAAAGGAAGAGATTCTGAAAACCCTTGTCAAGAATACATTTAAGGAGGAGGCCGATCAATATTATAAGGATGCAGTTGCCGCTCGCAAGGCCCAGCAGAACCTGGAAAGAACGCTGGACGCCCGTAATAAGGAAGGGAAGGAGGCTTATGCCAAAGAACCTGTAACAAAAGACGAGCTGTACGCCCTGCTTCAGGCCATAGAAGACGGCACTGCCAAAAAGGTATATGGCCTTGAGCGGATGCGGGACTGCATGAACATTGCTGTGAACCAAGTACAGGACACCCGCCTGACGCATATAGAGTATAAGCTGGAAAACAACGGGAGCTCCTTTACGGAATTCCTGATCACCTTATGCCTTCAGTTCGGCCTCGGGGTTATTACCAAAGTAGTTGCTTCCGGAATCGGAAAATTGCTGGGGCAAAAGTCGGTTATCAATGAGCTGAGAGCTTTAAGAACGGAATACAGCAGGGACCTGAATGCCAAAAAAATGCACATGGTCGTCAACAATATCAAGCAGAATTTCAGGGACGGGGATGCGATGAAAAATGTATTGATCGATCACTATTCCGAAAGCCTGCCGGGTAAGGCTGCAGAACTGTTTCATCAAACTGTGGACAATGTCGGCCTGAACCTCAGAAATATTAAAAGCCTTAGCCCCCCCTCTGAAAATTATGCCATAGACACCGACGGACCTTCTGCTGCTGTTTGCCGCGAAATGCATAAATCCATATCAGGGAAAATTGCAAACCTCAGAGCGAACGCAGGTTATTTTAAAAATGAGGTGTTAAGGGGCATTATCGAGTTTGACCAGATTCCCGAGAGCAAGCGCATGACCAGGGATGATCTGTGCTTTTACAACCGTATTTTTTTATTTGATATACCGGAAGATTTCGACAAGGAGCTTCTCGCCTTTGAGCAGACCGTAGAATTGTATATCTGGCTGATGTACCTCACTGCAAACGGCTCTGTGTTGCCGGAAAGCATTCAGGAGGAAATAAGGCAGACTGAAAATTTTGGAGGGGCGGACGATGAAATCTCCCTGGAGCGGATTCAAAAACAGGTCGGAGAGATCATGAGAGGAATTGGGAATGAGCTTAATAAAATGGATATCCTGAGCAAGTTGAATAAAGCCCTGAAGAGTAAGGATGCGATATTGATAGAATACCTTGCCAAGCGGTTTCAAAGGAACGGAGTCAGTATATATGATAGCTCATTGAGGCAAAGACCGGTCTATAAGCAGGAGATGCAGCGCGACGATATGGGGGTGAAGTCAAAAGTATATACTTCGCAAATTACCGGATATCAGCCCTATTATGATAAGAGGGCCCAGATTGATGAGCTGACCCAATTGCTGTATGACCTCTATATCAGCAAGCACAAGGTAATGGATATAATGAACGAGATTGCTCCTCCGGAATACCTGAAGTACAGGCAGATATTGACGAGCCCGGAAGAAAACAAGAAAAAGCCGGAGTAAGCCTGAAAGAGTCAGCTAGCACCGGCGAAGCCTTCCCTGCGTAATAGATTAGCTTTGCTTGTTGTATTTATTCCGGTACTCCACAGGAGTTAATCCTGTAATCTTTTTGAAGACATCCCTGAAAGCCTTGGTATCCGTGTATCCTACATCATACATCACTTCCGTAATGTTTTTCCGGCTCGATTCGAAGCTGCGCTTGGCCGCTTCCACTTTCACCCGCTGCAGGTATTCCACCACTGTATTGCCGGTAGCTTTTTTGAAGCGGCGCTCAAAGCTTCTCCTGCCGATGGCATACTGGTCGGCCAGGCCGTCTACCGTTATTTTATCCTGGTAATTGGTCTCGATAAATTCCTGCGCTTTCCGGATCTCCTCATCCTCATGCTCTTTCTGTCCCTTGAACATCATAAAAGCCGACTGGCTGTCGCGGTCGATATCGATGGCAAAGAATTTGGAAGCAAGGATGGCCGTGTCGCGGTCGGTATATTTTTCGACGAGGTACAGCAGCAAATTCCAGTAAGAGTTGGCGCCACCGCTTGAGTAGAGCCGCTGTTCCTCGGTGATGATGCTGCCATCCACGACCTCTACCTCCGGGTACATGCTGTTGAATTCATTGTAAAAGCCCCAGTGTGTGGAGCATTTTTTTCCATTCAGCAAACCGGTTTCTGCCAGGAGGAAAGCGCCGACGCACAAAGAGGCTACTTCCGCGCCTTTGTGATACTGGCTCACGATCCATGGCACCAGGTCGCGGTTGGCTTCCACGGCACGCTTCATGTCGCCGCTCAGGGCAGGAATAAAGATCAGGTCTGTTTTGTCAATGTCTTTGATCTGCCTGTCGGTATGCACGGAGAATAAGCTGTTCTCCAGCTTCACTTCTTTTTTGGAGCCAACCACCTGTACCTCGAATAAGGGCGCTTTGCCCGTCGATTGCAGGAACATGTTTACCGCATTGAACATGTAGCGCGGATCGGCAATGGCTTCTATGACGGCGGTTTCAGGAGCAAGGATAGAGACGGTTTTCATGGTGTGTGTATTAGGATGCTTCAAATGTAGGACATTGTATTGTCGGAAACAACCCTGTAAAGGGTCGGTTTTGCACCTCCCCCTTTTTTGAGCCCCGATGTAATTTTGTCGTGTCAATCAGTGGCAACGTTTATCCCATTCATCTTTAAAAAATGAAACTATGAAAACCATTAAAAAATCAATCCTCATTGGCGCTTCCAGAGAAAAGCTCTGGAATGTGCTCACCCTCGATCACTATACCAGGGACTGGTACTCGGTGTTTAGCCCCGGCTCCTATGCCCTGACAGACTGGAAACCCGGCAGCAAGGCCCTGTTCATGGATCAGAGTAATAACGGTATGGCGGCAAAAGTCACGGAGAGCATTCCCGGAAAATCGCTGATCGTAGAATACACGGGCGTGGTATCTGATGGAAAGGAAGACCTCGATAGTGCAATCGCCCAACAATACAAAGGCGGTCGGGAGACCTATCGCCTCACCGAAGAGAACGGCGCGACCCGCCTCGACATCAGCTCGGATATGGAGGAAAGCATGTTTGACATGATGTCGGGCAAATGGGAAAAGGCCTTTGAACGCCTGAAAGAACTGGCAGAAAAGTAAAAACCTGATATTATGGAGACATACACTATTGAAAAAGACATTACTGTTGTTTGTTTACAGGCAAGCGCTTTCCCCGATGGGATAAACGATGCTCACACGGAGCTGCACAGCATGCTTCCGGCTCCTGAGCAACGAATCGCTTATGGTATTTCTTATTCCGACGGAAAAGGCGGGATCATCTACAAAGCGGCTCTCAGCCAGCTCCGGGAAGGCGAAGCTACTACCTACGGGCTCGACACTTTTGTGATCCGGAAAGGCGAATACATGAGCGAGCTGCTTTTAAATTTCCGGGAGGATATGCGACGTGTCGACAGCACATTCCAAAAGCTGCTGGCATTGCCGGAGCTCGATCCGCAGGGCTACTGCCTCGAGCTATACCTCAATGATAAAGACATGCGCTGCATGGTTCCTTTAAAAAATAATGACCGTACCTAATTTTTTGAAAACATGAAACACATCCGTTCCTACCTCACCTTCAGTGGTAACTGTCGCGAGGCTATGAATTTCTATCAAAACTGTCTTGGCGGAGAGTTGAACCTGCAAACCATCGGCGATTCGCCCCTTGCTGCCAAAATGCCTGAAAACATGCAGCACTGGATCCTGCATGCCACCCTCACCAATGGAGACGCGGTACTGATGGGAACCGATATGGTTCAGGACGAAGGCCGGATCAGGGGCAATGCGGTGTCCATGATGCTAGACTGCAGCAGCGAGGAAGAGGCCAGGATGGCTTTCAGCAAATTATCTTCCGGCGGAGGACATGTGCTGCACCCGCTGGAAACCTCTTTCTGGGGCGCTTTGTTCGGCGACCTCAAAGATAAGTACGGCAATACCTGGCTCCTTCATTTTGATAAAAATGCTTCATCATAAATAAACTTTAAAATAACCTTAATATGAAAAAAACAAACCTGCTTTATTGGATCTTTACCGGCCTGTTCGCCGCCTTTATGATGCTCTCCGCTCTTCCTGATATTTTTATGGCTGAGATGGCCGTGAAAGGCTTTGCGGATATCCTGCTGCCTGCTTACCTCCTGCCCTTTGTGGGTATTGCCAAAGCCCTGGGCGTGATCGCTATTTTGATACCGGGTTTTCCGCGAATCAAAGAATGGGCTTACGCAGGCCTGATGATCGACCTGGCCGGTGCCATCTATTGCATCGCCGCCGCCGGTAAGCCGGCAGAAAACTGGGCGCCGGTATTCCTTCCGGTTCTCCTGGGAATTTTGTCCTATGCCTTTTACCATAGGCGCCTGAAATTAAAACAACACTAATAAGCGTAACATGGTAGAGATCTTTAAGACCAACATCACTGATGGAGCGCAGGCAGAGCTTGTTCTCCGCTTGCTTGAAGAACAGTGGCCGCACTATATGGCCAACTTCGACCTTGAAGATTGTGACCACATTCTCCGCATAGAAAGCGATTCGGTTGAGAATGAAAAGATCCTATCCCTGATGCATTTGCAGGGATACCTGTGCGAAGTCTTGAATTGACAGCCGGGGAATTTCTGCCGCTGCTGGTGTTCTTCCCAACAGCAAGTCTTGTTGAGAGAACGTTAGCAAGGGCTTAAAAAGAACGAAGCCCTGCGTCTCCGTCGCATAAGGAAATTTCACCTAAAACCCTTAAATTCATACAACGATGGCAACCACTAAAAAAACATTACGCACCTGTCCGAATGGGCATCAGTATTATAAAAGCACCGACTGCCCGACATGCCCTATCTGTGAAGGGGCGAAAAAGCCCGGGGATGGCTTTCTGGCTCTGATGGGCGCGCCTGCCCGCCGCGCGCTGGAGGGGGCCGGCATCCATACGGAAAAAGAGCTGAGCCGGTGGACAGAAAAGGAATTGCTGAAACTGCATGGTTTTGGAAAGGCTTCCCTGCCAAAATTGAGAGAAGCCCTGGAAGCGAAAGGATTATCTTTCAGGCAGGACTAAGCCGGTTTATCTTCCCGCATAAAATCGAAGGCGCCTTTGCGGAGGTTGATCCCGTATTCGAGGTAAGCTTTCAGGCAGGCCAGGAAGTTGGCCCAGCCGCCGGAATTTCCGGACAGCCATTTAATACCGGCTTCATGGTTCTCCATGCTTTTTTTCGGTAACGGTGACTAAGGTGCTCCCGTTATCTTGCTGTTTGAGCGAAATCTCTACCAGGGTCTTTTTGTTTTCCGAGCCCTCCCATTCAAAAGAAATGTAGCTGTCTTTCTCTGTCTTTTTGACGCTAACAGGCACATCCATGGAAAATTCAGGGAAATGCCAGATCAGCTCTTTTCCTTCTTCGAGGCGGCCCGTGCTGTCGGCGATGAAATAGCCGGATAGGTGCGCCGGATCGGCAATGGCTTCAAAAACCTCGTGCATGGCCCTGGAGATCTGGATCGCCACTTTAATGTCTAATGTAGTTGGTGTCATGTTTTTTTAATCGAGTGATCTTATCAAAGATAAAGTGTTAAAGCGGATACGAAAAATGTACCACATCTGCGGATTTTCCGCCCGTAGCCTGGTAAAAGTCGATGGCATGCTGGTCGATTTTATCTGCCTGGATAAATACTTCCCTCAGCCCAAGTGTTTTGCAGTCTGTTTTGATGGCTTCGATCAGCTTGCGCCCTGTGCCTTTCCTCTGGAAGCCAGGGTCTATAGCCAGGTCGTAGATATACACTTCCGACGACTGGAAATAGTACGAAGGCAGAACGTAGGCCGTTAGTCCGCCAATGACGCGCTCGCCGAACGTTGCCACATAAGCCATAAAGCTTTCTTTCCTCAGCAGGTTTTCCAGGTACCCGGGACCGGGGCTCAAAAGGTTCTCCATGTCAAACACTTCCTCAAACACGTTGATCAATGCGGCGAACTGGTCCATGTCGCCCGGGCTTAATTTTTTGATGTGAACGTCCATGATTTCTAGTTTTTTTGAAAATAATAACGCCGGTGCCAGATGGAGTCAGTCATGTCTTCCAGGATAATCTCAAATTCCGAAAGTTTGATCACTTTTAATACAATATGCTTCAAATCCTGTGCCTGTATGCAAAATATCTTGTCGAGAACAAAGACATTGTTTTTTCGGTTGATGCTGAGTTTCCACGTAGGCTGGTAATGGGCGCAGTCTTGTGGAAAGCACTCTGTTTTATTGATCAGGAACCAGGAGATATAAAGAAGGCTGTCGTTCACTGAAAGTGTTTTTCCGTTTTTTTTAGCAAACGCGATAGAAGTGCTGTCGATTCTGCTGGCCTGAAAGAGGAAGTTCTTTCCGCAACGCTGCAAAATAGAGGTGCGCAGGTCCATGATTTTTGTCAGGCTGTACCCTTTGGCAGATGAAAGGTACATGTAGTCGATGGTGTCTGTGGCCTTTACGGTGATTTTACTGGTTTGGGCAAAAAGAGAAGCGCCTGTACATATCAGAATCAGTAATAATTTAAACTTCAGGAGTTTCATACAGGCAATGTTTAATGTTCTTACAAGTTCGCAATTTTCTTTCGATTCATAAACTTTCCGCAACCAAAAATGTTAACCCGGGGAACCTTTTCCTTTTTTTATGAGTCCTCTCAAACTTAGCATACTCGACCAGTCCATCGTGTCGCACGGGCGCACTGCCCAACAAGCCATTCAAAGTACCATCGAAACTGTAAAGCTGGCCGAAGCCCTGGGTTATCACCGCTTCTGGGTGTCGGAGCATCATAACTCCTCCTTTATTGCCGGCTCTACGCCCGAAGTGCTCATGGTGAAGCTGGCCGATGAGACCAAGCACATCCGCATCGGCTCCGGCGGGATCATGCTGCCCAATCACAGCGCCCTGAAAGTGGCCGAAAATTTCCGTATGCTCGAAACCTTATTTCCCGGCCGCATCGACCTGGGCATGGGCCGCGCCCCCGGCGGCGACAGGATTACGGCATCGCTGCTCAATCCCTCCAACGATTTCAGGGAAGAAAGCTACCTGAAACAACTGGAGCATCTCCAACATTTTTTCAACGACAGCGCGGCAACCTCCCAGGGGCCTTTGCTGGCGATCCCGCAGGCCTCTACAATCCCCGCGCAATGGGTCCTGAGCTCGAGCGGGGGCAGCAGCTCTATCGCGGCACGTTTCGGAATGGGGCTGGCAGTGGCGAAGTTCATCAATGGCTTTGCCACGCCCGACGTTGTGGAATCTTACCGCAAGCAATTCAGGCCATCGGCGCAGCTTGAAAAGCCTCAGGAGCTGCTTGCCATTTCGGTGCTTTGTGCCGATACCGAAGAGAAAGCGGCGCAGATGCGCCACTTCCTGGATTACATCTTCGTGCAGTTCGAGCAGGGCCGTTTTGACCGGTTCGGAAGCTACGAGGATATCAAGGACTATACATTTTCCGCGCATGAGCTGGAACGCATCAGGCTCAACAGGGGACGGGTGATCTCCGGTACCAAAGATTCGGTAAAGGAGCAGTTGACAAAGCTCGCCGCAGACTTTGACGTACAGGAGATCATGGTCTCCTGCATGGCCGATAAGCCCGAAGACCGCAAGCGCTCCTTTGAACTGCTGGCGGAAGCATTTAGCCTGGGAGATTTTTGAAATCTTCCGGCTTAGGGCGCTAAACCTTGCGTAACTGCTGCCTTACCTGTATATTTGTAACCAAAAGGTTACTTAATAAGCTGATATGAGAAGAGATGTGTTTCAGGCCATAGCCGACCCCACGCGCCGCGAGATTGTAAACCTCCTGGCGCACAAATCCATGAACCTGAATTCGGTGGCCGAAAATTTCGATATCAGCCGCCCCGCTATTTCCAGGCATATCAGGATCCTGACAGAGTGCGGCCTTGTCGTGATCAGGCAGGAAGGCCGGGAGCGCTACTGCGAAGCCAAACTCAAAAAACTGAACGAGGTGGCCGAATGGGTGGAGCAATACAAATCCTTCTGGAACAAAAAACTCGATTCGCTCGAAAGCTACCTCGAAGAGATTCAGAAACCAAAAAAGCACAAAAAGAAAAAGTAATGTAGCCGGTGGCTGAGCGTAGTCGAAGCCACCGGTTATTTAATCACCTGTTTCCCCTGGCAGAAAGCGCAATAGGCATTCATCACGCAATCCTCATGCTTGGGGTCTTTGGGGCGGCAGGTTTCGCGGCCTAAGAAAGAAAGGGCCATGCCGATCTCTCCCCAGGTTTTTGGCGGCATCACAGACATGATATCCGCCTCGATTTTCTTCGGATCCGTTGATTTGGTAATTCCCAGGCGTGGTGCCACGCGCACGACATGAAGGTCCACGATCACTCCTTCGGGAGCAACACCGGCTTCGCGCATGATGACGTTGGCTGATTTGCGCCCGATGCCTTTCAGCGCGGTGAGCTCTTCCATAGTAACAGGAATGTTCTTGTCGGTCTTTAGTGTTTGCGCCATTTCCATGAGCCAGGCGCCTTTGTTGCGCGAGCTGCGGACCTTCCCAATAAAAGGCATCAGGGTTTCCTCGCTGGCTTTGGCCAGGGCTTTCATGTTCGGAAAAGCCTTGAACAGGGCAGGAGCGAGGCTGTTGATGTGCTTGTCGGAGTCCTGCGCCGAAAGCACAACCATCACCACAAGCTGGTAAAGATTTTTATATTCCAGCGGATGCTTTTTGTTCTTGTATTGCTTTAAGAGAGGTTTTAAGGCTTCCGCCCAGGTTTTCGCTTTTAGGTTCATAGGATTGAAGGGTTGGCTTATTTCAAATTTAAGGAATAGAAAACATAAAGCCAATGGAGTCGCGGATGTTTAAAGAGTTAAGACAAAGCTTCTCAGGATGCTGAGTCCGAGTAATACAGTGTTGACTCCGGTACAAGGGATGGCAATGGCGGGGGTATAGCAATGCCATCCGTTTTGCTACAATTCATGGCATTCAACACCGTGTTTCAGCCTTACTTTTGTAGCAGGAAGCAAAACATGGAACGCTCAATTATACACATGGACCTCGACAGCTTTTTTGTGTCGGTAGAGCGCAGGCTCGACAGCTCGCTGCTCGGAAAGCCTGTGATCATTGGTGGTTCCAGCGACCGTGGTGTGGTGGCTTCCTGTAGCTATGAAGCCCGCCAGTTCGGGGTGCATTCCGCCATGCCTTCGGCCCGGGCCCGGCAGCTTTGTCCGCAGGCTATTTTTGTAAAAGGCGATATGGCCATGTATTCCAAATATTCGCGGGAGGTCACCGAGATCATCAAAGCAGAATCGCCGGAGTATGAAAAAGCCAGTATTGATGAGCATTACATTGATATTACGGGCATGGACAAATACGTGAAGCACAGTCTGCTCTGGACCAAAGAGCTGCGTGATAAGATTGTCGGCGAAACCGGCCTGCCGATTTCCTTTGGACTGTCCTGCAACAAAACGGTTTCCAAGATTGCCACCGGGCAGTTTAAGCCCAACGGCGAAGGCTATGTGCCGTACGGTACCGAAAAAGAATTCCTGGCGCCTTTGTCTATTTCCAAAATTCCGGGCCTGGGAAAAAAGACCTACGCTTTGCTGAGCGGGAAAGGGATTGAGAAGATCGAAACCCTTCAGAAAATGTCCTTACAGGCCTTGCAGAACATCCTGGGAGAGCATGGCAGCAGCATCTGGAAAAAGGCCAATGGTATTAATTACAGCCCCATTGAGCCGCATTGGGAGCAAACGAGCATGAGCACCGAAACCACGTTTGAGAGAGACAGCACCGACAAGGCGATGATGGAGCGTATCCTGATAGGTATGGTGGATGAGCTGGGCTACGACCTGCGGAAGATGGAAAAGATCACGGGTTGTGTGACGGTAAAACTGAAGTACTCGAACTTCGAGAGCCATACCTTCCAGGCGAGCATTCCTTACACCTCGTCCGACCATACCATCCTCGAAAAAGTAAAAGAGCTCTTCTATAAGAATTATAAGGGCGATGTCTGGATCCGCCTGATTGGCGTGAGATTCAGCAACCTGATCTCCGGCTGCCAGCAAACCAACCTGTTTGAGGATACTCAAGAAAAGGCCAATCTATACACGGCCCTCGACAAGATCCGTTCCCGCTTTGGCAGCGACCTCATCATGCCGGCCTGCGGGCAGCTCCGGACGGAGCGGCTGGCAAGGCTTGAAAAACGGAAGCAGGAAAAGCTGGACGCGGCAGAAAAGAGGAAAGAAGAGGCGCTGAAATCCTCCGACATCCATAAAAAATAAGAAAGCCGGCTTATTGACCGGCCTGATACTTCGCGTCAAATTCCTTGATAATCAGCTCCTGCTTGCGGATAGAGGCTTTAAGCCAGTCGATGTAGATCTCTTCCTTTTCAGATTCTTTCAAGTGATAGTCCGGAACTTCCCTGCGGATGCGGGTGCTGAGGCTGTGCATGCACAGGGCGGCGCATACGCTGATGTTGAAGCTTTCGGTAAAGCCATACATCGGCAGCTTGATAAACTCATCGGCCATCTCTTCCACATCCGTGGTAATGCCCGTGAGCTCGGTGCCGAACACCAGGGCCAAAGGCTTTGAGACATCCAGCTCCTCCAGTGAGATGCTGTTCTTGTGCAGAGAGGTTGCCACAATCCGGTAGCCGCGCGCTTTGAGGTCGCTGAGGCAGGCTTTGGTATTATTGTCGTGCTGCTGGTAGCGGTTGAGGCTGAGCCATTGGGTGGAGCCCATCGAGACGTCCTCGCTGATCTTGTAGGAATTGCGGTTCTCGATGAAATGCACGTCCTGGATCCCGAAGATATCGGCACTTCTCAGTACCGCGCTGAAATTGTGGGATTGGTACACATCTTCCAGCACCAGCGTCATGTGCCTGGTGCGCTCTGCCAGCACTTCGCGCAGGCGGTCGCGGCGGCGCTCGCTCACAAAGCCTTCGAGGTAGGCGGTCAATGCTTTTTGATAGGCAGGATCAGACATGGGGCGCAAAGATAGGTGTAAGAAGTTTTAAATTCAAAATTTAAAAGAAAAAGACCAGCCCATTCTCTTGTTCCGGAACCTGCTATCTGATGGTAAACCTTTGCAGCCCCTTGTTGGTGAAAACACCAACAAGGGCACAATCCCGGTATTTTTGTGTACATTTGCAAAAAATTACAGATAAATGAGTAGAGACAGTAAAGGGCCAAGGAAAATGTTTTCAAAAGGTGGCTCGACGGATTTTAATAAACGCAAATCCTTTTCCGGTTCAGAAAAACCAAAAAAAACGTATGGTTCCGACAAGCCTTCCTTCAAAAGAAGCGGCGATGACTCTACCGAAAAACGCAGCTATGCCAGGCGCGACGACTCTGAGAAAAGACCGCGCAAAAGTTTCGGTGATAGCGATTCGAAGCCATTTGTGAAACGTGCCGATGGGAAATACGAGAGCGCAGGCCCCCGCAAAAGCTATGGTGACGGTGAAAAACGCTCGTACACCAAAAGAGAAGACAGCGACAGGCCCCGTAAATCATACGGAGACAGCGAAAAACGCTCCTATACCAAAAGAGATGGTGCCGACGGTGAAAGCCGTGGTTTTGTGAAGCGCGCCGACGGCAAGTATGAAAGCGTGAGCCGCGGCCCTAAAAACTATGGTGACGGCGAAAAACGCTCGTATACCAAACGCGATGATTCTGAGAAAAGACCGCGCAAAAGTTTCGACGATGGCGATTCGAAGCCATTTGTGAAACGTGCCGATGGCAAATACGAAAGCGCAAAGCCCCGCAAAAGCTTTGAGGACGGCGAAAAGCGCTCGTACGCCAAAAAAGACGATGGCGAAAAACGTTCTTATGTAAGGAAAGAGGATGGAGAGAAACGTTCTTATACTAAAAAAGACGACGGTGAGAGGAAGCCTTATGCCGGGAAAGAGTTTGGGGAGAAGAAACCATACGAGCCTAAATTATCGAAGTCTGAAAAAGTAGTTGCGAAATCCAAAAAGGCCGGTCCGAAAAAAACCTCCGACCAGCCGAATGTATCGGAAGATGCGATCCGCCTGAACCGCTACGTGGCCAATGCCGGTGTATGCTCCAGGCGTGAGGCCGACGTGCTCATTGCCACAGGCGTGGTAAGCGTAAACGGTAAGATCATTACAGAAATGGGTTATAAAGTGAACCCGGGCGATGTGGTGAATTACGGCGGTGTGCCCATCAAGAATGAAACAAAAAAATATTTATTGCTGAATAAGCCGAAGGATTACATCACCACGATGGATGATCCGGAAGAGCGCCGTACCGTGCTGGAGCTGATCAAGAAAGCCTGCAAGGAGCGTTTGTACCCTGTGGGCCGCCTCGACAGGAATACCACCGGCGTGTTGTTATTTACCAACGATGGCGACATGACGGCTAAACTGACGCATCCTAAATTCGATGTGCGCAAAGTGTACCATGTAACCCTCAATAAAAAAATGGCGCCCGAAGATTATAAAATGTTGAACGAAGGCTTTGAGTTGCCGGATGGCTTCATCAAGCCGGACGCAACGGATTTTGTGGGTGCCGGCCGGTTTGAGCTGGGCGTGGAAATTCATAGCGGGCGTAACCGGATTGTGCGCCGTATGTTCGAGCACCTCGGCTATGAGGTGATCAAGCTCGACCGTGTAGCCTTTGCGGGCCTTACCAAAAAAGACCTTCCAAGAGGCAAATACCGTTTCTTAACCGAAAAAGAAGTCAGCTTTCTGAAGATGCTGGGATAAATTTTTGATGAAAGGAAAAAGATGAATGGTCTGGAATTGTTTGTCTTTTTTCTGTTGTCTTCTATCTTTCGTTTTTTTCTTTTACCTGTTTATGATGAATAAGATCTACTACCTGTCTACCTGCGATACCTGCAAGCGCATCATTGATGAGCTGGGGCTTAAGGCGAAAAAATTCGAGTTCCAGGATATTAAAACCGAAAAGATCACGGCTGCCCAGCTGGAAGCCATGAAGAATGCGGCCGGCAGCTACGAAGCCTTGTTCAGCCGGGTGGCGCTTAAGTATAAAACACTGGAGCCAAAGCCATCTACCGAAAATGAGTACAGGAAGCTCATCCTCGAAGAATATACCTTTCTGAAACGCCCGGTGATCTTTATCGGAGAGCAGGTGTTTGTTGGGAATTCCAAGAAGAACATCGAAGAAGCCAAAGCTGCTTTAAAATAAAAAGATCATGCTGAGTCCACTGGATAGCTGGTATGAGAAGCAGGAAGAACCGGCAAAAAGCTGTTTGCAGGTTCTTCGCCATCAGATCCTGGCTGCCGGTCCGGAGCTGAGTGAAGCCATGAAATACGGCATGCCTTTTTTCTGTTACAAGGGCAAAATGTTCTGTTACCTATGGGTACACAAAGAGCAACGCTGGCCATACCTGGGTATTGTGGATGGCAAGCTCATTGACCACCCTGACCTGGTGCAGGAAAAGCGGGCCCGGATGAAAATATTTCTCATCGACCCTCATAAGAATATCCCGGTGAAAAAACTTACCGTCTTGTTGAAACAGATGCTTGCCTTACGGGCCTGATAACTAACAAACGGCCTACTCAAGCTGGTGAGCATACAAGGCCATTTTATCATCGGTAAATTTGAGCCTGTATAGGTAATAGACAATGCCGTTATCAATCTTTATATTTTTAGGGAAGGTGTGTTTGATAGTGAATCGCTTGTTGATCTTCCCGGTAGCCATATTGATTTCTCCAATCGTGATAATCCCATCATTTAAATAGGTGGTGTAAAATTTATTGGCAGCCTCGTCAAAAATCACCATAGGCTTCCAGTGCCTGAAATGATTGTATTCCATGGTCTTTATCTGCAGGGCATCGTTGCTCTTCAGGGAATAGCCATGAATTAAATTATTGGGATGGTTGAAGATGTACATTGTGTCAGAACAGGCAAAGACAGGAATGTAAGCTTTGGTGGCGATAATGGTATTAAAGAAATTTCTCCGGTCTTCTTTCCGTCGCATGTCCCTCAATTCGTCTGCCGTCAGATCCTCCATTTCATTTTTGCCGGAGCCGCCTGATTGCCGGCGTTCATCGGCGATCATGGCAATCATCGCATCATTGCTATAAGTGCCAAAATCGTACTGTTGCTTCGTTGCCTTATTAATAGCAAATACCCTTTTGGTTTGCCCCTGATCATAGCAATTTTCAAAATAGAAATTGTTTTCCTTATCCAGAATGCATGGCCTTAGCAGCGAATCAAATAAGCTCAGCCTGATGTCGTCCAGCAGGCCAATTTTAGCGTTGTCAATATAAATCTGCGTACTCGAAAAATCACCGATCACATGAATATTCCCGAGGCAATCCTTAAACACGCTTCTGTATGTATGCCGTGTCAGCTTGCAGCTGTTCAACAGCTTGCCCTCCTTTGTGATCAACCTCAGGTATTGTACCTCGTTGATGTCGCCCAGGAGTATGATCGCATTATGAATGAACTGGTAATCTGCGACGTAAAATGTGTTGTCCACAAGGCGCGTTGTCGGCTTGTTGGCCGATACGATCACTTCCGAAAGATCTTTGGATTGTGTTTTCAGATTAATCAGTAACGGCGATTTAAGAGAAGAATCGAGTTGAATGGTCAGCGTTTCGTATCCCAGTTTGCGGATCACAAGGATCGGCTCTTTACTTTTAATGCTTACTTTGAAATTTCCGCTGATGCTGCTTTGAGTGATATTATTTTCAAATAATACCTGTACGATCACAAAGCCAATGGGCTCTTTGGTTTTGAAATCGATGATTCTCCCGGAGATGTTTTTTAAGCTGTCCTGCCCATAAATCAGGGAGCCGGAAAATAAGAAAAGTACCAGGACAAAATAGGCAATCTTATACTTCATCATATTCATCAGGAATTAAGGTCTGGGGATGAAAATAAGTGGTTTGTGGTTTGGGTGATACACCCGGGAGCATCATTCGGTTTTTGTTTAGTGTGGGTGGGACCTGTTGCTATACTGTAAATATAGAACATTTTGTCTCATGCGGAAAAAAACAGAAAAAAAATTCCGTGGTACTGAAGAGATCAGGTAATTTTACGCCTTAATGGAGAAGCTGAATGAGCAAGTCTGTTTTAGGCTCATTATTCATGGGCGCAAGGATGGCTTTTCTTTTTTCAAGGAGTTCTTCCGTCAGCTCTTTGGTGAATAGGGCTTCAATGGCCCGGATATATTCCTGAGGGCTATTGCACAGCTCGCAGGCTTCTCTTAAGGAGGTCCCTGCCAGCATGGCGTTGTTGGCCAGCACAAACCTTCCGGAGTACAGCACGTTCAGTAATTTTAATTTCAGACCCGTGGCCTGTGCCGTGTAGAGGCAATGGATCTGCGCATCGCTGATCAGTCGTTGCATCTCTTCGCTGCTGCAATTCTCTCTCAACTCAATGTGCGTATAGGATTTTATTCTGGAGATGAGAGACGCCTGTGGGTTCAGCCCTGCAATCACCACGCGGTACCTGATCTTTGAAAAGACATGATCAATGAGCCAAAGCGCCGCCACGTGATTTTCGGGCACCGATAAATTGCCGTGGTAAAGGATATAATCGCCTTTCCCGGTTTTACTTTGCAGCTCATCGAAAGGATGGAAGCTCGGCAGGTAGACGGAGGACGTTTGCGGATACGTTTTTTGAAAGTAAGCAAGGTCCTGCTCCGACACTGCCAGGATGCAGCCTGCCTGGGTGATCTGTTTTTCGAAACGTTGCAGCTTGCGGGCCTCCATCGAGAGGTATAGTTTTTTGATAAAAGAGTTTTCCGCCTTTGCCAGCTCACGGAAATACTCATGCTCGATATTGCTGTGCCGGAAGAATTTTTTGCGGGCTTTCAGGTCCGGATCGTTGAGCAGGTAGCAGGTATGCAATACCTCAAACAGGATCGGGTACTCGTCTTCCATCAGTCGCTCTTTCAGTTTGGGATCTATGCGGGAGGCCACATTGTAGGGAAGCGTCGAAAACTGGTTCAGCAAAGAGGTTTGCCTTTCGTAATAATACACCTTGTTGCAGTATTTTTCGAGCTCCGGCGCAGGCTTCCGGTCGCCGTATTCGAAGCAGTGCAGGGTAATAAGAATGCCTTTCTGGTGCAGGCAACGGATCTTATGAAACACATCGATCACGCCACCGTAATTGGCAGGATAAGGAATGTCGAAAGAAACAATATGTAAATGCCTCTGCAATCTGAAGCAAAGATAACAGAATCTTTAGAAAAGCCCCGGCTACTCGAACACGAAACCGTTGGAAATAATACCGGCGTTAAAGCTGGTTTTGAGGGAGCCATCGGGCTTGTACACTTCTATTTTCGATTTCTGAACATAGTCGATGGCATCACTGGCATAGATCGTGTAATCTTTTGGATTCACACCCAGGCCATAATAGATTTTTGAACCCTGATTCACCAGGGGCGAAGAAGGCAGCTGGCTGTCGGAGATCAGGAAGCGGTGAATGCCCTTGTTGAGATAGTACAAGGTGTCTCTCGTTTGGTTGATGCGCAGGTGGTTGGCATTATCCGATAGGCTAAAGCTTAAGCTGAGCTCTGTCTGTAAGGTCACCGGGTCGATCCGCACTAATTTTCCTGCCTGGCTGCTGTTGCCTCCCACAAGGATCCACAATTTGGAGTAGCGGTCGATCACCAGGCTCGCCGCATTTTTTCCTACGGGAATGCTATCGGTGATGACATCTGTAGCGGCATTGATCACATAGCAATACTGCGAATTACTGCAGGTCACAAAAGCCTTGTTGTAGATCATCGCCATCTCTTCCGTTCCGCTCATGCAGGGAATCCTTCCTGTGATGGCATTCGTATTGAGGTCCACAACCTGAATAGAAGAAGCGTAGAGGTCGCTCACATAAGCTTTGCTGTAGGTGAGCGGTAACAGGTAGCGCGGAGAATTGAAGCCTGTGATGGTGGCAGTCTTTGTGAAATTGTCAGCATTCACCACCATGACCTTATTCGAGTTATTCATCATCAGGTAATAGCGGTTGTTGAATTTGCAAACACTCTGGCACACATCGCCTAATGCCTCGTTGTTGTTTTGCTGCCTGTAGTAGTTATCCGTCATGCTCCCCGAAGCAGGATCGTATACCGTGATGTCCGCATTGTTGTAGCCAAAGCCACCTTCGTTTACCACAAGCACCTTGCTTTGCGCATTAATCGTCGTGCCCGCTTTCACAGGTTCCTGGGGTTTGTCCTTAATGCAGGAAGCTAAACAAATGAGGAGTGGCAACAGGTAACAGGCTTTCATAATACAGGCTAAAAAAGCGGAGCCGTTGATTCCGGCTCCGCGGTATGATTAAAATTAAAGCTTAATGAACTTGGTTGTTTTGGAAGAAGCGCCGTCGCTGATCGTGATAAAGTAGGCGCCCTGCTCCAGCGTTGCTATCTCCAAAGGAAGCAGGTTAGGTCCCGAAAGCCCCTGTAGTTGTGTTTGCATGACCTCCTTACCTGTAATATCCGTCATACGGATAGATAAAACCTGTGGTTTTTCTGTGGTGTAGCTCACAAAAAGCTTGTCAGTAGCCGGGTTCGGGAACAGGGAAATGCTGGAGATGTTTTCCAGCTCATGCACACCAACCGTTGTATTGGTCGTGAAATTGTCGATGCTGAAATAAGAAGGCGTATTCATGAAGCCAAATGAATTATCGCTGGAGCTGAGGTGAAAGCGGATACTGTCTACAATCCCTAAAGCTGTGCAGTTCACAAATTGCCAGTTCTTTACCACGTAATCATTCGCCGTTCCTGTAGGTCTGTAATCGGCCAGGTAAAATTTAACCGTATCGTTGGCTGGGGTGCCGTTCCTGTAGCCTACTACTTTCAGGAGGAACCAATCCGGGTATTGCCCTTGTGGAATGCTGGTTCCTGAGCCTGTACCGGTCGTATCTCCGAATTTTCGGGAGAACATGTTACCGTTCTTAATCGTCTTCCAGGCAAAGGTGGTATTGGTAATGAAAAAGCCTGAAACCATCGACAGGTTTTTGATTTTGATCATGGCAGGATCCTGGATCGTCACGTAATTAGTTCCACTGTAGCCACCGTTGGTAATATTTCCATACAGGTTCGTGTAAGTGCCGTTAACCGTATCTTTCACGTTGGTATAGGCGCATCCTGTTTTCCAGTAGCCCGATCCTGTGGTGCCGCTCCAGTCATACTGAAAATCGGCCTGGCTCGTTGACCAGCTGTTGGCTACCGTGTCCTTGTAATACGAATTGGGAGAAAGGGTAAACGTGTCGAATGTTTCTGCCGTTACCTGTGCCTGCGTTTGCAATGTTGCAGCAAGACCAAAGATCAGGGCTAACGTTTTGGTAATTGTTTTGTTCATGTTGTGTTGTTTATGGGTTATGGATGTTTGATTTATTGTTTTTATGGTAATGAAGCGCCAGTCCCGCTTCGTAATTTCTCAGTGGCATCGGGCGGTTGGCTACTGCCATGTAATCCTTATTGAAGATGTTGTTGACGCCGGCAAAGAACTCAACCATCACCTTGTCAAACGCATAGTTGTAGGCGAGTTTGGCGTTCGCCAGGTAGTAGGGATGAAGCCAGCTGGTGTTATCCGTAGACGTAAAGCGGTAGCCTGTATAGCTCTGCGTAAACAGGAAGGTGATACCCTGGTAAGTACAGGTAAGTGCCGATTGCCCCGTGTAGCGTGGGGTGTAGATAAGCTGCCTCCCGATGGCATTGTCATTTTCATTGCTGCCCTCTTCATTGGTGGAGAGCACATAAGCCGTCGTCACACCAAGCTTCAGGTAAAGGTCTTTTTGCCTGTACACGATTTCCGTTCTGCTTTCCGTACCGCGGCTATACACTTTGGCCACGTTGCGCGGGCTGAAATAAGCCGAAGCCGTTGGGAGCCAGATGATCCAGTTGGTCGTATGCCTGTTGAAATAAGTGCCCTCAAAGAAGAAGGAAAAACGGTGTTTCGTCTTTCGCAGGCTCAGGCCTCCGTCCACTTCATAGCTTTCTTCCGGCTTCAGGTCCGGGTTGCCACCTTGCGGCCAGTACAGGTCGTTGAGCGTCGGTTGCCGGTAAGCCTTATTGGCACTTAGTTTCAGACCGAACCATGGCAGCACCTGGTAGTGGATGCCTGTATTTCCCGTAAAGGGAATCTCCGTTTGGTTGGTAAATTCTTTTCGCACCGCGATGTCGTAGTTGAACCTGACTTTGAAAAGACTGATCTTATAGATGCCAAATAAGGCAAACTTCACCTGCTCATGGCGGATGGTCGAATCCATCGCTGCGCCGTTCCGGATCACCTCTACTGGCAGGGCGCTCTGGTAGCGCGTATAATTGGCGCCAAACCCAAAGGAATGCCGGCGGATGCTATACACATTATCGCTCTCGGCAATCAGCGTATTGATCCTCGACTTGCTGAAAATGTTGCTCAGGCTGTCGGTATAGTTGAGCTTGTCATGAAAGCCCGCCAGCCTTACGGTAGAAGTCAGTCTCCTGTACCACAGGTTCCAGTCCGCATTCAGCTTCAGGGTCTCGTCATATTGGCTGCGCTTGCTGATCAGCGACGTATAAGAAGGCAAATTGCGGTCGGTCTTATTATACCAGGCCCTCACATTCAGCGTTTGCCTGTTATTTAAGCGGAAAGATAGTTCCTGCATCAGCCCGGCGCTGGTATAGTTGGCATGAGGCATACGCTTGTCGGGCTGCTTCTTATCGGTCGTATCCCTGTAAGCATAATCGTTCTTTGAGCCGGTGTAATATAAGCGCGTGCTTGAGGCCATCCGCTTATGACTCAATAACACCGAAGCCGCTATTTTCCTGGTGCCGAAGCTCCCCAGGCTCATCTGGAGCTTGGTGCGGGTGCCGCCGTCAAACGCCAATTTATTGTCCAGGCGAATACTCCCGCCAATGGCGCCGCTTCCCCACAGGGCGCTGCCACCGCCATATTCCAGGCTCAGGTTATCAAAAAACAACACCGGGATAATGCTCAGGTCCGTTTGCCCGAGCATCGCATTCTGAATATTGAGCCCGTTCCAGAGCAGGGCCGTGTGGTTGGCATTGCCGCCGCGGAAACTCGTCGTCGCAATGTTGCCGCCGCCATAGGATTTGATATAGACCGTTGATTGTTCGGCAAGGAATTCCGATAAGCTGCGCGACGAAGACCTCGCCAGGCTGAGGCTATCGAATACCTGCGTTTTTTTGGAAGGCTGTAACGTTGTCTGGTAAATCTGCGGGCTGGCAATCACATCTACCATCAGAGTGGAATGATAGGTGGCCGTATCTTTGGTTTGTGAATGAGCGGTACATGCAGCTGCCAGGCATACCACAAGAACCCTTACCCTTGCAGATACAGAACATAAAGAATATGCCGGTGCCTTGATCAAATTCATGTTACATCATCAATATGGGGAAATAAAAACAGCACGTTTATAAAAACGCGTATAGCTGTTTTGCTCGCTTTTGTTTCCCCGAAAGCTTCCAAACGCAAAGTGGCAGGTCTTCTGACTCGTCCTGGTTTTTAAACCTTCCCATCCGCCGGCCGGCGAACAGTGGTGTGTTGTTTTTTAAAAACCGTTTTAAGACTTACAGCAGCGGGCACTGTTCATGATTTTCACACGATTCCCTTTTAATTTTTGAAACCTCTTTGTTTTCTAAAAACCAATTTGCCCGGCAAAGGTAACAATTTATTTTCATCGCTTTCATTTCATGCATTTCCTCCGTTCATAGCCGGTAATATCAGAACTAATCAAGCTGGCCTTATTATTAGTCTATACTTTGTGCTCTTTTGGCGATATTAACGTTTGTTTAATCGGCTGAAATTTTCTTATACGTAATTTTACGTGCTTTTTAGAAACCTGCATGCAATAAGCCGGTTATTTTTTGAATTAAACTATTGTATAAACAATAGTTAGAGTAGACGATCATGATAAAATTCTTACGAAACAACATCCCGGTTCCTTTTTTTATTGGCTTACTCAGCGCCTGTTTGTTTTACCGGCCTGCTTTGCAGGCACAATGCGCCGGCTTTCCGGCTACCATTGCCGATGCCGATTGTAGCGGAGGAGCTGCCATGAGCAATAATATGAACGCCAATAGCGGCACCTATGGCTATTGCGGAAGCTCCTCTTCAAGCGCCTCTTTCTCAGGAATCAATCTCAATGGCGCCACCTTGCGCATCTGCGGTAATACCACGCTTGGTTTCGGTAGTTGGAACAGCGGCTCGCTGGTGGTATCCTGCGGCGCTACAGTCACCATCAATTCCAATGTAACCTTAAATACCGGTTGTGGCATCGTCAATTACGGAACACTGATCATCAATGGCTCACTCACCTTTCAGAACAATAACAACTTTGTCTATAATGAGCTGCCCACATCAAAGATGACCATCAGTGGCAACATTAATTTTCCATCCAACAACGGAACCAACGGTTATCTCAGAAATGCAGGATACATAAAAGTGGGCGGCGCTTACAATGCTTACGCCGGCGTGCAAACCTGTTTCCTGAATGGCGGCAGGTTAGAATGCACCAACTTTGTGTACATGGATCAGAATGCCAATTGCAATGGAGTCGTTGGAAACCGCTTTACATTCGGCTCTTCCGGCGGTAGCTGTATATTCCGTTATACCAACAGCGCCACTCTGTACAAAGTCTTTACCAGCGATAGCCGCTGGAATATCTACCAGGCCGGCGGTTCTTCGCAAACCATTGCTCCCCCTTGCAATGGCAATGCCACAGGTTGGGGAAGTGCCACGCTTGTAGGTTCGGCGCCTGCCATCACTGTTCCTTCCGGCGAGCAACCCTGCAATACCATCACCTGTCTTACGCTGCCGGTTGAGCTTCTGAAATTTTTTGCGCTGCCATCAGCCGGCGCGGTTGTGCTATCCTGGGCCACAGCTACGGAAACCAATAGCAGGTACTTCGCTATCGAAAGAAGCACAGACATGCTCAACTGGAAACAGATAGCAACCGTTCCGGGCAGTGGGAACTCATCAGGAAGAAAGGACTATAGCTATACCGATGCCGATCCTGAAAAAGGGATCAGTTATTACCGCTTGTCGCAGCACGACTATAACGGGCAGAGCCGCTATTTTGAACCGGTATATGCCGAGCAGAATGATCCCCCGACATTTTCCTCCCTGGTGTTTCCGGTGCCTTCGCTCACGGGCGAGGTCACACTTGGTATCTCAGGCATTGCTGAAGCCGCGTTGCACATCGAGGTCAGGAATATGCTTGGTGAGTTGGTGCCGGCCGTTGTGGTGCGCAAGCCGGTATACAGCGATAAGGAGGAGCAGTATACGATCCGTTTGCCGGAGGAGGAGCAGGTTTTCTTTATTACGGTTTCCGATGGGCAGACCGTGAAAGCAAGGCACTGCGTGTATTCCTTGAAATAGTACAGCCTTCAAGCCAAAAAGGCGTCACGGGTTACCGCAACGCCTTTCTTCAAAAAAATAAACGGAGCTATTAGTTTCCGGAGGTTCCTGCCAGGATGCTCCAGCTGGCATTTTCAGGATGCTCTTCCGGTTTAATGCTCAATACCGGTGCTTTGGCATGGTGAATTACCTGTAACGCAAAAGGGCCCAGGAAGAAGCCACTTACTTCTGCATCCTGGTCGGTCATGATCGTGATCAGGTCACCATTCACTTCATCGCAGTAGTTCACAATAGCCACCGCCCTGTTTTTTACCTTTTCAATCAATTTAACCGTATAGTTAAGCCCTTTGTCCGTAGCCGCTGTTTCAACCTGGCGCAGCATCACTTCCATAGAGCCTTTTTCATGCTCTTCATTGGTAGCCAATACGCCGATAATGTGGACATGCGCTGCAAAATGCTTGGCAAGCTCTAAGGTCAGTACCACTTTCTGGCGGCTGTGAGGCGAATTGTCGATAGGTAAAATAATAGTTTTATAACCGAGCTTCGTGGCATGCTCGCTCATGGTCATTACAGGGCACGGGCTTTTGGTAATGACCTTCAGCGCATTGCTGCCAATCGTCAGATCTTCCCAGGCACTGTAACCATGTGTTCCCATCACAATCATACCGGCACCCACCTCTTTGGCAAACTTCACAATCTCGGAAGTCGGATTTCCTGTAGCCACTGCAGTGGTCACGTTTACACCGTAAGTTGTTTTAATGCCGGCCGCCAGCTCATCCATTTTTTGTTGCACGGCGCTTGAGCCCTGTTCAATACTTTCCATGGTTACATTCGGCATAAAAACGTTGAAGTGCTCCCAGTGTTTGGTAATGACATGCAACAAGTATACTTCGCCTTTGGTGTATTGAGCCAGGAATGCTCCGTGCTTGATCGCCAGCAAAGATGTTTCAGAAAAATCGGTGGTAATGATGATTTTTTTTGTGTCTAAGGTTATCATAATGAGTTAAAGTGTTTAGTGATTAGTCTTATACCTGTAAATGTAATACTTTTTTTAAATGTTTATGCCCGCGCATCCCGTTTTAATGGCTGACCCGTTCAACCTCCTGTGGATTATGCTTGTGCTTAAACAGGACCGCAAACAGGACGGCAATAACGAGTGCGTAAGCAGCAAATGTCAGCCAAATGTGATGCCAGTCCTTACCCGTTTCGGATGTGAAAAAATGATCGATCAGGTAGCCGCTCGACAGGCTGCCGAAGATGGCGCCGACACCATTGGTCATCATCATGAACAGGCCCTGCGCCGAGGAGCGGATCGTTGAATTGGTGGATGTTTCGATAAACAATGACCCCGAAACATTGAAAAAATCAAAGGCCATACCATAAACGATGCAGGAGGCAACGATCATCCACAAGCCATCTGTTGGATTTCCGTAGGCAAATAAGCCAAAGCGCAGAACCCAGGCCACCATGCTGAACAGCATCACCATTTTGATTCCGAATTTTTTTAAGAAAAAAGGGATCGCTAAAATGAAAAGCGTTTCGGAGATCTGGGAAATAGACATGATAATGGTGGAATATTTTACCACAAAAGAATCGGCATACTGCGGCTGGTGCTTGAAGTCGTCCAGGAAAACATCGCCGTAGGCATTGGTAAGCTGGAGCGCCGCGCCCAGGAACATACTGAATATGAAAAACAAAGCCAGCTTATAATTGGCAAATAATTTAAAAGATGTTAAGCCTATTAAATCCAGGAAGGAATGGTTGTGCTCGGTTTTGTGCTGCGGCTTGCACTTCGGTAGGGAAAATGCATAGAGGCCCAGGCTTATGGCCGCTGCAGCCGCAATGTAAAACTGATTTTCGGAAGCTTTATTTCCCGTTAAATTTGTCATCCACATAGCTGCAATAAAACCAACCGTTCCCCAAACCCTGATGGGGGGGAAATCTTTGACCACATCTGCACCGTTATGTTTTAAGGCATTGTAAGCCACCGAATTCGATAAGGCAATCGTTGGCATGTAGAAAATCATGGCCACCAGGATCACCCAGAAAAAGCTGGCCGGGTTCGTAACCTGTGGAACATAGGCCAGCGTAATGCCGCCCAGGATGTGCAGGATCCCGTATAATTTTTCAGCGTTCAACCACCGGTCGGCAATAATGCCACATATCGTCGGCATAAAAATAGACGCTATTCCCATGGTCGAAAATATAGCGCTGAATTGAGTGGCATCCCATTGTTTGGTACCAAACCAATAATTTGCGACTGTAATAAGCCAGGCTCCCCATACAAAAAACTGCAGGAAGCTCATCACGGTTAACCGTACTTTCAGATTCATATCTTGTGTGTTGTCTTTATTCTACTCAATGGCTAAGGCACAGGATATACCCGTTGCCGGAAGCGATCGTCAGCTATATGTGATAGCAAGATAAAAAAAGATTTGACATGTCACTAAAATATAATTAAAGTATTATACCATTTAAAAAAAGGAGGAAAGATGAGAACGGGATTTGTTTTATTCGTTGCTGCCACGGCACTGTTATGCTCACAGCAGGCCTATGGCAGAACGGTTGTCGGTGTGCAGAAAGCGCTCGACAAGAAATACATCAACGCCAAAGCCCTGTGCAGCGGCGGTCTGCAGCTCGACTATAGCGTGTCCAACCTGTTGAATGATTCATTGTATGTCACGATCCCGGCCGGCTGGCGCTTCAATTCCGACGGTGGAGCGAACGATTACCAGGACATCCTGATGACCCGCGCCGAGATCCTGGCCCTGAAGCCAAAGGAAACCAAACGCTTCAACATGAAGGGCTTTTGCTGCGAAGCCAGTAAATCCGGTCCCAAAGCCGGAGTGCCTTATACCTCCGGAAAAATGGCGGATAGTAGCCTGGTTTTGCTGGCACGCTACCTGAGCAGCAATCCCATCGACCAGAATACCCAGCAATATGCGGTGTGGGCCATCAGCGACCGGAAAGAAACAGCCAACATCACTCACAAGAACGATTCCCTGGCCGGGATGCTCCGTGCTTTCGTTTCAGGCCTCAAAGGAGAGCCTTTGCCCTGGTATACCCTTCTCAAAAAAGCGGTTGTCACGGCCTACGGCGATGTCAATGATTACCCGGTGCGCTTCAGGGCCAATATTCCTTACACAGTAGCCCGGGAGTGCTATTCCTACTGCTATATCGTGGACGCGAAAGGCAATACCGTGTCCGAGATCTTCGGAAAATGGCTTCTGCCGCAGGCGAGCGACTATACCGCCAGCTTCAATGTGGCAAATCTTAAAAAAGGTGAATACAGGCTTATCCTGGAAAGTAAAGAGGCTTCTCTTTTTGAAAAAAGCTTCCGGATTTAGAGCTAAATTACTGAAATATAATTATTTGAGCGGATATTAACAGAGCCTTATTTTTTATATCAAAGATTAGTATAATTCAATTTAATTTTTACTTTTGCAGGAAAATAAAAATAAAGCATTATGTATTGGACATTAGAATTGGCATCATGGTTAGAAGATGCACCTTGGCCGGCAACTAAGGATGAGTTAATAGATTTCGCCATTCGTTCCGGTGCACCGATGGAAGTGATAGAGAACCTGCAGGAGATGGAAGATGAGGGAGAAGCTTATGAAACCATAGAAGAGATCTGGCCGGATTACCCGACGAAAGACGATTTCTTTTTTAATGAAGATGAGTATTAAAAAAAGCCCCCACGATCATCGCGGGGGCTTTTCTTTTGGATTCAATGGTGGAGCAACGGTTAGTCTTCATCCAGTGCCGTTGGTCTGCCGGCTGCTTTTTTCTCTTTCTGAACCGCTTTCAGTTTCTCGATCTGCTCAGGCGTTAATACCGCTTTCACATTCGCATGAAATTCTTTTTTCAGGGCTTTCATTTCGGCTTCTTTACCTTCTTTGTTTTCAGCCGTTTTGTACTTCGCACGGATTTCATCCGCTTTTTTCACTTTCGCCAAAGCCAGTTCGTAAATTTTCGGCTTTTGATCCTCTGTTAAGGTGATCTCTGTGGCAAGGCCATCCACATGTTTTTGCGCACGCTGCTCAGGAGTAGCGTTCTTGGCCTCTTTGTTAGCGGCTTTTCTTTCGCCGTTAGCGGCTTTTTGAGCGTTTACAGTTGTCAAACTTAATAAACAGGCTGCAATTACAATTACTTTTTTCATAATGTTGGATTTGTTTTAATTTGTGTTTGGATCATTCTGGACTTTAAAAGCTTAACCGTGATGAAGCATTTGTAGAAAATTAACGTTCCTACAGCGCTACTTGGCTCCTGTCTTGGTCGCCTCTTTGGTCTTAGCCGACGATTGCTTCGACTCGGTAATTTCATCGGCTTTGCAGCTTTTGCAGGGTTCATATCCCTGTTTTTTTGCCTCGGCCAGTTCTATGCCTTTCTTGCCCGTTTTCACGATGCTGCAATTTTTGGCGTGGTATTTTTTACCGCTTTCTGTAATGTAAACGGTTTGTGCCTTAAGTTTTACTGCGCTGAGCAGAAAAAACAAGAGGAAGAATGATGCAATTTTTTTCAGTTTCATGGCTTATAGGTTTTTTAGTATTGAACTTTTGGAATCATGCCGCGGATGCCCATATCTACAGGGTATTCGCCGCTTTCAGGCTGGTAGTATCCGTCAACGGTTACTTCATGCCACTCAAAGCTTTTGTTGGTGGATAAGGAAACGGTGATGATGATATTTTGTGTTTCACTGCCGGTAATCGTGAGAGGCTGCGCAGCCCCGGTGTTATCGGCAAAAACGGCTGTTACCACACAGCTGCCTGCAGGGATCGGCGAGTTGGCGAAATTAGGATTTACCACGGTAGTGGCGCCCGAAGACGCCTGCCCGTCGAGCATATAATAGCCAAAGCCGCTCACGTTGGTTTCAAAGCCCCAATAACCCTGTGCATGGGTGGTATTAGGTCCACCTACCGATGCAGAAGGTACATAGTCCTGCGTTTTGATCTTGTATTTTTCAACATAGGTTTTATAGCCCAGGAAAGAAGCCAGTGTGCCGTTGCCGATGTGGTTGCCCGGAATCGCATTGGCCTTATACGGAATATCATAGTTCTGGTAAGATAGAGACAGGCGCAGCCATTTGTAAGTGCCGGCCGTTATCTGGCTCAGTGGAATAGAGTAGAAGGTTACCCCCTGCCTTACCACAGTCGATTGAGCGAAGTCGATGGCATTAGGGCCGCCTTTGGTCGTTTCAGGGGCCTTGTATAATACCTTGCCGGCTCCAAGCGCCGTAAGGTCGCCCTGTGCCAGCTCTACATAATGCGCCGCCATGCGGTTGAAGCGTGGAGAGTACGCACCATTGCCTGCAGCAACCGTCGATGGGTTTCCGAAATTATCGAGCCTCGCTTGCGTGGAGTCGAATTTGAATTGAAAGATCAGGTGTGGTCCTGTGCCGGTGGTAGCCCATACGGTATCAGGATATATTTTTGTAGAAGCACCGGTAGTTGTTGCCGGCGGATCAGGTTCCGGTTCAGGGTCGTCGGTTTTTTTCTTGCAGGAGAATGCTACCGCCGCAATTAAAAAAAAGGGGATGATTTTTTTCATGTGTTAGGCTTGATTTTATAAAACGAATGTACAAAACTATTTCGTCAAATAAAAAATTGGAGGCGCCCAATCGCAAGCTCAATCTGATAAATAGCATTTAAACAAGAAAAAAATCCCTCTACCGGACGGTAAAGGGATTTCTACAATTTTTATACAAAATCTGCCGGGGCTTAGTCGGATCCCGAATCACTTGGTGTTCAAGACTAATTCGACGATATGATTTCGTTCCGGCGTTCCGCCTTTCAAAATCATAGCCTCATTGATTTAATCCAGCTGTGGAGGGATTATATTTGGAATGGATTCCACATGCTCCTTATCAAAAGGGCGCTTGCCGAAGATCATTTCCAGGTCCTCTTTGAAGATCACTTCTTTCTCCAGTAATTTTTCAGCGAGCTGGGTCAGTTTTTCTTTATTGGCCAGTAGGATGGCTTTTGTACGGGCATAAGCAATGTCGATCATTTTCTTCACCTCTTCATCAATGGTTTTGGCAGTATGCTCGCTGAACGGCTTGTTGAAGCTGTATTCGCTTTGTCCGGAGCTATCGTAGTAGCTCACATTTCCAATCTTATCGTTGAGGCCATAGTAGACGATGCTTGCATAAGCCTGGCGCGTGATCTTTTCGAGGTCGCTCAGGGCACCGGTCGAGATCTTACCGAAGATGATCTCTTCAGCCGCACGGCCACCGAGTGTCGCGCACATTTCATCCACAATCTGCTCCGTGGTCGTAATCTGCCTTTCTTCCGGCAGATACCAGGCAGCCCCTAAGGAGCGCCCACGCGGAACAATCGTTACTTTAATGAGCGGCGAAGCGTGCTCGCACATCCAGCTTACGGTGGCATGTCCTGCTTCGTGGAAAGCAATCACCCGTTTTTCCTGTGGGGTAATGATCTTGTTTTTCTTTTCCAGACCTGCAATAATCCGGTCAACGGCATCCAGGAAATCCTGTTTGGTAACTTGCTTTTTATTCGCACGGGCAGCTATCAAAGCCGCTTCGTTACAGATATTGGCAATGTCTGCGCCGCTGAAACCCGGTGTTTGTCTCGCCAGGAAGTCGATATCCACAGACACGTCGATCTTGATTTTTTTCAAATGCACCTGGAAAATTTCCTTGCGCTCGTTCACATCCGGCATATCCACATAGATCTGCCTGTCGAAACGTCCGGCGCGCATCAAGGCCCTGTCGAGGATATCGGCACGGTTGGTCGCTGCTAAAATAATGACTCCGCTGTTGGTGCCAAAACCATCCATTTCGGTGAGGAGCTGGTTCAGCGTATTCTCACGCTCGTCGTTTCCGCCGGCTGCTGCATTTTTGCCACGGGCACGGCCAATGGCGTCGATCTCGTCGATGAAGATGATACATGGCGCTTTTTCCTTCGCCTGTTTGAAGAGGTCGCGTACACGGGAGGCACCCACACCTACGAACATTTCCACGAAGTCGGAACCCGACAGGGAAAAGAACGGCACTTTGGCTTCGCCGGCGACAGCCTTAGCGAGTAAGGTTTTACCGGTTCCCGGAGGGCCAACCAATAAGGCCCCTTTCGGAATCTTGGCACCCAGGTCGGTATATTTTTTAGGATTCTTGAGGAAATCCACAATTTCCATCACCTCCACCTTGGCGCCATCAAGTCCGGCTACATCGTTGAACGTGATATTGGTATTGGAATCCTTATCAAAGAGCACTGCTTTTGATTTGCCGATGTTGAAGATCTGCCCGGCACCGCCCGAGCTTCCACCCATGCGGCGCATCATAATGATCCAGAGGCCGATCATCAACACGATAGGCAACAGCCAGCCGATGTGGTCGGTCCATTCCGTGCGGTCTTCGCTCGAAGGCGAAATGCGTTTGCTGGGCGGAATATTGGCCGTGGTTTGTACCAGCCTTACCTGCTCGAGGAAATCCTTCACATCAGGTACGGATACTCTGAAGTGAGGGCCCTGTGCTGTTTTGGCATTCGGGAAATAAGGAAGGATCTTGCCTGTTTTTTTGTCGATGTATGAATAGCGTGGTAAAGCCAGGCTATCGTTGTCGATGGTGATCTCTGCAAATTTCTGGTTGACGATAACAATTTTTCTGACATCGCCTTTGGCAAGCATCTCCTGCTCAAAGTGCGATTGGTTGTCTTCAAACATCCTGCCCTCAAAATCCTGCCCGAAGAATACAAAGGCCAGGAGCGCTACAATGACGATGCCGTAGATCCAGTAGAAGCTATTGCCGCTGTTGCCGCCCCCGTTGCCGCCGAATGGCGCGTTAGGCTTTTTGCCGAAACGGTCGCGCATTTTCTCAAACTGCTTTTTCCTTTCCTCTTCCGAGTTGGCATTATTTTGATTGGACGTATTATTATTTTGTGATTCGTTGCTCATGATGACTTATAACATGTTTAATTTGGGTTTGTTCACTAGCCGGCAATGTTTGTAATCTCGCCGTCGGCCCAGAGACCTTCGATATTGTAAAATTCGCGTGTTTCCCTTAAGAAGATGTGCGCGACGATATTCACGTAATCCACCAGGATCCATTCGGCATTCTGGTGGCCTTCGCTGTGGTATGGTTTTTCCTTGGTATGCTTCATCACCATTTCTTCCAGCGAGTCTGCAATAGCGCTCACGTGTGTGTTACTGTCTGCATCGCAGATCACGAAGTAATCGGCCACGCGGTTTTCCAGTTTGCTAAGGTTGATGACGGTAATATTCTTGGCCTTTTTCTCCTGCATCCCGTTCACAATCGCATCCAGCAGGCTGGTAGTTTGCTCTTGGGTGGAATTTTTCTTAGGACGCTTGGCCGTGCCGCTGATCTTTTTTTTCTTTTCCGTATTGGCAATCCGGTTGGCTTCTTTTTGCGCAAGCTCTTTTTCAGTCAAAGGTGTTTTTACAACTTTTTTTGCGGGTGATTTCTTTGCTGCTTTTTTGGGTGCTGCTTTTTTAGTTGGAGTTGCTTTTTTTGCGCTTGCTTTTGCCATATTGTAAATTTGTTTGCGAATACTATTCCCTTTTCTATTTTTGTTTCCGGGTATAAGCAACAAATTTAACTTTTTTGCCCGAATGGAGACATTGTTTATAGGAAAGAACCTGCTTTTTTTAACCGAAGTAGAAAGTACCAATACTTATGCCATGGGCATGTTAAGGAATGTTAACGTTATGGAAGGTACCGTGGTGCATACCGACCACCAGAGCAGGGGAAAGGGGCAGCGCGGTGCCTCCTGGAACAGCGCCGTTGCCAGCAATATCACGGCCTCCGTCATTTTAAAGCCCACCTTCCTTGAATCCGGGGAATCCTTTTTTTTAAGCAAGATCAGCGCCCTCGCCCTCTATGACGTATTGACGGATGTTTTAAATAGTAGTCAATATGACATTAAAATTAAATGGCCAAATGACATGCTGGTCGATTCTAAAAAAATTGCGGGCATTCTCATTGAGAATACTTACAACCAGCAACAGCTCCAATACTCGGTGATTGGCATTGGCCTGAATGTGAACCAGACTGCCTTTCACGAGCTGTCGGGTATCGCCACTTCCCTGAAACTTCTGACGGGCCAGCAGCACGACCGCAAAGAGGTTCTGGAGAAATTATGCCGTTATCTGGAAAAGTGGTACCTGATGCTGAAGTCGGGAAATGCCGCACAGATCAGGAATATTTACCTCAGCAGGCTCAAAGGAATGAACACGGTGATGTCCTTCAAAACACCCGCTGATGAAGAGTTCCGTGCGAAGATCGTGGATGTGGACCGTGAAGGAAAACTCTGCCTGGAGATGCCGGATTCCGCCGTCCGCCGCTTCGATATCAAAGAACTGCGCTTCGCAGACTAGAGCTTTGGCAATTCATAAAAACTACAAAATCTTAATTAATGCTAATTGAGTAAAAACCTTATTTGGATTATTTAAAAGAAAACGATTTAGTAACCGATTCTTTAACTTTACATTGTACATTAAATGATTCACTGATGAAATTTGTTACCCCCCTTCTTATCATTTGCCTGTCGTTTTTCGTCCTGAAAACTACTGCACAGAATACCTGCGCCAACTCGTCCCCGTTTTGTGCCACCACCAATTATAACTTCCCGGCGGGCGTTAATAATGGTTCTGCGGCAGCAGGCCCGAGCTACGGTTGCCTGGCTACCCAGCCTAATCCTGCCTGGTATTACGTGCAGATTGCCCAAACAGGCCCTGTTGTATTGCTTGCTACCGGATCAGCCGGGGGCGACGTGGATGTAATTGCCTGGGGGCCTTTTGCCAACCCAACAGGAAATTGCGGAAACCTGACGGCGGGTAATACCGTAAGCTGCGATTATGGGACAAGCGCTACCGGTACCATTAATATTCCGAATGCGCAGGCAGGGCAGTATTACCAGGTGTTGATTACCAATTACTCCAACTCGGTACAGAATATCAACTTTAACCAAAGCAACTCGACTGCCCCCGGAGCAGGCTCTACCAACTGTAACTTTACCTCAGGTGTGAACAGCCAGACGATTTGTCCTACTAAAACAGCGACGCTGGTAGCCAATTCCACACTTCTGAATCCTACGTACCTGTGGAGCCCGGGTGGTATGACCACAGCAACCATTACCGTATCTCCGGCTGTAACCACCGTTTATACCTGTACCGTAACAGGTGTTGCCGTGGTAAATGGACCTGTCAATACAGCGGTGAATTCAGGAACCGTAACTGTAGCACCAACTCCAACCCTCACCCTTTCTTCCAACTCGGCCGTATGTCCGAACAGCTCTATTTTCCTGTTTGCGACTTCAGGCTTTACCAACTATGCCTGGGTAGGCCCTGGTACCAATCAAAACGGCGTTGCCGATAACATCAGCCTCCCGAATGCCAATGCCGGTATGGCAGGCACCTATACCGTGAATGTGAACTCGTCTCTGGGATGCCCCGGAACGGCAACAACCAATGTGAGCCTTATTACAACGGCGCCTGTATCAGCGGGTGTTCCGCCAAGCGCCTGCGAAGGCGGAACGGTGGGCCTGACGTCCAATGCTCCCGGAGCGGCATCGTACAGCTGGGCAGGGCCGGGAGGTTATACCTCCAATTTGCAGAATCCGGTATTGAACAGCGTGACGATGGCCCAGGGCGGTGTTTATACCGTTACAGCAAGCTTCACGGGGACTGTGGGGACTAACACCTGCACCACAGTCACCACCACCACGGTTACTGTTATTCCGGCTTCCACAGTGGCCCTGACGCCGCTTAGCACCATTTGTAATGCAGGAACCATTAACCTGTCGGCACCCGGCGGCGGTAACAGCTATAACTGGACAGGCCCGAATGGGTTTACATCTTCTGTACAGAACCCCGTGATCACTAACGCGGAAGTACAGAACCAGGGAGTATATTCGGTTTCAATTACTGCCAGCGGCTGTGTGAGAACAGGATCTATCAACGTAGATGTGTATGATGTCTTGAAGTTTACAAGCGAGCCTGTTGATGTGACCCTTTGCTTTGGACAAACGGCGAATCTGGTCTCTGCAGGTGCGGGCGGCAGCGGCAGCTACAACTACAGCTGGAATCCGGCAAACGACCTGTCGAACCCTAATGCGGATGCGACAATGGTGACGGCTAATACCACCACCAGCTATACCTTAACCTTATCGGATGCCAACTGCCCGGTAACACAAGCGGTGTCTTCTGTCGTAACCGTGAGCGTAAATCCTACGCCGGTGATTACCTTAGGAAAAGACCTGAGAGGCTGCGAGCCTTTCCTGGCGCCTATCGAAAGCAGCAGCAATCCGCAGTCGGTAAGCTGCTCCTGGTTGTTCAGCAACAACACAGCCTCCGGTCAGTGCGGTACAAGCACCGGCTTTATGTTCCCGCTGCACGGCTCTTATGATGCCACCTTAAGTGTGATCGATGTCAACGGTTGCACCAATACGGTTACGGCTAACGACTATGTCATTGTGGATCCGAACCCTATCGCCAGCTTCAGCTACCTGCCCTCTAATCCAACGGTGCTGATCAATGAAGTCAGCTACAGCGATCAGTCGACCATAGGAACGCCGATGACCAACTGGGAGTGGAACTTCGGGGATTTCTTTAGCCTGGCTAATAATACCGACAGCGTTGCCAACCCAAGCCATGTGTATGACAATGCCGCAACCTATACGGTTTCCCTGATCGTTACCAACACCTTTGGCTGTAAGGACACAACCACGCGTTATGTGAACGTCGAGGAAGAGTTTGCCTTATTTATCCCGAATGCCTTTACGCCTACAAAATCGGAAGGCAAGAACGATGTATTCATCCCGCAGGGTATCGGTTTCGATCCGGCAAGCTTCCAGATGGCCATTTATGACCGTTGGGGCAATGAGATCTACAGAACCAACGATATTGCCAAAGGCTGGGACGGAAGCATCAAGGGCGGTAAGCCGGTTCAGGGAGTGTATGTGTATAAGATCGTGGTGATGGACTATAAGAAGCATGATCACGAGTTTGTGGGTCATGTTACCGCGTTATAGCGCTATTTAAAACTTTTCATAAGTGTGCAAAATCCTTTCTGTGAATAACGGAAAGGATTTTTTAATTTTGGATTCTATGAAACAGTATCATGATTTGATGCGTCATGTTTTGGAGCATGGCGTAAAAAAGGAAGACCGTACCGGCACCGGCACATACAGTGTTTTTGGCTACCAGATGCGTTTCGACCTGGCTGCCGGGTTTCCATTGCTTACTACCAAAAAATTACATACCAAGTCCATTATTCATGAGCTGTTATGGTTTTTGAAAGGGGATACCAACATCGCTTACCTGAAAGAGAATGGGGTGAGGATCTGGGATGAATGGGCGGACGAAAAGGGGAACCTCGGTCCGGTATACGGTTACCAGTGGAGGAGCTGGCCGACGGCCGACGGGAGGCACATCGACCAGATCACGCAGGTGGTGGAAATGATCAAAAAGAACCCGGATTCGCGCCGGCTGATTGTGAGTGCCTGGAATGTGTCGGACATCAACCAGATGAAGCTGCCGCCATGCCACGCCTTCTTTCAGTTCTATGTGGCAGACGGTAAACTGAGCTGCCAGCTCTACCAGCGCAGCGCAGATATCTTTCTCGGTGTTCCCTTCAACATTGCGTCTTATGCCTTGCTCACGATGATGATGGCGCAGGTGTGCGGTCTTGAGTCGGGCGATTTTGTGCATACCTTAGGCGACGCGCACATCTACAGCAACCATGTGGAGCAGGCTAAATTACAGCTCACCCGCGATTGCAGGCCTTTGCCGCTCATGAAGATCAACCCGGACGTGAAGTCGATCTTCGATTTCAAATTTGAGGATTTTACATTGGAAAATTATGACCCGCACCCGCACATCAAGGCGGAAGTTGCCGTGTAAAAACAGACAATAAATTTCATAATCATTAGAATACGTAATACATTTGCAAAACAAAAAAAAGATTTATTTATGAGCGATATTAAAACAGTTTTGGAAGGTGCGAAATCACAGATGGAAAAAACGATCGGCCACCTGGAAACAGAGTTAGCAAAGATCAGGGCCGGAAAAGCAAACCCTGCCATGCTGGATAGCATCCTGGTGGATTATTACGGATCTAAAACCACGCTCAATAACGTCGCGAGCGTGAATACACAGGATTCGAGAACGATCGTGGTGCAGCCCTGGGAGAAATCCATGCTTACACCGATCGAAAAAGCGATACAGGCTGCCAACCTCGGTTTCAACCCACAGAACGACGGTGTGCTGATCCGCATTATTGTTCCGCCATTGACGGAAGAGAGAAGGAAAGACCTGGTGAAAACTGCTAAAGCAGCGGCTGAAGACGGTAAAGTGGGCTTAAGGAATATCCGCAAGGAATCCATTGATAAGATCAAAGCTCTGCAAAAAGCAGGCTTGCCTGAAGACGAAGCCAAAGTAGGTGAAACCAAAATGCAGGCCCTGGTGGATGATTTTTCTGCTAAATGCGAAAAGCACCTGGAGCAAAAAGAAAAAGAGATCATGACTGTTTAATCGACAGTTCAACCAACCCAATAAAAAAACGCCCTGCAGATTCCTGTAGGGCGTTTTTCGTGAAATAAGGAGATGGATTACTCCACCCGTTTGATGGTGCAGCCAATGGATTTGGTTTCCTGTTTGGCAGGAACCGCGTTTTTGAGTAAAGCTTCGAGGGCATCTTTCAGGTAATTTTCCTTCACGGCAGCCGGATCTTTCACATTATCATCGATAGCGCCTTTGTAAATAAGCCCTTTGGTATTGAAGAGGAAGCATTGCGGTGTTCTTGTCGCTCCAAAGGCATCGGCAATTTTCGAATTGACATCCACCACATAGGCACAGTTCAGTTTCTGGGCGGCGGCATATTTTACCATGGCGTCGTAGCTGTCTTCTTCCGCGCGTTGCGCCTCGTT
Source organism: Hydrocarboniphaga daqingensis (assembly GCA_943362175.1). Classification (GTDB taxonomy): domain Bacteria; phylum Bacteroidota; class Bacteroidia; order B-17B0; family Aurantibacillaceae; genus UBA4416. The sequence continues at coordinate 271,584 of CALRIU020000003.1, read as the reverse complement.
GCTGTTGATGATGATGCAACCGATGCCTTGTTTGATGCAGAGGTCGCTGAGCTCTTTGATGCGCCCTTCGCTGAGCTTTACATAAGGGCAGGTATTGCAGGAAAAGATTACCAAAAGGCCTTTGGCGGTTTTGGAAGCATTGAGGGTTACTTCTTTTCCGCTCACATCCTTCATTTTTTCCTCAGCCATAGGCACTGGAGCATTCAAACCGAGCTCGTTGCCATTGGTGGTATTAATAAAAGAAAGTAAAAAGCCACAGGCAATGAGCAATATAATAAAAAAAGTTCCTTTTTTCATGTGTAGATGTTATTGTTTTTTAGTTGTCACATGGTATATAGCCCTGTCATTCATGTCTTTGTATTGTATAATAAACATGGCTATTTCATGATGACAATTTGAAATAAAAGTAACTAAATCTTTAAAGATGATGGGTTTCTTCCTCTAAAAATTCGACCTGTTCGTCTAAATAACTCTGTATTAACAATTTGTTAAAGAAAAAAAGACGACGGTATGGTTCGAATGGCCTATTTTTGTCATACTAAAGTGAACATCCTAAAGGGGTTCAGGATTTTTTTGAGATCACTGAACCAATCCTGAACCGCTTAGAGTACAGCGAATATTCAAAACAGGAAATCATCAATTTTGTCAATACATTTTAACGGGCCTCTTTTATCTAAAGCAGATTCTATTTAAATGAAAGGTAACGAGATATTCACCGGAGAATGCCGCCTGGGGTTAATCCTCACGGCATGTGTGACATTCATGGGTTCAGGTCTTGAGGCCCAGTTCCTGATTACTTCCCCCACCTACACCTATACCCAGGACTTCGGCACTTCCGTTATTTCCGCTTCCGGAACCAATATCACCAGTGGTACAACAAATCTCACCGGCTGGTCTTATGATGCGGCCCTGACCGGTGAAATCAATATTACAGCTGCCGCTCCTACCAATACGGGAGGGCGCTACGCTTATACCCTGAACGGGAATAGCAACCGGAAAACAGGGGGTAGGCCCAGTGGCAGCACCGGTGATATTAAATACGGGATTTTATTCAGGAATACATCCGGGCAAACCATTCAGAGTTTTTCGGTAAGCTATACGGGTTACCAGCTTTCGCTTGGAGGAAATACCAGTGCGGCTACCAATACCCTCTCGGTGGATTACATTGTATCGGCCTCCAGCATTGCTGTGACGGCCGGAGGAGGGACCGCGATCCCGGCACTTAATTTTTATCAGACGCAATTCGTCAGCACATCCAATACCGGGAGTCAGGGGGCGGGCTATCCGTCGGCGACAGGAACGGGGGCCAATTCGGGGTGTATTTCGGTAGCGGCAAGCATTCCCAACAACAGCTATCTGCTGATCCGCTGGAACGACCCTGATGATTCGCAGAACGATCCGCACCTGGCCATCGATGATGTGCAGGTGATATTCTTTACCAATCAAACGGTTACCAACAATGTGGCCTGCTCGTTATTGCCTGTGGAGCTCCTCGACTTTCAGGCACAGAACAATGGCACGGAAAATACCGTCAGCTGGAAAGCAGCACAGGAAGAGCGTATCGGGGCTTATATCCTGGAGAGAAGCGAGAACGGAATGGACTTTACGGAGCTGAGAAAAGTAGAGCTTTCGACATCTTTGGAAGCGGTTAAGGATTATAGGGTTTCTGATCCCTTGCCGGGAAAGGATATGACCTATTACCGGCTCTCGACCCTTGAGAAGAGCGGGGCCCGGAAATTTTATCACATGGTAGCATTGGAAAACCAGGCGGCAAGCTGGACCGGTACTGCCTATCAGAGTGGCGGGGAACTGATTGTTCAGCTACGGGGCGATGTGCCTGCCGGCTCCGTGATCGGTTTATATGACCTGTCGGGAAACAGGCTGGCAGATGCCACAATCAGCGGGAGCAGGGAAGCGATTCCGGTTAGCCATATCGCCAGTGGAATTTACAGCGTGAGAATAACGTCGCCGGATAAGGCGCAGAATATCAAAGTCGCCATAACAAATCAATAAATTTTTTGTCCTAATATACCATCATCATGAAACACCTTTTACTGATCATATCCATTTTTTTCGTTACAGCCTTAAAGCCACAGTGTTTTGAGATCCAGAGCATCCTGGTAGACGCCTGTGCAGGTTCTCAGGAAGGGCAGAATGAAATGGTGACTTTCCAGGTAGGAAATACAGCACTGAATACGGCTAATTTAAGCGTGAACTGGCCTAATAACAGCTGGCTTGGTCTTACGCAGAATGCCTCTACAGCTGCTGCCATTACCTCTATTAATGCCACCATCCAGGGCTGCGGCTTTCTGAAAGAGCCGGTAGCGGGGGTGTTGCCGGCACATTCTAAAGTATTGCTCATCACGAGCACAGCATTTAATACCACGGCACAAAGTTTTGCGGGACTCACCGATACGCTTATTGTCTTGTTTCAAACAGCCGGTAATACGGCAGGGCATTTTGCCAATTACCAGGCAGGTGGCGGAACAAGAACGCTGTCGATGACTTTTAGCATCCCCGCAGGATGCACGGATGCTGTCACCTACGACAGGGCCTTGCTCGTGATGCAGAATGGTGCTATCGGCGCACAGGACGGTGGTGCGGTAGAATTTACGGCGGCGGGCGTAGCCAGCTACGTCAATCATGGTTGCCAGGCGCCTTACATTCCTCTTACGGTAGATGCCGGTGCCAACCAGTCTATTTGTGGTAATGGCACACAAAGCTTTACAGCGACAGCTTCCGGAGCGTATACCTCTGTACAATGGACTTTAGGGGCCGGAGCCGGCGGCTCTTTTGTTCCTTCCAATTCGTTAACCACGACGTATACTCCCGGAGCAGGTGATAATGGTACCGTGAAGTTATACGTTAACCTGATCAAAGCCTGCGGTACGCAGACCACGAGTGTGCGGGACAGTGTTCTCCTCACGATTGGCTTAGCGCCAACCGTTACGGTAAGCCCTTCGGTTGTGACCATCTGCACCGGGCAGAATGTGACGTTGACGGCGAATGCCAGCGCAGCCGTAACTTACACCTGGAGTACGGGAGCGCATACCAGCAGCATACAGGTGAATGCGCCGGGCATTTATACGGTACAGGTATCCAATAGTTGTGGCTCTGCATCCCAAACGGCAACCGTGAGCTCAGGCTCCGCTGCTCCAACGCTTACCATTGTTTCTACCAGCACGCTCTTGTGCAGTGGGCAAGCGGCTACGCTGTCGCTGAATGGTAGCACCGGTACGTATAACTGGAGCACAGGTGCTACCACCCCCAGTATTGTGATAAACAGCTTCGGCGCCTACTCTGCCACGGTTACCAATTCCTGCGGGCAAGCCACTTCGTTTATACAGATCAATGCGAGCACCACACCAACCATCAGTGTAAGTCCTGCCGCCGGTGTAATTTGCCCCGGAATGACAACCACACTCACAGCCTCCAGTAATATGACTAACTACCAGTGGAGTCATGGTGCTACCGGTAATCCCATCACAGTCTCTGCTCCAGGTATATACACGGTGGGTGTGAGCAACCTGTGTGGTAATGCGACGGCCACGGCTGTGGTTACTTCCTTTACACTCGATCCGTTGATCGTTTCAGCAAGCAGCACGACCATTTGTCCGAACGAAACAGCCACTCTGACCGCCACCGGTGGAGGCTCACAAGGCAACCCTCCCAGCTATACCTGGTCGAACAGCAGCCTGACCGGGCCTGTGGTAACCACTACAGGAGGTACCGTCACCGTGATGGCCACCAACAGCTGCGGAACGTATTCTCAATCCATTGTGGTGTACAACTTCCCGGTAAATGCTGCGCTGACGGCAAATCCATTGAGCGGTGTAAAGCCGCTGACGGTGACATTTACCAATGGCAGTACCGGGGCTACAAGTTACAGCTGGACCTTCGGGAATGGCAATACGGCTACAGGCTTTTCGGTCCCTCCACAAACTTACACGAGTGCGGGCGACTATACAGCCTCCATTACCGTAAGCGATGGTGTTTGCAGCGACAAGGCCTCCGTGGTGATCCATGTGCTGAACGAAGCACCGGAGCTGGTGATCCCGAATGTATTTACGCCTAACAACGATTTGGTGAATGATGTGTTTAAGGTAAGAGGCTATAACATCACCGATTTCCGTGCGGTTGTTTACGATCGCTGGGGCCTCGAGCTCTTTAGCTGGAGCGATGTTTCGCAGGGCTGGGACGGAAAAGTGAACGGGAATACCTGCAATGACGGCACTTACTTTTACATCATCAGCTGCAAGGATGCCGATAATAAAGACATCAAAAGGCAGGGAAGCTTTGCCTTATTGAGGTAGGGGCAGGGCAATCTGTTTCCCGCATCTGATACGCACCGTCTTCTAGTCATGCAGGCTACAGGCTTTTCATTCCACTCACTCTATCGGTATCGTGCATCGGTTCACAGAGCCCTGTGAGAAGTTCTCCTGTAGAATCTTTTGGAAATAGCTTTGCGTTTGGCTACGATCTCAGTCGCCATTCCGATCAAGACATTACGTATAGGGCCATAGCAGAGTGCAGTACAGCATGTGTACTTGGTAAATTAAAAAAACTTGCATATTGTTGTTATGTATATTATATTTGTGACAACAAAAAAATAGAATTATGAGAAAATTGGATTTCGTCTCTCTTCAAGTGAGGGATTTGGAGGCCTCAAAAGCCTTCTACACAACTAAATTAGGGTTTGAAGCGTCTGATATGCAAAACCCTGACGCCTGTATCTTTAAATACAATAAGGGGGAGGCGAGCTTTGCAATAAGAAAGCCCATGGGGGATCTGGAAGGTAAAGCCTTAGGAGCCGGTGCTTCGTTTTGGTTTGCTATCGATGGAACCATAGAGGAGCTGCATACTCAGTTCGGCGAAAAACAAGTTCCGGTTTTGGGTTCGGTTAACGAAACGCCTTTTGGTAAGACAATCATGGTAAAGGATCCTGATGGTTATGTTCTTACTTTTTTACAGCCAAGATTTTAATGTGTAAGCCATGAGCATAAGAGAAAGAAAATACTGGGTGATCGTGGCCTCGAAGGATCATGTCAAACAAGGAATGGCAGAAGGAATTGCACAGGCATGTCACGGAAAATCCTCTCCCCTTAGGCGGATGAAAAAAGATGATGTGGTAATTTATTATTCAGGTAAACAAACCTTAGGCAAGCCTGATAAATGCCAGGAATTTACAGCGATAGGGAAAATAAGCGATGATGAGGTATACCAGTTCCGGGTATCGGAAGATTTTTGTCCTTCGAGGCGCCGTGTTGATTTTATGCCAGGCAGGGACATTTCTATTTTGCCTTTAATTGGCGACCTGGAGTTTATTAAACATAAAGCAAGCTGGGGTTATCCCTTTCGTTTTGGTTTCTTTGAAATTAACCAAAATGATTTTAATTTAATAGCTTCAAAAATGCTTTAAAAAGCTTATGCCTAAAAAAATTGAATTTCAGTTTAAAAGCCCGGAGGATAGCCCGGGTTATTTGCTCGGCCAGCTAACCATGTTGTGGCAGCGTAAACAAAAAAAAGTGTTAGACCCTTTGGACCTGACTCATACACAATTTGTGTTGTTAGCGGCTTTAGGCTGGCTTTCAAGAACCAGTAATGAAGTCTCCCAGGTTGATATAGCCAGACAGAGCAATGCCGACAGGATGATGGTATCAAAAGTACTGCGCACATTAGAAGAAAAGGGTTTTATAACGCGCCAGGGGCATGAAACGGATACGCGGGCAAAAATAATCAGGCTGACCAGGAGTGGAGAAGTGGTTTTGCAAAAAGCGCTCAGAGAGATAGAGCATGGCGATCTTGAATTTTTCTCTGTTTTGGAAACAAAGCTTTCTTCCTTCAATTCTAAGATGCTGAAATTGATCAGCGAAAATAAAGGCGGCTAAGCGCAGGTTTATTGCTTTGGTAACAGGATGTCTTTACCGCACCTGAAATGCCCTTCGGGGCAGGTCTTATAGCCATGCAGGCCGCAGGGCTTGCAGTAGAGGTCTTTGACTTCTATTACCTCCGATTTTACTGACAAGGGAAAAAAGCCGTAGGCCGGAACGGTAGAGCAGAAAAAAGCGGTTACGGGTGCATTCCCCGAAGATGCCAGGTGCAGGGGGCCGCTATCGTTTACATAATTCATCGTCGCATGCTTCATCAGCTCGCAGGATTCCAGCAGCGATAATTCTCCGGCAAGGATCCGGATAGAAGCATGCGTACTTTTAGCTTTGATCTCTTCGCACAAGTCCTTGTCACCGGGGCCTCCCAGCAGGTAAACCGTTTTATGCGAAGGAACGGCATCGCAGAGCTCAATCCATTTTTCTTTCGGCAACTGTTTCGTGAACCACACCGACGAAGGCGCCATGCACACGAAGGTTTGCTGTACATAAGGCTCTATCTTCGTAAACTGCTTAAAGCTGGGATACAATTTCGGTTTGGCTACGGTTTTATCCGTGATGGGTTCGATGAGGTCGTTATAACGTTCCACTTCATGTCTTCCGTCGCCGATCTTGTGCGGCGATTTATGGTTGAACAGGAAGGAGAACGGATTTTTATTGTAGCCGGAGGTGTAAGGTGCTTTCGAAAAGGCGGTGAGGAAGCCCGAGCTGGCAAAGCGGTGGAGGTTGATCACCGTATCGAAGCGGCGGTTGCGGATGACCCTGAGCAGCTGCATCAGGCTTTTGTATTTGCCTTCTTTTTTGTTCCATACCAAAACCTCGTGCAGGAAGGGATGTTCGGCATAGAGCGCTTCATTTCCTTTGCGGACAAGGATCGTTAGCCTGGCCTGCGGATAGAACAGGTGCAGCTTTTCCAGTACCGAGGAGGCCAGGATGGCATCGCCGATAAACGCTGTTTGGATAACCAATATGTTATTATGCACCAAAATGAGCAGGTTCTAAGGTACCTGGATCTTAAGAGATTTGAGATAGAAATAAAAAAGGCCGCCTTTTCGGGCGGCCTCGTCGTAGTGAGAAGGAGATTTGAACTCCTGACCTTCGGGTTATGAATCCGATGCTCTAACCAACTGAGCTACCTCACCATGTATTCAAAAATAAAACCCTCTGCTTTCAAAGGGTTTTACTTTGTGATCGTGTAGGGATTCGAACCCCAAACCTTCTCATCCGTAGTGAGATGCTCTATCCAGTTGAGCTACACAACCAATCCAAAAAATTGGAGTGCAAATATACATATTTTAGTTAACTTGCAAACAATTTTTAACCGTTTTTTTATGCAATCTCTCATAGAATCCATCTGGAACAACCGCGAACTCCTCAAAGACCCTGCAAATCAACAAGCTATACGCGATATCATCGCCCAGCTTGACCAGGGAAAATTGAGGGTTGCTGAGCCAAAAACAGGCGGAAACTGGCAGGTGAACGACTGGGTTAAGAAAGCAGTGATTCTTTATTTCCCCATTCAGCAAATGGAAACGATGGAGTTAACGCCTTTTGAGTATCATGATAAAATGGCCCTGAAAACCAATTTTGCGGAAGCCGGCGTCAGAACCGTTCCCGGAGCTATTGTCCGCTATGGCAGCTATATTGCCAAAGGTGTGATTGTGATGCCCGGTTTTGTGAACATTGGCGCTTATGTAGATGAAGGAACGATGGTGGATACCTGGGCAACGGTGGGAAGCTGTGCGCAGATCGGCAAGCATGTACACCTCAGCGGAGGTGTTGGCATTGGGGGAGTGCTGGAGCCGGTTCAGGCCGCCCCCGTTATTATAGAGGATAATTGCTTCATCGGTTCGCGTTGCATTGTGGTGGAAGGTGTGCGTGTTGGTAAAGAAGCTGTGCTTGGGGCCAATGTGTGCCTGACGATGTCCACCAAGATCATTGATGTAACGGGGAGTACCCCGGTTGAAACGAAAGGTTATGTGCCGGAAAGAAGCGTTGTGATTCCCGGTTCTTATACCAAACAATTTCCGGCAGGCGACTACCAGGTGCCCTGCGCTCTTATTATCGGGAAACGTAAGGAAAGCACCGACCTCAAAACGTCATTGAACGATGCTTTGAGAGAGCACAACGTTGCAGTATAGATCGTATATGTTATTTGAAAAGCTTGTCTTATAGTACAGGACAAGCTTTTTTGCTTTGAGAGATGCAGGATTTCAAATCCGGCGTAGCGGGTTGCATAATTTTTTTATCGAATTCCCGGCATGCCATCTCTAAAATTATTACCTTAACGAAACTATGGATATGAAGTATTTATTACAACTCACACTTCTAGCAACTGTACTTTGCCTAAAGTCTCCCGCTCAATCTTACATCCCTATTCCTGACAGCAATGCGGTTTGGATGCAGGGAACAGGCTTGTATAATGCTTATCCGAACCATCCGGTTGCTACCTGCGATGGCCCTTTGTATTTTGGAACGGATACGGTGATCAACTCCATAAGCTATCACCGCTTATACGGTCAGCAGGTATGCAATTGGCTGAATACCTACCTCTCGCCTCCGCCTCCCGGTACTATTGTTTCCGGTACAGATTATTACCCGGTTAGCTTAAGGGTTATTTTCAGGCAAGACACAGCCCAGAGGAAAGTGTATTTGTATGATAGGTTGTCTCACAGGGATACTCTGTTATATGATTTTAATTTAGTGGTAGGCCAACCCTATCCACCGACATTTGTAGCCCAGTCTTCATTAAATTTAACGGTGACAAGTCAATATACGATTGCTTTGGCGGGAAACCCTCATAGGGTATGGACGCTTGGCAACGGCGTAAATCCTAATGTTGTTTATCTTATCGAAGGAGTAGGAACTTCCCAGGGCTTTGGCACACAATTTCTTATCCCTCTATTTGAATCAGAGAATTTTCTGCACTGTTTTACCAGGGATGGAAATGTTTTGTTTTCAAACTGGCCGGGACATTTTAAATACCTCACATTTCCTTCCGTGGGTGTTTGCGGGGTAACCTTGAATACGGAAAAGCAGGAAAAAGAACATGAGAGGCTTGTGTTCTTTCCTAATCCGGTAGAAAAAACAATCCGTATTCAATCCTCCACTCCTGTTGTTGCTTACCGTGTTTTTGACCTGACAGGCAGAGCATTATTGGCTGAAAAATTAGATGCCAGCAACAGCTTTGAAATTGATCTGACAGCATTACATCCTGGCATTTACCTGATCAGGGTACAGGATAAGCAAGGTTACGAAACAGCAAGATCCGTTATAAAACAGTAACCCATATCTATATACCTAAGGTAACCTTTATGTTATAATCAGAATCAGGCACGTTTGTAATTTCAGAATGTATCCTGTCTACGTTTTATATTCAGAGAAGTACGAATAAGATTTATAGTGAATATACAGCCAATCCGGAGCAGAGTATGTTATCGCGATTTATCTTTAAGTGAAAAATCACCTGACCATCGCCGATATGCGATCGGCCAGCTTTATTCCGGCGCTTATATTATCAGCCTGACCGTCCCATTTTATTTTCACGATCCGGAGATTGGTGTTGTAAACTCGACGATATCCCATACAGACGGAAAAAGAAAGCGGTCTTTTATAAGATCTGTCCTGAACTCTATATGCATCAATGAAAGCATCTCCGGCTCCAGCTTAAATATTCACGGGGCCTTGTACGCGCAAAGAAGAAGTGTGTTTGTTGAATTTCCAAACGACATCCTGTTCGATGATTTGTTTGCGATCATTTCAACCATCGGCCAAAAGAAAAGGCTTGTGCAAAGCAATGAGGCTTTGATTACAGATGTTCCTTTTGAAACCTATTATAATAGAAACCGGCTGGAAAGACTGGCCAGGGGATTGCTGATCTTTTTGTTCCGCTATTGGAAAGATATCAAAAAGCTTCCAATCCCAATCGTTATCCGCTTTCTGCTATACCGTTACTTAAAGCTTTTGCTGCCTTATCTGGTTTTAGGCCTGGTAATCCCTGTCCTGTTTTATGCGTCCGGTCGGATAAATCCATTGGAATTAATTATTTTTACAGGAGTCTGGATCACTCGGGCGCTACATCATTTGAGGGATAAATTAACACCGGCATGCAACGAAAACTTAATTTAAAATCATTCAACCTCTACGAATTTCTGAAGCACCAGAATTCCCATAGCCCCCAGGCACCGTTCTTCCTGGCCGACAGGCATGCCTATAAAAATGCCCATGTCAATTTTCCTTTCCGCACCTTTGCTTATGGGCTGGGCATTACCTATTCGGGAGAGGGCGATGTGTTTAAAATCGGAAGTGCAGACTTTACAGTCAAAGCCGGAAGCCTGACCACCGTGGGCCCGGGGCTGGTGTGCCAATGGGCGGGAAACTATACGGCCGAGCACGATACCATCTATTTTACGGAAGAGCTGTTTGGGAATATGAAAACCAATTCGTTTTTACAATCGCTCTCCTTCTTTTTTCATGGCGGGCACCATGTGATTGGGCTGACAGAGGAGCAGCTGAAAAAAATGACCGCCTTATTTGATCTGCTGAAAGAGCTGAAAGAAGAGAAGGAGGCCATTCCCGGCATTGTGTATGCGATCATCATGCTGGCCAGTTCCTTTCATGCCGGCCACAACGGTTCATCTCAGAACACCGGGAGCTCCAACAGGGAAAAAGTCACAAGCGCCTTCCGGAAGCTGGTGGCAGAGCATTTTCCGGAGCACAAAGAAGTAGCCTACTATGCCCTTCAGCTGAACATCACGCCCAAATACCTCAGCGAGATCCTGCAGGTGGAAGTGGGTAAGTCGGCCAAAGCCTTCATCGATGAATATGTGATCATGGAAGCGAAAAGCCTGTTGAAACAAACCTCCCTCTCCATACAGGAAATCTCGCACTGGCTGGGCTACGACGACGCTTCTCATTTTGGCAAGTCGTTTAAAAAGCTTGCCGGCTCTACGCCCGGAGAGTACCGTAAACTATAGTGCCATTTCTCCTTCCCCGGTATAAAAAATACCGCCTACCGAATTTTTGACCATTTCTTCCGACATCCGTCCTAATGGGCCGGATATAGCATGTCTATCTTTGTCTCAGTAAAACACTAAAACCTAAAACTATGACAAAGCAGCTGCATCTTCTTCTCGTATCACTCTTACTGAACTCAGGCATTCTGTATTCACAAACTAAAAAAAACACAAGCATGAAAAACGTATCGGAATTTAAAGTATCGGTTTCCCAACAGGTGTTGGATGATTTACAAAGCCGTTTGAAAAACACACGCTGGCCCGGTGAAGCAGATGGCTCAGGCTGGACCTTCGGAACCAATGAAGCGTATCTGAAGGACCTGGTAAACTATTGGCTGACGAAATACGATTGGCGTAAGCAGGAGGAGGCGCTTAACAAGTATCCTCAGTACATCGCAGAGGTAAACGGCGTAAAGATCCATTTTCAGTACATCAAAGGAAAAGGAAAGGATGCCAGGCCCCTGGTGCTCACACATGGCTGGCCGGATAGCTACCTGCGCTTTCAGAAGATTATTCCGCTCCTCACCGAAGGCGCGCAAAGCTTTGATCTGATCATTCCATCCATTCCTGGTTTTGGCTTCTCTGATAAAACGGCCATGACGAGCGAGGCGGTAGCTGATTTGTGGAAAACGCTGATGACGGAAAACCTCGGCTATTCCAGATTTTATGCGGCAGGCGGCGATGTGGGCATGGGCGTAACCAAAGCCCTGGCGTCAAAATATCCGGATGTGGTAGCGGGTGTGCATTTTACGGACATCGGTTACCCGATGGGGCAGGAAGATCCCAGCACCATGACGGAAGCTGAAAAACAATTTGCACAGTTTGTACAGCAATGGTGGTACAGCGAAGGCGCTTATGCCATGGTGCAGGCTACCAAGCCACAGTCGCTGGCTTATGGCCTGAATGATTCGCCGGCCGGACTTGCCGCCTGGGTTCTCAGCTTTACCAATGCCGGTGCTTCTCCCGAAATGATTGAGCAGGCGTTTGGCGGCAAGGATGAGCTGCTCACGAATATCATGATCTATTGGACCACGCAAACCGTAGCCACCTCTATGAGGATGTATAAGGCAGATGCCATGGCCCAATGGTCGGGTGCGCAGCCATTGCAAAAATCGAAGGTGCCTGCCGGTATAGCCCTGTTTCCGCGAGAAGCGCAGTTTCCAAAAGAATGGGCGGAACGTTTTGTCAATGTCGTGAGCTTCCGGAAAATGAAGGAGGGTGGGCACTTCGCCGCGCTGGAAGTACCGAACGTTTTCGCTGATGAATTGAGGAGCTTCTTTTACAGCATTAACTAGATGAAAAAGGGAATGATTTAAAACGGGATTTATAAGATCCGGAAATCAATTCATACACTTACAAAAGCCTGCCTTGATGAGAGGGCAGGCTTTTTTCAGATGATGTATGAAATTACGAAAGTGTATGTATCTTTATTTCGTGTTCGCTCATTCATACAACCATCAATACCTGTTTTAATGCATAGTATCTTACCCTTTTTACTGGCCATGATTGCGGCCATTGTACTTTTGGAAATGTGGGCCTCTAAGCTCAGGATCGCTTATCCTATTTTACTGGTGGTAGCCGGGCTGCTCATCAGCTTTGTGCCGGGCCTTCCGGCGGTGAGAGTCAATCCCGACCTGGTTTTTTTCATTTTCCTGCCACCTTTGCTGTTTGAGGCAGCCTGGTCGATCTCTTTTAAGGAGATGAAAAAATGGTGGCGCATTATCGGGAGTTTTGCTTTCCTGGTGGTGTTTTTCACAGCACTGTCCGTAGCGGTAGTTACCAATTATTTTATTCCCGGCTTTCCGTTGGTGCTGGGCTTTTTGCTGGGAGGCATCGTGTCGCCGCCCGACGCGGTAAGCACCGGCGCCATTATGAAATTTGTGAGGATCCCGAGGTCCACCGCCACCATCCTGGAGGGCGAAAGCCTCTTGAACGATGCGTCCTCATTGATCATTTTCCGCTTTGCCCTGGTGACGGTTGGCACCGGCCAGTTTATCTGGCACGAAGCGGCATTGAGCTTTTTGTGGATGGTTGTTGGCGGAGTCGGCATCGGGCTGCTGCTCGGATGGCTCTTTGTTCAGATGCACAAACGCTTACCCACAGATGCTCCTTCGGATATAGCGTTGACCATCATCGAGCCCTATTTTATGTACTGGATCACGGAGCAGGTCCATAGCTCCGGAGTGCTTGCCGTGGTGAGCGGAGGTTTATTGATGTCGAACCAGCGCCTCTTATTTTTGAATGCTTCCAGCCGTGTCCGGGGCTATAGCGTGTGGGAGAGTTTTATCTTCATCCTCAATGGGATCGTGTTTCTCATGATCGGCCTTGAGCTTCCCGAAATTGTGAATGGCCTCCATGCCAAAGGCATTCCCTTATCTACCGCCATTGGCTATGGCGTATTGGTAACGGTGGTGCTGGTCCTTGCCCGCATCATCAGCTCCTATGCTGCTTTGGTGGCAACATTGATTTTTCGCCCCAGCGTGGCACCCGGCGGCGGTTCCCGGCGCAGACGACTGTTGCTACCGCTCCTGCTGGGCTGGACGGGAATGCGTGGCGTCGTGTCGCTGGCAGCCGCATTAGCCATACCCGTGAGCCTCGACAACGGCACCGAATTTCCTTACAGGAACCTCATCCTGTTCATTACCTTCGTCGTCATCCTGCTTACCTTGCTGGTGCAGGGGCTTACGCTTCCTTATTTTATCACGCGCAGCCGCTTATTCGATCCGGTAAACGAAGAATCGGAAGAGCTTGCAAAGCAAAAAATAAAACGCGGGCTGCGGGAACATATCAATCGATTTCTCAAAAACAAATATGAGGGCGGTCTGCAGGACCACGCCGGAATGCGGCAACTGATGAAGCATTGGGAAGAAAAAGCGAAAGCAAGCGATGACGGCTGGATGGATGCCCAGACCAAAGCGATTTTCATAGAGATGCTGGACAGCCAGCGCGAATACCTGACAGAGCTGAACAAGGATCTGGCGATTGATGAAGAGCTCATCCGGGACCAGCTTTACCAGATCGACCTGGAGGAAGAGCGCCTGAAGATGCTTTGAGAAGGGGCATTCTCATGCCGATTGTCTATAATCATTAATTTACGGTAATTATTTTTTGGACGCCCGGGCGGGCTACTTCAGGCTGCGCTGCGCTCCGGTTCTTTACCGCGCAAGAACAGGCGCGTAAAGGAACCAAGCCTTCCGTATCCCTGGCGCAGAGCTATTTCAGAATGGAGCGTAAATACACAAACTTGAGAAAAACGGCGTGAAGGTCCCGATAGCTATCGGGAGTAATGGAAATCTCCCGCGCCGTTCTTTACGCGGGAATTGGAACGGAAAGCCCGCCCGGGCGCCCAAAAAATAAAAGTAATAGAAAACTTCATTACTGAATGACATTATACCGGCGCAACTTAGTCTTGTACAACGTAAGTGCAGGCAACAAATTTGATTATGACACTGTATGGAACGTAAAGGAAAAGCAAAAAAATGGATCATCGCCATTGTGATCGTCCTTCTGATCGGTATAGGCATTATCGCCATCTTCTTTAATCCGAAAAAAGGTCTGAAGCTGGTATTGCCCGACCTCGACGACATTACGCTCGTGAATGCCACCATCGAAAACGATACAGCCTACGTGGATGTAGATATGCTGCTCGAAAACAAAAGTATCTTCAAGCTCGACCTGGATACGCTTTTCTATAGAATCGTCCTGGCTGATTCCCTGTTGTTCAACCAGACCCAGGTGCTGAACATCCGGCAGAAAGCCGGAGATGTCAATACCTTCAAGCTTCCCCTGAAAATTCCGATCAGCAAAACCATGCATACCGTAAAATCCCTGCAAAAGCAGGATTCCACCTATCTCGAAATGGATTCCTATATCGTTTATAATACGGTGTTCGGCCATGCGAAGATCCCCGTTTCCAAGCGTGTAAAGATCAAAGTGCCGGTTCCACCAGAAATCAAGGTGAACAGGCTGGAGCTCGATAAGATCAGTGTGGCTGATAAAACCGTGAACCTCAGGGTTGCTGTAACCATTATCAACAAAGGCGAATTGCTGGACCTCAACATTCACGGGATCAGCTACCACCTGGAGCTTGGCGAAAACCTGGTGACGTCTGACGGCGTTTATAATACGCCCATACGGGTGAAGCCTTTGTCGGAGACCCGCGTAGAAATACCTGTGACCGTAAAGGTAAACCGGATCGTGAAAACCGCCTGGAAATACCTTACCAACGATGAGCTGCCTTATCACATCGACGTGAAAGCACAACTGGACGAAAACAGCTTCTATCACAAGTCCAACATCCCGGTGCAGGCCAAAGCGGAAGGCCAGGCAAAGCTCCGTAAAAAGTAGCGGTTCAGGGAATTTTATCAAACCATTAAATCATCTGCCTGTTCCGCTCTCCGCTTTTAAGATTAGACCAAATAATTTAAAAATAGTATAAATAAAGTTTGTTTAAATCAATACACTGTATAAATTTACGTGGTTAATTAAACAGTGTAAAAAGATGGACAGGTTAAAAGATAAATTCCGCGAGAAAGCAGTGCCTTTGGCGGCAGAAATTAAAGACATTATCAAGAATCACGGTGATCTGAAATTAGGAGAGTATACCGTGGCCCAGGTTTACCAGGGTATGAAGGGAATGATAGGAATGGTAACGGAAACATCGAAGCTGGATGCCGAAGAAGGGATCCGTTTCAGAGGGTATTCTATTCCGGAGCTTCGCAAGAGTCTGCCAAAAGCGCCGGGAGGAACAGAGCCTCTGCCGGAAGGAATTTTTTACCTGATGCTGGTAGGCGAATTGCCGACACAGGAAGACGTGAGCTTTATCACCAACGAGTGGCAGAAGCGCAGCAACGTTCCGAAGCACGTGTTTGATGTGATCGAAAAATTACCGGTGGATACACACCCGATGACACAGTTTGTGGTAGGGGTGATGGCGATGCAAACCGAAAGCGTATTTGCAAAGGCTTATGCGAAAGGCATCAATAAAAAAGATTACTGGGATTATGTCTACGAGGATTCGATGAACCTCATCGCCCGCTTACCGAGAGTAGCAGCTTACATCTACCGTCGTAAATATAAAAACGGTGCTCACATAGAGCCTGATCATAAGCTCGACTGGGCGGCAAACTTCGCTCACATGCTGGGTTACGAAGAATTCGATATGAAACGCCTGATGCGTTTATACCTCACCATCCACGTGGATCATGAAGGAGGAAACGTATCGGCACATACCACGCACCTCGTAGGCTCTGCCCTGAGCGATCCTTACCTGGCTTTTGCGGCAGGCATGAATGGTCTGGCTGGTCCTTTACACGGCCTTGCCAACCAGGAAGTGCTGAGCTGGATCATGGAGCTGAAAGAAAACCTCGGTGGCGGATTGCCAACCAAAGAGCAGATCGCGGAGTATATTAAAAAGACCCTGGCCGAAGGAAAAGTAGTTCCGGGCTACGGACATGCTGTACTGCGTAAAACCGATCCGCGCTTCACCGCTCAGCAGGATTTCTACAAAACCTATATCAAGCACGATAACATCTGCGAGATTGTACAAATGGTATACGAAGTCGCGCCTCCGATCCTCGAATCTACCGGCAAGATCAAAAACCCATGGCCCAATGTGGATGCGCACTCCGGGGCACTTCTGGTACACTACGGCATGCACGAGTACGATTTCTATACTGTATTGTTCGGCGTATCAAGGGCTTTAGGCGTACTGGCCAGCCTGATCTGGGACAGGGCAACAGGTTCAGCCATCGAAAGGCCGAATTCCATTACCACTGAAAACATCAAGGCAAAAATCAAAGCGGCACAGGAAGCCAAAGCTTAATAATCCAAAGCTACTGTTCACTCCCCGTATGACTAGATTCATACGGGGTTTTTTATGTTTGGCCGGCAAAAAAATGATTTGAGGGGGCGCCCCTCTATTCGTAGGCTTCCAATAATTGTAGTTTTATGTTAACTAAAACTTACGACACCATGAACAAAATTACTTTACTATTGGGCGGCATGTAATCACAATGGCACTACGAAAATAGCCCGATTATTTTCGTAGTGTTACATTTGAACCTACCGGTGATAACCGGCAAATCCCCCGCTAAAGCCAGACGACCTTGCAGTTCTTTGTTATAAGAAAGATCCAATTGTTAAAAACAATTCATTTTGTATATTTTTTATATCTTAGTACTGTATGTGTCGGTTCCGGTTTTTGTATATCCTTGTATTAACTGGTATGTCCATACAGGGTCCTGCCCAGCGACCATCGGATGTAGACAAATTAAGAGCAGAGCTTTCCCACTATACCTCAGAAGATACCATCCGTTTCGGGAAACTGATCGATCTGGCTTATTACCTCAGCAATTACGGTTTTAAGGAGTCCATCTCCTATGCAACGGAAGCTTTGCAGCTCTCCAGGAAGCTGAATTATGTAAAGGGAGAGGTGGCAGCCTACAACTGTATGGCGGATGCCTACTGGTTTCATTCCGACTACGACAAAGCCCAGCAACATTATTTTAAAGCCTACCGGATCAACGATTCCCTGCACGATCAGCGCGGGCTTGCCTTTTCCATGTATAATATCGGTTGGATTCTTTGCATCCAGCAACAGAATTATAAGGAAGATCATTACCTCTACAGGTCTTATGCCATCTACAATAGCCTGAAGGACACGGCCGGCCTGCTCAAGATCTACAATGCTCTGGCCAGCTACTACTCCGGCAGAAGACGGGCAGATGACAAAAATCCCTATTTCGATTCGGCGATGGCCTATTTCAACAAAGGCATTGCATTGGCCAAAATTTCGGGCCGCTACGGCGAAATGGGTCGCATTTACGGGAACCTGGGCGATCTGTTCTATTCCGAAAAAGATTTTAAATCGGCCAGCTTTTACAATGAAAAAAGTATGCAGGTACACCGCAGGGTGGGCGATTCGGCCAGCATGATGATCTGTACCCTCAACATGGGCTTGTGCGAGCTGGAGCTGGGAAAGGTAAAGGAAGCCGAAGCAAAGTTTAAACAGGTTTACGATTATAATGTGCGGCACGATATCAAGGATACCAGGCTGCTGGCGATGAATGGCCTGGCAAAAGCACAGTATAAGCTCGGGAACTATCAAGAGGCCTATGATCGCTATGAGGCTTATGTGGAGCTGAAAGAACAGCTGGATAAGGAAACTTATTCAACCAGCATCAGCAATTTGCAGAGCAGCTACTCGCTCGAAAAATCGGAGGCGGATATTGCGCAGCTCAGGCAAACCAATGAGATCCATGAGCTCAGGAACAAGAAGAATACGTATTTTATCATTGTTCTGCTGTCGGTGGGGCTCGTGGTTATTGTCATTGTGGTGTTGCTCTACAGACAGAACAAGCAACGGCAGCTCGTGAACCTGGAGCTGGAAACCCGGAACCAGGTGATTGCAGAAAAGAAGCAGGAGATCGACAACAGCATCCAATATGCCAAAGGCATTCAGCAGGCCATTCTTCCCGACCTCAGCGAATTGAAAAGCAGCTTCGCCCAAAGCTTCGTCTACTATAAGCCCAAGGATGTGGTGAGTGGCGATTTTTACTGGTTTGGCAAAGTGGGAGAGGACTTTTACTGCATCGCTGCCGATTGTACCGGGCATGGCGTTCCGGGCGCTCTGATGAGCATTATCGGGATGGATAAGATCGTGCAGGCCATCTATGAGAAGCAGATCACTGAGCCGGGAAAGATCCTGTCTTTTTTGAATAGACAGATTAAGCAGGTTTTGAAGCAGCATTCCGATGCCTCCAAACAAAAGGATGGCATGGACATGGCCCTTTTAAAGTTCAACGCCTCGCATACGGAAGTGCAGTTTGCCGGGGCCAACAGGCCCTTGTACCTGTTGCGGGGCGCAGTTCCCGGCATGCCGGGAGCAACACCCGAGCTGCTGGAATACAAGTCTGATAAAACCGCTATTGCGGGCTTTACGCCCGACGATATGGAGTTTCACACAAGCACCATTCCATTGGCAAAGCACGATGCTTTATTTATATTTACAGATGGCTATGCCGATCAGTTTGGCGGAGGAGAAGGCAAAAAATTCATGTCGAAGAACCTCAAGCAGCTCCTGGTATCGGTTGCCGCTTTGCCGGCCGAAGAACAACAGGAAGCCATCAACCGGGCCTTTACCGACTGGAAAGCCAATTACGAACAGGTGGATGACGTGCTGGTGATGGGAATAAAATTATAGAACAATGCGTTTGAAAAAAATCAGTATCATTACTCTGATGGCCTTAGGGATGGTATTCCTTCTGCCTCAGCAATCTTCCATCTCCTGGGGGTTCTACGGGCATAAGCGGATCAACCGGATGGCGGTGTTTACGCTACCGCCGGAAATGGTGGGCTTTTACAAGAAACATATTGAGTTCATAACCAACCATGCCGTAGACCCTGATAAGCGCCGTTACGGAGTAGAAGGCGAGGCACCGAGGCATTACATCGACATCGATCATTACGGCGAGCATGCCTTCGATAGTGTGCCGAAGTTCTGGAAAGCGGCGGTGGCAAAGTATTCCGAAGATACGCTGATGGCTTATGGCATTGTGCCCTGGCAGATCGAAAAACATTATTACAAATTGATGAATGCTTTTAAGGACGAGAACCTCGACCTCATCCTGCACTACAGCGCCGACCTGGGGCACTATGTGGCCGATGCGCATGTGCCCTTGCATACCACCGAGAACTACAACGGGCAGATGACCGGGCAACGCGGCATTCACGGATTCTGGGAAAGCCGCATTCCGGAACTGAAAGCCGAGGATTACGATTACTTCGTAGGGCGCGCCCGTTACGTCGATTCACCCATCAAGTCGGCCTGGAAAATAGTACACGACAGCCACATGGCGGTGGACAGCGTGCTGAAGTTTGAGGCAGCCCTGAACAAGGAATTTCCGTCCGATCAGAAATATGCCTACGAGAACCGTGGCAACCTGATGATGAAAGTATATTCGGTGGAGTATACCAACCGCTACGACCAGATGATCAAAGGGCAGGTGGAGCGCCGCATGCGCGAGAGCATTATCATGGTGGGCAGCATCTGGTATACCGCCTGGGTCAATGCCGGCAAGCCTAACCTCGACAGGCTCGGAGAAAAAGACATCAGCGATTCGTTGAAGCTGGAGATGGAAAAAGAAGAGCAGTTGTATTTGCAGCAAAAGATCAAAAATGCCAAAGGGCATGATGACTAGGGTTTGCACATCCTTATTGGTGATGTCACCAATAAGGGCGACGGTTGCGTGAGGGATGGAGCGTCCCGATAGCTATCGGGATGTCTGAGCTCCTTTATGGAGCGATAGCGGAATAAAGAGCGAGTAGCGACAGCCCGGCCCGTCGGGCACGCCCCAATGATCTGATTTAAAATTAGTGCCCCTGTTGTCCGTTGTCGCAGATTTCTAATCCACGACTTTACTCCTTCCAGACCGGGATTTTAATAAAGCTTTCACCGTACCATTTGATGTTCAAGGGCTCGCCCGCGTCCTTCATCGTCTCATCGGCTACCTCTTTCCCTGAGCCATAGTTGATGATCTCGAAGGGGTGCTTGTTGATGTTCAGCAGGATTACCAAGCGGCTTCCCTTGCTGATCTGCTTGCTGACGAAGCGGGTGTTCTCAAAAGGGATTGACTCTTTTTTGCCGGGTTTCAGCAATTGCCGCTGGCTGTTGTTCTTTGCATAGCTGGCCCTTCCCACATAGCGGGTCAGGAAAAAGTAGCGCCCGTCGGGCATCAGCTCATACAAAGCCAGGGACACATCCATGTCTTTTTTAGTGATGGCGGCAAACAGGTTGCCGGTGAAGGAGCCGTTCATCTGAAAGGATGTTTCAAAGGGCTGTGTCATGAACACCGGGCCGTTGCTGGCATCCAGTGAATCGAAGACAATGCTCGGCGTGAAATAATTATTCTGATCGTTACGGTTTTTGAAGTCGACAGTTTGTGTGATAAAAGTTTCAGCCTTTGGCTTCGCTGCCGAAAGCAGGTAATGATCTTTGGATTTCATCGCGTTCAGATAGAATCTCAGCGTATCATTATTCATGGCTTGCAGGGAAGGCACATGCTTCCAGGTATTGGCGCCCATTACCTGGAAGTTGACCTTATCTTTCAACAGGGCAGGCTTTTCTTTTCCTTTCAGGACATAGTCCAGCCACTGGCAGGCCAGCTCCATCATGCTGATGTTTGCAACCGAATCGATGGCATAGTCCATGAGTTTGGCTGTGGGCTTGCGTTGCCCGCTCCAGTGGTCGTAGGGGCCAATCACGAAATAGTGATTCGCCTGCTTGTTGTAACGCGTGTGCAGCCTGAAATACTGTAAGGCCCCGATCTGCGCACCGTCGTAATAACCTGTGGTTGACAATACCGGGATGTTGATGTTGGCGTATTCCTGCGGTGTAGGTACCATGGCCTGCCAGTATGCATCATAGGCCGGGTGTTGGAGCCATTTCCGGAACACCGGATTGTTGATTTCCGCCAGGCTATCGAGGCTCCTGTAGGAAGTGCCTTTCTCGTACCAGATAAAAGGGAGGTCTCTGCGGATGGGAGGATTTTTATAAATATTATCACTGGCCCAGGACAGGCCGTTATTGGTTTCCACATTGTTTTCCATCGGCATGTCGAATCCCGGCATCACGGCTACCTGCGGCACAATGGTTTTGAGTGCCGGGTGAAGGTGCTTGGCTATAGCCCATTGCGAGAAGCCGGTGTAGCTGCCTCCGTACATGCCTACGCTGCCGTTGCACCAATCCTGTTTGCTGATCCAGTCGATGATGTCATACACATCGGTCCCTTCATGCTCATAAGGCGCATAGTCGTTCAGATTGCTGCGAATGCCCCGTGCGTAAGCCACAATTCCTACATAATCCCTGTCGGCAGATAATTTTCCAAAATAGCTGTCTTTCGGTCCCTGGAAGTAAGTCGTGTAAAATAGCACGGCGGGCAGGGGTGAGGTATTGGTTTTCTTGCGGACCACAATCGCCGAAATATCAATACCGCTGCGGGTAGGGATGTGTACACTGTCGCGGATAATGAAATCTGCATCGTTGAGCTTGTTGCTTTGCGCATATAGCGCTGAAAAGATGCCGGAGAGCAGCAGAAGAAACGTAAGGTGTAATTTCATAATACGGTGTATTGCCGGCAGCATGCGGACCCGAAAATTGCCGGTCTGTTGGACGATGAAGGTATTCTTTTTTTGACAGCCCGAAAATAACCGACGTCAATAAATTTGAACTACCGGAATCAGGGTTATGAGGATAAGACTGTTTTTTGTATCTTTAGGGGCGATTCATTAAAACCCTATCCATGAAAAAACTGACCTTAACCCTTGCCCTGATGCTTTGTGCTTTCCTGATCAACGCCCAGCCGCCGGCAGGCCATGCCAAGCCGGGTGATACCTACGGTGCCAAAGTAAGCGAAGCAGGAGCCATCAATATTTCAGAAATTCCGGCCATGCTGAAAACAAAAGATACCCTGGCCGTAAAAGTAAAAGCCAAAGTAGAAAGCTCCTGCGCTAAAAAAGGCTGCTGGATGAACCTCATCATCGACGATAAAACAACCGCTTTTGTAAAAATGAAAGACTACGGATTTTTCGTGCCAACGGAAATCGAAGGAAAAACGGTGGTGCTCGAAGGCATTGCCTTTACCAAAACCACGTCTGTATCGGAGCTGAAGCATTATGCCGAAGATGCTAAAAAGCCACAATCAGAGATCGACGCTATCACCCAGCCTAAACAAGAGATCCGCTTCCTGGCAAACGGAATCATGGTGGTGAAATAAATTTTCACACACAACAAAATTGAAAAGACCGGTTGAATGCCGGTCTTTTTTTGTTTGAAAAATTCAGTAACCACATAGGCATAGAGAAAACATAGTTTGGATAGTTGTCAGGCAAAACGTAAAATATCGGCGTCATTCCGAACTTGTTTCGGAATCTCTTAAGGTCACGAAACGATCTTCTCTATGTGCCTATGTGGTTAAATGCATTATGCCTCAATAAGGGTCCAGGCTTCTTTCGTGGAAAGGTAGTCATGGCCGTTTTGTTTTAAGTTGACGAATAACTGCAGGCGGTAAGAGGCCAGCCATTTCATAGGTGCATTCATGATGGCCATGCCGAGCAGCATGGGTTCTTTAGAAGGCAGGGTCACTTCTTTCGTCAGCAGGTCTTCTTCCGAAATAGCGTCCATGTAGCGTTTGATGGTTGCCAGCTGTTCATCGAGCCTGGCAGGAAAATTTTCGATGGTGAGTGTTTTCTGATGCTCACGGATTTTTACCCATTCTTCGGGGCTAAGGTCGTTGTCGATGAACCAGCGCAGCATGTTGGCGCCCAGGCCGGAGAGGTAGCGCATCAGCTCGATGTTGCTTCTTGATTTTTCGTGCGGGCGGAAGTCGAGGTCTTTTTCTTCGATGACTTTGGCAAGTTGTTTCAACAGGACGATCTCACGTTCCAGGTTTTTGTATAAATGTTCTTTGTACATAGTTGTGTTTTTATGGCAACGAATGTAACAGCTTTTTCCTTAGTTGGGAGAAAGGAACTAAAAAAACGCCCACCTGAAAAAATCTCAGGTGGGCGCCTCTTACTGGTTCGGGGGAGAACCTATTTCTTGCTGCCTAGCATCACAAATTCAATGATTTCGATATCAGTCGTGTAGCGTTTGATGCCTTCCTTGTCGGTATAGATGTTGTTTTTCAGTTTTCCTTCCACGGCAATTTCAGAGCCTTTCTGAAGGTATTTTTCGGCAATCTCTGCCTGGTTGCCCCAGGCCGTGAGGTTGTGCCAGGTGGTTTCGGTTACTTTTTCGCCTTTCTGCGTCTTGTAGGTTTCGTTCGTGGCGATCACGATCTTCGCCATTTTACGGCCTCCGGCAATGGTTTTTACTTCCGGGGCTGTGCCTAAATTTCCGATTAACTGTACGCGGTTTCTCAATGTGTTCATGATGTTTTCTTTTTTAAAAATTAATAATGATTTTCTATAAACTAAGCCCTTTGATTGTTTTGAAGCGCTTCATCAAACTGCCGACACAAAGGTATGGCAACCTCCAAAGGTTATTCGGTTGGAAACTATTTGTAGTTGGATGTATCTGTTTACAAACGGTTAAAACCGTCTAAGTTGCCTGTCCTAAGGGATTGTAATCGAGGCAAGAAAATTTAAAAAATGCGTCCGGTTGAATTTTTTTCTCAGCTTGTTACAAAATTATAGCCGCCATTTACGGAAATCAGAGGGGGAAAATCTCCCTTCCCGCCCCGGAATTTTAACCTTCGTGGTCGCTTGCGTGATGTGCCGTTTCGGGTCATATTTGTACTCAACTAAAAAAACAAATCACTATGAAAACACAAATCAACCCCGGGCCATGTGTAGATTTTACAGCTTTAAGAGAGGATCAAATCTATATGGAAGATTTTATTAAGAATTACGACCAGGTAGAGGAAGAGCGGAGAAAGTTTAACGACTACCTCAGGTATAACAAAGAAGAAAAGCTTAAGCCATTAAACAGCGAGCCGGAGATCATCAATATGCAGGCACTCCTTAGCCTCTTTGCAAAATTGCCAGGAAATCCCTGCGATGTACAGATCAGGGGACTCCGGGTTATTTTTGGATTAAAGGATGATAAAATTATCTTTTTTTTCAGCCCTGTTGTCATGACACGCGATGCAGAGCCCGACACACCGGCAAATGTTGCCTACACCATACATTCGACCTACGGAATTTACATACCTGAAAGCGGAGGCTTTAGCACAGTAGACCCGGAATATTTCAAGACTTGCACAGATCGCTATTTCAATGACGTTTGGATGCAAAGGTATAGAAAACCAACATTCTACACGCTTTTGAGCAATGGCGATTGGGATTCGGATACCCTG
Source organism: Hydrocarboniphaga daqingensis (assembly GCA_943362175.1). Lineage (GTDB taxonomy): Bacteria > Bacteroidota > Bacteroidia > B-17B0 > Aurantibacillaceae > UBA4416. Next base: position 246,828 of record CALRIU020000003.1, on the reverse strand, counting down.
GAAGTTATTTTCAGCTTCCAGGAGATTTTTCACTTATACCACATGATATATCCTTGTCATGCAGAATCTGTCTACGATAAAGATTTGTATTTTTATAACGGCGTATCAAACTACAGAAATTCTATTTTAAACCGTTGGCGGAGAAAACACACCATCTTCATTACTCTTGAAGATATTGATGAGATGGAGAAAGATGATCTTCACGCCCTGAGCGCTATTAACCAGGCCGCTAATCTTGCCCACCTTTGCCCGCCGAATTGCTCTCCTGTATACCGTATTACGGCAGTCTATCCTTGCCCATAAGCTTTTATAGCACCCGTTTACATATAGATAAGGAAATACAATAGCTATCTGCCGCTATGGGCGTAGTGGCAGATAATTACATTTATCTGTCATGAAATAGGATAAGGCTTAATTCCGGATGAACTTCGCCGTATAATTAAACTCCGCCTGATCGAGGTAAACCTTCACCAGGTAGATGCCTTCATCAAGTCCTTTGGTATCGGCCATGAGCTCGTTTTTTCCGGGCTCCAGCTGCACGGTTTCATCTTTCACCACCTTGCCGGTAATATCTACAATCTGCACAGAGGCCTGAGATTTAGAGCCTGTGTAGAGGTCGAAGAAGAGGTCGCCTGAGGTGGGGTTCGGGTGCATATTTTCGATGCGTGTTTTCAGGGCCGCTTTGTTTTCTATCGAAACCGTTTCCGAATAAGCCACGGTACCGTCTTTATCCGTTTGTTTCAAACGGTAGTAATTGATCGCGTTTCCGGCAAAGCCATAATCTGCAAACTCATAAGCTGTATTGACCCGCTTGGTATTTTTACCAGGTGTAGTGTAGATGCCGGCCCATTCCAGGCCATCCAGTGAGCGTTCGACGGTGAAAAAATCCAGGTTGCTTTCCGCCGATGTTACCCATTCCATACGGTTGAAGTCCGTTTCGCCGGTGCCGGTGAAAGAGATCAGCTCAATCGGCAATAAGGCACAGTTGAGCGAGGCGCCGCCGCTCAGCTGCCAGCTCAGCGTATAAGGCGCGCTGGTGGCGTTCCAGTTGTCCATCATCAGGATGTATTTCTGCCCGGCAACCACGGTCATAGGCGCTACCCAGCCATTTCCGCCGGAACCTTCATCCGTATCGGCTGCGCCGTTCCCCAGGCCTGTGGCGCCTCCTGTAGAGTTGGCTGCCGCAGCTGCCGAGCAACGCAACGGTGCCGTTGTAGGCGGGCAGGGAATGGTAGCATAAGGGCCCCAGATAGCCCAATCGTAGTCCGTGGTAGCAGAGGATGGAGCAATGGTCATCCCAATGGTGCCGCTGGCAGACGGAGAGAAATAGTACCAGTGCGACTGATGCTCGCCGGAGCGGTTGGGGTTGGAAGCATAATTGTTTAGGCAGCCGATGTTCCCCAGTCCGGAGTTTACATCATTAAATGCTCCCGGGCCCAGGCTGGTGCCGGATACCGATTGGTTGCCGCAAATGGTGTTGGCTCCCGAGCAGTCCTGCTGTGAGATATTGGTAGGATAGGTTGCTTTCGCCGCACAGCTGATGTTGGCACGCCAGCCGGCCCTGTTAGTGCTGCCATCGGAATAAAAACGGAAGGTAAGGCAACCCGAAGTATTGATGGTAGTGGCTGTCAATGTCCCCGGTAAGGTAGTTCCCGAAAAAGAAGAGCCGGGAAGCATCGGAGCGGAAGTGCTGTTGCCGTCGTATACCGACAGGAAATCGAAACCCGCTTCCACATTGAAAGCTGTAAATACCATGCGGATTCCCTGACCGGCCGTGGAAGGACAGATGGTGGTCGTGTAGCTTTGATTGTTGCCATAATTGTTATTTCCACCCAAATCGTAGAACACGCCGGAGCAGGTAAAATGCGGGCCGCCACCCGACGAGTAGTTCTGTGCCCCTGCAGGAAACAGGGTCAGGACTAAGAAAAGCAGGGGGATATAACGGTAGTAGATTTTCAAATCGTGTCAGGGATTATGAATGGGTAAGCGATAGGTCATTTCATTGATGGCCAGAAGGGTCAGCTTGAAGCCGTATTTTTCAAAATACCGTTCAACCCTTACATTTCTCTTCCTGAGGTATTCGTATTCCGAAACATCAAACGTATCGGCAGGGGGCGGAGTACACTGGCATTCGGTCACTTCAAATTCATACGATTGGGTATAATAATACTGGATGCTGTTGAATTTGGCAGGGTCGTTCTGCTGGATCATCGCCAGTTCAAGAGAATCATAATGAAGCCGGACCGCATAATTCAGAAAAGGATCGGCATTGCCGGTCTGTGCTTTCGTTTGCAGAAAACCACAAAAAAAGATCAGCCATAAGCAAATTCTCATCGGGGGTATAGTTTTTACGCTGTTATGTAAATTTAACGAGAAATAATTCAAATGTCTATGCGTAAAAATACGTGCCTTGACGGCTTTAAATGATATTTGAGTAAGGTTTAGGGAAATTTGACCGCTTGGATAAATGTCAAATATTTAATTATCAGCTTTTTAATAGCCGGTTCGGGCGTAAGATGCCCACGTTTATCAGCCCCGGAAGCTTATTCACCGGAGTTAAAAATGAAAACACGTCGGAAAATACCTTGACGGAATAAGGTATGATGATCAGTCACCTGGGATAAACCCTTAATTTTTGCTGCGGGTGATAATGAGTTTCTTGCTGACAGGAATTTCATTATCATAGCTTACGGTAATGATATAGCTCCCTTCAGCAAGGCCAACAGTGCTGATGGTGCTTGTTTCCACCGACTCGTTTAGGTTTATCCGGTTGTAGATAAGAACCTTTCCGAGCATGTCGGTGAGCTTGATCTCCGCATGATCCTGCCCCGGTGCTTTGATCTGGATGTGTACCTCATGGCTGGCCGGGTTCGGAAAAATATTCACGACGGATGTTTCCTGTGTCTCGTTTTCGATAGAAATAATGGTGCTGTAGCGGTAGCTGCGGTCACGGTCAACCATTTTCAGCCTGTAGTAGGTAATCGGGTGGTAGTAGGCATAATCATCGTAGCTATAGAACGTTTGATGATTGCTGGAGCCTGAGGCAGCTTTCGCGGTAATTTTGTTGAAGAGCACTCCATCTGCAGAGCTTTCCAGGTCATAATGGTCGAGGTTCGTTTCGGAAGCTGTGCGCCAGTACACATAATTGAAAATACCTTTCGATTCGCCGTTAAACTCGATCAGCTCTACCGGGAGCGGAACGCTCGATTGCACGATCGAAAATTTAGAGAAGCCCGACATGTTGAGTCGCTGCACGGCCGTTACCGGTGTGCCGAAGCAATTGCCCTGCAAAGCCCAGGCGGGCGCCGCTGAAGGGCTTTTGGCAATAGACCATCCGCTGGTAGCGTTGGAATACCCCCTGTTGTACAAGGTCATCGTATAGTTGCCGGTGCTGGTGGCCGAAGCGTTGATGGTCCAGTAGCCGTGGTTCAGGTAAGGATCGTTGTATGTTACCGAGCATTCAGGGCCAAAGCCGGGCGCTCCGGGCATCGGGAAAGCACCGCCCCAGGGGTCGAAGCGCGCTACCAGTTGTAAGGCGCCTGCAGCGGCGGCCGAGCCGAAGTTGACGTTGGCCCGCTCATAACCCGGAGTCGCGTGGCCTACCGGAAAATCAAAAGAGCCCGTCGCACCTGCGGCAAGATAGCGCCTCAGATTCCCTTCCACGTAGCTTGAGGTGTTGCCTGTTGTTACAGCCGCAATGGCCGTATTACGCACTTCCACTTCCTGGGTATTGGTAATGATCTTTCCGGAGCTGAGCGTGAGGATGCCCGTAGTTCCGAGGATCATATTTGGCGTATTGGTGGCGGAGATCGTCACGCCCGAACCGGTGTTCAGCATGGTAACGTTGTTCAGGACCAGGGCAGGCGTGGCCGCATTCATGTTCGGGTTATATACCTGTGCGCCCGTTCCGTTAAAGATCAGGGAGCTGTTGGTGTTGATGCCCGTGAAGGTAGTAGCCCCGGTGCTGTTCTTAAAATCCCGTCCCACATATAAGCTCACCCCATTGGTATTCACAATGCTGGTGGCGCTGGTCGTAAAGAAATCCTGTCCTGTTTCTATATTGTTTAAGACGTTTACAGTCCCCGACACTTTACTCACCATAAAATTCGAGAATTTATTCGTACCGCTCAGATTTCCGGCTACCGTCTGGTTGCCTGTCCCATTGAAGTTGACAGTAGAGCCCGGAGCACAAACCAGGTTGCCGTTATTCACAAAATCGCCGCACACATCCAGCTTTACATTGGCGTTGATAGTCAGGGTAGCGCCCGGGTTGATGGTAACACTCTTCACGCTCAGGTTGGCCGCTACAACCGGCTGTACCGCTGCCGATGCTGCCACGATGGCATCGGCTCCGGGGAGTCCGCAATTCGGGATCGCACATCCGCCCCAGTTGGTTGTGTTGGTCACAGAGGTGGTATTCGCACCACCGGTCCAGATGACCTGTGCCGGCGATGCCGTGCTGATTACGGCAATACCTAAACCGACAGGGATCGTTAAAGAAAAGCCGGAAGTACTGCTCGAAAAGTTTTGAATTACCAATAAGAATTTATCGCCGATAGCAGCCGTTACGCTGGCTTCATAAGAGGCATCATAGCAGGCAGCTCCCGGGGTGATCGGGAAGCCGCTCGAGTTTCCGGCCGGTGTATTGCCCGAAGGCGACATGCCGGTTACCCCCAGGTAATTATAATTACAGGCAACCTCTCCGTCGCCGCTGGTGCTGAAAATATTAGCGCAGGTTGTCGCGCCGGTTCCCGTTGTTTTATAAAGCACCCAGTCGTAATCCGTTTCATTGTCGCAGCCTGCATAATCATTCGGAATAATATTGAATGCAAAGTTGCCGCCTACCGCTACGGTCAGCTCCAGCCACATCGCATTCTTCTCTCCCGACGTGCAGTTGCCGCTGCTGCCGAAGTCGCAGATATTTCCCGTATTCTGATACCCCGGATTACCAATGGAGGTAGGGTTGGAGCAGAACGGAATAGGACTTGTACAATCCTGTCCAGGCACAGGGACTGCGGTTCCTACGCTGCCTGTTGCTGCAGCCATGATGGAAAAGCTTCCGGTGAGGCCGTTTCGTCCATCTACCCGGATGTAGTAGGTGCCATTGGCAAGTCCTGTAAGGTTCAATTGAGAGTTAACCGTTGTGCCTGCGCCGCATCCGGCTCCCGGAGCATTGTCATTGCATCCTGCTTCTGTCAGAGAAGCGCAGCCGCCGCTGTAAACAGAAATTTGCGTATTGGCCAGCGTTCCGCCGGTTGTGAGAACACCTAAGGTTCCACCTGTAACATTCACCGAATACCAGAGGCTGTTCACGGTGCCTCCGCTCCAGCAGGAACCGGCTGCCAGCGGCGCTTCGTCGGTAGCACAGGTATTGTCATCGCTTAATGTTACCCCCGAAATAAGCGGCGTTGCTCCGGCGCAGTTGTCATTGATGACCACCGAATTTCCGGTGGTGAATGAAAAAGTCGGGCAGCCTGTAGCAGATCCTGCGCCATTCTGAGGAACAATCTTCCAGTAATACGTGGTGTTAGCCGACAGGGATGGCGGGCTGTAGGTGAGCACATTGCCAATGTTGGTGCCGTTGTTGATGTTAGTGGCCGCTGCGTTGGTGCCGAAGAACAGAAGGTACTGGGTTGGTGCGCCGCCTGTGGTAGGAATACTCCAGCTGAGGTCTGCGCTGGCGCATGGAAGGGTAGAGCCATTGGCAGGTGCCGTATAGACAGAGCATCCCGGGGGCGCAGGCGTTACACAGGTCATCGACAGGCTGTAGGTGCCCGTAGCGCCGCTGAATCCTCCCACAAAAATATAATAATTGGTACCTGTTACTGAGTTGAACGTTACCTGCGATTGGGTGCTGCAATAATCATCATTGCCGTCGATGCAGGTCATGGAAGCACAGCTGCCTGAATATACCTGGATTTTGGTATCATAGGATGAGCCGCATAAACTGGCGGTTACAATCTGTCCTGTACCTGTATACCGGAACCATACACCTGGTGTAACGCCCGTAGTACCACAGGTTCCTGTGGGGTCATTGGTAGCAGTGGCCTGGTTGGTAGAGCCCACATAAGAGCTTCCGCAGGTTACAGATGTGGCGCCCGCGCACTGATCGTTTGCCGGAGGCGTATTCGGAACCGTTACGCATATCGTTCCGTCCATCGCGTTGGCGCTTCCGTTATTTGTACGCATGAGCCGTATTTTATAAACCTGCCCGATGGTGGTTGCAAAGGTAACCGTTTCGGTGCCCACACCACCAACGGCATCAACACAGGTTCCCGCTACAAAATTACCAACCACACAGGTGGTGCCGCTATAGATAGCGAGTCCCGCATCGCGGTTATTATTGACACAGGTAATGGTGCAGGAAGTGGCAGTAGCTGTAAACTGGAACCAGCCGTCCCTGTAGGAAGTCGCACATGAGGGGCTTGTCAGCTCATTTGCAAAGCCCTGTGGAATAGACCAGGCTGTGGTGACACAGCTATTGCCGGGAGTCAGTACAGTAGCTCCCGAGCACAGGTCACTTTGCGAAAAAGAATACAAGGATACAAGAGAAGCCGCAAAAGCAAATAGAATTCTTTTCATGCTGTTATAATTGGGGGATTTTTTGAATAGGATAGAAGAGGAATAGCTTATTTTTTTTCAAGCATTTTTTTGTATTCGTCCGGATATTTTTTGACCCAGGCCTGCTTTTCTTTTTCGTATTGAATCGCATCGGCATCCTGGTCGCCGCTCTGCCTCATCACCGGGAAAGGGTCAATATCTGTTTCCAGATGCGTGATAGAGCGGACCGGGTAATAGTGTTTAAGTAATTTTCCGGAAATAACCTGTTTATCGAGCAGGCGATAGGTGCTTAAGGCAAAGCTGCTGTCGCGTGGCTCGTAGGTAACCATGCTTGCCCCGGTCAGTTTATAGAGCACGGATTCCATATCGGCTTTTGACTGTGCAGTTACCGAATGGAACTTAATGAGGTAGTGATTTTCTTTGGTTTGTGATTTTAATGTGGTTGAAAACAGAGTGGGCAAAAGTATAACAAGTACAAATCGCATCATGGTATAGACAAATTAGGTTTTACTCTAATTTATCAAACGCTATACAAAAGCACCACTAAACATCTGATTATTGAGCAGAGAATAGTGTTAAAATATTAAACCGTTTCAGAGGGGCTTTTGGTTGGTAAAAAGACTTGTTCGTCGAAAGGAAAGTGTCTGCGTAAAATTACCTGTTGAGTGAATGAATCTGTAGTATTTCTGGATATTTTCCAGAATTTAGTTTTCGCTGAAAGCAGGCTTTTTTCTCTTCAAAAATACAGCACACATGAAGGATGCGCCGATGCTGATGAAGATCAGCGTTGCTAGCTTACCCGTTACCGCTTTCATCGCAGAGATCTCACTGATAGCCGCTTCGATCTTGGCTGGATATTCTTCCGCTTTGATCTGCTTATTCTTTTCAAGAAATAATTTAAACTCATTGCTATGATAATATTCTGCCGACAGATCGCGCCATATCCATTCAAACTCAATGTAATTATAAATGGAAAGGATAAAAGCAGAGATTATCGCCATCAGCAATCCTGTTTTCAGGGCTTCATTGCCGCCGATATAGCCGCCTTTATCCCGGCGGGCATATTTTATTGTCAGGAAAATAAAGGGGATCACGGCCAGGACCGACAGGATGTTGGAAAAATAGAAGTTGAACTTGCTTAACGCCTGGCCGCTGATGATGACGGCAACTTTATAAATAATAACGAGTAAGGAATACGCGATGGCAAATTGCAGGGCCCTGTTCTTGAACATGTTTTTAAATAGATTTTATAAGCGGAATTATCCGTTCATGCTGATTAAAAATTCTTCGTTCGATTGCGTTTTATTCATCTGGTTTTGCAAAAATTCCATGGCTTCTACCGGATTCATGTCGGCCAGGTGCTTACGCAATACCCAAAGGCGCGACAGCATTTCTTTGCTCAGCAATAAATCGTCGCGTCGGGTGGAAGAAGCCGTGAGGTCCACTGCAGGGAAGATCCTGCGGTTGGAGATCTTACGGTCGAGCTGCAACTCCATATTACCGGTACCTTTAAATTCCTCAAAGATCACTTCATCCATTTTAGAACCCGTTTCCGTAAGCGCTGTGGCAATGATGGTTAAGGATCCGCCATTCTCAATCTTACGCGCTGCCCCGAAGAAACGTTTTGGTTTTTGCAAGGCATTGGCTTCCACACCGCCCGATAATACCTTGCCGCTGCTTGGCGCTACCGTATTGTAAGCACGGGCCATACGCGTAATGCTGTCGAGCAGAATCACCACGTCATGTCCGCATTCCACCATACGCTTTGCTTTTTCCAGAACGATGTTGGCAATCTTCACATGCTTTTCGGCAGGCTCATCGAAGGTGGAAGAAACGACTTCCGCCCTTACGCTGCGCGCCATATCCGTTACCTCTTCCGGGCGTTCGTCGATCAGTAAAATAATCAGGTACACTTCGGGGTGGTTGTAAGCAATGGCATTGGCAATATCTTTCAGTAATACCGTTTTACCTGTTTTAGGCTGCGCCACAATCAGGCCACGCTGTCCTTTGCCGATAGGGGCAAACATGTCAATGATCCTGGTGCTCAGGGTTTGCGTCGGATGGCCGGTCAGCTTTAATTTTTCGCTTGGGAATAAAGGCGTCAGGTAATCGAAAGGAACCCTGTCCCTGATATACGAAGGCTCGCGGCCGTTGATCTCATCTACTTTTACGAGCGGAAAAAATTTCTCACCGTCTTTCGGAGGCCTGATCCCGCCACGTACCACGTCGCCGGTTTTCAGGCCGAAGAGCTTGATCTGCGATTGGGAAACATATACATCATCCGGTGAGCTGAGGTAGTTATAATCGGCGCTTCTTAAAAAACCATAACCGTCGGGCATCATTTCCAGCACCCCTTCGCCAATGGCAATGCCGTCGAAATTATAAAATACTTTTTCCGGCTTCTGGTGCTGCTTCTGGTCTTCTTTATGATCTCTGACATCCACATTCTCCATGCCGTCCGGTGTCTGAGGTTTTTCCTCAGTCTCTATGTTGATGGCAAGGTCGTTATTGATCACATTCTGCTCGCTTACTTCCTGGAACTCCTGCCTTGGCTGTTGTTTATGTGCCTGCTTGTGCTGGTGTTGCGGGCGCTCTTCCTTCTTTTCAAACTTTGGCTTTTGCTGCACTTCTTTCACCGGTTCAGGCTGCTCGAATTCGAGTACAGGCTGTTGGCTGAAGGGTTTTTCTGCAACCGGTTCATTGAAAAAATTCTTGTCGTGTTTGGCCGCATTCTGTGCCGGTTTCTGGATCCTTGGCTTTTTCACTTTAGCCTCGGTTTTTTCCTGTTTTTTCTCAGGAGCAGGAGTCGTTCCATCCTGTGCCGCCGCTTCCTTTTTAGGGTATTTCGCCGCTATTTCCGCTGCCAGCGCCGGGTTTTCCGTTTGCGCTTCAATGATCTTTATAACCATATCGGGCTTGGCCAGTCCTTTGATGTCAATACCGAATTGTTTACAGATGTCCTTTAGCTGGGGCAAGGCCCTGCCGGTTAAATCTAATGCGTCAAACATAGTTATGTTTAAATAAGGAAATTAAATGATGAAAAGAATTATGTCAATAATGTGTTGTGATTTTTGGTACTACAAGAAAATGTAGTCATCTTTACGACAGTGCAAGTATAAGCATTAATTTTAGATTACAAAATAAATTGAATAATATATTTTGTGGACCTGGAAAGGCTGTAAAACGGGCTTTTTAGGGGAAACAAGGCTTAAGGAACATGAGTAAATTTTTAATAATCGGCCTGGGAAACATCGGTGAAGAATACGCACATACGCGCCATAATATCGGCTTCGAGATCCTCGATTTTTTGGCGCATGAACATGATCTTAAATTCAGGTCGGACCGGCTTGCCGATGTGGCGGAATTAAAATACAAAGGGAAACAACTGATCCTCATCAAACCGACCACTTACATGAACCTGAGTGGCAAAGCGGTGAACTACTGGATACAGGCCGAAAAAATTGCGATAGAAAACTGCCTTGTGCTGGTGGATGAGCTGGCCCTGCCCTTTGGCAAGATCCGCCTGGGCCCCAAAGGAAGCGACGGCGGCCATAATGGCCTGAAGAATATCCAGGAAGTACTCGGGACAAATGCTTACCCGCGTTTGCGCTTCGGGATCAGCAACGAATTTGGGAAAGGCGCCCAGGTCAATTATGTGCTTGGCAAATGGAACGAGGAAGAAAAGAAAACGCTGAACGACCGCATCAAAATTGCTGCCGATGCCGTGAAAGCCTTTGCATTTGTTGGCCTGGCCAGGTGCATGAATGAGTTCAATACGAAGTAAACGCGTCGCCTTTAGTTACTCTGCCGTTTCTTCAATACAGATTCGCAATTTTGGAGATCTCCAGTGGCTTATTTAAAATGATTTTTCTGCCGTTGGTTTCTATCAGCTGCTCCTCTTTAAAATCATGCAGTAATCTGACAAGCGTTTCACGCGCCGTTCCAACAAATTTTGCGAGATCATCCCTCGACAGATCCAGCTCAACCGGCGCCATGCTGTTCTCCTCTTTCTTGTACTTGTCTCTTAATAAAATCAGGCATAGGGCCAGGCGCTCCCTGACAGTGCGTTGAGCAAACACGGTGAGGCTATTCACCAGCACGCCAAATTCATGGCTAAGCACCTTTAACAAACGGTTCGACAGAACGGATGAGGTCTGCACCGCCTTTAAAAAATCATCTTTGGGTATAAATGCAATCTCCGATTCTTCAATCGTGGCGGTTGTATCCGAATATTTTTCTTCACTGATCAGGGCGTGATAGCCTAACAGCTCACCCTTCTTGCATACATAAAAGATCTGTTCCTTACCTTCTTTATCGGTTTTGTACTTTTTTACTTTTCCTTTTTTTATGTAATAAATGCCTGTGGGATAGCTGCCTTCTCTGAACAAAATTTCGCCTTTTTTATACCGATGGCTTATCATGTTCTTTTCCAACACCACCACATCATCGTCAGGAAGTCCTTCTAAAACCGAATTGCTTTTGAAATTAAACTTATCATATGGGAAGTCAGAAAGTTGCATGGTTTGGAGGCGACAAAGTTAAGCAATTTTTTTTTGATGAAGGCCCGACGAAATGTGACTTAAGTCACAAAGTGCCCTTAATAAAAGTCACAGGCCCCGGTAAGGTAAAGTCAATGTTTAAGCGGGTGGCACAAAATACCTTTGAGCAAACTTTTGCTGATGAATATTTTAGAACGTTTGAAATCAAAGAGAGGTCCATTGGGTGAGCATGCGCATGATGCACATGGCTATTTCACATTCCCGAGACTGGAAGGCGATATAGGACCCAGGATGGTGTTTAAAGGAAAAGAACACCTGGTATGGAGCCTTCATAATTACTTAGGGCTGGCCAATCACCCGGAGATAAGAGAAGCTGATTCGATCGGCGCCTCCTTGTATGGTTTGGCTTATCCCATGGGAGCGCGTATGATGACAGGCAATACCTCCCTGCACGAAAGGCTGGAAGTGGAGCTTTCCATTTTTGTAAAAAAGGAAGACACCGTTCTGTTGAATTACGGATATCAGGGGATGCTATCCGTCATCGACAGCCTTGTCGACAGGCACGATGTGATCGTTTATGATGCGGAGTCCCATGCCTGCATTATTGACGGAGTAAGGCTGCACCAGGGAAAACGTTTTGTGTTTGCGCACAACGATTTGGAAAGCCTGAAAAAACAGCTGGAGCATGCCAAAGCATATACCGCGAAAACCGGAGGCGGCATTCTGCTTATTACAGAAGGTGTGTTTGGTATGCGTGGCGATATGGGCAACCTGAAAGGAATTGCTGCTTTGAAAAAAGAATATGATTTTGTATTGCTGGTCGATGATGCCCACGGAATAGGGGTGATGGGAGAAAACGGTGCGGGAACGGGCGAGGAGCAAGGCGTTCAAAAAGAGATCGATGTGTATTTTGGAACGTTTGCCAAATCGTTTGCGGCGATTGGAGCTTTTGTTTCGGGCGCAAAGCATGTGGTTGAGCACCTGCGCTACACGATGAGGTCACAATTGTTTGCAAAGTCTTTGCCCATGCCTCTTGTCTATGGTTTGCTAAAGCGATTGGAAATAATCAGAAAGGATGCTGCTCTGCGGGAACAGCTTTGGCTCATCACCAGGTCGCTGCAGGACGGGCTTACAAAAGCGGGTTTTGATATAGGAGACACTGTAACACCCGTAACGCCGGTATATTTAAAAGGTACTATTGCGGAGGCAACCGGCTTGGTGAAAGATTTAAGAGAGAGCCATGGTATTTTCTGTTCTATGGTTGTGTACCCTGTTGTGCCAAAAGGCATCATCATTCTCAGGTTGATTCCAACGGCGGCTCATACCCTTTCAGACGTACGGCGAACCATAGAAGCATTTGAAGAGATCAAAGGCAGGCTTGATTCAGGAATATATTTTCCTAAAGATGCCCATGTGGCATAACTCTTCTTTTCCGGAACGAAGCCCCTGATGCGCTGTGTAGCACCGATAAAAAAACAACTCAAAAAAATATAAGCAGAATGATTATGAAATACCCTGAACATCTCCTGTACACCAAAGACCATGAATGGATTCAATTTCATGGCGAACAAGCCGTTATTGGAATTACTGATTTTGCCCAAAAGGAATTAGGCGACATCGTCTACCTGGACATTACCACATTAAATGAAACGCTTGAGAGAGAGCAGATATTTGGTACTGTGGAGGCCGTAAAAACAGTATCGGATTTGTTTATACCCGTCAGTGCTACGGTGATCGAAATTAATACGAAAGTGAACGATCAGCCGGAGCTGGTCAATAAGGATCCTTACGGTGATGGCTGGATCATACGGGTAACATTGAAAGACCCTGACGACAGAACAGGATTATTAACGGTGGAGGAATATAAAAAACAGATCGGTGCTTAGCTCTCTGAAAAGTAACAGGTTGGAGCTCACGGAGGAAAATTTTAACCGCTTTCTTCCCGACTATCTCCAGCGTGCATCCCGCATTTATTTTACGCCGATCCGGATTGCACAAATAGCAGCACAGTGGCTGGCAGAAGATGGCGCAAAAACCGTGCTGGACATAGGCGCCGGAGTAGGGAAATTCTGTATTGCCGGTGCCAGCACAAACAGCAGCTTTTATTTCGGGATTGAGTACCGGAAGAGCGTTTCGCAGATAGCAAATGACATGATCTCCAGATTTCAGATTTCCAATAGCATCGTTCAGCATGGAAATGTGGTAGAGCTCGATTTTCAAAATTTTGATGCCTTCTATATGTATAACCCGTTTTTCGAAAATCTTTTATATGCGAAGCGCTTAAATGATGAGGTAGAGCTGGCCGGCCCGCTCTATAACCACTACCTCAGCCAGGTCCGGCATAAGCTGGATTGCTCCGGGCCCGGCACCCGCCTGGTAACGTTTCACGGAAATAATTTTGAAGCGCCGGAGTCGTTTAAAAAAGTACATGAGGCCGAAAGAGGATTGCTGAAATTCTGGATCAGGCAATGAGCGCAGAGTGGCTTCCATTAAAAATACCCTGTTCAAAACATCATGAAGGTAAAAGGTAATATGAAACGAATAAAGAACATCATCAGCTTTTTTTATCCGCTTATGGTTGAGGCTACAAACGGCGATGTCACCCCATTTCTTGAGATTATTCAGTATAAAGGAAAATACCACCTCAATAGTATGAATGCAAACTATTCCTTTGGCAGTCTGCATACCATATTTGACCGGCTTTTTGCGCAAATGCCCATCGGGCAGTACCAGTTTGAAAATATCCTGATACTTGGCATGGGAGGAGGGAGTATTGTTTCCTTATTAAGGAATAAGTATAGCATAGCAACTCCCATTACGGCCATTGAAAAAGATCCGGTGGTAATCGAGCTGGCTGCCAAATATTTTGACATCGCCCAATACAAGGACCTGAGCATCGTACAGGCCGACGCCTATGATTTTGTTTGTACAAGTGCTGACAGCTATGACCTGGTAATCATTGACCTGTTCGTGGATGCCATCGTTCCTGAAATATTTGCATCCCCTGAATTTTTAACCCATTTAAGACGGGTGACGTCTGATGCCTCCTGTATTATTTATAATAAAATGACAGAGCATCCTGCTCACAAACAGGAGTTTGATAGCTTATCAGAAGAGTTTGGCCGGCTGTTTCCCGGATCCCGGGTGATCAAGGTCGTTGCAAATCACTCTGAGAACAGCCTTTTATACTGTAATACTGCCATCATCAGGGAAACGCATCACAAAGACGCCTCCTGTGAAAATCCGGATTACTTAAGCCCGCAATTAAGCGGCAAGGTAGCCTGAAATATATGGCGCACATGATTGAATGAGTATATGAGAAATTTTTATAAAAAATACGGGAGCTATTTTGTCGACTTCTGGCAGTACCTGGTCATTATTGTGATGATGATCCTGGCGGCGCTGTTCATCCTTTAATCTCTGTCATTGAAGATGAGGTGTCCCGTGAGTTACTGCTTTACGCGGCCGGATATTTGGAAAAAGGTTAAAGAGTCAGAAAAATAACAGGTAAAGGTATGCTGCAATTCCGGATTAAGATCATTGAATGTGTTATAAGCTCAGAAAGCCCCGAAAGGGTTGAAACCAGTGTGTTTGAGATGATCCAACAGCGAATGCAAACAGGGATTTCACTGAGAAGGATCAGGCAGGACATGCCGGTTCTTGAAGCTGATATGTTTTTTCAAATGCGATTAGACCACTCCGAAAAAGAGTTAGCGAATATCAAAGAAGCATTAAGGGTTTTCAGGCAGGTCATTCAGCCGGATAGCATGTGATTGAACAAATGGTCAACTTTTTAATCATATTACTGGCCCCCTTGTTTGCATTGGTGTTTTTGCCGCTTAAAAAGCATCACAGGCGCTGGTTTTATGTCAGCTCCCTGTTGATTGCAGGCATCTCCATCTATGCAGCATTTAACATTGAGCTCCATGTAAGATACGACATACCACAGGTAGGATTCAGTATGGTAATCGATAGGTTTTCACGCATCTTTCTGATCCTGATAAGCTGCACGTGGTTGATCTCAATCGTGTACAGCTATGAATTCTCAAAATACCATTTTCAGGAAAAGAAAACTGCTTTTTTTATTTACCTCAACATGCTGTTAAGTGTCGTGGTATTAAATGCCTGCGCAGGCAACCTGATCACCTTGTTTGTGTTTTATTTCCTGGGTATTCCATTGTCCTACCCCTTGATTAAGTTACGGGGCAACAGTGTGGCCCTTAAGTCCGGGAAAGATTTTTTAAGGCAAACGCTATGGCCTTCCTTGCTTATATTCCTGCCCGCTATTCTGATTACTGAAAACTTAATCGGGCATGTTTCCTTTGGAGGATCAGGGACACTTGGCAGCAACCACATTAATCCTGCTTTAGGTGGGATTTTGCTTTTTATGTTTGTGATTGGTATTTCAAAAAATTCAGTTTTCCCCTTTTCCTCATGGTTACCCAATACGAACCCGGCGCCCGCTCCTGTCAGCGCTTTAATTCATAGTGTCGCAACCGTTAAAACCGGTTCCATTGCCTTAATTAAAATTGCCGTCTATATTTTCGGCCTAGATTACATTCACCTGTTAACATCCCGTTTCCTGACAGGGGGCTGGTTGATCTATTTATGCGGGTTTACGGCAATTTATACAGCCTACAAAGCGTTGACCATTGACGATTTGAAACAACGGTTTGCATACAGCACCGTTGGGCAATTGTCATATATTATTTTAGCGATCCTTGTCGGAACAAGACCAGGAATCATGGCGGCGATGCTGCATATCGTCACACACGCTATCGCCAAGTCATGCCTGTTTTATGTTGCAGGCTTTTATAACAGCATCTATCACATGCTATCCGTAAAGGAAATTGGAAACATGATGCCCCATACACGATTTATAGCACTGGTCATCGCCGTTTGCGGGTTATCTATCACCGGGTTTCCCTTTCTGGCCGGATATTACAGCAAAGACCTCATGTTAATAGAAGAATGGCATTCGCACTATTATGCTTCCGCTGTTTTTTTAGTCATCGGCTCCATCATCAACCTGTTTTACATAGTCGGGCCCGTGATGAATGCTTTTAAAAGAAAGGATCCGGGCTTTGAGACCAGGAAGATTCCGGTGTCCATGTTATTGACCTTTATTGTCTCGATGGTTCTGATCATGGGCAGTAATTTTTATGTGCCCTATGTCACAAGCCTCATGGAATAGCAATGGAACGGGCTTGTGTGGGAAATACAGATCTGAAGCGGCTTTGTATGAACGAAAATTGAAATTAAAACAGAGCCGCAAATGAGTGGCTTTACTATGAACGATTCTATATCTGAAATAAATGAATACTTTTACGCCCGTCTTGGGTGCAGAAAGTTTATAATTAATAGGAAGTA
Source organism: Hydrocarboniphaga daqingensis (assembly GCA_943362175.1). Lineage (GTDB taxonomy): Bacteria > Bacteroidota > Bacteroidia > B-17B0 > Aurantibacillaceae > UBA4416. Next base: position 230,398 of record CALRIU020000003.1, on the reverse strand, counting down.
AGTGAAATAATTAATCTTAGAAGAACATGAAGTTAAGTCAGGAATTAAAGGACAGAAATCAGGGAGTATGCGAATTGTGCAATACCAACGAGGCCAATCAGGGATACGTCGTTACTCCGAAATCAGGTGAAAAGAATGAGGACATGGTCGCAATTTGCTCTGAATGCGAAGAGAAATTGGGAAAAGACAAGGAAGGCTTTTACTGGCGATGTGTGGAGGGCAGCATCTGGAGCCCGGAACCTGCCGTACAGGCATTGAGCTACAGGATCTTAAATCAATACAAAGACGAGGAATGGGCGGGCAGTTTGTTGTCGGCTGTCGACATTGATGAACCCATTGTGCAATGGGCCATGAGTGCATTCGAAAAGCAGGATGAACATATAGATGCCTTCGGAAATGTGTTAGCGAACGGCGATAACGTTGTTTTGACCCAGGCCTTAAACGTGAAGGGAACAAACTTTACCGCCTCTAAAGGAACGGTCGTTAAAAGAATTAAGCTGGTTCATGATAACACCGATCAGATTGAAGGGAAGATCAATGACCAAACCATCGTGATCCTAACCAAGTTTGTCAAAAAGGGATAAACGAGCGAAATTTCCGGACACTATATGCTGTACCTCGCCAAAGGTACGGCATCCAGGCCGCAGAACTCTTTTTCCAGGAATTTGAAATAGCCTGTCATCGCAATCATCGCGGCATTATCGGTGCAGTATTCAAACTTCGGAATATAGGTGTGCCACCGGTGCTTCTGCCCCAGCTCCTGCAATTTCGCGCGGAGCCCGGAGTTGGCGGAAACGCCGCCGGCAATGGCAATGTGCCTGATGCCGGTTTCTTTGGCAACCGCCAGCAGGTTTTTCAATAGGTAGCTGATGAGGTGCGCCTGGTAGGAGGCACAAATATCAGCGAGATTGTCTTTCACAAAGTCCGGGTTAAGGGCCGTTTGTTCCTGGATAAAATACAGGAAAGCCGTCTTCACGCCGCTAAAGCTGTAATTGTTATTCGTCAATTTAGGCGTCGGGAATTTGTACTTCGACGCATCGCCCGCTTGCGCATGCTTATCGATCAGCGGTCCGCCAGGGTATGGCAATCCTAAGATCTTTGCCGCTTTGTCGAACGCTTCACCGACGGCATCATCCTCCGTTTCGGCCAGCAGTTCAAACCCGAGAGGTGCTGTTATCTTGACGATTTGTGTATGCCCGCCGCTTACCGTTAAACACAGGAAAGGAAAAGACGGAACATTGTGGGGAGCCTTGTCTGTATTTCGTTCACTCTCCGTATGCTCTTTAATAAAATGGGCAAGAATATGTCCCTGCATGTGGTTCACTTCAATCAGCGGAATGTTCAACGCAAGCGATAAGGATTTGGCGGTAGAGAGTCCCACCAGTAAACTTCCACTGAGGCCAGGGCCGCGTGTAACAGCGATGGCACTAAGCTCAGAGAGATTGACTTTAGCATTTTTTAACGCCGCATCAATCACAGGGATCATATTTTTTTCGTGATCTCTGCTTGCAAGCTCAGGGATCACACCGCCGTATTGCCTGTGAATACTCTGGTTGGCGGTAACGTTGGATAAGAGGATGTTGTTTTTAAGAACAGCGCAGGACGTATCGTCGCAGCTCGATTCTATTCCCAAAATCACGATATCCTCAGTATTATTCATTATTTTTATAGTCGATGAAAATGCTCCGCAAAATTACGAGAATATTAGGGAAAACACTAGTGTTTTTAACCCTGTTTCTTGTCATTGTGGGCGCTGCCCTGTTTGTGGCTTTGCAGACGGAAACCTTTCAAACCTGGGCGGCACAGCGTGCCACGGCTTACCTGAGCGATGAGCTGGGAACCCGCGTTGAGATCGGAAAGCTCAAATTCTCCCTCGTGAAAAATGTCACGCTCGAGGACGTTTTTGTGGAAGACCAGCATCACGATACCCTGGTGAGCGGAAAGAACATTACCGTCGACGTGAAGCATTTCAGCTACAAGCATACCAAGCTCGATCTGGATGAGGCCACCCTCAAGGACGTAAAGGTAAAGCTGATCAAATACAAGGGCGAGCCCGATTGGAATTTCCAGTTCCTGGCCGATTACTTCGATTCGGGGCCCAGCGGTCCGAAGGATACAACCAGATCTCCCTGGAAAATCACCTATGGTGCGCTCTCTTTAAACAATGTGGATTTCACCTATCGCCTGATGCGCGATACCGACAAGGTGGTGCGCAACATGAACTACAACAACATTCACGTGTCGAAAGTATACGGGCGCTTATCTGATATTGATTTTCGCGGGGATAGCATCTTTGCGCAGATTACCAACCTGAGCGCTGTCGAGCAATGCGGCATTGTGCTGGAAAACCTCACCACAAGGGCCACAGTAGCTCCCACCTTGCTTAAATGCGATAGCATCTACCTCAAAACCCCCAACAGCATTGTGCGCGGAAATTTCAGCTTCAATCACACAACCTGGGAAGACTACTACGATTTCATTAACAAAATGTACATCAAAGGGAGGCTGACCGACAGCACCTATGTGAGCTTTAAGGACATTGCCTATTTTGCGGAAGAGCTCAACGATTTCAACGAAGGCATTTACCTGAAAGGAAAAGTACGCGGCTTCGTCAACGACCTCAGTGGTTCCGATATGGAAGTGCGTTACAAAGAACACACGCAATTCAAAGGAGACCTGAGCATCACCGGCCTGCCCGATATTGATAAGTCCTACATCCACTTCGACGCCGAGAGATTGGCGACTTCCAAATCCGATCTCGAAAAAGTGCCGCTTCCTCCTTTCGATAAGCCGACTTACCTCGACCTGCCGGATAATATCAGCAGGCTGGGCGTGGTAAGCTACAGAGGGAAATTCGATGGCTTCATTCATAACTTTGCTACCTACGGGACCTTCAGAACCGATATCGGCAATATCAAAACCGATCTCCAGGTGAACAATACCGTAGCCGGTAAGCCGGTGAAGTATTCCGGTTCGGTGACAACCACCAATTTCGATTTCTCGAAGATCTTTACGAAATCAAACATCGTAGGGCCGATCTCATTGAACGCAAAAATTACGGGCCAGGGCCTGACCCTGAGTGAACTTGACACACGCTTCGACGGCGTTGTCCAGTCCATCACCTATAACAACTACAAGTACGATGACCTGAAGATCGACGGGGAATTTCAAAAAAAGATCTTCAAGGGGCAGCTGGTGAGCAAGGATAGCAGCGCCAATTTTGATTTCAACGGTACCGTTGATTTTAATAACAAGCTTCCGCGCTTCGATTTTATTTCGACTATCAATAATTTCGATCTTGCCAAAACGAATTTTGCGACGAGCCAGCTTAATGGCCGTGTCTCATCCCAGATCTATATTAACCTCAACGGGGATGATCTTGACAACCTGAGCGGGCAGGTAAATTTTGACAACACGGTATACACGACAGGCAGTAAAAAATACACCTTGCCGACATTCAACCTGGAACTCGACCAGGAAGACGTCGTGAAAACCATTGCCCTGCATTCCAGTATCGCCAACGCCACCCTGAAAGGAAGGTACAAGCTGAGCACCTTGCCCGACGCCTTTACACAATACCTCAACTCGTATTTCCCGACTTTCGTGAAAACCCACACGCGGTATATTTTTAACGACGAAGCGGATATTGACATCCGCATCAAAAATTTCACGCCTGTCCAGGAGCTCTTTGTCAAAGACCTCTCGCTGAGTCCGAATACAACGGTGAAGGGCTCTTTCGATGCATCCATCAGCTACCTGTACCTGAAAACCAACAGCGACCTTATTGATTATTCCGGGATCAAATTCAGGAACAACACCATCGATGTGAATTCACTCATCAACGGGGTGAGCATCAAATACGACGCCGGAAGCATTAACCTTTCCGACAGTTTTGCCTTCCGGAATCCCACGCTCAAGGTGGTGGCCAACGATAAGGTTTCCAGCTTCAACATGGGTTGGAATAATTTTTCCAAACCCGATAACGAGGGGGACATTACCGGCAATATTATTTTTGGCAACTCGCAGGCACAGATCGATTTCAACCGCGTGAAATTTGTGATCAATGACAGCACCTGGCAGATCGTGAAGCTCAACCCGGTCTTCATCGACTCGTCTTTTTACATCACGGTAAAGCCCATCACCTTTTACAACCAGAACCAGCTGATCACCTTCGACGGGCGTATGTCGGCCGACAGCAGCGAGAAGATCGATATCTTCGTGCAGAACTTTAAGCTGAGCCAGTTCAACGGCCTGCTGGCTGATGCACAGCTGACGCTGGATGGGATGCTCACCGGGAATACCAGTGTGTATGGCATGTTTGGCAACAGGATCATCGACAGCGATTTTAATTTTAACGGGCTGATGCTGAACAACAAATTGATTGGCAATGCCGAAGTGAAAAGTACTTACGACCGCGCGAAGCAGGTGGTAAAAGTGGATGGCTTTTCGGCATTCGCCAAGGATTTTGACGGGAACCTGCTCAAGAACATCGAATTCAAAGGCTATTATTTTCCGAAGCTGGATACCAACAATGTCGACATTACCTTCAAGGCGGAGCCTTTTGATATTTCCCTGCTCCAGCCTTACCTCAGGGACATTATCACGATCAAGGTCGGTTACCTCAACGGCACCGGCCGCATCACCGGTACGCCGGCGGAGCCGAAGATCAGCGCCAAGCTGAAATTTTACAAATGCGTGATGCTGGTGGATTACCTCAATGTGCAGTACAACGTGAGCGGGAATGTGGATATTTACCCGACGCAGATCAATTTCGAGAACATCGAGATCCGCGATAAATATGGCAATGTAGGCTCGGTTTACGGAAACATCTTCCACAACAATTTTAAAAATATGCGTATTGACTTTGACATCAATACCAATAAGCTGATGTTGCTGAATACCAATTCATCCAATAATCCGGATTATTATGGAACGGCCTACGCTTCGGGAAATGCAGGTATCTATGGTTTTGTGGATGACATTAAAATGGAGATGAACATGAAGACCGCTGCCGGTACGCGCTTCTACATTCCACTGGATGGGCCGTCGGAAATCGGCAATAATGAGTTCATCCGCTTTGTGACGAAAGATACTGTGAAGGTGGTGAAAGCGCCAAGCTCCTCGGGCTTCTCCCTCGATTTTAACCTGGAGGCGACGCCGGATGCGGAGGTACAACTGATCTTCGATGAGAAATCAGGCGATGTGATCAAGGCGCGGGGAGAAGGCAACCTGAACATGAAGATCAACTCCAAAGGGAAATTCGACATGTACGGCGATTATGTGCTTACCACCGGAGATTACCTGTTTACGCTGGAAAATTTCATCACCAAAAAATTCGAGATCCAGAAAGGCAGCTCCATCAAGTGGAATGGAAGCGTCTATAAAGCGAACATCGACATTACAGCCATTTACAGGCAGCGCGCTTCGGTAAGGCCTATCTATCCGGCCGACTCTTCGGGGAAGCGATATACCGTGGATTGCAAGCTGTACATGAAAAATAAGCTGATGGCACCCGACATTACGTTTGGCATCGAGCTTCCTACCATCGATGAGAACTCGCGGTCGGCCATCAACAGTGTGCTGATGGATGAGAACGAGCTCAACCGCCAGGTATTCTCCCTTTTATTGCTTCGTAGCTTTATCACGCCGCTCTCGGGCTCTACAGGTGGTAGTGGCATTACCGCGGGCAGTGCAGCAGCCAATACGAGTACGGAAATGCTGAGCAATAAGCTCTCTCATTGGCTCAACGGTGTGACGAAGGATGTGGACGTGGGGGTGAACTACCGGCCAGGGACGGGATTAAGTAACGAAGAGCTCGATCTCACGCTGAATAAGCAATTGTTCAATAACCGCCTGGTGATCGATGGTAACTTTGGTGTGTCCAATAATTCAAACTCCACGCGTAGCAGCTCCAATGCCAACAGCAGCAACCTCATCGGTGATGTGACACTGGAATACAAGCTTTCCCCATCCGGAAAATACCGTGTCAAAGGCTTTAACCGGAGCAACGACAATACCCAGGTGATCAATAACGGTGGGCCTTTCACGCAGGGCGTGGGTATTTTTTACAGGGAAGAATTTGAAAGCCTGAATGAGCTTTACCGCCGTTATATTTCGAAGGTAAAGAAAAGCAAGCCCGTGACTGCGGCTGGAAATCCTTAAGGGGTAAAGGCCGGGTAAAGTCGAAGCCAGCCAGCGCAGCCCGATGAGTCAATAACGGTGGCTGAGCGGACTCGAAGCCACACTCGTTATATTTCGAAGGTAAAGAAAAGCAAGCCCGTGACTGCGGCTGGAAATCCTTAGCAGGTAAGGGTCGGGCAAAGTCGAAGCCAGCCAGCGCAGCCTGATGAGTCAATAACGGTGGCTGAGCGGAGTCGAAGCCACACTATTTCACCTCAATCACAAAAACTTTAGTTTCCAGTGTATCCTTGTATTTGATGAGGTGAAATTCCAATTCCGTTTTTCCTTTTTCCCTGCTTTCGAAATTGAAAACAACGCCCTTTTCATTGCCATGCCATACGGAGTTCATGTAGTCTACGGAGTTGATGTCGTAGGTATTATTGAGCTGCCACAAATAGCCGTTTGTGTGGTCTTCCGGCAGATTAATGTTGAATTTTGTATTCACCGGCAGGGTATTCACGGCAGGCGCTTCCCGGCTGACAGATTCGCTTTTGTTGCAGGAAAACACCAGCGGAAAAATTAGTAGAAGAAAATAGAGGTTTCGCATCCTGTAAAAGTAGGGTTTGCCGTGGCTCTGAGATGATATTTACATATTTTAACAGACGAAAAAATGCTATCTTTATATTGGCACAGCTTTTGAAAAACATCAGACAGACAAAAGCCCTTTTTTTAAAATGAAAAATTTAAGACATATCGCCTTCTTCGCTACAGTTGCCTCTGGTATCTTACTTTTGAGTTCTGCGGCCTGGTATGTTTCCAGCCAATCACAGTTAGCACAGATCATTGAGCAGCAACAGGGACCAAAGCCAAAAGAGCTGCCGGATGCCAAAAATGAAGCCTTCAAAGAAGGAGAGATCCTGACCTACCGTTTGCATTACGGAATCATTGATGCCGGCGTAGCGGTGCTCGAAGTAAAGCCCGAAGTGATGGATGTGGCCGGAAGAAAAGTGTACCACATCGTTGGTAACGGCTACTCCAAAGGCTCTTTCGATTGGTTTTTCAGAGTGCGCGACCGTTATGAGACCTACATGGATAAAGATGCCATGTTACCATGGATGTTTGTCAGGCGCGTCAACGAAGGTGGTTATATCATCAACGAGGATTATAAATTCAACCATTACACCAATAAAGTAGACGTTGGCCGTGAAGACAAGGTAGATGTACCGCAGGGAACTCAGGATATGATCTCGGCTTTTTATGCAGCCCGCAACCTCGATCTTTCCAATGCCAAAGAAGGCGATGTGTTCACCATCAACAGTATTGTGGATAAGGAACTGTTCCCATTGAAGATCCGTTACGTAGGTAAGGAAAAAATCGACTGTGACCTGGGTACCTTCAACTGTGTGAAATTCCGTCCGATTGTGCAGAAAGGCCGTGTCTTTAAAAAAGAGGAGGACCTCAATGTATGGATCACCGATGATAAGAACCACGTTCCGCTCAGAGCCCAGGCAAAGCTGATGGTTGGCTCTGTGAAGCTGGACATTGTGAGTGCAAAGAACCTGGCGAATCCCACCTCTGAAGTCAAATAAGCTACTTATTAAATGTTATAAAGGATATTGTTAAAATCAATATCCTTTTTTTATTTTTAGCCTCAGTTTAAAACAGGCGCTTACTATGGAATTTACTCAGGAAATACTGGATAAGGTTAAGCTATTGCAGGAAAAATATAACTTAATGGGGCAAAGCCTCGACGGTTACCTGGATGGTCTTTTACTGGCTAATTACCTCACGTATTGGGACTATATACAGGTAGATACGCTGCTCACGCTGCAAAATCCTAAAACCGATTTCCCGGATGAAGAGATCTTCATCATGTACCACCAGATCACGGAGCTGTATTTTAAATTATCCCTGCACGAGATGACGCAGATCGCGAACAACGGGAAGAACATCGCTCCTAACGGTCATGACCTGGGTTGGAAAGACAGCCTCGACCCGGACTATTTTGCCACGCGCATCATCCGCATCAACCGCTATTTTGAGTCCTTGACCAAGTCCTTCGAGATTATGGTGGATGGTATGGAGAAAGAGCAATTCCTGCGTTACCGCATGGCGCTTCTTCCGGCAAGCGGCTTCCAGAGCGCCCAGTACCGCAAGATCGAGATCTGCGCAACGGATTTTATCAACCTGGTGGATAAGAACATGCGCCCTGATTTTCATGGTAAGGACACTAACATCGAGGAGCTGTTCCAGCATATTTACTGGAACAAAGGCGCTACCGAACTGGAGACAGGAAAGAAGACCTTAACGCTGAATCAATTCGAGAAAAAATACGGCAGCGAATTCCTGGCCCTGGCCAACGAGTACAGCAACAAGAATATGTGGGCCAAATTCAAGGCCTTATCGCCCGAAGATCAAAAAAATCAGAAGCTCATCAATGCGCTCAAAGAGCTGGACATCAATGTCAACATCAACTGGCCGTTGATGCATTACAAGAGCGCGGTACGCTACTTACAGCAGAAAGAAGGGGATGCACCTGCCACGGGTGGCACCAACTGGCAAAAGTACCTGCCGCCGCGCTTTCAGAAACGCATCTTCTATCCGGAGCTTTGGACAGCACAGGAACAGGAGGAGTGGGGCAGAAGCTGGGTGGACACGAATGTGTTCAGAACAAAAGCTTAAGCTGCTGGCATCAGATTTTAAGAAGGACTCATAGCATCTATGAGCAGTATGAACACACCGCGATCAGCACCCGGAACGATTCTGGGAAGCGTCGACTATTACAAATTCCGTCACGAAGATTTTATCAGGCGTTTCCCCGCTAAGGAACCTCCGGCTTATTACATGATGTATGGCGATAAGTATGTGAGGAAATTCACAGAAGAGCTGTTTCAGAAACTGACGGAAGAAGGGAGGGTTTGGATGGAAGATACGAAGCTGAAATTGCAACAGGCCATCGAAGATAAGCTCATGCAGGCTCCGGAGATTGAGCTCGACGGGGAAGCCTTTAAGGAGTTTGCGTTTAAATCGCACACTGATGTGTATAAGGAAACACATGCGATGGACCTTTGCCTGGCCGATAAAACGGCCATTGTGGGCTGTATGGATATCAGCGACCTTTTTGGGGAATTAGGGCTGCAGGTGCTTAAGGTGGCGCTGAGGATCACTTAACATCATTCCATAATCCGTTCGAGGTCGTTCAGGTAATCCTGTTGCAGGTCTTCGTGGAGCGCGGCAATGAGCGTGTTGATCTTTTTTAGTTCCTGTTCGTAAAGGTTTACAAGCAGCTGGCTTTTTTTATAGGGAATGCGCGAATTCTTCAGCTTGTCGCAAAAGTAAATGTGCAGTTCAGCCGCCAGGGCCTTATCAGCAACATATTTGCAATACTTATTGATGATGCGCAGAAGCTTGCGCAGGCTTTTTTTGACGTAGTATAAATTCGATTGGAATTTTAATTCATCGAACTGTTCATCGATCTCTTTTTTGACTTCCTGTATGAAATTGGGTTTGTTGTGGGCTTCGAACAGTAAATAATCGAGCAGCTCCTTGTTATCCTTTTTGTATTTGGCTAAGGTGAGGCATAGCTCTACCAGCTGTTTGGCAGGCAGCTCATTCAGTTCTTTTTTCAGCTCGCTGACAGTGGCGGTTTTCATGGACATAAAAATAAGGATTATCAGCGCACGGCCTACCGGTTTTTTGTGATTTGATTCGTGATCAGGAAGCGTTATCTTTAGATCATGGAACAGAAAGACTTACAGGAACTGGCTTCCCAGCTGAGCCACCCGAAAGGAGAGAAAGGCATTGAAATTGCAGATATGATGAATGCTACAAACATTGGCATGACATTACATGCGATTGCCAGCCTGTTGCTTTCAGGAAATGAAAAGGTATTGGAGCTCGGGCATGGGAATGCAGGCCATGTAAAATACCTTCTTGAGCCACACCCTGCGGTTCATTACGATGGCCTGGAAATGTCGGAGCTGATGCATGCGGAAGCTAAAAAGATCAATCACCATTTTATTGAAATGCAGCAAGCGTCTTTTCATCTCTATGATGGCGGAAAAATTCCCTTTACCGGCAATCACTTCGACCGTATCTTTACGGTTAACACCATTTACTTCTGGGCCGATCCTCCTGCTTTGCTGGCTGAGCTTTACCGTGTGTTGAAAGCAGATGGCAGGCTCTGCATGACTTTTGCCCAGGAAAGCTTCATGAAGCAGCTGCCTTTTACAGCTTATGGTTTTGAGCTGTATAGCACCGATAAACTGGAAAAGCTCATTGCCAAATCTGCTTTTAAGATTCAGAAAATGGAATCACAAACGGAGCAGGTGAGAAGCAAGCTGGGCGACCTGGTAGACCGTGAGTTTACAACGGTGACGCTTTGTAAATAGAATACTGTTTTGCAATTCATATTTTATTTTTTCGCCCCTGTTGGTGTTATCACCAACAGGGGTTGTTCATGCTCATACATTCTTGTTGGTGATAACACCAACAAGGGCATAGCGTTGCGTGAAGGATAGAACGGAAATCCTTTTACGGAACGTAGTGAAAGTAAAAGATTGGAGTGATAGCCTGGCCGCTTGCGGCACGCCCAAACTCTTCATCTGCTCATTAGCCTCTATAATTCTAGTTATCCGAACTTCCGAAAAAATCGTTTTCGTTGAACATGGAACCTAAAATGTCTTTGAACTGCGTGCCGCGCTCCAGCTGGTTTTTGCCGATCAGCGAATGCTCTGCCAGGCCAAATAATATAAATTCCATTGCGATGAGCTGATCTGTTTTAGCCTGTTTCGGGAAATAAGTAGCCGCAAGCTTGCTTAAGCCCGGAATAGCATTCAGTGTCTCCTCATAGGTTTTCCGGTCTTCGAGCAGCATCAGGTCGATGGTATTGCCTTCTCCGAACCAGCTGATCACCGGTTGATACGGGCTCGGGTCTTTTTTCTTTTTCAGTTTCGCCGGATCAGGAAAATGCTCCAGGAATTCGTTGCGGATGGCTTTTCCCACAAGGTTCTGCGCGACGATGGCGGCACCTTCCTGCTCCCCTTCATACACCAATTCGATCTTGCCATTGACGGCGGGAATAATGCCCATGAGGTCGCTTACGCGCGCGACGGTGGATGTTTCCTCGTTGAGGAGCATGCGGCGCTCGGCGGTACTCACTAAGTTTTCATAAGCCGAAATCGTTAAGCGTGCCGACACACCGCTCTTGGAATCCACGAACTCACTTTCGCGCGCTTCAAAAGCCACACGCTCAATGAGGGTTGCCAGGAGATCGTTCACGGAAATGTGCTCTTTCTGGTGATCGCTGAGTCTTGCTTCCTGTGCGGTGATCTGTTTCGAAAGAGCGATCTGTTTGGGGTAATGTGTCAGGATCTGGCTGCCGATGCGGTCTTTCAGCGGAGTGACAATGCTTCCGCGGTTGGTATAATCTTCCGGGTTGGCCGTAAAGATAAATTCGATGTCGAGGGCGATGCGCAGCTTAAAGCCACGGATCTGGATATCGCCTTCCTGCAGAATGTTGAAAAGCGCTACCTGGATGCGGGCCTGAAGATCCGGCAATTCGTTGATTACAAAAATGCAGCGGTTGCTCCGTGGTATGATGCCGTAGTGGATCACACGCTCATCGGCATAATTAAGCTTTAAATTTGCGGCTTTGATCGGGTCCACATCACCGATGAGGTCAGCGACGGAAACATCAGGCGTTGCCAGCTTTTCCACATAGCGCTCCGAGCGGTGCAGCCAGGTAATCGGTGTGAGGTCGCCCAGCTCTTTGATCTTCTCCCTGGCGAAGTTAGAGAGAGGGTTCAAGGGATCGTCGTTGAGATCACTGTGCTCCACTACCGGAATGTACTCATCCAGCAACTCGGTCATTTGCCGGGCGATCCGCGTTTTGGCCTGTCCGCGCAGGCCCAGTAAATTCATATTGTGGCGCGAAAGGATAGCGCGCTCTATTTCCGGGATCACAGTATCTTCGTAGCCTATGATGCCTTTGAAAACGGATTCCTTCTTTTTAAGCCTGTCAATAAGGTTGTCGCGTAATTCGTCTTTGATCGCTTTCGATTGATAGCCCGATGCTTTGAGTTGTCCGAGTGTTTTGATGTGTATCATAAAATAGTGTTGTCTCTTTTTGTAAATAATTAAAGTTGCTTTGTTTAATCTGCGTTGTTGCCTTCGCCTGTGCTCAGGCAACGCTTAATAAAGAACGTGTCGCACGCTGGGTAACTGAGCGCAGTCGATTCACCTCACATTCCGCCTTTTATTCCGTTCAAAATCTTCAAAGATGAAATCGCCCAGTCCTTCCAGGGTAGTGTAGAAAGCCTTGCCGTTATTGGCCTCCGTAAACTCATGCACAAATTGTTGCAGGTAAGGATCGCTGGCTACCATAAATGTCGTGATCGGGATTTTGAGCTTGCGGCAGCTTTGGGCCAGCGTTAAGCACTTGTTTAAAATTTTCTGATCGATGCCGAAGCTGTTTTTATAATAGCGCCCGTGTTCCTTGATACAGGTCGGTTTCCCGTCGGTGATCATGAAAATCTGCTTATTGGCATTTTTCCGCCTTCTCAGCAAATCCATTGCCAATTCCAGGCCCGCCACGGTGTTGGTGTGGTAAGGGCCCACCTGTAAATAGGGAAGGTCTTTGATCTCGATCTGCCATGCATCGTCGCCAAACACAATGATGTCGAGCGTATCTTTGGGATAACGCTGCTTGATAAGCTCCGAAAGGGCCATGGCCACATTCTTGGCGGGCGTGATGCGGTCTTCTCCGTACAGGATCATGGAGTGCGAAATATCGATCATCAGCACGGTGGAGGTTTGCGTCTTATGCTCTTTCTCCCGTACCTCGAGGTCATTCTCCGTCATCCGGAAATCGCCGATGCCGTGGTTTACCTGTGCATTTTTAAAAGACTCCAGCATGGAGATCTGCTCCAGTGAATCGCCAAACTGGAAGGGACGCAGCTCGCTGCTCATCTCCTCCCCGCTGCCGGTATATTTCGTGGAGTGATTGCCTGATTTTCCTTTTTTCAGTTTTCCGAAGATGCGCTCCAGCGCCTGCTGGCGGATGGCCTTTTCGGTTTTGGGTGTGATGCTGATGCCACCCGATGCAGGATCATCTTCGCGGATGTAGCCACGGTCTTTCAGCTCCTGGATAAAATCACCGATGCCGTAATCGGGTTCGGTGAGCTTATACTCCTTGTCCAGCTCGGTGAGCCAGCTGATGGCTTCATTGAAATCGCCGCTGGTGTAGGTGATGAGCTGCTTAAAAATATCAAACAGCCTGTCGAAAGGCGTTTGATCGGGTTTGGTATAATGGGAGAAACGGAATCCAAGCATGGTTTAGTAACAGATTAAAAAGGGGATTGTTTATTTTTTGAGATATTACTGTAGGCGGTCACTTCGGTTTTTTTTCCTGTCTCTTGCAAAAAAGGTATCGAGAACTTCTCGATACACCGCCCGTATAAGACAGGCGGGCGGGTACTCGACGTGACAGGACCTTATCATTATTTTCCTTCGGATTGTCATCTGCTTCGCGAGCCTCAACCACTACGCTGAAAATCTGCAGGGAAAAGTTCCCAAACCAAATCTAATCTTTTTCCGTATATAAAATTATGGGAAAATGGGATTACATCATCATCGGCTTAGTATGTCTCGGAAATGCGGTCAGGGCCCAGGTTCCGGATTCCCTGCCACAACCGGAGAGTTATGTGAACGTGATGTATGATAATGATTTTTTCAGTGCTACCGACCGCTATTACACGCAGGGTATCCAGGTGCAGTTTATCAACCGCATCATGCGCTATTCTCCGTTTTCCTATGCGCTCATCCGCCTCGGAAAACGTTCCCGGAATTATTACGGGCTTAATCTTGAGCAGGATTGCTTTACACCCAAAAGCATCCGTTACGATACCATCAATTACCTCGAGCGGCCTTTTGCAGCCACCGCTTTCTTTTCTCATTTTTTAGTATCGCTCGATGCGGAGCGCAAACACTTATTACAAACACAGCTCGACCTCGGTGTGCTTGGCCCCTGCGCCCGTTGCGAAGATGAGCAAAAGGCCATCCATAAAGCCCTGGTCAATATCCGGCCGCTGGGCTGGGAAGCGCAGATCGCCGAAGATTATATCATCAACTACCGCATAAAATATGAGAAAGCTTTAGTGTACTCGCCTTATGCTGAGCTTATGGCCAATGGCGCCCTTCGTGCCGGAACCTTGTATACGGATGGCTCTTTGGGTATTAACTTCCGCGCCGGCTGGATGAATCCTTATTTCAATAATTTAGGAATCGAAAAGAATGGCGGCCACAGATTCCAGCTCTACGTATTTTTCAGAGCCAATGCACGGGCAGTAGGGTATAATGCTACCATGCAGGGCGGCTTGTTTCATACCAACAGTATATTTACCGTTCCTGATAAAGACATCAGCAGATTGGTATATGATGGCACGGCTGGTGTTCACCTGGTCATTAAACGTGTACAGCTCGAGTACAGCCGTTCCTATATCACGCCCGAATTTGTGCGTGGCGTCGATCATGGCTGGGGCAGGGTAGCGGTTATGGTGTGTTTTTGAAAGGAGATCCCTAAGCTTTTCCAAAGTTCTGAACTTTGGAAAAGCTTAGGGTAAAACTGAAATTACTTAATCTCCATCCGGAAAATCTCCGATTCCTTTTTATCAGATTTGATGCGGTCGACGATGACGTTCTTGTTCACCGATTCAAAGCTTCTCGGGAAGACCCTGATCTCTTCCTTGCGGATGTCGAAGATGGAGCTCTTGGTCATCTTACCGTTCTTATCCATTTTCACACAGGTAAGGTAGCCGCCGGCACCGGCGCTGTGTGGCGCAGGGGCTTCTGTCAGTGGCAGGTCAATGTTCTTGATATTGTCGAGGTAGAAGAAATAATCTTCGCCATTGTAATTATGATGGTGATAGGAAAGGTCGGCGGTTCCGGAGCCCGATTGGAATTTGGGGATTTTGTTGCACCATTGTGTTTTTCCGTTCTTGTCGGCCTTCAACACCAGGATGTCGTTGTAGTAATAGGTATAGGTCGTGTAGCTGGTACGCCCGTTGTAGTACGTATGCGACACCACGTAGTATTCCTCACCGATGAGAAGCACGCTGCCGTCTTCATAAAATACGATCTTGTCCAGCCCCAGGTTTGAGGCTTCCAGGTCCTGGCCTTTGTCCTCTTTTTTCTCCATCTTCTTTTTGGTGCGTTCCGATTCGTAGGCTTTCAGGATCTCGGCCGGAAATTCGCAATAGGTGGTGCGGATGTCCTTGATGGCTTTGTTCTCGTATTCCAGGCGGATGATGTAAGCCCCGTTGGAGCCGCCGCTGTTCTTTTTATCGGAGTAATACCCCGTAATTACAATGTCGTGGCTCAGGTCTTCTGCCAGGATCACCGATTTGATGTATTTGTTGTTGAGGCTGATCTTGATCGCCTGCAAGGTATTGTTGCTTTGGTTCACACGGATGAGCTCGTAACGGTACATGTCTTTTGCCCCTTTTTCCTGGCTCACTTCGCCATCCAGCGAATTGTTGATGCGCACGGAAGCCAGCATGTAGATATTACCGCGGGAGTCGATCTCATAATCGAGGTTATTCATGTCGTACTCCGAATAAGGCATTTCAATTTCGGCAGCGTAGATTTTGTTTAGCTTATCATCGAATAAGTTGAAGCCGATGATGTCTTTGTTGAGCTTGTCTCTTTTTTCTCTGGGTTTCACGCGATAGGTCACCAGTAATTTGTTACTGTCGGTAGAATAGTAGAAGCTGTATTTATTGAAAGCATCGAGCTTACCGGTTTCCACCAGCTTAATTTCCTTATTGGTGAATTTCAGTGTTTTCTTATCGAATGGCAAGGCGAACAAACGCTCGGTTTTTGATTTTTTATCCCAGGTAGAATAGAACCAGAAAAAGTCATTCTTTACACTGAAGAAGCCCTCGTTTGCAAACTTATTGCTTTTCTCAGGAAGCGCAACGGTTTCCTGGCGCTTCACGCTTTTGAACTCCGGGTCAAAGATCTGCACGATCATGTCTTCGCCCTTGCGGTAATACATCTCGGCATATTCATTGTCTGAAAATTTATAGAAGCCAAGATCGGCATGCTTTTGTACGGTTTCAAAAGGCTGGCTGAAACCATAGGTGATCTTTTGAGCGGAAAGCGTAACACTAAAGGCGATGAACAGGAGAGCGAAGTACTTCATGGGTCTGATTTTTTTACTAAGATATGCAAATAAAAAAAACACCTGCCAGGAAACAGGTGTTTTTCACTATAAATGAGTATGGTATTGGATTATTTCTTTTTGGCAGCCGCTTTTTTTGTCGCTACCTTTTTCGGAGCCGCTTTCTTGCTGGCTGCTTTTTTCACGGCCGGTTTGGCGGTGGAAGCATCTCCTGCGATCTTCACGACTTTTGCTTTTTTAGGGGCGGCTTTCTTGGTAGCTCCTTTTTTTCCTTTCGGCGCAAAGGCGTTCGGTACCTGAGCTTCGATCATTTTTTTCACGTCTTCCAGGCTCAGTACCGCCAATTCTTCCGGCGTATACTTTCCACCTTCGCCTTTGCTTAATTTCAGCATCAGCTTTCCGAATTTGATGAATGGTCCCCAGCGTCCGTTCTCAACCGCAATTTTTTCTTCCGGCCAGTTCTGGATATAACGGTTCGCTTCCTTGTCGAGCTTTTTCTCGATCAGTTCCTCGATGTCTTTCTGCGACAGGTGATCGAAATTATAAGCTCTCGGCACGTTGATGAACAGGCCTTCGTATTTGATGAACGGACCGAAACGGCCTTTGCCTTTGGTAACGCCTTTGCCTTTGTAGTGAGCAACCGGCGCATCGGCTTCTTCTTTTTCCTTGATAAGCTCGATAGCCCTTTCCAGGTCTACCGTCAGAGGATCTTCCGTACGCGGAATAGAAATGTATTGCTCATCGAGCTTTACATAAGGGCCGAATCGGCCTACGCCGATAATGACTTCCTTCCCGTTATAAGTACCAACGGTCATCGGTAATTTAAAGAGGTCGAGCGCTTCTTCCAGGGTAATGGTCTCAATGCTCTGGTTTCTTCTCAGGCTGGCAAATTTCGGTTTCTCCTCCGAGTCTTCCACCGTTTCGCCAATTTGTGCTAAAGGTCCGAAGCGGCCAATACGTACTGACACAGGTTTGCCGCTTGCCGGATCAACACCCAGGATGCGCTCGCCACTGGCGCGTTCGCTGTTCTCTGTAGTTGATTCTACGGTTTTGTGGAAAGGCGTGTAAAAGCTTTTCAGCATTTTCTGCCAGTCGAGGTTCCCTTCTGCGATCTCATCAAATTCTTCCTCCACCTTGGCGGTGAAATGGAAATCGAGGATGTTCGGGAAATATTGTAAAAGGAAATCGTTAACCACCATGCCAATGTCGGTAGGAAACAACTTCGCTTTTTCGGCACCGGTATTTTCTGTTTTCGTTTCTTTTTTCAGGTCTTGTTTCACGAGGCTCAGCTGCGTGTAGTTCCTCTGTGTGCCTTCGCGGTCTGTCTTCTCCACGTAGTTACGTTTTTGCACCGTACTGATGGTTGGCGCGTAGGTAGAAGGACGACCGATGCCCAGCTCTTCCAGTTTTTTCACCAGGCTCGCCTCTGTATAGCGCGGTGGGTGGTGTGTGAAACGCTGTGTCGCTGTGATCTCCTGTCTGTCGAGTGCTTCGCCCACTTTCATCGGCGGCAGCATTGATGAGTTTTCGTCATCCGAATCCTCATCATCGGTTCCTTCCATATATACTTTCAGGAAACCGTCGAACTTCAATACTTCTCCCTGAGCCACGAAGAGCTCGGAGGTGCCGCTCACGTTGACTTTCGCCGTGGTTTTTTCCAGCTCGGCATCACTCATCTGCGAGGCAATTGTGCGTTTCCAGATAAGGTCGTACAGGCGCTGCTCGTTACGTTCGCCGTCTATAACTGTACGGTCGATATAGGTAGGGCGGATGGCCTCGTGAGCCTCCTGCGCGCCTTTGCTTTTCGTTTTATATTTACGTGGATTGTAATATTTCGCACCGTAGTTTTCGTTGATGGCTTTGTTGGCCTGATCCATGGCGGTATCCGATAAGTTCACGGAATCCGTTCTCATGTAGGTGATCTTACCGGCTTCGTACAGACGCTGCGCAATGGTCATGGTTTGCGCCACCGAGAAGCCCAGTTTACGGGCCGCTTCCTGCTGGAGCGTTGAGGTTGTGAAAGGTGCAGCCGGAGAGCGTTTCGCCGGTTTTGTTTCCAGGCTTTCAATGGTAAAAGCGGCGGCTTTGCACGTTTCGAGAAACGCCTGCGCCTCTGCTTCCGTGGCAAAACGTTTGTCGAGCTCGGCTTTTAATAAGCCATTTCCTACTTTAAATATCGCCGATACCTTGAAAGCGGAAGTCGATACGAATTTCTGAATTTCCCGTTCCCTTTCGGCAATGAGCCGCACGGCTACCGATTGTACACGGCCTGCCGATAAACTCGGGCGTACCTTGCGCCACAGGATCGGAGATAATTCAAAACCCACCAGCCTGTCGAGCACACGGCGCGCCTGCTGGGCATTCACTAAATTAATATCGATCTCGCGCGGGTTCTCAATAGCTTTTAAAATAGCCGGTTTGGTAATTTCATGGAAAACAATGCGGCGTGTATTCTTTTTGTTCAGTCCTAAGGTCTCGTATAAGTGCCAGCTGATGGCCTCTCCCTCACGGTCCTCATCGGATGCCAGCCAAACCATGTCGGCTCCCTTGGATAGTTTTTTTAATTCGGCGATGACTCTTTCCTTATCCGGCTGAACTTCGTAGGTAGGTGTAAAATTGTTCTCGATATCAACCCCGAATCCCTTCTTTACCAGGTCCCTGATGTGTCCAAAACTGGATTTTACCGTAAAATCCTTACCTAAAAAACCTTCAATGGTTTTGGCTTTGGCGGGGGATTCCACAATAACTAAATTTTTACTCATCTTTATATAATATAGTGTGTACTTTTATAACGTATAAAATCGAAATTTTGCACAAAAGAACTAAATATTGGTTGATAAATACTATTTATAATTTGAGAATTATTGTTATTTGTAATGTAATCGGTTATTTGTCAATGATTTAAAAATAGTATAAAAACGCCTTGAAATTTTTGATAGTCCTCTTTCCTTCCCTAAAATCCATTTATTCCGGTTTTCTGTTCCTCGTTTTAGCCTTATGTGTAAATCAGGTTTCAGGGCAGGATCTTACCGTCAATTCCTCCATTGTTTCTTTCGCCGATCAAACTTATATAACGATAAGCCAGGGGGTGGGAAACCGGGTCACGCCGGGCGGTGTTAAAAAACTGGAGCCCATTCTGTTTGAAGGACAAATGGCTCCTTTGTTTTCTCTTCAGTTCCGGCGCAGGGTGCCTTTTGGCTTCGCCCTTTGCCCCAAGATCGTATTCAGAATGTACAACGAGTACAGCTACCCGGTAAAAACGCCGAGCTACATGCCTTTTTTGCTGATTTACCATAAGGTGAAGTTTCCTTTTCTGAAGCGTTATAATATGTTCAGGCCGTTTTTGAAAGTGAAGCCGACCTTTTACAATACCTATAAGTATGGGCATCATTCCAACGGGCAGAACGGACCTTATTTTATTCCCGGAACGAGAGACATTAATTATACGAATGGGAATTTTGCCACCGATTATACCGAAGTCGCCACCAGCTTCCTGTCGGGCGATACCATTCACCATAACCTCGACCTCATCAGCGGGCGCCTGGCTTTTGAGCATCACCTCGGCCTCAACCGCGAAGACAGTATGTACAATACCTATTATTTCGAAAAGCTGAGCCTCGAACTGCGCTTCCTGGTCTTTAAAAAGATCAGCGTTTCCACCGGCTTCTCGGCCATGTTTGGCCGCGAGGGCTTTAAGCCGCACTATGCGAGTGATACGTATATCAGCTACCGGCCTTTGCCCCGCGTTTCCGATATTTCAGTATTTGCCAAAGTGTATTTCGGGCCCGATTATTACAACCTTCGCTACGAAAATAATATGAGCTTCATAAGTTTTGGGTTGTTGCTGGAACCTAAGGCGCTGGCCATTATTAAGAAGTAAATTAATTATTTCATTTATCATCAACGAAATGAATGCCTTTATTGTTACAAACACTAATAAAGGCAACGTTTTATCAGGTAGCGTCAGCGATTGCAGCGTAAATCCTTTTGTCGGACGCTGAGCTGTCACCCTGAGCGGAGCCGAAGGGGGAGTCGAAGTGCAGCAAAAGATGGCCGCGTAAAGCGCGCCCGGACGCCCCAAAAGCGATTCTCCTTATAAGGACGCATGCTTCTTTTTTGGATTTTTTAAACGGACGAAATTAGTGTCAATTTGTCAGAACAAAGCTTTATCTTTGCTGTTTAGTAAAATTGTAAATGGAAAGTAAAGTTATAGACGAGTCAAAACAGGGAGAAGCACTGGTAAGGGAAACGGGGAACAAGAGCGGAAAAAAGCTATTCCTCGAAAGTTATGGCTGCCAGATGAATTTTGCGGACAGCGAAATCGTGGCGTCTATCCTGATCGATAAAGGTTATACGACAACGACGGATTACAAAGAGGCCGATCTTATTTTTGTGAATACCTGCGCCATCCGCGAAAATGCGGAATCACGCGTCCGTCAGCGCCTGCACGACTATAAAAAAGTAAAAAAGACCAACAAAGACCTGCTGATTGGCGTATTGGGCTGTATGGCCGAGCGCCTCAAGCATCAGTTCCTGGAGCAGGAAAAACTGGTGGATATGGTGGTTGGGCCCGATGCTTACCGCGACCTGCCGAACCTCATTGCTGTAGCCGAAGGCGGGCAGCAGGCCATCAACGTTATTTTAAGCAAGGAAGAAACCTATGCCGATATTTCACCGGTGCGCCTCGACCATAACGGCGTCAGCGCTTTCGTGAGCATCATGCGTGGCTGCGATAACATGTGCAGCTTTTGTGTGGTACCCTTTACCCGCGGGCGTGAGCGTAGCCGCGAGCCGGAGACCATTGTCCGCGAAGCACGGGAGGCCTTTGAAAAAGGCTATCGTGAGGTAACCTTGCTTGGACAAAATGTGAACTCTTATTTATGGAGCGGTGGCGGATTGAAAAAAGAAAGCCTGACCGAAGAGCAAAAAGCCAACTCTACCACCTTTGCCGAATTATTGGAAATGGTGGCGCTGATCCATCCGGATCTTCGCGTGCGTTATTCCACCTCGCATCCCAAGGATATGGGGGATGATGTACTGCACATGATGGCGAAGTATGAGAATATCTGCAAATACGTTCACCTGCCGGTACAGAGCGGCAACAGCGAGCTGCTGGAAAAAATGAACCGCGGTTATACGCGAGAGTGGTACCTGGACCGTATCGCTGCCATCAGGCGTATCCTGCCGGACGCCGCGATCAGCGCGGATATCATCGCCGGTTTTTGTGGTGAAACGGAAGAGCAGCACCAGGAAACCTTATCGTTGATGGAGGAGGTGAAGTATGAATTTGCCTATATGTTCTCCTATAGCGAACGGCCTAAAACCCTTGCGGAGCGTAAATATGAAGACGATATTCCGGAAGCAGTGAAAGGACGGCGCCTCACCGAGATTGTGGATATGCAGCGTAAGCACAGCGAGATCCGCACCAAAGAAGGCGTAGGGAAGGTACACCGTGTATTGGTAGAAAATGTTTCTAAAAAATCGACGGAAATGATGAGCGGGCGGAACTCACAAAACACCGTGGTCGTATTCCCGAAAGGAAACATCAAAAAAGGAGACTACGTGAATGTGCTGGCTACAAGCTGCACAAGCGGAACGCTGATTGGAGAGGTAGTGTAGAAGATGAAAGATCATGAGACAAAAGATGTAAGAGGGTAATGTAAAAACTGAGAAAATTAAAGACTATGAATCACAATTTTAGAGAATTAAAGATCTGGCAAAAAGGAATTGATTTGGTTGATCTGTCTTATGATTTTGTAGAAACTCTCCCTCATGATGAAAAATACAATTTGATTTCTCAAATGAAGCGATGCTCCTGTTCAATCCCTAGCAACATCGCTGAAGGCTGTAGTAAACGGATACCCAATCATTTTTCGGAATTTTTGTCGACATCTTTAGGCTCCTGTTTTGAATTAGAAACATTGCTGGTGATTTGTAAAAGAAGGAAATTCGGTAACGAAGAACTGAGAACGCAAATCCTGGAAAAAATAAACGAATTGAAGAATATGGTTTTTAGCTTTCGCGAAAGGATCACCGGTTCGTAAAAAATCTTAAGTCATTTTATCTTTTATCATTAGTCTTTCATACATAATGAATCTCAACGACATTAAACAACGCTTCGGCATTATAGGAAACAATCCCACACTGGAAAGGGCGATTGACATTGCCAGCCAGGTGGCTCCCACAGACCTCAATGTATTGATCAACGGGGAAAGTGGTACGGGTAAAGAAGTATTTCCGCAAATCATTCACCAGAACAGCGCCCGCAAGCACGGGCAGTACATCGCTGTCAACTGCGGGGCGATCCCGGAAGGAACCATCGACAGTGAATTGTTCGGTCACGAAAAGGGGTCCTTTACAGGGGCCAATGAGGCGCGCAAAGGGTATTTTGAAGTAGCTGACGGCGGTACTATTTTTTTGGATGAAGTAGGGGAGCTGCCGCTCACCACGCAGGCGCGCCTGCTGCGTGTTCTTGAAACCGGAGAATACATCCGCGTGGGAAGCAGCAAGGTACAGAAGACCAATGTGCGCGTGGTGGCTGCGACCAATATCAATTTCGCAACAGCAATCGAAAAAGGCAAGTTCAGGGAAGATCTGTACTACAGGCTCAACACCGTGCCTATTTTGTTGCCGCCTTTAAGAGAGCGCCGTGAAGATATCCATTTGCTCTTCCGGAAATTTGCCAGCGACTTTGCCGCTAAATACAGGATGCCGGCGGTGAAGCTGAATGCAGAGGCTCAGCAGGCACTCATCAACTACTACTGGCCCGGAAATATCAGGCAGCTGAAAAACATTACCGAGCAGATTTCCATTATTGAAAAGGAGCGCGACATCACGTTGGAGACTTTACTGAACTATCTGCCGGATTACAACACGAATAAGCTACCGGCCGTGATCGGCACCCTGCCTTCCGGTTCAGGGGCGGGTTCGGATATGAGCGAGCGTGACCTCCTCTATAAGGTCTTGTTCGAGATGAAGAAAGACCTCAACGATCTGAAAAAGGTCGTGCATAATATCGTGAATGGCGGCGGAAGCGTGAGCGCCATGCCGCACGACGATCTCCAGACCATCAACCGGTTATACCGCACCGACGATAACTACCCGGTGATTACGAATACCAGCGATGTGAAAGTGCATAACCCGATCATTGTGAAAGACACTGCTGACGGCTTTAGCCAGCCTATCCTGGTAGAGGAATCTTTATCCCTGCAGGATAAAGAGATTGACATGATCAAAAAAGCCCTCAAAAAACACAAAGGCAAGCGGAAGTACGCCGCGCAGGAACTGGGGATCAGTGAACGTACCTTATACCGTAAAATCAACGAATACCATATTGAGGAGTAGGGGCTGCCCGCTGTTTCGTTTCTAACAGGCGAGGCGTTTTTTAGGCATTAACAAATCAATAACAAATTTTAAGAACCGTTTTTTCATATAGAATATTACATTTGGCGTTATGAACATCCTCGCTAAAACCACTCTTCTGATCTCAGCTTCTGTGATCGTACTCATGTCCTGCCACGGGACTAAAAAAAGCAGCACCACACAAACGGCATCTTCCAATCCACCGGCAGCCACTCCACCACCGCCTGCGCCAACCGTAACTGTTGCTGCAGAACCAACTACTGCGCCCGTGCTGGTGAGGAACGGCATCGTTCCCGGCGATCTTGAACTCCAGGCCATCAAACTGAAATACCCGGAAACCACGGCGCAAAACCTCGCCAACGGCCATGAGTTATATATCGGCACCTGCACGGATTGCCACCGTAAGAAAAATATCTTTGCCTACAGCGAAAGCAAATGGAAAGAGATCATCGACGATATGGCGCCGCGCTCCAAACTCAACGCTCAGCAAACCGACGACCTTTATAAGTATGTGTTGTCGATGAAAGCAACACAAAATTCCTACGCCAGGTAAGGCTATCCGTTTTTCTCCGGCCCTATCGGGCCAACTGTCCTCTTCTTGTTTCTTGTTGAACGTCATACCGGTAATTATGAACGAGGCCCTTTTACATACGATCTGGAAATACAGGCTCTTGCAGAAGCAGGAATTTACCGGTACGCGCGGAGAAACAATTCAGGTAATAGCTGTAGGCGAGCATAACCACGATTCCGGTCCCGATTTTTTTAATGCAAAGGTCAGCATCAATGGTATTTTGCTGGCCGGCAATGTGGAGATCCACATCAAAACCTCCGACTGGCTGAGGCATGATCATCAGCATGATAAAGCCTACAACAACCTGGTATTGCATGTGGTGTATGAGCATGATACCGAATTGCAGCAGAACCGGGAGTTCAATGTATCGGTGCTTGAGCTGAAGCCGCTTGTAAAGGAATCGCTGATCGCTGCTTACCGGGAGCTGGAGCTCTCGGCACAGGTGGTCCCCTGCGGAAAATCCATAGCCTCTGTTCCGGCGGTCCACTGGACGTCCTGGCTCGACCGGCTTGCCGTGGAGCGCCTTGAGCGGAAAGCTTCTTATATGACCCATGTGTTCGCTTACAGCGGAAACGACCTGGAGGAAACCCTGTATATCATGCTGTGCCGGAACTTCGGTTTTAAGATCAACCACGAGGCCCTTGAGCTGCTGGCCAAATCGCTTCCTTACAGCATCCTGAAACGCTATGCCGATAATATCCTGAGGCTGGAAGCCTTGCTGTTTGGAGTTGCGGGCCTGCTTGAGGAGCCTTTTGAGGACAGCTATCCCAGGCTTTTGCAAAACGAATTTGAATTACTGAAGCACAAGCACCAGCTCATTCCGCTCCGGAAAGAGATCTGGAAGTTTTCGAAAACGCGGCCGGTCAACTTCCCCACGATCCGGCTTTCCCAGCTGGCGCACCTGTTCTTCAAAAGCCAGTCCCTGTATCACCTGCTGGAAGAATACCCGGAAATCAAAAGCCTGCAGGCATTTTTCCAGGTGGAGACACATGTGTATTGGGAAACACATTTTAAGTTCGATGCCACTTCACAGAGAGCCGCAAAGCCTCTGGGAAAAGTAGCTTTCCAGTCTGTTGTTATCAATACCGTAGTGCCCTTTTTGTTTTTCAGCTACACCAGGAGCGGACATCAGGCCCTGAAAGATTACGCGATGGAGCTGCTGAGTGTATTGGATGCGGAAGCCAACAAAAAGACCAAGGTATTTGCCGGACTGGGAAGAAAAGCGGCCAATGCGCTCGAAAGCCAGGCGCAAACCGAACTGTACGATGTTCTTTGCTCAAAGAAAGCCTGTCTTCGCTGTAACGTGGCAGAGTTTTTGCTCAAAGCTTCCCTGTAAAAGAACAGGCAACGGACAAATTTCCTATATTTGTAAAAATGGTAAGCAAAATTATAGACTGGTTCGAACAACAAACCTTCGGTGTTTGTGAATGGTGGGGCAAAAAACTCGGCATCCAGACAACACACATCCGGATGTATTTTATCTACCTCTCGTTTTTTACCTTCGGCTCCCCGATCATTATTTATTTCATTATGGCTTTTATCCTGGAACATAAGGAAAGCTTTAAACCGAAAAATTACAGGCGCAAAAGTGTCTGGGATCTTTAAAATTACCTCATTTCCCGTTTAAGCATTCCGGATCGTCTTTTGGTCTGCTTTTTTTGCTTTTCAGTCATCCATTCGGTGCCTGAATTTTGTCGCTGGTTTTCACTATCTGATTGACAATCAAATGTTAATTCTGTCATTGGTATATGCATTTGCATTATCTTCGCATGGTTTTTGATAAGCGGTTGAGCCATGAAGTTATCACCTGATGTGAGCTTAGATAAAGCATAAGAAGCATGAGAAAATCGGTTTTATTTTTTATCTTTTTTTTCCTATCACTTAGCTGTGTTGTGGCGCAGGATGCTATCAGCTACCAGGCTATTGCCAGGGATCATGCGGGTGCAGTCATTTCCAATCAAACTATTTCGGTGAAGTTCGAGATCCGCCAGGGAAGTATGACGGGCACCAGCGTATTCTCGGAAACACACACGGCTACGACCAATCAGTTTGGACTTTTCACATTAGGTATCGGATCAGTGAGCACAAGCCAGTTCCAGGCGATCAACTGGGCAGCGATGCCTTTTTTTATGGAGGTATCCATTGACCCTGCCGGTGGCACCTCATTTACATCTGTAGGCAATCAACAGCTGATGAGCGTGCCTTATGCGCTCTATGCGAAAACAGCGGGTAATGCAGGCATTACTCCCACGATCTCTATCAACTCACCTAACACGGTCAGCGCTTCCTCCGGAAGTTATACCATTACAATTCCTGCGGCTGCGACCTATTCAGCGGGAACAGGCATTGCTATTTCGGGAGGTGTGATCAGCAATACGGCAACCGCCACAACGCCCACGATTACAGGAACAGGAGCAACCACCGTCACCTCATCGGGCAATACATTTACCGTGAGCACTCCTGTGCCGGTGGTGTACACCGCGGGTACAGATATTTCCATTACATCAGGTACGGTGTCGAATACCGCGCCTGATAAAACCGTGAGCATCACAGCAGCAGGCTCGGCAACGGTGACGGGCGCCTATCCTAATTTTACGCTGAATGTCCCTAACGGCACTGTGCTTCCGGGAGGAAAGAACGGCCAATTTCTTTATAGTAACGGAACGGTGTGGGATACGATCCCGCGCGCCAAATTATATTTCGACGGCAACAACATTGGTATCGGGACACAATCACCTCTATCTGATTTTCATGTGAACGGAGGAGGAAGGTTTGATGCCAGTGTGACAACCGTGGATATTTATGCGAATACAATTACTCTTACTGGTGGTACAAGCGGTCAGGTGCTTACGAGTAATGCGATCGGCAACGGGTCGTGGCAAACACCGGCTACAGCCATTCTTACCTATACGGCAGGAACCAAACAGCTGAGTGTGACGCATGGCACGGCAGTATCCACCGTTACGATCACAGCGGGTAATGTAAACGGTACCGGAGCTCCCGGTGTAGTACCGATGTGGGGCTCTGTGAATACGCTCACGAATTCCCCGGTGACAACGTTTACAAATACCGGGGGCGTTGTGATCAACCCTACGCTGGTAGGATCGGGCTCTCCCGCGCAGAGCCTCCAGGTTCACGGGCCTTCCTCAGGGAGCACCTATGTGGCGCACTTTCTCCAGGGCAGCAATGCGACTACAGGTGTTGGGATCAGCACCCAGCCTGCAGGCGGGCATGCCATCGGAACTCTGAACAGCCAGGACCTCGGCTTCTTCACCAACAATACGAACGTGGTGGGGAATTATCCGCTCATTCTGAAAACAAGCGGGAGGATAGGGATTGGCAATGTATCGCCGGTGTATCTGCTGGATGTGAACGGTGGGATCAACTCCTCTAATTTTTATAATATGAACGGTCTGGCGGCGGCGCCTCCAACCTCCAATGGCGGCGAAGGGAGATTGTATTTTAGCTCAGCTTCTAATAAGCTGATGATGTCGGAGAACGGTGGTGCCTGGGTTCCGGTAGCAAATACCTTATGGACGAAAGGCAGCGGTATTTTGTATAACACAACACTCAGCGATAACGTTGGGATTGGCACCAATGTGCCCGGAAACACACTCGATGTATTGTCGAACGCAACGGTATCGGCCCTGAGGGCAAAGAACAGCGGAACAGGAAATGGGATTGAAGGAACAACCAGCAGCGCTACGTCAGCGGCAATCCTGGGATATAATGATGGAACGGGACCGAGTATTGCCGGAAGTAAATCCATTTCCGCTTCTTCGGGTAATGCCGGGCGTTTCGAGATCTTTAGCAGCGCCAATACGTCCGATGCACTGGTAGCTCTTACTCCCGGCAGTGGCGCCGCTGTGCGGGCTACGAACAGCAGCTCCAATACTTTGGCTTCCAATCTTTCCGTGTTGATGGAAGACGGGCATCTCAAGACACGCTTTAATTCTCCGATTACCAATGCCGATATCTCAATGGGCTCCAACAGCCTTGGAACCACCTCTATTATAGCAAACGGTAGCGTCGATCAGTCCAACGATGTAAGAGGGATCATTACCTTCGCGGGTACCTATGCAATTCTGCCGGGAACAAGCGCCAGTACTTATGTGACAGTAGCCATGAAAAAAAGCTACAGGAACCCGCCGGTGATCGTTCTGACTCCTTCTTTTCCTCCGGGCTTTACGGATAATGTCATCGTGACGGCGCAGCTGGTCAACGTGGCCCTGACCGACTTTACGTTTAAGCTTAGTGTAAATTATGTGGGGACAGGTGTGATGTTGAACCCTACTCAGTTTAATGTTTCTTATATAATCATGGAATAAACAGAATGATGAATTTGTATTACCCGGTTATCAAACGATGTTTTGCAGTGGTCTTTCTGCTGTGCGCCGGCTTTTGGGCAAAGGCTCAATCTGTTTCGCCACAGGTGATCAATGCGGCCGGTGGTGGCGGGCCGGTAGGTGCTTCGGGCATGGAGGTATACTATAATATCGGCGAGCCGTTTTATACGACGCTGAACGCAAACGGGCAGTTTATTACCCAGGGCTTTTTGCAGCCGGAGGTTGCCGGCGAGTTCGGGCTCACGGCAAGCGCTTTTATGACGCCGGCAAGCTGCGCGGACAAGACCGATGGAAATATCCGGGTGGAGGCTAAGCTACCGGCAGGAGTCAATCCGGCCAATTTCAGGATCAGCTATCACTGGAATACGTCTTCGCTTTGCCTGGCAGGAAGCACCTGCTCTATGGTAGCCAATCTTCCGGCAGGAACGTATTCGGTGCTGGTAGTGTGCGAGTATACCGGTTCGGGAGGCGTAGTGCCAACGGATACGGTTAAGCTAAGCGACCTTGTGGTGGGAGGAAGCTCTGAGCCATGCCAGATTACGGTTTACAACGGCTTTTCGCCAAACGATGATGGCGTGAACGATGTGTTCTATATTGAGAACATTGCACAATTTCCGGGAAATAAAGTAGAAGTGTATAACCGATGGGGACAGAAGCTGGCAGAGATTAAAGACTACGATAACACCAACAATGCATGGCGCGGAACAATAGGAACCTCCACACAGCAGGCACCGGCTGCTACCTATTTTTACATCATCGACCTGAACAATGGCACGGCGCCACTCAAAGGCTGGCTGGAACTCACGAATAACAGATAAGGGATTTAAGAGCATGAAGTATAGTTTAATGATCTGTTTATTGATAGGGTTTCTGAAGCCGTTAAAGGCTCAGCAGGATCCGCAGTTTTCTTTATACCAGTTCAACCAGCTGGCAGTGAATCCGGCCTATGCCGGCGCACGGGATGCGATTGCCGTAGTGGCCGACATGCGCAAACAATGGGTGAGCTTTCCGGGAGCTCCGACAACGCTGGCCTTTACGGCACACGCTCCTGTGTGGAACAACAAGCTGGGAGTGGGTGTCAACGTTCTGTCTGACCAGATAGGGGCGAAGAGCACGACCGGGATCTACGGCAATGTGGCTTATATCATGAAGCTCAGCAACAGGCTGAAGCTGTCTTTCGGTCTCCGTGCCGGTTACATCAATTACCGTTTCAATTTTAATAAGGTCAATTACAAAGACCTCAACGAGGCTTCTGCCGCCGGGCTTTCTACCATCAACCGCAGTGCGGCCGATATCGATGCCGGTCTTTACCTGCGCAGCAACTCTTTCTTTGTGGGGATCAGCAGCACGCATCTCAACGGCGCCATGCTTTATAACAAGGATTATACGGTTACCGGTATTTCCGGGCAGGTACAACAGCTGAATTCTTCTTATGTGCTTGTTCCGCATTTTTTTATCACGGCGGGCAAAGCGTTTTCGCTCAATGAGAACCTGGTATTCAGTCCTACCGTCATGCTGAGGTATGTGAAGACGGCTGCTTCAGCTGATCTTAACCTGAATTTCCTCATGTACAAACGCCTGTGGCTTGGCGCATTCATCAGGCAGGATTACGGCGCAGGGCTTCTCGTTCAGGTGCATGCCACCGAAAAACTAAGAATTGGATACACCTACGATGCGGCCATGGGCGGCAAGAAATTACTGGGCTCTTCGCACGAGATCATGATCGGTTTTGATTTCGGAAACTATAAAACCAAAATTCTATCTCCCAGATTTTTATAAACGTGACGAAGCATTATTCTTATATTTTATTTCTTTTGGTGTTATCGGTTGCAGGGCTCTCTCAGGGCAGGCGGCAGGAATATACCCTGACTAACCTCGAAAGCCTGAACACAAAGCACTCGGAGTTTTGTGCTTACGGTTTTGCCAACTCTCTTGTATACACGGGCGAAAAGCAGACGGATCTTGTAGAATATGCGACCATCAACGGGCAGCCATACATGAATGTGTTGTCGTCGAAAGTAACAAAAAACGGTTATGGAAAAGCCCGCTCTTTCTCGAAGCGCGTGAACACCTCCTACCACGACGGGCCGCTTGCCTTTTCGGCGGATGCTACTGTGCTTTACCTGACGCGCGTGACCTACGTAAAAAAAACGGATCAAAGCTTTGTGAATTATGCCAAGCTGTACACGCTGGCGAAGCAGGGCAAGGGCTGGTCGAAGGCTGTACCTTTTCCTTATAATTCCGATGCCTATTCCTGCGCGCATGCCAGCATCAGCGCGGATGGCAACAGCTTGTTTTTTGTCTCGGATATGCCGGGAGGTTATGGGGGAAAGGATCTCTGGCTGTGCAAAAAAAACGGCGACAGCTGGGATAAGCCTGTAAACCTGGGCTCCGGCGTGAATACCAAAGGGGACGAGATGTTTCCTTACATTCGTAAAGACGGGGTCTTGTTTTTTTCCTCTAACGGCCTTCCGGGTTTTGGAGGCCTGGATGTGTTTTCCGCCAGGTATGGGAGTTCCGGATGGCAGATGAAACGTAACGAAGGAGCTAACCTCAACAGCAGCGCCGATGATTTTGGGATCAGCTTCACGACGGATTCTACCGGCTATGTTTCTTCCAACCGCGAAGGGGGCAAAGGAAAGGATGATATCTACCGCTTTCTTTTCAGAAGTAATTATATGAGGATCGAAGGGCAGGTGTTCCTGACAAGGAATGCGGATGAACCTGCGAAACAGGTGAATGTGTTTTTACTGGATGCTTCCCTGAAGCGTATTGATTCGACAAAGACGGATGAGAAAGGTTATTTCGCATTCAATGACCTGGAAAGCGACAAACTCTACCTGGCCGAGCTGGAAAACGATGATGTAAGGTTTAAAAACAAATCGCGCTACTACCTTGCCGGTAAGGACGGAAAGCTGGTGCGTGTTACCCACCGGCAGAACGGGATGAACTTTGTGTTCAGGAACCTGCCGGTAGAGGAGAGCAGTATGCCCGATCTTTACGACGATGACGAGAACGGGATGAACATTGCCGGAAACATTGTGTTTGGCTCCAACCCAACGAAACCCGTGGCCGGAAAGAAAGTGACGATCACCAATCAATGCCATGATATTATAGAGGAAACCACGACCGATGAGCTGGGGGCTTTTGCTTTCAGGAACCTGCTTCCCGACCAGGACTATTTACTCACAATCGAAGACTCCGATTTGCCGGAAGATGTGAAAATCATCCTCACCAACAAAAAAGGAAAAGAGGTGAAAGTGCTGCACTCCCACAAAAAAGGCAGGTTTGAGTTCAGGCTGCTTGCCACGGATCAAACAGCGCTTGAGGAGCTGTTGGTAGAAGACAGCGAGTTGATCATGAACCTGAAAGGCAGTGTGTACGATCAGGATAAAAAGCCGCTGTCCAATGCGAGTATCACCATTTTTGATAAGGATAAAGTCATCCGGAACATTCTTACCGACGAAAAAGGCCGGTTCGAATTCCATAACCTCAGCGCCGATAAAGACTACCTCTTTAGCCTGGACGACAGCGAAAATAAATTTACGAATGTCTCTAAGATCTACATTGCCGACTCGAAAGGAAGAATCTACAAGGAGTTGAGGAAAGGGAAGAACCACAAGTTTGAGTACCATTTACTGGAAGTGGACAAATCGGCCTTAGGAGATTTCTCAGTGGACGATCCCTGGCTGGAAGTGCTGAACCTGAAAAACAAAGGGGAACATGCCGGCATGACGATCATCGAAAACGTTACCTACGAGAAAGGCGGGTACAACCTCGATGAAACCGGCACGAACATTCTTGATAAGGTGATCTCTGTATTGAAGGCCGATCGCAGCCTGAAGATCGAACTAAGCTCGCACACCGATTCGCAGGGCTCCGATCAGTATAATCTCCAGCTGTCGCAGAAACGGGCAAAAGCGGCGGTGGATTACCTCATCGCGAAAGGTATTTCCAAAGACAGGCTCACTGCCATAGGCTACGGTGAAACCCGCCTGCTGAATGCCTGCGCCAATGGTGTGGAATGTACCGATGAGCAGCATGGCATCAACCGCCGTACCGAGTTTAAGATCCTCGACTCGCAGAAGCCCTGACAGATTGTGTGGCATCGGACACGGATGCTTTTGTTTCATAACTTTTATCCCGTTCCAGATACCGGTATTAGGGCGCGTGATCTTTAGAATTGAAGGCCGGAGTTCGGCGCCAGGGATTGCAGTGAAAATCCTTTTGCCGGGCACTGAGCGGAGTCGAAGTGCGAGGCAAAAGATTGTAACGTAAAGCCCGCCCAGGCGCCCTATAAATAAAGCGAACATTGCCGTCAGCCATGTATTTTTTATGATAGCTCTGAAATTATTTCTCATGCTGCATGGAACAACTCATAACTAAGGTCTGAGCAGTTTCTGATAAGTCCTGTATATATTTGCCGGGCTGTACTTTTTCCTTTCCTGAAAAATGATGATATTGGATACCTCAAACCATCCTGCGATGAATTACATTTTATTCGACGATTATTCCAGGCTAAACCTGCTGCCTTTTACCTATACCAAGCCTGTGTGCGAGCTCAGAACGGGCATTCTCACCATCCGCGAAAAATGGGAGCATGAGCTGCAGGCCAGGGTAAGCTTCCATACGCAGGCTTACCTGTCTGGAAAATTCCCTCTGAAAACGGAAGGCGATAACCTCTTCATCAATGGGAAAATTTCTCCCACAGCAGAGTTGCTCGTATTGGTGAAAGCCTTGACTCAGAACGAAGGCATTCGCAGGGGAAATGATCTGCTGGCCTGGCGAAGCGATGATGCCCGCAGTTTCGATGCAGAAGCACTCCTTGGCAAAGCGCGTGAGGTGGAGGTGGACTATATTTCCATGAAGGATGTCTGGAATTTTTTCTCGAAGAACGATGCCGCCATCAGGCAGGATTTCGAACGGCTTACCAAAGGGAAAACCTCGCAGCCTTTATCCGCTACGAATACGGTGATAGGCGATGCCGGGCTGGTCTTCCTGGAAGAAGGGGCCATCGTAGAGGCAAGCATCCTCAATACAAAGTCAGGACCTGTTTATATTGGTCGTGACGCCGAAGTGATGGAGGGCAGCCTGATCCGCGGGCCATTCAGCCTCGGGGAACATGCCGCGCTGAAGCTGGGCACGAAGGTCTACGGGCCTACGACCGTTGGTCCGCACAGCAAAGTGGGCGGTGAGGTCAATAATTCGGTGGTGATGGGCTATAGCAACAAAGGACACGACGGCTTCCTGGGCAACAGCGTCATCGGCGAATGGTGTAACCTGGGCGCAGACAGCAACAACAGTAACCTGAAAAATAATTACGGCAACGTCAAATTATACAATTACAAAAAAGATCAGATGATCGACACGGGACTGCAATTCTGCGGCCTGATGATGGGCGACCATAGCAAATGCGGCATCAATACCATGTTCAATACGGGCACGGTAGTGGGCGTTGGCGCTAATATTTTCGGAGGAGGCTTTCCTCCCACACACATTCCGTCGTTTGCCTGGGGAGGTGCCGAAGGCATGGAAGTGTACAAGCTGGATAAAATGCTGGAAACGGCCAACCGGGTGTATGCCAGGAGAAATGCCACCGTGTCGGAAGAGGAAGCTGCCATCTTAAGAACCGTATTCGCCGATACGGAAAAGTACAGAAAAGAATTTTAAACGGTGGTTTCATCGGGATAATGACACGTCACAACGCTGGCTTCGACTACGCTCAGCCATCGCGATGAAATTAATACGCTCAGCCATCGCGATGAGATTAAATTGCTCCTATTGGTGGCTTCGGCTCCGCTCAGTCACCGACAGACGCAGCGCCATGCAGAAAACAAAAACATCCCGTTACGCTCGCCGCAACGGGATGTTGTATGATAGGGAAAAGGAGTTTATTGAAGGATCAGTTTTTTAGTATAGGTTTTGGTGCCGTCGGAGATCAGCGCAATGTAAGCGCCTTTCGGGAAGCTGCTGAGGTCGATGTGCGTTCCTTCGCTTTGCAGAACCTTTTCGCCCATGATGTTATACACTTCTACACTTGCTTTTGCTGCCTCCTGGGAGAACAGGATCGTAAACCTGCCGCTTGAAGGATTCGGATAGACCTTTACCTCCTGTACGCTTTTTCTTTCTGAGCTTTCAAACCCTACGGTAGAAGCGCTTTTGTAAACCTTCCAGTAAGGATTGTTGGTTGGGCTGAAGACTTTCTCATAACCCGAAGCATCGTTTTGTGCCGTCACGATCAGGTCCGGTTTTTTATCCCCGTCAAGATCCGTGGTGCTCCAGGATTGGTTGTTATTGGTACTGTTAGACGAGGCAAGTCCAAAGGTGGCATTGTAGCCCCAGTTTCCAGTGCTGTTATATAAGCCGCCCACAGGCACTGTCCAGTTGGTAACCGTTGCCGAAAAACGTGTGCCGGTGTTGAGGTAAGCTTTCCAGTAAGGGTTGATGGTAGGGCTGAATACCTTTTCGTAGCCGGAGGCATCGTTTTGTGCGCTCACCACGAGGTCGGCCTTGCCGTCTCCGTCAATGTCCATCGTGCTCCAGGTCTGGTTGTTGAGCGTGCTGCTCGATGAGGCATCGGCGCTGGTGTTATTATAACCCCAGTTGCCTGCGGAGCTGTAATACCCGCCCACCGGAATCATCCAGTTGCTGGCCGTGGTGGAGAAGCTGGTGCCGTTATTGAGGTACACGATCCAGTAAGGATTGTTCGTCGGGCTGAATACCTTTTCGTAACCCGAAGCATCGTTCTGTGCCGTGATGATCAGGTCCGGTTTTTTATCACCGTCAAGATCCATGGTACTCCAGGATTGGTTGTTGAGTGTGCTGCTTGATGAGGCATTTCCGAAAGTGGCATTAAAGCCCCAGTTGCCGGCGCCGGAATAATAGCCGCCCGGCGGAACACGCCAGGTAGTAGGCGTTGTGGAAAAACCTGTTCCCGTGTTCAGGTACACGATCCAGTAGGGATTATTGGTAGGGCTGAATACCTTTTCGTAACCGGAAGCATCGTTCTCTGCGGAAACGATCAGGTCAGGCTTATTATCCCCGTTCATGTCCATCGTGCTCCAGGTTTGATTCTGAATAATGGAGTTAACGGATGCGGAGCCGGATGTGTTATTGAAACCCCAGTTACCGTTGCTGTTGTATAATCCACCGGCGGGCACAGGCCAGTTGGTCACCGTGCTTGAAAAGCCCGTGCCGGTGTTAAGGTATACTTTCCAGTAAGGATTATTGGCAGGGCTGAAGACCTTGTCATAGCCGGAAGCATCGTTTTGGGCCGTTACCACCAGGTCCGGCTTATTGTCGCCGTTCAGGTCCATCGTCGCCCAGGTTTGATTATTGACGATGCTGTTTGTGGAAGCATTGCCATAAACAGCATTAAAGCCCCAGTTTCCGGAAGTGTTGTATAAGCCACCTACCGGCACGGGCCAGTTGGTAGCCGTTGCCGAAAAGCCGCTGCCGTTGTTGAGGTAGACTTTCCAATAGGGATTATTGGTCGTACTGAAATTTTTATCATATCCCGAAGCATCGTTTTGTGCCGTCACGATGAGGTCTGCCTTACCATCCCCGTCAATGTCCATGGTAGACCAGGTTTGGTTATTGTTCGTGTTGTTGCTTGAGGCGCTTGCGCTCAGGAGGTTAAAGCCCCAGTTTCCGGAGGTGTTGTATAAGCCGCCAACCACCACGTTCCAGTTGGTGCTGGTGGTCTGGAAGCCTTGTGCCTGTGCGGCAGAGGCACTGATCACCATGCCGGCCACTAAGGTACAGATGTTGTTGAGTAAGGGTTTTTTCATAGGTTTTATTTAAAATGGTATTCTGTTTTTTGACTCTGCAAATGAACTTTACCTGTATCGGTTGCATTACAGGATGCTCAGGCATTTGTCCCACAAAAATAAGGTCTTTAGAAACAAAAAAGTTTTGCAATGTATATTCGCCCCAGCCTGGGAAGTATCCGTTGCGCTGGCTTGAAAATGCGTTTTATGGGTCAAAAAATGAGGACGCTCTGACCTGAATGCCAAAAACCGTTTCACGGAAATCCGGAGATTTGCGAAACGGTTTTGAGAGAAGAATACGGGGATTATTGGTTGTAAGCGTCCTGCAATTTCTGGATCTCAATCTTCCCCATCTGTAGCATGGCTTGTACCACCTGGTTGGCTTTTTTAGCGTCCTTGTCGCCCATCAGTTTTCCCAAAGCCGACGGAATGATCTGCCAGGACAGGCCGTACTTGTCTTTCAGCCAGCCACACTTGCCGGGCTCTCCGCCATTGGCCGTAAGCTTGCTCCACAGCTCATCCACTTCCTCCTGCGTTTCACAATTCACATACAGCGAAATGGCAGGAGTGAACTGGTAGAGCGGGCCTCCGTTGAGCGTATGGAAGTGACGGTCTTCGATCCGGAAGCTGCCGCCGAATACCTTATCGCCAACGCGGTTGATGCTGGTGATTTCAGAATCTTTAAAAACAGAAGTGTAGAATCTCATCGCTTCTTCTGCCTGGTCGTTGAACCATAAAAATGGAGTGACGTTTTGCATGGCGTATAATATTAATGATGGTTAGTGCATCAAAGATAGAACGTTGCCCGAAACTTTCAGATGTGCAATACCGACAGAGTGAAGGTGGATTGCGACAAAGCACCCTTCGGAATACGCTTCCTTTTTTATTTAACACTGGTCGTCCCTCCCGAGCAGCCGCCCGAGCAACGTTTTTCTGCTTTTTTTGCGGATGTTGCTTTTACTTGCCCGGTGGTATAAGTAGCTACGCCTGTAGGATCGGTGCATTTACAGGTGTAAGTTTTGTAGCAAGAACTCAGAAGAACTGTGGTCAGGAAAATAAGGCTTACTGTTTTCGTTTTCATGTTCGGTTTTTTTAAGGATAAAAATTATTGAGTTAAAGCACATTGAGAGCCGCTATCACTCCGGTTCTCGCAGGAGCGTTTGGCATTTTTTTCAGACCGTTCTTTTTGGTAACTGACAAAAACGGTATCTTTATTTGTCCATGTTTTTTCGTGACAGTAACACTTGTAGCTTTTGTTACAGGAAAGCATGGCGAAGCCTGTGCCTGCAATAGCAAGCATCATGATTGTTTTCATGTGATGTTGTTTTAGAGGTTAAAAAATATCAGCCGGCCAGCTGCTATGGTACGCACAGGTAGAAGTATGTCTGATCGTTTTAATTTTTGTATAGAACGCACCGGCATTTATTTTATTGCCATAGAAAAAAAATCAGGTAATGAAGCGTAGCGGTTTTTTCTTTAATAGATTGATGTACTATGTTCAGCGCATCTTCTTAGATATACCTATATGCCACGCATCTTTCTAAGCTTGATTTTTCTTGCCGCTTCTCTCGCTTTTCTTATCGCGATTTGTTTTCGCGGATCGATTTGCAGCCTGCTGTTATATTGGATTATCATATTTCTGATGGAAGGGCTTCCGGTTTCAACCGGTATCCGGCAGTCTATAAAATGACGGCAAATCACTTCAATATTGTCACCAACGTGCGAAGAAAAATGCACACCATCCTTGAAAATCAATTCTATTGTCCAGCCACTCCGGGTGAGTATAGGAATATAAACCTGTGCAATGTCGGCATAAAAATAGCCATACGTTTTTCTGAATGGCTTCGTAAACCGAAAACCAACAACGCTTCTACGCTTGATTCGCAGATACTTGAAAGAAAAGGTTCGGAAAAGCCAAAATATAAGTCCATACATAATAACTGCCCATACGACCTGATTGTTGAGTATAAAAGGCATGCAGAAAGGCATTGGGACCAAAGCAGCTTCATACCAGTGTCCTTGTCTTAACGTAAATAGCGCCCTTTTTTTCATGTTTGGTTCTGTATGGAGCTTTTCATGACATATTCTGTATGTCGATGCATTCTCCGCGGCCTTCGCGCCTTTGTGGTTAACTATTTCTTAAGAACCAGATCGGCCTTATTCAATTTGAGGCTGTTGTTGAGGCTCGAGGAAAAAGCAGCCAGCAAAGTGTAAGTCCCGCCTTCCTTAATGTCGATGGTATGCATCTGCCCCGAAAAGCGCCACTTGGTTTTTCCCATTACCGTTGTTTTCACTTCTCCGACCGTGATCTTTTTTTCGAAGGGGTTCAGATCCGGAACAACCAATGTATCGTTGCCTTTCACCAGCCTGATGCTATAGATCATATCAACCGAGCCGTCGTATTCAAGATCCATATCCGCCCAGAAGCGCAGGATTTCTCCTTGTTTCAGGCTCAGCTCCATCTTTTTCCATTCTGGCCTTACATCATCCATTGGCCTGGTGAAAGACAATCTGCCGATTTCTTTGGCGGAGAGCGCCGCGCAGGCCGCAGCGATGATTGTCAGAGAAATGATAAAGATATGTTTCAGTGTTTTCATCATGTTATTTTGGTTTAAGGTTTTTTGCTTTTTTGTTTCGGAACGATCTGGCTTTTTTCAAGTATCACTAAATACGGATGCCAATAATGCAAATGTCATCTACCTGGTCCAGCAAGCCTTTCCAGGTTTCAAGCTGATTTAGTAACAGGGTTTTCTGCTCGTCTACCGGTTTCCCGCTGATGCTGATGAGTAATTCCTTCAACGGCTTGTACATGAATTTTTTTCCTTTCGGACCGCCAAACTGGTCCGGGAATCCATCCGTCAGGGTATAGATCATATCACCCTTCTTCACGTTGATCGTACGGCAACTGAAAGGCTGATAATCTTTATCATGTTTCCCTACCGGCATCTTATCAGGCAATAGCTCCGTGAGTGTTTGGTCGCTGATATGCCATACAGGATTGTTGGCCGCTGCATAGCTCAGGGTTTCCCGTTTGTCGTTCAGGCAGATCAGGCTGCAATCCATGCCATCCTTCCCACCTTCCTGGCTACCATCATTTTTGAGGTGTTCAATCACAAGACGTCTCGTTTCGAACAGAATGTCATCAGGCCGGCTGAAATCTTTGCTGGTAGCCTCGTTCAGGCAGGCAATGTTGAGCATGCTCATGATGGCACCCGGTACGCCATGGCCTGTGCTATCGGCCGTTACAAGGGCGAAGTCGCCACTGCTGAGCTTTTTCGCCCAGTAAAAATCACCGCTGACAATATCTTTTGGCTTGAACAGGATGAAATAGTCCTGAAGGTGTTCCCGGAGGAGTGTTTCACTCGCCAGCAGGCTTCGCTGGATGCGCTGAGCATAGTTAATGCTATCGATGATTTCTTTCTGTTTTTCTTCGATTTGCAGATTTTTTTCTTCTACCAGTTCTTTTTGTTTGGAAATGATTTTGTTCGCCTTTTGATTTTCACGCAATCCGCGATATATAATTACTGAAAATACACTGAGCAGAAGAAGGCCACCCGTGACACTGTAAATGATGAGGTTTTGCCGTTTTTTATCTTCCGAAGCTTTGAGCGCCAGGGTTTCGTTTTCGAGTTTGGAGGCGGCTTTAATCTCAATTTCCTTTCGGTTATATTCATTTTCATATTGGGTCTTTAGTACCGTTTTTTTGCTTTCCTCATTCCGGATGCTGTCCTTCATCTGGACATACAATTCATGAATGGCAAGGGCATCCGCCGGCCGGCCCAGTTTTTTATAAGCATTGTAAAGATTTTCGGAAGCGATCAGGATGATGGAAGGGTAGCCATTTTCTTTTGCCATGTGGAGCGATTTTTCATAGAAAGAAACGGCTTCTGCCATCTGTCCTTTCTTTTCATATAATGCGCCTATGTTCCGGTAAGAGCCCGACAAGCCCTTGCTGTTTTTTGTTTGTTCGAATATGTGCAGCGCTTCCGTGTAATAAGCGAATGCTTTTTCCAACTCCCCGCTTTCCATCAGGAGATTTCCTGCGAGGTTAAGCGCCTGAGCCAGTGTCAGCAGGTCTTCAAGCTCTCTGCCAAGCGCTATCGCTCTTTCGAAATAAGTAATGGCTTTTGCATATTGCTTCTTCAAACCATAACCATGGGCGATGTTAATAAGAGAATATTGCTGTCCTGTTTTATCCTGTATCTCTTCTCGTAGCTTCAACGCACGCAGGTGATATTCCATGGCTTTTTGATGATCGCCTTCTTCCTGGTATATAGCGCCCAGGTTATTCAGCGAATGCGCGATGTCTTCCTTGCTTTTCAGTTCCTCACGAAGCTTCAGGCTTTTGGTTAAATAATCAAGGGCCTGTATGTTTCCCTGCATATTCAGCAGGTAACCAAGATTGTTGTAAGTGTTGGCAAGTCCGTCCTTATCCTTTGCCAGTTCCCGGTGTACAAGCGCCTTGCGGTAATAGGATTCGGCTTCGCCCTGCCGGTTAAGAATCTCGCAGATATAGCCAAGGTTATCATAGGCAGATCCGGCCCCCTTGCTATCCCTGTTTTCCAGGAAAAGCCGGAGAGCCTTCGCATAATAAGCCCTCACGCTGAGGCTTTCG
The DNA here is from genome assembly GCA_943362175.1 of Hydrocarboniphaga daqingensis. Taxonomy (GTDB): domain Bacteria; phylum Bacteroidota; class Bacteroidia; order B-17B0; family Aurantibacillaceae; genus UBA4416. Next base: position 189,435 of record CALRIU020000003.1, on the reverse strand, counting down.
CTTTCCGGAATAGCAGCGCCGAGATTATTGTAGATATAGGGCAGGATATGTTTGTAGAATGTTTTTTCTTCCTTCGAACCCTGTTGCAGGTTCTTTTCAGCAATGGCTTTCGCCTTATTCCATAAAACGGCTGATGAATCGGGGTTAAGAAGATAGATGCTCTCGCCCCAATAATTATAGAGCTTACAGCGGGTTGTATCCTGCGTGGCATGTTTCAAGGCAGTAGCTATGGAGTCGGTGTTGCCGGTTTGGGCATGGACCGGATAAGCTATTGCCAGCACCAGGGTGAGCAGGATGGTTGCTTTGAAGAAAGCCTTGCGCATAGGTCTGAATAAAGGGATCATTGGTTAAACCAAAAATAGAATTTTTATTCAAATCCGGTTCAGCGATCCCGGATTCTTTCGTTTTTTCTACTTTTTGGAGTAGATCATTGCCGGCAGTGGGCTAAAGGCCGGGGTCCGGGTTTCTCTCTTCATGAAAGACCCTTCCCCGTGCTTATCAAAAAAAATTGACCGGATCATCATGAATGACCCGGTCAAAACTATAACCAAATTTTAAAAGAGGATTCGGGCTAGTGATCGTTGATGACTTTGGCTTTCTCGCCTTTTTTGTAGCGGATCATCAATACCACCGGGATACAGATCAGGATCACAAAGCCTACCATTAAGAATCCCATATCGTAGCTCACCAGCGATTGCTGTTTAAAAAGCATGCCTTCCAGCATTTTGTAAGCCAGGCTCTGGGCTTCTTCCAGCGAGTAGCCGGAGCTCAGGAAGTTTTGCGTGAGCATATTGATCCTGTCGGAACTTATGGTGTCATAGTTATTAATATAGCCCAGCATATTGCCCCTGATCTGTGAGTTCAGGTTTACGAGGTACACATTGATAAGCGCAATGCCTACGGCACCACCTAATTGACGGATCATGTTGGCGAGACCGATGGCCTGCACCATGTCTTTTCCTTTAAGCCCGCCCACAGCCAGTGCCAGGATCGGCGACATCATAAAGGCCATGCCGAAGCCACGCAGCACAAACGGGAAATAGAAATTGGACTCGTTCGAATCGGGTGAAGCAAAACCTAAGAGCATGAGGAAGCCAAAGGTGAACATAATGCCGATGATGATGATCGTTTTAGGGTTCGACCCCTTGCCAAGCAAAGCACCTACCATCGGCATGGCCACGGCAGAGCACAGGGCACCGGGGATCATGAATACGCCGGTTTGCGTGGCTGTCCAGCCCAGAGTGATCTGTGCAAACAAAGGAAAGATAAAGACGGTGCCGAACAGGAGCAATCCAAGCATGAAGTTCATGACGCTTCCCATTACCAGGTTGTAATTCTTATACAGCTTGATGTTCACCGCCGGGTAATCGATGCTGAGCTCCCTGTAAATAAAGGCGATGAGGCCGAACACGGAAACAATGGAGGCGATCACAATCTCGTCGCTTTCAAACCAGTCTTTGGAAGTACCTTCCTCCAGTACGAACTGCAAAGGCCCGATCGCAAGCACGAGGAACACAATGCCCCACCAGTCGATCTTCTTGGGCTTCGTGGCTCCGGGCCGGTTGGTAATGTAAGTCCAGGAAAGGAAAGTGGCAATGATCCCGATCGGGATATTTACGAAGAAGATCCAGTGCCAGGAAATATTGTCGGTGATCAAACCGCCGATGGTAGGGCCGAAGGTCGGCCCCATGATGATGCCCATTCCGAAGATGGCATTGGCGGTACTGATCTTTTCAGGAGGAAAGGCGCCCACGATGATGGTTTGCGCCGTCGATAACAATCCGCCGCCGCCGAGCCCCTGGATGAACCTCCAGAACACCAGTGTCCACAAGCTGTCCGAGAGACCGCACATCAGCGAGGCAAAGGTAAAGATGATCACCGATCCGGTAAAGTACACCCTTCTTCCGAAGAGGTCCGATAATAAGCTGGTGAGCGGAATGATGATGATGTTGGAGATGGCATAGGACGTCACGACCCAGGCGATCTCCGTGGTGGTAGCGCCAATACTTCCGCTGATCTCACGAAGGGACACGTTCACAATCGTTGTGTCGATCAATTCCAGGATCGCGCAACTGATCGCCGTAATGATGGTGATCCATTTCGTGAAACCCGTCGGGTAAGTGATGGCTGGTGCTGTTAGGGTCTGGTTCACGGTGTGTGGTTTATTTCGTTTTAACGTCCGCTACTACGCTCAGTCCCGGAATGATGAGCCCGGCCATCTCCTGCGGAAACTCGGTGATGGCGATTTTTACGGGAACGCGCTGTGTGATCTTCACGAAGTTACCGCTGGCATTGTCGGGAGGCAGTAAGGAAAATTTAGCGCCGGTAGCGCCGCCAAAGCTTTCCAGCTTGCCTTTCAGCTTCGCTTTCGGAAACGCATCTACTTTCAGATCAACCTCCTGTCCCGGTTTCATGTGCTCAATCTGTGTTTCCTTGAAGTTGGCACTCACGTACAGGTGCGTGAAATCCACCGCAGAACAGAGTGGAGAGCCGGCCTGCATGTACTGGCCTACCTCAACGGATTTTTTCGAAATGATGCCGTCGAAGGGGGAAACGATTACGGTATTGTTCAGTTGTGTCTTTGCCAGAATGAGCTCCGCCTCACGCTGTTTTACCAGGGCCGTTGATAAGGCGATCTGCGATTTCTGCCCTTCGGCCTGCGACTGGGCGCCGTTGGCCTGCGCAGAAGATGCCTCGTATTGTTTTTTCAACATCTCGGATTGCGCTTTGGCGGTTTCATATTCTGCTTTCACGCTCTCATATTGCTGCTGCGTCGTTGCGCCGTCTTTCAGCATCTTTTCAATCCTCGCCATTTCTTTTTCTGCTTTACTTAAGCGTGCCTGTGCCGTCGCAATATTCTCTTTCGCTGCCTGGCTGGTGAGCACAGAAGCATTCGCGTTCAGGCTGGCCGTGGTTTCACCGGACTTCGATAAGTCGAGCTGCGCTTTGGCGCTTTCCAGAGCCGCTTCGGCCTGCGCTACTTTGGCGATGTAATCGTTCCGGTCGATCAGGACGAGCGTATCGCCTTTCTTCACCTGTTGATTGTCTGTAAATTTAATGTCGGTCACAAAGCCCGGGACGATGCTGCGCACAGGGGTAATGATGGCGTCGATCTGCGCATTGTCGGTATGCTCGTGGCCTAAGGACGAAAGCCAGGCGATGATGATAAATGTACCGATGACAAGAACAGAAGAGCCCAGGATCACCAGGCGCTTTTGTTTTTTCTTCCCCTTTTTCTTTTTGTTTGCCGGATCGTTTGCTGTTTCAGGAGCGTTATTGGTTGTGTTGTTATTTTCCATAGGTTGAGGGTGCTGAAGTATTTTTTTTAGTATTAATATCCGAGGGTTGTGTTATAATTTTCTTTGGCCATCATCAGTTGGATCTCGTGAAGCTTCAGGTTGAACTGTGATTGGTTTTCTGCATTAAGGTCCACGATAAAGTCCGATGAGGTAATGATGCCGTTATCAAGCTGGCTCGAGGAGGCTTTGCGGATAGCTGTTTTGGTTTCCGTGATCTTGGCATCCATCACGATCATTTTTTCGAGCTTGCTGATCTCTTCCTGCTGCTGGATCATGGTTGCCTGCAGGTTAATTTCAAAAATGCGTTTCTGGCTCGAGATGATGTCGTTGTTCAGCCTCAGGTTCTTCGTTTCTTTTCCCGACGTATAGTAGGCAGAGATATTCCAGTTTAATCCGGCGCCTACCATGCCGTAGGGCCTGAAATCGTTGTTGAGGAAGTTGTAGCCCGGGCGGCCATAGTAGCCACGCCCGAATACAAACAGCTTTGGCAGATTATTGCGGTGCATCATTTTTTCCCTGAGCCCGAGCGTGCTGCTTTGCAGTTCGAACACTTTCATCTCAGGCCTGATAATGGCAGACTGCAGGGCGATCTCTTTTTTGGTGTCGCTGAATACTACCGTGGTATCAAGGGCTTTATTGGTGAGCAGCGTTAAGGTCTTGAACCAGGCAACCAGGTTGGAATTCACCTCTTCGATCTTTTGTTCGGTAGAAAGGTATTCCGATTCCAGCACCAGGAAATTACTTTGAAGTGCCGCGCCATTGTCCACCGCCGATTTCATTTTTTTGCGTTTGGCATCCAGCTCGTTGATTCTCAGTAACAGGATCTTTTTGTTTTCCTGCTGTAAATAAATGTTGCCATACAGCGAGTTGATGCGTTCTTTCAGCTTGATGAGCTCCGCATCCACCTGTTTGGTTTGGAGGTCGGCACTTTCGCGCTCGATCTGTTTTTGCGTTTTAATAGCGCCGTAGTCAAACAGGGTTTCTTTCAGCTCCACGCCTACCGCGTACTGGTCGGGCTTTTGCTTGAATCCGCCGCTTACCACGCCGGGGATCGGGATGTTCAGTTCTGTCACTTCACTCTGGTAAGTCGCCTGGCCAACCACGCTCACCTGCGGATAGAAATTCGTGGAGAGCTGCTTGGTCTTATTGGTGGCAATGTCGGTGTAGCTTTGTTTTTGCTTTAAAAGAGGGTAGTTCTCTTTAGCGAGGGTCTGCAATTGTTGCAGGGTTACTTCTTCTTTCTGTGCGCTGAGCTGTATACTGAGGGTGAGCAGCGTGCCGAAGAAAAAAGCGGGTTTGTTAGAGATCATATTTTGGGTTTTTTGTTGCTGTGTTTAATGGATAAGATCAGGAAATCGGCGACATGTTCCGGGTACAGGTCCAGGAAGGCATCAAAAGCAGCCTGATCCATTTTGAGGGTACGTTTAAAAATGATCTGGTTAATGAGCGGGTAGGAGCAGAGCGAATGCATGAACACATAGATCAGTTGCAGATCCGTATGTTTCAGGATTCCTTTTTCCTGGAGCCTTTCAAAATAGCTCATAAAGCCGATCTTCTTTTTCTTTGGCCGGTTGGCCAGCAAATCAGGATTCCGGTTGATCTCCCTGAGGATGAACAGCAGGGAGTTGGTTCGCAGGAATTTAAAGAACTCGACGAGAAATGTGCGGAGCTTCAGCTCCCAGTCTTCCGTATCGTCTTCCCAGGTCGAAAGCACTTTCATGAATTCCTCCATCGTTTCGCTGAAAATACGCTCGAAAAGGTTTTCCTTGCTCCTGAAATAGTAATGCAAAGAAGCCTTGCTGATACCGGCTTCATCAGCGATCTGCTGCATCCGGGCGCCGTTATATCCCGAGGCCTCAAATATCTTTTTGGCAGCGTCGAGGATCTTTTGTTCCGACTCGTTTACTGAGCTCATGGTTTAACTATTAGGTTTAATTAAATGGTTTGACCAAATGGTCAGCAAAGGTAAATCTTATTTTGATACCAGAAATAACTTAGGGAAACTAATCGACGAAAACGAGTTTCCTGATGGATGAATTCTTTGAATACTATCGATGGATTGCTTGCCCCCCGGGCTGGAAGTTACTTAAGGCTAATACCAGTTCACTTTCAGGAGCACCGTATCATCGATCGCGATGGCGTCGTCTTTGGAGTAGAAATAAATGGAGTTGCCTGTTTTGGTTTCGGCAAAGTATTCGAAGCCGTATCCGTTGAAAAAGATATTGGTCACGGTCACCCGGATATGCGCTGCGGCTTTTCTGTCAACGATCTGCAGCTGGTTGGGCCTGATATAGCTTTGCTTATCCGATAATTTGGTTTTGAAGGAAATAAGATCTTCTTTGTCCAGGATAAAAAAGCGTCCCATCAGGGCAGCCACCTGTTTGTTTTTTGGCTGGTAGTATACCTGAAACGTCGCATCATGCTGGATGAGCTTTCCGTTGTCCATCACAGCCACCTCATCGGCATAGCGCAGGGCTTCTTCCGGCTGGTGTGTTACCAGCACGACGGCCGTATCCTCTTTCGTGGCCTGTTGGCGGATATAGGTAAAGATCTTATCGCGTAGCGGCAGGTCGAGGTTGCTGAAAGGCTCATCCAGCAGCAGCACCTTCGGAAATTCGGCCAGGGAGCGGGCAATTGCCACACGCTGTTTTTGCCCCGAGGAAAGCGTCACGGCTCTGAGGTCCTTGAAGGCGGTAAGGTCGAGAAGCTTCAGCAGCTGCCGGCTGCGCTTTTCTTTGTAAGCGTCTGTATAGCCGGCCAGCTTGTCTTTGATGTTCTCTTCCACCGTATGGTTATCAAGCACATAAAAATCCTGGCTCACAAAGCGCATGTCTTCATGGCCGGGGATCAGGTTATAAGCCGGGCCAAGCACCCGTTTGTCACCGATGGTGATCTCGCCTTCCTGCAGGTCTTCCAGGCCGTAGAGGCATTTGAGCAAGGTGGTTTTTCCGCTCCCGCTCCTGCCGATGATGGCGAGGATTTTTCCAGGGTAAGCGTTTAAGGAAACATGGGAGATGCCTTTAAACCGGGTCGCGCCGGGATAATTAAAGGATATTTTTTTGACCGATAAAATAACTATTGCTTGTAATATCCGTTGGTAAATAGCTGCACGAAGGTTTTCTCCTTGTACTTTTTGCCGTCTACACCCGTGGCAGAGAGCACGCAAAAATAAGTACCATCGGAACATGGCTCGCCGGCAGTGGTTCTGCCGTCCCAAAAGCCCCGCAGGCGCTTGGTCTCAAAGATCAGGTTGCCGTAGCGGTTATAGATGCTGAATTCCAGCTCCGTGATCTCGTCGATGATCGGTCTGAACACATCATTAATGCTATCATAATTCGGTGTAAATACATTCGGCATGATGATGTTGGAAATGCCGTCCGTTTGGTCGAAACTGGCAGGAGTCTGCGCATTCGTTTTCAAAATACACATCAGGCAGCACCAGAGAAAAATATGAGCGAGGGATTTCAATGGATATAAATGTATCAAATTATAATGTATTTAAAAAATCCAGGGTGTTGACGTTGTCTGCGAAGTCAAAAATACCGGGTTGTTGCGTGGTTCCAAAAGCAATGGTTTTTAAGCCTTCTATCTCAAAATTACTGACTGTGCATTGCAGATTTTCCTCCAGCGCCTTAATCTTTTCAACAAGCTGGGGCTTATTAGTGTAATATTCATAATACAACACCGATGTAGGCGCGTGCAGGTCCTCATTTTCCCGGATCATCAGGAAATTGTTGTCCAGGAAAGGAATTTGCTCGAGCAGGTAAATGGCGCGGTGGTACTCATGGTTATTGAAATATTTTTTATGATTCGACACATAGCCGAAAGAAAACATGGCCTCAAAGAAGCCGTCGAAGCGATAATCTTCGGGGACGTACAATTTGGAAACGTTCCTGCAGCCCAGGCCGAAATAATAGAAAATGTCCTTGCCCAGCTCCTGCAGCTCTTCGGGCGTTTCCTTCCCGTTGAGGATGGCTACAGAGCTGCGGTTTTTGCGGATAATGTGCGGGTATTTGCCAAAGTAATATTCGAAATGCTGTGCCGAATTGTTGCTGCCGGTAGCGATTACCGCGTCAAAATCCTTCATCCGGGCCTCCGAAAAGTTGATGGCCGGTGCAAGATCAGGCGTATAGTAAATGAGCATGCCGGCCAGGAAAGGAATCAGGGCCGGATCGTCACCAGATACCTTGATGAGGATGTTATGCCCGCTGAGCAGCACGCACAGCATATCGTGGAAGCCCACGGCAGGAATATTGCCGGCCATGATCACGGCCACGGTTTTAGGTGCAGCCGGCTCGTTTATACCTTTGGAAAAGTCCGACAGGGACTGTTGTTCCAGCATGAGAGCAATGCCTTTCAGGGCCCGTTCTACCTCTTCGGCGGTAAACCAGCCATTGTAGGAGAAGGCGATTTCGATCAGTTTATCAAGATCCTGGTGAAAGCGCTCTTCTTTTGGATCGCGGTTTTGAGAAAAATGCCGGGTTATAAATAATCCTAATTGAACAAAAGCTTCTTGTCGTTTTTTCAGGGTCATGAAATTTAGTGTTATATTTGCAGTCTTAATTACAAAAAGCAAAACTAGTTAAAAAATGGCTATAAAAATCACGGATGAATGCATTAATTGCGGCGCCTGCGAACCAGAATGCCCTAATAATGCCATCTACGAAGGTGGCGCTGAATGGCGTTTTGCCGACGGCACCAAAATCATAGGAGAATATAAAGGAAGAAATACCGGCATTACTGCGGATGCAGGAGAACCGCAGGAACCATACAGCATGGATGTGTATTACATCGCTACCGATAAGTGTACCGAGTGCGCCGGGTTCCACGACGAGCCACAGTGTGCGGCCGTTTGCCCGGTTGATTGCTGCGTGCCCGACGAGAACAATAAAGAAACGACGGAAGCGCTGCTGGAGAAAAAAGACAGCATGCACTTATAAGCGCCTTTATCTGAAATTAAAAAAGCCATCCGTCAACCGACAGATGGCTTTTTTGTTTCTGGTTGGCATACCTTCCTGGTTGCTAAAACCCGGAGGGTATGCGGTCAGTTATTTTACCATGCTATTCATAAACACATACGAAATAATATTGGCGCCCATCCTCAGCGCGCGCTCATGCGCCTCAGGGCTATCCTTGTGGATGTCGTAGCTCTCCCAGCCGTCGCCCAGGTCGCATTCGTAATCGTAAAAGCACACCAGCCGGCCTTTGTAAATGAGTCCGAAACCCTGAGGCGCTTTGTTGTCGTGCTCATGCACTTTCGGCAATCCCTTGTCAAAGTTATACATCTGGTGATAGATAGGGTGGGAGAAAGGAAGCTCGACGAGTTCCAGCTCCGGAAATACTTTTTTGAGCTGCGTTCGCACAAACACATCCATGCCGTAGTTATCCGACACATGCAGGAAGCCGCCGCCGATCAGGTAATTGCGCAGGTTGTCTGCCTCCTGGTTTGAGAAGATCACGTTGCCATGCCCCGTCATGTGGATGAAGGGATAATTGAAGATCTCCGCGCTGCCGGCTTCTACCACGGCCTGCTCCGGGTTAATGGATGTTTTGAGGTTCGCATTGCAGAACCTGATCAGGTTGGGCAAAGACGTTTCAAGATTGGCATACCAGTCGCCGCCGCCGCTGTACTTCAACAGGCCCAGTTGATAGGATTGCGCAGGACTGCCTAAGCTTAATAAACACAGGCAGCTCAGCAAAATGAAAATACGCTTGGTCATCAGAGTTTCTTTAAATGGTAATTTTTCTTTTCTTCAGCAATGGGCAGGCCCAGGTCCGACACCGTGATCTTATCCTTCTGCTCGGCATAACCCTCGGCGCTGACGGTAATGCTGAACGTCCCTGCAGGCAACGCCATCACCAGCTTGCCGTTAGTTGGGTTAGGAACAAAGCTTAGCTCCTCCTGCGTGCTTTCGTTCACCGCCAGGATGTTCACCACGTATTCTTTCGGCTGGGCTGCCGAATCTCCCAGCATCACCTTGCCCAGATACAGCGTAAGCTTCTGGTCGATGTCGTTGAACTTCACCCGGTACAGGTCCAGGTCGCCGAGGCCGCCGGGACGCAGCGCGCTGATGTAGCCCACCCTGTTGTCGGGGGTGAGACTGATGCTGCGGTCGTCGTCGGTGGTATTCAGCGGATAGCCCAGGTTCTCGGCTTTGGTCCAGGTATTCTCTTCCGGATTCCATACCGATTTGAACAGGTCGAAGCCGCCCATCGAATTATGCCCTTCCGAAGAAAAATACAGCGTTACACCATCCGTCGACAGGTAGGGAAAATCTTCATGATAAGGAGTGTTGATCTCCTCGCCCAGCTTGAAAGGCTCGCTCCAGTTGCCGTTAGGCAGCCGGCGGCAAATGTAGATGTCGCTTTGTTCCTCACGGCTTTCACTTCTTACAAACAGGAGTGTATTGCCGTCGGCGCTTACCGAGGCAGAGTGCTCCGTTTTTTTATTGATGTATTCGGGGAAAGCCACATACTTCGTATAGACCCCGTTTTTTTTGAAGGAAAAATAAATATCGCCGTATTTGTCAATGTGGTCAATGTAGATCAGCATTTCGTTTCCGTCGGCGGTTAATCCCACCACCTGCTCATCAAGCGAGGAGTTGATTTTTACGCCGGCGTTCTCCGCCTTCATCCATTTTCCGTTTTCCACTTTGCTCGTGTATACATCCGAGGCATAATAGCCGTCCATTTCGAGGCGGCCCGCCGTGGTGCCCTTGCGGCGCGTGGTGAAGGCCAGGAAGCTTTCGTCCTGAGTGATCCAGGGGTAGTAGTCGGCAAACTCCGAGTTGATTTCTTTTCCCAGATTTGTAAAGCTCACATTCACCGGGTTCAGCATCAGTTGTTTCGCATTTCTGCAAATTTCGATCTGCCGCTCGGTCGTCTTTTTTTTCTTTGGTTCCAGCTCTCCGTATCTTTCAAAAGCGTTAATAGCCTCATCTAGTTTGTTTGCGAGCCGGTAAGAGATCCCTAAGTAATACCAGGCTTCATTACTGGCTTTCGGGCTTTTGGTACAGGTTTCGAAATACCTGGCCGCTTCGGTTTTATTAATGCGGGTGTTGAGGTAGCACTGGCCTAATTTGTAGTTAATGTCTGCATTGTTCTTATCGGTTTTCAGGAGCTCTTTGTAGATAGGAAGGGCCATCAGGAAATTGTGATGCGAATAATGCTCATCGGCATCAGCGACTTCATATTTTCTGCCTGGCTGGGAATAAGCAGAAAGAACAAAAAAAAGGGCAGAGAAAAGAAGAAACGGTCTTAACATACTGGTTACAATTTAATAAAAAAAAGTAGAACCCGATTATTTTTTCTGAGAAAGTTTAAACAACAGTTCCTTTTCTGCTTTCGAAAGGTTGTCGTAGCCTATTTTGGAGATCTTATCGAGCAGGCTGTCGATGGTGTGTTGCTGGCTGGCAGAATTAGGGCTGTTGCTAACCGTCGTTGCATTGTTCTGTACCACGCGTAGCGGCGATGTCTTCCGGCGCTTCAGGAAGGAGAATGAGGAAATATCCTTGCCCTGTTTCAACAGATAGCCGAATAAGAGGCCAAATAACACACCGCCGAAATGAGAGATCTTACCGCCGGTATTGATGTTGAAATCAATAATGGTATAAGACACAAAAATGATGAGCGCCATGTATTTGTATTTCATTTCCACAATGCCGAAAAAAAGCACCGGCATATTGGGTCTGTAGATGCACATGCTGGCCACTATGCCCAGCATGGCAGCCGAAGCGCCGGAGAGCTGGGCAAAGGCAAAGGTAGAGGGAAAGAGCGCCGACAATACCAGCAGCACGATAGCGCCCGTGATGCCGCTCATGATGTATACAAATAAAAATTTCCGCTCGCTGAGAAACCTGAGAAACAGCTGCGCCGAAAAGTAGAGCAGGAGCATGTTGTAAAACACATGGCCTAAGCCGATATGCGCAAACATGTAGGTAAAAAGCGTCCAGGGCTTAAAAACGAAGGTATGCAGGTTAAGCGGCAATACCAGCTGGTCGGCCAGGACATGGGTGTTGAAGATGCCGATGCTGACGTTCAGAATAAAGAACACCACGACATTCACGGCAATCAGGATGGTAAGCGTGCTGTGTCTCTTAAGTTCGTTCTTGACGTTTTGGAGCAATGGCATAGTTTAATAGAAGAAGGTTTTGTTTCGCTTCCAGATGAGGATAATGATAGCCCCGGTGACAAGCCCGCCGATATGCCCGAAGTGCCCGACATTATCATCAGAGCGGTTCATAAAGGCTGCGAGCACTTCAATCGCAATATAGGCGGTAATAAGGTATTTGGCTTTTACCGGTATTATAAAATAAACATTGAGGTAGGTGTTGGGAAACATCATGGCAAAGGCAACAAGCAAACCGAACAATGCTCCAGAAGCTCCCACAAAATAAGCAAAGCTATCTGTAAAATAACAGATACCCAGCTGTAATGCTGCTGCGCCCAAGCCACAAAGCAGGTAGAAGTTAAGAAAACGTTTTGATCCCCAGATATTTTCAAGAATAGAACCGAACATGTAAATGCCAAGCATGTTTAAAAAAATGTGTGAAAGGTCGGCATGCATGAACATGTAAGTCACCGGTTGATACACTTTGAAATAGGTAGTACCTATAGGAAAAAGAGCGAGATACTTGTCGAGACTGATACCCGACGACGCCATCAGGATCTCCTGCGCCACAAAAAGAATCACGTTAATGATCAGAATATTTTTGACAACCACAGGGATCTGCTGGAACTGCCTGGGTCTGAATTCCTGGTAACTCATACTAATCTATTTTTTAAAAAAGGCATCGAGCTCCGCTTTTCCCATCTCCATGATCACCGGTTTCCCGGAAGGGCTGTACATGGGGTTTTCGCATAAGAACAAGTGCTGCAACATTAAGCTGATCTCCTCGTCCTGCAACACTTTTCCGTACTTAATGCCCGCATGTTTTGCCATGCTGATGCACATGTTCTCAAACGGATCGAGCTTCGTGTCAAAGGTATTTAATTTGTAAGTCTCTAAAATACCTTCGATCATTTCCTGCGTGTTAAATTCTCCTAATTCCGCAGGCGTTCCCTGCACAACCACGGTATTCTTCCCGAAAGGCTCGATGTCGAAGCCCAGCAGTTTGAAATGAGGCATCAGGGTATCGATGAGCGTATAATCGTTGGGCGTGAGCTCAAGCGTTACCGGGAAGAGCATTTGCTGCGAAGCCGCACTCGTTTTTTGCGCGCGCGTGGCAATGTAGTGCTCGTAAAGAATACGCTCATGCGCACGTTGCTGGTCGATCACCAGCAGGCCGTTGGGATGCGGCGATACGATGTATTTCAGGTAAAGCTGGAATCCCTTATAGTCTGTATGCTCATAGTTGAGCGTAGCCTGCTGTGGCGCTTGCTCTACCTGCAGGCCCATGCTCTCTGTACTCAGTTCGGCGCTGTTGTAGTTGGCGTACAGGCTTTCCCAGTTCTGTTTGTTGTTCTTTTGTTGGGTGCTCTCTGTTTCCCGGTGGTAAGTATGCTTTTGCGCGGCATCTGTCCGGAAGGGGTTGTAATCCTTATTCACAGTCACCTGCGGCTGGTTCACCGCTTTGGTGTAGTCAATATCGAAGCTCATCTCCGAATTGAAATCGAGGCTCGGGGCCAGGTTGGCTTTGCCGAGTGCCCGCTTGACAGCGCTGTGGAGCAGGGCATAGATCATTTTTTCATCCTGGAATTTCACTTCCGTTTTGGTAGGATGGATGTTGATATCAATGGTCTGCGGGTTGACCTCCAGGAACAAGTAATACGCCGGATGCGCATCGCCGGAAATCAGGTCGCGGTAAGCTTCCGCTACCGAGTGGTTGAGGTAAGGGCTTTTGATGAAACGGTCGTTGACAAAAAAGTACTGGTCGCCGCGCCGTTTCTTGGCGCTCTCCGGTTTGCCGATATAGCCGCTGATCTTCACCACATCCGTTACCTCGTTTACCTGCACCAGCTTGCTTTGCATGGTTTTGCTGAACAGGCCGGAGATCCGCTCCATCAGGTTGGAGGCAGGCAGGTTATACAGTTCGTGCCCGTTGCTGAACATCTGGAAGTGAATGCCCGGATGCGGCATGGCCACGCGCTCAAACTCATCGATGATGTGTTTCAGCTCGATGCTGTCCTCCTTCAGGAAGTTGCGTCGTGCGGGAATATTAAAGAACAGGTTTTTGACGCTGAAAGACGAGCCTGTGGGGGCCTGGCATTCCTCCTGGCGCACGAATTTATTACCTTCAATTTCAATCAATTGACCTACGAGGTCTTCCTCCCGTTTGGTTTTAAGCTCTACCTGGGCCACAGCCGCAATGCTGGCCAGGGCCTCGCCCCTGAAGCCTTTGGTATGCAGGTCGAAGAGGTCTTCCGCCTTTTTAATTTTGGAGGTGGCATGGCGCTCAAAAGCCATGCGGGCATCCACGGGGTTCATCCCGCTGCCATTATCAATGACCTGCACCAGCGTTCTGCCGGCGTCTTTCACGATCAGTTTAATAAACGTAGCCTTCGCATCGATGGCATTTTCAAGCAATTCCTTCACAATGGAAGCAGGCCTCTGAACAACTTCACCGGCGGCAATTTGATTTGCAACACTTTCAGGTAAGAGGGTTATTACATTTTGCATCTGTCAAAGATAATTTTTTACTTGGTTTAGAATACACCCGGAGCAGCTTGTACCTCACTATTTCGTGTATTTTTAGGGAAAATTTTCAATTCCATATTGATTTACCGCATTTTTGTACAAAAACAAGGCAGGTTGGTATAATAAATTCGGGTCAATTTAGCGTAATGCCTTCTTTGCAGGCAGAGCCTGTTATTTTTGGCAATGGTTCCGCTTATTTGGTGATACATGGCCACACCGATTCTGAGTGATATCAACGACACTTTCCTTCTGAAGTTCCAGCTAAACCCCCGCGGGCGCCTGACGAGGCATTTATGGATCATTTCCATCATCCTGTTTGTTTTTTCGGGTGGCACGCCGGGGCATACGGGTAACATCGGTGAGTACGTCAACGTTATTTTTCTGGCCTTCTTTTCCTTCCTGCTGTATTTTCAATAGCTATGTACCACTCCCCAATTGTTGTTTAGAGGGAAATCACTCGGTTCAGGTAAAGAGAACGAAAAGCTAAGCAGCCACGATGACATATCAACAAAGGGAAGACATGCCATGAGCACTAACAGGCAAAACATCATTGAGCTCATTTCAAAAGAATGTCAGCGGACGGTGTCCTTATCTGCCGGTCTGAGAAAGGGCCTTGGATTAAGCTCATCGGACATCAGCATCCCTGTTATTTGGCCTTGAATGAGGAGTTTAAGGTGGTCTTTCCGGATGAGCCGGTAACCGATGAGTTACTGGCGGTTACAAAATTACCAGAGCATATTGAGCATCATAAAGGATCAGGCAGGCATCTTTTTTACTGGCTCTTCGTAATAGGTTGTTTCTTTAAAATAAGAAACAGGTATATGTTACAGGTGCAATGTGGCCTGATTCGATAAATAGAAATAATCTGTGAAAAATTAACGAATAAATTTTTAGAGAATAATATTATTCCTTATATTTCCCGAAAAATATACAGGTTATGTCGACAAAAACTAAAGCTTCATCAAAAAATAAGAAAGCTACGCCTAAAAAGCCGGTTAAGAAAATTGCCCCTAAAAACCGCGATAAAAAGGCTGTTGCGAAGAAGAAAGCAGTGAAAGTGTCGAAACCTGTTGCTCCAAAAAAAGCGGTAAAGAAAGTCGTGAAGAAGGCGGTAGCCAAAGCTCCGGCAAAAAAAGTCATAAAGTCGCCTAAAAAAGCCGTTGCGAAAGTAGCCGTAAAAAAGGCATCGAAGCCCTCTATCGTCGCTAAATCTGCTAAAAAGGCGGTGAAAACGGCAGCTCCTAAAGCCCGCCCGGTAGCCGCAAAAAAAGCGGTAAAACCCCTGAAAAAAGCAGTAGTGAAGAAAGCGGCTGTGAAAAAGATCGTGGCAAAAGCAGCTGTCAAGAAGGTTGCCAAGCCCGTTAACGTTCAGAAAGCCAAACCGGCCCCGGCAAAAAAAGTAATTAAGCCCGTCGTTGTTAGCAAACAGGTAATTAAGCCCGTTAAGGTAGAGAAAGCGCCGCTTGTGAAAGCTGAAAAGCCTGAAAAAGCGCCTGTGGCAAAACCTGCCAAGCCGGCAACTTCCAAAGAAAAACCGGTAGTTAAAAAATCCATCGTGGCACCGATCACCTTCCGCCAGGAAGATCCGGGTCCGGCAAAATTCATCAAAGAGCCGAACGGCAAATTTGAGATGGAATTTGTGATCAGGGCGTCGGAAGACATGGTATTTGAGTTTGTGAGCACAGAAAGTGGCCTCTCTGAGTGGTTCTGCGACGACGTTACGATCCGTAATGGCATCTTTACCTTTATCTGGGATGGGCAGGAGCAGCAAGCCAAGCTGGTAAAGGAGCTTCCTCCTTCCTACATTCGCTATCAGTGGATGGACAAGAACGATGGCAGTTATTTCGAGTTCAAAACTCAAAAAGACGAGCTGACGAACGATATCTCCCTCATCATCACCGACTTTGCCTCCGACAAATCCGATGAAGAATCTGCACGCCTGTTGTGGAACAGCCAGGTCGATAAATTGCTTCACGTGCTGGGTTCCTTCTTTTAATAACTGAACGCCTACTTTCGCCCAAATTAACAAGCTGGTGGCGGCTTTTGGCTTATATTTGTAATAGTAACTCCTTAAAAACATTAAACGCATAGATAGACTTCTACTTAAATTTTTTTCTTAGTAAAATCTAATTTGTAGTTTAATGTCTATGCAGTTTTTATCTGACAATGAGCTTGTGCAGCTTTACATTAAAGGTAACGAGGAGTGCCTTTCCATCCTGATTAAACGCCACAAGCGCCGTATTTTCTCTTACATTTACCTGATCACACGCAACAAGGAGCTTTCGGAAGATGTCTTCCAGGAAACCTTTTTTAAAGTGATCCAGACCCTGAAAAGGCAGCAATACAACGAGGAGGGCAAATTTCTGCCCTGGCTGCTCAGGATCTCCAAGAACCTCATTATCGATCATTACCGCAAAGCTAAAAAGATGCCCGGTGTATCCTGCGTGGTGAATGATGAAGGAGAGGAAACCAGCATCTTCGATATTATCCCGGAGCAGCATCACGCGCGGGATACAGAGGAAGCCAGGCAGTTTAAGGAGATGATCCGTCACCTGGTGAGCGATCTTCCCGCCGATCAGCGCGAAGTGGTGATCATGCGCATGTATTACGACATGAGCTTTAAAGAGATCTCCGAGTTTACCAACGTGTCTATTAACACCTCTTTGGGCAGGATGCGTTATGCCTTGCTGAACCTGAAGAAAATGCTGGAGCACCGGAAGACGGAAATTTTCATCTAGGTGCGACCGAAAATCTGAGATTTTTGTTTGTTAAAAAAAGCCTCTCCGGTGTATTTCGGAGAGGCTTTTTGATATTTAGAACCATTCCATTTTGGCCGCCATTTTATGGTAAAATTACATTTACTAAGCGAAACCGCATTTTGGCTCAGTTGGACCTTTGATCTGTTCAGTTTGGTAAATTGATAGATAAAAGCGTGCCATACTCATTTATAGTGATTTTTGAATTTTGATAACATTCCTTAACAAATAGAAGTAGTTTTCACAAAAAACTTTGCTACTTTTGCGCCATAATTCTAAACCTTAAAAAATGAAAAAACAAATTTCAAAAGTCGTTGCAGCTCTCGCAGTTGGAACATTATTATTCACAGGTTGTAAAAAACCTGCAGCTAGCTTTACTTCAGATAAAACTGCAGTGAAAGTTGGAGAAGCAGTTAACTTCACAAATACTTCTGAAGGTGACGCAAAAGCAATGTGGGATTTTGGTGATGGTACTCAATTAGAGTCTAACCAGAATATGGTTTCTCACACTTACGCTAAAAAAGGTACTTACAACGTAACTTTAACAGCTGCTAAGAAAAACGGTAAAAAACCTTCTGACGCTCCAGCAATCCAGATCACTGTATCTGACAAAGGAACTGCAGCGATGTTTACATCAAAAACAACTGTTCAGGCAGGTGAGATCGTATCTTTCAACTCAACTTCTGTTGATGCTGACGAATACACTTGGGATTTCGGCGACGGTATCCAAACTAACCTGACTCAGCCAGTTAGCCCGGTTCAAACTCACGTTTACACTCAAAACGGTACTTATGTAGTAAGCTTAACTGCTTTCTCTCAAAACCGTGGTGTATCCAGCACTTATACTTCTACTATTACTGTAGTAGGTGGTACAGGTGACAACATGGTAATGGCTATGTTATCTGGTCAGTGGAAACTGAGCAGCCACGTATTAGTGCATACTTTCAACGGTACTCCTGTTGCAACTTGCCCTAACATCGGTAACCTGCCATACTCTACAACTACTTTCTCAACCAGCGCTAAAATCGAAGTTAGGCCTTCTGCTTCTGGTTCAGGTATCATCAACACTTACGATGGTAACGGTAACGTGAAATCTAACGGTTCTTACGCTATTAAAAACGCTGGTCAGTTATCTACCTGGACTCACCCAACTTTACAAGCTGACGGTACCGGTACTTTAATCCTGAACTCTGGTGTTAGCCCAATCGCAGGTAACAATGCATGGACTATCACAACGTTAAATGCTACGACTTTAGTATTGACTTATAACTACACAGACACTAACAAAACTGGTTTCAACGGTGCTACTTGTACTCCGGCTAACCAAAACGTTACTGGTACTGAAGTTATCGTTGAAACGGTTACTTACACTAAACTGTAATAACACGCTCTTTCAATTAACTGAAAGCAACCTGAAAAATCCCTCATCACAATCTGTGATGAGGGATTTTTCTTTTACAGGACAGGCATGTATCCGCCAGAAGGAGGGGTTGATCCTGCATTCATGAAGCGATGGGCTTCTTATGGCTGTATGCAAAGCCTTCGAAGCAGGCCTTCCTGAAAAACAGATCAACGCCAGATGAGGACCAGCTTTGCAGGAAATGACGGGAAGGAAGAATGATGTTGCTTTTTGAAAATAGCCGGCCGGATAAGGCCTATCCCTTAATCACACGCTCCTTGATCCGTTGGGCGGGATTTCCCTGGTAGATGCTCCAGGGCAGTAAATTGGAGGTGGCAATGCTGCCTACCGTCAGGACGGCGTGGCTTCCTACTTTCACGCCAGGGCATACCACGCATTTCGCACCGATCCAGGCGCCTTCTTCCACCGTAATGTTGCCCACAATGAGGTCGAAGGCTACTTTCTTGTAATGGTGGTTGCCGCAAAGCAGCATAGCGCCCTGTGATACACAGGAATTATCATTCAGGACCACGAAGCCCAGGTTGTCGATCCACACCCGCTCTCCGATCCACACATAATCGCCGATCTTTAAGTTCCAGGGATATTTGATGTTGACGAAAGGCTTGATCACCACGCCTCTGCCCACACGTGCGCCAAAAAGACGCAGGAAGGAAACCTTGACCGAATTCAGGGGGAAGGCGGAATTAAAGAAAGCCGCATTCACCATATACCAGCAGAGGCGTTTGGCAGGATTGCCGCCCTTTTTGTACCAGCTGTTATTGAATTTCGACAGGTCTGTTTTCAGTTGCATGGCTTAACGGATACTATCGCATGAACACCCCGGAATAGCCGGTTGTAATTTAATATCATTGATAAACGTTACTGTATCTTTATCTTCCACCAGAAGTTCGTAACGTGTGGTCAGCCCTTTTTTGGCTTGTAAATAGTAAAGACCGTAAGGCTTTTTATGCACGTCGCTCAGGTCGTAATTCACTTCCATGTCGCGGAGGGTTACCTTGAAGCCCTTCTCCGTCAATACTAGGCATTTTAATTTGCATTTGGCCTTGTCGCCCAACAGTAGCTGTTGGTGGCTTAATTCAAGCATCTTGAGCTCATTGGGGCTGGTACATCCTTTTTTATTCAGGATCATGATAAGGATAATAGAACCGGGAATAAAGCCGATCAGGAAAAAGCGAAAACGTTGCCAGAAATTCATGTATAATTCGTGAGTTGGAGAATGGTTGAGTTGTTGATTTGCTGCAAAGTTAAAGATAGTATCGGAATAATAGCTTATCCGCCCATGAAATCATTCATTCTCCCACTCTTTCATTCAGGCACTCTCCGGGAGCTTACATAGCCGCCATGATGAGGTTAATGTCCTTGAAGGGGAGGTTGAAGGATTCGCCCAGAAACTGGTTCGTCAGGATCCCGTTGTACATATACACCCCTGTGCGTACACCCACATCCTTGCGTACCAGGCTGTCGAAGCCGCCTTCGTCGCCCATCGAAATGAGGATCTGCTGGAAAATATTACTGAAGGCATAAGAGGCCGTGCGGGCCACGCGCGATGGAATATTCGGAACGCAATAGTGTACCACGCCGTGTTTGCGGAACACAGGCCGCGTGTGGTTTGTTACCTCCGAGGTTTCGAATACGCCCCCCTGGTCGATGCTCACATCGATGATCACGGAACCCGTTTTCATTTCGGCTACCATATTTTCAGACACGATGCAGGGCGTTCTACCCTTTTGTGCGCGCAGGGCGCCAATTGCCACATCGGCTGATTTCAAATGTTTTTCAAGGACTTTAGGAACGATCACCGAGGTGAAAATGCGTGTACCCAATTGGTTTTGCAGGCGGCGTAAGCGGGATGTGGAATTGTCAAATACCTTTACGGTAGCGCCCAATCCCAGCGCTGCCCTGGCGGCGAATTCACCCACTGTGCCTGCACCGATGATCACCACTTCGGTTGGTGAGATACCGCTGATACCGCCGAGGATAGCACCTACGCCGTTGTTGGCGTTGCTCAGCAGCTCAGCCGCCACAAGGATGGAGGTGCCTCCGGCAATCTCTCCCATGGCCCTGATCACCGGGTAAATGCCGGCGTCGTCGGTAATGAGGTCGAAGGCCACACAGTTCAGTTTTTTGGCAATCAGCTTTTTCAGAAAATCTTCAGGCTGTACCGTCAGTTGTAGCGCAGAGAACAGGGTTTGCCTGGTCTGCATCAGCTCGATCTCTTCGAGCGTTGGTGGGGCGATCTTTAAAATGATATCTGCTTTAAAGACATCCTGCGCCGAGTATACAATCTCCGCGCCCGCTTCGCTGTAATCCGTATCCTCGAAGTGTGCTGCCGATCCGGCGCCCGCCTCGATTACAATGCGGTGTCCATGATTGGTGAGCAGGGCCACAGCGTCCGGAACCAAAGGCACCCGGTTTTCCTGGTAAGCCATTTCCTTAGGAATGCCGATGTATAATTTCCCTTTTTTCCGGGCCACCTCAAGCATTTCTTCCTGGGGAGCATAACCTCCTTTGGTGAGGGAAAACAAAACGTCTTTAGTCATTACCATAGTCATGAGTCTTTAGTATCCGCTTCCGTGAAAGCGTGGTGCATTACAATTGTCCAGTCTTTTTTCGGGCCTGTAGATCACGCCCACGCGCAGCTCCCAGGTACGGTTGTTGAAGGCGATGTTGCCAATCTGTTTGTTGATCAGGTCCGGGTTATAGTGGAGCTCCACAAAAGGCTTGAATTTGCTGTAAGTAACAAACTCATAGCCAAGCGCTACATCAGGGCTCACATTGATCTTCGGAAGAGCGCCAACCACGGTTGGATAAATGCCGATGGCCCGTTGCAAATTGTATTCGATGCGCCCGCCGAGCATGATGTACGGCGTGCCGCGGTAGCCTTCATTGAAAAAGATTTTCGCAAAGTTATTCCACTGGATGTATGACAGGGCATTGGCAGTTGCCGGCCCACGCTCGTCGGTAAACGGCGAGAGGAAAGGATGCTCTACCGCTCCCTTATTACAATACTCGATCTCCGTTTGCCAGCGGATGTGGTCGTACTTCAGGAATTCGCCCAGGATGCCCACGCTCCAGCTCACATACTCCCTCGACTTATGCGAAGGTGCCGGAAATTTGTGAGCGTAGGAACTGTCGATGGCAGAGGTATTGATGTAACGGTGTCTTGATGATGTCACGCCAACGAACAAACCGATACCTCTTACGAATTGTGCATGCACCTCCATTGAGAAGTACAGGAACATGGAAAGAGCGATGATCTTTTTCAGCATAATATTAAGCGCTTGTGGTTTCTATTGTTGTATCGGGAGCAACGGTTGATGCTACCTTTTTCACCAGGCCCTGCAACACTTTCCCCGGACCTACTTCCGTAAAGTGCGTGGCGCCGTCGGCAATCATCTGTGCTATGGTTTGCGTCCATTTTACCGGTGCCGTCAGCTGCGATACTAGGTTTTTTTTGATCTCGTCGGGACTGGATACCGCGTTGGCTGTTACGTTCTGGTATACCGGGCAGATCGGTTGGTTGAAGGAAGTGGCGTTGATGGCCGCTTCGAGCTCAAGCCTGGCAGGTTCCATCAGGGGTGAGTGGAAAGCCCCGCCAACCGGCAACACCAGGGCACGTTTGGCACCCGCAGCTTTCATCTTTTCGCAGGCAATGTTAATGCCTTCGATGGATCCGGAGATCACCAGCTGCCCCGGGCAGTTATAATTGGCGGCAACCACCACGTGGCCGCTGTCGCTGATCTCTTTGCAAATACTTTCAATCAGGGCATCGTCCAGGTTCAGTACCGCTGCCATGGTGGAAGGGTTAATTTCACAGGCCTTTTGCATGGCCTGGGCACGCTTCGACACCAGTTTCAGGGCACTTTCAAAACTCAGCGTTTTATTGGCAACCAGGGCCGAAAATTCACCTAACGAATGGCCTGCCACCATATCCGGGCGGAACGACTCTCCTAAGGTAGCGGCTAAGATCACCGAATGCAGGAAAATAGCCGGTTGTGTGACTTTGGTTTGCTTTAATTCCTCGTCGCTTCCCGAAAACATAATGTCTGTAATACGGAAGCCTAAAATATCGTTGGCCTGGTGGAACATCGTTTTCGCAAGTTCGGAATTATCGTAAAGGTCTTTGCCCATTCCTGAAAACTGGGAACCTTGTCCCGGGAATATAAAAGCGTTTTTCATAGAGTGTTTAGAAAGGTTTTGTGTGAAAGCATAAATATAAGAAAAATCGCCCTGAAAATTAAATGCAGCCCTGATTAAGTAACTAACGAAGGGCTGTTAAAAGGAACCTGAAGACTATAATCCAGAAAAATAAAAAAGAAACAGGCAATGCCTCGCTTACCACACAAAAAAGGAAAAGTGATTTTGGATTGCGATGGAACGTATTTGCCGCAGGCTAAGTAACGTTACAAATGCCGGCATAGGCGCAGTATTCGCAGGTTTTCAGGTCGGGCGTCTGGCCGAATACCTGGTTCCGGTTCACGATGGATTCAATCTCCTTCTTCAGGTGAAACTCAAATTCCGCGAGGAGCTCGTCTGTGAAATTCAGAATGCCTTCGCCTTTATCCTCCTGCAGGATAAACCTCGGCTGCTCTTCAAATTTCCGGAAGGCAATGATGCAGGGCTGAAGCTCTTCGGGCCTGGCAATGCCGTTCTTCACTACCAGCCAGGCATAAATGAACAGCTGTAGCATCTTATTGTATTTGCGGTCGCTGAACAGGTCCTCAAAACCGCTGAACTTAAACTTGTCATCCTGCTTCACCGACGATTTATAATCCACGATCCGGATCTTGTTGCCCCGACGGTCGATCCTGTCGGCCGAGCCTTTGATGAAGACTTCCGTTTCGATGCCATCAATGGCGACGTACAGGCTCGATTCAAGGCCTCTTTCCAGGTCTACCAGGCTCAGCAGCTCGTTGCTTTTTTTCAGCTCGCCGATCATCTTCTGGTCGGCCTTCAACAGCTTATTGACGTATTCGTACAGCACCTTGCGCTGCAAAAAATTCTTTCCGAAGAGGCTTTCCCGCTGGCTGAAATACTGGCGGAAAACGGTATTCACCGTTTCTTCCGTTTTGGTTTTACACGCGCGGATATCGTCCTCGGTGAGTACCCGGCCTATATAAGGCGTGTACAATATTTCCAGCGATTCATGCAGGATAGAGCCCTGTGTGTTGGCTTCGGCGCTTTCCTCCACATCTTCCGTTTCCTTAATGCCGGCGCCATACCTGAAAAAGAACCTCAGGGCGCAATCCTTATAGGTGATGAGCGCCGAAGGGCTGAGGCCGCCGTAGCTATCGCTCACGCTCAGCTTTTTGATGATGGGCTGCAGGTTGAGGTCGGTTTTGGCAAAGGCGATCCCGTTCCTGGTGCTGGCTTTCAGGGCATCTCCACTCAGCATTTTTTCGCTGAGGCGGTGCTCCGGATTGTAGCTCTGCAGCTCAAATTGCAGCTGCGTGATGAAGCGGCTTTTCTCGCCGGTGCCCATCATGCTTTGCTCCGTATTATAGGTAATCAGTATGTTGGTAGCCCGTTGCAGCAGGCGGTAAAAGTGGTAGGCATAAATCGCATCCTTGTGCCCGTACAGCGGCATTCCGAAATGCCGTTTGAGATCGTTGGGAATAAACGAGTTCACCGCTTTGCCGCTTGGAAGCACACCTTCATTTACTCCCAATACCATGAGGTGCTCAAAATCCAGGGTCCGTGTTTCCAGTACTCCCATGATCTGCAAGCCCTGCAAAGGCTCACCGATAAAAGGAACGGTAGCGCTGCCGATGATCTGCTTGTAGAGGCTGCGTAAGGTAGGCAGCGAGTTGAGGAAGGACTGCGTGTGAATGAGACTTTGCAGGCGGTTGAAATATTTGGTGAACACGTGCAGGTATTCCAGCTCGGCCGGGGAGAGGCGGAGCTCTTCTTCTTCAGCGTTATTGAAGCGGGCAATCACTTCCGAAATAGCCGTGACACCATCGGCCGAATACTGCCAGAAGCCAAAGAGTTTTTGCACGGAGGCATAGTCGTTACCAAACAATTCCCGGAGCATCGCCGTGGTGATCCACACATAATTCTTGTCGATGATCTTACGGATCACATCCTGCAGGGCCGTGGCAGGCCGGAAAGACGCATAATACTTTTTAAAGAAGGCATTATGCAGGATGCGGAATACATCTTTGAAATAAAAGGAAAGATTGCTTTGGGCACCTGCCTTTTGCCCCGCCTGCTGCAAATTGATGAGGTTATCTGCCAGGTCGTACAGCGGCGACAGGCGCAGGGGATACTCCATCGTCACGTTCACATGCTTCACCTGTTCGGGCAGCTGGTTCAATACCGGGAACAGGAGGCTCTCGTCGGCCAGCACAATGGCAATCTTATTAAGGCTTTTTCCTTCGGCGATCCAGGTGCGAAGCTGCTGTGCTACGGCCTGCGATTGCCCCACCTGCCGCGGAACGGCGACCACATCCACCTGTTTCGGAATGTCTTTGAAATCGGTGCTCAGGGGCAGCTTGTATTTCAGCCAGGGATTTTCAAAGTTCTCCCGGAGGAACAAGCCGGCCTCGTAGTTGGGATTGTTGACGTAGTACTCGTCGGCATCCCAGAGGATATCTGCTTTCTTTTCCTTAAGCCAGTCGGTAAAGATCAGTGTTTCTGCCTTGTTGAGGGCATTAAAGCCGCAAATCAGCAATTTGGAAAACTTCTGAATGTAGGCATTGCTTTTATAGTGCTCTACCGACTTGCGGTACATCAGGCCCTGGTAAGCCTGCCTTTTGGCCAGCAGCATGTTCGAGAACTCTTCATAAATGCTGCCCATCTGCCACATAAAATTGATGTAATCCTGTTGGGTAGGGGTGAGGCTGTCCTCACCCAGCGACCAGTTCTCAATCTCTTTGATCTCCTTGAGGTTCTGGTACAGTGCTTTGGTGTCGATGAGGTAGCGGTCGGCTTCATTGAAATCCTGGAGCATCAGGTTTCCCCATTTCGAAAAGGCATCGAAAGACTCCGCTTTTTCTTTCAGGACATGTGTATACGCTACATACAGGTCGCAGATGAGGTCGATGTTGTCGGCCTGCTCGAGCCCGGAGAGTTTGGCCACCAGCTCTTCGGCGCTGATGATGACCGGGAGCCAGATCGTTTTCTGATAGACTTTTGCCAGGTGCTGCTTGAGGTATAAAGCCCCCCGTTTGTTGGGAAGGATAATACATAAGCGCTCCGTTTCATCCCGGTAATGGTCATAAATGTATTGCGCCGCCTGGAATAAAAATGGAGTCATCCGAAAAACCGGTTTTGATCTCGAAAATTACTAAAAAAACAGGGTGCTTTGCGAATTAAATTGTATAATTTTGTGCCTGTAAAATTACCGGCTTAAAGGGGAATTTTTCCGTTTGTGTAGAAGAGCAACCGTAACCGCTTTTTTAATTAAATTTACAGGTATTCTTTTATCCACTAAAACCAATGCCTGCATGCGAACTGTTCCTGTCTCCTGGTCTCAGGAGCGGTATGGCGGGTGCAGAAGAAACACGATGACACTCACCATGAAATATTTACTATTCGGATGCATTTTAAGCCTGGCCTACACCGCCTCGTCCCAGTCCAATGCCTGGACCCTGCAACAATGCGTAGAGTATGCACAGAAAAATAACATCAGCCTCAAACAGGCAGAGCTGAATAACGTTATCAATAAGAATAACACCAACCAGAGTAAGGCGGCTATTCTGCCCACCCTCAATGCGGGAGCGCAGCATACCTATAACTTCGGGCGTACGATCGACCGTTATACCAATACCTTTGCGAACACGCAGGTACTGTCGCAAAACTTTTACCTCTCCAGCAATGTGGTGCTTTGGTCGGGTCTGGCGCAGTACAACAACATCAAGGCCAATGAGTATAATTTCCTTTCGGGTACCGAAAGCGTGTTGCAGCAGCAAAACGATCTGTCGCTGAATGTCGCTACCGCTTACATCAATGTGATCTTTACCGATGAGCTGATGTTGGTATCCAAAAATCAGTATAACATTTCCAAACAACAGCTCGACCGCACGGAAAAGCTGGCGGAAGCGGGATCGGTAGCCAAGAGCGCCGTGTTCGACCTGAGATCGCAGATGGCCAACGACCAGGTGAACCTGACCAATGCCGAGAACAACTACCAGCTGGCCCTGCTCAACCTCACACAGTTGCTGAACCTGAGAATCGACACGATGAAAAACTTCTCTGTGGTGAGGCCCGACATTGAAGTGCTGAACTACGAGTTGGAAAGTATCTCCATTCAGAAAATTTATGAGGAAGCCCTCAAAAACCAGCATTCGGTGAAGAGCTCCACTTATGGCCTGATGGCTGCCGAGAAAAACCTGGCTGTAGCCAGAGGACGTGTGAGCCCAACGCTCAGTATCACAGGCTCTCTCGGTACAGGTACTTCCGGATTGGATAAGAACATTGATGCCGTGAATATCGTAGGAAGAGAGCAGGCGCCTTACTTTGTTGATGCAGGATCAGCAGGTATCATCCCTGTTTATCAGCCAAAAACGGAAATCATTAGCTCGCCCAAACCTTTTGCCGATCAGTTTAAGGATAACGTGAACAAAAGTGTGGGGTTAACGCTGAGCATCCCCTTGTTCAATGGCCTGCAAACATATACAGGTGTTCAGAATGCAAAGATCAATGCCCTGAATGCAAAATATTCGCAGGACCTGCTGGCTCAGAACCTGTATAAGACCATTGCCCAGGCTTATGTGAACGCGAAAGCAGGCCTGAATAAATACAATGCCAGCAAAGCAGCGGTGGAAGCGGCCGGGCAGGCATTTGGCTTTTCGGAGCAGAAATTCAATGTGGGCGCCATCAGCAGCTTTGATTTCAACGATGCCAAAACACGTTTGCAGACCGCGCAGAGCAACCTGGTGCAAGCCAAATACGATTATGTGTTCCGTCTCAAAGTACTGGACTTTTACCAGGGTAAACCATTGACATTATAAGGAGCACGGCATAATTTAGTTGTAATCATGATATTAAAAAATCCGCGCCGATCTGCGTGATCTGCGGGAGAATAAAAAGGATATGAAAAGAACCTATTGGATCATTGGAATTTGTGTGCTGGTATTGGTACTGGCCGTCTTTTTTAAATTCTTCAAAGGTGCGCCACCCGTGGATGTCACCACCGAGAAAGCTACGAAGCGCAGCCTGATCGAAACGGTATCTGCCAATGGCAAGATCCAGCCCGAAGCCGAGCTGAAAATTACTTCCGATGTATCGGGAGAGGTTGTGGAGATGCTCGTGAAAGAAGGCGACCAGGTAAAAAAAGGGCAGCTCCTATGCCGCATCAAACCCGATATTTATGAAAGCGCCTTCGAGCGGGTGAATGCGACAGTGAGCAGTTCGAAAGCCAATTTACAAACCACGGTGGCCCAGCTGGCGCAGGCCAAAGCCAACCTGGCCAACGCCGAGGCTTCCTATGCCCGGAACAAAAAGCTCTTCGACCAGAATGTGATCTCCCAACAGGAAATGGATGCATCCAAAGCGTCCTACGAATCGGCGAAAGCCAATGTAGAAGGGCTGGCGGAGAGCATCAAAGCAGCGGATTTTAATGTGAAGAGCATGCAGGCTTCCTTAAAAGAAGCGAATTCCAACCTCGACAAAACCTACATCTATGCACCGGTTGACGGAACTGTCTCCAAGCTTAATGTGGAAAAAGGAGAACGGGTTGTCGGCGTACAGGGGCTACAGGGCACGGAGATCCTGCGCCTGGCGAATCTCAACGAGATGGAGGCCAGTGTGGAAGTCAACGAGAACGACATCATCAACATTCATAAGAACGATACAGCCATCATTGAAGTGGATGCTTACATGGGAAAAAAATTCAGGGGTATTGTGACAGAAGTGGCTAACTCGGCTAACACAACGGGAATTTCAGTTGACCAGGTGACTAATTTTGTGGTCAAGATCCGTATGCTGAGGGAATCCTACCTCGACCTGGTCACCGATCTTAATCCGGCACCGTTTCGCCCGGGCATGAGCGCCAGCGTGGAGATCCAGACCAGGCGAGCCAACGATGTGATCACCGTGCCGATCCCGGCAGTGACGACACGCGGCAGCGACACGACAGAAACCAAAAAACGCGGGCCGGAGGGCGAAGAAGATCCTAAAGTGGTTGTGAAGGATGAGAAGCAGGAAAAGCTGAATAAAAAACAGGAAGAGATCAAAGAGTGTGTGTTTCTGAATGTGAACGGCGAAGCGAAGATGGTGCAGGTGACAACAGGTATCCAGGACAATGATTACATTGAGATCAAAACAGGCATCAAGCCCGGTGATGAGGTAATCTCAGGGCCTTATGGTGCCGTTTCCAAAACACTGAAAAATGCTTCAAAGATCAAAGTGGTAACCAAAGACCAATTGTTCTCCGATAAGAAATAAGCCCTGGCTTTCATTGATCGTGGCTTACCTCTTACATATCGAATCGAGCTCCACCCTGTGCTCCGTGGCGTTGTCAAACGGTGACAGCCTGGTCGCCTTAAAAGAATTGGATGCCGGCTACACGCATGCCGAAAATCTCCATGTGTTTATCAAAGAGCTGTTGCAGGAGCAGAACATGGACCTGGCCCAATTGCAGGCCATCTCTGTGAGCTCCGGTCCCGGCTCCTATACAGGCCTGCGCATCGGTTTTGCAACGGCCAAAGGCCTGGCGTATGCTTTGCGGATCCCGCTCATCGTGGTCGAGACCTTAAAAGTGCTGGCATCGCTGGCTGTCAAGCAATACCCCGGAGCCTCGTTGTTCTGCCCGATGCTCGATGCCAGGCGTATG
This sequence comes from Hydrocarboniphaga daqingensis, assembly GCA_943362175.1. Taxonomy (GTDB): domain Bacteria; phylum Bacteroidota; class Bacteroidia; order B-17B0; family Aurantibacillaceae; genus UBA4416. The sequence goes on along the minus strand of CALRIU020000003.1, from coordinate 160,547 downwards.
GAAGTATATACCGCTCTTTATTCCAAAGACCTCGCCTTGCAGATGGCGCCCATGGCTCTGGTGCTTGATGAAGAAAGCATTGCCCGCTTTCGTGAGCCAGGAACAGCCATTTGTTTTTTTGGCGACGGCATGCCCAAAGCAAAAGCCTTACTGGAAAGCATCCCTTCGGCGCATTTCCTGGAAGGCATCCGGCCCGGCTCGGAAACCATGATTTCCCTGGCCTACGGCAAATTCCGGGCGCAGGACTTTGCCGATACGGCTTATGCCGAGCCCTTTTACCTCAAGGATTTTTTCTTCACGACCGCTAAAAAATAAAGCCTTACCTTTCGCGCATGTCAGCAGGAAACCAAAAGATCGCCTTTGTCATCAATCCCAATGCGGGTGTGAAAAAGAAGATCGATATCATCGAGTTCGTGAAAAACTACTTTCCTGAAACCATTCCCTATGACCTGATCGTGTGGAAGAATCCTTACGATTTCGAGTCGGTGAAGCAGCAGATCTTATCCGGAAGCTATCGGGTTGTCGTGGCTTGTGGCGGCGATGGCACCGTGAATATGGTATCGTCTGTAGTGATGAATACCACAATGGCCCTGGGAATTCTGCCATTGGGTTCCGGCAATGGTTTGGCCAGGAGCAATGGGGTCCCGCTCGACCTGGAGGATGCCTTAACGGTGATTGCGCGGGCTGAAACCAAAACCATCGATGGCGCGCTCATCAATGGCATCCCGTTTTTCTGTACCGCGGGCGTTGGCTTCGATGCTTTGATTGCCGAAAAGTTTGCCGCCAGTACCACACGTGGTTTTCTCACGTACATTAAAACCAGCATCAGCGAATTTTTTTCCTATAAGCCTAATGATTATAAGGTAACTGTTGATGGCGAGGTGCTTCAAAGCAAAGCCTTTTTGATTACCGTGGCGAATGCCGGCCAATGGGGCAACGACGTCTACATCTCGCCGGAAGCCTCGCTCAATGACGGCATCCTGCATGTCAGCATTCTAAAGCCCTTTGCCCTTTCCGCTATCGGCGGGATCGGCCTGAAGCTGTTTCAGAAAAAAATCCATACCTCCGTACACCTTATTTCCCTGAATGGAAAAATAATCGAGATTGAATTTGAAGGGCAGCTGCCGGTACACTATGACGGCGAGCCGCTGAAAGCCGAAGGCAAGCTCAGGATCGAAGTAAGGCCAAACGCGCTGAAAGTGGTGTGTTGATCATCTGTTTGCTCCCGCAAACTAAACCGGCATTCAGTTGATGATGATCTTTTGCGGAGCGGATTGTTGTTGCTCCGAATTTTTAAGCCTCACAAAGTACAGTCCCTTTTGTAGGCCATTGATCCCGGTACTTTTTTCTCCCTGGCTAAGGCTAAGCTCCCTGACCGTTTTGCCCAGTACATCCGTTATGCTCAGCTCTGTCACCTCCTGGTTTTTCCAGCGAATGCTGATCAGGTCATTTGAAGGATTGGGAAAAATCTCAAATGAAAAAAGAGGGCCTTTGTATTCGCTTACAGCCGTGGGATTTTCCAGGACATAGGTTTTAAAAACAAGATCCGGGTTCGAGGTTGTGTAACCCATGGTATAGGGATTAATATATCCCATGCGCCCGCCGGAGTATGTTCCGGGGTTCTCGCCTTGCAGGAAATAAGGATCGGGAAATCCGGCGCCTGGGATCACCCGAAAGGTATAAGCCTGGCCGGAAACAACAGGAACGGATACCATCATGCGGACTAGGCAGGGACCGCCCTGGCAGAAGGCTGTTACGGGAAAGGCTTGTAGAAAGCCTCCTGTCGTGTCCATCCCTGAATAAATTCTGAGTGATGCAGTTCCGTTAATGCTATCGGCTATGCCAAGATCGATCTCCACCAATGTGCCTGTTATGCCTGCCGTAAAGTATTGAAAGATGCTGTAGCCGCTGCCGAGGTGCCTGGTCATAATCGGTGTGCCGAAATTTAACTGGCTTTGGTCAAGCGTTTGCGATGTTGCCTTCCCTGGCACAGCAGCCAGGAAAAAACATAATATGACAAGCTTTTTCATCATACTACTAAAGGTACATCATTTTTCAGAGAAAAATTTTACAAATCAGCCCATTCTCCGGATCCTAATCGCTGATTTTTGACCAATCGCTTATAATGTAGGACGCAGGCCGTTGAATAGGAAGTCAAAGCCGGACTGATCAAATAAAGAAAGTCTTTGAGAATTTTTTGTCCCGGGAAAAAACACTAAACCGTCACGCCGATGATCAGCATATCATCCACCTGTTCGAGGTTCCCGCGCCAGTCTTCAATGGTTTTATTGAGCATGTCTTTCTGGGTATCGATCGGGAGCTTGCTGGCTTCCACCAACAGGTTGCGGAAATTGCCGGCCATGAATTTTTTGCCTTTAGGGCCACCGAACTGGTCGGCATAGCCGTCGGAGAAAATATAGATGGTGTCGCCTTTCTGGAGCTGGATGCGGTTGTTGGTGAAGTTTTGTTTGGCGCCAACGAACATGCCTACCGGGAATTTATTGGCTTTGAACTGCAACAGCTCATTGCCGCGCACAATGTACAGCGGGTTGAAAGCGCCTGCATACTGGAGCTCCAGCGTTTTGTAATTCAGGGCGCAGAGGGTCATATCCATGCCATCTTTGGTCTGCTCGTCTGAGGTTGAGGTGTGCAGGGTATGCGCGACACCGTCGTTCATCACATCCATGATTACGGCAGGATCGGTGCGGTCGGTTGTTTTCAGAATGTCTTTCAGCAGGTTGTAGCCCACAATACTCATAAAGGCACCCGGTACGCCGTGGCCCGTACAGTCAACCGCTGCAAAGTAGCACCAGTCGCCCTTCCGGTCGATCCAGTAAAAATCGCCACTCACAATGTCCTTTGGCTTGTACAACACAAACGATTGCGGAAGAATGTCTTTCACCACGCTGTTCGGCGGAAGAATGGCCAGCTGGATACGCCTCGCATAGTGAATGCTGTCGGTGACCTGCTTGAAGAGAATTTCCAGCTCCTTGGTTTTCACCTCGATCTCCTCCTTCTGTTTCACCACTTCCTCTGTACGTTCTACCACCTTCTGTTCGAGCACACGTTCGTTTTCCGAAAGGCTGTCCCTCATTTTGAGCAGAGCATGTCCCAGCGTATCATCCTTACTTAAAGGCTTGTAGTAGGCATCGAAATTTCCGCGCCCCGTTTGCTTTGCGAATTCGGTGGTGCTTTCCATCGATTCCACGAGGCTGTTGAGCGCAGTGCCCATTTCGCCGATCTCGTCGGTACGGTAGCTGATGCGGGCTTTCGGCAAGATACCGAGCCCCATGGAAAGCAGCATGCGTTTCAGCAACTGGATAGGCTTGGTGATGGAGCGCGTGGTATAAATGGCAATCAGCACCCCGCCGATGATGAGGCCGATACCCAGCAGTTTAACGAAGCGGTCGAGGAAATTAAAAGACCGGAACATTTCGTCCGTAATGGCGCCCGCCTTGTTCTGCTTCTGCTCGATGAGCTGGTTGAGCTGCCTGTAGAGCGGCTTGATCTTTTCCTCCGTTTCATCGTAAGAGAACTGTGCTGTGAAATAAATGCTGGCGTCGCTGTACGATTCAAACGAGGAAAGCGCCGACATGATCTCGTTCTGGTACACATTGAAAAGCCCATCCGTAAACACCACGATGGTTTTAAATTTTTCGCGGTCCTCTTTCGTCCAGTCTTCCGACAGGGAAGAGATCTTGGTTTTGATGTTCGGGTATTCCCGGTTGATGAGGTTCCTCAGGTCGGTCTTAAAAGGCTCGTTGTTGGGCGTAGGATTGTAATACCATTTGGCAATGAGCGTCTGTGATTTCTGGAGGAGGAAGTTGTATTCCTTCAGCGCCGCAACAGAAGGCGTTACCTGGCTCACCACCGATTCTGTTTGTTGCTTGCTTTTGGTAACCGTTACAATCGTCAGGATAAAGGCAATCATGGTTAAGAATAGCAATACCCCAAACCCTGTTCCTATTTTTCTTCCAATTGTAAACTTAAATGCCATACAGCTTCAGCCTTATTTTTGCTCGATTAAGGCTTCCTTCTTTAATTTAAACTCGTTTGCCTTTTCTTCATCCATCAAAGCCGAATAGATTCCTTGCAGGCCTTCCAGTGCTTTTTTGTTTTTAGGATCGAGCTCATATACTTTGATCATGAAAGGCAGCGACTGTTTAAATATTTTTTTTGCATTTTCCTGTACCACATCCAGTTGTGCCAGGTCCATATCGTAATCGCTCATGCGCATGAGTGTAGCGCCCTGGTTGTAATACAGGATCCCCAGGTTGATATTGGCGGCGATGTTCTTAGGATCGAGCTCAAGGACTTTAAGCAGCGCTGTTTTGGCAATATCGCCATACTTCTGGCTGAAATTGTTTTTCATGTATTGTTCGGAGAACAAGCTGCCGGTAGCTTTGTAGTATTCAATGTCTTTTTCTTTAAAATCAAAGTTGGGGCTGAACACAGCCATGTTCTTCCTGTATTTGTTGTAGCACTCTTCCGACTTCGGTGCATTTAAAGAATCCTGGAGGAAAGAAATGCAGAGCTTATAATAGCCCGCTGCCGCACTCTTTATGAAGCCGTAATTATTTTCCTTATAGGTGCCGTCCTTGTCAAGCGCCATCGACTGCTCGGCCGATTTTACGGAAATATCGAGGAGATTTGATTTCTGGATATTGCTGATGTTGCCCGCCTGTTTGAACAATTGCAGGTACACATAAGAGCGGATGTGCCAGGAAGCCGGATCGTCTTTTGTTTCAGGATGTAAGATAACCTGGTCGAGTAAAGGCATCGCTTTGTCGAATTGCTTGCTGTTGCTCAGCTCCTGGGCTTCCATCAGCAGATTCGTCTGCGCTTTGGTGCAAAAACATAAGAACACAAAAAGACAGCACAAGCTGCTTTTGATGCAATGATATGATTTTGAAATGTTTAACACCTTTACAAACTTACTAATTAAATTAAATTAATCAACTGCTATGGCTAAAATTTTTAGCTCGTCGCTGGTTTTTAATCCTGCCGCTACAGCATTGTTCTTATTATATTCAAATTTTTGCTTATTGTCTACCGCCACAAAATTGATGGCTGCCCCGGCTCTCGCCAGTCCGTTTTTTTCCGTGACGATCAGGGCACCTTTGCCCCTGAATTTCGTACTTACTTCTTTCAGCATATCCGAAGCATCGTTCAGGATATAAATAATATGAGGATGGAGGTTCACATCTACTGTGTTGTTGGCTTTGATTTCCAGTTTCTGGCTTCCGACCTGTTTCACCGCAGCCATGCGGTTCAGCTCCTGGTTGATATTTGGATTGCTGCCGATCACCTGGATGATAAAGTTGCCGGCCTGCATTTTTTCGGGCCATTCAAAATACCTTGTAAAATTGTAAAGGAAGATCGCTTTACCCTTGGCCACCGGGTCGAAATTTTGTTGTTGCTGGAAACTCAGGCTCGAAAAAGCCAGGATCAAAACGAAGATATGTCTTAAAAAAAACTTCAAGCTTTTTTGAACCTTACAAAGGGTTTGCCATTTTTTGTACAATCAACAAATATAGTATTTACGGGCTGAGAATTCAAACGCATATAAACTATTTTTAACAAATTAATATGCTATATTTAGCTTCACTATTTTTTAGTGGTATTCAACGAAAAATATAATCATTACAGCGATTCCGAGCTTATTCTGGAGTACAAACATTCTACAGAAAGAGTGTTGGTTGGCATTCTCTATAAGCGCTATGCTCACCTCGTGCTCGGCTTATGCTTTAAGTACCTGAAAGACGAAGAGGAAGCCAAAGATGCCGTGATGCATATCTTCGAAAAGCTCATGGATGATTTGTTAAAGCATGACGTGAAATACTTTAAAAGCTGGCTCTACACATTTTCCAAAAACCATTGCCTGATGGTGATCCGTAGCCGGCAATCGAAGCTGAAAAAGGAAATGGATCTTAAAGTTCATGCTTCTTCGTTTATGGAAACCGACACGAACTGGCATCTCAAGTCACACGACGCAAAAGAAGAAGAGCTGAGCGCCCTCGAGCAGGCTGTGGAAGAGCTGAACGAAGAGCAGCGCAAATGCATTCGCTTGTTTTATTTACAGGAGAAATCATACCAGGAGGTTTCGGTGCTCACAGGCTATACCATGAATGAAGTAAAGAGCTTTATACAAAACGGAAAACGAAACCTGAAATTAAAATTGGAAAAGAACAGTGAACGGGAATTCTGATAAACATAAACCCTTAAGTCCGGAAGAGTTGTTCAGGCTGCTGGAAACAAAGAACGAAGGTGCTTTGTCCGGCGATGGCCTGGACGATTTCGAGAGGGAAGCACTGGAAGGCTTTTCGGCGCACACATCGGCCGAAAAGGCCAGGGAGCTGACCGGAGAAGTGCATCAGCGCATTCATGAACAGCTTGATGAACGCCAAAAAAAGCGCCCTGCAGCCAGGATCGTTTGGTTTGGCGCCGCTGCCTCTGTGGTGGTGGGGCTTATCATGTCCGCTTATATCATGACCCGTGAGGCGAAATTTACCAATGAACTGGCCCTGAATAAGAAAGAGGCTGCCGACGAGCTAAAGCAGGCACCCGTTCCTGAGGAGGCACCGGCCACAATCAGCGAGGAGGTACAAAAACAGGAAAAGGAAGCCAAGCCGCAGGCGCCGGCACAGGAGATCACTGCTTCCCGGGAACAGAGCATGCCGGAGAAAGAGGAGCTTGTCTTTGAGGCCACCTCTGTTTCTAAAGACGGGGATTTTACCCGGTCGAAGCATGATGTTGCGGACGACCTTAGCTTAGATAAAGAGAAATCGAAGGGTGAGGTAAGAAAAGGCCAGGCACAGCCGGGCAGCGGGTATGACCTTAAGCTTGCCGAGACATCAGCGCAGGCAGGCTACGTAAGCAACGGAACTGTGGCAGCGAATAAAGCGCTCGCCGTACCGAAGGAGGAGCTGGCAACGATGGCTCCGGCTGCAGAAAAACTGCAAAAGGAAAGCGCGGTAACAACGGATGAAAGTCCCCGGAACGTTAACGTGGCAAAAACAACGCATTCCTTTAAAAAAGAAAAAAAGGAGGAGGAAGATGCCAATACGTATGCCGTAACAACGGCTACCGGCTCCACAAAAACAGAAAATTACAAGGGGCCGTTGGAGAATGCCCGAGCCGCTTATTACAAGGGCGGAGACCAGGAGCTAAAAACACAGGTCATCGCCTGGTTCAAAGACCATCAGTATGAAGTGCCAAAAGGCAATTATCACATCCGGGTGAAGGTTGTAGCCGATGGAACAGCGCAAGTGCTTGACGTCAAGGCAGAAAAGAATGCAGATGCGAAGGCGCTGGGGTACCTGGAAGAATCGCTGAAAACCATGAAGAACTGGAATCCTGCCATCAGCGACCAGCAGGCCACGCCGAGTGAAACAGCCTTCACTTTAAGCTTCTAAAAGGCGTTAAAAGGAGCTGCTTTTGGCTAAACCTGCCAGTTTCAGGGATTGTCTTAACAATAAAAAAACCTCCGTTTTTAGGAAATATTTTAAATAATATTATATTTGCAACATTAAAATTTTAGACAATATGAAAAGAAATCTTACCCTGTTCTCTCTTTTTCTTGTTTTCTGCGCCGCTAAATTTAACGCACAGACTTATACGGGAATACCTCTGACAGGATTCACCCAGGACGTTATCGCTGAGAATAATCCGGCGTCAGCTAGTACAGGAACAACAATAGATGCGGCAGGCTATGTCTTGTATTCTGCGTTATATACCAATACGACCACTCTGGGCGGATTAAACGCTACCGGCGTTTATACGACCAGCACCCGTTCGTACACCCTGGCATCGTATGCTCAGAAAAATACGCTGCGTGTGATTACCAATGGAACTGATTCCCTGACCTTAACGAACCCGGCAAGCTATTCCGGGCTCAGCATTTTAGGCTTCAGCAGCGGTAATGATGCGCTCACGGATGTCACGCTCAGGTTTGCCGATGGTACTTCAGCTACTTATTCTTCAAGAACCTTATACAACTGGTCCTCTAACCAGCCCGCCATTATCCAGGGCTTCGGAAAAACAAACAGGGCCTCGAATTCGATTTATTTCTCGGCAACCGAGCCTAAGATGTACAGCATCGATGTTCCGGTAATCTGTGCGAACCAATCGAAAATGATTACCCGCATTGTTGTGAAGAACAAAACGATCGGTGCTACCGTTTATTTATTTGCAGCGGCCGGCATCGGTAAATCCAATTTCGTGGCTAACTCTATTCCTGCAACCTGCAAAGGCTCTGCTACAGGAACCGCCAAGGCATTAGGCGTGGACGCTTACGGCCCGCTCACCTATACCTGGATGCCGGGAGGGCAAACGACCCAGGCGGCAACTAACCTTAGTGCAGGAACATATACGGTAATGATTATGGACGGAAACGGCTGTAGCTATTCGCGTACGGTAACCGTTTCCGAGCCGGCAACGACTTTTTCTATTACTTCTGTAAGTGCAACATCACTCAGCTGCGGCTCTGCAAGCAGTGCCACTGCGCAGGTAAGCGTAACGGGTGGAAACACGCCTTATGAGTATACATGGATCAATACAGCTCCGGTAACCTCAACCCTTACAACCAATTCGTTAACAGGACTGTCCGGCGGAAACTACTCTGTTTCTGTAAAGGATAACAATGGCTGTATCCTGACGGCAACAACGAACGTGGCTACGCCGAATGTGGTGATCTCTGTTAATACGTCGAGCCTGCTGTGCGGTACGACTGCCAATGGCAGCGCTACCGTAACATCGGTAACCGGCGCTACCGGTCCGTTTACTTATAGCTGGACGCCTTCTGCTCAAACAAGCAGCGTGGCTACAGGTCTGGCGGCACAAACCTACACTGTAAGAGTAACGGATAACGCCAGCTGTACGATTTCTCAAACATTATCCATCAACCAGCCAAGCATCAGCCTGACAACGGCAGCTACTACCTGTACGTTATCGACGGGGTCTGCTACTGTGACTTCGGTAACCGGCGGTGCAGGTGCTCCTTATACGTATTCATGGACTCCTTCGGCTCAAACCGGCAGTGTGGCTACAAACCTGGCAGCCGGAAATCATACGGTTACTGTAAGGGATAATGCTAACTGCCCTGTTACCAAAGTAATCACTGTTACTTCCGATCAGCCAAGCTTAACGGTATCAACCAGCTCCCTGCTTTGTGGTACCCTCGCCAACGGAAGCGCTACGGTTACTTCTATTACAGGCGGTGTTGGTCCGTTTACCTATAGCTGGATGCCTTCTGCCCAAACCGGCAGTGTGGCTTCCAACCTCGGTTCCGGTGTGTATTCGGTAACTGTAAAAGGCACAAGCGGCTGTACGGTAACACAAACCCTCATGATCACGATGCCTAGTATTTCTATCGCAACAAGTCCTACAGGCTGTAAAGGTACCCAACCTACGGGTAGCGCTACAGTGATTGCTGTAAACGGTGGTGTGGCTCCATACTCTTATTCATGGGATTCTGGCGCGATGTCGAATATTGCCAGCGGTACGACGGTGAGTAACATTGACGAAGGAACGTATACAGTCAATGTAACGGATGCGAATAACTGTATTACCTCACAATCATTTAACGTGGCCAGCACTGCGCCAAGCGCATTATTAGCGACAACCACGGCCACCAATGCTACCTGCTCGGGAATTAATAACGGTATGGCCAGAGTAACGCCTACCGGTGGTGTAACTCCTTATTCTTATTCCTGGAATACCAATCCTCCTCAATACTCGGCTACTGCAACCGGCCTGTCTTCTCCGAATAACTTTGTGGTTTCGGTGATCGACTTTAACGGCTGCCTGATCAGCAAACCGGTTACGATTTACCCGGCTCCTGTAGACTTAGTGATGTATGTCACTCCTTCCACGACGATTTGTCCTGGAACATCTGTAAACGTCAGCATTACAGGTTTCTCAGGAGCAGCAACCTATACCTGGAGCACAGGTGCCCACACTACGTCTATTACAGCAACGCCTACAGCAACGCTTACCGTTTATTCGGTAACTGCGACTGCTACATCAAGCTGTATTGCCAAAGGAAGCGTATCGGTGATCACTTCAACCAATGCAGCTGAAAACTGCCCTGTCAGCGTAAAAGAAGAGGCATTGGTTTCTTATAACCTGTATCCGAATCCTAACACAGGCGAGTTTACGATTGCCTTCAACCACATGCAAACCAATGCAACGGTTGAGGTGATGGATGCTTTAGGCAAACTGGTATTAAGCCAGAATGTAAACGGCATGGAAACCACGGTGAATACAACGACCCTCCGGAACGGCATTTATTTCGTAACGGTAAGGGATGAGAAAAATATCCTGGTGAGAACGAAAGTGATCAAACAATAATCAGTTCTTATCAAATTTATCAAAAGCGTCCCGCAGTTTTTTTGCGGGACGCTTTTTTTTGTACAAACAGGTTGGTTAAGCCGGACGTTATTTTTGATTAATAGTTGGGAGCATGCGATGTCCTGGCGTCAGGGATTGTAGCGGAAATCCTTTTGCCGGCACGTTGTTCCGATTACGACCGGGAGCGCTCAGTGGCCGGCAAAAGAGTGGAGCGGAAAGCCCGCCCGGACGCCCTCATCCCAAAAAACAGAGTGGCTTGCCGAAGAAAAATATCCGATGCTTCTCTATAAATCTGATTTTCTTTGACCTTCTTCACATTAAACCAGGGAAGGAGGAAATATGTTTGGCTCCTCCGGAGCAAGAGGGGGATAGATTGGTAATTCTACAGGTTCGGGTTATATCAATCCTTCCTTCTCCCGTTTGGTATAATCCAGGATCAGCACATAGTACAGCATCACGCCAAAGGCATACATGGCGGCGGTGATGAGGAAAATGTTGACATAAGGATAGCCGCGGTGAAACATGATCTTCACCATAAAGCCGCTGATGACCCAGCTACCGCTCCAGATGGCAGCGGTAAGGGCGCTGGTGATCTCCCGGTTTTTTTCTCCTACATAGTTCATCACCAGCTCGGAGGTCATAGGGCCGGCCATGTTCATCAAGGGCTGCCGCAGAAGGTAGCATACAATGGCAATGTAGAGGGCAATGGTATATTGGCTGTAATACTGCGTGGTAGCCAGGGCCACCAGCGAGATCACCGCCAGCGATTGTGTGGCCGGGATGGCAATCTTAAAGCCGATGTATTTCTTGATCTTCGGTACCAGCATAGCGCCCCAGGCAACGAGGATGGCTGCAATGGCGCTGATCACTGAAAAGCCGCCTTTGTCGAGGTGATGCACCTTGTCGAAAAACAAGCTGATGAAGGGAATGGTGAGGCCCGCACCCGTTGCAATGATGAGGGTAGGCACCAGTCCTTTGAAGATCAGGAACCAGTCGTTCTTTCCTTTTTTGGTTTTGACCCGAAGGCTTTTCCGATCGTCGAGCTCTTCTTTGTGATGGATCTTCGCTACAAAATAAATGCCGCCGAAACCCAGCAGGGAAAAGATGATGAGGATGGTCTGCTCATCGAAGAGCAGGGGATTGATCCGGTCGAGCACCGCAATCACCACGCCACTCAAAATACCTGCAAAGCTCCAGGTGCTATAGCTCAGCGCAATGCCCGAGGTGTGGTTTTCCTTCAGCTCATTCCTCAGGATGTAAGGCGTGATGGGAATCTGCATGAAAGTGAAGGAGGCCCCCCATAACAGCAGCGAGATGAACAGCAACAGGGTGAGCTTGCAATACACGCAATACACAATGGCGAGGCCGAAGAGGGGAACGAGCACCGAGGAGGCCATAAAGAAAGGCTTCATGGCGCGGCCCTTGATGATGTTGCCGATGGGCAGCGCAAGAGCAAATACCCCCAGGAAGCGGAAGGTAATGAACAGGGCGATTTCCTCCTCGCTGAACCCCTTGCGGCTCATATACAGCGGCAGGATGTTCATGAAGGTGGCATTCACCAGCTGGATGAAAAACTCGCCAATGATGACGTTGATGATGAAAGACTTGAGCCTTCTGTAATCTTTAATGAAGTCGAACATACATCAGGAATGAAGAATAACAATATCAAGGTAGGCTTTTATCTTTTCCAGATCGGTAGGCTCAAAGCTTTCGAAATTCCCCTGGTTGTTGAACCAGGTGAGTTGTCGTTTGGCATAGCGCCTGGTATTTTGTTTGATCATGACCACTGCTTCTTCCAACGAAAGCTTACCATCCAGGAAGTCGAAGAGCTCCTTGTAACCTACGGTATTCATGGCGTTGAGCTGCTTATACGGATACAAGGCTTTTACTTCGTCAAGCAAGCCGCTGGCCATCATAGCGTCTACACGCCGGTTGATCCGCTCGTAGAGCGCTTCACGCTCCGTGTTGATGAGTATAGGAATCGCTTCAAATGGCCTTTCTTTTTTTTCTTTCGTGCGGAAAGAGGAGTAAGGCTTGCCGCTGTGGAGGCATACCTCCAGCGCACGCATCAGGCGCTGCGGATTGTTGAGGTCTACCTGCGCATGATACGCCGGGTCGCGTTCTTTCAGTAAGTCCTGCAAATACGCAATTCCTTTTTGGGCGTAGTCGGCCCGCAGCTGTTCGCGGATCTCCGCCGGGATCTCTTCAAATTCATCCACACCGTTCAGGATGGCGTTGATGTATAGCCCGGAGCCTCCCACCAGGATGAGCTGGTCATGCGTGCGAAAGAGCGCTTCGATCCGCGCAACGGCGTCCCGCTCATACTGCCCCACATTATAGCTTTCGTGAATGCTGATGTGAGCCACAAATTCATGCGGCACACCCTGCATTTCCTCCGGCGTGGGCTTCGCGGTACCGATGCTCATTTCTTTGAAGAACTGCCTGGAATCGGCCGAGATCACCGGGCAGGCGAAATGCTTGGCGAGGTCGACTGCCAGGGCCGTTTTTCCAACGGCCGTAGGGCCGGCAATAATTATCAGGTGTTTTTTAAACATTTAAAAACTGAACTCCGCTTTGCTTTCGGGGTTGGTTATTTTTTTACTATCCGTCGTTTCAAAGTGATTCACACGGATGATGTGCGTTTGAGCGGGGAAATCATCGTAGAGGATGGTGTTATCAACCCTGAGTGTTTTGATAGCCACAGGCTTCGGACTCCTTATTTCCAGGTAGGTCCAGACCGACTCCTCCTCCTTTTCGTAACCGATGTAATGCAGCACCTGCCGCTTGGCATTCAGTGTCACCGACAAATGCCTGCTGATATACTGAAAGAGGATGCTGTCTGCTTCCGCTTTGTTTTTCGGGTTGATGATGTCAATGGCTTTTCCGGAGCTCTTCCTCAGGGCATCCTCCAGGTCGTTGCTGAAAATGCGCACACTCACCTGGATCTCGGGTTTTCCTTTGGCGCTGATCTCCGTCAGGCTGATGTAATAGGGATGTTTCCCGGAATGGAAAGAAGAGGCTAAAAACGCCGCCAACCCTATAAGCAGGTATTTTGCCGCAGGTGTAATATTTTGCCGCACTGAGGCGATATTCCTTATTTTTAGCACACACAAAAGTAGCAAAATTTATGAACGAATTCTGGTTGTGGTTCACTACGGGAACCGGTCATATTTTGGACTGGAGCGGCTACGACCATATCCTGTATGTGATGGCGCTTTGTGTGTTGTTTTCTGTGAAGGAATGGAAACAGCTGCTGATCCTGGTCACGGCATTCACGATAGGCCACTCGCTGACCCTGGCTGCCAGCGTCCTGCAGCTGTTCACCGTGAAGCAGGCCTGGATAGAAGTGCTCATCCCGCTCACCATTCTCCTGACCTGTACCGTGAACATTGCCGGCAGGACCAAGGCAACGGTCCGGCATAACCCGGCAACGGTGAGCTACAGGCTTAACTATAGCCTGGCGATGCTGTTCGGATTCATTCATGGCATGGGCTTTTCCTATTTGCTAAAAGCCATGCTTGGAAAAGAGGAAAGCCTCGTGTTTCCCTTGCTGAGCTTCAATCTTGGCTTAGAGGCAGGGCAACTCATAATCGTGGTTTCGATGCTTCTTTTGTCCGTTTTTTTAGCTAGATTTACCCGGATCAAACGGGCCGATTACCAGTTTTTTGTGTCGTCGGCCGTGTTTGGAATTGCTTTTTTATTATTTGTACAACGCTTAAATGATTTATAACATGACCCGTTTTATTTACCTGGCTGCGATGATCGGCGCAGTGGTTTCTTCGGCTTCCGCACAGAACATTCAGAATAACCCGACCTCCAACCACGGCAATAAATTCGAGCAGCTCGGAACGATCCTGCCAACACCCAACGAATACCGTACGGCCTCCGGGGCACCCGGTGGAAAATACTGGCAGCAGAAAGCCGATTACAACATCGAAGCCACGCTCGATGAAAAGAACCTGATGCTCATCGGTAAGGAAACCATCACTTATTCCAATAATTCTCCCGATAGGCTCGATTACCTGTGGCTGCAACTGGATGAGAACCAGCATAAGCCAACGGCGGAAAATAATTTCTTCGATAGCAATAAGCTGGGGCAGCCGGGCGACGAAGGCGCGGTGAAAGGACTTGACGTGGAAGAGCGCCTGAAAGGCCTCGGAGACCAGATCCTCAGCGTAACAGATGAAACGGGAAAAGCCCTGAAGTATACCATCAATGAAACGATGATGCGGGTCGACCTTCCGAAGACGCTGATGCCCGGAGGTAAAGTAAAATTCAATGTGAAATGGCAATACAAAATCGGTCACAGGACGGTAATCGGTGGCCGCGGGGGGTATGAATATTTTGCGGAAGACGGCAACTCGTTGTTTACGATGACGCAGTGGTACCCACGTATGTGTGTGTACAGCGACTTCCAGGGCTGGCAGCATAAGCAATTCACGGGCAGGGGAGAGTTTGCCCTGGCCTTCGGAAATTTCACGGTAAAAATGACGGTGCCGGCCGATCACCTCGTGTGCTCCACAGGTGAATGCCAGAACTATGCGCAGGTGCTCACGCCCGAACAAATGGCGCGTTATACCAAAGCGAGTACGAACTACAACGATGTGACGGAAATTGTCACCCTGAGCGAATGCACGGCTGCTGAAAAAAACAAAGCCACGGCCACCAAAACCTGGATCTTCAAAGCAGACAGCGTCAGGGATTTTGCCTGGGGCTCATCACGCAAATTTATGTGGGATGCCATGCCGATCAAACAGGACGGAAGGAAAGTGATGTGCATGAGCTTCTACGCCAAAGAAGCAGCGGGCCTTTACCGGAAATATTCTACCAAAACAGTGGCGCATACCATTAAAACCTATTCCAAATTCACGATCCCTTATCCGTATCCTGTGGCGCAAAGCATTGAAGCGGCCAATGGCATGGAATACCCGATGATCTGCTTCAACTTCGGAAGAACGGAAAAAGACGGCACCTACTCCGAATCTACCAAATACGGCATGCTGGGCGTGATCATCCATGAAGTAGGGCACAACTTTTTCCCGATGATCATCAACAGCGATGAGCGCCAGTGGAGCTGGCTCGATGAGGGCCTGAACACCTTTGTGCAGTTTTTAACCGAGCAGGAATTCGATAACAATTATCCATCCAACCGCGGGCCGGCCTATAAAATGGTGGACTATATGAAGCTGCCGAAAGACCAGCTGGAGCCGATCATGACCAATAGTGAGAACATCATCAACTTCGGGGCAAATGCTTACGGCAAGCCATGTACGGCTTTGAATATCCTGCGCGAAACGGTGATGGGCCGGGAACTATTCGACTTTGCCTTCAAGCAATATGCTACCCGCTGGGCTTTCAAGCATCCGACGCCGGCTGATTTCTTCCGCACGATGGAAGATGCGAGCGCCGTTGACCTCGACTGGTTCTGGCGTGCCTGGTTCTACGACATCGAGCCGGTGGATATTTCGATGGATTCGGTGAAAGCTTATACCTTCGTGAACAATAAAACCGTTCCGGTTAAAAACGATACCATCCGGATGTATCCTAAGGGCAAGGAGTTTGAGAGCATTTCCAAATTAAGGAACCGTGAATCCGGCATGAAATTCCTGGTGGATGTGGATACCACCCTGCGTGATTTCTATTACCATTACAAGCCTGAAGTGAAAACGGCCGTAGAGAAAAAGCCGGTAAACTATTACGAGAATTATGAGCCCCTGAGCGATTCGGCCCTGGCGGCGCTCAAAGGCAAATACATGTACGAGCTGTATTTCACTAATAAGGGCGGGGCTGTGAGCCCTCTGATCATCCAGTGGAATTACAAGGATGGCACCTCGGAAGTAGACCGCGTGAATGCCTATGTGTGGCGCAAGAACGAAAAGAACGTGGTGAAGACTTACGCAAAGGAAAAGGAAGTAGCCTCGATCCTGTTGGACCCTTATAAGGAAACCTGCGACATCAACGAGAAGAATAACACCTGGAACATGAAACAGGCGCCGGACCGCTTCGATGTATTTAAAACCAAAAGTGTGGGACGAGGCCAGAGCACCGGCGGCAACCCGATGCAGAAAGCGAAGGCAGGGAAATAGCAAAACGGATGAGTAAGCTACTCATTATACTGATACTGGCAGTTCCCCTTTTTTCGTGTAGGGAAAAGGTAAAAGAACAGGCCCGCCCCGTTCCCGACGTTAAATGCTTTTCGGCGATGATGTTTCCGTCGGGAAGCGATACGTTAAGGCATTTCTTTGTAAGAACGTATTTATTCAAAGGAGATTGTGTACTCAGGCTCAGGCCTGACAGTTCGTACCATTGGAAAGTAAGCGCAATGTATTTGCCACCTGAAAAGCTGGACTCTGTCAATCGGCTCATCAGGATGATCGATTTTAAATCCATTGTGCTTCGTGGGCCCAGAGACAACACGGCCGCGTACTGCCTGCCCAAATTTGGTTTTGTGGATAGCCTGGAAAACATCGAACTATTTATCCCTTTTGGGAAAGAAAAGACAATGAATAGCCTGTTGGTGATGCTTGATGGAAATGCTGTCCCCACCAGTGATACCGCTGAAATAATTGATTATACCCTAAACATCAAACGGAAGTACCTGCAATTTTTTCCCCAGCCAATGCTTCGGGAAGTGAAATTTGTTCCTCCAATTGATAAATAAACCCGGCAGAAAGATGCAGGTCCTTAAAATAAGAGCCTATCAGCTGAAGCGGAACCTCGGATTCCTGCTTGTTTTCCTGCTGCCTGCCTGTTCGGGCCTTTCGTATTTCTTTTTTAATAACCGGCAGCAGCTGGGCTATTATACAGCAGGTGCTATTGTATACTTGTTTTACAGTTTTCATAAGAACAGGCGGGATAAAGTATTTGCCGCTAAGCATTTTGATTCAGCAAGGTGGCAGATGGCCATTGAATACCAGCTTTTTCTGCTTCCCGTTTCCATTCCCTGCCTGTTTACGTCGTATTGGTATTGCTTTCCACTCATACATAGCCTGGTACTTGCCATTCCTTTTGTGGAGTCCGATATCAGGCTCAAACCCAAGCTCCTCTTTCTCTCCACATGGTTTAAGCAGGATTACATCTTTATCTCGGGTATCAGGCGGCATGTTTTCAGCCTGTCGGCTTTCATGTTACTGGCCCTGGTGTTAAGTCCTTTGAAGCTATTTCCCTTGCTGGCGCTTTTTTTGGTCAACCTTATTGTATTCAGCTTCTATGAGTATAACGAAAGTGTGCCGATGCTGCAGGCTTCCGGACAATCGCCGGTGCAGCTCCTTTCCACGCGTACCTTATCCGCTCTGTTAAAGCTGGCTGTGATAAATAGTCCTGTGGTGTTGATCAATGTTCTTTTCAATCCCGAAATTCTGGAGTTTAATTTGTACTGTCTCGGATACAACCTGTTGATGATGGCTACCGTTGTGGCGATGAAATATGCGGCCTATGGTTATAAAAAAGAAAAAAATAACTTGGGAATTAAAACGGCTGTGATGCTTCTTGGCTTGTTCAATCCCTATTTATCGGTGATAACCATCGCCTTTTATTTCCTGTCGCGGGCAGAAGCCCTGAAAAATCTAAACCATTACCTCGATGATCAGTATTAAAAACCTGTCGTTTGGCTATAACGATGAGCGCCTATTGGAACACATCACAATCAGCTTCGAAGGAGGCCTGACGCATGGCATTGTAGGACTCAATGGCAGCGGTAAAACCACCTTCTTCCATTTGCTTGGAGGCATTTTAATCCCCAACACAGGAGAGATACTGTTCAAAGGGCAAAAAATCAGGAAGAGCGGGATCGCTCACATTGATGCAGAATCTTTTTTTTATCCCAACTTAACGGCGCGCGAATTTTTATCCGTTTTCCCTAAAACGAACAACGGCTATCAGGAGGCTGAGCTGGCCAGAATCTTTGCTATTCCATTGGATGAGCTCATCGAAAATTACTCGACCGGGATGAAAAAAAAGCTCCTCATTGTTTCACAGTTGAAACAGGACAAGAAGCTGTTTATTTTCGACGAACCTTTCAACGGGCTTGACATCGAATCCAGCCGCTCTCTGCAATATGTAATCACCTTATTGAATCAGAAGGGAAAAACCGTGCTGATTGCTTCTCATGTTATAGAGCCGCTGTATAGTATTTGTCACCACATTCACCATTTAAAGAACAGGACATTTGTCAAAAGCTATTTGCCTGAGGCCTATAACCAGCTGGATGCGGAAGTGTTCCATGAATTCAACGAGAACGTCAGAAATAGTTTAAGTAAATCGGTATGAAGAAATTTGGTTTAATGATCCTTATGGGAAGTGTATTAAGTGGGTTCGGCCAGGTGAAGCTTTTCACACGAGAAGATACCTTGCTTGGCAGTAACACCACATATCGCAGCTGGTGGGACGTCATGCATTACGACCTGTCGGTGAAGCCTGATTATGAGACTAAAAGTATTTCAGGGAATATTGTGATAGCTTACCAGGTAGCGCAGGTCGTTTCCAATCCGGTGATGCAGATCGACCTGCAGGAGCCCTTAAGGATTGACAGTGTTTTTTACGAGGGAGCCAGGTTACCCGACATTCGCCAGGAGAAGAACCGCTGGATGCTGAGCTTACCTGCACAGGAAAAACAAGCAGGGCATGAGTTGCGGGTGTTTTACCACGGAAAGCCGAAAGTCGCGCGGAACCCACCCTGGGATGGCGGCTTTGTCTGGAAAAAAGATTCTTTGGGAAATCCCTGGATCAGCGTGGCCTGCCAGGGGGCCGGTGCCAGCGTGTGGTTTCCCTGCAAGGACCTGCAGGCCGATGAGCCCGACATGGGGGCGCGCCTGTCGATCACCATTCCTGATACCTTGAAAGCCATCGGCAACGGGAAGCTTGTGACGGTAAGAAAAGAGGCGAAGGGTTTGAGCACTTATGTCTGGGAAGTAAAGAACACGATCAATCCCTACGACATCATCCCTTATATCGGGAAATACACGCTGCTCAAGGATTCCATCACAGGAGAGAACGGAAAACTCTATACTGATTACTGGGTGCTGGATTACCACGTGCAAAAAGTGACTGCTCACTTAAAGCCGAATGTTACCAAAACCATTAAATGCTTCGAGCATTGGTTCGGGCCTTATCCCTTCTACGAAGATTCGTACAAGCTGGTAGAGGCGCCTTACCTGGGCATGGAGCACCAGAGCAATGTGGCTTACGGCAATTTTTTTCTGAACGGTTATTTAGGGCGTGATCTTTCCAAAACGGGCTGGGGCCTGAAATGGGATTTCATCGTAGTGCATGAATCGGGCCACGAGTGGTTCGGGAATAGCATCACCGCGCGCGACGTAGCGGATAACTGGATCCACGAAGGCTTCACCTCCTACAGCGAAGTATTGTTTACCGAATGTGAGTTCGGAAAAGAAGCCGGTAACGATTATTGCGAAGGTGTGCGGAAAAGTATTGAGAACGATATTCCCATCATTGGCAGATATGATGTCCGTACTGAAGGCAGTGGGGACATGTATAACAAAGGCAGCAATGTCGTTCACATGATCCGGCAGGTAATCAACAATGATGATAAGTTCCGTGAGCTATTGCGGACTATGAATGAAACCTACTATCATAAAACGGTGAGCACGCAGGAGCTGGAAGCGTTCATCTGTAAAAGAACGGGAATCGATTTTAAGCCGCTCTTCGATCAGTACCTGCGCACCACACAGATTCCCTGGCTGGAATATAAGCTGGTGAAAGGAAAGTTATCTTTCCGTTATGTGCATTGCCTTCCGGAATTCACTATGCCGGTAAAGATCATCGCCGGAAAAGAAATCCTGATCCGCCCAACCACGCAGTGGCAAACGGTTCCTGTTGGCAAAAGGGTAAAAGAGGTCAAACTCGACCGGAATGTGTACGTGGACCTGGTGAAGTAAGTTTATAATAATTCGAGATTTCTTCCTAATTGCGACAAAGCTTCGCTCACGCTCGATTTTGAGAACATTTTGTGCAGAAAAAAAACAGAAGTAGCGACAGGGATCGGAAGGAAAAAATTAGCGGTCGTGATCGTTAAACTAAGGGCGATGAACCCCAGCATGATGACAAAGCTGGTTGTGTAAAATTCAATCGTTAGCTCTTCAGAAGATAAAGAAATAACACCGCGCTCTATTCTCGACAAGCTCGTTTGCCTGCCTGAAAAAAAACCGGATTTGAAGTCGATCTTATCACCATTGTTTTCCGTGATGGTAACTCCAATTTCTTCCAGGTATTGACGGATATACAAATTGGCTTTGTTGAGCTGAAGTTCGGAAAGCGGCTGGTTGAAACGATAAGCGACCTTATCCGAAAAGAGCTTCATAGCTTCATGCTATCCGCAATGTGGTTGTTCTCACACATGAGCGTGCGTGCCGGGAATTTGCTGTAGAGTAAAATATCGTGTGTGGCAAACAGGATGCAACGCCCTTGCTTGCTGATGTCCAGCAACAACTTCATGATCTCTTCCGAAGTATCCGGGTCTAAATTTCCGGTTGGCTCATCGGCCAGGATAATTTCCGGATCGTTGATGAGGGCGCGGGCAATGCTGATGCGCTGTTGCTCACCACCTGAAAGCTGGTAAGGCATCACCAGTTCTTTACTTTCCAGGCCTACTTTAATCAGCACATCTTTCACACGCTTCTTGATCTTGGCCTCGTCTGTCCAGCCGGTTGCCTTCATCACAAAGCGCAGGTTCTCAAACACGCTGCGGTCGCTCAGCAATTGGAAGTCCTGGAACACGATACCCAGCTTGCGGCGCAGGAAAGGAATTTCCTTGCGTTTGAGGCTGTGGAGCTTGAATCCCGCAACTTCTCCCTGGCCCTGTGTGAGCGTAAGGTCGCCGTAGATCGTTTTCAGCAGGCTACTTTTCCCACTGCCGGTTTTTCCCAGCAGGTACACAAATTCCCCTTTGTTGAGTGCAAGGTTGAGGTTGGTGATCACCGCGATATCGCCCTGGTAGATCGTAGCGTCCTTAAATTCTATAACAGAGTCGTTGATCATAATTGATGCTCATAAAAATAGGCGCTATTTCGTTAAAGATGCTTAAACAATCGGGGCAAGTTTTAACAGGAACGCGTTAATAACTACAAAATCAAGTGGTTAAGCGGGTTTATGAAACAGCTATTTTTAAAAGCGGGTTGAATCACCGTCGTTTTATTTTTTTGAAGGCCATGCCACACATTTGTTGTGGCGGCTGCTATTCATTAAAAAATTAACGTAACAAATCATTAACATAAGAATTATAGGACATAAAAGCATGATGATCTCCAGGTATTTTATAAGTGTGTTGCTGCTAACGTTCTCCGGCCTGCTGTTTGCGCAAAAAACACAAATCGTTTTGGATAAGGAAGGTCTTTATAAAACAGGCATTGAGTTGTTTGACAAGAAGCAGTATACCGCTGCACAAAAAGCCTTTGCCGATTACATGCTTACGGTTCCGGGAAATACCCTTCTGAAGACCGATGCCGAGTATTACGCGGCAGCCTGTGGCATTGAGCTGTTTCACAAGGATGGCGAATGGCGCATGAAAGAGTTCATCGAGCTGCACCCCGAAAGCAATAAGGTGAAATGGGCTTACTTTTACCTCGGGAAATCGAATTTCAGGAAAAAGAAATACGAGGAAACGATCGAATACCTTGAGAAAGTAGACATTTATGAACTGAATAAGGAGGATCTTGCCGAATTATATTTCAAGCGCGGTTACAGTTATTTTTCGGTGAATAACAATGAAAAGGCCAAAACCGATCTCTACGAGATCAAGGACGTCGATAATAAATATTCGCAGCCGGCCAATTATTACTATTCGCACATTGCTTACCAGGAAAAGAATTACGAAACAGCCCTGCAGGGCTTCAACCGCCTGATGAGCAGCGAAACCTTCGGCCCCGTGGTGCCTTATTACATCACGCAGATCTATTTCATCCAGGGAAAATATAAGGAAGTGATCAAAACAGCACCTTCGCTGCTGGATGATTCCACGCATGTGCAAAAGGAAGGCGAGATCAACCGCATGATCGGCGAGTCGTATTTTAACCTCAAGGACTTTGCCAATGCGCTGACTTACTTCAAAAAATCCTATTCCACCGGCGGGAATTTCAACACCTTTGGAAATTATGCCCTGGGCTATTGCTACTACCAGATCAAGGATTACAAAAATGCCATCACGCATTTCGAAAAAGCAACGGATGGTAAGGATAGCCTGGCGCAGAATGCCTGGTACCACCTGGCGGATTGCCATATACAGACGGCCAATAAGACCAAAGCACGGAATGCCTTTTATGCGGCTTCGGGAATGGATTTCGATCCGGTGATCCGGGAAGATGCCTTGTTCAGCTATGCCAAGCTGTGCTATGAATTGTCCTTCGCGCCTTATAACGATGCGGTGCTGGCTTTTCAGAAATACATTAAGGAGTATCCGTCTTCGCCCCGGAAGTCAGAGGCTTACCAATACCTGGTGAATGTGTATTCCACCACTAAAAATTACAGCCAGGCCATTGCTTCCATCGAGAAGGTACAGCCGCTGGATCCTATTTTAAAGATTACGTATCAGAAACTCATCTATTTCAAAGGGGTGGAGTTCTTTAATAACCTGGAGCTCGACAGCGCCACGCGCTATTTCAAAAAATCCATCGCAGTGAATTTTGATAAAACCTACAATGCCTTATCGTATTACTGGCTGGGTGAGATCTCCTACATTAAAAAGGATTATGCGACGGCGGTGGAAACCTGGAAGACTTTCCAGGTGAATGAAGGCGCCTTTAGTCTGAAAGAGTACGACCTGTCTAATTATAATATCGGCTATGCTTATTTCCAGCAGAAAGGCAAGACGGATTATGAGAGTGCCAACCTGTCGTTCCGTAAATTTCTGCTGACCAAAAATACCTACGATGCCAAAAAAATGGCGGATGCCACGGTAAGAACAGCTGATACTTATTTCATGCAGAATGTCTATCCGCAGGCAGCTGAATATTACGGTAAGGCCATTGCGATGAACCAGCTGGATGTGGATTACAGCATGTACCAGAAAGCGCTTTGCAACGGGCTCCTGAAAAAACAGCAGGAAAAGATCAGCGACCTGAAAGCGCTCATTGTCAAATATCCGAAGTCGAACTATTATGCTGCGTCCATCTTTGAGATTGCGGAAACGTATAGCAAAGACCTCAAAGACGCTAACAATGCTTTGACCTATTATAAAATGGTGATTGACAAATACCCTAATTCCGCCTATGCCAATGCCGCCCTGGCGGGTATGGGACTGATGTATTATACCCAAAAGGAAGACGACAAGGCTTTTGTTTACTTCGACCAGATCGTGAAAAAGGACTCGAAGAGCGAGGAAGCCCGCGATGCCCTGCCTCTGATCAAAAAGATTTTTGAAGCGAAGGGTGATATTGCCGGCATGAAAGATTATTTTGAAAACATAGGCGATCCTATAGCCGATGATGAATTGGAGGAAAAGTTATTTGAATCGGGCAGGGAAGCTTACATTAACCAGAAAAGCTGTGATCTGGCGATGCCTAAATTCGAAAGCTATATCAGCAAATACCCTAACGGGAAATACCTTGCTGAAGCGCATTTCTATTATGCAGAATGCGCCTACAGCAAAGACCTGTTGGACAAGTCCCTGCCGTCTTACCTTTATATTGCCAACAGGCCGCGAAGCATCAATACGGAAACGGCTTTGCTGAAAGCTTCTTATATTTTATATAAAAATAAATCCTATGCCGAAGCGCTGCCTTTATACCAGCAGTTGTCGGAAATGGCGGAAACGCCGGCCAATAAATTATCCGGAAAAATGGGAGCGATGCGCTGTGCCTTTATCCTGAAGAACTACGAGGTAGCTCTGGAATACGCGGTGAAAGTGCTTGCCACAGACAAGATCTCTCCTCAGCAGGTAACGGAAGCCAAATACGATAAGGCTAAATCCCTCTATGAGCTCAACCGCCTGGATGATGCCATGAGCGATTTCAAAGCCATTGCCAAAACGGCGAAGAACGTCACCGGCGCCGAAGCCCTCTACCACGTGGCCAAAATCCAGTACACCAAGCAGGATTATTCAGCACTGGAGAAAACGATTACCAGCCTCATCGCCTACGATTATTCCAACGACGATTGGAACACCAAAGGCCTCCTATTGCTGTCGGATGCCTACATCGCGAAAGGCGAGTATTCCGATGCCGAGCTGATGCTGCAAACGGTCATTGACGGTAAACCTAAAGCAGAATATGTCGACGAAGCCACAAAGAAGCTGGAGAAAGTAAAAGCCCTGAAAGATCAGGGAAATTCGGGCACCAATCCAGCCAATAGCATGAAAGTGGAATTCAAATCGCAACAAAGCTCAGACAAAGACCTTTTCGATCAACTGTATGAGGCAAAACAGGATTCGTTGAAACAGGCACCAAAAAAACCATAAGTAGCATAGGAATAAACGACCGGACATGGGATACATCAAATTCAACAAAAACACAGCGGTATTAGACTCCG
The DNA here is from genome assembly GCA_943362175.1 of Hydrocarboniphaga daqingensis. Classification (GTDB taxonomy): domain Bacteria; phylum Bacteroidota; class Bacteroidia; order B-17B0; family Aurantibacillaceae; genus UBA4416. The sequence continues at coordinate 135,719 of CALRIU020000003.1, read as the reverse complement.
ATAAATACGGGAATACATCGCTCTATCAAAAGCAGCAGGAACGGCGTAAAAGCCTGATCAGGAAATTGCAATGGCTCTTTGTGATCCTGATGGTGCTTGGCTACCTGAGCACGGCCTTTGCACAAACAGGTGGGATCAAAGACCTGACGGTGGAAAACATCAGCGTGTACCAGCCGACGATTAAGGATGCCATTAAGCTGGGCGACCTGCCGGAGATCAAAGATACCGTGAGGAAAATTTCGAACATCAACTACGGCATCCAGTCGAAGCCGCTGGTAAGCAAATATGAAGTGATCCCGATCGATGCGGCGAAAATGCAGAACGAGCCCTTGTCGAAATTATACCGCTCGCTCATCAAAGCGGGCTTTGGAAATTACACCACGCCCTACCTCGAGCTCTGGCTCAACAGCCTGCGTACCCGCGACCTGGCCTATGGCGTACATTACAAGCATTTTTCCTCTTCCTCGCACCTGCGGGATGTCGGCTACAGCGGTTTCAGCGATAATGAAGCGGAGATCTTCGGGAAGAAATTCTATAAAAAACACACGCTCCTCGGCGAGTTCAACTACAAGCGCAATGTGGTGCATTTCTATGGCTATGATACGACGGAGAACAAGCTCACCAAGGATTATACCAAACAGCGCTACCAGCTCTGGGAACCGAAGCTTACGGTGCAGAGTCATTACACAGACAGCTCGAAGATCAACCATACCGTGAAGTTCGGTTATTATAACCTGACCGACCTGTATAACGTGGCGGAGAATAATGTGAAGCTGAATACCGCCTTCAACACCTTTATCAATAAAGAGCACCTCTTCACTAATTTCGATGTGGATTTTTACAACCACAAGCTTCCGAAGGATACTTTCAATGATGTGATCGTGAAGCTGAACCCTTATTTTGAGGCCAAAGGAAAAAAATGGAAAGCGGACATCGGTCTTTCTGCGGTGCTGGATGCTCATGGCAGGCAGGACAATGTGAAGTTCTACTTCTACCCGCAGATCAACGCGCAATACGATGTGTATGAAAGCATCATCATTCCTTATGCCGGTATCAACGGCGGCCTCCAGAAAAATTCCCTCAGGAGCCTGTCGAATGAGAATCCATTCATCAAGTCGGACATCAACTACAGGAATACCAATACCAAGTTCAATATCTTCGGTGGTCTGAAAGGTAATTTAAGCTCCAATACCAGCTATGATGCCAAAGCCAGCTATAGCATCGTGGACAGCATGCACTTCTTTGTGATCGATTATTCCGATAATACCACGCTCGATAACAAGTATTCGGTGATCTACGATAATACCAGCCTGTTCAACGTTTCCGGCCAGCTGAAATATCAGTATAAGGAAAAGATGCATTTCATCGCCAAAGGAAATTATTATCTCTACAAAACGAAGAACATCGAAAAGGCCTATCATAAGCCTGATTTCGACCTGACTTTCTCTGCGATCTATAACCTGAAGAGCAAGTTCATCCTGCGTGGCGACCTCTTCTTTATCGGCAAGCAATATGCGCTCACCCAGGTGGAAAACAACATGGTATATACCACAGAGCCGAAACTCCTGAAGGGTGTGGCAGACATTAACCTGGGAGCGGAATACCGTTATACCAAAATGCTGTCCTTCTTTGTGAAGTTCAACAACATTGCCAATATGCGTTATTACCGCTGGGAGAAATACCCCAGCCAGCGCTTCAACTTAATGATCGGCCTGACCTTTGTGCCGTTTTAGGGATCTATGATTGTTAAGCCGGCTTGCTTTGGGCACCCGGGCGGTCTTTTGCTGGCATCCTGATGGCGATAGTTATCAATGTCAGGATATTCCATTGTTAATGATAGGCAAAACATCCTCCGGTCACCTCCTTCAAAGGAGGAATTGGTTTCTTTCAAATCAGGAAGTTTAAATTCCCTTTTTAAGTTTATATAAATTCCCTCTTTCCAAGAGGGTGCCCGGAGGGCGGGAGATGTTTTTCCGATTTTTCTGAACGTTTCAATAAAAATCAAGCCGCAGGCTTATCCTTATCTTCTTCTTTCAGCGTCGGAGAGCGTAATTCCACCGGCTTGTGGGCTTTCCTGAATTTCAGGTTGAGGAGCTCCACCGCAAAAGAGAAAGCCATCGCAAAATAAATGTAGCCTTTCGGAATTTCGATCTTATCCACATGAACGCCTTCCACGACCAGGAGCACAGCGATCAATACTAAAAAGGACAAGGCCAGGATCTTGAACGTTGGATGCTTGTGGATGAAGGCAGAGATCTTAGGCGCGAAATAAAACATCACAAACATGCTCAGGATCACGGCGATCATCATGATCACAATATTGTTGGCCATCCCGATAGCGGTCACAATGCCGTCGATGCTGAATACCATATCGATGAGAATGATCTGCACCATGATGGCCCTGAAGGAATTCCCTTTTCGCTTGTTAAGCTCTTCATCCGGATCTTCACCTTCCAGTTTATTATGGATTTCTAGCGTGGAATTTACCAGCAGGAATAAGCCTCCGGCCAGCATGATGATGTCTTTCAGGGCGACGGAATGGTTAAAGATCTTAAACAGCTCCTGCTCGCCTTTGATGAGGTAGCCGAGAACAAAAAGAAACAGGAGGCGCATGACAATGCCCACGACCATCCAGATCAGGCCGGCGCGTTTGGTTTGCTCCTTGGGCAGGCGGTTTAAGACGATGGAGACGAAGATGACGTTATCAATTCCCAGCAGGATCTCCATCAGGGTCAATGGAATCAAGCTCAAGAGCGCTTCGGTAGAAAATAAATCAGACATAACACTAATTTTTAAGTAAAATGTATAGAATGCAAATGACGCATTTATTTATGAAATAGCCATGAGCTGTATCTACAAATTCATGGTAAAAACAGGACAGGGGTCATGAAGCGCGGCAGGTAAAAATCAGGAATCCCGTACGAAATTACAGCTTCCGAATAAGCAAATTTTTGCTCAAAATAATCCCTGAAACGGGAGCAGTTTTTATTAACAATTGTTAGTAAAATGCTTCAAATAAATCGCCGGAAATCCCAATAAAATCAGTATATTTAATGGATAAATCATAAAAAACGAAGAAACTGAATTTATGGAAGAAACGACAGCTACAGACAAGGGAAATTACGGCGCAGATAATATACAGGTACTGGAAGGATTAGAGGCGGTTAGGAAAAGACCCGCCATGTACATTGGCGATATCGGGGTGAAAGGATTGCACCATTTGGTATATGAAGTTGTGGATAATTCAATTGATGAAGCCTTAGCTGGCCATTGTGATAAAATTACCGTCTCCATCCTGGAGGATAACTCCATTCGTGTAAAAGATAACGGCCGGGGAATTCCTACCGGTATTCACCCGAAACTGGGCGTAAGCGCCCTGGAGGTGGTGATGACGGTATTGCACGCCGGCGGAAAGTTCGATAAAGATACCTATAAGGTATCCGGCGGTTTGCACGGGGTAGGGGTAAGTTGCGTGAATGCCTTGTCCTCCCACATGAAAACCGAAGTACACCGCGATGGAAGGATCGTGGTACAGGAATTCAGCTGCGGCAAGCCATTATACCCGGCAAAAGAGGTAGGTGAAAGCAGTTACCGCGGCACCATCCAGACGTTTACGCCCGACCTGAGCATTTTTACCGTTGGGGAATATAATTATGCCACCCTGGCAAACCGGATGCGCGAGCTGGCCTTTTTAAATAAAGGGATCGCCATTATCCTGGAAGACCTGAGAGACCCCGACGAAAACGGAAACCCTCATTCTGAAACCTTCCATAGCGAAGGCGGCCTGAAAGAGTTCGTTCAGTACATCGATGGCGGCAAGGAAAAGCTGATGGAAGATGTGATCTACATCGAAGGGGAGAAAGGCGGCATTCCGGTGGAAGTGGCCATGCTTTATAATAATTCCTACAGCGAGAGCATCCAGAGTTATGTGAACAATATCAACACCCACGAGGGGGGAACACACCTGGCGGGCTTCCGCAGGGGCCTGACGCGTACCCTGAAAAGCTATGGCGAAAAGAGCGGCCTGTTCAAGAATGTGAAATTCGAGATCAGCGGCGATGACTTCCGCGAGGGCTTAACAGCCGTGGTTTCTGTGAAAGTACAGGAGCCGCAGTTTGAGGGGCAAACCAAAACCAAACTGGGAAATAACGAGGTGACGGGTGCCGTTGATCAGGCGATCAGCGAAGCCCTGAATAATTACCTGGAAGAGCATCCGAAACAAGCCAAGCTGATCGTAGATAAAGTGGTATTAGCGGCCACAGCCCGTCACGCTGCCCGCAAAGCCCGCGAAATGGTACAGCGTAAATCGGTGATGTCGGGTTCCGGCTTACCGGGGAAGCTGGCCGATTGCGCCAATAATGACCCTTTTGCCTGCGAATTGTTCCTGGTCGAAGGGGACTCGGCGGGTGGAACCGCCAAGCAAGGCCGTAACCGCGATTTCCAGGCCATTCTGCCACTCAGGGGCAAGATCCTGAACGTGGAAAAGGCCCTGGAGTACCAGATCTATGAAAACCAGGAGATCAAGAATATTTTCACGGCCCTCGGTGTTTTCCGCGGAACGAAGGAAGATGACCGCGCGCTGAACATCGAGAAGCTGCGTTACCACAAGGTGGTGATCATGTGTGATGCCGATGTCGATGGTTCTCACATCACCACGCTGATTCTGACCTTCTTCTTCCGTCACATGAAAGAGCTGATCGAGAAAGGCCACGTGTATATTGCCGCTCCACCGTTATACCAGGTGAAAAAAGGCAAAGATGCCCGCTATTGCTGGAACGACGAGCAGCGCGACATTGCCATCCGCGAAATGGGAGGCGAAAAATCGGATAGCGTACACGTGCAGCGTTACAAAGGTTTAGGGGAGATGAATGCAGTCCAGTTATGGGAAACCACCCTGGATCCTTCTTCCAGGACCCTGCGCCAGGTGAGCATCGACAGCGCTGCAGAAGCCGACAGGACCTTCGCCATGCTGATGGGGGATGAGGTGCCGCCACGCCGCGAGTTCATCGAGCAAAATGCCAAATACGCGAAGATCGACGCTTAATCGTGAGAGAATTATTGAGTTGGTGAATGGAAGAATTAAATATTAATCTAAATTTGCTGCGATAATTCTCAACCAGAACCAATCACTAATTCTATAAATCCATAATTCAATAATTAATAAAATGACTAAAGTATCAGTAATCGGCGCCGGAAATGTAGGCGCAACCTGTGCAGAGTATATCGCACAAAGAAGAATTGCCAGCGAAGTAGTAATTCTCGACATCAAAGAAAACTTTGCGGAAGGCAAAGCCCTGGATCTTATGCAGACGGCTTCCCTGAACGGGTTCAATACGCGTATCAGCGGCAGCACCAACGATTATGCTAAAACAGCAGGAAGCGATGTGGTCGTGGTGACTTCCGGTATTCCACGCAAACCGGGCATGACCCGCGAAGAGCTGATCGGGATCAATGCAGGCATCGTAAAAACGGTTACTGAAAACGTTCTGAAACATTCTCCGAATGCAATCATCATTATTGTGTCTAACCCAATGGACACGATGACTTACCTGGCATTGAAAGGAAGCAAATTACCGAAAAACCGCATCATCGGTATGGGCGGTGCTCTTGACAGCGCCCGTTTCAACTGCTATTTGTCACAAGCCCTCAATGCTCCTGCGAGCGACGTGCAAGGTGTGGTAATCGGAGGTCATGGCGATACGACCATGATCCCTTTGACACGCCTGGCAACGTATAACGGTGTTCCGGTTTCTCAGACCCTGAATGCCGAGACCCTGAAAAAAGTAGCCGCCGACACGATGGTAGGCGGTGCCACGTTAACAGGTATGTTAGGTACTTCTGCCTGGTATGCTCCGGGAGCAGCTGTCGCGACGATTGTTGACAGCATCCTGAACGACCAGAAAAAACTGATCCCTTGCAGCGTGATGCTGGAAGGCGAATACGGCCAGTCTGATATTTGCATGGGCGTTCCGGTAATCATCGGCAAAAACGGCTGGGAAAAAATCGTTGACTTCAACCTGAACGACGAGGAAAAAGCCTTATTCGCAAAAAGCGCAGAAGCCGTAAGAAGCATGAACAGTGTGCTTTCTACAGTGACTGCATAATCAATCATGAATATGTGAAAAGTCCTGGCCCTGGTGCCGGGATTTTTTATTTAGGGTGGTTTTAGTATTTAAGTAAGATTAAGATGTATATAGTTTATCAGATAGAAAGCAAACATGCAAAAACCCAAACAGAAAGCTAAACAAAGATTTACTCAAACCGAGAAGGGACTTGAAAAAAAGCATTACCGGATAGTCATTGGGCTGATGATCCTGTCTGTTATATGCTATAGTTGTGTAGAGCCGCATATAGCCGGGCAGATAATAGGGCATGATGGGCGGTATGCTGTATTTATTTTGTGGGGGCCCGTCATGTCAGGGATACTAATCCTGGGTATTTACAGGCGTAAATTTTTGATCCATAAATTTTCAACGAATAGAGGATTTGTCTTATGGACATTTATGATTTTCTTTTACCTGGTAGAAGGCGTATTCGTGGCTTATCTTAGTTTAGGTCAAATTGCCCGTATATCCTGGCTCGTAGCAAATAAAACAGCAGAGGAGAAGAATCAAACAGAACTGATAGCTTGTGATGTGACAAAGTTTTGGACAAAAAGAAAGCCGTTCATTGAGTTCAAATTCCAAGGGAGATATGAAAGTATTAACGTGAGTCATGAAACAATTGCAGAATATCAGGACAAAGATCCTAATCAATATCATATTGAAATAGAAGCAAAAAAAAGTGTGTGGAATCATTATATAATAGATAGTTGGATGATAAAAAAGAAAAATTGAAATTTCAATAGGAAAACTCCCGGCATATATTGCCGGGAGTTTTTTTATATTTGGCCAGAACAGACCTCTATGAAACTAAAACAACTCCTTCTACTGACCTCCGTACTTACCTTGCTGGCAAGCTGCCGGCCTATCATGCTTAAGCTCTATGGTATTAAAAATCCGGGTATCGAAAACAGGAAGACGATCCTGAAAAAAGCGAAAAAATTCGGGTTGGACACGGCGAGTATCGTTACTGTGAAAAGCGGGAATTTTCTGAAAACGATGAAGGATGCGGGTGGGATTCCCGACGCGGCCATTTTCGACGCTAAAGGAGATTACATAGAATACCGTGTAACAGATACGTCCTGTAATGCAGGCCTGTTTGGATTTATTCCGGAACTCAGGCCGGAAGGGACTTACCATAAAACAGGAAAAACAACTTTAAACACGGAATTGAATACATGGAACGACCTGCATGGAAATGCGTTCAATAAGGCCAACCTGAAGCCGGCAGATTTTTATGTGCTGATTTACTGGACCGTATGGACAGGAAAATTAAATAAAGACCACGTGAAAGTATGGGAACATCTGGCCAAACAAAATAAGCAAGCCCATATAGAAGTGATCAAAGTGAGCCTGGATTTCCAGGAATACTGGGATAAGGCAGAGCGTGACCGGATTATGGAGCGGATGTCGAAAAAGAAAAAGTAATAATCCCGGATAATCCCGTTTTTCTGCAAATAATAAGAACCGGCTAACGAATAATAAAGTGATGCCTTATAACAAGGAAGGGCGATCTACATTTGGATGAAAATTCATGCCATGATGAGATCTCCTGTCAAAGAGCCTTGCTATATACTGGTTGGCTGCCTTGTTTTTTTTACCAGCCTGTCTTTTTTCAGTACAACCGCCGACGGGGTGTCGGCGTATGATTTTTTTGCAGATGTCAGGCGTGGGAAACCGAAGCCGGTGCTGGCCCTGGTCGATACATCCACCACCAGGAAGGAGCATAAACAGAGCGGAAGAACAAATGCAGCTGTCGAGGAGAACAAAGGCCTGGAGCATTTCTTCATGTGCCTGGATTCGCTCGGGAAAACAAAGAAAAAAATAAGGATCGCCCATTTCGGTGATTCCATGATCGAAGGGGACCTGATTACCAGCACCCTCAGGGAGGAGTTTCAGAAAGAGTTTGGCGGAAGCGGAGTAGGCTTTGTATTGGCATCTCCTTCGAATCCTTCTTTCCGGCAATCGCTCGGTCAGAGTTTTTCAGAGAACTGGGAAACGGTAAATGTGAAGGATCATAAAAAGACGCAGGACATCGGCATTGCAGGCTACACATCATTTACACAGGGCAGCTCCTGGCTGAAGTTCAAATCCAAAGAACAGACGGATCTTCTGAAGCTATTTTATGGACATGCCGCTTCGGATTCCGCTTTGGTGATGGAGTTGAATTCCCTGAAGCACAGGCTTCCGACAACAAAAATGCTGAATGAGTTTGTTCAACGCGTTGATGCCACGGACATCGCCCTCAGCTTTGCCTCATCGGCCTCTATCCCGGTGTATGGCTTAAGCCTGGAAAGTGATTCCGGGATCATCATCGATAATTTTTCGTTTCGCGGCAGCCCGGGAACTTATTTCAAAGAGTGCCCCGAGCAGCTGCTGGCGCAATTCCGGGAATACCTTCACTACGACCTGATCATTTTTCAGTACGGTATCAACGTTGCCAATAATAAGAACACGGATTATAGCTGGTACGAGCGCCAGATGCTGGCCAATCTCAGGTACATGAGAGCGGCATTCCCGGATGCCGATTTTCTGATGATCGGCTGTAGCGACCGGGCCGTGAAAACAAAAGGAGAATACGCTACGCTGAAAGGCATCGGGCCTTTGATAGACACGCAGAAAAAACTTGCCAGGCAAACCGGCTCAGGCTTCCTGAATTTATATGAGCTGATGGGTGGGAACGGAAGCATGAAAGCCTGGGTAAATGCCGATACCAGCCTCGCCAACAAAGACTATACGCATTTTAACCATAGAGGCGCCGCCAAAGCCGGGAAGCTGATTTATGGTGCCATCATGACGGATTATAACAACCGGAAAAAAAAGCATGAAGCTATTTAGTGTTTGCCTCCTGGGGCTGATGTTCCTGGGATGCCATTCTCAACCGGGGAGCCAGGCCCTGGCACGGGAATCCAAAAATACCATCCTGGGAAAGGATAGTGCGTTATTGCATTTCTTCGAAGCCCTGGATTCATTACACGAAAATCCCGGCAGAACACTTTCCATTGTGCATATCGGCGACTCTCATATCCAGGCTGATTATTTTTCAGGCATGCTGCGGGTATTGCTCCAGGAGAAATTCGGGAACGCCGGGCGCGGGCTTATCTTTCCCTATGCCGTTGCCCGTACGAATGAGCCGGTGAGTTACCGGTCGGCGCCTATTGGCGAATGGAGAGCGGTACGGAGCGTGATCAACCCTGATAGCGTTGAAATAGGCGTTTCCGGAATTTCTCTTTTTTCGAAATCGCCGCAGGCAGGATTTAGCATCATGACCAGGAGCCAGCACGGCATGAGCTATGTCTTTAACCGGGTGAAATTATTTTCCAGGGGCGCAAATCCCGGAAATACAAAGCTTTCCGCGGATGGTGCAATATGCCGTGTTGCAAAGAAACGAGGGCCTTTTACCTCGGTCTTCGATTTGCCGGATACCAGTAATAGTCTTAGCCTCAGGTTCCTTGCAGGCCATACCGTCGATGTACATGGCCTTGTTTTAAGTAACGGGCAGGGTGGCATTCTCTATCATACCATCGGGGTGAACGGCGCTACATTCCAGAGTTATAACAGTGCGGTCCTGTTCATGCAGCAGCTGCCTGAGCTAAAACCTGATCTGTTGATCGTGTCTCTGGGCACCAATGAGTCGTACGCCGGCAAGTTTGATACAGCAGGGTTTGAGGAGCAGGTGAAAACATTCATGGATGCCATTAGTCAGGGATGTGCTTCCTGTTCCGTCTTATTCACAACGCCGGCAGACAATTGCAAACTCAAAAAAGGAAAGCCATTCACCAACGACCGTGTGCCCTTAATAGGAAGCAGCCTGAAGCGTTATGCAGCGCGTAACGGCTATGCCGTGTGGGATCTGTATGAGGTGATGGGGGGCAGAGGCTCTATGAAGCAATGGAAAATACAGGGCCTGGCAACCGGCGATTATGTACACTTTACCCGCAAAGGCTATGAGCGGCAGGGAAGCCTCTTGTTTGAAGCACTCCTGGATGCCTGTACTCAGGGGCGTTAAGTCCTCTTATGATAAATACGTTATGATCAATTTTGACCTTCACAAAATCCTGAGCCAGCTGGCGTATGACCCGGCGAGCCCGCTGTTGTTCAATAGCAGCTTTTTCCTGGTGTTTTTTACCGTGTTCCTGTTTTTCTACCAGTTTGCATATAAGCATAAAAGGATGCGTGTGCTGATGTTTACACTCTTCTCGCTTTACTTTTTTTACAAGGCCTGCGGATATTATTTTCTCATCATTGTGCTTTCCGCCATCGTGGATTTTATCATCTCCAATGCCATTTATAACTACCGGGAGCAAAAGGCTCTCGCGAAGAGTCTCTTGGTGTTCAGCATTGTCATTAACCTGGGCCTGCTCTTTTATTTTAAGTACACCAATTTCTTCATCGATATCCTCAATGATTTTGCCAACAGCGAAATCCATCCTCTGCACCTCGTATTACCCATCGGGATTTCCTTTTACACCTTCGAGAACCTGAGTTATACCATCGATGTGTACCGGGGAGAGTTTAAGCCCGTGGGCCGCTTCATCGACTATTGTTTTTTCCTGTCGTTTTTTCCGAAGCTCATGATGGGGCCAATCGTGAGGGCTAAGGATTTTATTCCGCAGATCCGGAAAACGATTGCTATCTCCCCGCAGGATGTAGGAACCGGGTTTTACCTTATTGCCGGCGGGCTCTTCAAAAAAATGGTGATCTCCGATTACCTGTATACGCAGCTCGTGGAAGGTGTGTTTGATGCCCCGTTGCAACACACCGGTGTGGAATGCCTGCTGGCCGTGTATGGCTATGCGCTGGTGATCTATTGCGATTTTTCAGGCTATTCGGATATGGCCATCGGGATGGCGCGCTGGATGGGCTTTGTGATCCCTGCCAACTTCGATTCGCCCTACCAAAGCCTTAACATCACTGAGTTCTGGCGTCGCTGGCACATTTCCTTATCGGCCTGGTTGAAGGATTATGTCTACATTCCCTTAGGCGGAAATAAAAAAGGAAATTACCGGAAGTATACCAACCTGGTTCTCACCATGCTCATCGGGGGCTTCTGGCATGGCGCCAGCTGGAACTTTATTTTATGGGGCGCCCTGCATGGCTTTGCCCTGGCGGTTGACAAGATCATGCGGGAAAAATGCGGTTTCTTTAAAACGACAACTACGTTTTCAAAAACACTTTCCCTTCTCCTTACCTTTCACTTCGTGTGTTTTTGCTGGATCTTTTTTAAAGCGGAGTCTTTTGAAACAGCGAGGCAGATGATCGCACAGATTGTTTTTCATTTCAACGGAGCAGTGATTGCCGATCTGCTTGCAAGCTACCGGAATGTGATCCTGCTGATGCTTTTGGGCTATGTACTCCATGCCCTGCCAAAGCAGCTGGAATGGAGCTTGCAGGATAAGCTGGCATCCGCGGGCATCCTGTTGAAGATGGTCATCTTAATAGGCATTGTGTGGCTCGCTATTCTTGCCAAGGATGCGGAGCCGGTGATGCCCATCTACCTGCAATTTTAATGGTTCGTTCTGAACGTGTGTTTAAGGTCAGGCTTTTGCCGAACAGGATTCGCGGAAAGTCTTTGGGCTCATGCCTTTTTGTTGTTTGAAGAATTTATTCAAATGGCTTTCGTCGGTGAAGCCCAATTCGGAAACGATCTCATTGATACGCTTGTCGCTGTGTTTGAGGCGATGCTCGATCAGCGTGGTCTTGTATTGGTTTATATACGACTGCATGGTTTCCCCGCAATGCTTTTTGAAATAGCGGCCCAGGTAATTTTCGGAAATGCCGAAATGCCTGCTGATGGCTTCCGTGCGGATCTTTTCGTTTTCGTAGATATTGCTTTGAATGTAATTGAGGATGTCGACTTTTTTTCTTCGGATGAGGTGTCGACGTTCTGAGGCAGGTATTTGGCAATGTTGCGATTTGTCTGAGCTCCTTTTTTGTCCCCGGAGGGCAAAAAAGAGCGAGTCGCAACAGCCCGCCCGGGCGCCCATTATGTAAACAAAGCGATGTTCGATAAGCGTCTTATCATTGCTGTCAGGTTTGTTTTTCAAGAAAGGTTTTTTCAATGGATTAGCCGTGAACATATTAACAATATGCGCCTTCCTGTTAAAAAAATACTCCCTGTACAGCCCACAGATGGCGTATCTTAGTGATTTGAATATCATTTATGGCAAAGAGCGGAGAAGTCAAGGAAACCCCTTTAATGAAACAATACAATGAGGTAAAAGGAAAATACCCGGATGCCATTTTGCTGTTTCGTGTAGGCGACTTTTATGAAACATTTGGAGAGGATGCTGTAAGGGCTTCCAAAATACTGGGCATCACGCTTACCAAGCGCGCCAATGGATCTGCGTCGCACATTGAGCTGGCAGGCTTTCCGCACCATAGCATCGATACCTATCTGCCCAAGCTTGTGCGTGCGGGTTACCGTGTTGCCATCTGCGATCAGCTCGAAGATCCGAAGATGGTGAAAGGCATTGTCAAGCGTGGTATCACCGAGCTTGTGACCCCGGGCGTGAGCTTCAATGACAAGGTGCTCGAGCACAAAACAAATAATTTCCTTGCGAGCATTCACCTGGATAAAGACCGGGCCGGAGCTTCTTTCCTGGATGTATCTACCGGGGAGTTCCTCGTGGCGGAAGGCTCGCATACCTATATTGAAAAGCTGATCCAGAGCTTCAAGCCCAACGAGATTCTGTTTGAAAAGAACAAGCGTCAGACGTTGATGAACCTCATTGGCGACCGTTTCTATACCTTCGGCCTGGATGACTGGGCCTTTACCCGTGATTTCGGTTTCGAGGCCCTCACCAAGCAATTCGGGACGATTTCCTTAAAAGGCTTTGGCATCGAGCATTTGCCGATGGCGATTTCCAGCTGCGGTGCGATTCTGCATTACCTGGGCGAAACCAAGCACGACCGCCTGCAGCACATCACGTCTGTATCGCGCGTGGAGGAAGACCAGTACGTGTGGCTCGACCGCTTTACCGTTCGGAACCTGGAGCTGTTTGGCAGCAGCCACGATAATGGCAAATGCCTGATCGATATCATCGACACTACGGTGAGCCCGATGGGCTCGCGTTTGCTCAAGCGCTGGCTGGCCCTGCCGCTCAAGCAACTGGAGCTCATCAATGAGCGCCTCGATGTGGTGAGCTTTTTCGGAGCCAACAGCGAGCTGCAATCGCAGGTAAGCAATCATTTTGAAGAGATCGGTGATCTGGAGCGTTTGATCTCCAAAGTAGCTGCCGGCAAGATCAACCCGCGTGAGCTGGTGCAGCTGAAGCGTGCTCTTAATACCATTGAAACCGTGAAAGAGCTGCTGGCGCCCTGCGAAAATCATTCCCTGCAAAAGATCGCCGAGCAATTGAACCCATGCCTCCTCATGCGCGACCGCCTGCAGAATGAGTTGAATGAAGAGGCGCCGGTATTACTTAACAAAGGGAATGTCATCAGCAAAGGTGTCAATGCCGAGCTTGATGAACTAAGGTCCATTGCTTTTTCAGGGAAGGATTACCTCTTGCAGATCCAGCAGCGTGAAACCGAGCGTACGGGCATCTCATCATTAAAAGTATCCTACAACAATGTGTTCGGCTATTACCTGGAAGTGACCAATGTGCATAAGGATAAAGTGCCGCAGGACTGGATCCGCAAGCAGACGCTCACCAATGCCGAGCGTTATATTACTCCTGAGCTGAAAGTGTACGAGGAAAAAATATTAGGCGCCGAAGATAAAATCGCCGTGCTGGAGCAGGGCCTCTACGAAGCCCTGGTGCGCGATCTCATTGATTACATCATCCCGATCCAGCTCAACGCCTCGCTCATCGCCAGGCTCGACTGCCTGCAGTCCTTTGCCAAGCTGGCGAAAGATAACCGTTATGTACGCCCGGTACTCACCAACGATTATGCGATCGATATTAAGGAGGGCCGTCACCCGGTGATCGAAAAGCAATTGCCGGTAGGCATCGATTATGTGAGCAACTCCGTGTACCTCGATAACGAAACACAGCAGGTGATGATGATCACGGGCCCCAACATGAGCGGTAAATCCGCCTTGCTGAGGCAGGTGGCACTGATCACGCTGATGGCGCAGATCGGCTGTTATGTGCCCGCGCAGAGTGCGGAGATCGGGATCGTCGATAAGATCTTTACCCGTGTGGGTGCCAGCGACAACATCTCTTCCGGCGAATCAACCTTTATGGTGGAGATGAATGAAACCGCCAGTATCCTGAATAACCTGAGCGACCGTAGCCTCATCCTGCTCGATGAGATCGGCCGCGGCACCAGCACCTATGATGGGATCTCCATTGCCTGGGCCATCGCCGAATACCTGCACGCACAGCCTAAGAACAGGGCCAAGACCCTCTTCGCCACGCACTACCACGAGCTCAATGAAATGTGTACTTATTTCCCGCGCATCAAAAATTTCAATGTGTCGGTGAAAGAATCCAACAACAAAATTATTTTCCTGCGCAAGCTGCAGGAAGGCGGTAGCGAGCACAGCTTCGGGATCCACGTCGCCCGTATGGCCGGTATGCCGAAGCAGGTGGTGGAGCGCGCCAACGAGATCTTAAAGAAACTCGAGAAGGACCATGAGCTGGAATTGTCGGAAGTGGAAACCGTGGCAGCAGGTACCGATGAGGAAGGAATGGATAAAGCCCTTGCCAAAACGAAGAGCAAGGCCGATTACCAGCTGAGCTTTTTCCAGCTCAACGACCCGGTGTTGGAGCAGGTAAAAGATGAGCTCCTGAAAACCGACATCAATACCCTCACGCCGGTGGAAGCGCTTATGAAGCTCAATGATATCCGGCGATTGATCGGGGGGTAGTTTCCCTATTCACCCATGACGTTTATTTCAGATAGTAGAGTCCTTGCCTGATGGCAAACAAAATGAAGGTAATCGTACCTTTTGTTTTTGTTTTTTTAAAGATGTTTTTCTTGTGGGCTTCTACTGCCTTATCGCAGATGTTCATGCATTTGGCGATTTCCCTGTTTGATTTTCCATCCATGATTAGCGGAATCAGTTCAGTTTCCCGTTGACTGAATAGGATGTTGTTTTCTTTTGGCAGGCATCTCTTTTCATTCATATACCGATTGTAATGGACTTTACGGATCCGGTCGATCATCGTATCCATATCTGTATTTTTTGAAAGAATAGCCTCTGTCTGATGTTCGTATAAAAAGTTTGTGGGTGAATCCGCAGAATGGCTATTGATCAGTATAATCTTTAAGCGCGGGTAACGGTTTTTAATGAATAAAAAAGCCTGGATGTCACATAAGCCCATTTCGAGCAGAACTACATCTGGTAATTTGAGATCAATTAGTTGGATAAGTTGTGCGCCTGTTTCGGCTTCTGCTATGGTATCTATATGTTGTTCATGCAATGCGGGTATCAAAAGCTGCCTGAAGAGCCTGGAGCTTTCTGCAAGGATGATCCTGATCTGTTTCATGATAATTAATAAACGGGGAGGGGACTATTAAATTATAAAATTGTCTTATTAAACGAAGCGGTTAAGTAAAAATACTCATTAATGAGAATGCCTGACAGTGCTATTGTATTTGGAGAGCTTATTTTGCAATAATTGTGTATTGTTTATACAATAATCGTTGCTTCTTATTGTTTGCTATAAAACGTAGTATTTTTTTGCTATAAAAATTGTTTCCTCAAATTATTGAGCGTGAACAAGCTCCGTTGTGACCCTCGGGAATACCCTAGTATCCGTGCTTTTTAATTTAACGAATTTTGCAAAGAGCTTTCCTGTAATAAAGCAATAATCGGCCGTTACAGACGTATTGACATAAATCAGCTCCCCTATTATTCATTTATTTAATCAGATTTTTTATGGAAACATTTCTTAGAAGAAACTTTAAGGTGGAAGGTAATATCGCTTCTATCTACAAACCTGACGACACGGCTCAGGTAAAATTAATTGAAGGCATCGAAGTACAATTATGGCATAAGGCGCCGCTGGAAAAAATTTTCCTCGCCAGTGGCCTCACAAATAACGAAGGTGATTTCAGCATTGAGTTCGAGGTCAATTCACCGGTGAACTACATTGTTGATGGTAAGATCAGCGATGTATTTCTGGAAGCCTATTATCGTAATACTAAATTAGAGGCATCGCAAACTGCCGATTTGCTCGAAGGATTGGTTGCTTATTGGATGCTGGATGAGTTATCCGGAACTTCAGCGGTTGATGCCACCGGAAACGGACATACCGGAAGTTTATCCGGAACAGTTCCGCCGGTATGGACTACAGGAAAAATAAACAACGGCTTACAGTTCAACGGAGGGGCATCGGGGGTAACAGAAAGTTTCCTCAGTGTTCCATCAAGCCCTGATTTTGATTTTGGTACAGGCGATTTCACATTCAGTTTCTGGATGCTTGCAAACAACAGCAGTGGTGCTTATTGCCCCGTAGATAGCGGTTTTTATAACCCGGAAAGTTTCCTGATACAATTTAACAAAACAGGGGCGGTCAATATTATGATAGGAGGCACGCTGGAATATACCTGCTCTCATACGATTCTGAGTGGGTCATGGTATCACATTGTTGCCCGGAGGGTTTCGGGTATTCTGGAGCTTTTTATTAATACAACCTCTATGGGAGTGGCTACTGTCACAGGTGATATTTCCTCTCCCAGTGACCTTGTGTTCGGATCTTACCGGTGGGGTATACAGGGACTGGAAGGTCTTATGGACGAAATCGGTGTCTGGAAAGGAAGAGGCCTTACCAATGAGGAAATCGAAACATTGTATAACGATGGCGACGGCCTTCAGTATCCGTTCAATTAATCAAAACAGTATTCACTTATAACATTAAAACATTATGTCAACATTTAAAGGAATTACACTTCATGAAGGCTACAATAATCTTGGCAGCTTCGAGGTAAATATTACGACAATAGAGGAAGCCACAACGGCGACTAGTTATGTCCCGGTGGAGTTCCCACCGGTTTCCCGAAAATTACTATTCCGTTTTCAGTTTGAGGACGGGACACCTGTTCCCCAGGATTACATAGGCGTATTCAATGTGCTGGGGCGTATTGAGGCTGAAAATACCTCGTACACTGCTTATCCAAATGCGGATGGCTTCCTGGAAATAGATACGCCTGTTTTCCCGGTAGTCCCAAAACCGGAAGATGCGGAAGAAGAACAGATTCTGCGCGTGGTCGTCAATGGTCCATTGAACGAGCGCGCCGAAGAATGTTACGTTGAGGTGCTCGATGCGTCATCGGCTTCAGTGTTTACACTCATCCGGGATTTTTGTGTGCATGACGGCTTTTTATGCGTTCGCAGCGGAGCCGGTAATTATTACCCTCTGTATGCAGAAATAGCTGTAAACTCGGTTATCAGAGCCCTGCATATTACGGCAACTGGTAGTGTATTCGGATTCAGCGTTGCAACCGGGATGTGGGGAAATCTCGGGCAAATAGAGCTCGTTAACATAGAATTTCCGGAAAACCTGACAATAGTAGAGGATGGATTTTACCGGACGAATGTAGATACAGGGCTCAGTACCTCAGGATTTGCAGGTGCCGGCGATTTTGAGGATTATTCCATTTCCTTACTGAATCCAGGCGTCTACCTGGTCAATATAAGTTTGTCCGTAACGGTGGAACCGCCAGTCCCGGTATATACAGGAACCTTTTTCAACAAAATGCCGGGAACGCTCGACTATATTCCTGTAACCATCAGCGGTGCAGCGCCCGTGGCAGAAGATGCCTCGCCTACGATTGCGGAAATCGAAACGATTAGCGGGATTGATTTCTCCACAGAATTCAAAACATTTCTTTCCTCTAAAGAGCTCTCTACCGTTGAGCGTGTCCGCAAAGCAGGTCCGATCACATATATTGATGGTTTTCCTGCGGAAGACGTCTCCGCTGAAGAATTAAACGCCCTGCAGGCGCATGTGGATTTTTATTCCATAAATACCGATACGGTTCAAAACCAGCGCATGATCAGCCAGGGTTACAACAGCATTTACAAAGTCGCCAATATGCCCAAGGATCTTTTCCTGGATGCCGTTGTTAATGATGACCTGCCTTTGTTTAAAGCAGCTCAGGTTCACGAAGTCGTGAAGCAGAATCAAAAACTGGTAAGGAACCTTTTGGCAGGAACACTTACCGACCTCAGGATGGCCGATCCTGCTACGCCCGCTATTGCCGGCTCTAACTTCGCAGGTAATGCTCTCGGGAATGCCGTTAACAGCTGTGGTTGCGATGATTGCAAATCAGGTATCAGCCCCTTTGCCTACATGATGGATCTCATGAATTATGCAGCGGCACATATCAAACATAAGGTTTCTCCTTTATACAAGCCGGGCGATTCGAAAGCCGGATTTATCAGCCTTATCTCATCGAAGTTTTATCAGCCCTTCGGAACCTTAAGCGTTGATTGTGAAACGCTGCATCATGAATTTTGCCGTGTTCGCCTGGTGACAGAGATTCTCGAAAAAGTGGTTGACGCTGCCTGGTCAGGGATTCCTGCCATTCAGAAGCAGGCCCTGGAAACCGAGCGCAAACAATTTTTACAGCTCGCTTATCAAACCATTCTGAATTATGCCGGAACCTCCTATAACGAGTTACGCGATGTTGTGGCAATGCCAGCCGGTGATGCAAAACAGGCTGCTGCACAGAAACTGTCTGATAAGCTAAGGATTCCTTTATATATTCCCACAACATCCACCTATACAGCAGACAGGATGTGGCTAACCTTTACAGGTAGCGGCATTCATGAACTTACTGCCGCCAATCTGGAGGCCATATTTGGTTTCAGGGATACGGAACGTAATGTACTCACCAATACTCCCCTTTCCTTATTCGAACAATGGCAGGCCTCGGATTTGCGCGATACCTGGAAAAAGCAGGATTACCTCTTCTCGGCATATAGTCGCGAAGAGGTGGATCCCACAGATGATACAACCTTTAAATCTAACTGGAAACCTATTCTCGATCCGGATATTATAGGCTGGGATGATTTTACGTACAATACATCCGCTGATGCTATAAAGATCTGGCAGCATCGTAAAGAAGATACCGACGCCTTTCTGATAGCTTGCTTGACTAATATGGCTACGCAAATATCGGCAGATAGGAGGAACAAAATTCTGAGAGTACCGGGTCGGAATACGGCTATGCAAACACTGGAAGGGAATAAAATATGGATCTATGATTCTGCAAACTGGGTACCTTTCGATGTGCTGAATATGAAACTTACGGGAACCGACTCGGATATTTTTCTTCAAAATACGACATCATTCTTTAATCCTGATGGAAGTACGCCAAAGGTAAGATACAGAAGAATAGTAAATGCCGTATCGCCCGTGACAACGACAACTCCTGTGCTTACCTGGGCAGACCCGGTCATTATCGACGCCCTGAGTGTTGGTTATGGGAAGCTGGTTAGTTCCGGTGATCCCTCTCTGGTTTATGCAACATCCGATTCATCTTTAGCAATTACATTTGATAGCGATAGGCAGGTAAGTCTTGTTTTGAATTCTGTTCCTACAAGCGGATTTTCGGGTGGACAAATAAGTTTTATCTATGAAGTGGAGTCAGATCTTGATACAACGGAGATGCTTGATCCTGAAGCTACCGTAGACGATTTGTTTGCAACCAGTCAAACGTACACGGTATTAACCTCTGCATCAACAAGCACTAATATTACCTATACCGTATGGGAGGATCCGGCCCTGACTACTGGCTGGCCGGTATTTCTTACGGCTATAAGTAATTATGGAAAACTAAAGCAAATGCAGACCCTCCTGGCCTCAGGATTTCATACAGAAGAAATAAGTAAAGTCATTCATGATTTCCTCCATCTGGATAATGCAAAGTTCATGAGAATGATGAACCTGTTCATGAAAGTAGAGAATTATATAGCAGCGGTTTATTCATTCGATAGGCCTTCCACCGAAGAGCTGTATGAGCTGGCATCCATTTTCAGGTGCTCTGCGAAAACACAGCTCAGATTCGACTGGCTTAAAGAAGAGATCGAATACGATGTTTCCGGAACACCTCTGAATATGATGTTGGATAGCAGGTATTTCTGGAAATCTATTTCCGAACCGCTATCTGGCTCATGGGACCCGTCTTTACAGGAATCGCCGCTTATCGACCCGGAATTGATGTCTTATGATTCCATTGTAAGGCATCCCGAAGCCTTATCCTATCAGGCGATGTATATCAGCAGGGCAGGTGCTTTGGATGGAATGAAATCAACATTCCAAAGTGAGTTGGGCGCCAGCGTATCCAATGGCTTTACCCGTATCCTGAATTGGATTAATATGGGAAATCCGACAGCGCCTTATACTATTTTACCTTACTTAACATTGCAGGCCATCGTAGTTGATCTCGATTCGGAGGATGTCTTTAAGCAGAAGCAGGCTACTGATATACTTTGGACTGCATTTTCAATTACTGCCGAAGATTTCAGGACTGTGTATGTTATTAAAACCAATTTTGAAGGTATTGATCCCTTAAAAGTTCCTACACCGGTTCAAATAGACAGTGTCCTGAGTATACTGGTGTCGTGTTATAAACGTAAACAGTTTTACCCGACCTGGAGCTCTTTGGAGAGCTCTGTATTCTATTACAATGTATTTCATTTAAACCTGGCCCCCGGAAGAACAGATACCGCCGACCGTAGGGAATGGCAACGAACACTTGCTGCATGGAACCGGCAACCTTTTGTTCAGCCCGACCTGCTACCTCCGGAAAACATTAAAAACTTTGTAACGGCCAATTGGGTATATACTGCCTGGAACAGCAGGAATAATTCATTGATCGCAGATTACTCCAGCCTGGCAACCTACCTCAATAGTATGGTAACAGATGCAGGAACTTTATTCGACAATTTTAAGGCGCAACTGGATCTGGTGATTTCCCGTACAGATAGTTTCATACCTCCGGGTACGCTCGATTATATCGGTTACTTTACGGATCTGAAAGTAACAGAAGAAAATGGGGAGGATATCAGGCCGTATGTCGAACAACTTGGTATGACTATTTCGGAATACCGCTATCTGGCAAATATCTATCATGTTCTGGAGAGTACACCTTCCGTTTCTGTACCGCCCTTGCTGGACTCGGAGTACAAAGATGTGATCGACATCCTGGTCCATATCCGCAATACTAATCTTCCCTTTGCATGGGTTCTGGAAGAATATGAGCATAACATCCTGCTCGGCCAGGATTATTTCCTGATTTATAAACCAACGCCCGATACCTTTCCATTAACTGATCTGCCGGTTTATAACCAGTGGCGCTCGCCTTATGCTGACCGCAAAGCCTGGAAAGACACCCTCGAGGGGCGCATCGATCGTGAGCAAGGAGTTAAGGATAAATGGGAAGAAGTATTAGGAGAAGCCGAAGACCGTAATATGCCTTTGTTACGGGATGCGCTGATCAGGGCGCTGACGATGTCCTGCGAAACATGGCAGGATGCCGCAGAACGCCTGGCCAAAACTTATTTCATTGAAACCAAAGACAATTGCTGTGTAAAACATACCCGTGTGTCTTTCGCACTGGAAACTCTGCAGGGATTCATCTATGCCTTACAAAACGGTATCTACGATGGCTTTGTCAGCAATTTCAGCATTAGCGCGCCAAACTTCAAGGAAGAATGGCAATGGCTGGGTTCTTATGCTACCTGGCGCTCTGCCGTGTTCGTCTTCATCTATCCCGAAAACCTGCTTTACCCAACACTTAAGCGTTTACAAAGTCCGGCTTTTATTAAACTGGCGGAAACTGTGCAAAATGCCAATCGTTTTAGCCCGGAAGATGCCTGTGCTGCGGCGAAAGAGTATCAGGAGTACCTGGATGATGTTCAAAGCCTGGAAATGATTTGCTCAACAAGCGTACGAGGCAACAAATATGCTGATGATCCGAATTCTTGCTGTAGTGGTGAAACCATGCTAAACATCTGGGGAACTTTCTTTTTTGGGCAAGGTGCTTCAGGTAAAATATATTGGAATTATAAGGATAAAGATGATAATTCAGAAGGATCTATCCGTTTCTGGGAAGAAGTACCGCTCGAAAAAACAGGAGTAAGGGCTCTTGGCTGCTACGCTGTAAGCGAACGGGGTGGAGCCTACTGGGAACCGGTTAAGCTTTCTCTTTATCTGTTTTTCTCTTTTAAAGATGCCGGTAAGCTTAAGATGGGGTATATTAAAAAAGATGTTCTGAAACCGGGTAGTAAATGGCTTGACGAACAAGAAACGACCGACCTTCCGGAGAACACAGGTATACTGCCATCAGCTATAACAGCTTGCCAAACCAACAGGGATTGGGAAGATCCTACTTTTGTATTTAGTTATGCAAAAAATGTAAGTATCAGTAATTCGCCGAGAGGGGGAGGAAGTTCCACAGCATACGCTTATGAGCATGTGTATTGCTCCTATTCATGGGTTAAGGATAAATTTACAACAGGGACAGCCGTGAATAACAATGAAGAAAAACCTTTTACAGTTATTAAGCATAGCATAACACCTATTCAGGGGCCGGTGGCTACTATGGTATTTAAATCACAATTGGCATTTGCCTTCAGATATTTTAATGTTGCTAACGGACAATTTTATAACCTCGGGACAAATTGTACGATAATTGGAGCATATGAGAGCAGGGAGCTAGGGGATACATTGATTCTTATTTATAAAGATGGTGCAACCTTAAAAGCATCGAAATGCATCTTTACGGTACTTAATAGCCTTTCGGTTATTCCCATTCCTACAAATACATTTAGGATTGAATTTAATGAGTTGAACAAAGTTTTTCCGGTATTTGGAGAATACCTTGCGTCGGTGACATTTCTTGTGAACAGCTATCCAGCGAATCTGCCGATCAGTGCACAGATATCAGCTACAGGTAATGTAGGAACAGAAACAACCGTATCAAATCAAATAGTGCTTGTGCCTATGTATGCCATCGAAAAAGTACAATCTGCAGATTGTATTGCTAATATGGATGCCAGAACTACAAATGTAAAAGATGCATACCTGGCAAATAAGCCCATCGGAAGAACAAACTTGAAAAGAACGATTGCGTCTCAGGAGATGATTAATGAAGCTTATTATTTTGTTCCAATGCTTTTAGCACTTGATCAGCAAAAACGCGGACAGTTTGATGCAGCGTTGTCGTGGTATCGTAGTATATACGATTATACGATATCTCTTGTTGCAAAGCGCAAGATCTTTTATGGACTTGTGCTCGAGCAGAGTATCAACTCGACCTATATTCAGGCCTCTAATTGGCTGCTCGATCCACTGAACCCTCACCTGATCGCACAAACACGCGCCAATGCCTATACGAAATACACCATCATGAATATCATCCAGTGCTTATATGCCTATGCCGACAGGGAGTTCACGCTGGATACCATTGAAACGGTGCCGCTGGCACGCAGGTTTTATACGGAAGCCCTTGAGCTCACAAGGGTGAAAGAGTTGAGTGTCAAACCCGATGCCTGTACTGGCGCAGCTATAGGCTGCCTTACAACACAAACAGACACGGCTTCCATGCCGGGATGGGCTAACCTGTATCAAAAGCTCGCAACTGATCTTGCGGGAATAGGGTATTCAGAAACGATCGATGGGCTCGTAGATGAGATTGCAGACCTGGTTAATACGGCAACTCCTGAAACCTACGCTGCTAATTTCGCCGAAGCCTTTGAGCTTATCGAAGCGGCTGAGCCACCTTCGCCCGAGGTGCTAAGTGTCACTGAATTTTTAGCAGGAAGGGAGACACGCATCAATAACGCTTACCGTTACCTCTCTGCTTTGACAACGAATGATTCTTTCAATGACTATGCTGCCATACAATATGCCGAAGCGGTAGCATCTATCTCAGGACTCAGCATAGAAAATGTATCGGAAGAAAGTTCGCAAACACAGCTGGCCTGGCTGACAAAAGCTGTAGCCGATAACAATAAGGAGTATAAGTTCCGTTTCGCCAATGAGAGCGGCCGGCAAAACTTAAGCGGCGACAAGGCCTTCAATCCGCTGAATCCGACACGCGAGGCCTACAAGGCGAATATCGATTATACCAATGCACCCGAATTAATCGGGGAAGCGAATCCGAACTTGCCGGACATTTTTGTACCGGAAGTCGATTATCAGTTTTGCCTGCCGGAGAATCCGGTTTACAAAGCCCTGGAGCTGAAAGGTAACCTCGAGCTTTACAAGATCTTCAATTGCCGTAACATTGCCGGTATGGTACGCGAGCTGGATGTATTTGCAGCCGCTACCGACAGTACGACAGGCATGCCGGTGATAGGAGCCGGTGGCAATCTGGTACTTCCGGGTATAGGAACTTTTGCGCCTTCACAATATAGGTTCCGTACCCTGATCGAGCGGGCCAAACAAATAGCTGCACAGGCCCAGCAGATGGAAAGCCTTTTCCTGGCTGCTCTCGAAAAAGAAGATGCCGAAAACTATAGCCAGCTAAGGGCCAGGCAGGACCTGCAGACGGCGAAAGCAACCGTGAAATTGCAGGACCTGCGCATCAACCAGGCAAATGATGAGAAGGGCATTGCAGATTTGCAACTTGGCAAAGCTACATATATTCAGGACTATTATACTGATCTCTTGGCAAACGGTATTAATACTTTTGAAACTGCAAGTTTAGTACTATTACAGGCTGCTGTTTTGTTTCAGGGTTTATCCGCTGTTGCGTTAAACTATACTTCCACAGGGTCAGCCCTTGGCGCTGTGGCTCAGGGCTTATCAACTCAAGCATCCATATTGTCACAAATGGCATCTTATCAACGCCGTTCCGAAGAATGGCAGTTCCAGCAGCAGCTGGCCGGTTTTGACATCGGACTTGCCAACCAGCAGATCAAAGTGGCGGAAGATAACATCCGTATCGTGAGCCAGGAGCGTGAGATTGCGCAGCTCAATACCGATCACGCCCAGGATTCCCTCGATTTCCTGAAAAACAAATTCACGAATGCCGAGCTTTACCGCTTTATGGGGAATACGTTGGAGCGAAGCTACAGCTACATGCTCAACCTCGCTACCGCCATTGCCCGCACCGCCGAAAGCCAGCTTTACTTCGAACGTCAGGAACAAGCTGGTCCGTTCATCCTCAATGATTATTGGGAAACGCCTTCCGCCGGTTCCATTGCTGGTTCGGGAGATTCTACCGACCGCCGCGGCCTCACCGGAAGCGCAAGGCTGGCAGTAGATATTACACGCCTGGATCAATACGCTTTTGAAACAAACAAGCGCAAATTGCAGATGACAAAAGTGATCTCCCTGGCTCAGAACTTCCCGTCCGAGTTCCAGCAGTTCAGGGAAACCGGTGTGCTTAATTTCGAATTGACCAATAAGTTCTTCGATTACGATTTTCCGGGACATTACCTGCGCCTTATCGGCGGAGTGAAAACAACCGTTGTTGGCCTGTTGCCGGTGTATGATAATATCAAAGGAACCTTAACCGCCAGCAACCTGTCTTATACCGTTATTGGTGGCACAACCTTCCAGAGGATCCCTATCAGGCGTATGGAGCTCGATTCGGTAGCACTGACTTCCGCTACCAATGCCACGGGCGTCTTCGAGATGCAGCCCGTACAGGGCGAATTTATGAATCCCTTTGAAGGCATGGGCGTGGAATCGCGTTGGGAGTTCAAAATGCCGCAGTTCTCTAACCGTGTTGATTATAACAACATTGCTGATGTGCTGATTTCATTGGATTACACTGCACTCGACAGCTACCAGTACCGTTACCAGGTTTTGCAGGAGCTTGATTATTCCCTGTCTTTCAACCGTGGTTTCTCCTTTAAGAATAATTTCCCTGATCAATGGTATGATCTGGCCGATAAGCAGCCGGGAACGCCGGGCTTTGAGGTGGAGATCGAATTGAAGCGGGAGTTTTTTCCTCAGGGGATCGATAACCTCAGGCTCGATCAGGGCAGCGATATTCTTCTGCATGCTGTGAGGGCCGATGGTTTCATCAATGAAATTAAAGGTGTTGGCCTGTTCCTCTCAACAGATGCGGTTTCTTTCCCACTCACAACTGAAACACAGGATGGAAACCTGTCGGTAGACACCAGCAATTTCGGAAACAGTCCGTTGTTAAAACTGAAACTGGCCTTCAATAACCTGACACCTGACAATAGGGAACTATTCAGCAAGGAGCAGGTAACTGATATCCTGATGCTGGTAGCCTGCAAAGCAGACCTCAGGAGTTATCCAATGTAAAAGAATGAAGCCTGCATCGCCGTTTCTGAAACGGCGATGCAGGTTTATACCTCTTTAAATGTATGGAATAGCAATGCAACGAAGCACACATTCGTGCCTGGTACATCTGTTATCCGGAACTATTTATAAAATAATAAACCCTAAGGCACCCGGTGTCTCTGTGGTTCAAAAGAACATGATTTATGGCAAATACAAAAGGAACTTCCGTTATAACCAATCCCCAGGGAGGAGGTGCGCAAAGCGGCCTCGGTGAAAAATTCTCCCCGGATCTTTTTACCGGCACCGGTAATTTTTCGGTGCCTATTGCCGTGCCCCCCGGACGTAACGGCTTTCAACCCGAGTTGACCTTAGGATATAGCTCCGGAAATGGCAACGGCGCCTTCGGCATGGGCTGGGCCCTGGGGGTGCCCGGTGTGAGCCGAAAGACCTCCAAAGGCATTCCCATATACGACGACCGCAGCGATGTTTTTATTCTTTCCGGCGCCGAAGACCTGGTGCCTGTAGACTATACACAGCAAACAGCGAATGGTATCGGTTGGGAGCAAACTACCTACAGGCCACGCACCGAAGGGCTTTTTGCCCGCATCATCCGTCACAAAAAAACCAATGGCGAGCATTACTGGGAAGTGCGGAGTAAGGACGGCCTCATCAGCTGGTATGGCACGCCCGGGGCTTCCACAAATGATCCGGCAGTTACCGCTAATCCCGAAAACAGGAAGGCGATCTATTCCTGGCATCTCAGCAAAACCGAAGATCCCTTCGGCAATGTAATTCTCTATGACTATGAGCGTGAGCTGCTGAGCAATCCCCAGGGGCGAAGCTACGACCAGCTCTATCTCAAAACCATCCGCTACGCGCAGTATCCGGATGGGGCTGCTACCAGTTACCTGTGCGAGGTACGCTTCAATTATGAGGAGCGTCCCGATCCCTTTTCAGGTTACAGGCAGGGCTTTGAAACCCGCATGACCAAACGCTGCGCTGCTATCGAAACCTGGACGAATGCTGCGTCTTATGTCAAAACCAAAACGTATCATTTTAACTATGCGGTATCTCTTCCCTTAAACGGCGCCTCATTGCTGGAATCAGTGAGCGTGGAAGGCCATCATGGATCAGAGTCTGAATTTATGCCACCTTTGGAATTTACCTTCTCGGCTTTTGCGCCGGCTAAGCGCGATCTGCAGGAGATTACCGGTACGCTGCCTCCTAATGCCTTATCCGAGCCAGGCTTTGAACTTGTTGATCTCGATGGGAACGGCTTACCCGATCTGCTTCAGCTGAATGGCACCGCCCGCTACTGGACCAACAAAGGCCATGGGAAATTCAGTCCGCCGCGCAACCTCGATATTGCTCCTTCGATACAGTTGGGGCAGCCCGGCGTACAATTCATCGATGCCAACGGTGACGGGCGCACCGACTTGCTTGTAAACAACGGCATCGTAGCTGGCTATTTTCCAGGTGCTTTTCATAAGGTATGGGACAACACTAGCTTCCGGCCTTACAAGCAATTGCCTTCCTTCAGTTTTGCCGATCCCGAAGTGCAGCTCATCGACCTTGATGGCGACGGCATTACCGATGTATTGCGCAACGGTGCAAAGTTCGAATGCTTTTACAACGATCCGGAAAAAGGATTTTATAAAGTACGCACTGCCGATAAGACTTTCTCTAATTTTAGTTTTTCCGATCCGCGTATCCGCTTTGCGGACATGACCGGTGATGGCCTGCAGGACATTGTGCTCATCAGCTCCGGCCGGGTGCAGTACTGGCCTAATATGGGTTATGGACGTTTTGGAAGTAAAGTAAACATGAGCAATGCCCCTGTATTCCCGGAGCAATACGATCCTGCTCAGGTGCTGCTCGGCGACCTCGATGGCGACGGGCAGGCTGACATTGCCTTTGTAGAAAACAATAGCGTGACGCTTTACGTCAACCAATCGGGCAACGGTTTTTCTGAACCTGTGAAGATTCATAATACACCACGGGTACAAAATCCCAGGTCACTGCGGATTATTGACATCATGGGTACAGGTCAGGCCGGTATTTTATGGAGCTTCGGCCCCGATGCCTACACGGCCGGGAAAATGTATTTCCTCGATCTCACTAAAGGGAACAAGCCTTATGTGCTCGAGCAGATGAATAATAACATGGGCAGTCTCACGCAGGTGAGCTACGGCTCATCGGTATACCACTACTTGCGTGATGAAGCCAAACCCGCCACACGCTGGAAAACCGACCTGCCCTTTGCAGTGCAGGTGGTAAACAAAGTAGAAGTTTACGATTTTCTATCGGGAGGTAAATTGGTAACAGAATATAATTACCACAACGGGTACTGGGATGGCATGGAGCGTGAGTTCCGTGGCTTCGCTCATGTAGATGCCGTGGATACGGAAAGCTTTACTAAATATGAAATACCTGCTGAAGTAAGTTTTGTCACTTCGGGCGCAGTCGAGAAGCTGTATAATCAACAATCTATTGCGGCACAGCACTATTCCCCTCCCGTGCAAACCAAAAGCTGGTTCTATGTGGGCCCTGTGGGCGACGGTTTCAGCCGCTGGCAGGAGCCCGACTTTAGTGAAGAATACTGGAGTGGCGATAAGAACATACTGCAACGTCCGCAAAGCATGCTCGATGAGCTGGCCGCTCTTCCGCGCCGTGCCCGCCGCGATGCCCTGCGTACTTTGCGGGGTACGCTTCTGCGGAGCGAGCTCTATGCTCTTGATGGGAGCGCTCTCGAAAGCAGGCCCTATACTGTTACTGAAAGTGCGATGAGCCTGCGCAAGGAATTTGATCCTTCCGGAATGGCGACAGCTTTATGGACCGAGAAAAATGCGTATTGGAGTGGGGGAGGTTACATCTTCTTTCCTTTTAGCATTGCTCAGCGTACCACGCAGTATGAGCGCGGCACCGACCCGATGCATCATTTCAGCTTCACCAAAGAGTATGATGTTTACGGGCAGGCACAGGGGCAGTTGAGCATTGGAGTTCCACGTGGCGTCACACCTCCGGGAGCTGTTGCGTATGCACAACAGCTCAGCGGCGCACCGGCTGATTATCTTTCTACCTTTGCCTGGGCTGACTATATTCACAAGGATACGGCCGGTGGGCAATACATGGTGAATCGCACCAAACGTAGCCTTAGCTGGGATCTGACGCAAAGCTCTGTGAACACGACTGTATTTGCGCTCCGGGATGAAATCTTTGAACAGGTAGATACACATCGCGCTAACCTTCAGGGTATTACCTGGCCTGTCATCGCCTGCTCACTCAGCTATTACGATGGGACTGCCTTTACCGGATTGCCTTACGGGCAGATCGGCAATTACGGGGCTCAGGTACGAAGTGAAAGCCTGATTGTTACCGCGGCTATTTTGGATGCTGCGTATGGTGCCGGAAATCACCCGCCTTGTTTTGAAGCGTTGCCCGATTGGAGCGCCTACCCTTTGGATTTCGTGAATGCCTTTCAGAACGGCGATGCACACCTGGGTTACAAAGACAGGACTTCTGCAACCGCAGAATTTGTTTCCGGATGGTATGCCGAGAGTGCGCGGATGAAATACGACTTTCATGATAATCCCGCAACGGCGTTGGGTTTGGTATCTCAAACCCGTGATGTGTTCGATGCCTGGCAGGAAATAAAATACGATTCCTATAAGCTGATGCCCGTAGAATCGACTCAGTACCTCACACCATACGGTATTGGCACGAATAGCCTCCGTACATTGGCAGACTACGATTACCGTGTCATGCAGCCCTACCAGGTAACGGATGCCAATGAGAATATCTCTGTCTTTGATTTTTCTCCTTTAGGCCTCTTACGCGCTACCGCCATAATTGGCAAAGGCACCGAAGGAGATTATAAAAACAATAGTGGCAATTTTTATGAGCGTTACGAGCCTTCTGTACGAATGGACTATGATTTCTTTGCCTTTAAAACCAGCGGTGATCCGGTCTGGGTAAAAACCATCAGCCGCGAGCAGCACTACGCGGTCGATCCCTCCAGCACGGATACGATCACGAAGGTGGAATACAGCGATGGCTTTGGTCGCCTGCTCCAAACACGCGTGCAGGCCGAGGATGTGATCTTTGGTACGGCCAGTGCATCGGGAACGTATTTCGGCAGCTCGGGCCTCCCGGCAAAACAAACAGATCCCAATGCGCCTGCTGTGGGCACGGAGCGCGCACCTACCGATCCGCTCAACGTGGTCGTCAGCGGTTGGAAGATCTATAACAACAAAGGCAAAGTGGTGGAACAGTACGAGCCTTTCTTCGATAAAGGCTTTGATTTCGTCTTGCCCGACCTGCTCGGCATTAAAGCCAGGATATTCTACGATTCCCTGGGCCGCGTGGTGAAAACCCTGAACCCCGACAACAGCCAGCAATGGGTCATCTATGGAAAACCAACGGATCTGCTGAGCCCCGTCGACCCTGCCGCTCTGAGTGTGTCTTCGGGTGCGCTGAGCGGAGTCGAAGCGTCACCCTGGATCAGCTACAGCTACGATGCCAACGACCTTGCCGCTCTTACAAACCCAACGGGCAGTAACGTCCCTTCTTCACACTACTTCACACCCAAGAGCAGCCTGCTCGACGCCCTCGGCCGCACGACCCAAACCACCGAGCACATCGACAAGGTAAATCCTTCGCATGCGGATAACATCATCATGTCCTACAGCTACGACATTCGCGGAAACCTCCTGCTCGTAAAAGATCCTTATAACCGTCCCGTCTTTGAGCATGTCTATGATTTAAGGACACCTCAAAAAGATCAGCCGCTCCCACCTTTATGGACCAGGCACATCGACAAAGGCATCAATACCCTGTTGTTTGATGCCGTCGGCAAGCCCATCGAAAGTAAAGACGCCAAAGGAGCGCAGGCATTGAGTGGTTTTGATATAACCGGTAGGCCGAAGTATGGTTGGGCACGCGACAAAAGCGGGGAACCAACCACCTTACGGCAGTATTTAATCTATGGAGATGATGCCGATTACAGTGTGCCGGGTCCGGGAATGGTCAATCTTTTGGGGAAAACCTATAAGCATTATGATGAAGCTGGATTGGTAACTACGCCATCCTATGATTTCAAGGGTAATCTGCTGGAAAAAGAACAGCAGGTCATTATGGATTCAGAATTACTTTCCATCTTCACGGGTAGCGGCCCATACACTTGCTACCGCGTTGATTGGACAGGTGTGCCGTTAAGTCCACCGGCTATTGTCGATCTCACAGACCATCTCACAACCATGGAATACGATGCTTTAAACCGCGTTACCAAAATGATTTATCCCTGGGATTTAACCAGTCCGG
The DNA here is from genome assembly GCA_943362175.1 of Hydrocarboniphaga daqingensis. Taxonomy (GTDB): domain Bacteria; phylum Bacteroidota; class Bacteroidia; order B-17B0; family Aurantibacillaceae; genus UBA4416. The sequence continues at coordinate 104,131 of CALRIU020000003.1, read as the reverse complement.
CGCCCGAACGCAAAGAGTTGATTCCTGTATATAACAGGGCCGGTGCATTGGAAAGTGCGTCGCTGAGCGGAACAGCTTACATTGAACACATTGCATACAATGCCAAAGGCCAGAGATTGATGGTTGCCTATGGTAACGGGGTTATGACACGTTATGCCTACGATACCCAAACTTTTCGTTTATTGAGACAACGAAGTGAATCTTATACGCAAAGTGTCTGGACCTATACAAGCTCGGGTAATGTAAAGCAGGATACGGTTTATGATTATGATCTGATGGGTAATATCACAGAAAGCCATGAGCGAACCACCGGTTGCGGTATTGGCGGAACGAATAGCCTCGACCGGGATTACGATTATGATGCAATTTACCGTGTGTTGAGTGCTACAGGGCGGGAGAACGCCCCGACGATCACGCCGATTTGGGACGATAGCTACCGCAGTACAAACGAAAGCCTAACGACTGTTTATACTCAGAATTATGTGTATGACAAATTGGGAAACATCCAGACGCTACAACATATTGGAGCAGGTAATTTTACTCGCAACTTTAATTATACAAATGCGAGTAATGTATTAAATTCAGTGGATATCGGTGCGATCAACTACGCTTTCAGCTACGATGCCTGTGGTAACCAATTGACAGAAACCAGCAGCCGGCATTGGGAATGGGATGCGTCTGATAGAGTGCGATGTTTTTACGTAGAGGCCAGCGGCAGCATTACCCAATACACTCAATACCTTTATGATAGCAGTGGAAAACGCGTGAAAAAACTAGCCTGGAAAACAGGCGGAATTTACGATTCTATTTCGTACATTGATACTATCTTTGAGTATCGCACTGATGGTACGGATGAGCAGAATATTCTTCATGTGATGGATAACAGGAGTCGAATAGCAAGTATACGTATAGGCGACAGCTTTGGTGACGTTACACCAGCTATTCAATTCAATCTGGAAGATGTGTTGGGAAGTTCAAGGGTGTTATTGGAGGGTAACGGAACCGATATTAACCAGGAAGAATATTATCCTTTCGGAGAAACGAGTTTTGGAAGCTATGCGCAGAAGCGCTATAAATATTGTGGCAAGGAACGGGACAATGAAAGTGGTTTGTATTATTATGGAGCGAGGTATTATTCGGGATGGACATGTAGGTTTATTTCTATCGATCCTCTTGCATACAAATATGCACATTTGACGCCATATAATTATGCTGCTAACAAACCTATCAATGATTTTGATATAGATGGTATGCAGAGTAAAACAGAGGCCGAGAGTGTTAGAAGTAGAACGCCATCGTCTGAAGAAATAAATTCTAATCCAAATATTTTTGTTCCAAATGTACATTGGAAAACGGAAATTGGAGTTGATAATACGGAAATTCAAATACCATCTAATTCGAAAACTGAGTATTATCAAGAGGGAGAAAATAAAGGAAAAATTAAATCCTTTACCTCGTCCTATAAAAGTTGGAATGTAACGTATGTACAAAAATGGCAGGCTCTATTCGGTCCTGATACAGGCAACTTTCTTGGCTATTATGATGTGAAAAATGGGGCAAAATATACTAATGAATTAAGTACAACAGACCAAAAAAAAGCATTTGAATATCTATGGAATAATTCGATAAAGAATGGTCTTGAAAATGGAATGTATGTTTTAAAAAACGGGACTTATATTGTAACGCCAAACGCAAGTAATTCTGGAGGCTCAACTGATAGTTTAGGCATGTACTATAAAAAAATAGAAAATAAAACCACATATATATACTATGGCGGTAAATGGGAGGCAGTGTTTGCAGTAGGGCATACTCATCCTGTCTACTATAAAGGATCTGTAGATCCTATAACTGGAAATACTCCTGGTTTTCACGATGATGACAAGGCTATAGCAAACCAAAATCAGCCGTACGCCATGCATTTTGTTATGGAGAAAAATGGTTTGTTTGATGCCATTATAATTCGTGAGAAAGGAACTTATGCGTCTTTATATGACAAAAATATAACAAGAGATAAAATAGTCTCAGGAACAATTAACTTTTTTAAATATTATAATGGAAAGATCTTATCAAAATAAACATTTTAAACAAATAGTATTTGCTTTTATTATTCTTGCAGGTTTTTCCTGTAATAGATCCAGAGAAAAAATTTGTAGAGAGGAAGGAGGTGAAAACTTAAATCTTAATAAATTGTTGCTGCATGAAAAATGCAATGACTATTTAAAGGCGCATACGTTTTCAAATGAACATCTCTTGGGTTATATAATGCTTGAAGAGTTTAGCATGAATCAAGGGGTCTATTATATAGGATATGATTATAACCGATCTTTATTATTTAACGAAAATTATGTTTTATTGGATACGGTAGTATGTAAAGGTGATATTGTTTTTCCCGTATATGTTAAGAGTTATAATTTATTTCGTGAGGATACAGTTCGTTCTAATGTTATTAGAGCTAAGTGTTTATATAAGCCTGATAGGTATTTAAATCAGCCTAATGCTTGGAAAATAACTATGAACGAAAATAATCGACTTATTAGCATTGATTCTTCTATGAGTAGTGTAGGGCATATGAGGCTTGTAAAAAAGTCAGAAGAAGATTCTCTGTTGAAGAAATTAGCTAAGTAGGAGGTATACCCCATGTTTGAGCGTGAGACTTTGAATGAAGATACGAGCCTAATGTGAAAAGATTGTTAGGAACTCTTTACTTTTTTTAGCTTATTAAAACGGTGGCATTTTTGCTGCCGTTTTTGTTTTAAATATATTATTAAAACCTTTTTGGATTAGACAAGTCTCCGTCGATTCTGGATGAAAGAAAATTCTTTACCGAGATGTCCTATGATGCCCTCAATCGCCTGAAAGAGCTCATCATGCCATTGGATGTCGCAGGAAACCGCAGCGCAATTGTACCTCAATACAACCGGGCCGGAGCTCTTGCAAAAGTAAGTTGCGGAGGAACGGAATACGTGGAAAATATCGTGTATGACGCCAAAGGTCAGCGCTTGTTAATTGCTTTTGGTAACGGGATGATGACCCGCTATGCCTATGACCCGCAGACATTCCGCCTGCTCAGGCAGCGTAGCGAGAAGTACACCAAAACAACTGTGGGCAGCACAGTGACTTATGCCTACAACAGCGGTACCAACAAGCAGGACGACGGCTTTAACTTTGACCTGATAGGAAATATCATGACCATCATGAACCGCGTGACGGATTGTGGTATCAATGGAAGTTTGTTGGGGAGCGATGCGCTTGACCGACATTTTACCTATGACCCGGTGTACAGATTGTTAACAGCGGATGGCCGGGAAAGTGATACCCAAAGTGGGAACAATTACCTCTATGATGATGCCCCGGCGCCCGGAAGCCCTAATGCGAATCATGTGAGAGGGTATGACAGAACATACAGTTATGATAAGCTGGGCAACATCCAGGATGTGGTTCAGAGCGGTATCAATGGTTTTACAAGGGGTTACACCTATCATGCCAATAAGAATACGCTTGAGAAGATCGAAGATGCCACTCCTGCAATTATTGAGAGTTATACCTACGATGCCAATGGCAATCAACTGACGGCAGGAAGCTCGCGGAATTATGTGTGGAACCATGCGGACCAATTGGTTTGCTATTACAACCAGGCAGGAGTGAGTGATCCCACCGTATATACCCAATACGATTATGCAGGGCAGGACCGTGTGAGCAAGCTGGTGAGAACAGGAACAGCAGCCTCGCCTGTGTATGAACGGACCATATACATCGACGGGATCTTTGAATATGTGATCCTGGAAACCAGCACCACTACCTATGAGAAGAATTACATCCATATCATGGATGACCAGAGCCGTATTGCAGAGCTCAGGGTCAATGCAGGAGCCGCTTTCCCTGGCGATATCGCCGATGATGTGGTGTATAACCTCGAAGATCAGATCGGTTCTTCCAGTGTCAGGTTGGATCTAAACGGAACGGTCATCGACAAGGAAGAGTATTATCCCTTTGGGGATTCCTCTTTGAGGACTTTTACCTATAAACGTTACCGGTATGTGGGTAAAGAACGGGATGCGGAAAGTGGCTTGTACTATTATGGAGCACGGTATTATGCAGCCTGGACCTGTCGGTTTATATCGGTGGATCCTTTGGCAGCGAAGTATGCACAATTGACTCCGTATAATTACGCGGATAATAATCCGATCAATGACTTTGATATTGATGGAATGCAGGATGGGAATACGGCAACTACGCCTTCAAAAGGTGCATCGCCAGGAACAGTTACAACTCCAGACGGGCCCGGAACTGTGATAAAAGAAACTCTTAAAGAAGGAAAAAGAGCAAATTTGGATAACACAGTTAAAGAGATAGCTAAAGATGGTGCTGGAAGTGCAGCTAAAAGTGGAGGAGGTCAGATAGCTAAACAAACAGCGAAATCGTCAAAATTTAAGCCCGGGTGGGGGCTTTTAAAAGGGCTTTTCCTGGGAATTATAGAAGGTTTGTTTTCTTCTCCGCCAATAGATAATATTTCTCAATTTCAAACTGCTTATCATCTTGCAGAGAAGTTGGAATTTAAAGATGATCATGCCAATAAAAATATGCTTTTCTGGGCAAGCAGGATTGATTGGAAAAATGCAGACCCGGAAAAGTTTAAAGATGTATATTTGTATAGAGCAATGGAAACACAAAACGGCAACTGGATAATGAGCGATCTTAAAGGTGCGCCTAATTCCAAGCAACTTGGAGCGAAAACTCCATTTAGTAATAATAAAGCGCCAGATGTATATCCTGATTCAGAGGGTGATGTAGCTCCTGATTTCATTTATCCACATGGATTAAGTACTGGTTTTTTTCCAAATACTAAAAATATCCAAGATGCTTTGGGACGCATGAAACAAGGTGATGTCGGTAAAATAAGTATTAAAGAAATATTAACAAAGTGTTTGATCCCATCGCTTGACCCTAAAGATCTATCACATGTTCTCATTCAGCCCGTAACTAAAATGTCTTTTACAACATATCAAACATTACTAAACTCGCTTCCTTGGCGAAAATCGAAATAAAATATACTATGACACATCCAGTAAGAAAAAAAATACAAGAGCAACTACATGCTAGCGAAAGCTACTTAAAGGATAGAAAATTTCTTTTTGATTTGATAGAGAAATACAAAGCTACGCCACGCGAAAAAACATATGAGTTACATGATATATTAACTTCGCATGCAATTAAACAAAATTGGAGTAGAAGGAAATTAGATATCCTCCTTGACGAGATAATTGTAGAAATTAAGAACAATGACGAATATTCTTTAGATATAAATAATTTGTTAACTAATTATCTTGATGCATTAGAAGGTAATGTTGCTCCAGCTGCAATTATTAGGCTTAGTCATGACCCAGAAGATCCTGATGAATTTAGGGGATATGTGCGTAGAGATGAATGGTGGGATAAAGGATATTATGATAGCGAAGAAAATGATTTTAAATGATAGAAAATAATTTTTCGTTATACTCCATCGGTAGGAGTATTTTACGATTAATGGACTTATTATGGAGCACGGTATTATGCAGCCTGGGCCTGTCGGTTTATATCGGTGGATCCGCTGGCAGGAAAATATGCTCAATTAACTCCGTATAATTATGCGGATAATAATCCTATCAATGACTTTGATATTGATGGGATGCAGGACAGACAATCGAGTAATAGCGAACAAAGTAAAAATGATTTAAATAGCGAAAAAAATAGAAGAAAAAATTACTGTTGTTTTTTTTTGATAAGGCGTCAACAGAAAAAAAAGGGGATCCTATCCAAACTAGCTATGATTCCGCACTATTTCTAGGGGGTAAAATTGATAAAACAAACATCGATAGTTTCAGAGATGATCTAAAAAAAATAGATAAATTTTTGGACGCTGATGATAAAATAATATTCTTTTCATGCCATACCGGACAATTAGATCAAAGAGGAAATAATACTTTTATAGGGAAATTTGCAAAATATACAGGTGCAGAAGTGTATGCTAATCAAAGCTGGACACCATCTGCTACGATATTTTCTAAACCATCTGCAGGTTATAGCAATAAGTATACATATTCAGAACGTAAATATGCTTATGACAATGCAGGGGACTGGACAGTAGCAAAGCCGGACCAATCAACTAAGAGTGGGTATAAATTGAAAGAAATAGGAGCGGTTTCGTTTAAATCACCAGGAAAGGTTACCTTTGTTAATGATTGGAAGGCTCAAAATGTGGATAGATACTATAGAATTGTTGGTTGGAAAGGTAAAAATGAACTTACACTAAAATGAAACTATGAAAACTAGAGCTATTTATTATTTACTTCTTGTACTTTTCTATTATTCATGTACAAATCATTTGAATCAAGGATCAGATGATTTTAAAATAGATAACAGTATTTCTTCGAGAAAATATTATCGAGACTATGATTTTTTTTCAATGAAAGGAGTTAAACAATTATCAGTTATAAAATTTCCTAGTATTGAAGAACGCTATGAAGGCACTAAGCTTAAAAGTATAGTTTTTAATACTGATTCGGAAACAAGATATGTTTTTGACGTTAAATATATTAATGATAAAGCATATTTATTTAAGATTGTGGATGAAGGTTATTTAAAATACTCTTTTTATACATTTTTTAATAATGATAAAATAATTAAGTATGAAACCTTGAGTGTAAATGATTCGGCTTCTTATATAAAAAGTATTAGAATTATAAATAAAGATAGTATTGTAAGTTTTTATATGCCAGATAGAAAATACTTTCAAGAACCTGATTTAAACTATGAGTCTATCGTCAATACGGATCAATCTCAAAATATTGATAAAGTAATGGAACATAATTCATGTGGAGCTGAGGGGAATAATTGTGCTAGTAATGATAGATTATTATCTAGCAGCTGGAGATTAATCTATGATTTATAAGAAATTGCAGTAATGCTTTTTTGACTTGGGGGTTGCTTAAATATGAAATAAATTTAAGAATTGTTCATGTTTATCATGGAGTATTGATATCCAATTACTAAACGGCAGCATTCGCTGCCGTTTTTATTTCAACCGCACCTAACGGGAAAAACGGTCGGGATTTACGATTCTATTTCGTACATTGATGGAACAGCAGCCTCGCCTGTGTATGAACGGACCATCTACATTGATGGAATCTTTGAATACAGGATCCTGGAAACCGGTACCAATACCTATGATGGATTTTATTTTTTATTCTGGTTTACAAACCCAAGACTAACAGATGTTAACCCCTGCTCCGGAAATCTGAATATCAAATAGGTAAGAACTTATGGCAGGACATATAGATATGATAAGCCGGGTAACATCCTCGATGTGGTTCAACGTTGTATCCATAGCTTTACGAGAAATAATGTATTGAAGCAGGTATAGAATTAAAAAAAGATTGGTAATTTTAATCTTCCATTTGAACATTTCTGTATCTTCAGTAGACATATAAGCATGAGCACCCACTGCTATTACCTCACCTGTACCCTGGAAATCGATCCCGCCTGCTTTGTTGCTGTATCCAATAAGCTGGAGCTCTCATTGCCCTGTGTGAATTGTAAGCGGGATTACCGCACCGTTATTTTTGAGGGAACGGAAAAAAACGGCATGTGTACGCCCAGGGAAAAGTGCAGCGGTTTCCACGGAAAGTTAGTAGAGAGAAAGATCGACCGTTTGGCGAATAAGATCGAGGTGCTGTATACCATTGAATTCGAATACGAAGCTTTTAAAGATCAGCAGCTGGGCAAAGAAGCTGTCCTGGGAAAGTATGGCTGGGCAAGGATCTACTTTTCTGCCACCTGCGCCAGCTGCGGAGAGGAAGGCTTGTTCAGCACACAGGAAAATATGGTGAGACCCTGTCCTCATAAATGTACCTGCGGCCATACCGTGATGATGGAAGAAGGAAGTCCTTTCAGCTATGCTGTTGCACCGAAACAGGAAATGACGCCATGAGAGTTGCCATTTTTTCAGATATCCACGGGAAGATCCTTTTGCCTTTTAAGCTGGCCGATCTGTATCAGAAAGAAACAGGACGAAAGCTCGATGCCATCCTGCAATGCGGCGACCTGGGCGCTTATCCCACGATGGAAAGGCTGGATAAGGCGACCATCAAACACGCGCAATACGACCGTGATGAGCTGGGCTTCCATGATGACTTTACCAAAGCAGATCCGGAGATTGAATCCTTTCTCGATGAGCTCGGGCTGGATATGATCTGTGTGCGGGGAAACCATGAAGACCATGACTTCCTGGACGAGCTTGAAAAGCAAAGTACAGCTTCCCGTTTTCCCATCGATGTGTACAAACGAGTCTGGATCTGTCCATCGGGCCTTGTGCAGGAATTGAAGGCCGGTCATGAAACATTGAAATTTGTAGGCATAGGCAGGATTGGTGACCGGAAGGGGCGCTCAGAGAAACGCTTTATCCAGGACTATGAGCGCGACATGTTGAAACGCTTATGCAAAAGCAAAGATGATTTCGATGTGCTGATCACACACGACAAAAGCGGTGTCCTGGCCGGTGATTACGGCATGCCCGAAATCCGGGAGGTATTGGACCACGTGATCTTCCACTGGCATTTCTATGGGCATACAGGTGAGCCTTTCAAAGAAGAAACCGATGACAACGGCATCACACGATCCGTGAAGGTGAAAGAGCTGGAGTTTGATGAAAGCGGGGTTTTACCCGAAGGTTGCATGCTGGTCCTGGAAAAAACAGGCGAAGGTACATTTGAGTTGGAGGTGGTCGGCAGACAGCTCACGAACACGCTTTCCAAGCACAACTGGAAATACAATCACTAAACATTCCCTGTAGCGAAATAAATTTGTTTGATACCTCATGACTCATCCTAAGGACATCAGCTTCCAATTCATCACTCCCGGAAACACAACCGGCATCACTCTCATAGCCCGCTGGTATGCTTCGGAGTGGAAGATCCCGCAAGAAACAAGTGTGGAAAAGCTCAGGCGGCTGCCCGCCGGGAATAGCCAGTTCCAGGTCATGATGCTTGTGGAGGGAATAGCGGTGGCAACGGGAGGCGTCTATAACCATGTCGGTATCCTGGACAAAATTCCGCACCTGAATGCTCACAAACACTGGCTGGCCTTGGTATACACGCTTCCTGAGTTCCGGCAGCGCGGTTATGGGGCTATTCTCTGTGAATACATACAGAAACATGCCGCCGGCCTTGGACTAAAAGAGCTCTGCCTGTTCACGCATACAGCCGAGAGCCTCTACAGGCGGCTGGCCTGGGAGCAGGTGGAACGCATGGATGCCAATGGCAAAGATGTCGTGGTGATGAAGAAAGCACTTTGAGCTTTGCTGTAATGTGAATTTTTTATTTTTTTCTGTGACTTTTTACTGAGTTCTGCGAATCATTGTATAAAACGTCATACACATACGGAATGAAGACAGAACAAGCGGATGCATTTCTTGAAGTGATAGAAGCTCATAAAGGCATTCTCTATAAAATAGCCAGGCTCTATTGCAGGGAGGCCGACGACAGGGATGACCTTGTTCAGGAAATGATCATTCAGCTCTGGAAGTCTTTTAACCGTTACGATCCGAAGTATAAATATTCTACCTGGATTTACCGCATCTGCCTCAATGTGGCTATTTCCTTTTATCGCCGGGAAAGCAGCAGAAAAGAAATTTCTCAACCCCTGACCGGGGCGATTCTGCATTTCCGCGGTGCCGATCCTGCTGAGGACAGGCAGGAAGAGATCCATCAGCTCTACCGGTTTATTTCGGAGCTTCGGGAGATGGATAAGGCGCTAATACTGCTCTATCTCGACGAAAGAACCTATCAGGAGATCGCAGAGATCATGGGGCTTACGGAAACCAATGTCGCCACGAAGCTAAACCGGATCAAAACGCAGCTAAAGCAAAAATTTATAACATTTAATCCTTAAGATCATGGAAGATAAAGACATCATTGCCTTATGGAAAACCTACGACACAAAACTGGAAGAGAGCCTTCTCCTGAATCGCCGGCACACAGAAGAGATGACGAAGCTTAACGTAAAAAGTTCCCTGTCCTCCATGAAGCCTGTTAAAGGTTTCACCATTCTGATAGGGATAACCTGGGTAAGTCTGGGAGCTGTTGTTGTTGGCAAGCTGTTCGTATACGCATTTGACCGGGTCAGCCCTTTCTTTTTGTTCTCAGCGGCTCTCCAGCTGCTGATCACCTTTGTGGCCATTGTCATCTACCTCTACCAGCTGGTACTGATCGCCCGTGTAGGCATTCATGAATCGGTATCGGAAACCCAGGAAAAACTTGCACGGCTGAGGTCTTCGACGATCTGGGCCGCACGCATTTTATTTCTTCAGTTGCCGCTGTGGACAACCTTTTACTGGAGTAGTGCCATGTGGGAACATGCCGGGCTGTGGGTATACCTGGTTAACGGGTTGATTACAGGTTCTTTTTTGTTTGCTGCCGTCTGGCTCTTTTTTAATATCCGTTACGAGAACAGGGATAAAAAATGGTTTCGCCTGATCTTTCGTGGAAAAGAATGGGATCCGGTGCTCCGGTCTATGGACTTATTGAAGCAGCTGGAAACTTACAAACGCTAAAATAATGACGGATGACAACGGGGCTTCGGTACCCCGGGAAGATCAGGTTACAAACATCCTGTGAAAATTCGCCGCCAACTCTTATCTTAGAATCAAATTTTGACCAAATGAATATAAATGAAAGAGCTTCCGGAACCCCGGAATTAAGAACCGGTGATTTGTTCTATGTAATCCGCGATGGCCGCTACCACCCACATAAAGTGTTGGCTGTGGACAAGCCTTTTTCCTGTTACCATGTGTTGGGTTATGAGGCGCTTGATGCTGTTCCTTCTCCCAGGGAAGCGGAGACGTTTAAAATTGCGATCTATCATTTTCCGGTAGATAAGGATGGTTTCGACAAACCTGTGGTGATGGGAAATATGAAGGTATATGCCCATGAGCTCATCGGTTATCACGAATACCTCAGGCAGACACAGGAACCGGCAAACTACACTTCCATCGCAATCGACTATTTCAACGACGGGCTCTTTCTCACGGATGAGCATAAGCATGAGGAGGCCATTGATGCCTATTCCAAAGCGACCGATCTATTCCCCTTATTTTATGAAGCGATCGACAACAGGGCCTTTTGTAAAATGAACCTTGGCCTGTGGGAAGCAGCTATTGAAGACTTCAGCCTTTCTTTGCAGGTAAATCCTGTCAGTACGCTTGCCGAGTTTTCTATCGGCGAATGCTACCTGAGATTGAAACGCTATGAGGATGCTAAATTACAGTTTGAGAAGGCGCTTGCGATTGACCCTGAGCATCAGCTGTCGAAAGAGTTTTTGGAAAAAATAAAGGCGTTTATATAGAGGTAACTGTTTAACTTAACGATTCCTGCAATGTCGGACTACCCTATAGAAATAGAAGATTTTCATCAGACCCTCGCGCAATTGAAAGGTATCGGGAATGTGTGCAGTGGCATCGATGGGCTGCATGGTCTTCCGGCGTCGGACCTGTCTTTGCCCAACTACGCACATCTTCCATTGGCGGCCTTGCTCCGCACAAAGGGCGGCCTCCCGAACGAGCTCATCATCCAGCTTGAATTTACGATTGATAAAAGTCCGGAAAGCCTGGTGTCGCTCGAATTTATATCCTGGTTTGTTAGAGACCAGTCGAGGAGCGGAAAACAGGTTCAGCTGCGTACTTTTGCCTTACCGCCACAAACCGCAGCAGGCAGGCAATTGGGCGATACGTTGAAGTTTCATATTGACTGTTTTTTTGAAGAAACAACCGGTTCTCTACAGCCGGTGCTGGATGGGATTGCCGATATGAGTAAGTTCCTGAAACGGCTCACCAAACTTTACGAAGTGCCGGTAAAGGCATTGTAAAAAAGAGCCGGTAAAGCCGGCTCTTTTTCGCATTAATCTGTTTTAGTTTTTCAGCAGCTCTGCAATTTCCACCAGCTTGATAAATTCGGCGCGGTAACCTTCTTCATCGCTGCCTTTGGCGCTTTTGGCAAGGGCCATCACCGATTTGAAATCCGAATCGCCCTTGAATTTGGAATCACGCAGCAGCATTCCGAATTCCGCTACAGCAACAGAAAAGCGGCAGTTCTCGCTCGTAGCGTCAAAGCCGGTTTTTTGATCGGAAACAATATGTGTTATCAGTTTGGATGTTTTTTCCTTCGGCTCTTTGTACCTGAACTTGATGGTCGTCACCTCAGAGCTGGTAGCAGCGCTGTTTGGCTTTGTTTCCTGGTATTTCAGGGCATCGGTAGAGGCTACCAGCTCTTCCGAGCCTGCGGGGATGATCTCGTAAATGGCGGTCACTGTGTGGCCGGATCCCAGCTCGCCTGCATCTTTTTTATCATCATTAAAATCTTCTTTGTTCAATAAGCGGTTCTCATAGCCTACCAGGCGGTAAGCTTTTACTTTGGCAGGATTGAACTCAATCTGCAGCTTTACATCTTTGGCAATCGTGAGCAGGGTGCCGCCCATTTCTTTTACCAATACTTTTTTAGCTTCTAAAATATTATCGATGTAGGCGTAATTGCCATTGCCCTTGTCGGCCAGCTGCTCCATCTTTCCATCCTGGTAATTGCCGGTGCCAAAGCCCAGCACGCTTAAAAATACGCCGTCCTCCCTTTCTTTTTCGATAAGGCGGGTCAATTCCCCATCGCTGGAAATTCCTACGTTGAAGTCGCCGTCAGTGGCCAGGATGATGCGGTTATTGCCTTTGGTATCGTAATTCTCGCGTGCCGTTTTGTAAGCCAGCATAATGCCTTCTCCACCGGCTGTGGATCCGCCTGATTGTAATTTATCCATGGCATCCAGGATGCGGTCTTTATGGTCGCCCGAAGTAGGAGGGAGCACCACGCCCGCAGCGCCTGCATATACCACCAGGCTGATTTTATCTTCCGGTCGCATCTGCTCTACCAGCAGGCGTAATCCCGATTTCAGCAAAGGCAGCTTATCTTCCGAGCTCATGGAGCCTGATACGTCAATTAAAAAGGTGAGGTTGTTGGCAGGGAGGTTGTCGGGCTTCACGTCCTTACCCTGTAAGCCGATATGGATGAGGCTGTGTTTTTTGTTCCAGGGGCAGTCGGTATATTCTGTGGTAATGGAAAACGGATCACCGGCTTTAGGCTGGGGATATTTGTAGCTGAAATAGTTGATCATCTCTTCAATACGCACGGCATCGGCCTGCGGCAGGGAGCGTTGATTCAAAAAGCGGCGTACATTGCTGTAGGAAGCCCTGTCGACATCAATGCTGAAGGTGGAGAGAGGGTCATGCTTTGAGTCTTTGAATTCGTTATCGTAAATGCGGTTGTAGCCTTCGCGGTTGTAGTCCTGGTAGGAGTCAACTTTCACATCACCGTTGTGCTTTCCCTTTTTTTGCCTTCGGCCGTCAGTACTTTGATATACGGCACCTGTTGTCGCAGCAACACTGTTAAGGTTCCTGGTAACCACTGCCGACTTTAGCATTGTTACTTCCTGGGTTTTGGGAACAGATCCCGTCACAACAATTTCGTTGAGCTGGATGTTCTCACTGCCTGATAGCGAGAGGTTCTGAGTAACGGTCTTTCCTGCAGAGAGAATAATGCCTTTCACGATGGCATTGGTATACCCTACATAAGAAGCCTGAAGTTTATAAGTGCCAGGCTTTAATTTCGTGAAGGAGTAATTTCCATCCATATCCGTGACGCAAGCCGCTATTTTAGTACTGTCTCCTTTGTAGAGAATCATAGCGGCAAAAGGAATTTCTTCCAGTGTTTTGGCATCTGTCAGCTTTCCTTTCAGAGCGCAGGTGAGTGTAGAGGTTTTGAGTGTTTGTTGCGCAACGCTTAATAAGCTGGCAAACAAAAAGAAGAGGAGCGAAAGTTTAGACATGGTGATAAGATTTAAAGGGTGAATAGGCAGCTAACGGTATTAAGACGTCGCTACCTTTCGGATTCCATAAATCTTTTTTGAAATTTATTTTCCCGTGGAACGAATCAGCCTTTCATAACTGGCGTCATCTCCTGTGCGGAATTTGATCCAAAGGCCGGTTCGCCCGCGCAACCTGCATTCCATCGCACAAAAGAAAGGCAGATCGCTGATGGAAGGCGGTTTGATTTCAGCGCTATACACCTGTTGAGGAAAGTGTAAACTGCTGATGGAAGGTTGTGTTTGTGTTATGCTTGGGTTATGAGAAAAAGATAAGAGGGAATGAGCCTTGAAAAGAGAAGAAAAATGCACCGTATTATTGAAATTGTTTTGAGCCTTTGTCTGTAGAGAAAAGGTCATGTTGAAAAGCCATAGGGTGATGAGGTGTTTTCTCATAACAGGAAGGTACGGATTATTGCTGACTTATTTTATAGTAAACCGGCCAGGTTAATTAATCCCATTGACATAGTTCCCGGTATCAGGTTTAAAAAGAGCCGGGATGAAATAGCGAATAATGCATAGCAGTTAGCGTTTTTGCCAAATGAGCTCTTAAAGCGCACAGGCTATGCTTTGAATTCAGCATTAAATTCATTTCTGAGCCTGAGTAGTTCATTGAAATGAGCCACCACTTTTTCTTCAATTGGTTTCATGGCAGACTTAATCTCATTGTATCTGTTTAATTCATTTTTGCTGCGATGAAGCTGTAACTCATGTTTCAATGGCAATAGCTCAAAATTGATGGCGTTCTCAAGGCTTATTTTTAAGTCCATGATTTGCTTATAACGAAGCTCTCTTGAAAGGTCGTTTTCCATAACGCCAAAATTAGACACTGCGGAGCTTATTATATATGGCATGGCGGAGTAAAATCATGGTCCAAGGGTTTTCCCTTGTCACACATCCGGCTTATGGTTTTGCGTTCTTTTTATTTTCGGCTTTTTTGAGGAAAGCCAACGCTTCAAATTGTTTAGTTAGCGCTTTTTCTTCTTTCTCCTGGGCATTTCCCAGAGGACCAATCCTTGAAATAATCAATGTGTTGGTATAGGCTTCTTCCTTCATCTCCGCAGCATACCTCATTGCTTTGTCGGCTTCAAAGATCAGGTCATGGATGTGATTGGGGATATCATTCTTGTTGAAGGTTGAGATCAGAGAATGGATCGCTTTTGAATTTCTTGAAAATTCGTAGCAGTTGATTTTAGATGACATCTCATAAAAAGCAATTTGCGTTGAATGCAACTGCTGCTCTATTTCATTTGCTTCTCTTATCAGAAACGAACTAACTGAATCGCTCGTTCCTTTTGCATCATGTCGTATGGTATAGGCTATCAACGTTAAGTGATCTATTTTATTCCCGAAAGCGCGCAAAGAATCCTTATAAGCCTTGATAACAGGAGCAGTGTCGAGGCTATCGATAAGGGCTAATGATGTTTCCGGGACGTATGTCCGGGGGGATTGGGCGTCTGAAAATACCGGAAATACAATAAAAAGCAGGAGTAGGAGGGCTTTGGCTTTTACCAGGAAGGACATGGTATATCAATATGGGATGTTTAGCAAGGTGTTCATGAATTCAGTAGGAAGTACTCTGAAATCGGATTAAATGTAATCAAGCTCATGTTAATTTAAAGTAAAAAACATCGGAGTAAAGGGTTTACCCTTGACTGCTATTTTAGCGAACACCGGATCATAGCGTTGCCGTAAAAAGAGTGTTTCATGAAGCCTTTCAAATTTGGCACTTCAAGGGTATTTCCTTGATCCCGGAAAAGGGTTGTTGGTGAAAATGTCATATTTTTACAGTATATGAAATCATTCCTCGAAAACTCTGATATGCTTTATTATTTGTCAACGGATCTTAGCGGAAACTACACCTTCGTCAATGAGCATTTCAGGAAAAGGATGTCGTTCATGGGAACCGATTTTATCGGCAAAAATAGCTTGGAGACCATCATTCAAGAGGATTGGGGTATCTGCAGAAAAACGGTCGAAGCTTGCTTCCTGAATCCGGAAGACTCTCATTTTGTCGAATTACGCAAGCCGGATCTCAATGGAAAAAATTTCTGGACTTCCTGGGAGTTCAGGGCCAGGCTCGATCATCATCATGCCGTTACGGGAATTGATTGTGTAGGGCACGACATCACGAAAACAAAAAACGACGAGGAGCATATCAGTGAGTTGGTCAAGAAAACGGAATTGATTTTAGAAAAATCATTAACCGGTTACTGGGATCTTGATATTGCAAGCAAGACGGCAACGACCAGCGACACCTTTAAGCGCATGTTGGGGTATTCGGTAGAAGAATTTGATTTTACCCTGGATACATGGATGCAATTGGTTGTTGAGGAAGACCTGCCGGTTGTATTGCATGCGCTCAATACGCACTATGAAAGCAGGGGCAAAGAGCCGTTGAATGTGGAAATACGTTATAAGCATAAGAACGGATCCCACCTGTGGGTTATTTGTACCGGCAGCGTTATCGTTTGGGATGAGCTCGATCGGCCGCTGAGGCTGGTGGGAGTTCATATAGATATTACCAAGAGGAAAGAGGCCGAAGAAACGCTTATCAAGAAGGATAAATTATTAAATACATTTATAAACTCGACTCCTGATTTGTTCTTCTTAAAAGACGAGCGATTAAGGTATGTGATTGCCAATAAGGCACTCCAGGAATTGTATCAGCTTCCTGAACACGGTATTTTAGGTAAGACGGATTTTGATATCCTGCCCTTCGAGGTTGCCAAAATCTGCAAGGAAGGAGATGAATTGCCTCTGAAAGACGGCGGAAAGGTAGTAAGGGAGGAGCGTGACGTCTTTGGGAAAACGGTGCAGACCTATAAATTCCCTGTGGAGCTTGGCAACGGCCGGGTAGGCGTAGGTACCTATGCCAGGGATGTCACCGGGTTGAAAGAGGCGGAAAGGCTGGTGAAACAAAAGAACAGGGAATTGGAGCATTTCAGGTTTGCCATCAACAGTGCCGTTATCGTTATAAGCTTTGATCTGGATTGGAATATTATTGAAGTGAATAAAAAGCTCTGCGACATCAGCGAGTATTCCGAAGAAGAGTTGATAGGCAGAAAGGGGAGCCTATTCAGAAATCTTAAACACCCGGAACAGTTCTACGAGGCGATAAGGAAAAAGCTGAATTCAGGTATGATTTGGGAGGGAACGGTTTGCCAGACTAAAAAAAGCGGGAAACCCTTCTGGACGCATAGTGTCATCATTCCGCAGACGGATGATGACGGCGTGATCGAAGAGTTCCTGTGCGTGGCATACGACATTTCGGCGAAAGTGAAGCTGCAGGATAGAATCGAAAAGGAATCGGAGCAGCGGAAGCAAATGGCGCAGTCCTTTTTGTCTTATCAGGAAAAAGAAAGGCATAATGTCATAAAGGAGCTGCACGATGGGATCAGTCAGATTCTGTTTGCGTCGAGGATGCATCTCGAAAATTCTAAAACGGTATGTGATGAGGAATTCAGCAAAGGCTTTAATTTATTGAATGAGGCTTCTGACGAACTGAAAAATATCACGACCCATGAAACCATATTTTGGTCCAACGACCTGACATTGGAGCAAGCTCTAACCAATTATTTGAAAAAGATTGATGGTACAAATAAAATTACCTTTATCAGTAGTATTGAGAAGATAAATGAAACCATCGATATTTCTGATAAAGACAAACTGAACTATTTCAGGATCATCCAGGCGGCAACGCAGAATTCAATAAGACATTCGAATGCCGGTCAGGTCAATATCAGGATCGTGGAAAGGCTGGATTATTTGACAACCACGATTATTGATAATGGAATAGGCTTTGATAAAAATCTAGTAAGCAAAGGGATGGGAATATCGAATATTGAAAACAGAGTTAGGATCATGAACGGTTCCATAAAAATATTCAGTAAACAAGGCAAGGGAACCGTTGTCGCATTTCAAATACCGCTTCATAATGAAAATAATAACAATACTATTGGTTGAAGATCATAAGCTCGTCAGAGAGGCATGGCAAAGTACCTTGTCTACCTTTCCTAATCTTAAAATTGTAGGCGAAGCGGATAATAACGACGATGCCTTTAAATTGACGAGGTCCTTACTTCCCGACATCATTATTATGGATATTAATTTAAAGGGGGAGAGCGGCGTGGACGCGATTAAGAACATCATCAACGTGATAGCAAAGCCCAGGATAATTATTGTATCCATGCAGAGTGAAATTGCCTTTGTCAAAAAAATGTTCACTTTTGGTGTGATGGGCTACGTCACCAAAAACTCCTCTAAATCCGAATTGATTGAAAGCATAAACAAAGTGTATGAAGGCTCCAAGTACATTTGCAAAGAACTCAATGATATATTGATTTCCGAAAGCCTTGAAAACAGAAAGGAGCCGGCCCTCACGGCAAGGGAGGCGGAAATATTACCTTTGATATGTAAAGGATTGACTAATGTGGAAATATCCGAGTGTTTGAATATCCATATCAAAACGATAGAGGGGCACAAAACAAACATTTATAAGAAATTGAATGTGAAAAACACCCTGGCGCTGATAAACTATGCCAACAGCAAAGGCTTGCTTTCCTGA
This sequence comes from Hydrocarboniphaga daqingensis, assembly GCA_943362175.1. Taxonomy (GTDB): domain Bacteria; phylum Bacteroidota; class Bacteroidia; order B-17B0; family Aurantibacillaceae; genus UBA4416. The sequence goes on along the minus strand of CALRIU020000003.1, from coordinate 85,632 downwards.
GCATATCGCCTGCATGCCTAATCCGGATGTGAGGGTTTATCCTTGCAATCATTATTTGTAAAACCCTGTTATGACCCATCTAACGATAGATGAGTAGTGCTCCTGTTTTTTTTCTTTCTGAATTTTGCATCACTATTAGGGAAAAAAATATGAGAAAATCGATAAAAGACAAGCTGATTTCCCGGATCACTAAAAACTGCGAATTGTATTCAAATGATTTTGAATATTTAAACAGCATGACCTTGGCGGAAGTTTACAACCTTTATTTCGCCTTGTTGGTTCCGGTTTTAATTAAGCAGAGATACAGGCTTCGTAGAAAAAACAATCTACGGCCCTTTTAAGTCAAGGGGAAATCCTTGGTTTGGAGCGAGGATTAGTATCCTAAATCGAAATAACCTCTTCCCATAGTTTAAATCTGATCTCTTTTAGAGCAACCTTCGAACAAAAATTAAAATAATGAACTCCCCCAGATTCATGCTTATTCTTTTTATCCATTTTCTATGGATAAGCCTTGTGACAAAATCCCAGTGTGCGCCTGCTCCGCCCGCGGCCTCGGCTTGTTCCGGAGGAAACGGTGCAGGTAGCAACGGCATTACTGTTAATGGTGGCCAGACGTTTTGGTTCACCGGCGGACCTGCTACCTGGCCTGGTGGAATTACAATGAACGGAGGCACTTTCAGAGTATGCGGTAGTTTAACGCTAAACGGCATAAATTTTAATAGTGGCACCATCATTATAGAAAACGGCGGCTCATTAATCGTCAATACGGGAGCCGATCTGTATCTGAATGGCAGCTCGAATATCTGCAACAGGGGCTTTTTTAGCCTTAATACAAACCTGCGTATGCAAAATGCCAACAATACAGTTTGGAACATGGGGTCGTCAGCGTCATTGAATGTTGCCGGTCAACTGGAAATCAACTCCTCAACATCGAAAGTGATCAATAGCGGAGGCCATATTACGGCGGGTAGTATCGTTGTCCAGGGCTCAGCTTCGGCAGGAGCCGTTTGTATGCAGGTAGGCTCTTGTTTTACATGTAATGGCGGAACTAATTCGATCATCAATAATTTTACAAATGGATGGGTGTTTTCCGGATCAGGCATGGCTGCGGTGACATTCAACGGGAATGCGCAATTAAACAATGCCTTTACGGCAAACAGCAATGTCGTGATCTGCCGGAATGCAGGCGCAAGCACATCCGGGAGCGGCGGTTGGGGCGCTGCCACATTAACGCTCACACCCTGCCCGAATTGTTCGGTGGCCCTGCCTGTTGAGCTATTGTATTTTAAATCTGATAGGTGTGATGACAAAATATGCTTTGTTTGGGCAACAGCATCCGAAGTAAATAATGATTATTTTACCATCGAATATTCTGAAAACGGCCTGGACTTTAATGCCTTGGCTAACATAGACGGTGCAGGACATTCCTTGGATAAAACGGAATATAGGCACAGCGTATCGACTCGCGACATCGCGGTTGATGCAGACGTGTTATATTTTAGATTGACACAAACCGATCATAGCGGAGCTACCAGTCATTCACACATCGTATCCCTTGAAAATGTGATGCATGGAACTGAGATCAGCATTTTTCCAAATCCCTTTTCTGATGAAATTATTGTGAATGCAAAGGAGAATTCATGGGTCGAGATTATGCATTCAGGGAATTGCTTAATCAGCCAGGCTGCATCCGGCGGTAAAACAACCATCGTTCACACGCAATCCCTATCGGGAGGTGTATATTTTTTGCTTCTAAAAAATAAGGATGGCCTGGTTTATTGCAGTAAGAAGCTGGTGAAGTAGGGGCTTCATTATTTTTCCGTTACCGCCGTTTCCGTGGGCGACGGGCTTTTTTTCTTCGTGGTAAACAGGAATTTAAATCCCATCTGGAACACCATATTGTTCCCACGGTTGAAGGTCTGGCTGACGAGGCCATTGACCAGTGTGCTGCGCTTCACTGCCGGGATTAATGAATTGCTGTACCTGAAATTGAAGCAGATGTTATTGGTGAAATTGTAATCCATGCCGGCCAACAGGCTGATGTCGTCCGAATTGTAATAGGGCTCCGTATTGTTGAGCTGGTAATTGGTATTCCCGATCACAGTCCGCTGGAACATTTTGCCGTAAGAAGCGCCGAACTCCAGATCGACTTTGTTGATCTTTTTCCCTTTCCAGTTGAAGAAAATCTGTTGGCGGATCAGCACCGGGATCTCGATATAGCCCAGCGCAATTTTGTAATAGCCGTTGTTGAGGGAGTCGGGCGGTTGCATGCTGCCTTTCTGAATGTAGTTGATCTCGAACTGGAATAAGGTTTTTTTGGCGATCCGGAAATTGGCAACGCCGCCTACGGTCACGCCGAGCTTATGAAAGCCGCGCCTGCTGGGGTCGGTGTTGGCGCCATTGATCTCGCTCACCACGAGGCCTCCCCCAATGCCTGCGTTGAAGCTTTGCGCCCATGCGCAACTACAACTAATCAGGAAAATACTGCTTAATAAAATCCGTAAACGACCGATCATAGCTTTATAACGGATGAGTTTCTGAAAAAGTATTCAGCTTGCCTTGCAATCTTAGGCCAGCATGCTTTTTAACTTTTCGAGGGTGTAATCGATCTCTTCCTTCGTGGAATATTTGCAGAACGAAAAACGGATAGAAGCTCTGGTCTGATCGGCTCCGATACCGCGAAGCACGTGTGAGCCCTGGTTGCTGCCGCTGCTGCAGGCACTGCCGCCGCTGGCCATAATACCCGCAATGTCAAGGTTAAACAGCATCATTTCAGCATCAGGATGCGCCGGGAAACAGCAATTCAGAACGGTATACAGGCTGGTGTCGTTGTCTGTTTCTCCATTGAAAGAAATGCCCGGAATGGTTTTTTCCAGTTGCTCCTTCATGTAATTTTTCAGACCCTGGATGTGTTTGATGTGCTCATCCATTTCGGTATAGCAAATCTCCAGCGCTTTGGCCAAGCCTACAATGCCCTGCGTGTTTTCGGTGCCGCCGCGCATGTTGCGCTCCTGGGCGCCGCCGTAGATCATTGGCTGGATCTTAATGTTGTGGTTCACGTACAAAAAGCCTACGCCCTTAGGGCCATGAAATTTGTGAGCCGCACAGGTAATGAAATGTACTTTTATCTTTTGAAGGTCCATCGGGTAGTGACCCATCGTCTGAACGGTATCGCTATGGAAAATCGCATCGTATTTCGCGCAGAGCTCACCTACCTTTTCGAGAGGCAGTAAGGTGCCGATTTCGTTATTGGCATGCATCAGCGATACTAAGCTCCTTTCATTGTTTTTGAGCAGCTCCTCCAGGTGATTGAGGTCGATATTGCCTTTGGCGTCCACATTCACCCAGCTCAGCTTGATCTTGCCCTGCTTCTCAAGTTCATGCAGCGTTGTTTCCACGGCGTGGTGCTCAATTTTACTGGTAATGGCATGCCTGATCCCCAAGGAATGAATACTCTGATTGATCGCCATGTTATCCGCCTCTGTGCCACCCGAGGTGAAGAAGATCTCCGCAGGGCTCACATTCAATAATTTGGATACTGTTTTGCGCGCGCCTTCAATCGCAGAACGTGTCCTGCGCCCAAATGCATGAATGGAAGACGGGTTGCCGTATTCCTCTTTCATATAAGGCAGCATGGCCTCAAATACGTGTTCGTCCAGTCGGGTAGTAGCGGCGTTATCTAAATATACTTTCATCGGTCAGTTGTTGAGTTTTTGATTTATAAAGTTACCTGTCCTTGATTCTTTAAATCTCCAACTCTTTAATTCTTAATTATTTCTTTAATGTCCTCGATGATCTTTTTAGCCAGGGCATCGGCTGTGCTGATGTTCTCGCTCTCGCTGTAGATCCGGATGATGGGCTCCGTATTCGATTTGCGCAGGTGTACCCATTCCTTGTCAAACTCTATTTTTACACCGTCCACGACGTTCACCGGTTGTTTGGCATATTTTTCCTTGACGCTCAACAGCACCTTATCAACATTTATCTCCGGCGTTAGTTCAATTTTATTCTTGGAAATGTGATAGTTAGGGTATGATTTGCGCAGCATGGAGGTTGTTTTCCCATAATTTGCCAGGTGGGTCAGGAAAATAGCAACGCCTACCAGGGCATCGCGTCCGTAATGGATCTCCGGCAGGATCACGCCTCCGTTGCCCTCGCCACCGATAATGGCCTTCGTCTCCTTCATCATCGTTACCACATTCACTTCTCCTACCGCCGAGGCAGAATAAGAACCGCCTGCTTTTTCAGTCACGTCGCGCAGGGCGCGGGTCGACGATAAATTGGAAACCGTATTGCCGCCTTTATGGTGCTTTAACACGGCATCGGCCACTGCTACCAGGGTGTACTCCTCTCCGAACACCTCGCCATCCTCGCATACCAGCGCCAGGCGGTCCACATCAGGGTCCACGCTGATGCCCACATGAGCTTTGTTTTTTACAACAGCCTCCGAAAGGTCGCGCAAATGTTCCGGCAATGGCTCCGGGTTATGTGCAAAATTCCCTGTGGGTTCGCAGTGGATCTTATGGATTCTTTGAACGCCCAGAGCCTCCAGTAAGCGGGGAATCACGATGCCGCCACTGGAATTTACGGCATCGACTACTACCGAAAAATTGGCTTTTTTGATAGCTTCCACATCCACATAGGGCAGGGCCAGTACTTTTTGAATATGGATATCCGTCAGGTCGTGGCGCTCCGTATAGGTGCCGAGATGATTGACTTCCTTATAGCTGAACTGTTCGTTCTCTGCCAGCTCCAGGATGTATTTTCCTTCGCTGTCGGAGATAAATTCGCCTTTTTCGTTGAGGAGCTTCAGCGCGTTCCATTGTTTGGGATTATGGCTGGCCGTCAGGATAATGCCTCCCTGGGCGTTCAGCTCGGTCACAGCCACCTCTACGGTAGGAGTTGTGCTCAGGCCGAGGTCTATCACATGGATGCCGAGCCCGATAAGCGTGCCGCATACAATGCTGTTTACCATCTGCCCCGACAGGCGCGCATCGCGGCCGATGACAATCGTCGGGTTTGGGTTGGTGTTCTGCTCAATGATCCAGGAGCCGTAGGCTGAGGCGAATTTAACAATATCGAGGGGACTTAATCCTTCACCGGGCTTTCCGCCAATGGTTCCTCTGATTCCGGAAATGCTTTTTATTAAGGTCACGCGGTTTTAATTTAATCCGACAAATATACCATTAGCAGCCGCAGACAACGCATTTTTTTTTCTACAATATAGTACTTTTATTGTTAAAAAAAATCGCTGTCAATTGCATTTTAACCTTAAATTTGTACTTATTAAAGAATTAGGATTTTTGTATGAGTGAATTCGATGGAGAAGGCTTAAGTAATCAGGATTTTGAACAAAGTTTAAAGCGATTTGAAGACATGGTTTCCTCCGGTGCCCATCATTTTTTTGATGCCGACGAGTTAGAGGAAATCATCGACTATTACATGCAATGGTTCAACCTGGAAATGGCCAAAAAAGCACTCGATTACGCCCTCGAGCATTATCCTTATTCCAGCAGTATTAAGATCAAGCAGGCCCAGTACCTTTCTTCGCAGCATAACACGCGCGATGCCCTGAATCTCCTCAACGATGTGGAAATGGTGGAAAGCAATAACAGCGAACTCTATATGACCCGTGGCTATATATACAGCCAGATCGGGTTGAGCGAGCAGGCTATTGAAAACTACAAGAAAGCCCTTCCGCTGGCAGAATTCAAAGACGAGGTGTACGTGGCCATCGGGATTGAGTTCCTCAACGACGATAAGGCGGAAGATGCCCTGTACTACCTCAAAAAAGCCATCAAGATCAATCCCGATAACGATGTGGCGCTCAACGAGCTTTCCCTGTGCTTTGAAATGACCGGAAAAAGCGAGGAAGCCATTTCGTTTTACGAAAACTACATCGAGGAGAAACCCTATAACCATTTTGCCTGGTTCAACCTGGGCATTAGCTACAACCGCCTGGGCCTCTACGAAAAGGCCATTGATGCCTACGATTATTCCGTGGCCATCAAAGACAATTTTTCTTCCGCCTATTTCAATAAAGCCAATTCCCTGGCTCAGCTCGACCGCTATGCGGAGGCGATTGAGGTATACAAGGAAACCTTTAAGCACGAAGAGCCCGATGCCAGCACGTATTACTACATCGGCGAGTGTTATGAGAACATGAGCCAGTACGAGGATGCGCTGGTCAATTACAACCGGGCTATTAAGCTGGATCCAGCTTATGCCGATGCCTGGCTGGGTGTGGGCATTGTGCTCGACTACCAGAACCGCATCACGGAAAGTATTCATTACATCAAAAAAGCCATCGAAATCAACCCGAACGTAGCCGAATACTGGTACGTGTTCGGTGAGGTGCAGCATAAGCTCGGCTTCCTGGAAGAGGCGGCCTCGGCTTACCAGCGTGTGCTGGAGCTCGGGTATGCTGAATTTGATATTTACATCGATTATGCCAAGCTGCTTTATGAAGGCGGTTATTACAAGGATTGTGAGAAGATCCTGGCCGAAGGCATTCAGAAATTCCCGGAGTCGCCTGAATTATTTTACCGCATGAGCGGCCTGCTGATGGAACTGGGGAAAAGACAGGAAGGGCTGGTGTTTCTCGAAAATGCCCTGGAGATGAACTACGAAAAACATACCGAACTTTTAGAATATTTGCCTGTGCTGGAAAACGACCAGGTTGTGATGCAGCTGATCCAGTCATTCCGAAATAAACCACTCTAACCAACGATTTATGCCAAATTATAATGTGAACCTGCCCCATATACCTGAACGAACAGAAAGACCCCGTAAGAGTGGGTTGACGATGGTCATGGACAAGGGAATCAGTCTGAAACATGCAGAGGATTTTGTGGACAGCTATGCCGATTACGTGGATTTTGTGAAATTGGGCTTCGGAACCTCCGTAGTATCGAAGAACGTTAAGGAAAAAATAAAGCTGTACCAGAAAGCCGGGATTAAAACCTACCTGGGCGGAACCTTGTTTGAAGCCTTTGTCGCGCGAGGCAAATTTGAGGAGTACCGCAAGTTCATTGATGAGTTCGGGGTAGATACAGCAGAGGTATCGGATGGCAGCATTAACATGGAGCACGACAGCAAATGCGAATACATCAGCAAGCTGGCGAAGGACTTTACCGTATTATCGGAAGTGGGATCGAAGGAGGAAGGGATCATCATCCACCCGGCCAAATGGGTAAGCATGATGAAGGCTGAGCTCGAGGCAGGCTCGTTTAAAGTAATTGCCGAGGCGAGGGAAAGCGGAACGGTGGGGATCTTTCATAAGAACGGAAGCGCACATTCGATGCTCATTACGCGTATTACCAACAAGATCAATGTTAACGATATTATCTGGGAGACACCGCAGAAAACCCAACAGGTGTATTTCATCAACCTCTTCGGGGCCAACGTGAATGTGGGCAACATCGGTGTGGATGATGTGATCCCCCTGGAAACACTCAGGCTGGGCTTACGTGGCGATACCTTTTTCAATTACCTGCCTGAAGACGTCAAAGAAAAAACATTTTAAGCATATCCATACTCAACAACATATCCCCACGAATCCTAAAATTTAAAGCTATGAAAGAAATAAGCCCTAAAGAGTTAAAGCAGTTAACGGATGACAAAAAAGACTTCCAGTTGATTGATGTACGCGAGGAGTACGAATTTGACGAAGTAAATATCAACGGAGAGCTCATCCCGATGGGTGAGGTGATGGATAACATCGACAAGATCTCCAGGGACAAACAGGTGGTGGTACACTGCCGGAGCGGCAAGCGAAGCGCCACAGTGATCAGTGCCCTCGAAAGTCAGCACGGCTTCACCAACCTCTACAATTTAAAAGGCGGTATTTTAGCGTATATCGACGAAGTAGGTTTGTAGTTATTTATTCCAGGTTCCTTGTTCCGGGTTTTAACCTGCAACATGAAACCCTGAACCAGAAACATTATCATGATAGACTTATTTAAACACATTCTGCACCTGGATTTCGACTGGCTCTTTGCCAACTATGGAACGGCCATCTACATTGTTCTCTTCCTGGTGATCTTTATTGAAACCGGCCTGGTGGCCATGCCGTTTTTGCCGGGCGATTCCTTGCTGTTCACGGCCGGCCTGTTTGCCCGCACAGGACATCTGAATATGTCTTACCTGCTGATCCTGCTGTTTATTGCCGCCGTCTTGGGCGACAACTGCAACTACTGGATCGGGAGGACCATCGGCGTGAAGATCTTTGACATTAAGATCCGGGGCCGGGCGCTCGTAAAGAAAGAATACCTGGATAAAACGCATGAGTTCTTTGAGAAGCATGGCACCAAGGCGATCATCATGGCCCGCTTTGTGCCGTTTATCCGCACCTTTGCCCCCTTTGCGGCCGGCGTGGGTAAGATGACCTACCGTAAGTTTTTCAGCTTCGACATCCTGGGCGGTGCTTTATGGATCGGTGGCTTAACAACAGCAGGCTATCTGCTGGGGAATGTGAAATTCATCCGGGAGCACATCGACCTGGTTTGCCTCGGAATCATTGCCATCTCCGTGTTACCTATCGTCATCACGATGATCAAAAACAAAATGGCGGCGCGGGCCTGATACCATTCCTGGAAATAAACAGAAAGCGTTGCGGTATTCCGTGACGCTTTTTTTAGGACGGTTTATCAGAAGGTCAGGCAGCTCCGCCGGGACCGGTCACTGCCGCAAAAGGGATTTTCTGCACAAAGTTTTGTGACAAAGGCAACTCAGCTTTTTATACATTTGCAGGATGCCCCGGATGAATTCCATACTTGCGCTACTGCTCGTTATCCTGTCGGGGGGAGTGTGTGCCCAGCACTCAAAGTTTGAGCAGTTTACGACCAAAGACGGCCTGCTCTCCGATGAGGTATATAACCTGCACCAGGATAAAAAAGGCTACGTCTGGTTGTTTACACGTTACGGCCCGATGAAGTACAACGGCAGCGAGTTTATACCGGCCCTTAAAAATCTTCCTTTTAAGGAGTCTGTTATCTATGCCATCTACGAGAATGCCGGAGGCCGTAAGTGGGTGGCCAATTCCAATAAGAATATTTATGAAGTCATCAACGACAGTGCCTTTGTCGTGGAAGGAACCCAGAAGTATTCGGAAGAGCTCAGAAAAGTTACCAACGAGATCTACCAGCTCATAGTCGATGATAGTTTAAACATCTACGTAAAGACCTCCTTGCGAAGCAGCAGGCTTACAAAGCTTGGACCCGGCAAATACCGGCCGGACGATCTCAATGACCGGTTATCGAAGGAGGATGATTGCGACGAGCATGTGCTCACGGTGAATGAGGAGCTGATGTCGGTCGTTTGCCCTGAAGCCCCCCTCTGGACTTATGATGCGCTTGCTAATCATGTGAGGTTGCATCAGGAGAAGGCTCCCTTAAGCGAGCCGGGTATCTTTTTTCATGCGGTGCAACGCTCCAAATACTGGAAGCGCTTTGGCAATTCTGTTTACTTCAATTATTTCAACAGGATTTTCAGGCTCGAACCCGATGGCTCCTATAAGGTAACGCATGTTGATAACCAGATCCTGAATTTTACGAAGGACCACCGCGGGCACACCTGGCTGGCCTGTTACCGGGATGGATTGCTTGAGCTGGATGAGAACGATTCTATTATCAACCGTTACTTTAAAGGAAAAACGGTAAATGATGTGATGGCAGATAACCATGATGGCCTTTGGGTCTCAACGGACGGTGCCGGGATCTACCATTGCAGGAATGTCAATGAACTCTATTTCTCTGAAAGCGATCCCTTTGGAAAGCCGGTTAATTTTATCAAAAAGATCGGTGAGAAACTGTTTATCAGCACCACGGAATTCAATTTGTTTGTGCTGGAGCACGGTAAAATAAACAGGGTTGCAAAAAGTAATAACCGCCTGCTCGACGACCCGCAGGATATCTATTATTACCCGCCCTTTTATGTGATTTGTTACAGCCTGCATTACGAGGTGCTGAACATCAGCTCCGATGGCAGGCTATTATCACGCCTGTCGCCCTATGAGCTTTCACTGCATAAGCCTTTCACCGTTAGTTCCTACCTCGATAGCTCGATGTTGTTCCTGGGGAGAAACCGCCTGGGGATACTGGAGCGGGCGATGGATCTCAGGGATCATAAGACGATCATTCTTAAAAATAGTATTATTGAACGTAAAGCCTTTTGCTCCGCCCGCTTGGGTAAGCGGGTTTTTATAGGCACGGAGAAAGGCGTTTTTTGCTTTGAGAACGACTCCCTGTTCCAACCCGCTTACCTGAAAGGAACGGGAAAAAGCGTGGTTACCCGGATTGTGACAGATTACCTGGGCAATGCCTGGTTCTGTACACAGGGCAACGGCCTGTTTCAGCTCAACAAGAAAGAAGAGCTTCTGAATTACACAACGTCCGCCGGCTTAAACAGCAACATCGTGAACGACATATTTTTGGCAGAAGATGGCAGCTTTTTGCTTTCCAGCAACAAAGGTCTTTATTATCACAAGGGCTTTTCAAAAGCAGAGTTGAATAAGGGGAGGAAATTGCTGGATGGAGAGGTACAATCCGCGCTGATTTTTAAAGACAGGATTTATGTAGGAACCAAAAACGGCCTTGTCCTGATTGACACCAGATGCCTGCAGGCTCCGCCGCCGCCGTTTTTTAATCTGAGGGCAGTCTATGTCAACGACGTGCAAACCAATGTACACCGGATCGGGGCGCTCGATAACCGGCAGAATAACCTGAGATTCAAGTTTGATGTGATCTCTTTTTCGGAAGAGAAGCATAGCCTGGAGTACCAGCTATACAATGCCACGGTTGATTCGGGGACTGTCAGCGAAGAAGAGGTGGATCTTAAACGGCTGGCTCCGGGGAGCTATACCTTAACGGTGAGGCTGAGAAGTGCCGGCGGTGACCAGGAAATAACCATTCCCTTTCGCATTGTCCCTGCTTTCTGGCAAACCACCTGGTTCCTGATCCTCATGATTCTTGCGGGCCTGGTATTGATTGGTGTGGCGGGCTGGATCCTGTTTAAATACTACAGGGCCAGGGCTCTGAAAAAGAGTGAGGCTGAAAAGCTGATTGCCGAGTACAGGCTCATTGCCCTGAAGGCACAGATCAACCCGCATTTCATGTCGAACTGTATTGCCGCTATCCAGCACCTGATCCTGCAAAACAAAGTGAATGAGGCCAACGAATACCTGGCCAAGTTCAGCTTCCTGGTGCGGCAGGTGCTGAATCTTTCCAGTAAACCGCTGGTGCCCCTGAAAGAGGATATAGAGATCATTGAATTGTACATTAAGCTCGAGCGCTTACGCTTCGATAAGATTGCCGTGGAGTTTCACATCGATCCGCAGATCGACATCAGCTCCACCTTTATTCCTCCTTTGCTGTCTCAGCCCATCATCGAAAATGCCATCTGGCATGGCCTCCTGGCGCTTGGGGCTGATAAAACGCCCTTATTGTCCCTGTCCATCAAGCAGGAAGCGGGAACGATCCGGATTATTATTGAGGACAATGGTGTGGGGAGAGCGATGTCGGGGAAGAGTATCAGTAACTCCAGGGAATCCAAGGGAATTGCGATTACCAGGCAGCGCATCGAAAACCTGAAATTTATCAGCGGGCAGGATCTGGCTTCTCTTTCTTACGAAGACCTGTTGGATGTAAACGGTGCTCCGGCGGGAACACGCGTGGTTATTTCATTACCGGATAATTTGCACCTATAACACAGATATGATCAATTGTATAATTATAGACGACGAATCATTTAACCGGGAGCTCATCCGTGATTTTATTGCGAGGCTCAATCCCGCTTACCATATCATCGGGGAGGCGGATAACATCGACTCGGGTTACGACATCATCAGGAGGCTTAAGCCCGACCTGGTTTTCCTGGACATTAAAATGCCCGGAGGAAGCGGGTTTGACCTGTTGGGGAAATTCGAGACCAATGAGTTTGAAGTGGTGTTTGTAACGGGCTTTGATGAGTATGCCATTAAGGCATTCGAGTTCAACGCGATGGATTATGTGTTGAAGCCGATCGACCAGAGTAAGTTCAGGCATACGCTTCAGCAGGTGAAACTCCGGTTCGATAATAAGCTTTCCAATGTGCATAATCTGAAGGAAATTATCAAAGTGTATAATCGCAAGGATGCCATCATCACCAAAATTCCGGTACACAGAGGGCATGAAGTGATCCTGCTGGATGTGGATAGCCTTATGTATGTGGAAGCGGAAGACGGCTATAGCATGTTTATGACCAAAGCGGAAGAGCGCTACACCAGCTCCAGGAAGCTGAGCGAGTTTGAGTTTATCCTCGATGCCTATCCTTACTTTATTCAGATCAATAAGGGCATTTACATTAACCTGCGGTTCGTGAAGAGCTACACCAAAGGCGAGGTCTGTATCATCAAGCTTATCAACGAGGCAACCTTTGAAGTTTCACGCCGGAAAAAAACGGAGATTTTGGCGCTGCTGGATAGGAAATAACACGGCAATACCCCGAAAATCCCTGATTAGAATAGGTAAAGCCTGTTTTTTTATTTCAGCCCTATCCGTATATTTGAGCTATGGCAACCAAAGAAGAAGTTAAAGCATATTACGATACCTTTAAAGAACATCAGAAAAAACTCGGGATAAACATCAGGCACCGCACCATTTTTAAAAACCTAAAGCAAGCGGGGCTTCAACCGGACTCCAATGTTCTGGAGATCGGATGTGGGATAGGAACTGTCAGCCATTTGATCCTCAAGCATATAAGCCGTGGTAGTTTTGTAGGACTCGATATCAGCTCGGAAAGCATTGAGATGGCAAAAAAGCTGAATGGCTTTCATCCAAAGGCAGAGTTCCTGGTGAACGACATGAGTCATTTCAGCCATGCGACCAAATTCAACTTTGTGGTTTTTCCCGATGTGTTAGAGCATATTCCTGTAGAGCAACATGCCAATATCTTTGAAACGGTCTCCAGGCTGACTGCGCCGGATGCCGTTGTGATCATTAATATTCCGGAACCCAATTACCTTAACTGGGTAAGGGCAAACGATCCTTCCAAATTGCAGATCATTGATCAGTCGCTTTCTATGCAGGATTTGCTCAACAATTGCTATCCATACGGATTCAAGTTATATTCCATGAATCCATATTCCCTGCATTTCAGTGTAAACGATTATTTGGCCATTGTATTGAAAAAAGATATGACGGTAAAAGGGCTTCAGGTGAAGCCTAAGGTTGTACGCGCTATAGAGAATACCAAAAGCAAATTTTATTGATTTTGGAGAAAGAGCGGTTGTTATACTTTCATGTGGGCTTATCGTCTTTTGTAGTAAAAGATATAGAGATTTTTCGCGAAGATTATAAGGTGCTGGATTTTTTTTTTGACACCCATGATAAGCGAAAATATCCATTTCGCTTTTTACAGCAGATTGGATTCCTTCTGCGTCATATAATCTCCGCAAAGCTTATTGTATGCCAGTTTGCAGGGCACTATGCTTTTTTCCCCATCTTGTTTTCCAGGTTGTTTTTTAAGCGTTCGGTAGTGATTGCGGGAGGAACCGATTGTGTTTCTTTTCCATCGATCAGGTATGGAAATTTTTATACAAGGCTTCTCCGTGCAACCACCACCTTCTGTTTCAGGCGCTGCGACCTCATCATTCCGGTTCATCAGACCCTGGTGGAATACGATTATACCTACCAGGATAAGGATTATCCTAAACAGGGATTCCGTTTTTTTATTCCGGGCATTAAAACCCGCTGTGAAGTCGTTTACAACGGCTATGATAGCGATAAATGGTTTTGCGATACCGGGAAGCAAGCCGCTTCTTTTGTGACCGTAGGAGCGGGGCTCGGATCACGCTTCGGCTTTGAGCTGAAAGGCATCGATCTTATTTTTGAGGTAGCATCGCGCTTTCCGGAAGCGACCTTTTATATTGTGGGAGGCGGAGCCATTCAAAAACAGCCTCCTCCGAATGTCAAGCTGTTAGACAAAATTCCCAATGAGGAATTGCAGCGCTTTTTAAGCAGGATGCGCTTTTACATGCAGCTCTCTGTATCAGAGGGCTTTCCCAACGCCTTGTCGGAGGCGATGTTGTGCGAATGCGTTCCCATCGTTTCCAATGTAGGAGGAATGCCGGATATTGTTTCCGATACAGGCTTTATCCTCAAACATAAAAATACAGATGATTTATCGGCTATCATTGATAGCGCTTTAAAAAGTGATGTGCTGGACAGCCTGGGTAAACATGCCCGGGAAAGGATTAAGCACAATTTTACGTTTGAAAACAGGAAGCAAAAGTTATTATCTCTGATCAACAAATTAGGATAGGGTGGGAGTCATTAAGCAACAAGGCATAAGAAATACGGTGATCACCTACATTGGGGTCTTCATAGGTGTCATCAATCTTATTTTTATCCAGCCTAAGCTGCTTAGTCCCCAGGAGCTTGGTCTTACACGGCTTTTGTATGATTTTGCTTACTTCGCAGGTTTGGCGGTACCTCTCGGCCTCCCGAACATCATCGTCAAGTTTTTCCCCTTTTTTAAGGATGTCGAAAAAAAGCATCATGGTTTTGGGGGGTTTGTACTCCTCGTATTTTTCATAGGCTTTGCGATCTCGGCTTCTGTACTGCTCATCCTTAAGCCGTCGATCACAGATCTGTATAAAGAGGACGCCGGTCTGTTTGTCAGGTACTTTAATTTTATATTTCCCTTCATGTTCATTGTATCGGCGATAACGGTAACTACAGCGTATTGTCAATCCCTGTTCAAGTCTACGGTGCCGTCTTTTTTGAATGATATTTTTTTGAGGATTGGCGTGACTGTAGTCACCATCCTGTATTTCAACAGGCTGGTCAGTCTGGACGTCTATGTATACCTGTTCATCGGGCTTTACGCCATCGAACTGGTGCTGATCATGGCCTATATTCTCCTGGTCGACAAGATCTCCTTTAAGCCAAATAAGGAGCTCTTCCGGACTCATAGCCCCAGGGCCATGTTGAAATTCGGTTTGTTGCTCTGCCTGGCCTCCTTTGCGTCGATCGGTATCCGGAAGATCGATGGATTTATTCTCGGTTCATCATCATTGGGGCTGGTAGCCATCTATACGACGGCTGTATACATCTCTTCTTTTATTGAAGTCCCTCTGGGTGCCCTGGAGAGGATCAGTCATACCAAAATAGCAGACAACTTTGCAAAAGGCAATATGACCGAAATAGAAAAGATCTATAAGGATTCCGTGAAGTATTTGTTATTGATCGGTGGGCTTTTATTCATCGGCATTAATGCTTGTATAGGTTATGTGTATGAGATTGCAAAATTATCCGGAGAATACCAAAGCTGCCTCGGTGTAGTGTATATCGTTAGCCTCGGAAGCCTGATCAATATCTCGACGGGCATTAATTCCGCGCTCATTTTTTACTCAAGGTATTATATTCTCGGAACGGTCTTACTTGTTGGCACCTTAGTCATTACCGTGGTGTTAAATCTTCTCCTGATCCCGGTTTATGGGATCTACGGTGCCGCGATCGCTTCTGCGATCGGCTCCTTCATTTACAATGCCATGAAATTCCTCTTCATCTATTGGAAATTCAAATTCCAGCCCTATACCCTCAGCTCGGTTTACATTGCCGTGTTGATCGTGCTCTGTAGCCTGGTTTCTTTTTTCCTGCCGGAGATGACAAGCAGTCCTTTTATTAACTTAGTGATAAAAGGCGGCATTGTTTCAGGGATTTATATTTTAACCATCTATAAGCTTCATATTGCACCTGATCTATTTCAAATGATCTCAGCAAGGTTCAGGAAAGTATAATAGGGCATAGCCTGGTGGCGAAAGGAAGACACGTATGAAAAAAGTTCTCATCATTACCTACTATTGGCCTCCCACAGGCGGGGCGGGAGTACAGCGCTGGCTCAAGTTCAGCAAGTATTTCCGTGGCTTTGGCTGGGAGCCGGTCATCTATACGCCCTCCAACCCCGATTTCCCGATCTTCGATGACACGCTGCTACACGATGTGCCGAAAGACCTTACCGTGCTCAAAACCGCCATTACCGAGCCTTACGACATTTACCGCCGGATCATGCGCAAGAAAAAAACGGAAACGGTAAACCAGGGATTCTTATCCGAAGGAAAAGAAAATACAGTGCTACAGGCGGCGATGATATGGATCCGCGGGAATTTCTTTATTCCCGATGCCCGCATGTTCTGGATCAAACCTTCTGTGAAATACCTGTCGGAGTATATTAAAACGAATGCCATCGATGCGGTGATCAGCACGGGGCCGCCGCACAGCATGCACCTGATCGCGCTTGGGCTGAAAGAGAAGTTCAATCTTCCCTGGATCGCCGATTTCCGTGATCCCTGGACACAGATCGATTTTTACGATCAGCTGAAGCTCTCGGGCTTTGCCGATAGAAAACATAAGCGCCTGGAAAAAACGGTATTAACCAAAGCCGATAGGGTAGTGACTGTGAGCAAAAGCTGTGGCGCCGACCTCGAAGTGCTGGGTGGAAGAACAGTAGAGGTGATCACCAATGGCTACGATGAGGATGACTTTAAGTTTACCGAAGCGCTGACACCTCTTCCCGGTTTCCTGTTCCATCATACAGGGGCCCTCAACAAGGACCGGAACCCATATACGCTGTGGAAGGTGCTGGGCGATCTGTGCCGCGAAGATGCGCAGCTGAAGAAAGACCTGGTGCTCAAATTTACCGGGAAAACCGACGCCATCGTTTTTGAAAACCTCAAAGCAGAAGGACTGGAAGCCAATGCACAAAAAACGGAATACATGCCGCACAGCGACGTGGTAAAGGTGATGGCGCAGTCTCCTGTGTTGCTGCTGCCCTTAAACAATACACCCAATAACAAAGGCGTGCTTTCCGGGAAATTATTCGAGTACCTGGCGGCGCAGCGACCTATATTCGGAATCGGCCTTCCGGATGGCGATGCAGCAGAGATCCTCCGGGAAACCGGCGCCGGCAGCTTATTCGGCTTTGATGATTACGAAGGCATGAAGCAGGCCGTTAGAGAGCTGTATCACAACTATAAAGCTCAAAACCTGGTCATTCAGCCGGGAGCCATCACAAAATATTCCCGGAAAAGCTGCGCAGGTTCCTACACGGCGCTTCTGGATGGGATTAGCGCCGGCAAGCCATAGGCTGTTATCTGTATAAAAAACGCTTCCGGCTTTTCTTCCGGAAGCGCTTGTGCCATCTTTTTGATTATTTTTATAGCACTAAGTTTATTGGTCTGCAAGGCCCCGTGATTTAAGTCATTAAATCACCCGATCGCCAAATCAGGTCTCGCAATCATTAGATTTACCAGGGCTGTATTCTTAACGGAATACGGCCTTTTTTACAAGCAAATTCCAATGAAAAGATCAGGCCAACAACAGCCTGCTCTTTAACCAATCGTTTTAATTAACTTTTACTTTGAAGGTGATCTCCACATCCGTTTCCCCCGGGGCATAAGTGCCATCCTTCGCGCCCGGCTGGTGCCTTAAGGTCACTGTGAGCGGATAGGTCGTTCCTGCAGTGGAAGCCGCAGCCCTCCAGCGTGTTTTGAGGCCCACGCTGCGCTGAGGATTGCCGTTATCGATGTCCAGGTATCTGATCACAATGTTACTGCCATTGGTTTGAACAGTATAAGGGACCGTGCTGCTGATGACCGTATTGGCATTGTTTCCGGTAGCTGCCGGGTTGCCGTTAAAGAACAGCATGTGCTCATTGGATTCTTCGCCGGCGATGACGTTGGAAGTGCTATCCGTCGGGTTCTTTGATTCATCGAGGATGTACACCTGCGTGAAATAGGTGGTGTTGGAAAGCAGGACGAGTGTATCGTGTGTGCCACTCTCATTCAGAAATGAGCCTGCGGCTCCTCCGTCTCCGTCGGGATCTTTATAGGCATAGGTTTTGACGATGCCGCTTGCCGAGTCTTTCAGGGCCAGGCGCACCGTGGTGATCACCTCCGGCGGATCGGTCGGCGCAATAGGATTGTCTACCGCAGGCACATCTATTTGATGATCTTTCTTTTTGCAGGCACTGAAGCTCAGCGCTGCGATTGCCACACAGGCAATGGTTTTGGTGGTTGTTGTCATTTGCTTGTTGTTTTTATTGGTTAATTGTTGTTTTTGTACGGGAACAATGGTTGTTGTCTATTGTATTTTATTATTACCGATCTCATACGAATATACTAATCCGGGTATGCAGTAGATTTGAAAACATAGATTAGTATATTCGTATTGAATTCGTAATTATCATTCTTACTTATTCGTATTCTATCTCTTGACTCACTCTCACTACTCCTATCTACTTATCATAAATCACCAGTGGCACTTTAATCCTTAGTGTAAAATTCCTTCCCTGGCTGTTGGCAAAATAGCGGAAGCGGTCCAGGTAGTCCCTGTACTGAGCATTCAATAAGTTGGTAGCAGCGAAGCTGATGTTCAGGCGTTGTTTCCCGAATCTGAAGCCTGCTCCGATCTCAGCGCTCAGTAAGCCATAGGCTTTTGGCGGAGGTGCAAAATCCGTGCTGTCAGGCACACGCCACTGTTTGGTCACGTATTGATAACCAATCTGCACATAGGCTTCCTTCACCGATTTTGAGAGATCCGTAAAGGCCTTTGCGTCGAGCGAATAACGGTCGGATGGCATATATACCAGGTAATCCCTGATCGTGTAATTCCAGGCCCGCAGGATCATGGCTTTTGCCGTGAGCTGTAAATGCTTAAAGAGCTCTGCGCTTGCTTTCCCGTCCAGTCCGCTGATGCGCGCATCAGCCTGTTTGTAATTAAAAACCGGGTAGGCACCTTTGATGGTGAGCTCCGGCTGCGTGGCCGGATTGAGGTAAATGAAATTGCTGAACTGGTTGTGATAGGCCGTTATTTCAAGCGTGTAGTTTTGAGGCTGGTATAGGGCGGTAGCAGTGATGTTGTATACCTGTTCCGTTTTTAAGTTGGGATCGCCGCGTTCGATGGAACCGAGCCCCTGATGAAGGCCGTTGCTGTAGAGCTCATTGGGAGCCGGCGCGCGCCAGGCAGAGCCTGCATTGATAAAGACATTGAAATTTTCTTCCGGCTTGATAATAGAACCCACATTCCAGGAAATATTACTGAAATTCAGATCGGGCGCTTGAAGCGCATTGCCAATGTAGTAATAGGACTTTAGGTTTTTCTGATCATACCGCACGCCGGCTTCCAGCTCGATGTGCTGCCTCACATAGCGCTCTGAGGCAAAGACGCCGAATGTGTTGTTCAGGAAATTCGGAATAAAGAACCGGCCCAGGTACACGTTTTTCTGGTTCATGAAGCTGCCGCCAAACTGCCCGCGAAAGGATTTGATGTTGAGGTGCTCCAGCACAAGGTCCACCGTTTGCGATGCAATGCGGTAATCCAGGTCGGGCTTGTTCGGATCCACATAGCCGGTGCTGCGCGGGAGCGTTTTATCGAACTCCTTGCGGATGTTATACTGGTAGGCATACTGTACATTCATGAGCCAGCGTGGCGCCAGGTGAATATGCACTTTGGCTTTAGCCAGCTCATGGCTCACGTCCTGGTAAGGCCGGCCGATATCGTAAGAAAACGAAGCAAGGCTGTCCTGCGGCTTGGCGGAGTTAAAGGCCGCTTTCAGATCGGTGAGGTTGCCGATGTGGGCACCCGTGAAGATACCTACCTTTGTATTGAATTGCGAGTAGTAGGCTTCCACGCCAATGTTTTTACGATGATAGCCAAGCGTATAGGAATAGTTCATTTCCTCGATACCCGTATTTTTCAGGTAATAGGTGGGCGTCTGAATGTTGCCGCCTTTCTTATAAGTACCCTGCACACGCCAGCTCAGGCCTTTCAGCTTATCGAAGTAACCCTGCAAAATACCTGAGGCCACGCCCGCCTGCCCGTTGCTCATGCCCACGAGGTTTAGCTCACCCGTTACCGCTGCCGTATCCGGCAGGTCGTTAGGCTCTACCAGGATCACACCCGCCATGGCATCACTGCCGTAGCGTACGGCATTCGCCCCTTTGATCACCGAGAGCTTCTGTGCAATGAAAGGATCGATCTCCGGCGCATGCTCATTGCCCCACTGCTGGCCTTCCTGGCGGATGCCGTTATTCAGGATCAGGATCCTGTAGCCCTGCATCCCATGGATCATCGGCTTGGAGATGGTGCTTCCCGTATTCAGGGTTGTCACGCCGCTCACCAGCTTCAGCGACTCTCCCAGCGATTGTCCCCGGGTCCGGTCCAGGTCCTTGTCTTTGATGTCATTGACCGTTTGCGATTTGATCATGTCCGGCTGCTTATCCATCACATCGATCTCATCCAGCTCCACTGCGCTGTGAGGCAGCCTGATGGTCAGCTTCAGATCCTTTTTGATCTCGACGCCGATCACCGTATCCCTGCAGCCCACATGCTGTATCACAAGCTCATGCCTGCCGGCACAAAGCCCCGCAAACTTAAAGTTCCCGTGCGCATTCGTGATCTGCGTCTGGTTGTTTTCTTTCAGGATCACAAAAGTGCCATCCAGCTCTTTGCCATCATCCAGGTCAATGACCTTACCGCTCAGCACAAAAGGACATGTGCCCGACGTTTGAGAAAAAACAGGCTGTACGATGCATAGCAATAATGCAGGAAGGAATATGCGTAGGCATATACTCAACATAAAAAATGGTGTTGGAAAACGACAAGGCTTATTTTACCGGATCATAACCGCTTCCTCCCCAGGGATGACAACGCAAAATGCGTTTCAATGCCATCCAGCTGCCTTTGAAGGCACCATACTTATGGATGGCGTCTATTCCATACTGCGAACACGAAGGCGTATAGCGGCAGGATGGTTTCAAAAGCGGAGAAATGCTGTACTGATAAAAGCGAATGATCGCCAGTGGTATAAACTTCAATAATTCCGTTTTAATGGTTAATGACTTAATTTACTGACCGTGTAAATCAAGCCACCGGCGGACCGCGCAAAGGAGGCGTCGTGTATTTATTGGAAGTCGTATCTCCCTGTTTGTAGAGAAAGGAATGTTCCCTTGGCTCTTTAAAAGGAAGAAAGGTCAGAATGAATTTGAAAACCGTATAATAAACCGGCGTATCGAATTTTTCGAAATCACAATCTTTGGTGTTCTGGTCGTTATGGAAGGAAAGCCCTGAAGTCGTTGTCTCAATCGCCTCGTGCGTGTGGCCCAGAAGCGAGTGAATGTAAACCTTTGGCACAGCTGCAAATACAACAACCGCCAACAGGAGAGAAGAAAATAGTATTTTATATTTTGCTTTCAACAGTACAAATATAGACCTTTTTTAAAAAAAACGATTTTCTTAACCTATTTTTAGAAAAAACCTTAACGCTCAAGTGCCATCCTGCAAATCATACCATTTCAAATTCTTTGGCATATTCTACCGTGCCATTCACTCCCAAAAGGCCTCCCGGCTTAAGTTCCAGGGCCATAAAGGCATCAGAGGGCACCTCGAAAGGCGCTTTGATCTGCCATCCGGCCGCCGGTAGAAAACCAAATTTCGGATAATAATGCTCATGGCCGAGCACAATCACGGAATCATATCCCAGCTCCCGGGCTTTTTGGAGGCCTGTTCGGATGAGCATGCCGCCGATGCCCTGGCTCTGATAGTCGGGGTGAACGGATACAGGAGCAAGCGCCAGGCTTTCATGCACGGAAGCGCTATTCTTAATGCGGATTTTTGTAAAAAGGATATGCCCGCTGATTGCCCGGTTGGTTATGGCTACCAGGGAAAGAGACGGAATAAAGGCTGTGCTTTTGCGCAGGGCATTGACAAGGTCTGCTTCATTCGCTTGTTTGAAGGCCAGCTCGTGGATGATGTATACAGCGTCGTGGTCCTGCAGGATTTCTTCCCTGATCTCTGTTATCATGCTATTTTATCAACGGAGGTTATGATTAAAAATAAGTAGGGATTAAATATACTTATTTTCTCTTCACCTCTCCGGAACAAGAGCAGGTGCCATCAGGACGATTTGCTTGCTGTTGGAATGGGACTGCCTGGCACGTTAAAAAAGAAGCCATGTTGAAGAACCTTAAAAAGGGATGTTGCATTCTGTTTTTTAGCGAAACGTTGCGCTGTTGCAGACAGAAGGTATAGGCTCAAACGTTATGATGATGACCTGATATTCCACGTAATATTACCTGGTTTCTTGGGCCGTGCGTGCTTTTGTGAAATTGCAGGATGTCTTGAATGCCTCATGAACAAAGGGTTTCGTCGCTTTCGTTGAAAATTTTAATACGATGCTGAGCCCTGTTTCTACATAAATCCGCTTGCATAAAATAACCACACCAGTTTTATGGCACAGGCTGTGACTTGGGATAGCTTACGATAAATTTACATAGGCTTAAGGCTGAATGAATGAAGAGCGTGGCCTTGTAGCTCAATAATGACAGCTATTTCGGAAGCATAGCTTTCTTTTTTTTGTTTAGACGTACTCGCGTAAAACTACGCGGATGCATGTAAATTTTTTATCTCGTGTGCGTTGAGTTAGCATCGTGATTTTGAATCTGAGTCATACATTTCATTAAATTTTTCGGGGCGCCGTGTCTGTAAACATAGATGAATCATAAGAAAGACTGTACATGTTGCAGGATGTTTCTTTACGACTGCATTCTACATTTGTCATGTTCTAAGGCCATGGAATAATCTGCACCACTCATCATTCAATTTATTAACTACTAACCCAAAACAAAGATCATGAAAAAACTACTTAAACACGTTATGTACGGAGGCTTGCTGGCTTTGCCTTATGGCAGCTTTGCACAGGCATTCACAGAAAACTTCGGCTCGGTAACCGGGACGTCTTCTATTGCAACGGCCTCTGTTGGTTTCTCCACAGCATCCATTCCATTTATTTATACCGGTACAGCCGATGTAAGGAACACCTCTCCTTCGGCAAGCTACACGCTCGCCTCCGGAACGCCGGCATCCGGTAACGCCAATATCTTTATTACCAATACCGTTGGAAGGTCTTTTGAGATCAGCGGGATCAACACATCTACATTGACTCCGGGCGTGCTTAACTTCGGTATTTCCAAAAGCACAAATGCCAGTACAGGCGCCGACCTGCTGGTGGAAGCAAGTGTTAACGGAGGAGCTTATACGGCTTTAGGTTATGCCGCTTTGCCAACCGGCAGCGGTACCTCCAAATGGTATGCCCGTACCACAACAGCTTCTGTTCCGACAGGAACCAATGTGAGCATTCGTTTCAGGCAAACCGGTACGGCTACACAATACCGTATCGACGACGTTCAGCTTGGCGCTACCGGTGGCGGAACCACAACTCCCTGCTCGGCCAGCATTACAGCCAGCGGTGCAACCACTTTTTGCAATGGCGGAAGCGTCATTCTTTCGGCTAATACAGGTGCTTCTTACCTGTGGTCGAACGGCGCAACTACACAAACCATCTCTGTGAGCCAGTCGGCAACATACAACGTCACGGTGACTGCTGTTGGTGGATGTACTGCTACTGCCACTTCTCCGGTAAGAGTGTTGGTTTACCCGGCACCGATTGTTGGCGGTTCGGCAACTAATATCTGCGGTAGCGGAACGTCTACGCTCACGGCAAGGACATTGGCACCGGATCTGTTCATCACTGAGTATGTAGAGGGAACAGGAAATACCAAATACACCGAGATCTATAATGGTACAGGTGCTAACATCGCTGATTTATCAGATTATGTATACCATGCTTTCCAAAACGGATCCACAACCCCAATCACGTTTTCTCTGACAGGTTTATCAATTGCCGACGGTGGCGTTTTGGTTCTTAGAAATCCTGGGGCAGCATCTCTTGCCGTTCCTACTGTGACAACAGGAGCTGTTGTACAAAACGGTAACGATGCCATCGGTCTGTACAAAATATCCACTGCTTCTTACGTGGACATTTTCGGTGTGATCGGTGTCGATCCTATCTCTCAGTGGAATGGTGCCGGTGGGTATTCTACTCTTGATAAAACCCTGCGCAGAAAAGCGTCTGTATATTCAGGAATCACTGTGAACCCAGGTCTTCCAGGACAAAGCGGATTCACAACGCTTACAACGGAGTGGGACCTGTTCTCTACGGATGATGTATCCGGTTTAGGCGCACACACGATGGACGGTACTTACTCATGGTCAGCAGGTACAACGCCTTCTACAGGTAAAGTCGTAACGGCAAGCCCTACGGGCTCTACCGTATACGTGGTAACAGGTGATTACGCTGTAAGCGGTTGCTCTAACACCGGTACTGTACAGGTAAATGTATTTGATGCTCCTTCAGTGGTGATTGATAACGGTGATGTACCGGTAATCACTCAGTGCTACGGCCCGCAGTGCGTTAACTTAACGGCTCTTCCTACAGGTGCAACGCCTTTCACATACGCCTGGAGCACCAGCGAAACAACAGCTGGTATCGTGGTATGCCCTACTGTAACAACGTCTTACTCTGTAGTAGCTACGGACGTTAACGGTTGCAAGGCCATCGAATCCATCAACATCGTTGTTCTGAACACTTGCTGCGAAGAAAACAATGTGATCGTTTGCACAGGTACATCGACTGTTTGCGCTGATTCATCAGCTGTACAAGGCCTGATCGAAGCAGGTGGCTATGTTGGCCCATGCGACACAAGAAAATTCATTTCCGGCAATGATGAGGCTACAACTTCTATCAACAACCAGGTATCTGCTGTGAACGTATATCCTAACCCGTTCAATGAAGCAACCATGTTTGAAGTAAAACTGAGCACTGCCAGCCAGGTGAAAATCGAGATCCTCGATATCACAGGCAAAAAAGTAGCTGAGCTCACGAACACCATGTTCGCTGCAGGAACTCACCAGTTCAACTGGAACGGAACCAATGCCGCAGGTAATGCTGTGAGCAGCGGCCTTTATTTCTGCCGCATCGCTACAGGCGACCAGGTACAAACACTTAAAATCCAAAAGCTGTCTGACAAATAGGAAGATGCGTTCCTAAGTAATTTTACCCAGTAAAATAAGCTGCTCCGGAAGGGGCAGCTTATTTGCATTTCATAATGCGACTATTTATACAATCTAAATCTGAAACGACCAATGAATCAATTGAAAAGAAACCCATTCTGCATTTTCCTCTTGCTCATCCTCACCTCCTCCGTCTATGCCCAGATAGCTTCCTGGAACCCATCGGGATTATCGGCCTACGGGCCTTCGCCCTGGGCGCCCACAGCTACTGCTACGGGTATTACTGTCGGCGGGTTGACACGCGGTGCAGGTCTTGCCACAACAGGCTCGCCCATTGCCAATGCCTGGGGGGCTGTCAACTGGGCCGGAGCGGCCAACCAGGATGCGACCTTTACGGTAAGCGCCAATCCCGGATATACCGTATCGTTCAGCACTTTTAATTTATCCTACAGAAGATCCAATACGGGGCCCAATGCAGGCACCCTCGAATATACCTTTGGCAGCAGCAGTACTTATACGGTGATCGGCACGCTGACCAGCCTGACCAGTACCGTAACAACCGGTGTTCCCATCACGCCTGTTAACCTAAGCAGTGTGCCCGATCTGCAAAACGTACCTCCCGGAACCGTCGTTAAATTCCGGATTTTTCCTACAGGTGGAAGCAGCGTAGGAACATTTTATGTCTTTGGATCGGCAGGCATGAGCCTTGGAGGCACGGTTACCGGCCCTGCGTCTGCCTTTACGTCCACCATCACCCAAACGGCTCCTGTCCCATGTCATGGACAGGCAGCAGCGACGCTCTCGGTAAATGCAACGGGAGGCACGCTTCCTTATACATACTCCTGGTCGCCTTCCGGCGGAACTTCGGCGGTGGCATCCGGCTTAGCGGCCGGTATATACACCTGTTTTGTTACAAGCGCCTCTTCGGCAACCACCATGAGTACCTATACTGTCACAGAGCCGGCTCCTTTATCAGCCACACTGTCTGCACAAACACATGTCAGCTGTTTTAACGGCTCCAATGGCTCGGCAACCTTTACCGTCAATGGCGGCACATGGCCTTATACCTACAGCTGGTCTCCTTCGGGAGGCAATGCTGCCATGGCGGCTAACCTGAGTGCAGGAACCTACACCCTGGCGATTACAGATGCCAATAATTGTATGCTGTCCCCAACGCTGGCAATCACACAGCCCCCTTTGCTCACGCTTACAGTTGCCGCTTCATCTTCCGCAATCTGTAATGGCTCGCCGGTGACCTTAACCGCAACGGGCGCTACTACCTATACCTGGACCAACGGCATCACAAACGGGATGGCTTTTTCACCTTCACTTACAACAACGTATACCGTGAATGGCACGGATGGCAACGGTTGTAACGGCTCTGCCGCCGTGTCGGTTACAGTCAATCCCTTGCCGGGAGTAAGCGCTTCTGCCTCTCCTTCCTCAACCATTTGCACAGGCTCTTCGCTTACCCTCAGTGGCAACGGGGCTGCTACCTACACCTGGACCGGTGGAGTCGTGAACGGTGTGGCCTTTGTGCCGGCATCATCGGCTTCTTATACAGTAACGGGAACCTCGGCAAACGGCTGTACCAACACCGCAGTCAGCTCTATAACGGTGAGCGCCCTGCCTTCGGTGAGCGCTTTGGTTTCTCCTTCCGTGGCTATCTGTGCAGGCTCCCCGGTAACGCTCACAGGTAGCGGTGCAACGACTTATTCCTGGACAGGAGGCGTGATGAATGGTGTAGCCTTTACCCCGACATCCTCTGCTTCCTATACGGTAACAGGTACTTCGGCAAACGGCTGTAGCAGCACGGCGGTGAAATCCGTCACGGTAAATACCCTGCCTGCTTTGGGAGCCACGACCAGCAAAGCCACCTTGTGTACCGGCCAGACGGCTACGCTGACGGCTTCCGGAGCCCTTTCTTATACCTGGAGCACCACACAACAAACAACGGTTATTGCCATCAGTCCTACGGTGACGACAACCTATACCCTGAGTGGCACAAATGCCAATGGCTGCACGGCCAGCTTGGCAGTCGTTCAAAATGTATCGCCCTGTACAGGCCTTGAGGATGTGAGTGCTGCCGGGCCGGAGATCCGCTTCTATCCGAATCCCAACAAGGGATCGTTTACCGTTGTGTCAGATGTTGATATGGCCTTAAGCCTGGTCAATAGCCTCGGAGAGCTGGTAAAAACGGTCAGTCTGAATGATGGGAATAATCACCGCTTACAGATCGAAGGTCTTTCACAGGGCATTTATTTCCTGGTATGCCGGCAGGCATCTCAGGCGGAGGTGCAAAAAATCGTTGTGACGGAATAGAAACGGATTTGAAAAATGACGTGACATGAAAAGGGCCCGGGATTATGCCGGGTCCTTTTTTTACATCATGAGGACAAGAGCTTATGCCTCTACATATTTCTTGAAATTATCAAGAATAGCCTGCCAGCCTGCCTTCTGCATTTCCACAGGATTTTCAGCTTCCGGTTCAAATTCGCTTTTGATGTGTGTGCTCATCCCCTGCGACGTGAAGGTAACGCTTACTTTGCGGCCGTCTCCCAGGGTATAGGCAATCAGCTCATGCGGTTTCACATGGGTATAAATTCCGGCAAAGTCAAAGCCGAAGCTGCCGTCTTTGGCCTCCATGCGTGAAAGGAATTTACCGCCGGCGCGCAGGTCGTTCTCTGCTTTGGTGGTATGCCAGTCTTCGGAGGCACTGTTCCATTTCATAATGTGCTCAGGCTCCGACCAGGTTTTCCATACGTTTTCCACCGGTGCGTTAATGCTTGCTTCTATGGTAATAAGGGTGTTTGACATATTGGTTGATATTTTTTAGGTGGTTATTTTTATTTGCACAACGAATTTAAAAAACATTCCAGAATAATCCCTGTGAAATTAATACCGAATTCGAGAAGAAAATCCGCTGTGGCAAGTAAAAATTCCTGCGATGGCTTTTTATCCACACCTGTTCCCGAAATATCATACCGGCGCATGTAGGAATATAGTTGGTTTTTCGTGGCTTCGTCCTGTATCGTTGATTCGACAAGGTCGTTGCTGAGAGGATAGACTGTTCCCGAAAGCGTTTCGCTGAAATAGTAATACACGGTGAAATTGGTTTCTACCCGGTATACATAGGGAGCCTCCGTACGCCATAAGGTGAGCGACTTACCGTTGTATAAACGCCTGCGTTCGCCATATTCATTCACAATGCCCCACATATCGGCTGCCCGGATTTGCTTTTCTGTTTTGCCTTTGTAGCGAAACAGAATGCAGGAATCATCTTTCTGGAGCTTATAGCGGCTCATGTTAATCGTATCCGTTACAACCCGCTGCTGTTGCCGGTACACGATCGTAGTCTTGCCGAATACAGGCATCCGGTTCATCAGGCTGTCGAGCTGCCGGTTCATGCTTCGGGAGGCGTCTCCGGCCTTAGATCCGGAAAACTCCTGTGCAGAAAGCGTCGAAGAGCTTAGCAGCGTCCATACAAACAGATAAGTTACAAGCCTGGTCACGGTACAAATAGTCAGGTGATTGATACGAATATACCTAAATTTTCCCATCCCGGATAATCGGTTGGCCGGTTATTTTCATGGATTAAAATATCCGGTAAGGATGAAATTTTCATAAACTTTAGGGAACAATAATTTACGGGTATGATTAAAAAGGCAGGAATCATTTTAGTGGCATGTGTTCTTTCGTCAATCATGGGATATAGCCAGGTAGCAGGTAAGGTAGAGCTGATGAGTGAAAAGCTCGATCGCTTTCTCAATGTGCGGGACTTTTGTATTTCTGATGACCATAGCGAATGCTATTTCTCTGTACAAAGTTCTTTCCAGGAGATTTCCCGGATAGCGGTCATGAAAAAAAAAGGGGCAGAATGGTCGGAGCCCCAATTAATGGAGTTCTCCGGTACCTGTTCCGACCTTGAGCCTTTTTTATCTCCCGACCAGAAGCGGCTTTATTTTGTTTCCAACAGACCGCTGAAAGCCAGGAGTGACAGCGCAAAAGATTACGATATCTGGTATGTGGAACGGAAAGACCCTTCGTCGGCCTGGTCGGAACCGGTGAACATGGGAAAGCCTGTAAACAGTGAGCGCGACGAGTTTTATCCTTCGCTTTCGTCCGGAAATAATTTGTACTTCACCTCGGAAACACCCGAAGGACTGGGGAAAGACGATATTTACCTGTGCCGCTGGAACGGAACCGCCTATGAAGAGCCGGTGCCTTTAACGGCCAATGTAAACAGCAGCGGCATGGAGTTTAATGCCTTTGTATCCCGGGATGATCATTTTCTCTTCTTCACCAAATACAACAGCAGCGATGGGCTGGGGAGCGGCGATCTTTATCTTTCCAGGAAAGACCGGTCAGGAAGCTGGGGCAAAGCGGAGAACCTGGGAAAAAGCATCAACACAAAATTCATGGAGTACTGCCATTTCTATGACGAGCGGGAAGAAATGCTGTATTTTACAAGCAGGAGGAACTCCTTGCAGCCGCAGAAGTTTAAGGATCTTGAGGAGTATGACCGCGTGATCCGCGGAAGCGGGAACGGGCTCAGCAAGCTCTACAAGGTGAGGTTCAGCCTGCGGTAATTCGGGTGTGTTTTAAAACTCGATCTCCAGGCCATACTTGCCCAGCAGGCCTGCAATGCCTGTGTGTGAGAACTTCGCTTTTTTCATCCGGTTCATTTCAGGGTCGATGGTGTAATAGCTGGCCGTCCGGAAATCCGCTTTTTCCAGGATGGTATTCACAAAAGAAGTCTCCATCAGATTGCAATCCTTGAACAGGGCCTGGCTCAGGTCGACGTTCTCGAATTGCATTTCTTTCATCGAGCAGCCTGTAAAATGAGTTTTGATCATTTTCTTTTTAAAGAAGGTGGAATAATCCAGCTGGCAATTGATAAAGCTTACCTCGAACAGGAAATCGTTGCAGTGACTGAAGTTGATGCCGGTGAGCTTGCAGCCTGTGAAATGTACATTTTTTAACCCGGTGTTATTAAACTGGATCAAAGACAGGTTGCAGTCTTTGAACTCGCAGTCGATGAAGCTGCCGTTGATGAAATGGGCTTTTGATAAATTACAGTTGATAAAGGTGCAGTTCTGGTACTCCTGCCTGGAAACCGATTGCTCCGAAAGGTCTGTCTTTTCAAAGGTTTGATGCTCGTATGGGCCTGAGGTCATGGTGTAGGAAGGATAGTGGTCAAAGATCGGGAATGGCTTCTGCGCGGGCAATTATTTTTTGTAAAACTTATCAATATACCGGATGGCTTCGTCCTGGGTGAGAGCGCTGAAATTTTTATACCGCTCGTGTACATCGATGATCTCCTCAATGGCATCGCTCACCAGGGCCTTGTTTTCCCAGGTATTCAGATGGGCGATCACCTTAGCAAGACAACCTTTTTTGTAGGCGATCTGCCCGAGCACGTGTACCAGCGTATTCCTGACCCGTGCCGTTTGATCATGCTCCAGCTCCTGCAACATCGGTAAAATATCTTCCGGGTATTTGCGCCCTCTCAGCTCGATACCATGACAGATCTCTCTTCGGATCTCTTTGTTGCTGTGGTGAAGGTATGTTTTTGACCAGGCCAGGACAGGCTTTGGGTTCACCTCTCCCATTTTTTTGATGGAGCCGATCACTGCATTTCTCGGGGAATGATGTTCATCAAATAAGCCTTTGTCAAAAATGTGCTGCACAATCCTGAAATCGCTTTTTCCGATCTCGCCGGCAGCGTTGATCGCCGTTTGCCGGACTTTAAAGGAAGGATGTGATAACAGGTCATCAATCAGCCGGATGATGCCGGGTCTTAATTCCGGATGCGCCAGGTAAATCCTGCCCAGGGAGAGGTACGCCGCCTTGCGGATGTAGGTATCCTCATCTCCGGCATAAGCAGTGCTTTGCTTTACCTGAGCTGCCTGAAGCTCTTTCAGTAAGGTATGGCTGATTTGCCTGACGGTGTCAGCACGCGCTTCTTTATTAAGATCGTAAAAGGCCATGAAGTGTTTTTTCTTTGAGAGAGGTGTTTAGTGAATGCTAAAAACTTCGCTGGTGAGAATCATATCGGTAAAGTTGGCGGTAGAGGTTTGGATATAGGAGTTCTCCTTTACCTCCGTGATCGTAATAGTAAGCATGGCATTTTTAGGAAGATCCCTGAACAGGGTTTCCTTCATGGTTCCTTTGGTTGGAACGAGGGTGTAGGTGCATTCGTTTATCCAGCGCACTTTAAAGTGATACGTTCCTGCGCGTGCAGGCGATTTCTCGGACTGCCTCTTGCCTTTTCGCTCAATGAATGAAGTAATGCCATTCGATTCCATTTTGAAGCTTCCGTTCCTGAATTTTTTGCAATCGGGAGATTGCGCCTTAATGGCGTACGACATCAAAAGGAAAAAACTGGCAGTGAAAAAAAACAGCTTCATAAGGGATGTATTGAACAATGATAAAGGATGTGCGAAACGAAAATACATATTTTGAGTGGCAACACAAAAAAGGATTAGCTTCTGTGCGGAGCCTGCTTACGATAATTAATCAATCCCGAAATTAGCTGTGAAGCTCTTGTCCGGCTTTATCTCATAAAGGTCTACGCCGGTTTTATCTTCCGTAATCGCCATGACAGCTATGTAAACTTCATAACGGCTGCTCAGAGGTTTTGTATTCAGGAACTTTTGATGATTGGCGGCGCAAACCA
This sequence comes from Hydrocarboniphaga daqingensis, assembly GCA_943362175.1. Classification (GTDB taxonomy): domain Bacteria; phylum Bacteroidota; class Bacteroidia; order B-17B0; family Aurantibacillaceae; genus UBA4416. Next base: position 54,066 of record CALRIU020000003.1, on the reverse strand, counting down.
CGTCACAGAAGTCAGAGAAAGTTACTGTGTCATAGTCCGCCTGCGGCGTCCAGGCAATGCGTGAAATGATTCTTCCAATCAAGGCATCATTCTTAACTACCGGGAAAGGGGGAATGCTCAGGTTTGTTCCCCGTTCCAGTTGTTGCCAGGTTCCCGGATTATAGTTGAAAAAATCTTTGAGATAGTCGTTCATATTTACGCTACCGCCGGCGAGGCCTGTTTGAAGCAAGGTTTTTTTCAGAATGGCAAACACATCATCCCTCAGGGTTGTATGAGAAGATGCGATTCCCAGATGATGGCAGATGCTATCGGTCATCTCGCTTACCGTATTGATTTTTTCGGCTTCAGGATCAGGAATGCTGATCCCGAAATAATTCTCGAAGCTTACCAGTAATTCAACACTGTCCAGGCTCATAACTTATTTTTTATACAATTCAACCTTTCGTCCATCCGGATCCTGTACCACCGCCATAAAACCGGAATCCGTTTGCATGGGGGCTGTGATAAACGGAATAGCCTTCTGTTTTAATTCCGCCATCACCTCATCAAAACGTTCCAGCTCAAATCCCAGCCTCAGGTTGGGATCTGCCTCTGCCTGTCCTTTGGCCAAAGGATAGAGTTCGATCACTGTATTTCCAATCGAGGCAGAGTAGTGGTAAGGAGACGGACCATGCTGATGATACTCAAACTGAAATCCCAGGCGCTTGTAAAACTCATGAAGAGCTTGTATGTCGGGCGTTCTGATTACCAGCAGTTTTAGCACCAGATAAAGGTAATGAATCTAAAGAATAGATATCCCTTGTGCGCAACAAATCGTATCATCCGCAGATCGATGAGCTGTATGAAAGAAACGATGGAGATCCGGGAAGAAAGCCTGTGATGAGGGGTGATTTAACGGAATTTCTTTAGTTGAATGCCCGCGTCAGGGCTCAATCCGGTTTCAAGGTCGTCTTTTCTTCTTGACAACAGGTAGATGAATTTAATAGAAAAAGAGGGCTGACTGGAGTTCTTGAAAAACCGGTTATCATTTATATCCAGGGAAGTTATCGGGATATTATTAATTCTTAATTCTTTATTCAGGCTGTCTTTGTAATTGCTTCTTAAAGCTCTTACCTGTGTGAAGTCGCAGAATAAACCGATTTGCATGGTGTTCTGGATATTTACGCCTACGCCGATTCCACCGCTTAATCGCGTATTAAAACCAATGGACGTATTTACCTGGCCGAGATTGAAGCTTCCTAAAATGGTAAACCAGCCGGGCGCTTTAAAGTCTGTATTGGGAACCTCTTGCTTTACAAAAGCCCGTTCTTTCCCTGAGCCACCTTTGCCTTTGCCGAAATTAGGATTCGCAATGGTTGTTGTTCTCGAGTACTTGAATTTAGGCGTATAGGAAAGTACCACGGAGCCTACCAAAGAAACATCGCTCAGGTAATCCCGTTTAAGCGTATTATCCAGCGGTGAAATATAATATTCCCAGTTTTGCCCTGAGAAATTAGGACCTATGCCAACACCGATTTGTACCGAGGGAGGGAGTTTGGAGAGATCTCCGTTGACAGAAGTACCGGTCGTCTCAAAAACTACCGCATCCGACCAGTCACTTTTTTCGCTTGCGCTGCAAACCGAACGAACGAACCCGTAATACTTGGTATTGGGGCTCAGGTGTTTCCATTCACCGGAATGCCCGTTTATCTGTACGCCATTTTCACTGGTGTTTGGTTTGGTATCGTCCGTCTTCACAATCACAGCATATGCCGGGGCGCTTCCCTCCCAGATCAGCGTCAGGGAATTACTGGTAACGGAGATGGGGGTAATCTCTTTGGGAATTTCACATTGAGCGATAGTTCTATGGGATAGCAACATCCAAAGGATAATGGGTAAGTGTTTTTTCATGTCGTTTGTATTAAAGTCTGCTTTGAACCTTTTTACAAAGTACACGACAACAACTGGTAATTGTAAGGGGGATTGTCTCCCTTTACGGGAGGGGAAAAATCACGTAGGCACTGGAGCTAATTTGGTAACGGCAATCCGAATGGTTGAGGTGTAAGTGTCATCCGGATTGTTTGAAATGATACACGCCAGGCTGCGCTTAGCCGGATTTACAATCCGTGCAAAGCACGATTGAAAGAAACGAAAAAAGCCTTAACATGTCTGTTAAGGCTTTGTGGCTTCGCCAGGAATCGAACCTGGATCTCAAGCTTCGGAGGCCCGAATACTATCCATTGTACTACGAAGCCAATTTGAGCCTGCAAATATACTATTTATATTTATACCAAAGGCTGTACGGCGGTATGCGTCGGATATTCTTTTATCAGGTCGCGTACCAGGATATTGCCCTGCGCTGTGTTCATGAGCTCGTCCATGTCTTTCATCAGGGCCTGCACCACTTTCAGCTCGTCGGTATCTTCCATCGGGAGCGTATTCACCCCCTTTTCATCCAGCTTATCGAGGATGTATTTCACCGTGAGCTTGCTGTCGCTGATGCCCGGCTGGAAGCCCACTTCCTTGTCTTCATCCAGCCTCACCTCGTTGAAGATCCCCGTTTCCGTGAAATCAAAAATGATGTTCCGGGCAAGTCGTACCGGCAGGTCCAGCTTCTTGGCAATATGCATGGCTGTATAAGGCGTTTTCCCTTCATTGAAATTTTTCACCACGTAATTGGCGATCAGCAGCGCAATCACTCGCTTATAGCGGATGCTCATATTGTTGATGTCGTTTTCCAGCTCATAATGGTCCACATTCTGGTTGGCAAAGGTAAGCTCCGCACCAAACATCACCACAAACCAGGAATACTGCACCCAGATGAGGAACAGGGGCAAAGCCGCGAAGCTTCCGTAAATGGCATTGTACTGAGCCACACCCACCTGGAACGACACATAGCCCCATTCCAGCAATTCGAATAACATGGCAGCAATGATGGCGCCTATCGCAGCACTTTTAAATCCGACTTTGGTATTCGGTAAAGCCATGTACAGGAATACAAACATGCCCCAGATCAGCGCAAAGGCAAACACCTTTAATAAGATAAAGCCCAGCGGACTCAGAAAAGCCAGGCCGGAGAATACGCTGTCGAGGCCCGATTTCAGACCCACCGTTAGGCTTCCGGATAAAATAATAAACACCGGGGCAATCAGCATGATCGACAGGTAATCCGTGATCTTCCGGGTCCATACCCGGTCGCGCTTGATCTCCCAGATCTCGTTGAAGCTGTTCTCAATGCTTCCCAGCAGCTTCATCACCGACCATAATAAGAGCACAACGCCCACGCCTGCAATGAGGCCGCCTTTGGTATTGCTCAGCATTTTATCCGCATACACAAAAGCCTGCTTCAGAATATCCTGCTGCTCGTTGAAGTCGCTCAGCAACTGTTGCTGTAAATTTTCCTGGAAGCCGAAGCCCTTGGCAATGGCAAAGGCCAGAGCAATAATGGGAACGATGGAGAACAGCGTGTAGTACGTTAAAGCCGTCGACTTCAGCATGCACTTATCCTCGTTGAACCCCTTGATGGCCAGGGCAAAGATGCGCAGCTGTTTGAGGAAGAAGCCCTGCTTTTTATCCATTTTGTCCAATCGCACACGCCACAATTTATGATTTAAAAAGTGGGTCGTGCGTTTGAAGGCGGTAACAAGATTTGGCATACAATAAATTTAAAAAATTAAGCGGAACGGTTTTCCTGTAATTCTTTTCTCAGCTGTCTCGCGGTTTTGGTGCTGCCATCGTGGCTCCATCCGGGAGGACCAAAAACATACATGAACTTATCTTTGAAGGACTTGCCCTTTTTAAGGTCTTTCCCGATATTTTTCCACTCATGAAATACCATGTGCAGCGGATTGTAAGAATTGATGTTGGTGGTGAGGCCGAACCGGACTTCCTCTTCTTCTTTGGCAAAGGTACCGAAGAGCCTGTCCCAGATAATGAACACCATGCCCATATTCTTGTCGAGGTATTTCACGTTGCTGGCGTGGTGTACCCGGTGATGCGACGGCGTAGAGAGGATCCATTCCAGGAAGCCCAGCTTTCCTACCGTTTTGGTGTGGATCAGGATCCCGTAAATTTGTGTAGCAGCGTACATGAACATCGTATCCAGCGGATCGAAACCAACCAGCGACAACGGAATGAAATAGATAAAACGGTACAGCGGTTGAAACACCGAAGAGCGGAAGCCGACCGTGAGGTTAAATTCCTCCGAAGAGTGGTGCGTCACATGCACCGCCCAGAAAAAGCGGCAATAGTGGTCGACACGGTGCAGCCAGTAGAACATAAAATCCTGTGCGATGAGCAGGAGGCTCCAGTAAAGCAGGGGATGCGCCGCTTTATCGATCCCGGCAAAGCGGAACTGGTAAAAATACCACAGCACTCCCAGGCAAAGCCCACGAACCAGGATGTCCAGCGTAAAATTAAGCGCACTCAGGTACACATTGGAAAGAAGTCCTTTTGTGGAATAGTATTTTTTTTCGTGCCAGTAGCTAAAAAAAATCTCAATGCCAATGACAATGGCATACACAGGAATCGATAATTTAATCAGCAGCTCCTCTCTGAATTCGTTCATTACCTTGCTTTAATTACGGAACAAAGATAAGAAGCCTTTTTCAGTTTTTGAAGTACCTTTAAAATCGGTGTAGTTAATAATGTAGAAGTAGCTGCCGTCTACGGCCGGTACGCCGTTTTTGGTTTTACCGTCCCAATAGCCGTTGATGCCGTCCCACTCGTACATTTTCAGGCCCCAGCGGTCGTAGATGCTGCAATTCAGGTCTTTGATCCCGGCGGTATTGAGCTTAAACAAGTCATTCCTGCTGTCGTTATTCGGCGTGAATACGTTAGGAATGGAGAGCGTTGCCTCATGAATGACCTCAATGCATTGTGTCGTCGCACTCTTGCATCCGGCCACATTAAAGGCTGTGAGCGTGATACAGCAAATGCCGGTATCAAGCCCGGAAAGGCTCAGGTCTTTGGAGGTATAGGTGCTCGAATTGCAGGCCGTCCAGGAATAAGAAGTCGCGCCGGTGCTGTTATTGATGAAATGAGCGGTGCTTCCAGCCATCACCGTGGTGCCGTCGCTCACGCTGAATAAGGCAACCGGCTGCGTCAGAACGATCATGGGGGTCGGCACCGTGTAGGAGCTTACGCATCCCGAAGAAAGATCGGTGGCGGTTGCCGTTACGGTATAAGACCCTGCCGAGGTATAGCAATGCGTTGGATTGTGGGCGGTAGATGTGCTGCCATCCCCAAAGTTGTAGACGATGGTACTGCTCAGGAGCCCCGAGTTGAGGAAGCTGGCGCATAAAGGAATGCATCCGCCCGGAGAGCTGGTAGAAACCGTCAGAGGCTGGGAGCCTGTCACCGAAACCGTGGCAACAGCGCTGGTAGCGCATCCGCCGTTGGATCCAAGCACTGTGTAGCTGGAGGTGGTTGAAGGAGAAGGATTGATCGTTGCGCCCGTTTCTCCGGAGCTCCAGGTATAGCTGGTGGCTCCGCTGGCGCTCAGGGTCGCGGAAGTTCCGGCGCAGATCACCACAGAAGACACATTAACCGTTGGAGTGGCTGTGACATTGACTGTAATGGTGAAAGGAACCGGATTCACGCATCCGCCCGGCGCTGTGCCGGATACGGAATAAACCGTGCTGCTTCCCGGGCTAAGGGTTTGCGTACTGGTGTTGGCGCCGTTCGACCAGGTATAGGTCACCGCTCCGGCAGCCGTTAAGGTAGTTGTTTGCCCTGTGCAGATATTGGCCGGGTTGGCGCTGAGGGCAATCACCGGTAAGGGGTTTACCGTTACGGTAGCCGTGTTGGCGCCGGCACAGAATCCAGCTGACCCTGCTACCGTATAAACCGTAGTGGAAGTAGGCGATACAGAAACCGTGTTGCTATTGGCGCCGGTGCTCCAGGTATAAGAGCTGGCAGAGCTCGTTGCGGTGAGCAGGGCTGATTGCCCCTCACAGATCGTTGGGCTGTTAACGGCAATGACCATGGCCGGGCTTACGGTTACGGTTGCTGTTTGAGCCTGGTTGCAGGAGCTTGTAGTGCCCGTTACGGTGTATACCGTTGTGGAAGCCGGGGAAACGATCACTGTTCCCGTTGCCTGGCCTGTAGCCCAGGAGTAGCTGGTAGCGCCTGTGGCCGTGAGCGTTGCCGATTGTCCCGCGCAAATGGTCGGACTGTTTACCGTGACTGTTGGGTTTGGCGTCACCGTGACGGTTACCGAGGCATTGACGGTATTTGTACAGCCAGCCGCATTGGTACCGTTGACAGAATATATGGTATTGGATGCCGGGCTAACGGACTGCGAACTGCCGTTGAAGCTGTTCGACCAGGTATAGCTTGCTGCACCGCTGACGCTGATGGTGGACGAGCCGCCGGCACAAATCGTAGCCGGTGCCGCAGTCACGGTCAGCACAGGCAAGGCATTCACCGACACGGTAGACGTTGTGGAGCCCGTGCAGGTTCCGGCGCTGCCGCTGACAGTATAGACGGTTGTGGAAGAAGGATTCACACTGATGGTGTTTGTTGTTGCACCCGTACTCCAGGTATAGCTTGTTGCGCCGCCGGCAGTCAGGATCGTGCTGGTGCCTGCGCAAATGGTAGGGGAGTTAACGGTAACACCGATGCCGGAGCCTACGGTCACGGTAGCCGTCTGGCTGCCGCTGCAGGAACCATTGGAGCCCGTTACCGTGTATACGGTTGTCGTTACAGGGTTCACGGAAATCGTTGTGCTGGTAGCGCCGGTGCTCCAGGTATAGGAAGTCGCCGTGCTGGTAGGTGTGAGCACCACCGGCTGGCCGGGACAGATCGTCGGGCTGTTGACGCTCACTGCCAGGCCTGAGTTTACAGTAATGACAATCGGTTGGCGGTAAGTACCCGGGCATACACCCGCATAAAGCGTATAGGTGCCGGCTGATGGAAAGCCCGGAGCCACATAGGTGGATCCGCTGGCAATGGCAGATCCGCCGGCAATGCTATTAAACCAGCTGATGCTGGTTCCCGGCTCCGTAGAAGCGGCCGATAAGGTAAATGATTGATTGGCACAAACCGTTTGGCTCGAAGAAGGTGTTAAGGTATAATTGACAATGCTTCCGCTGGATCCCGGACCCGCTGCGGTAGCCCCGTTAGGTGGGAAATTGGAGACAATGCTGCTGGTATTGCCCGTTTGAATACCATTGGCGCCGCCTGCAACGGTGTTTGCCGGCAGGGCTCCCGACGTTATGATATGCCCGCCGCCGCCGCCGCCGCCCGGTCCGTAGGCATCAGAGTTGGTTGTGATACAGTTAAAAGTCACGTTTCCGCCATTTCCGCCGTTAGCGCTCAAAGGAGTAGGAGCCGTCAGGTTGGTGGTTCCGTTCACGTTCAGGACAATCGTTCCGCCGCCGCCGCCGCCGCCGGCCGCATCGTTGGTAGAGCAGTTAGGCAAAGAGCCCGATCCGTTGGCGCCATTGGCAAGGATTGTTCCGCTGCCGCTTAAATTTCCATAGCAAACCACATATACCATGCCGCCGCCATTTCCGCCGGCACCGGCCCTTCCGTCGTTGCCGTCACCCGCGCCGCCGCCGCCGCCGATGAATAAGCGGCCGGTGCTGTAATTCAAAGGCCGGCCACCCATGCCGCCGACATTCCTGTGGTAATCGCCGCCCCATTGCGTAGCGCCTAAAGGACGCGTGCTCACATTCTGACTGGAGTTGGAAAACGAATAACCGCCCCTTCCGCCCCCCGAAGAGGTATTCGCTGAAAAGCCCGCACTTTCGTTGTTCCAGGCTGCAGCATAGGCAGCTGCCGGATTTCCGGCTCCATTGTAAGTTGCTGTATTTCCTCCGTTGGCACCGCCGCCGCCGCCGGCATTGTGTGAAGTGCCGCCGCCGCCGCCATTGGCCAGCGCGCCTCTCCCGAATACACTCGAAAACTGGCGGTAGACGGCTGTGTCGCCCGCAATAGATTCGCCTTTGTAGGCGCCCTGGTTAGCCACGCTCGACCCCCATTTCTGTCCGCCGAAAGCGCTGCCCAGGTATGTTTCGGTGGCTCCGCCCCTGAACCCTTTGCCGGATGCATCAAAGGAGCCTGCACTGTTTAACAGGGCATTCGTTTCTACCTCCACAACCACAATGCCTGCCGTCATGCCGTTCCATGCCGGGCAGGTGATGGAACCCGCACCGCTCACGGTCAGGGCATAATACCTCGGAACCCGGATCACCTGTACCCTTCCCGGCAGGGTAATGCCATGCGGGAACGGATTGGCCGTTGTAGCCAGGGATACATCATAATTGTTTTTCAGTCCGCAATCCAGGGTCATCGTTGTGCCGTTGACAATCGAATTGACTTCGGCGAATTCATAATTTCCGCAATTGTTGTACGTGTAGATCTGTCCATGCGTATTATTTTCAGGGATCGAGTTGGTGTAATCCCCCGAGTTATTATCAAAGCTGGCCAATACGCCTGCGCCCTGCATCTGGATGATCATCACCAGGTCGCCGACACTATATCCTGCCGTATTGGCGACAGTGATGGAAGTGGCGCCAATCGAGGCATTGGCATTCAGGGCCGTGTAGTTATTGACAACGGTATTCGCCACTGTAATATTTACGGTGCCGTCTTTGCCTCTCTGAGAAAATAAGGAAGTGCTGCACAGCAGGAGCGATATATAGAGAAATGATTTCATAAGTGGATTCTATCGTCCTAAAATAAGGATTTTGAAGCAGATTATAAAATATCCCGAAAATTAACAGAAAGATAATTTATGACTAAAATACCTGCTACTCAAGGGATGCAGGCGCATGATGCAAGCCGGGGAGAAAAAAAAGAATGATTAAGTCCCGCCCCTGATTGATTGAACCGGAAAGCCCCTTTGGATGAATGAACTTAGCTGGAGGCCTGTGTCTTTTTTAATCCCAGCAATGCGAGCAGGATCCAGCCGGCAATAAAGAACAAGCCGCCGATAGGAGTAACAGGTCCGAGCACCTGGAGGCCTTCTGCACCGAGCAGGTGGCGTGTGCATAGAAAATACAGGGAGCCTGAAAACAAGACAATGCCTGTAAAAAAGCACCAATAGGCCCAATGGATGAACTTATGGGAAATATGCCTGGCCATCAGGATGAGGACCAGCATGGCCAGCGTGTGGTACATCTGGTATTTCACGGCTGTATCAAAGCCATTCAGCTGGTCGGGGGTGATCAGGCCCGTGGGCAATTTACTTTTCAGGTAGTGGGCGCCTAAGGCTCCCAGGGCAACAGCTTTGGCGCCTGAAATGCCGGCAATGATCAGTTTAATATTTCTCATCGTTCTTTATTTGGAAATAAATTTTAAAAAATCCTGTTTGGTTTCCGTAAACTGAAACTGGTTAGCGAGCTGCGCCGCATGCTCCTTATCCACCATCACCGGGTAAGCACATTTCAGGCACTCCAGCTTTTCCCGGTCGTGGGTAAACAGCATCGCCAGTTGTTGTGCCTGTTCCGACGAAAGGCAAACGTTGGTCAGTGATTTTTTGGCGACAATCAGTTTTTCATTTTCGTAGCCGCTGTTTTTTATTTTGCTATGAAGCTGATTGAAGGTAGCTCCGTCAATGGCCTGGCTGCATTGCAGGTTCTTCTGCTTTACCAGGTTTTCCTGGTCTTCTGCATAAGCGGCATAGCTGTCTTTGATTGATTGGTATTTGAAAACAGTGTTGAGCTGCGCGATATTTTTTTTGTCGCTGAGGTGAAGGTAAGCCGGCTTGGCAATTTCCAACCGGTCCATCTCCGCCGGAAAGGTGAGTAGCAATTGCTGAAGCTGGGCGGTGGTATAGCAATTGTTCTGTACAATGCTTTTCACGTAGCTCATTTGCCTTTCCTCATCATTTACGGTTTTCAGAAGCTTTACGGCATAGGAAATATCGGTGTCGGTTAAAGCTGTTTTGCAGGAAGACGTTGCGCTGTTGTAGTTTTGAAAAAAGACGGGCTTATTGTTTTTGGCCTGATATAGATTTCCATAAATGCTGTTGTCTACGACAGGCGCTGTCTCTTTTGGCGCTTCGGGCACAGGCGGTAGCGCAGGTCCCGAGAGCTCGGAAACGGATTTGAATTGCAGGGAAAGCGTTTTTCCCGATGCCACCAGGGCATAGGTAAATTCCTTACGCTCGTATTTAGCTTCGCTGACAAAGACCACGGAATCTTTCATAAGGCGTGGAGTCCCAGATGATGGAATACTGATCTCAATCGTGTGGCGCCCCAGGGAAAGGTCAAAAGCTTTGACATTGGATTGAGGAACCGCATTAATCACCTGCTGATCGACCTTTAGCAGAAAGGGATCGCCGGAAGCACTGAAAATGACCAGGGAGTTGTTTTGGGAGCGGGCGACATAGCTGCTTAGTATGCTCATCACAACCCATATGTATTTTTGCAGCATGTATTCTATCAGAGATACCAAATTTAAGGTTATTTTTGCGATACAAATACCGTTATGAGCAAAATTTTAATTATCGGAGCCGGGCGCTCTTCTTCCAGTCTGATCAGCTATTTACTCACCAATGCCGGAACTTACAACTGGCAGATTACCATTGCAGATGCCAACAAAGCGGCCGTCGAAGCAAAGATCGCAGACTATAAAGAAAACGCCACCGCCGTAGAGTTTGATGCAACCAATGCGTCCCTCCGTGAAAGCCTGATCGCTCAGTCGGATCTGGTAATCTCCATGCTGCCGGCCTTTATGCACGGTGATGTGGCCCGCGATTGTGTGAGGCTTGGAAAACACCTGGCAACGGCGAGCTACGTGAGTGCCGAAATGCGTGAGCTGGATGCGGAAGCCAGGCAAAAACATATTTTACTGTTAAATGAATGCGGCCTGGATCCCGGGATCGATCATGCCTCTGCGATGAAGGTCATCGATCATCTCAAATCCATCGGAGGAAAGATCACCGGCTTCAAATCCTTTTGCGGTGGCCTGGTGGCGCCGGAAAGCAATGATAACCCCTGGGGGTATAAATTCAGCTGGAACCCGCGCAATGTGGTATTGGCAGGGCAGGGCACCGCGCAGTTCATCGAAGACGGCAAACTGAAATTCATTCCCTACAACCGCATCTACACACAGGTTGAAACCATTGAGATGGATGGCTACGGCAAGTTCGACGGTTACGCCAACCGCGACAGCATCAGCTACAAAGAGCCTTACGGCTTATCCGATACCACCACCATGCTGCGCGGAACGCTGCGTATGCCGGGCTATTGCAAGGCCTGGAACGTATTTGTGAAGCTTGGCCTTACCGACGATACCTATAAGATCAGGAATGCGGATGCGATGACCTATACGCAATTGCTGGAAGCCTTTCTGCCCAACGGTACTGCGAGCGCCAAGGTAAAGCTCAGCGCCTTTATGGGAGCGGACATGGACGATGCCGTGATGGAAAAACTGGAATACCTGGAGTTGTTCTCCAATAAACCGATCCGCATGAAGGAAGGCTCTCCGGCCGAGCTCCTGCAGCAGCTGCTGGAAGAGAAATGGCTTTTGAAACCGGGAGACAAGGATATGATCGTGATGCAGCACCAGTTTGAATACCAGTTGAACGGTGTTTACAAGCAGCTTAATTCCTCGCTGGTAGTCATCGGCGACGATGAGGTGCATACCGCGATGGCCAAAACAGTGGGCCTGCCTTTGGCAATTACGGTGAAAAATTTCCTGACCGGGAAGTTCAGTCTGTATGGTGTACAGATTCCTACTGTGAAAGACATCTACGAGCCGATGCTGGCAGAGCTGGAAACGCTGGGTGTGACATTTGTAGAAAAAGAGATCATGTGATCCTGTCATCGATTCAGATAGGTGTGCCCGGAGGTCTCATTTAAAAATAATACCTTTACTTGAATGAAGCCATTCCTGAAACAATTTCTTATCCTGTTTTTACTCATCAGCAGTAAGCCGGGGCAAAGTTGCAACGCAGCCGATCAGTACCGCCTTTTTCCTCTGGGAGGCTCCTCTTCCGGATTTGTATTCGTAGAAACGCACTTATACAGGACCACTGATCCTAAAGGCAACCGTTACGAGATGCCCCCCAAATGGTTTGGAGAGAGCTTTTTGAACATATACGACGGCGCTCATCGCCTGATCAGCAGCAGGCTGGTCGACAGCCTGAGCCTGACGGATAAAGGCACTCATCAGGAGTTCATAAAGAATAGTTTTCATAAAGCGCTGAAGCAGGCAAAAAAATTGCCGGGCTTTACCGCTGCAACACCGGTTTATCTTTCCTACTGCGATTTTCAGCAGAAATGCCCGGAGGCAGAGCTGAGGGAGGATCGCCTGAAGCATACACTTTTTGTAAAGCTCGGGAATAAAGAGTACGAGGTGAGCGTGCTTAAAGATACAAACTCTATTGCAGAAAGATACCTTGAGTACTATAGCGGATTCAACGGAGGCAACATCGATTATGCGTCGATCGACATAAGCTCGGTGAGAAAATACACCATCGGGGCCAACACCATAACCATCGTGCATCTTGCCAATGGGGATAAGCCGCAAGAGGCAGAACGAGCCCTGAAACGGGCGGCGTATAAGCCGGATGTAGCCTTCAGCCGGCTCGAAGACTCTGTCGTTCATGAACCGCTTCTACATCACGGTCACGGCTTTGATTTTTTTATGGTGGAATAAACACCCTGATTTTTTTATTCGTATATTTTCTGAAACAAAACGATTATGGAAGAACCAAAATACACCCCTTACAACAGCACTAACACCGGCAATCGTATGCCCGAGGACTTACCGAATTCAACGGCGATTCTGGTCTTAGGCATCCTGTCCATCATTTTTGCCGGGCTCATCGGGATCATCCTGGCCATCATTGCGCTCAGCATGTCAAGAAATGCCCGGCACGCTTACGAGGATTATCCAGGAGACTATACGGAAGCATCCTATTCCAGGGTAAATGCCGGGCGCATTTGTGCCATCGTAGGGCTTTGTCTTGTGGCGGTTCTTGTTACCGTCATCCTGGCCATCCTTGTATTCGCCGGATAAAAGAGCGTTATGTGCCGGAACTAAAAAAGAGGCTATCACACCGGATAGCCTCTTTTTTAGGATAAGAATGACAGGTTTTAGTTGGCAACCACAATTTTTAAATGTGGCATGGCGTGTCCTTCACGGTTCACCAGGTAATAGATGCCTGCTGCCATGCCCGAAATATCAACGGTGAATTGATTGGACGCGTCCAATGTAAGCGTTTTCATTTCCCTTCCCAGCTGATCGATGATCGCCAGGTTTAAAGCCGTATTCGACCGGATCGTGTAATTTCCGTTATTCGGATTCGGAAATACATTCAGCGACACCTCGTTTTGTGCCAGGTCTTCCAGGCCGCTACAAAGCGATACGGATTGGGTAACGATGCTGCTGTTGCTGCAACCATTGCTGTTTCTGCCATTAATCGTATAGGTAGTTGTTACGGAAGGAGAAACAGAAACCGATGTGCCGTTGAGGTTGCCCGGTGTCCAGGTATACGTTGTTCCTAACGTTCCCATCGCGCTGAGGGTGGTTGTTTGTCCGCTGCAGATCAGAGAGCTGGTTGTTACCCCGGTGATGGAAGGCAGGGTGTTAACCGTTATGCTCCGTGTTGTTTTGGCTTTGCAGCTTGTCAGCGTGTTGGTGCCGCTTACGCTGTACGTTGCAGAAGCTGTAGGCGTAAAGGCTACACCGTTGGAAATACCGCCGGTAAAGGTGTATGTGTCGGCGCCGCTGGCGGTGATGGTTACCGGCTGCCCCGTACATACAACTGAATTTGTAGCCGTTACGGTGAGCACAGGAGCCGGCGTCACAGCGATGCTCTGGCTCAGGGATGAAGTGCTGCAGTTGGCGCCTCCTGTCATAGCCACCATATAATTACCGGCTGCTTTGGCATAGTAGGTATTATTGGTTGCGCCGGGGATGTTACCCGTGCTGTTTTTCCACTGATAGCTCACGCCGCTTTGTGCCGCTACCGAAAGCAGGGTGGAATCTCCCTGGCAGAAGAGGGTATTGCTGCCTACCGTTAAGGCTGAGCTCAGAGGAGTGCTGCAACCCGGGATTCCCCAGATAGATAAGGTGCTGCTCACTTCGTTGGCAGCAATCACGAGGTGCTGCCCGTTCGGGCTTTGTGATTGAGGAATGAAGACAAGTCCTTCCGATCCCCTGTCAGGTCCGTTGGTCGCGAAGCTACGGTTGTTGACGTAAGTTACATAAACCGGTGCGGCCGGATTGCTGATATCGTACACCATCACACCACCGATGCGCTCCAGGGCGATAAAGGCATAAGGCGTTGTTCCGATCATTCCTACGGTCACGCCTTCCGGCTCAGGGCCTTTATCGTCGCTGCGGTCTTTCGGAGCAGGGCTGTTGGCATTGCTGGCATTAAACATCACGGAGAAGCTGTTGGTAGCCGTGATGCGCTCGAAGTCGTCGCCGCTGTCATATACCAACTGGCCGGTAGCCGCATTCCAGATAGAGAAAGAGCGGGCGCCCATGCAAAAAATAGAATCAATGTCGCCGTCGTTGTCCGTATCACCTAATTTATCGGTTACCGTAAGCCTTCCCAGCGTGTAGTTGTTTTGCAGCTCGGCGGCATTAGGGAATTTGGCAGCATCGAGGCTGAGCTGTGCCACGCGTTTTTCTTCGGTAAAACCGGTGTAGGCACGGGCGTCGCCTTCATTTGCCGTCAGGATATAATCCACGCCGCCCACTTTATATTTGGCGATTGCATCCGGAAGGTATAAGCCTTTCACCGGGAAGTTGGAGAGGTTGATGCCTTTGGTCATGTTCGAGGCGTCCATGCCGAAAGAAGAAGCTGCATAATTTTTAGAGCCTAAAGAACGTAAGGACGTAATCGTATTCGACGTTAAATTCAATTCTGCCACGGCATTGTTTTCCTGCAGGGTAACCCAGGCTTTGCTGTCGTCGTCGGCAATGGTAATGTATTCCGGTTCGAAATCTTTGGAAGTGCTTGCGCCCAGGCCGTAGATGCGGATACCTTGCGCACGGAGCGTGGCTTCCTGCCCGTTGTAAGCGGTAAAGGTAATATGCGTTCTGCCGGCATTCATCACGCCGTTTGTAATATCCACGATGCTGATCGAACCGTCCGGATCGCTGGTATAAGCCGCGTTCGGCTCGCCTTCGTTGACCGTATACACTTTGGTTCCCGCGTGGTTGAAGGTAATCATGTCCGGCATCATGCCCACATTCAGTTGTTTCAGCAGAACGCCGTTCTTATCAAGGAACACCACTTTGCCGCTGTCCTGCGGATTGGTGCCGTTCTCAATAGCCAAAGCCACCGTTCCGTTTTTCACCGCTACCGAGTTGATATTGCCGTAAGCCGAAATGCTCAGGCTGTTTAACAGCACAGGGTTAGAAGGATTGATGAAGTCGACGATGTCCAGCTTGGCGCCGATACTGTTGGCAATGTAAAGGCGCTGTGTGCTGGGATCATGGGCAACGATCTCTGCCGAGTTTGTGCCGCTGGCGCCATTGCTGAAGCTGGATAGTAAGTTGAGCTGAAGGGCATTGCTCGGCGCAGGGCTTGGTTTATCGTTATCGCCGATATAGAAAGCGAATTGCGTGATGCCTGTGATGTTGGCATTTACGGGGCTCGTTAATTTCAGAATCACATACTCCGAATTTTCAGGGAGCGCATCATTATTGATGGCAATGCTGATAGGCTGTGTGCTGTTGTTGGCAGAGCTTGCAGCAAACGTTACTGTAGTGGTGGATAAGGTATAATCTGTAGCGGAAGCGTTCGACAGGGCAGAAGCGGTAACATTTACCGAGCTCACCAGCGAATTGGTGCTGGCAATTTTCAGGTATACCAATGCATTTCCGGCGCTTTCCAAAACAGTAGTATCATTGGAGAGGAAGCCGATGTTGGCAGGCGTTACGCTTGCCGCAGAGGTTACCTTGAAGTCGTCGATCTTATAGTTAGAGCCTGTGCCTGTACGGTTGAAGGTGTAGCGTAAATACAGGTTTGGCTGATTGTTGGCACCGGCCGGAAGGCTTAAGCCTGCACCGGTAACGAGCCCCCAGTTGCTGACAGAGCCCTCCGAATAGGAGATTGGTGTATAGGTGATATTATCCGTGCTCCACTCAAACGTAAAGGTGGCATTATTGGTATAGCTCGCCGAGGACATCCTCGTGCCGAAAGACACTGTAATGTTGCTGTAAGTCAGTGTGCTGATCTGCAAGACAGCAGTAGAGACTCCCACAGGAGATACCGTATAGGTATTGCCTGAGGTATTGGTAAAGGTTGTGGAATTTCCTTCGCCCAGGTAAGCGCCACCGGAAGCTCCGGCATAGCCGCTGGAAGACGAATTGGTACTGATGTTCATGCCGAGGCCCGTGAAGGTCCAGTTGGCAGGATTGACATTGGCTACAGTGCCGAAATCGGTACTGTAAATAACGGTTTGCGCTTTTGCATAA
The DNA here is from genome assembly GCA_943362175.1 of Hydrocarboniphaga daqingensis. GTDB lineage: Bacteria > Bacteroidota > Bacteroidia > B-17B0 > Aurantibacillaceae > UBA4416. The sequence continues at coordinate 37,695 of CALRIU020000003.1, read as the reverse complement.
AAGCCCAGGAAAAGGCACAGACACCAGGTAATGATAATGCCTTTCTTTTTAAGTAGAGGTTGATTCATAGTTTGTGTTTTTTGCGGCAAATATCTCTTCCCGGTTATGCGTTTAGTTTATCCCAATGTCATTAAAACATTAGCGCTTGCCTGCTATAGGTTAACACTGTATTCAGGAACGCAGGATTTGCATAATGATTTATTTACGCACCTCTGTGCTGTGTAAATAAACTGTTAATAAGATGTTGACGATATGCGGCGGGCTTTTAACGTTTAGATAACGTGATTCGGCTCCTTTTTTTATATTTTTGAGATTATAAAACCTTTAAAAACATGATGAAAAAATTACTGACGATTAAAAACGCATTAACCTGTCTGGCAACAGTTTGTGTTGCGACGGGGGCCTATGCACAATTTACGCCGGGCAACCTGGTGGTATTGCAGGCAGGAGATGGCTCTACAGCTTTGTCAAATACAGGGAATGCTGTTGTTTTGAGAGAGTTTACGCCGGCAGGTGTTCCTGCATACAGCATGGCTATTCCTACATCCAGTGCTACGGGCCTCACTATTTTGGGAAGCTCTACAGCCGAAGGCTTTCTGACCCGTTCCTCTAACGGGCAGCAGCTGGTAATTCCCGGGTATGCAGGTACCTATACATCAAGTATAGCAATGGCAACAGGTACACAGGTGCCACGGGTGATCGGCACTGTGGATGGAGCGGGAACTTTTACCCGTGTAGCAAGCAGTACTTCTTTTCATTCGGGAGGTAATATTCGTGGAGCGGTTTCTGATGGTACCGGTAATTACTGGTCTGTTGGTTCCAATCAGGGAGTTAATTATTTTGGAAATACAGCAGCTTCTTCCAACATACAGGGTTTTGTAGCAAATAACAGAGCATTATCCATACAAGCCGGAGATCTTGCTTTTTCCTGTGCGGCCGGTACAGCAAGGGGAATTTATGTGGTGAATACCATCGGAAGCGGTACAACCACGGTTCCTGCATCTACGGTTACCCTGGTGGTGCCTACAGGTTCAGTATCTGCGCCTTGCCAGTTTGCCATCGCTCCGACTCTTGCCTATGGATACGTGGCTGATGAAAGCGCTACCACCGCAGGCGGGGGCATTCAGAAATGGACCTTCAATGGTTTTACCTGGACCTTGGCCTATACCTTTGCAACCAGCACCAATACAGCCATTACAACCGGCGCGCGCGGCCTGGTAGTAGACTTCAGCGGGACCAACCCGGTTCTCTACGCTACTACCGCAGAAGGTTCTTCCAATCGTTTGATCTCTATTGTTGACGGAGGCTCACTGGCCACATCAACCATTACCACCCTGGCTACAGCAACTACGTCCAATACAATTTTCAGGGGAGTCGCCTTTTCTCCGTCCTCAAGCTGTATCTCTCCTTCTATCACGGCGATGGGAAGCAACTCACCGATTTGCTCCAACCAACCGCTTCTCTTAACCTCAAGTGCTACAGGAACCGGTCCTTTAAACTACTCCTGGTTTGGTACAGGCTCTTTCAGCTCTTCTACCGTGAGCAGCCCTACAGTAACCGGGGCAGCATCCGGTGGCTATACGCTTGCCGTAACCAATAGCTGCGGTACAGCTACCGCTATTGTGAATGCAACCGTAAACCCAACTCCAACCGTATCGGTCAACGCCGCATCTATCTGCTCCGGCGGTGCAGCGACTTTAACCGCGACAGGCGCTACCAGCTACAGCTGGAGCACAGGTGCTACCACAGCTTCTGTTTCGGTGAGCCCTACTTCTACAACTGTTTATACAGTCACCGGTACAAGCAGCAGCTGTTCTGCTTCTATCACAACAACAGTAAACGTCATTGCTTCTCCTACCTTAGCCGTTAACTCCACATCCATCTGTGCAGGTGGTACAGCGACCTTAACGGCAAGTGGTGTTTCCACTTATACCTGGACCTCCCCGGTTTCCAACAATGCTTCTATTTCAGTGAGCCCTGCCGCAACAACGGTTTATACGGTATCAGGAAATGCAGCAGGTTGTGCGGGTACCTTCAGCGCTACGGGGACAGTGTCTGTGAATCCTTTACCGACCTTAACCGTTTCTCCTGCGAGCCCGACCATCTGTGCCGGGCAGGCCACCACGCTGACTGTAACAGGCGTAACTTCTCAGACATGGGCACCGGGTGCTCAAACCACGGCTTCTATCGCTGTGACTCCAACCGCAACTACGGTTTATACTGTAACAGGAAGCAATGCCTCAGGTTGTGCGAATACAAGCATGGTAACGGTTAACGTTAATCCTTTGCCAACACTTACGGCTACTTCAGGAAGTGTTTGTACAGGCAAAACAACGACTTTAACAGCGTCAGGAACATCGGCGACTTATTCATGGAATCCGTCAGGGGTAACAACCAACACCATATTGGTATCAGCAGCTAATGCCGGCCTTTTTACGTTTACAATTACCGGGACATCGGCACAAGGCTGTAGCAAGTCTATCACCACTAATTTAGTCGGTGTTACAACTCCTACCATTAACGTTACTGTAACTCCAAGCGTGATCTGCGCCGGTTCAAGCGTGACACTCACTGCCACCGGAGCTACCAGCTATACATGGTCTAACGGTGTCGCTAACGGCACCGGATTTACGCCAACCACCACCGCTACGTATACAGTAACCGGAACAAGCGCTATCGGCGGTTGTACGAATACAGCCGTAAGCACGGTATCAGTCAACCCATGCACAGGTATCCATGAAAATGCTGCTAACGCAGTATTCACTGTATATCCTAACCCAAGTAACGGTAACTTCACGGTTCAGTCTTCTGTGTTCCCTGCTACCTTAGTCATGTATGATGTTACCGGTAAGCAAGTGACCAGGAAAGACATCACTGAACTGGAAACGAGTGTGAATGTTTCACAGCTCAACAACGGCATCTATTATATCTCACTGATCGCGGAAAGCGGTTCGATGAATTATAAAATGGTCATCTCTAAATAGAGTACCACTCAGTAATGAAAATCCCTTCACGACCAGTCGTGAAGGGATTTTTTTATTTTATAAAAACGCAGGTGACATGGATAGGGCGGATCAGAATAATATTCGGAACCATAAGTTAAAGAACATGCATCCTTGATATGGTTTGAAAAAATAGAATCATAGCACATGTGCGGTGTGATTGTGTTTATTTCCCTGTAAAAGCCAGGTAATCCTGCAGGAGGATCGTGGCGCTTACCATGTCTACGGTTTCTTTATTGGCGCGGTCCTTCTTTTTCAGGCCGCCCATCAACATAGCCTGGTGGGCTAGGGTAGAGGTGAAGCGCTCGTCGTAGCGGACAATCTTCACATCCGGAAATTTCCGGGTGAGATGAGTCACAAAGGGATCGATGAAGCGGGCGCTGTCGGAAGCCTCGTTCTGCAAGGTTTTGGGTTCTCCCACCACGATGCATTCCACAGCTTCTTTTTTCAGGTAATTTTCGAGGAAAGTGATCAGGTCTTTGCTATGTACCGTCGTCAGGCCCGAAGCAATGATCTGCAAAGGATCCGTTACTGCCAGTCCAACGCGCTTACTCCCATAATCAATCGCCATGATTCTTGCCATGAGGTAAAAGTAGGGATAAAATGCCGATGAAAAAATCGTTAAAAAACTTGGAGGTAAAAAAATAAGCTATAACTTTGTATCGCAAAGTGCTTTTAAACATGACAAAAGAAGACAGCCAACACCTCGAAGCGATACAGGACATTCGCAACATGATGAGAAAATCAACCCGGTTCCTTTCACTCAGTGGTCTCTCGGGGGTGTTTGCAGGGATCTATGCGTTGATCGGGGCTGCACTGGCCCAGCAGTACATCAGTACACACCGGATTAATTACAGGTACGATTTTATGTCTGACAGGAATTCCTCTATTTTTGAGCGAAGTCCTTTTTATGTGTATATGATCGCTATTGCGGCGGGTGTTTTATTCCTGTCTATTGTCACGGCTTATTATTTCTCGAACCGCAAAGCGAAGCGGCAGGGGCAAAGCTTATTTGATCATACAGCCCTGAGGGCGCTGGTCAATCTCTGTGTGCCATTGATGGCCGGGGGCATTTTTTGCACAGCCTTATTGTATCATGGAACTATTTGCTATATTGCTCCGGCCATGCTGTTATTTTATGGGATGGCCCTGATCAATACCAGCAAATACACCTACAATGATATCCGTTACCTTGGGCTCTGCCAGATTGCGCTTGGCCTCGTCAATGCCTTCGACCTGGGGCATGGCCTGATCTATTGGGCAATCGGCTTTGGTGTCCTGCATATTGCTTATGGCACCAGCATGTGGTTTAAATACGAACGGAAGCAGGATTGAGGGGCTAAAGAGACAGGAGAGGCCTAAGGGCTTGAAGAGAAAAAGGAAGATAGAGAGGAAAGGGAGAGAAGACATGGTATGAGTTAAGAGATGAGAAAGTGTGGGACCAAAGGCGATAAATAGTCCTGGTGCTCTTAAGTCAAATCGTCTCTTAAGACTATTAAGAAATTAAGATTGAAGTACAATATACATAATTTAAATAAGGCCTTTGAGAACCGGATCCGCTTAGGGATCATGAGCGTGCTGATGGTGAACGACAGCGTGGACTTCAGCTCCATGAAAGAAACCCTGGACCTCACAGACGGTAACCTCGCCAGCCATATTACCGCTTTGGAAAAAGAAGGCTATATCCATGTGAAGAAAGAGTTTGTGGGAAAGAAGCCACTCACCACCTATTCGGTGACGAAAGTAGGGATGAAAGCCTTCAACGAGCACCTCGACGCGCTCGAAAAATTGCTCAAAGGACGTTGATCCTTTTTTTTGAATTTATACTTTGAAACGCAAAGTACTTTTAAAAATACAATATGAAAACGATTAAAATCTATTATGCCACACAACACTCGGTGCGAGCGAAGGCGGTTTTGTGGCTCCTGGAAAAAAGCACACCGCTTCATGCGCTGTTCAATAAGAAGCGGATGGCCTGGAATCTGAAGCCGGACGACTTTTTGAAATTCCGTCCCGGTAGCCTGGGCTACACACTGGGCACGTTTTACAGAAGGGAACAGTTTGACCCGGTAGCCAAAGCCGAACGCCACGATGTGTTTCATGTATTGCTGGGCTACAGCACCGATGTGGTGGACGAAGCCGCCATGCAATTCTTCTTATGGGGAAACGGAAAGCCTTCCCTGTTCACAGTCGGTACCTGCTTCATCAGTGCCCTGCTGTTTCCCAACCGGATCGCTTACTTCCTCCGCCATTACCGTAAGGGCGCGCGATCAGCGCCCATCGGACGCTGGGATTTCAGGCAACTGCTCGCCGAAGACCTCGACGTTTTAAAAAACAAAATATTCATCTAAAACCCCCAACCCTTATGCAAACAACAGAGCTCAAACAGATCCGCAGAATGGTCATGCTATTCATCATTCTTCTGGTATTAAGCGGTGTCACGGCTTTTCCACTGGTTACCGAAATGAAATTTATGATGGCGCACCTCGATGCCTTCCCTTCCTTTTTTCATCCCTGGATGACGCGCATTTACGAGTCGGTGATGAGCACGCCCGACGTGGTGCTATACGGCACCGACTGGCTGGCTTTTGCGCACATCATCATTTCCCTCTTCTTTGTGGGTGTTTACCTCGATCCCGTCCGGAATAAATTCATCATCGACATCGGCATCGTGGCTTGCTTCGCCATTTTTCCCCTGGCCTTTATCTGCGGCCCTATCCGTGGCATTCCTTTCTACCACCAGCTCATCGACTGTAGTTTTGGCGCCTTAGGCATGATTCCGCTGTTTTATGTGAAACGTAAAATTAATTCGCTGGAAGAAAAAAGAGCTCTGCAAACAGTATAGAAAACCTCATGAACATCCATTCATAAAATGACCACGCTATGACACAAACGATAAAATCACGGTTTCAAAAAGGAGTTGATCTTTTATTTCAGCTGCACCTGAAAACCTCTACCTGGGTGGCCAAGCTTATCGGGCCCACCGTTTTTAATTATGGCACGAAAGATAAGCGCTGGAACCTCACAACGGCAGAGCTTCTGAGATTTCCGGAAAACAGCCTGGGTAAGGCGCTTGGTGAATTCCTGGCGAAGGATGGTTTAGAGCCGCTTACCGGAGCCGAATACCACGATGTGCAGCATGTACTCCTCGATTACTCGGTGTCATTTAAAGATGAAGTCGCCCTGCAATTCTTTTTACATGGCAATGGTAAGAAATCCATCGCATCCGTCAGCACTATGATTGGCGCCTGGTGCATTCTCCCCACACAATGGAAATACCTGCGAACGGCCTATGAACGCGGAAAGAAGGCTAGGGATATTTCGACGCTCAACCTGAAAGCCTTGCTAAGCCGCGACCTGATCCAGGTGAAACATGAATTATTCCGGAAAGATTATCAAGCGGCCCTGGTATCCTTAGTGTAAACCGATTTTAAAACCCCCATCAAAACCCATGAAAAAAAATGATTATTTATTGCTGATCGCCACAGGTGCTTACAGCTTTTTGTTTTACAGGCAGACAGCCGGCCTTAACTATTTATTATTCACGCTCATTTTCATGGCCGTGCTGGTGTTAAAAAACACAAAGCTACTCCGGAGCCGGAAATGGCTTTGGTCGGCCTTGCTGTGCCTGGTGAGCGCGGTATCGGTGGTGGTGCATTCGAGCGACCTGAGTATTCTGGCCAACATTTTCAGCTTGCTGCTCTTATCGGCTTTCTCGGTGAATGTCGTTACCTCCTCGCTCTTTTCGTTTTTATTCGGCTGTTATTCCGTGCTGTCATCGCTCATCTACATTGTGCTCGACTCGGTGCAGCGCTGGCAGGGCAGCGAGGAGAAGCAATCCGGGAAGAGCGGCATCAAAGTGTTTGTGACCTTCCTGGCCCTTTTGCTGAGCATTTTGTTCTTTAATCTATACAAAAGCTCTAATCCCTTATTCGCAGAAAATACAAAATGGCTCAATTTCGATTTCATCAGCGGGGCCTGGATTGTATTTACCCTGGGAGGATTCCTCGTTACTTACGGCTTATTCTATTCCCGGACGATCGGCCTGGTGGAGCGCTGGGAAAACCAGATCCCTTTGGCGAATGCCATCGCCGAAGTCAATGAAAAATACGAAAAGCGTTATGAAACGGAGCGTTACGGAGGTTTGCTCTTGTTCATCCTTTTAAACCTGATGCTCGTGATCCTGAATGCAGGCGATATCCAAACCCTGTATTTCAACGGGGGCCTGCCTGCCAATATTTCCCACTCCGATTTTGTGCATCATGGTGTCGGGATTCTCATCCTGTCTATTCTCATCGCTACCGGCCTCATTATGTACCTGAGTCGCCGGGAATTCGACGGGGTAAAAAACAATAAGGTCCTGATGGCATTTGTTTACCTGTGGATTTTTCAGAATATCATCATGCTTTCCTCAACGGCTTTCCGGAACCAGATCTATATTCACGATTATAATTTTACCTACAAGCGCATCGGTGTATACGTATGGCTGCTGCTGGCCATGTGCGGCCTGTGTGTCATGTTCTGGAAGATCCATAAGAAACGCACGAACTGGTACCTGATCCGGACCAACGTGGCCCTTTGGTTTTCCGTGCTTGTCATTTCAGGCTGTTTGAACTGGGATAAGCTGATCACGAATTATAACCTCAGTAACAAGGCATTGACCAATGTCGACTTTTATTACCTCTTCAGCCTGTCGGAGGCTAATATTCCGGAGCTGATGGCTGTGACCAAAAAACCGGAGTTTGCAAAACTCAATTCCCAGCTTCGCGATTATACAGCGACTGCCCTCACGACTTATCATACCGAAACGTATGCGGGGCTGCTGAATGAGAAGATCTATGCTTACCTGTCGAATTATAAATCCGACTGGCGAAGTTTTGATCTGAGGAATAAGGAGATTCTGGAGAGTATCTATTAAGAATTTTTTAAATTTAGTAAATTGTTAGAATTCATTTAAAAAGCATGTCACAATGAAAACACTATTTGCAGTGGGCTTTGCAAGCCTTTATGGATTGATCGTTAGGCTCCTGTTTGGTTTCATGGAAGATTTTATGGGCATTATGAGCATTACCTTTCTGGTGCTGGTACCTGTGTTCATAGGGTTCCTGACGGTGATCCTGATTCCGAAAGTGTCTAACGGTGCCGTTGCTTTTTTTCTTCCCTGGCTTACCAGCTTCGTTATTCTGGTTATTACCATCGCGTTGAGCATCGAAGGAGCGATTTGCTGGATCATGGTGTTTCCTTTTTTCGCCATCCTGGCGGGTATCGGGGGCTCTGTTGCTTACAGCATCAAAAAGCGGAATGCCAGAAACAAAAACCTTGATAAAAACGATTGGGGAAAACCGAATACCTTAAATGTTTCTGTGCTTTTCTTCGTGCCCGCTCTGCTGGGATACCTCGAAGGCGAGCGCACGCTGGTGCCTGTAGAGTATACGATTACGAAACAGATAGTGATTGAGGCGCCGACAACAGAAGTGTGGCGCCAGCTCACACACATCAATGAGCTGAAAGCATCGGAACGGAAAGGCTCTTTTTCAACGCTGATGGGATTTCCGAAGCACCTGAGAACAGTGGCCGATACTTTTGCTGTGGGCGGAACGCGCTTTGCAGTGTATGAAAAGGGCTTGTATTTTAAAGAAACGATTTCGGAATACGTACCGGGCAAACGGATGATGCTTGATATTACAACCGATCCTGATAATATTCCGCCAACCGTGATGGACGAGCATATCCTCATCGGAGGCAAGCACCTCGATATCCTGAAAGATGAATATAGCCTCGAACAACTACCGGATGGAAGCAGCCGCCTCAGCCTGTCGAGCCGCTTTCGCATCAATACGCCACTCAACTGGTATGCCGGTCTTTGGGCTACTTACCTCATGTCTGACATCCTGGCGGGAGAGCTGGAATTGGTGAAAACCCGCGCTACCGAAGCTGTGAAGGAACACGCCAGAAATTAAGAACGTTTTATTGTCTGTTAGAAGTTAATTATGTCAACAAGCCGTACATTTCCCGAAAAGCAAAGCCTGACGAAAAGCCCGCGAAGCTTTTTCAGGTATTACCTGTCCCTGATCCTCTTGTTTATGCCTGCCGTCCTGTTTGCCATCTTGCTGTTCGTCTTTAGAGGCGAAGGCAGGCTGCAGATGGAGTCAGAGTTCCCTTATGTTCCCTGGCAATTTTTGGTGATTGCGGTGTCTGGCGTTATTGCTACCATGGGCGGAGTACTCGACTGGCGCTTTCACCGTGATCCGCTCAACATGAAGATCCCGAAGAAGGAGCGCGATGCAGAAGCGGCGGCTCTGGGGCTGGGCGGGCTTCCTATGTTTATCGTGATGTGGCTGGCCATGATGAGTTCCAAACCAAACCTCTACCTGATCCCTGTGGTGCTGATCCTGATCTATACCGTGGTAGCCATCAGCTACGACGAATTTGTCTTTCATATCAAACGTTGCGGGCCTAAGGAGAACCGGTACCACCGCATGCTGGTGTTCGGAAACGGAATTGCATGGCTGGCCTGGTTTCATTTTATTTTTTGCCAATGGAATTGAAAGACCTGATCCATCAAAGCTCCCTGTACTATGAAAAGAATGCACGCAGGATAGAGAGGCCATTCTCATGGGACGTTTTCCGGCAGGGAGGAGAATGGATGCGTGCCTGGCTTGAGGAATGGGATCCCCTGAGAAAATGGAACACGGAGGCTATTGCTTTTAATACATATGGTTGGTTCAAATACCTGATCTCTTTGACAGCCTTCCTGGGTTCTGCATATGCGTTTTATGTCATCAATCCCTGGCTGCTGCCTTTGTCGCTGATCGTGTTCTATATCGTGGAAGTTCATTTCTTATTCCTGTTCCCATTGCTGATTGATGGCGTTAAGAATCCTCTATGGCAAAGCATGGTTATTACTCACCGGGTAGGTTTATGGCAGGTATTGACAAAAGTGATTCCCATCGGAATCTTTATGGTATTGGGCTTGTTTCATCTTTCCGATCCTTTCCGCAATTGGTATAAAGGCTGTCTGGCCATATTAATCTGGTATCAGAACGATGTTAGAAACAGGATATAACAGCCGCTTCGAAGTGCGCATGGAGCGTGTGCCCTGTGCGCTTGCTTCCAGGATCAGGATCGCGTACCTCTCCGACCTGCATTTTACCAGGCGCAGTGAAGAGATGTCTGCCAGGCTTGCGGAAGAAGTGAAGAGGCTAAAGCCTGATCTGGTATTGCTTGGCGGGGATTATACCGACACACATGCCGGCCTGATGCACCTGGATCGCTTATTGCAAAACATTTCGGGAGTAGCACCCATCCTGGCGATTGCCGGTAACCACGATCGTTTTTTCGGAATGAAAACCCTTCGGGAAACGATGGAGAGAAACCGGGTGCAATGGATAGAAGGCGCTTCGATTGATCTGGAACTGAAAGGAACAACCGTCCGTATTGATGGAAACACAGCCATTGAACGAAATTCGGGAGAGGCTATTCGTGTGTTATGCCTGCATAAGCCGCTTGATCCTGAAAAGCTCCGGACAAGCTACCACCTGGCATTTGCGGGACATCTGCATGGCAGCCAGTGTGTGCTCTGGCAAAACGACCAAGGCCTTTTTCCGGGAAGATGGTTTTATAAATGGAACAGGCTGAAGGCGCTGGTGGGCGGTTGCCATTATTACATCAGCAGGGGCCTGGGAGATACCTTGCCGTTCCGCTATAATTGTCCGAAGGAGATAATTGTTGTAGATCTTGAACCAGTGACTAAATAATAATATCGCCATAAGATGTCTGTTCGGGCGTTCCGCATGGAGCAGGCAGCGAAGAGAGGGTTGTATCGGTAACGCTTCATCATTAATAACACACCATCATGATCAAATTGAATTTCAAACAAGTGGTATATGGCTTTACGCTGTTTGCCGTATCGCTGTGCTTTCTGCGCATGTTTAAAAGCGACGGGTGCTCCTACATCTTCCTGCTGTGGAACCTCTTCCTGGCCTTTGTGCCCTGGTGGATCAGTACGTACTTCACGCAGAAAAAGGCCTTGCGCCGCAACGATGCGCCGCTGCTCCTGCTGTGGCTGCTTTTCCTCCCGAATGCCCCTTACCTGCTCACCGACTTATTTCACCTGAAACACAGGCCGCCCATTCCGCTGTGGTTCGACCTGGTGCTGATCCTGTCCTTTGCCTTTATCGGTCTCCTGGTATTTTACAGGTCGCTGAAGGACATGCTCGCACTTTTCAAAAATTACATGAGCTCTGCGATGCTGGCCTGTACAACCTGTTTTATTTTCTGGCTCATCTCGTTCGGCCTGTACCTCGGAAGATTTCTGCGCTTCAACAGCTGGGATGTGATGCACCCGGTATCGCTCGGGAAAGCCTGTTGCCGCCTTCTGCTCAACGAACACTCCTTGAAAGACGTGACCGCGTTTACGCTGATCTTTTCGGCCTTCCTGCTCTTTCTGTTTTTCATGATCACTCAGTTGGAAGGGGAGAGGAATAACTACCGGGAGTCGTGAGAAGATGAGAAAAAGATGTTTTTAATTTCAGGATTAGCTACAGATGGAAACATCAGGATCATTTATAGTTGGGCGCCCGGGCTGTCGGGACTCGCTCTTTATTCCTCACTCCGGAGCGTGAGGAATAAAGGAGCTCAGACATCCCGATAGCTATCGGGACGCTCCATCCCTGGCACAGTTTTCCAGTCTTATCAGACTCCATCCTTTCAACAATCTCTTCGTAACATTACTGTAATTTTAGTAAATTTGGGTAAAGACTATGTTCATGAAACAGCATTTATTTCTTGGCTTCCTGGTTTTGTTGGGCTTTACCATGCAAGCACAAAGCACTTACCGGGAATGTGCCACGGTTCCCAGCCAGGGCTGGGCCAACCGGCTAAAGGACAGGATCGCGACTCTCCGGGCTACGGATGCCAAAAAAATGACGCCTGTACAGATTCCTTACCAGATCCATCTCTTTAAAAAATCGGACAGCACTTCGGTACTGACACTCGCGGACATCTACCATGAGATCGATACCGTGAATTCTTTTTATGCCAATGCCAACATGTTCTTTTATGAGTGCGCACCGCCTGAGCTGATCATCGATGATTCCCTGTATGATTTTGCATCGTCGGAAGAGCCGATCCTGCTGAGCCAGCATTATATGCCGGATGTGCTCAACCTCTATTTCCCGAATACCGCCAGGTCCGGAAACACCCTGGTGTGTGGCTATTCCCGCTATCCGCCGAGTGTGGACCTGGCAGTCATTGCAGCAAGCTGCGCTAAGAACGGAAGCACCCTGCCACATGAGATCGGGCATTACTTCGGGCTCATGCATACACACGAAACCTTTGCCGGCGCTGAGCTGGTGGATGGCTCCAACTGCTCGTTTGCCGGCGACCAGATTTGTGATACACCGGCCGACCCGATGCTGGATTATGCCACCGTGAATATTTCCTGTGTCTACACAGGCACCGTTACCGATGGCAATGGCATGCCTTATACGCCCGATGTGACTAATATCATGAGCTATTCCCGTAAGGAATGCCGCTTCTATTTCTCGCCTATGCAATACGCGGTACTCCATACGACTATGCAAAACGACCGTTCGTATTTGTATTGCAGCTTTGGTGTCGGTATCAAAGAGTTACCACAAGGGCTGTTCTCCTTGTTTCCGAACCCCGGAAACGAAAGTCTGTCCCTGAGTCTGAAGCAGGAGGCAGAAGGAACGTTGTTCGATCTGTACGATGCGTTGGGGAGCAGGGTACTTTCGGTGCCTGTTTCCAAAGAGCACCGCATCGCTACGCAGAGCCTGCCTGCGGGAATCTATTTTTATACCCTGAGGATTTCGGGGAACACCTATAGTGGAAAATGGGTGAAGGAATGAAACCGCAGCAGCCAACAACCATGACACAAAAAAAGCCTACGTTTATACAGTCGATGTCTTTTGCCATCAAAGGCCTGCGCATCGCTTTGGAAGAAAAGCATGTCCGGCTCGATCTCCTGATTGCCGTGCTGGTGAGCGCCGCAGGATGTTATTTTCAGATCACGCTTACCGAGTGGCTCATTTGCCTCTTGCTGTTTGGCCTCGTGATTGGTCTTGAGATCATGAATACCGCCATCGAGCGCTTTGTGGATATGGTGCAACCCAACTGGGACGAAAAAGCGGGCAGGGTAAAAGACCTGTCGGCAGGAGCTGTCTTATGCGCTTCTGTCTTTGCTGCCATTGGCGGCATCTTGATTTTCGGGAAATATATCTTAGCTTTGTTTTGAAGCATTTTACCTAACCGTTTTAATCCATTTTTATGAGTCAATTTCCAGAAACCGAGCTGATCCTTACCAAAGAAAACCGTGTTTATCATATCAACCTGAGGGCGGAAGATATTGCCGATGATGTGATTGTTGTGGGCGACCAGCACCGGGTAGCGCAAATCTCCAGGTTTTTCAGTAAAATAGACTTCAAGACCGAGCACCGAGAGTTTGTAACGCATACCGGCTTATTCAATGGGAAACGGATAACCGTACTCTCTACCGGCATCGGTCCCGATAATATCGACATCGTTCTCAATGAGCTGGATGCGGCCGTCAACATCAACCTGGAGACGCGTGAGTTAAATCCGGTACACCGCTCCTTAAATGTTGTGCGCCTTGGCACGAGTGGTGCCTTGCAGGCCGATATCCCCGTCAACGGGATCGTGGTGAGCTCGCACGGCCTGGGCCTCGACGGCCTGCTGAATTTTTACGATAACTGGGAACGGGTGGGCGAGAAGCCGATCAGCGAAGCCTTTATCAAACATACAGGCTGGCTGCCGAACCTGCCTTACCCGTATTGCGTGAAAGCTTCCGACGAGCTCATGTCTAAATTCCGGGAAGGAACGCACATTGGCATTACGGCTACCGCTCCTGGCTTCTATGGCCCACAAGGCAGGCAGATCCGTTTAAAAGCCGCCATGCCCAACCTGAACGAAATGCTAACGGCTTTCCGGCTCGGGGAGCACCGCATCACCAACTTCGAAATGGAAACCTCGGCCCTTTACGGTTTAGGAAAGTTATTAGACCACCGCTGTTTAACTGCCTGTGTGATCATCGCAAACCGCGTGCGCAAGGAGTTTACAACGGATTACGCCCGCAGCGTGGAGATATTAATAGAAGAAAGTTTACAACGATTAACAGCCTGATTGTTAAGAAAATCTAATTAACACCTCAAAATGGCCCCTTTTCGGGGCTATTTTTGTTTATAGTATGCGAGCCAAGAAAAACGAAATGAACCTGAAGGAGGTAATAGCCCTCATTACTTTACTGGACGATCCTGATGATGGAATTTATTCGGAAGTAAAAAACAGGTTCATCGTCCTGGGCCCGCCGGCCATTCCGCACCTGGAAACAGCCTGGGAAAACAGCTTCGATGCCCTGATGCAAAAGCGGATCGAAGGAATTATCCACACCATCCAGTTCAAGGCCCTGCAAAATGCCCTTAAATACTGGGCGGAGAACGAGCAGGATGATCTTTTCAAAGGCTGTAGCATTATTGCGCGCTACCAATATCCCGACCTGGATGAGAACAAGCTGAAAAAGCAGCTTAACCAGATCAAGCAGGATGTGTGGCTCGAGCTTCATGATGACCTCACTGCCCTGGAAAAGGTGAAGATCATCAACCATATCCTCTTTGAAGTACACCAGTTCGGCGGGAATATCTCCAATTACCATGCGCCTCAGAACTCCTTTATCAATGTTGTTCTTGAGACCAAAAAAGGAAACCCGGTCATGCTGAGCGTCATTTATACCCTCATCTGCAAAGAGCTCAATATTCCGGTATACGGTGTCAACCTGCCGCAGCACTTTGTGCTGGCCTATGTGAACGACCTTGCCAATTTATTCGATCCTTCCCACAAGACCCTGTCTGATAATATTTTATTCTATGTGAATCCTTTCAGCAAGGGCCTGATCTTTAATCAATCCGATATCGACTCCTTCATCAAGCAATTGAAAATAGAGCCGGAAACGAAATATTATCTGCCTTGTTCCAACCTGGATATTATAAAACGAATCCTGAATAACCTGATCTATTCCTTCGATAAGATGGGATATGCTGAGAAGGTGCGGGAGTTGAAGGACCTGGATAAGCAACTATAATACCAAGCCGCAAATGACCGATACGGATCATATTCCGTTGGCGAAGGGAGTTCGTCATATTACTGTTTACGATCAGAAACCGGATTGTGAGGTATTTATCAATGACCCTTTATTCGATATAGCTAAACTGGCGGCCGGTGGCAAAAAGGTTGTGGATATTGGTTGCGGCTATGGCAGGAACCGGAAAAAGGTGGAGGATGCCGGTGGTATCTGGGTTGGCGTGGAGCCCTTTGAGGGCGGCATGCACACCGTGGTAGGCCGGGCCGAAGCTCTTCCCTTTGAGGATGCCAGTTTCGATATAGCGCTGATGACCTCTGTGATGGAGCACGTGGAAGATGTAGGCGCAGCCTTCAAAGAGATTTCAAGGGTTTTGAAAAAAGGGGGCGTTTTTGTCGGTTATATCGCGTACATGGAATGTTTTCACGAGATTTCCTATAATCATTTATCGTTTAAAGGCATTGAGTATTACTGCAACGTAAATGGCATGAAGCTTGAAAAGATCAGTGGAGGCAGGCGTTTCGGAATCGATTATCACCTGGCCGTACTTCTGTATCCCTTTCCCTTTAAGCGTTTCAGGGGCTTTGTCGCCTGGAATATCCGTACACACCTCAAGCTGAAGTCGAAACTGATGTATGTGTACTGGCGTTTTAAGCAGAAGATGAGTGCCGGAGAAGCAGGCGAAAAAGCCGACCTGTTTTTTAAGATCGAATGCCTTAAGCAGTCGAACGGCTTTAACCATATAATCCGAAAATTGTAGAACCAATAAGCCCTCATATCCTTGTAAAACCTTAATTTTGCAGGATTGAAGCAATCATTTTTGAATCATGATCCCAAAAGGCAAATTAATCATTATCGGTGGTGCTGTTGATAAAGGAAGTTTTACCGACAGTGATATCAATAATAAAAACAGCGAAAAACACATCAAATTCTTTGAGACGGGCATCTTACGGCGCCTGATCAACGAATCGAAGAATAAGGAGCAGTCGAGGATTGAAGTCATCACCACAGCCTCTAAAATTCCGAAAGAAGTAGGCCCTGAATATGTGAAAGCCTTAGAGTCTTTAGGCGCCACCAATGTAGGCGTGCTCGATATCGAAAAGCGTGACCAGGCCCTGCAGCAGGAATCGGTTGACAGGCTGCGTGCAGCAGATGTGGTGATGTTTACCGGTGGCGATCAGCTGCGCCTGACTTCTATTTTAGGAGGAACACCTTTTCATAAATTAATTCTCAATAAATACCAGAACGAGGAATTTATCTTTGCCGGTACATCGGCCGGTGCAGCGGCAGCTTCCAGTAATATGATCTACCAGGGGAGCAGCAGCGAAGCCCTGTTGAAAGGCGAGGTGAAGATTACCAGCGGCCTTGGCCTGATTGATGATGTGGTGATCGACACGCATTTTGTACACCGTGGACGCATCGGGCGCCTGTTCCAGGCCGTAGTCGGAAACCCCATTGTATTGGGCATCGGCCTCGGAGAAGATACTGGCTTGCTCATCACAGACGGGCACATGATGGAAGCCATCGGCTCCGGATTGGTGATCCTCGTCGACGGTCAGCAGATCAGGGATACCAACATCACCCAGGTGGAGATGAGCCAGCCGATCTCTATTAAGAACCTCATTGTGCATGTGATGAGCATGGGCGATATCTATGACCTGCAAACCAGCGAAATGACCATTGGCGCGGTGGCTTATCCGCAGCTTGTAAAGAAAGACGATCCGGACGATCATTAGTATAATTTCATAAAAACAGAAAACCCCTCCCGATACATCGGGAGGGGTTTTCTGTTTTATGGTCCGTCATTGCAAGCCCGGTGAGTCAGCTCCTGTGACAAGAGATTGCTTCGCTACCCTTCGTTTCGCGCAATGACGGTAATACTAATCACTTTGTCACCTTCACCCGGATACCTTCACTGTGGCTGGTAAATTCAGGAGCATACATGCATTGAATGGTGGTAATGCCGTTGCTGAAATCACCGTAATGGTTTACCACCAATGGATATTCAAACACGTAGGTTCCTTTATTCAGGTAGGAGAAAAAGAAATTCGTGGCAGCATCCCTCGTGCTTTCGTAGTAGCCCAGGCCATCCTGGTACCTGTAACCACTAAGCACATTGATAGGTTCGAAGCCGGAGGCGCGCATGTCTTTCATGTGTACGTAGCTCATATCCCTGTCTACGCGCAGCTCGATCCTTACCTTGATCTTATCGCCTAAGTGCAGCTTGGTGCCTTCGGTGACAGGTTCAATCACCGGGCCGCTGGCCGTATTCTTTTGCAGGAACAATTGTTTTTTGATTTTCAGCGGAGTTTCGTGCGGCGTGATTTTGTCGAGCTGCTCGAAATATTGCCAGTACATAGCGCCGTAGCTGACACCTGCATCTTTTTTCTCCACTTTAATTTTGCCCATGGTGGCAGGCCTGATGTCGGAGCCGGTCCAGGTTTTTTTGAAATAGCCGGTGCCCGGCTCAGCGTTTAAGCTCTTGTCGTTTTTAGGATCGAGCTTGATGTCGCCGACCGTGATCTCCACATTCGGCTCCGTTGCCAGCCAGTCGGTCCCTTTCAGCAGCAAGGCGTATACGGCATCTGTCGTTGAGCGCGTGGTCCCCCAATGCTGGGTTTGCTTGCTTTTCACCAGCCAGGTTTTAAGATCGTCCACCGCTTTCAGGTCGTTGTTGATCTCGTCAAAGGCCTCGATCATCAGGGCCTGCATTTCAATAGGCGCTTCATACCAATAGTAGCCATAATTTTCTTTCCAGTACATCCCCATTTCCTCGCTGTTGATGCTGTTTTCCTTCAGCGATTTCAGGATGTCCTTCGGTGTTTTCGGATCTTTGTAGCGGTGAAGGCTCAGGGCGATCATGCCCTGCATATAACGGCTGTTGCTGAGCCAGTAGGTTTGTTCCTGTTTTTTATAGTAGTCGAAATGCTCTTTGTCCTTAGCGCCAGGAGCAATATCCTGGAAGTTGCTGCGCATGTATAAATACTGGATCGCTGTATAGCTTAAATGGTTTTCCGTTTTGTACTTCGGATTGTGCTTCTTCATGTATTCGTATTCCTCGCGCATGCGGTCGTCGCAGTACCTTACCGCACGGGTAATCATGGCCCACACTTCCTGGTTCTCACGTGCCTTTACCACGCCAAGCTTGTCGAGGTGCGAGAATCCGGTCATGATGTGCTGTGTGATATACCAATCATCCGGGCCACCGTCAAACCACACAAAACCTCCGTTCGATGATTGTTTTTTCTGTAATTTTTTAAAGGCCTGGAATTGCTCGTTGCTCATTTTGTTGAGGTCGAACAGGAGTCCCACGCGTTTTTTATTTTCGCTTTCACTCTTTGCCTGCAATACCCATGGCGTTTCTTCCAGGATCAGTGATTTCAGCTCCTGGTTCTTTTCCAGGTTGGATAAGAAAGCATCCGGGCTTGCCATTTTCCAGGCATCGAAGATCTGTTTGATCTTCGGTTTGGAGTTGACCACGTATGTTGCCAGGCTGTTGGCATAATAGCGGGCAAAGGTTTGTTCTGCGCACTCATAGGGATATTCCATGAGGTAGGGCAGGGCTTGTACCGCATACCAGGCAGGGTTTGCGGTAAACTCAAGGGTATAGGAGTGATTTTTGAGCGTGGTGGAATTATTATTCTGCGTGATGAATTTGGTGAAACTAAATTCCTTCGTCTGGTTACTGCGGATTGGCATCGGCATGCTCTCCGTTACCAACATCCGGTTGGTTAGTACAGGCACTGCCACTTCCTCGCCATCGGTGAAATTGCCGGCTTTGGCAACCACTCTGTATTTGATCGCCGAATAGCCTTCCGGAATCATCAGTGTCCATTCGATGGCTGTGCTTTGCCCTTTTTTGACGGAGAAGTCGCGCGAGCCGATCGTAGGGAATTTTCCACTCACCGCTTCGATCAGCTGGGATGAGATCTCCTTATCGGTAAGGGCATCATATAATTTGAGCTCTGCCATTCCGGAAAGCTCCGTCTCCGATAAGTTAGAGATCTTGGAAATG
This sequence comes from Hydrocarboniphaga daqingensis, assembly GCA_943362175.1. GTDB lineage: Bacteria > Bacteroidota > Bacteroidia > B-17B0 > Aurantibacillaceae > UBA4416. Next base: position 18,563 of record CALRIU020000003.1, on the reverse strand, counting down.
AAGGTGATCTTATCGTTCTCGCGGAAGAAGCGAGGTGCATTGGGCTGCACCATCAGGTCTTTCTGCGTCACGACTTCTTTCTCAAAGCTGCCGCTTTTCAGGTCTTTCGTATGAGCCAGGCCCATCACTTTCCATTTGGTTAAACTCTCAGGAACGGTGAACTTAATGATCACTTCCCCTTTTTCGTTGGTTTGCAGCTGAGGGAAGAAAAAGGCTGTTTCGTTGAAGTTGCTGCGCGCCTTGATGTCTGATAATTCGCCACCTTTTCCTTTCGAACCGGCGTTTTCCGAAACCTCTGCCGCTCCCGTTGCCACTGTAGTGACATCTCCGTCTTTATTTTTATCGAAACCGCTTTTCTTCTCCGCTTCACTTCTCATGTTCATGCTTTTCTCTTTTGCTACCGGAGCTGCCGCTTTCGTTTCACTGACAGATAATTGATCCATGGCAGGGCTTTCTTCCTGTTCGGCATTTTTATAGGCTCTTCCTGTACCTCCCGCAAAGCCTTCGTAGTAGCCGTAATTGCTGTAAAAGCCCAGACCGAAATAATTCAGCTGGTCATAAGTTCGGGAAGGAACAGACGCATAGTCATTAGAAAGCTCATAGAACTCCGTAGAGCTTGCCATCCGCGCAACGCCGGATGTCCAGCGAAGCCTCGCGTAATAGCTTTGATAGATCCCAAAGTACCAGTTGTTTGGTTTGAAGGCATCAAGGGAGGCATCGTACATGGTAGCTACCATTTCGGCTGCCGCTTTTTCTCCTTTTTTATCTTTCAGGATGAGCTTCCATTCTTCCGCTTGTCCCGGCAACAATTTATTGCGGAAGGTCTCGAATTGGATATCCAGCTCTTTGTTGGTGTATGGAACCGTGATAATCGTGCTGCGCGTGTAAAAGCGGTTGTGCTTCATAAAGGTCGTATGAAAGGCCAGGTTCCCGCGATGGATCTCTTCTATGGCAATCTCATGCTCTTGCATGGAAGCATCCATCAGTTTTGTGGCGCTCGATTTTCCGTCATGCTCCAGTTCGTGGAAATAATGCACATCCTTGTAGCCCGACGCCAGAATGAAGCTTACTTTTTCTCCCGGCTCGGCTTTGGTTTTCGGGTAGTAAAACCACTCCGCTGTCATTTCAGGGATCTCGTTGGTAGTTTTGCTGAACACCGTGATGTATTGGTAAGCTTTGATCTCTTCGCCGAACCTGTCTTTGCAGATCGCCTCAATCACATACACACCGGGCTTGAAGGATTTGAGTTCTGCAGAAAGATCATAGTCCTTTTTGCTGCCGGTATCAAAGCTTTTCTCTAATACCTTGCTTTCCCTTTCCCATTTGTATTTATTGCTTTCGTCGGCATACAAGTCGTTAGGGAACGTTTTGTAATACTCTTCCTGCGAAAGACTGTGCCTGTCGGGCTGCTGCCACAGACGGTTCCGGAATACTTTCTGAGGCTGCTTTAATTTGTAAATCGCAAAATTACCTTTCGTGCTTTCATCCACGCCATTCAGGTTGGTCGTTGAAATGTGGATGGGTTTAGGACTTCCGGTTTCAATGATTCCTTCCGTGGAAACGCCGAGTTGTAAGGCCTGATAGCCGACAACCACCGTAGAGGATGTGCTGTGGGTTTCTCCGTTGATATCGGTTACATCGGCGCTGACCTCATAATGGTACGTCGCAAAACTTTTTTTGGAAACCGATTCATCCGGCAAGGCTTTGAAGTTGATGATATAAGCACCGGTATCGTTCGTTACCGTTTCGCCATTGGTGATTTCCGTTTCGGAGCTGACGCCATAAGGCCTGTACCACCAGTACCAGTATGGATAATTGACACGTCTTACCACGCGGTAGCTCACCTTGGCACCGTCGATCACGTTGCCGGCATAGGCTTTCGCAATACCTGTTACGCTTACCTCATCGTTCAGCTTAAAGCTTCCTTTCACCGGGTTAAACGCGGTTTCAAACTTAGGACGCTTGTAATCTTCTACCGAGATGTAGGCATTGCCATAGTTGTCAGTAATACGCATTTGCCCGTTGAGCCCGGTCTGAGGAGCTGTAAACGATCCGCTCACCGTACCATATTCATTGGTCGTAAGGTCCAGTGAGTTCACTTTCTGATAGTTGACATCGAAGAACGTCACCGTTACGGGATAATTGGTTTTTAGCTTGTGGTTCTTGCCATTGTTGGATTCCAGCACAATGGATTTGAAATACACCGTTTGTCCGGGCCTGTAGATCGCACGGTCGGTGTAAATAAAGGAATGGACGGTTGTGTAATCGTTGTTGCCGGGTTTGTAGGTATAATAGCTGTTATTGCTGAAATAGCGATCGTTGCCATTCGTAAATTCAACAAAAAACTGTTTGTTCTCGATCTGCGAATAACTGATATTGAGGAAGCCTTTGTCATCTGTGGTGTAGGCAGGCCCTTTTTTGATGACATAATCCCTTACTTTGTAATCATAATTTTCGTACCATACCTGGGCCGAGATATTTTTCAAGGCCTCGCCGGTCTGGCGGTTCAGGGCATAAAAATCATAAGAGCCGTCGTCTTTTTTGCGCTCGGTGCTGGCAATGTCGGAAACGATGCAGGTGCTGTAGGCGCTGAGGTTATTATTGTATTTGAAGTCGTCGCTTAATGAGCTGAGGATCACATAATATCCTGCAGGAAGCTCAGGAAGCTTTATTTCTGTGGCATGCGTCTGGAAATCACCGTCATCGGCAATGTCCTGGGAGAAGGTGCCTGCTACCGGGAAGGTTTTGAATTTATCGAACAGCTCTTTACCGTATTTTTTGCGGAACAGCTCACGCAGCTCCTGGCTGCTGGTTTTCACGACTTTAAAATAAACCTTGCTGATGTTTTGTGAAGTGATGAGTGCGCGGAACGGTTTTCCTGGCTCGTTCACTTCTTCGGCCGACATATTAAAGGTTTTATTTTTAATACCGGCGATGATGTTTTTACATTCGGCGGCGCCGAAAGAGTTCGGGAATTTAGTGATGGCTGCTTCACAGATCTCTTTGGCGGTTTTTTTGTGCCATTTGTAAGCATCGCCTTCCAGCGGCTTATACTGTGAGGCTTTCTGAAGATACCAATTGGCTAGGCGGCTGTCTATTTCGGTAACACGCTCGCTCTTCGAGAATTTCGACTGGATGGCTTTCAGGGAATTGAAGTACAGCGTATCCTTTTTGGCGTTCTGAGAATTGTTATGGATGTAATCCAGCCTGAGTAGCTCCACATCAATGAGGGCATCGGGCTTCTCATCATTTTTGTGGAAACGGGTGAGGTCCTGCATGAGCTGCAGGGCATAGTATTTGGTTTCCAGTGAGTCCGAAGGATTGGTAATGGTGGTATTCAGAAAATCGCTGTAGGGTTTCAGGTAATCTTCGCTGTTTACGGTAAAGCGGGCTGCCGGCCTGGATACATCTACTTCTGTGCTCATAAAGAAATTGAGTGCCCGGTGAGCAAGGAAATCGTAGAGGGTTGGCCTCCATTGGCGGCATTCGCTGGTGCCTTGTTCGAGTACGTCGTCGTAGATGTCTACTTTAGTACGCTTAAGGCTGTCTGCATTTTCGAGAGAGGCCTTATAGTTAGAGATGATGGCGTAATTGATAGCTTTGAGGTCCCAGGTTTCGATATCGTCGTTCTTGAAATTGACGGTGGTGGTGCGCTCGTAGAATTTCCAGCGGTTGTTCTGGAAGTACTGGTTGAATGCGTCGGCCAGGATGCTTTGTAGTACCGGCTTCACCGGGTATCTGGCTGCTGCGGCTTCGTCTCTTAATTTGAAGATGGATTTCTCCAGGGAAAACTCTTCCCTGTAGCTTTCAAACTTCATGCGGTGGATGACCGCCTTGACGAACTGTGCTGCATTGTTTTCTGTTTTGGCTTTGTTGTAGAGCACGTCCACAACCTTTAACGCCGATTCCGTCAGGCCTTTCTTTTCGCAGCTGTCTACACGTTTCCAGAGTTTTTCATAAGTGTCGCCTTTTCCAAATGCTAGCATGGTTTCAGATTTAGAGGTGAGTGTCCGGGAGAAAAATCCTAATGAAATGAGCGTAGTTCCTGCCAGGATCAGCGCTATGGTAATCAGTTTTCTGAGAGTCATAATACATGAATTTTTGGTTAAGATGCCATATAAGAAGAGTTTCCATAAGGAAACCCTGGAAAATTTGCGAAAAAAATTATTCAGGACTTGCCATGTTCCAGGCAGCCCATTCTTCCTTGCTGGGACCGTAAACACCGGGAACCGTCAGCCCGCTCAGTCGCATCAGAACAGTGAGCTGCCCGCGGTGGTGAGCTTCGTGCTTTATCAGGACGGTCAGGATCGTGCCTTTGGTCCAGTGCTCGCCGTACATGTTAACTTCGGTAGAAAGGTCGGCATCCGTCCAGCGGGTTTTCACCTGTTCCAGCACCGATGTTGCCGCTCTTTCATAAGCCTGGCAGATGGCATTGATGTCATTCAGGGGCGCCGAATGCTCCTCCGGGCAATCAATATTTAGACCTGCTTTTCCGAGCATTTCGCCTAAAGTAATGGTAATGTGCCACACCAGGCGCTGGATCGAGCGGACAGTGTCGTGAGGCCTGGCGAGGAGCGCCTCATTGCTGATGTTGCGGAATACCTTGAGCGTAGAGTCCGACTCGTACTCAAATGCGCGGATAAAATCGTCGATTTGCCTGAACATAGTATTGGATTTTTTTAAGGTGGATTTATAAATAGCCTTTGAGCTTATAGGTGATATAGCCTACAATTTCGTGTATAATGAGGTTAAAGGTGGTGATGGCTTCCGCATTCGGGAGAAAGCAATAATCGAATTCGAACTTACGCTTGCCTGTAAACTTGTTGGTGACATAAGGCGTGACGTTCCGGTAGCCGGCTTTTTGGAAAATGGCCAGCGAGCGGCGCATGTGGAAAGAAGACGTGACGAGCAAGACGGAGCCTTTGAAGTGCATGCTGTCGAGGAGGTGTTTGGTAAACACGGCGTTCTCGTAAGTGTTTTTCGAATTGTTCTCGATGATGATATTACTGTCGGGAACCTGGATGCTTTCCAGGTATTTCTTCACATAGGAAGCTTCCCGGTGGCTGGGGTGGCTGATGCTGCCGGAGCCACCGCTGATCAGGATTTTGCCGGCACGCCCATTGTAATACAGGGGTAAGGTCTGAAAAAGCCTGTCGCCGGAGCAGGTAAAGTCGAAGCGTTGCTGGCGCTCGTCCACGCGCCCCATGCCACCCAGCACGATTGCCAGGTCGTAGCGCGTGTCTTTCAGGTAGATATCATCGTCTTCATATTCCCAGGCGCGCACCAGCTCATCCACCAGGAAAGAATTGGAAAATACGTAAACAAGAATTGTCAGGACGAGCACGAATTTTTTAAAGGGCGTGTGCCACACTTTTTTGAGCAGGACCAGCAAGGCTACAAAGAACCAGGTATAAGGCGTGATAAGGAAAGCCAGTATTTTGGACAGGAAAAAAAACATAGTCAAATCTAAGGAATTTTGATCTCCTGAGAGGGAGGATGTTTCAAATGTTTCTTAACAGTTGCATGATACATTGCGGTCACTTCGTCACGACATGTCGCAGCGAACGGACATTCCGGAAACATGAAAGCAATCTCTTAAAAGCAGGAGATTGCTTCATTTGGTTCGCATGGCGGTTACTCAATAATCATCTCATAAGGCAGGCGCGCCTGTACACCCTTGCTGTTAAGCACATGTTTCAGCTGCTGGATGTAGATGTACTGCTCGCCCAGCTTTGATTTGATGGCGCGGGTTTCCATTTCTTCCTGGCTGGCGCCCAGCATTTCCAATAGGGGGTCTTTGCGCTTCGGGTAATCCCTGGTCTTGTAATCTTTCAGGTTTGCTTTTTTAGCCGCGTAGCTTATGGCATCATTCAGGCCACCCAGCTCATCCACCAGCTTGATTTTAAGAGCATCTGCTCCGCTCCATACTCTTCCCTGGCCGATGCTGTCCACATCGCCTTTCGGCATGTTCCGGCCTTCGCCTACTTTGGTGATGAACACATCGTAAATTTTCTCCACGCCCTGTTGGATGTAGGCATGTTCTTCTTTGGTGACACCCCTGAGGATGGTCCCCACATCACTGTGTTTGTTGGTGTTGACGGTATCGATGGTAATACCAAGTTTTTCAGATAAGGCTTTTTGTGCATTCGGGATCAGTCCGAAGACCCCGATGGAACCTGTAATGGTATTGGGTTGCGCGAAGATCCTGTCGGCAGCGCAGCTGATGTAATAGCCGCCGCTGGCTGCCACATCACCCATCGAAACCACAAAAGGCTTGGCTTTTTTTGCCAGTACGGTTTCCCTCCAGATTACGTCGCTGGCCAGGGCGCTTCCTCCCGGAGAGTTCACGCGCAGCACAATGGCTTTGATGTCGTCGTCGAGCCTGGCCTCCCGGATGGCCTTGGCAATGCGGTCGCTGCCGATGCTGTTGTCGTCACCCTCGCCGCTTTCGATTTCTCCCAGGGCATAGATCACCGCAATCTTGTTGGAAGAGTTATTGGATGTATTGCCGGAGTTCAGGTAATTATCGAGCGATACAAAATTGATCTTGTCTTTTTCCTGAATGCCTATGCTTTTGCGAATGCCGGATAATACTTCATCTTCGTATTGAAGCTGATCCACCAGCTTAAGGCTCATGGCGTCTTCCGGGCTTCTCACCGCCATGTTGTCGGCCATGGCATTGATCTCGCCCGCAGACAGGCCTCTTTGTTCGCTGATGCCTTTTACCATGTGGTTCCAGATGGAGCCCAGGTAGATTTCCACCTGCGCGCGGTTGGCATCGCTCATTTTATCAAGCATAAAAGGTTCAATCGCGCTTTTGAATTTTCCGTGACGGAAGATCTGCACCTCCACATTTAATTTTTCGAGCATATTTTTATAGAACATCAGCTGTGAGCTCAGGCCTTTGATCTCCATGCCACCCTGGGGGTTCAGGTATACCTTGTCGGCTGCGGTGGCAACGTAATAACCTTTTTGTGAATACGTTTCGGCATAAGCATAGATGAATTTTCCGGAAGATTTAAAATCCAGGAGGGCATTCCGGATCTCTTCCAGGCAGGCAAAGCCTGCGGAGGGGTTGCTCACTTCGAGGTAAATGCCTTTGATCTTTGGATCGTTCTTGGCCTTTTTCAGATTGTCGATGATGTCGTTGAGGCCAATGTTCCCTTTGGGGGTAAAAGGCCCGAGGTCAAGATCCCCGAGGGGATTGCGTATGCCGCGGTCTTTAATAATCCCGTCGAGGTTCAGCTTTAAGACCGCATTGTCTTTAAGGGCAAATGTTTTTTCTTCTCCCATTTTCACGGCATCTTTCACCGAGCCGATGAGGGAAAATATAATGATGAGCGTAAGCACCACGCCCGTTACCAGGATGCCAAGGCAGGAACCGAAAAAAGCACCGAAAAATAACTTCGCTCCCGAATACTTTGGAATGACTTTGATGTTATGGTTATCAGCAGGGCTGTGGTTCACCGGGTTTTCGTCTTTAGATAGATCCATGAGTGTTGATAATGTATAATGTTAAGGTAAACACGGTTATAGAATTATTGTTTTCTGTCGATCGAAAATAAGCTTCTTTCTGTTATTTTTACGCATAATTTTTATGAACGCAGCATATTTATGCCTGGGCGGCAATATCGGCGACAGGGAAGCCTTCCTGGCGGAAGCCAGCCGGCGGATAGGAGAGCGGGCAGGTACCGTGAAACAGGCATCGCCTGTTTATGAAACGGAAGCCTGGGGAGTGAGCGGGCAGCAGGCTTACCTGAACTGTTGTATCTCTATAGAAACCACTCTCGCTCCTGAGGAGCTACTACGGGTATTGCTGGAGATTGAAACAGAGCTCGGAAGAACGCGTGATCCCTGGAAAACCTATGAGCCAAGAACAATCGATATCGATATGCTCCTGTATGACCGTCTTGTTCTCGAGAAAGAAAACCTGGTGCTGCCGCATCCGCGCCTGCACCTCCGGAAGTTTGTGCTGATCCCCCTGAGCGCGATTGCCGGAGCATATTTGCATCCTGTTTTAAATAAAACTATCTTTAATTTGTTGAGCGAGTGCCAGGACACTTCCGACGTGACATTATACCAAAAAGCATAGGATGTACATTTGCATAGAAGGAAATATCGGTGCCGGAAAAACAACCCTGGCCAAAGAGCTGGCCGCTTTGCTGAAAGCGGAATACCTCCCGGAGCGTTTCGAGGAAAATGTGCTGCTGCCCTTGTTTTACAGCAACCCGAAGACCTTTGCCTTTCCGACGGAATATTCCTTCCTCATCGACCGGCATAAGCAGCTGGTAAATTATTTTGAGAAGCCCCGTAAAAAGACAACCGTCGCCGATTTTCATTTCGATAAATGCCTGTGCTTTGCAAAAGCAAACCTGAAGGCAAATGATTTTGTGTTTTATAAAAAGCATTTCAATGCCATGAAGCAGACACTGCCTGTGCCCGACCTGATCGTATACCTGGAAACTTCCCCGGAACTGTTGCTGAAGAATATTCAGAAGCGCGGAAGAGAAGTTGAGAAGAGCTTAAAAGCAAAGTACCTGCAAAAGATCCAGAAATCCTTTGATACCTATTACCTCGCGAAACAAAAATCGGGTGCCAGGATCTTGCACCTTCGCATGGAGGAATACACGGCAACGTCGCTGGAAGCTTCCTGCAAAACAATCCGGGCTGTCATGAAACATCTTTCACAAAACCGTCATGAAGATTAGAGCCATTCTTTATTTGCTTGCTCCACTGGCTTTTTTTCTGAAGGTGAAGGCCCAGGAAGGAAGTTTGCAAGTCATCGGGCACCACTTTTTTAATGAGAAAGAACTGGTCAACACGAAGGTCAGTATCCTGGCGAATGATATTCTGTTTTCGCAAACCGAAACAGGAAAGAGCAATAGCTTCAGGGCCACTTTGCCTTTCGGGGCTGTGTATGATATTTATTTGAAAAACGCAGCCTGCCAGACGGCCTACATCCGGGTATTTGCCGATATCCCGGTCGGCAAGCGAGGGATAAGAACAACGTATGAGCTGGATATTCCTTTTTTTGCAAAGGATCCGTCCCTTTACGATACCGCACAGTTTCGTAATCCCTTTCACCAGGTTGTCTTCGATGGCAAATCGCGTTTTGTCGATGATACGGTGTATATGAATGCGTTTTTGAGAAAGGTGATGAAGCCGCAAAGCCAGTTGGATACCAGCGACTATTTCCAGCGGAAGCCTGTGCATGTGAAACAATACGTACAGCTGGTGGGGCGGCTGAGCCTGAATAACGATAAAAAAACACTTCTGAAAAATAAGACGGTGACTTTGCTCAATAAGCATGGGGGCAAGGTGTTCAGCACGCAAACATCCAATCACGGAGTGTTTGTGTTCCAGGGGGTCGATCTTGATCTGGCAGGTGGCATCCGGGTAGAGCTGTCGGCCACTGATAACCCGAATAAAGAAACGGTGAAGCTGCAGAATATGGAAGACGAGCAGGTGGACCTTTCTGCTCCTGATGCGTCAGGGGCCTGCCTTTACACGGACAACGGCAAAAACCAGCTCATCAGAAAATTAACGGATAAGGATTATAAATACAACATAGGCGGTAAGCTTATTATTCATACGGCATCCAGCCAGATAGCCTCCGGAAAGGAAGTGAGCCTGTTGAACCATGCCAATAAGCCAATACAAAAAGTGAAAACGGATGTCTTCGGCAACTTTCTATTCACGAAGATCGTTCCGGGCCAGACCTATAGTTTTGCCTTTGATACTGCCGGCTATGAGGCAGCTCCGGAAATGTACACGGTCAAGGATAAGTTTGTGAAGCGGGTGGATTCTGTCAGTGGCAAAAATTACCTGTATCAGTTCAGGGCAGAATCAAGTAACAAATTCAATGACTTGTTGCTGGACGATTCGGAGCTGAAGATGAATGTGAAAGGGCGCTTATACGGCGATAATAAAAACAACCCGCTCGCAGATATCAAGGTGTTGCTTCTGAATGACAGATATAAAACGATAGACTCAGCTATCACGGATAAGGACGGTGACTTTGAGTTTAGCTACATGCCCTACAACCGGAACCTGATCATCAATGCGGATAACGAAAAAAATATCCTGGAGGCATTCAATAACATCATGGTGTTCGACAATGCGGAAAACCTGATCAAGATCGTATCGACGGTGAAAGGCAATAAATTTAAGTATCAGCCTTTGCCAACGGAACAGAGCCGCCTGACGGAAGTATTTGTGGATGATCCCTGGCTCGCGGTGGTGAATGTGAAAAAACAGGATAAGGGAAAGGAAGTGCCGGTGATCGTTGAAAATATCCTTTTCGAATTTAATAAGGCCGACCTGCTTCCTCAGGCAAAGCAAACACTGGATAAGATCATCCTGGCGATGAAGCTGAACAGCAGCTTTGGCATTGAGCTTGGCGCGCACAGCGACAGCCAGGGCAGCGATGCTTATAACCTGAAATTGAGCGAGCAGCGGGCGGCAGCGGCTAAAGCCTATATGCTGGGCAAAGGCGTAGATGCTGCCAGGATCAGCGCCAAAGGCTACGGAGAGACGAAGCTGCTGAATAATTGTAATAATACCATCCTTTGCAGTGAGGACGAGCATGCCGTAAACAGGCGCCTCGAATTTAAGCTGACCTTTAATTAAGTCGTGATGTTTGCACCCGAAGAATTGATAGAAGAATCGCAGATCCTGTATGAGGACAATCACCTGATCGTGATCAACAAAAAGTCGTCGGAGATCGTTCAGGGCGATAAAACCGGCGATATGCCGCTTTCGGAGAAAGTGAAGAACTACATCAAGCAGCGCGACAACAAGCCGGGAAATGTATTTTGTGGTGTTTGCCATCGCCTCGACCGGCCCGTATCGGGCATTGTGATCTTTGCTAAAACCAGCAAAGCCCTGGCACGCATGAATGAGCTGTTCCGCGATAAAACCATTCAGAAAACCTATTGGGCCGTGGTGAAACAAAAGCCACCGCAGATCTCGGAGCGCCTGACGCATTACCTGATCAAAAACGAAAAGACGAATACCAGCAAAGCATTTAAGGAAGAGAAAAAAGGCTCGCTGAAAGCGGAGCTGAAATATACGCTCATCGCGTCTATCAGTAATTATCACCTGTTGGAGATCAACCTCTATACCGGCCGTCATCACCAGATCCGCGCCCAGCTGAGCGCCATCGGCTGCCCCATCAAAGGCGATGTGAAATACGGCTTCGATCGTACCAACCAGAACGCCTCTATTCATCTGCACTCCTATAAGGCCGAATTTATGCACCCGGTGAAACAGGAGCCGGTCGTCATCATTTGCAGGCCACAAACCACGGATACGGTATGGAATGAGCTGATAAAATTGGTGTAGCTCCGGTAGAGCTGCTCAGGCTTTTTTAAAGGAGCATGTTCCGTACACAATATTCCTGGAAATATGGCCGTACCCTACAAAGCGTCCTGTCAGCTGGCCTTCTACCTTGTCGAGGTCGAAAAGGAAACAACCGAACTGTCGGAGGTGCGATAACTTATTATCGTAATCCATTTTCAGAAAGCGATCGTTTCGGAATATACCACAGAGGGTAATGTGATGAAGCTGCTCGTCATAAAAGAGAACTCCTGTGCCAACTATTTTTCTTCGTTTTATTTCCAGGTTAAGCTCCATCTGCATCGTCGTGATAGCGTCGTCTGTTCTGCTTTGCACAATAGTTCCTTTCCAGGTTCCTTTCAAAAAATCCTGCCTGCCGGCAGGTATTTTTGGATCCCTATGATCTTCAATGATTTTAGGAATTATAACCGCTGCAATCGTGCATGCTCCTCCGATGATGCTTGCTAATATTGTAGAATCCATCAGTTATTGCTTGATCAGGTAAATAACTTCAAAGTAAGGTGGTAACACATTAATCGGCTTTACCGATAAATTGGAAACCGGGTTAGGTCCGCCTGCCCAGGGTGTTTCTCCCCAATGAAAATCACTTCCTTTCCTGCCTGCATCAAAAGACATATCAATTGCTTTGACAGGGTTTAAAGGATCTGCTCCGCCTAAAATACCGGCCTGATCGTTATTAAAAGCGCCCCGCGCAAAACGGCCGGTTAAATTAGGGGTTTGATTGCTCCCGTCACAAATGGCCCAGCCCTTTGGCGCAGTTACTTTGTTCTGGCCGGTCACAGGATCTTTGACGATGGATGAGGCATCCGGGAACCAGGAGATAATCGTGCCTTTGGGAACACCGTAAGGTGATAAAGCAACAGTGCCTTCTTCCGAAATTTTGAAAATATCTTTACTGTTTGGGTATGACGTTAAGGTGAAGCGGTATGATTTTAAATTGCAGGAGATGGGAGCGTTGGTTATTTTAATTTTCCCGTTTTTAAGATCCGTCAGAAAGGCTGAGATGTCGTCGAAGCCTCTCAATACCATAGAGGAGATCGGTTTGATAGAGCCCGCTGTAATCACGCAGGTCAGTTGAACATCCGACGATTTTAAGATATCGGAAGATGAGCCGCCGGCCCCGCCACTGGCACCCCATGCCTTGAAGGCCACAGAGAAATTCGTTTGCTTACTGATGTCGGTCGTCTGGATTTTACCTTCAATGGCTACCCTGAAACCATAATTGATGGATTGAATAAAATGCGTGCCGTATTCTTCAATGAATTGCCGTTTGCGCTCAGCAAAATCCGTGATCTTTTCGGAGCTGGGTTCCTTCACCCATTTGAGTTCCTGGAGGTCGATGCTTGGAGCCGTAACCGTATTCTGCATGATGAACTGGATAGAGCGGTGTGTATTGCGCTCATTCTGTATCTGGCTGTAGGCCGCATTGAGATTGAAAAAGCCGTAGGCAATTTTGAAGTTGAAAAACAAGGAGCGCGCTTTTTCGTATTCCGATTGATTTTCTACAAAGTAGGAAGAGGCCTGTGTGATAATGCTCTCATTGATGGGATTGGAAAGGGTGACGGCCGTATTATCCTTGTTGATGCTAAAAGCATTGAGTGTGGACAGCCTGGGGTTGGAAGGATCCGACAGGTCAATGCCTCTTCCTAAATTGACATTGCCTCCGATATCCTGCGGAATCACATCAATGGTATAATCCGGTAAAGTCTGGTAGTAATTGGAGTTGGTTTGCCCGGAGGCCTGCATACATCCTATGGCCAGTGCAAGGCATGTAAAGTGTAGAAATGGTTTTTTCATGGGAGTTGGTATAAATAAGTTGATTTTCCTGAACCAAAATTCCACATATCCTGCTGAGTCTGAAAGCAGAAAAAGCCCCGGAGCCTTACCGTAGTTTTCCCGTATCCGCATTCAGCTGCTGCCGCATAATATCCGTATCCACTGATGTGTAGGCCAGGTGGCGGCTCAGGGGAAGCGTCTGTCCTTTGCGACAGAGCCCCTGTGTGATTGACGCGTGTGGAAATCTGAAAAGCGGGGGTGTGTGCGTTTCGTTGCAGAGTTGATCGTTGCGTTATTAACCCTGATTTGAGGCGTCCATCAAAAGCGATGCCTGCGGTTCACGTAATAATACGTGTCTTTCACTCATTAAGAATTCATGTTGATACAATTTAAGGGCTATTTATGGTACCTTAGTAACGCTAAACATCAGATAAACTATGGAAAGAAATTTTACCCAATCACTCTTTTTCGCATCGCTATTCCTGGCAGGAACAGCGGCTGCGCAGACTAATTCCGTATCGCTCAAAGATGGTACTAATACTGTAATCAGCTCGCACAGCTCTATTACCGATGCTTATACGGCTATCCCGGCTACACTCACCCAGGCCTATACGATAGAGCTCACGGGCGCCTACACCGGCAGCACGGAAACCTATCCCATTGCGTTTACCGCTAAAACCGGTGCCAGCGCGGCTAATACCATTACGCTTCGCCCGGCGGCGGGTGTCACGACCATGTCTATCCAGTCCAGTGTTTCCGGAAGCCCGGTAATCAATCTTAATGATGCCGATTATGTGGTGATTGACGGAAGAGCAGGAGGAACGGGCACCGGGATGATGGTGGTCAGGAACATGGCCACGACTTCCAGCTCCAACAGCATCCAGCTGATCAACGGGGCGACCTTCAATACCTTTCGCAACCTGGATGTGTACAATGCCACAACAACCAACACCGGCCGTGCCATTGCCATTTCCACATCAGCGTCGAACCCGACAGGCAACTCCGACAACCTTTTCAGGTATTGTAACTTTACGGGAGGCCGCTACCAGTTCAATAACAGCGGAACAGCAGCCAATCCTAACACACGTAATACTGTTTTTGGCTGTAATTTCAGGAATGCCAACTTTGCCGCTTATTGGGGGCAGGCCGGCTCGGCGAAAATCCGGATCGATTCCTGCTCCTTTGCCTGCACCGCGCCTATCAGCGAATCCTTGTATTTTGGAATGCTGTTCGATTCTCAGGCGGATTCCGCGATCATCATCAATAGCCGTTTTTACGATATCCAGAATACATCCTCAACGCTGCGTTACATTCACATAAGGTCTGTGCTTTCTACAGGAACCAATGCGGCTGAGATCCGGAACAATTTCTTTGCCATGACAACCGGCAACACCAATGTGCCTAATATGGCGGCTATTGAGATCAGCAGTGGGGGCAGTCTTTACACGGCGCGCGTTGCCCATAACTCCGTACGCTTCGGAGGTACGCTTGCCAGTGGCGGAACATCCGGTAACGTGGGTTCCAGCGGACTTTTGGTTTCAGCGACCAATGCAGCTTCTACATTCAGCATCCAGAATAACCTTTTTGTGAATGAGCGTTCCGGTGGAACAGCAGGCTTACAGCACCTGGCCATGGCCCTGACGACAAGTACGGTTGCCGTGATCAATCTTTCAGGAAATACTTACAATGCAACCAGTGGAAACCTTAGCCGCTGGGGCACTACGGTGAATACCAGCATCGCGGCCCACCAGGCGGTAGTGACAGGTGGCGAGCCCACGGCTAACGATGCAATCGTACAGTATGTGTCAGCTAACGATCTTCATATAGGCTGTGCCGCGGTGGGAAATGCATCGCTCATGGCAACACAACTACCGGGCATTACCACCGACATCGACGGAAATCCACGCGGTAGCACAACCTACCGCGGAGCAGATGAAGCGGGTACTGTTGTAACACCTACTGTAAGCCTTGCTGCACAAAGCAATATCACCTGCAATGGTCTGAGCAACGGCTCGGCAACCGTAACCGCCACCGGCGGAACCGGTTTTACCTACAGCTGGTCGCCTGTGGGGGGCACTGCTGCTTCAGCCAGTGGCCTGAGCGCCGGAAATTATACGGTAACGGCTACAACGCCTGCGGGATGCGTAGGCACAACTACCTTAACGATCACGCAGCCGGCGGTAGTAAGCGCTACGCTGGGTACGGTAAATAACGTTACCTGTAATGGCGCTAACAATGGATCCGCCACTGTGAATGCGTCGGGAGGAACCGGAACGATGACGTATAGCTGGATGCCATCAGGTGGTACTGCGGCAACGGCCAGCAACCTGGCCCCCGGAAATTATACCGTAACGGTGAAGGACGCCAACAATTGTGCAACAAGCCGCACGGTAGCGATCACCGAGCCGGCGGCCATCGACGCTGGCGTCACACAAAGCGGGGCAGTGCTCACGGCCAGTCTCAGCGGTGCCACATACCAGTGGATCAATTGCGGCACAGGCAACTCTCCGATAGGAGGGCAAACGGCGCAGAGCTATACCGCTACTGCTACCGGCAGTTATGCGGTGATTGTGACTTCCGGAGGCTGCTCGAAAACATCGGTTTGCATAAACATCACCATCAGCGCTACCGGAATAGGAGAAAACACTTCGCTTTCAGGCTTGCAGCTCTATCCGAATCCGGGGACCGGCTTATACACCTTGACGATTGACGAACAGGCGGAAGTGATGGTGAGTAATGTGATCGGTGAAGTGGTGCTGAAACAAACACTTGCGAAAGGAACCAACAGCCTTAACCTTGAGCAGCAACCTAACGGCATATACACGGTGAATGTGATCGCCAACGGAAAATCCTCTGTAGTAAAAGTGGTGAAGCAATAAGCTAACTGATACATAAAAATAAAAAATGCCTCATCGTTTGGTGAGGCATTTTTTTTATGAAGTATTTTCTGTTGTATAAATCTACCCAAAGTTGCGAGTTTAGCTCCATGAGCAGTGAATGCCTGCGCCAGGGATGTTGGGATTTGCCTGAGCTCCTTTATGAATCACGCCCCTGCGTGAGGAATGAAGAGCGAGTCCCGACAGCCCGCCCGGGCACCCAATAGCACTTAAAACTTCCCCTGTATTCCCAGCCCGAAATTGATACCGCCACCGTTCAGGCTTACCACATCATCCAGTCTGGTAAAGGTATTGGTGAAATCCATGTGGTTGTAGGAATAATGAATGTAGGCCAGGTTGATGAACATACCCACATGCTTTCCGAAATAGAAGCGCGGTTGGATGTGGATGTCGTACATGAGTCCGCCGCCTTTGGCATTGGAGATAAACTCATCGCCGGCGGAATAGTTCATGTAAGAATAGCCGATGTTGAAGCCGCCCAGCATGTCTACGTATTTGGCCCTCACAAAATGCGCATTCACCAAAAGGGAGGCATCAATGGCTTTAACGCTTGCTTTGTTGCCGGTTATGCTGTCTTTTTCCGTGAAATAATCATTAAGGCCGATCTTGGCGCCAACACCAAGCCAGTTGAGCACACCACGTTCGTAGTGCAGGCTCAGGGTTTTGTTCAGAGAGGCGCTTTCCGATGACCTCGGGTTGGTGGCTACTTTCGAGGTGTAATTGTATAAGCCGAGGTCTGCCCCGAAGGCAATGACGTTGGTATTTTTCTCGAAGCTTTTTTGTGCAGAGGCATTTAAGGTAGTCAGTAGGACAACGGATGCAAGAATGTGTTTGATCATAAAGGGAGTTTTTTCGTATTAAAGATAAACTATTTTCCGGTAACTAAAAACTCCGTACGCCTGTTCTTTGCCCTTCCTTCTTCGCTGCTGTTGTCGGCAATCGGCTTTTGAGAGCCGTAACCTTTCGCGGTGATGCGCTTTCCATCAATCCCTTTTTCTTCGAGGAAAGCCTTTACCGTGTAGGCCCTGTTGGCGGAGAGCGCTTCGTTGGCAGCGGCGCTACCCACATTATCCGTGTGGCCCTGGATCTCGATGGTGGTGGTTGCATTCTCTTTCAGGTATTCTGCAAAGGCCTCCAGGACAATAAACGATTCGTTTTTCAGATCGGCAGAGTTTGTGTTATAGTATAAATTGTTGATCACAAAGGAGCTGCCCGGCTTGGCCTCGTTCACTTCCATCTTTACCGGCGCGGGCTGCTTCTCAAACGTGGCTTCCTTCACGCTCACAACCTTCGAACTAAAGGCATAATCGTTTTTCTTCACGGTAATGAGCACATCGTCTTTCTTTTTCAGGTTAATGGCTACCATAAATTTTCCGGAAGTAGAATCCACCACCGCCTCTGTTTTTTCTTTGGTCACGGTATTCACCACTTCCACGCGGGCGCCCTCTACCGTGTTGCCGTCCTTATCTTTCAGGTCGCCGCTCAGGAAAGTCGTTTCCTGCGGCCGCGCTTCCTTATACAATTCAAACGAATAGAGGTCATATTTACCGATCCCTTTTCCCCTCATTTTTCCCTCATCGTAGGAAAAGAAATAGCCCGTCTTACTATCCGTACTCACAAAAAAGCCCACGTCATCCGCTTCGGTGTTGATCGGGTAGCCGATGTTCTCCGCATCTTTCCATTGTCCCTTTTCATCCTTGCGTGTGTAAAAAATATCTTTTTTGCCAAAGCCGAACCAGCCGTCGCTGCTGAAATACAGCGTTTCACTGTCGGAGTGGATGAAGGGCGTTTTCTCATCGCCCGGTGTATTGATCTTAGGGCCTGCATTTTGAGGAATGCCCCACATGCCGGTATTCGGATCGCGCTTGGTATACCAGATATCAATGCCGCCTTTGCCGCCCGGCCTGTCGCTGGCAAAATACAAGGTATTGCCGTCGGCGCTGAGTGTCGGCTGCGAATCCCAGTAAATGGGGTGGTTCACATTGGCGCCCATTTTCCGGATCTCGCTCCAGGTGCCGCCCTGGTTCTCGCTGGTGTAAATGTCGCAGTTGGGTTGTGCGCCGCCTTCCTGGCGCGACATCGCAAAGAACAGGCGCTTATTGTCGATCGAGATCGTGCAGCCGCCCTGGTTATCATCCGTCACATTGAAGGGGGGCGACATCGGCTCCCCGTTATTGAACAGACCTGTCTTATCACGTTTGGCCACCATAAACACTTCCTTCTCTTTGTCGGAAACATAGACCTGGTTCATGTTTTTAATCGGGAGCTTCCGGGTGAAGAAACACAATTTGTCATCCGGCGACACATAAGCCAGGTATTCGTCGGTGGGGGTGGAAACGCCTTTCACCACTTTCGGATCAAAGGGAACGATCTTCTTTTTGAGCTCGCTTTCCTTTTTGGCGTACTTCACCATTTCCCTGGCCTGGTAGATCTCCGCTTCATAGTCCTTCGCAAATTTTTTCTCATCATCGTCTTTAAACTTGATGAACTTCTCCAGGTATTTAATCGCCGAGTCGTTTTTCATGGCTTCAT
>CALRIU020000002.1:0-398999 GCA_943362175.1 Hydrocarboniphaga daqingensis | reverse complement strand
TGCAGGCAAAAAACAGGACCGTCAGGTTCGAAAGCGCAAAATAAAGTGTATATCCTTTATCCTCATTAAGCGTTCTATAAATCCCCCAACGAAAAATCCTCATCATATCCTATGGTGGGGATTTTTTGTATAATGCGCTCTGTGGTATTCGAGGATGAAAAGATGATTTTCAGGTATTTCTACCCGGTATCCGCGCGGGCTTAATTTTGTAATTTTATAGAGCCTTAACCAATTATTTACTCATGAAAAAATACTTACTACTATTGGGTTCTGTCTTTATTTCGCCCATTTTTTTTGCACAGTCGACAGAAACCTTTGAAACGGAAACGGGCAATGCCACGTCGTTTACGGATAACGGCCAGGTATTTAATATCACCTCGCAGGCCGGAGGACCGTTTGATATTCAAACAGGTTTTCCCGGAACCGGATGGAGCGGCACTGCTGCCGACAACCGTTACATTGATAACGACGGTTCTGCTGCGGCAAGCTTTACGGTAGGTTTCACCATTTCTTCGGCGGGTGCTGTGCCCTTTAAGCTGAACAGCATGTATGTGTTTGTTTCAAATGCTGTGTCTCTTAATCAAAATGTACCGGGCTCCTTAACCCTGGTAGGGAAATTGGGAGGCATTACGCAATACACAGCAACTGCCAGCAGTGGCTTTGTGACCAGCACCGCTACTAATAACGGTTTTACCTTTATCAATATGTCTACTTTTGGTGGCTCAAATAATTCCAATACATTCATTGATCAGATTGTGATTACAACAGGTGGGCAGTATGAATATGTAGCCCTGGATGCGTTTAACTGGACCACTTCCGCCGTTTTAACCGCCGCCACTTCCCAGACCAACAGTGCCTGTTATGGCGGTACGGGTTTCGCAAGTGTCAATGCCTCGGGAGGAGCGTCGGGCTATACCTATTCATGGACTCCCACAGGCGGTACAGGCGCTACATCAACTCCTCTGAGTGCCGGGAATTATACCTGTACCATCAAAGATGCCGCGATGGCTACACTCACGAAAACCTTTACCATCACTCAGCCCGCGCCACTTGTTGTGGGGGCCACAGCTTCTCCTGCTTCTGCTGTTATTTGCAAAGGGGCTTCTGTAAGCCTGAGCGGTACAGGTGCTTCCACGTATACCTGGACGGGAGGTGTTGTGAATGGTGCGGCCTTTACTCCAACAACGACCGCAACGTATACGGTAACCGGTGCGAATGCCAGTGCCTGCACCAATACGGCGGTGATTACCGTCACGGTAAATGCCTTGCCGGTGATAGGAGCTACAAGCTCCCACAGTATGATCTGCGCGGGGAGCAGCTCTACCTTAACCGCTACAGGTGCCAGCAGCTATACCTGGAATACAGGAGGCACTACCGCCGGCATTACCGTGAGCCCAACGGTTACCACGAGCTATACCGTAACAGGAATGAATGCGAGCGCTTGCACGGCCATGGCGATGGTGACTCAAAGTGTATCACTATGCACAGGCATTGAGCGGTTGTCCGGATCATCTTCTGTAAACGTCAACGCATATCCTAATCCGAACCAGGGCGTATTCTCTCTGGAGGTTCCGGCAACATCGGAAGTGAGCATCAGCAATGCTTTAGGAGAAATTTTGTTTACCCGCACGATGGAAGCAGGGAGGCATGAGCTGGATCTGCGCGATCAGGCGGCAGGGATGTATGTAGTGAAGTTTGTTTCCGGCAACAGGCAACAGGTGCTTAAGCTGATTAAGAATTAATTTCTTAGAGGCACCGAAACATCCAAACAGGCAAATAATCACGGGCATAAAAAAAGCTATCCTTCGAAAGAGGGATAGCTTTTTAGGTTTTGTTGAAGATTAGTGGTGGTGTCCGCCCGGTCCGTGTACGTGGCCGTGAGAAATCTCTTCGGCTGTAGCTTCCCTGATGTTGAGCACTTCGCCTACAAAATGCAGATGGTGATCTGCCAGAGGGTGGTTGAAATCCATGATCACGTAGTCGTCGCCGATCTCCTGAACAAAGCCCATCAGCTGGTTGCCGTCGGCATCATTCATCATGAGCTCTTCTCCTTCTTTTACACGCTCGCTGTCAAATTTTCCGTCAACCTCAAAAGCATTTTTCGGAATCTTGGCGATCATTTCCTGGTCGGAAAGGCCATAGGCGCTCTCCGGAGCGATTTTGAAATCGAATTTATCACCTACTTTTTTATTCAGCAGGTTTTTTTCGAAATCAGGTAATAACTGCCCAACTCCGAACATAAATACAAATGGATGTTCGCTGCTGGTTTGTTCAACTAATTCAGGTGCTTCGTCGTTTATGTGAGAAGATAAATGATAATTTACCGTTACCACTTTGTTGTTGTCAATGGTCATTAGATGCTGGGTTGTTTTTTAGTTTATATGGATGAGATCACGAATCAATACGAATATACAAATCTATCTATTGGATTATGTAAAAACAGCGATTGGTATATTCGTATTTTAATCCGTAATAATAATTAAAAGTCAAATTTGATGCCTTGTGCCAGTGTCAGCTTGGTGCCGTAGTTGATGGTGTTGGTCTGACGGCGCATGTATGCTTTCCAGCTGTCGGATCCGCTTTCGCGGCCGCCACCGGTTTCTTTTTCACCACCGAAAGCACCGCCGATCTCAGCGCCGCTGGTGCCGATGTTCACATTGGCAATACCGCAATCGCTGCCTGCTGCCGATAGGAACTGTTCCGACTCGCGCATGTTAAGCGTCATGATGGAAGACGACAAGCCCTGAGGAACACCATTTTGCAATTCAATGGCTTCTTCAATGGTTTTGTATTTCATAATGTAGAGAACGGGTGCAAAGGTTTCGTGCTGTACGATCTCGAAATCATTTTTAGCCTCAGCGATGCATGGTTTTACGTAGCACCCGCTTTCATAGCCTTTACCTTCCAGAACACCGCCCGGTACCAGTACTTTTCCACCTTCGGAGATCACACGCTCAATGGAAGCGAGGTAATCTTTCACGGCTGCTTTGTCGATGAGCGGGCCTACGTGGTTGTTCTCGTCCAAAGGATCGCCAATGCGTAATTGTTTGTAGGCGCTGATGAGTTTTTGTTTCACATCTTCGTAAATGTCTTCGTGAATAATCAAACGGCGGGTAGAAGTGCAGCGTTGTCCTGCTGTTCCCACGGCACCGAATACGATGCCCGGCAGGCAGGCTTTCAGATCGGCATGCTGTGAAATGATGATGGCGTTGTTTCCACCCAATTCGAGGATAGAGCGGCCGAAGCGGCTTGCTACCTTGGCGCCTACGATCCTGCCCACGCGGGTTGATCCTGTTGCTGATACCAATGGCACGCGCGCATCTTCACACATTTTTTCGCCGATAGCGCCCGGGCTTACGAGCAGGCAGGAGATACCTTCCGGTAAATTATTTTCAGCAGCGACCTCGTTCCAGATGTTGTGGCAGGCCACAGCGCAGAGCGGTACTTTGCTCGACGGCTTCCAGATGCATACGTCGCCGCAGATCCAGGCTAGGGCTGTATTCCAGTTCCATACTGCCACCGGGAAATTGAATGCCGAAATAATTCCTACGATCCCCAATGGATGCCATTGCTCGTACATGCGGTGGCTTTCCCTTTCGGAGTGCATGGTCAAACCATACAGCTGACGCGATACACCTACGGCAAAGTCACAGATGTCGATCATTTCCTGAACTTCTCCCAAACCTTCCTGCAGGGATTTTCCCATTTCATAAGATACCAGCTGCCCGAGGTCCTGTTTTTTTGCACGTAATTTTTCTCCGAACTGGCGCACGATTTCTCCACGTTTTGGAGCCGGTACCAAACGCCAGCTTTTAAAAGCTTCGCCCGCTACCTGAACTACTTTTTCATAATCGGCAGCATTGGCCGCTTTTACTTTGGCGATCAGTTTTCCGTCAACCGGGCTATAGGATTCGATCACGTCGCCATTGGCGAAATAATTTTTACCGGTAGAGCATCCGATATTCACGTCTTTAATTCCGAGCGCTTTTAATACTTTTTCCATATGGTTTATTCTGATGTTTTTTTTAAAATAATGAAGCTTAAAGATAGGAAATATATTAAGCCGGACTCATAAAAAATGGCATAAAAACAGGCCTGCTTTATGCTTGATTTTCAGGTGCTAAGGTCCGAATTTATTTCTCCGACTTTTTGCCTGGAAAAATATTCAGGGCTTTCACGCTGTTCTTGAGCCTGTCGAAAAAGCGGTTGGTGGTTTGCACGATAGGCGTGGCATACATGTAAAATTCCTTATTGGGGAATTCCTTCGCCAGCAGGCCTTCAATCTCGCTGAACAACAACGATTTGGTGGCGAATTGAAGCTTATATACAGCTGTCTGCTCCTGGATGCCTTCGGAGTTTAGGTAAGAGGCTTGTTCCGGGATTCCAACAATAACATTGGTAGCAAATTTATGTGTCAGGATGATGCTGATAATAGCATCGAGCTGTTCTTTGTTAGAAGTAATAAGATTCAGAAGGACCATGGTACAAATAGTTCTCGGGCTTTAAACAATTTTGCTGCCCGGAATGTTCACAAATGACGCACTTATTACTGAAAGATGCGTGTGCCGGCCAAAGAGATTATTAAATTTTCACTTTGTTTAACAGCTTTCGGGATGCCTATGTTTACAGCCTTTGAGAAGGATCGTTGTGGTCCGGGAGGCTTGAAAGGCTTGCTAATTCAGGATTTTTCTCTATATTGCCAAAGTGGACCCGGCTATTTTGTATCTAACCTATGTATTTTGTTTATGAACTCACTTCTCAATCAACTGATTATCCGCTTTGTCCTTAAAGAAAAGAAGGACGCTTATTCAAGATTTGAACTAGCCAAAGGTTTCAGGGAATTGAAGCACATGGCGATCAGGCTCCTGAAGGATTGCTTTCTGATGGGGCTTGGTATTTTTTCCGCTGCCTTTGGTCTCGAAAGCTTTCTGTTGCCAAGCAGCTTCATTGATGGCGGTGCTACCGGTATTTCGCTTCTGCTGGCCGAGCTCACCACGGTTCCCTTGTCCCTGCTCATTCTCCTGGTGAATGCCCCTTTTATTATTTTAGGATTTAAGATCATCGGTAAGCAGTTTGCCATTAAAACGGCTATTGCCATCACGGGTCTGGCCATCTGTATGTCCTCATTTCATTTTCCGGAAGTCACGCACGATAAGCTCCTGGTGGCGATCTTCGGTGGATTTTTCCTGGGCTCGGGGATCGGGCTTGCAGTCAGAGGTGGCTCTGTGATCGATGGCACAGAGGTGCTCGCGATTTTTCTCAGCAGGAAATTCGGAACAACGATGGGCGACATCATCATCGCAATCAATGTGCTGATCTTCTCTGCGGCTGCTTATTTTCTTTCCATCGAAACGGCCCTTTATTCCATGATCACCTACCTGGCAGCTTCCAAAACGCTGGACTTCATCATCCAGGGGATTGAGGAATATACCGGCGTTACCATCATTTCATCGCACAGCGAAGAGATCCGAAAAATGATCATTGAAACGATGGGGCGTGGTGTCACCGTCTATATTGGTAAACGTGGCTATGGAAAAAGAGGAGAAGGAAGTAATATCGACATCGTGTATACGGTGGTCACCCGCCTGGAATTGAACAAGCTTAAAGCGGAGATCGATAGCATCGACGAGAATGCTTTTGTGGTGATGAACAGCATCAAGGATACCAAAGGCGGTATGATCAAAAAGCGTCCGTTGCAGCATTGATTCAGGCGGAAGGCCTCGGGATGAATCCGACGGAAGGATGGTCTTGTTGCGATGCGTGAGGCTTTACAACAATGAGTTGAGGTTGTCGCCTGAGCTCTTTTACACGGTTTACTATCTTTTGCCTGATAGCAACCGGTATGGCTCCCTGATCCGTTAGCTGCATCACCATGTTTTGCAGCAGGAAAAGAAAGGGGTCGGGATGCTGAAGACTCAGCACCGGCGGCCCATCCCAAAGCGTGGTAAATGTTTTGACAACCACCTCTTCCGCGCTGCTTTTATGTTCTACTACCGGCAAGATAAAGGCATATAAGCGGGATGCATAAGCATCATAAATCTGCCTGTAACCGGACTCGGTTTTTTCGCTGAGAAGTTTGATAAACAGAAGGTGATGCATAGAGCAAATCGCTTTATGGTGACAAAATTTGCCAAAATCGTTCCGAAAATGGATGATGGCATCGTTCGCACGCTCATGGTACGGGTAATGCACGGCATGGCCTATTACACAGGGAGTCCCGCTGTTTCTGCTTTACAGGCGTTCGGTTAACAGAAGACGGCTTCAGAGCACGTTGTGGAAACTTTGCCCCGAAAACAGGAAAGTGTTCTACATAGTGAGTCTTTCCGCCCAAAGCAGACCGGAAGGAAGCAGCGTATTCGAAAATTCAATATGGATGACCCGTCTTCTGCGCCCATTGCTGCTGCGGCGTGAGGCATGCATCAGCAAAGGCTTCATCAGCATCAGTCCTCCTTTTTTCACACGGCAGCAATGTTCGGTTTCCTGTGTCATGTCTATATTTTCAGGGCGGTAAATGCCTTTCCGGTGCGAGCCCTTCAGCACATTCAGCGCGCCATTGTGCTCATCCGTATCATCGAGGTGAATGCGCAGCGTAACGATGTTTTCAAGGACAGCCAGCGGGGGTTGTACGGCAAACTGGTTTTGCTTCACCGTCCAGGAGCTGTAACCTTCAAGATCGGTTTTTTTATCTACAGAAATAGTGAGGTCCTGGTGATAAGCCACAAACCAGTTGGAGCCGGCAGGCTTATCAAAGTAAATGGACTTGACCGGGAAGTAGCCCGGACCAAGGTGAGTGGCAATAAGTGTACGCAGCTTACCGTTGAAGATTGCCGGGATCGTTTCCGGAATTTCTTTGAGGAACTGCCTGATGGCAAAAAGATGCGAAGAACGCCGGAATGCCTCCCGGTCCCCGGATGCTCCGTCAATCAGGGAGATTAGAGCATCGGCTTCGCTGTGGGAATAAAGTCCTTCGATGACCGCAAAACCATTCTCGCGGAAAGATGCGTTCATGTCCATCGGTTTTAGAAAGGTCTAGTCGATCGTTGCAATCACCTTCAGCTCAATGGCAATAGGCGTAGGCAGGCAGTTGATCTCGATGGTGGTGCGGCAGGGAGGATTTTCTTTAAAGTACTCCGCCCAGAGCTTATTGTATTTCGGGAAGTCATCCTTCATGTTGGTCAGGAATACCTGCACATCCACGATCCTGTCCCAGGAGCTGCCGGCATCTTCGAGAATGTATCGGATGTTCCTGAATACGGAATGACATTGCGTTTCGATATCATAAGAGGTAATATTTCCCTGCTCATCCAGTTCCACACCCGGGATTTTCTTTGTGCCACGCTCACGCGGACCGACACCGCTTAAAAATAATAAATTGCCGACGCGGCGTGCGTGCGGGTATAAGCCTACAGGTTCAGGGGCTTTGGAAGATTCGATAGATGATTCGTTGCTCATGGTCTTTGGTTTAATCGTGTGGTATGCGTTTTATGGTATGTCAATCTGAATGTTCTTGTCGTTGAGTCCGACGTTATCTTTTTGTGCCAGCTTTTTTCCGTCTTTGTAGGCAGTAATCCATTTGGTCTTTGATTTGGATCCCGTTTTCTCAGAAATGATAAAGCTTCCGTCGGCATTGGTATAGATCTGCCCGATGATAATTTCCGAACAGTTCTCCCCGTTGTTTTTGCATTGCACAAAATTGATCAGCACTCCGGCCACGCCTTTGCCTGTGCTCTTGCTCACCACTGTTCCGCTGATGCTGCTTTTCCTGACGTCGCAGGCCAGGAGCAGGTAACAGAGGCTGAAGAATAGAAGGCTGTGTTTTATCATCAGATTAAATGTACACAATTTACTTAAATGAATTCCAGCCCTGGGCCGTGATCGGGTGAGAGGTTCCGGCTTTCGCAATGAGGTTCAGGCCGCTGCTTTTAGGCGTGATGTGGCCGATGATCGTAAAGTCGGGAAGGTTTTTGATCTTGTCGTATTCGCTCATCGGCAAAGTAAACAAGAGCTCATAATCTTCGCCGCCACTCAGGGCGCAGACCGTTGGATCGAGGCTGAATTCCCTTGCCCTGTCGAAGGTTTGCGGATCGAGCGGAATTTTGTCTTCGTACAGTTCGCAGCCCACACCCGATTGGGTGCAGAGGTGCATGAGCTCGGAGGCCAGTCCATCGCTCACATCAATCATAGAGCTAGGCTTGATGTTCAGGCTTTTGAAGAGCTCAATAATATCCACACGTGCTTCCGGTTTCAGCTGACGTTCGAGGATGTAGTCATTGCCTTCGAGATCAGGCTGCAATTGCGGATTGTCTTTGAAGACGAATTTTTCGCGTTCCAGGATCTGCAGGCCCATGTAAGCACCGCCAAGGTCGCCCGTAACGCATACCAGGTCTTTTTCCTTCGCACCGTTCCTGTATACAATGTCTTCCGGCTTTGCTTCGCCGATAGCCGTCACACTGATGATGAGCCCGCTGGTACTCGACGTGGTATCACCACCCACCAGATCGACCTTATACTTTTTGCAGGCATATAACATACCCGCATAGAGCTCTTCCAGGGCCTCTACTGAGAAACGGTTGGAAGCGGCGATGCTCACCGTCACCTGTTTCGGTGTACCGTTCATGGCACAGATGTCCGACAGGTTCACAGCAATGGCTTTAAAACCCAAATGCTTTAAGGGTGAATAAGTCAGGTCGAAGTGAACACCTTCCACCAGCATATCGGTCGAAACCAGGGTGCTTTTATCGTTGTCGTATTTGATGACCGCTGCATCGTCGCCAATGCCTTTCAGCGAGGAGGCAGGGTTGTAGATTTCTACATGTTCCGTTAAATGATTGATCAATCCAAATTCCCCGAGGGAGGTTAATTCTGTTCTTCCGCTGTTTTCTAACATTCTGTTTCTATATTGCGCTTACCGGTCAGGTTTATTAAACCTGACCGGTAAGCTTTGTTTATTTTAACTTAACGCAAACGTTCTTCGGTTCGGTGAAGAAGTCCAGCGCTTCGAAGCCGCCTTCCCTGCCTACGCCAGAAGATTTTACGCCACCGAAAGGCGTTCGCAGATCGCGGAGCAGCCAGCAGTTCACCCACACGATGCCGGTGTGCAGGTTCAGGGCCACGCGGTTGGCTTTGGTAATGTCCTGTGTCCACACGGTAGAGGCAAGGCCGTACTGGGTAGAGTTGGCGTACATCATGACCTCTTCTTCCGTGTCGAAAGGCATGATCGTGACTACAGGTCCGAAGATCTCCTCCTGGTTGGTACGGCAATCGTAAGCCAGGCCTTCGATGATGGTAGGCTGCAGGTAGTAGCCATTCTCAAATTCACCACTAACGGTCTGCCTGCTGCCTCCACAAAGAATGGTTCCTCCTTCCTCTTTGGCCAGCTCAATGTAGGAAAGTATTTTTTCCATGTGAGGTTTGGAAACCACGGCGCCGATTTTTGTTTTCTCGTCCAGTGGGGCGCCTACGACAAGTTTTTGTGTTTTAGCAACAAAATCCGTTTTGAACTTTTCGTAGATCGGCCGTTCCACAAAGATCCGGGAGCCGCAGAGGCAGATCTGGCCCTGGTTGGCGAAAGACGATAGCATAGTGGTAGAAAGCATTTTTTCATAATCACAATCCGCGAAAATGATATTCGGATTTTTGCCACCCAGTTCCAGGGAGAGCTTCTTAAACATGGGCGCTGCCACAGAGGCAATGCCGGCGCCTGTTTTGGTGCCGCCTGTAAAAGAGATCAGCGGTACATCTTTATGTCCGACGATGGCGTTTCCTACTTTGTGGCCGTAGCCATGTACAATGTTCAGAACCCCTTTCGGTAAGCCCGCTTTGATGCAGATCTCCGAAAGCAGGTAAGCCGTCATTGGCGTGATCTCGGATGGCTTGGCCACCACGGTGCAGCCTGCCGCCAGGGCCGGTGCTATTTTCCAGCTGAAAAGGTATAAGGGCAGGTTCCAGGGAGAGATACAACCTGCCACGCCCACCGGTTGGCGGAGCGTATAGTTAATGGCCGTATCTTCCATGCTGTGCGCATGCGCCGCGTAATGCAGAATGCCGGTTCCATAAAAATGAAAATTGGCAGCCGCTCTTGGAATGTCGACGGTTTTTGCCAGGTGCAGAGGCTTTCCGTTATCCAGGCTTTCAGCTACAGCCAGCTCATGAAGCTGTTCTTCGATGATGGCAGCAATCTTCACCAGGTAAGCCGAACGTTTGTCCTTGGACAGAACACTCCAGGCCGGGAAGGCCGCTTTGGCAGCAGCAATGGCCGTTTCGGCATCACGTTCGTCGCTGTCCGGAATATGGGAATAGACCACGCCGCGCGATGGATCGTAATTATCGATATACTGATTGGATTGCGGTTCAACCAGCTCTCCGTTGATGTAATTTTTTAGTTTTAACATGGCTCTGAATCAAATGCCGAATTTACGTAAAATGACGGATAAATGCCAATGACGGTGGAAGATAGGGGTGATCTGCCCGGCCATCCGGAACGCCCCCTCACCCGTGATGTGCCGGGGAGCATCCTTTGGAGCGGCTTATTATAATTCGTATCTCAGATCGCCGTTCACGTAAGTGAGCTCGAGAAACGTTTTGATGAACTTCAGCCGGTATTCGGCCAGCTTCAATTCCGTTTCAAGCCACTTGCTTTCGCGGGAGTTCAGCAGGAACAGCGAGCTTTCGCCATTCGCGAATTTGAGCCGCTCGGCTTCCACCAGAAGTTTGCTGTATGCTGCCGAGCGTTCGGCATTGCTGATCTGTCCGGCCGTAATCCCGAGGGCTTCGAGGATATAGCGTCGTTTGAAATGGATCTGGTTTTGTTTGTTTACGGTTTCCAGCCGGTTGCTGTTCGCTTCCAGAGTAGCCATTTTATATTCGTTCCTCGATTTGCGCAGGAATAAGGGCAGTGAGAAGGTCGCGCCCCATTTATAATTGTTGATGCTAAGGTTTGGGGATGATACGTCGTTTGAGGCATTCAGAAAATTATAGCTCACATCCAGCACGGGCTTTATCATTTCACGCTTCAGTCGTTTTTCGGTGTCGAGTACTTTCTGCTTCGCCATGTATTGAGCAATCAGGGGATTGGTTGCCTGTTCGCCGGCCATCGTGCGCCCCACGCTTTTTACAGCGAGGTTGTACAGCAGCTCAAGGCTGTCGGAGAAGCTAATCTGCGGGGTGGATGCATCCTGAGACTGCGGGTTAAGGAAGGATATTTCGGTCAGTTTTTTAAAAAGCTCGATTTTTCCCGCTTGCTGGTCCAGCAGCCGGCCCTGTAGAAAAATGGCGGCCTCGATGGTGTCGATGGATGGGCGTTCGCCGGCTGAGGAAAGAGCGCTGATGCCCCTCAGCCTTTCATTGGCGAGGTCGGCGAAATAGGCGTACAGTCCGCTTACTTTTTTTGTGTAGAGCACTTCGGCATAGGTTCCGGAAGCGGTGTACAACAGGTCGTTCATCTGGATCTTTTGCTCGGCATCGAAATAGTCGTAATAGTGCCTGGCTTTCACCACTTCTGCGCGTCGCTTGTCGAATAAAAGCCCTTGCAGGATGCTGGCTTCCATGCCGATGTATGGGGTTCCGCTTTGCGGTGTGTTCCGCTCCGGGTTCAGGTAAACGCCATCACCGTACTGGTAGCCCAGCTTGAGGTATTGAGAGGTGTATAAAGGCTGTTTCAGCTCGGCGCTTCCGAAGGTGTAGTAATGAGAGGATTTAAACTGCTTGCTCTCGATCGATGAGGAAAGCTGCGGATCGAAATTGCCCCTGGCCGCCTTCAGCATGGATCTGCCGTATTCGCCGCTGTTCCTCGCTTTCCCGGCCAGCGGGTTGGCGTCTTTAACGGAGTTCAGGAAGGTGTTGTAATCATACAAGGCACCCGTTTGCGAAACACAAAGCCTGCCCAGAACCATCAGCAAAAGTACCAGACTATTTCTTCTTACCGTCGGACTCATTGTTTGTTTGTGTTTTTGGTTTATAAAACTCCGGCGGGAAGCCGTTGGCCTTCCGCCATAATTCGTAGATCACCGGAACGTTGCCGAGCATGGCGAAACCTTTTGTACCGCCGCCGATCTGGATGGCGTCCGGCCATCGCTCATTGGTGCGCACCGCCAGTACCCTGAATTTTCCGTTAGCGGAAATGACCTTGTCGAAGGTTACGATTTCGGCGCTGTAGCTGCCATAGCTGATGCCGGGCCAGCCGGAGAATACGAAAGCCGGCCAGCCGTCAAAAATGAGCTGCACGTTCTGTCCTTTGGCAAGCAGTGGAAGATCGACCGGGTCGATGTAAAGCTCAACGGCCTGCTCTTTCTGCACCGGAACGATGCTGCACAGCATGCCGCCTTCTTTCACGATCTCGCCTACGCCTTTCAGCGCGAGGTTGTTCACGTAACCGTCCTGCGGAGCCAGCACATAGTAATACGTGCTGCGCAACGCATAATTCGACAGCTGGTTCTGCAACTTCGTCAGGGAACCTTCCGTATCATATACCATCGAGATGGTGCTGAATTTATCAGACTCTGCCTTCATCAGCTTTTCGTTATATTCCTGGAGCGTGGTGTTCAGCTCCAGCTCCGCGTTCAGGAGCTCATTCTTGGTAGCTGTGATCTTATTTTCAGCGGAGATCTTCTTGGCGTATGCCTCCTGCACTTTCACTTTCCGGTTCTCCAGGTCTGTTTTGGAGATCACGCCTTTGCCCAGCAAATCTTCGTATCTCCTGAATTGTTCGTCGGCCACCTTGTAATTATTGGCCGAGGCCTGGGCTTCGGCGCTGTCGCTTGATAGCTTTGCCTTCACCTGGAGGATCTTGTTTTTCACCTGCTCGGTTTTCAGGCGAAGGGATTTATTGATCGCGTCGATTTGCTCGTTGATGGAATTCACTTTGTTTTCGTACGACTGTAACGACACTTCTTTGGCTTTTACCTGGGATTCCGAACGCTGCACCAGCAGTGAGTCCATGTATTCCTCCTTGATCTCGGAAATAAAGGCAATCGTATCATTTTTATGGACGAAGTCGCCATCCCTGATGTACCATTTTTCCACGCGCCCGGCAATCCTCGAGGTTACCTGCTGCGGCTTGCTCTCGGGGTTAAGTACGCTTACCTCGCCCGTCATGCTTACACTTTGTGTCCAGGGCAGAAAAAGAACGACCAGGCAGCTCAGCAGGGCAGCGTAAAACAGCCGTTTCATCTGTTTCGCATAATTCGGCCGGTAGATATGGCGTGTAGCGCTCAGGTAGTGGCCATCGTCTGACCGCAGGTAAGATTCCTCAGGCGATTTTGCAAAGATCAACTCGATCTTGTAGAGCGCCGTAACCATATCGTAGCAGGTGCCCAGGCTTCCCACGAGTTTTTCAACGGAATTGATGATCAGGAGGATGATAATCTCGGAGGCCACGAACTGGCCGATGTTCAGCTCCCCGATCTGTACGAGGTAAGCGCCAAGAAACAGCACTACGCTGATGAAGATGATCTTTACGAACAGGATGCCTTTGTATTGTTTCTCGAACGTCGTGTAATAATCTTTCCGGTGTTCGAGATACCCGCTCAGCTCCGCATCGATTTGGTCCTTGTTCGGTTCCCCCGAATTGAGTGTATGAAAGATCTGGTATTTTTGAGTTGATGTGTCGATGTTGGCGTCCTGGGCTTTTTTGCCGTAGTATGCCACAATAAGGTAAAACACCACGCCGAGCACCACCGAAAAGATCACGAACCAGCCGCTGTACGCCGGAAGAAGCAAAAGGCCAAACAGGATGGCAATGATCGAAAAGGATAGATCCAGCAGGATCTTACCGATGCCTTTCTGCAGCGTGACCACCTCTAAAAAGTGTGCGATCTTTTGCCGGACGATGTTGTCATCCACGCTTACTTTAGCCACACGCTCAGTAAGCCCGCAAAAAATGCGCTCCTGCAATGTTTCGTTCAGGCGCATCTGCCATAGCTGGAGCAATCCGATAAATAAGCTCACCGCAACGGTAAGCAGGCTCAGTAGTACCAGCGAGGCCGAAAACCTCCCGGCCATGGTATAGGTGATGATGCCTTGTATCGTCAGCGGGATGCTGACGTAAAGCGCACCCTGCACCAGCGCCAGCGCATAAATGTTGTAAACAACTTTTTTTTCTCTGCTGAGCCATCGAAAGAGTAGTCTGGTTTTTTCGTTGATCATATTTTAAACGTAAAATTGAATTGCAAAATAAGTAAGAGCTTAAATCAATTATTATTCCAGGTACGAGTTTAATAATGCCTTTTTGTCCGTTTTGTAATTGCTGTTCAGTGGAAAATCCTGTTTCACAATAAACTCGGAAGGGATCATATAGGAGGGCAGATAGTTCAGCAGAAAGCTTTTCAGCTCCTCGTTCATGTTCTGGAATCCGTTCTCATCAATGATCACAAAGGAAATGATCTTTTTTGTCACATGCCCGCTGGTGAGGGGAACCACCGTGGCATTTTTGATATGCGGATGCGTAAGCAGCACATTGCTGATCTCCTCCAGCTCAATGCGGTAGCCATTCAGCTTCACCTGGTTGTCGTTACGACCCAGGTAGAAGAAGAGGTTATTTTTGGTATAGCCTACGTCGCCGGTTTTGTAGATGCGTTTGCCGTTTTCAACAATAAAGGCTTTCTGTGTTTTTTCCTCGTCCTTAAAATAGCCGATCGACAGGTTTTGTCCTACGAGACCAATCTCACCGATGCCGCTTTCCTCATCCTTATCCAGGATCAGCATTTCGGCATTTGGCCTGCAATAGCCGATTGGCAGGGCTTTAGGATATTCAGCCAGTACGGTATCCGTTATGTCGATGTAAGTGGTCACCACCGTTGCTTCCGTCGGGCCGAAGGCATTGACAACTTTCGCTGCCGGAAAGCGTTGCCTGACTTTTTTCACGGTAGCTACCGGTAATTCCTCACCCATAAAAATAAACTGGTTGATGGCAGGATAGTGCCCGGCATTAAATTCAGGAACTGATAAATAGATCAGGATAAAAGAAGGTGTGCATACCAGGGTGGTGGCGCGGTGCTGTTTCAGGCGCTCCAGAAAGCCCGCACCGCTTTTCAGGATGGCATAGTCGTTCAGGATCATGGTGCTGCCTTTTCCAAAAGCGGCAATGAAATCGCAGAGCGATACATCGAAGCTGAAAGGCGCCTGGTTCATAAATGCAGAATCGGGGCTGATCAATGGCCAGGAGAGGTACCATTCCACAAAGCTGTTGAGCGCGCTCCGCGTGATTTGTACGCCTTTTGGAGTGCCTGTGCTTCCGGAGGTGAAGAGGATATATCGCACAGGGTCCGGACCGTTAGTTAAGGTCGGGAAGGTACTAACGGTCTGCTCCCGTATGATGTCAAGGTCTTTGCTAATGCGGATTTCGAAGGCTACCTCGCAGGCTTTGGCTGAGCAATTGATGAGCACTTTGCTTCCTGTTTGCTCCCTGATCTTCTCAATTCTGCCTGCCGGCATAATAGCATCGATCGGAATGTAGGGAATGTCGAGGGAAATCAGCGTGAGCATAGCTACCGGGAACAGGGCTTCTTTTTCGCCGTAGATGCATACGGGATGCCCTTTTGGAATATGCAGGCTGCTTAATGTTTCTACAAGCCGGTGATGTAAGGCATACACCTCCTTTTCATTCAGCGTCCTGTCGGAACCAATGATGAAAGGCTTTTCTGAGAATTCCTGCTGTTCGGAAAATGCGTTTTTTTGAAAATCGTATGTCATTTTAGTTTTATTGATACCTGCCGCTGAATACATACAAGGCCACGCAAACCAGGTTGAACATCATAAACAACGAAACGTACCGGATTGTTTTGGGGCTCATGTTTCCGAACACCACATCCTTGTCCTGTTTGCGGCACTGGATGGCATAGGTGTTATGCACCACGCTGTAGATGCCATACAGGAGGCCACTCAGGATAAAATTGGATTCGAAGCCATTCCAGATGCCCATGAGGAAGAGTGTGAAAAAGATGGCCAGGTTTTGCTTGGTGATGGGGCTTTTTTTGAGCTTCTGAAAACCATTCAGCCATTTGTAGAAAGGTTTGAAGAAATAATCGCCCAGCCAGCTGGTGAGGGAAGCATGCCAGCGTTGCCAGAAGTCGGGCGGATTGACCGCCATGAAAGGCTTGTTGAAGTTGAAAGGCAGGCTAATCCCTACGAGGTTACCCATCCCAACAGCCATCGACGAATAACCCGCGAAATCGAAGAAGAGGTAAAAGGCATAAGCGTAAATGTCGCTCACACGCTCTCCGGCACTCAGTCCGTTCTCCAACGATCCCTGCAGCCAGTAGCGCGAAATAAATTCGGCAAGGATGAATTTATAGGCAAAGCCTTTCATGAATTCCTGCAGTCCGCTCAGGGTCATGGCCGCACTGATAGAGTCATAGCCTTTGAGGCTGTTCTCTGTAAAGCGCTTGTAGCGGTCGAGCGGACCAATGTAGAAGGAAGGAATGAAGAACAGAAAATTGAAATAGTGCATGAGGTCCAGACGGTCTTCGGATGTGTAATCTATGCTCACCTGGATGGCACGGAAGGTCACGAATGATAAGCCGGCAAAGTAAAGGAAAGGAGGATTGAGGTGTACTTTGAGCAATACCATCGGTATGGCCAGGATGATGGCAGAGATCAGGCGGTGGTTGATGCGCTGCGAGAGGAAGCGGATGTACAGAAAGGTGAAGGCCACATAGCCCAGGGCGGCGGCTGTGTAGCGGAAGTAGAACACAAGGTAGATAACCGTTAGTAAGGCGGTGATCTGAGGATAGTAGCGTTTGCCGGAGAAAAGACCAAAGAGCCGGATGGCCAGCACATAGAGCAGGGCAAAGAGAAAAAAGTCTATGTTGGTAAAAGGCAGCATTTAGAATTGGGCGTAAACAAAGGAGAAATCCGTATGCGGAGTATTGTGAGTGTCTTTGTTGTGATAACTGTACAGATAATAACCACCGACAATGATCACCGAGTAGAGCAGGACATTTCTCAGAAATAGGCGGAGCTGTGGATGATTAGTCATGGTAGTTGGATAAAATGAAACGGTCGATCTGGTACCAGCCCAGGTCATAGGGATGCATGATGTCTTCCAGGACGCCTTTTTGATACGATCTTACATTTTGCTCGTACATGTTCAGGGTCTTGAATCCTTTTTCTTTCAGGAGCAGCGCCACCTCCTCCATGGTCGGGCTCAGTAGTTCCAGGTTCTCATGTGCCAGCGGGTTGAGGGGCATGATCACGAACAGAGGCTTGATTTGGTTTGCCTGCAGAAAATGTACTAAGGCTTCCAGGTCTTTGTATTCCTGGTTGTGTTGCAGGTCAACCGCCTCTACCTTTTTCTTCGGGCGGTCTTTCAGCCAGCTTTCGTAATAGCTGTTCTCCACGCCAATGTCGTTGGTATTGCTGATGAGCTTAAAATTGGTTTCCGAAGCCTTGAAAAGCGAATCCCAATTAAGCTTTCTGTCGCTGAAATGATAAGGCGTTGTACGAAGGCCCGAAAGCTGGGCCATCAGTCGGTGCTGGGCTGTCAGGTAAAAGTCATGTTGTGCCTGCAAGGCAATTTCGGCGTCGTCTGTTTTCTGAAAGGGGTAGTTGAAAAAACGGTTCAGTGGCAGCTCTTTCTTCTTACCCATGGCCCGGAGCACAGCGTCGGGCTTGCTGATCTTGTCGTAGTTGGTATAGATGTACCGCTCCAGGTGCCGGCGTGTGGGGGCGTCGATGCTGCTGTCACGATAGATCTGGTACAGGTAATCAGGCGGGCAGAATTCGAAGAATGAGCTGAGTGACGTGCCGGAGGCATACTGTTTTTCGAACCACCCCGGTGAAAGGATAATCGTAATCTTAGACTCTTTCAGAACGGGCTTGTTGGCGGCCAGCGTGGTAAGGATGGCGAGGCACTGAAAGCCGGCGTGCCCTACGGCCAGAAATTGATCGTTTGAATGCTCGCGGCAAAAAAAGCGGTAGGCAATTCCCGGTAAGTGGTGTGATGTGAGCTCCGAGGAGCCGAACAGCACCGGCACGCGTTTCTTGAGCGCTACAGCCAGCGTCATTTCATGGGTGATGTCGTTCGGGTAAAACCTGTCGAAGTTATGCAGGGAGCCTAAGGTGTTTGCAGAAAAGCGGGAAGCCACCGCTTGATAAGGCCCGGAAAAACGGCTGCCTGAAAAACCATAGGCTAAAACAAGCGCAATACCGGCCGGCAGGAGGTGGAAGAGTGTGATGTTTTTTAAAAACCCGGCCAATGTTTTTTGTTATTGAATGGTATACTATGAAAAATAAGCACGCTGCGTCAATCGGAAAGCGTTGAGCATAAGGCTTAACCTTTCTTGCCGTCGACGTAGGCGCTGATCTTTTCGGCGGTACTGAAATTCTCCAGCGTGATCTCGGTAAAGGGAATGGAAATGCCGAATTCGTCTTCAAGCGAGGTCGCCAGGTCAACGACTAAAATGGAGGAAAGAATTCCCGATTGAAATAATTCATCTCCGTCGCTTACTTTTTTGAATGCTACTTCTTTGATCTTTTCTTTGACGGTATCAATGGTTCCCGGCATGGCGTTATGGTCGTTTTTTGGGTGTGTGGTATTAACAATCTGGTATCAGCAAGTTTTCCGTGTAAATATACTAAAGAGTTTTTATATCAGTTATTAATACATATTTTTATACTGAATTATCCGCTTCCGCATGAGAGCCGTTTTGAGCCTGTTCCTCTTCCTGGGTATTGTTGTCTGTGTGCATGCGCAGGACATGATCTATACCATTTCGGGAAGTAAATTTCAGGCGAAGGTCACGGAGGTCAATACCACCGATGTGAAGTATAAGGATTTCTCCAACCTCGAAGGGCCTGTGTATGTGATCTCGAAGCGCGAGGTGGTGCTGATCAGGTACAGCGATGGCTTCACGCAGATTATCAACGACAATCCTCCGGCTTTGCAGCCTAAATCGCCGGAAGAAAAACCGGCTCAGGCACGCCCCGGTATGGCCGGGAAAAAACCGCTGAACCTGTATTACCTTAATAAGAACCTGATCTCGATCAATGCCCTGGCGCTGATGAACGGGGACGTGACCCTGCTCTATGACAGGGAGCTCCTGGATAGCCGGCTTTGCCTCACCTTCATGGGCGGTTATAATTTTAATCCGAATACCGGCCCGCTCAATGCCATCATCAGAAGCTCCTGGTTGCAGAGCAAAAAAAATTACGATGCAGGCTTAGGGATCAGCTTCATGCCCCGCAACACCAGGCGAGCCCAGTATTTTGTGGGCCTCTTGGGAAAATACATGTCTTACAATTATGAAGAGAATGAGATCATCAACAACCAATCGGTGCTCACTAAAAAAACCGGCTCGCAGCTGGCGGTGATGATCAATAACGGCTGGGTGTTCCGAATTACCCCGACCCTGAACATGAAATTTTTTGCGGCGATAGGGATTCCTTCTTATAGCTCTCCGCTCACCGACAACACCTTAAAAGCCATCCCCAAAGCTTATATCGGCTATTGTTTTGGCTATAGATTTTAAAAAGGATGAGGCGCACGTTACATATCCTGTTTGTGTTGCTCGCTTTGGCGGGCGGCAGCGCTTATGCACAGGATCAGCTGTTCTTCCGCAAAGGAACGCAGGTGCCTTGCAAGATCATCGCTATTTCCGAAAAAACCATTACCTACAGGGATACCGTTCCCAACGCCCCATTGATTACAGTTCCTAAAACGGATGTGATCCTCGCCGAATACAGAACCGGGCAGGTGTACATTTTCAGCTCGGAAACAGCGTTGGTAGCGGCGCCTGCGGAAGTGTTTGAAACCCGCGAGCAGCGCAAGGAGCGGAAGATGAAGGAATGGAAGCTCAAGGAGCAGGAGCTATCGGATAATATCCTTGGATTTTATATCCCCGAATTGCTCTTCGGCCGGCTGACCGTTTCCTATGAGCGTTTGTTAGCGAATAAATCGGTGGGGGTGAAGATCCCGCTGAGCCTTACCTATGATTCGTTTGGTGCGTTGGCACAGGCAAGCGCCAATTCGACATCGAATAATACCGGGACGGTTGTGAGCTCGCCGGTGACGCGCACCAAGGGCGTCAACTTCATCACAGGAATTGATATCAGCTATTATTACGATCTGAAACCGGAATTGAAATATTATTTCGGACCCCGGATCCGTTATGGCACCGACCAGGCGCTGGGCGGCATCGAAGGCATCAGCTTTCAGCTGCAAAACGGGATTTTCAGGAGCCGTGGCAAAAAGATGACGAGCACCATCGGCCTTGGTTTCGGCTTCGTGAAAGTGCTGGATTTCGGCTTTCCTACCAACCGGGATACGAGGCAGGTTTATCCCTGGGGGTCATTTACCTGGCGGCTGGGCTTCAGGTTGTAGCGCGCTTCGTAGCCTGCATTGCCCTGCAGGCCACCGCTGTGGATGATGAGGATGTTCTCTTCTTTAGAAATTTTTCCCTGTTTGATGAGATCGAAGACGGCATAGCACACTTTCGCCGTATACACATAATCGAGCCCGATGCAGAAGGTATGCTCAAACCAGGATTTAAAATCCAACAGCTCCTGTGTGTGGCGCGCATAACCCCCAAAATGGTAGTCATTGAGGACAGTGCTTAGCGGAAGCTCACTGATGGCCTCATATTTCAGAACATTAATACCATATAATGACTGATGCGGTTGTATGGATTTTGCCAGTCCTTTAAACGTGGTGCCGGTTCCGTAAGCGCAGAAAATATGCTCAAAGCCCTGTGTTTCTTTGGATAAGATCTCCTCACAGCCTTTTTGTCCCAGAGCATTGTCGCCACCTTCCGGGATGATGTAAGCATTGGGAAAACGACGGGCTAATGCCTCGAGGTAATCCACTTCCTCTTTTTGCCTGTATTCTTCGCGGCTGACAAAGAGCAATTGCATGCCCAGTTGTTTTGCCCCCGAAAGGGTGGCATT
The DNA here is from genome assembly GCA_943362175.1 of Hydrocarboniphaga daqingensis. GTDB lineage: Bacteria > Bacteroidota > Bacteroidia > B-17B0 > Aurantibacillaceae > UBA4416. The sequence goes on along the minus strand of CALRIU020000002.1, from coordinate 378,122 downwards.
GCTTTGCGACGATGTTTCGCCACGGATAAGGCCGATGCTCTGGAAGCCTTCTCTTTTGCAGGCCGCAGCAGTAGCAGCAATATGATTGGAGAACGCGCCTCCGAAAGTAAGGATGGTGTCCTTTCCCTTATCCCGGGCTTTTGCCAGGTTGAGCTTCAGCTTGAACCATTTGTTGCCGGAGATCTCTGCGTCGATGAGGTCGAGGCGGAGCATGGAAAGGGAGTATCCCTCGTAGGTCAGCGGCGTAAGTATAGGGGTATCGTATAGCAAAAAAATGAAAGGGATTTTCTGATCAGGCTTCAAAGTTATAGAATGTTGTGGAATATTGTAACCTGGAAAAAACTTACTTAAACCGATGGACATGCTTTGATCAGATCATGTGGGGCGTGTCCCTTCCGCGAAAGAGCAACGCGGAAGGGTCGGGCTGTCGCGACCCGCTCTTTATTCCTCACGCCGGAGCGTGATTCATAAAGGAGCTCAGACAAATCGCGCCATCCCTCGTATAAATGTGTACCTGCTCCCTGCGCCAGGGATGCAAAGGGTTTAGTTCTTTTTAGGGCGCTGCCTCTTTCGCCCTAAAAAACCGCAGCGAAGCGGAGCCCGGCGCAGCCCGCCCGGGCGCCCAAATAGTAGAATTAAACGGATGGCTATATGCTTTCGGGTGTTTAGTGTTTATCTGTGCTGCCTATCCCGACTGCACTCGATATGACAGCCTATGTTACGTCACTCAACAACTATCTCACCGGTACGATTTTATAACATCCATTAAAAATATAATATCTTTGTAGCGATGTTTAAAAAAGAGCTGGATCCCGAAGACTTCTACTATAGCCCGGAAGGCTATATCGTGTTTACAGAGAAGTACCACCTGAAACGTGGCTACTGCTGCAAAAGCGGTTGCCGGCACTGTCCTTACGGCTACGACAAGAAAACCGGCAGCTTCCATAAGGACAGGAAAAGCTGAGGCTCTGCGGCTTTCTATTGTCATAATATTTTAGGATATTTGGTGGTATAAAACTTTTGTTTTGCTGAAACTCACCGAACTCAATAACGACCAGATCAATTACGCGAATATCGGCCTGATGGTGCTTTCCTGTATCGTAGCCTTTATTCTGCCTTTCGAGCTTTTCCTGTTTTCCTATGCGGTGCTTGGCCCCCTGCACTACCTCACGGAGATTGGCTGGTTGCACAAGAAGAATTATTTTACCAAAGGCAAGTACGATTTCCTGGCGCTGGGCTTTCTCTGTGTGCTGGTCTTTTATTTTTCCTTTGTGCGCCCCGCCAAAAGCGATACGCAATTGCCCAATATTATTGCCTTCGCCCTCCTCATCGCGGCCGTTTTTGTATTCGTAAAAGACAACCTGTACCGCGCGGTATTATGTGTGCTGGCCCTTGTTGGGCTTGCCACGGCGAAGTTTGGCAATTATTATTTTATGTGGATCGGTGTGTTTCTGCCCACCATCATCCACGTGTTTGTATTTACCTGGGCCTTCATGCTCTATGGTGTGCTCAAGAACAAGTCGTTGTCGGGTTACCTATCCATCATAGCCCTGTTGCTCATCGGTTTTTCCTTTTTTGTGATCAAAGCGCCGCAGCTGCAATACCAGGTTTCGGAATACGTGGGCAAGAGCTACGAGCTGTTCAGCCTGCTCAACAAATACCTGATCGCCGTATTCGGACTCACGCCTACCATCAGCAATGATACGGTGTTCAATACCAATGCGGGCTTCATCATCATGCGCTTCATTGCCTTTGCCTATACCTACCACTACCTGAACTGGTTTTCCAAAACATCGGTCATCAAGTGGCACCTGGTTCCTAAAAAAACACTCCTCATTACCCTGGCGTTATGGATCTTTTCGGTAGGCCTCTACGTTGTGGATTATGGGATTGGTCTGAAAGCACTTTATTTTTTGAGCTTTTTGCATGTTTTTCTCGAGTTTCCTCTCAATATTACCTCTTTTCAGGGCATCTTCAAGTCCGTGTTTTCTTTCAGGAAATAGGCCTGTACAAGGCAGTTTTAATAAAAAATATGTATATTAGTCACTTCAAAAAACAAGTTTTGTGAAGATTTCCAAAGAATTAAAAATCGGCGTTGTTGTGACCGCGGCGATAGGATTGTTTATATACGGTTTCAACTACCTGAAAGGAAGTAATTTATTCAACCACAAATATGTGCTCTATGCGGTTTACCCCGAGATCGACGGCCTTATTGAGGCCAATCCTTTGACGGTAAATGGCTTTAAAGTAGGGCAGATCAACGAGATTTCCCTCATCCAGGATAAGAGCGGCAAATACCAGGTATTGGTGACTTTTCTTCTGACCGAGGATGTGCAGATCCCCAAGCACTCGATTGCCCGCGCGGTAAGCTCGGACCTCCTGGGCGCTAAGGCGGTTGAGCTTATTTACAGTGATGAGAAAACCTTTGTGGAATCGGGCGATACCCTGCGCGCCGAATCGGAAGAAGGCATTAAAACGGCAGTGAGCAAACAGTTAGCTCCTTTGCAGAAAAAGGCGGAAAGCCTGATCTCTTCGATGGATTCGGTGATGACGGTCGTGAGCGGCATCCTCAATTCCAAAACCCGCGACAACCTCGATAAATCGTTCGAGAGCATTAAGAAAGCCATCCAGAGCCTGGAGCAAACGGCTTACAAGCTGGATGACCTGATGGCTTCCGAAAAAGCAAAGATCTCCGCGATTCTGACCAAGCTCAACAACCTGGCAACCATGCTGGATAATGATAAGCACAAGATCGATAACATCATTACCAATTTCAGCTCGATGTCCGACAGCCTTGCCAAATCAAACCTGAAGAGCGCAGTGAACAATGCCGACAAAACCCTGAAAGAGCTGAGCGAGGTCATGGCACAGATCAACAGCGGAAACGGAACGCTTGGCAAGCTCATCAAAAACGATTCCCTGTATAAGAACCTCACCAGCGCCAGCGCCGATCTCGATAAGCTCCTGCTCGACCTGAAAGCGCGCCCGGGCCGCTATATCCACATCTCGGTATTCGGCTCCAAAGACAGGCATAAAGACGACGAAAAAGTTCCGGCAAAACCATAAAATTTTTTACCATGATTATTTCCATCATCCTATTCGCTATACTCCTGATCGCCGGCAGTACCTTCTTTTTCCTGAATTCGAAAAAGATCCGCCGCAATATTTTACTCGGAAAAGATATTTCCATTACCGACCATCGCAGCGAGCGCCTTAAAGTCATGACGCTGGTGGCTTTCGGCCAAAAGAAAATGTTCGCCAAGCCTATTCCGGCTATTCTGCACCTGTTCCTGTACGTCGCCTTCGTCATCACGCAGGTGGAGCTGCTCGAAATTGTCTTCGACGGATTGTCAGGTCAGCACAGGGCATTCAGGGCGCCACTCGGTGGCTTTTATACTTTTGTGGTGAGCTTCATCGAGATCCTTTCCGTGCTGGCTTTTATAGGCACCATCGCATTTTTATCCCGAAGGAATTTGCTGAAAGTGCCGCGCCTGGTGAAGAGCGAGCTCAACGGCTGGCCAAAGCTCGACGCCAATTTGATCCTGATCGGTGAGCTGACCCTATTGTGTTTTATCTGCATGATGAACGGCGCCGATGAAGTGCTTTATACCAGAGGCGCGTCGCATGCCCGGAACCTGGGCGACGGATCTTTGGGCCTGGCGGTGACCAGCCATCTGGGACCTTTGCTCTTTGGAGGCTTATCGACAGAAGCCCTGCACATTGTAGAGCGTGTAGGCTGGTGGGGGCACATCATCATCGTATTCGCCTTCCTCAACTACCTGCCTTTCTCGAAGCACCTGCACATTTTGCTGGCCTTCCCGAATACCTTTTTCTCGAATCTGAAACCGAAAGGGCAATTCAAAAACCTGTTTGAGGTAACGGATGTCGTGAAGCCGAATTTCGATCCGTCTTACCAACCGGTGCTCGATCCGAATGCGCACATTAAGTTCGGTGCGAAGGACGTGATGGACCTGAACTGGAAGCAACTGCTGGATGCTTATTCCTGTACCGAGTGCGGCCGCTGTACGGCGGCATGCCCGCAGAATATAACCGGCAAGGCGCTTTCGCCACGCAAGATCATGATGGATACCCGCGACCGCCTGGTGGAAGTGGGGAAAAACATCGATGCCAACAAAGGTACGTTTGTGGATGATGGCAAATCGCTGTTGGGAGATTACATCAAGCATGAGGAGATCTGGGCCTGCAATACCTGCAACGCCTGTGTTCAGGAATGCCCGGTGAACATCGATCCACTGGCGATTATCATGGAGCTGCGCCAGCAGCTGGTGCTGGAGCAAAGCTCGGCACCGAATGAGCTGAACGGGATGTTTACAAACCTGGAGAACAACGGCGCACCATGGCAGTTCAGCCCTGCAGACCGTGCCAATTGGATTCATGAGCAGTAATTGAAATAAATTAAAACGAAAAGAATATTTACAAAATAGGGAAAATGTCAGGCAGTATGATGAGCTCACCGGAAAAACTGCCCGCTGCCCCGCTAACTGAAAAATTATGGAAGCATTGAAAGTTCCAACCATGCAGGAAAAAATTGCCAAGGGCGAAACTCCGGATATTTTATTCTGGGTGGGCTGTTCAGGCAGCTTTGACGACAGGGCGAAAAAAATCACGAAGGCCATTGTGCGCATCTTAAACCATGTGGGGGCCAATTTTGCCGTGCTCGGTGTTGAAGAATCCTGTACGGGCGATCCTGCTAAGCGCGCCGGCAACGAGTTCCTGTTCCAGATGCAGGCCATGCAAAACATTACTGTGCTTAATGGATATGAGGTCAAAAAGATCGTTACAGGATGTCCGCATTGCTTTAATACGATCAAGAACGAATACCCGGAGCTTGGCGGCAAGTACGAGGTGATCCATCATACGCAGCTGGTACAGCAGCTCATCGACGAGGGGAAGCTGAAAGTGCAGGGCGGGCAATTCAAGGGGAAGAAGATCGTATACCACGATCCCTGCTACCTGGGCCGCGCCAACGATGTGTACGAAGCGCCGCGCGAGGTGATTCAGAAGCTGGATGTGGAGCTGGCGGAAATGAAACGTAGCCGCGCCAATGGCTTATGCTGTGGGGCAGGTGGAGCGCAGATGTTCAAGGAAGCGGAAAAAGGAAGCAAGGAGGTGAACGTGGAGCGTGCGGAAGAAGCCCTGTCGCACAACCCGGATGTCATTGCCGTGGGCTGCCCTTTCTGCAATACGATGATGACCGATGGCGTGAAGCATTTCAACAAAGAAGATAAAACGAAGGTGCTGGATGTGGCAGAGCTTATCGCTTCCGCTAACGACCTTTAAGCATTTCATCATCCCCTTTATGATTAAACCTATCCGAATGAGATCAGTTCTTATCTATTTAGTTTCTGCCTTTTGCATGATTTACCTGGGGAGCTGCAGGCCTTCTTCCTCTGCTGCCGACGAAAAACAATCGAGGCATCTTGACTCGATCACGTCTATCATCAACTCCCCGGAGCTGAAAGCCCTGAATCAAAAGATTCTCGACAACCCAAATGATGCCGCGCTTTACCATGAGCGAGCCAAAGTGCTGTTGCAACTGAAGCAGCTCGAGGAGGCTATCAACGATGCCAAGCGTTCCCTGCGGATCGACAGCACCAAAGTGGAGTATTACATTACGGAAGCGGACGTTTTTTTTGCAGCCAATCAAACACGAAATGCCAAAGATGTTCTTGAAAAGATTGTGTTGAAGTTTCCCGAAAATACGGAAGGTTTGCTGAAGCTGGGCGAGCTGTTCTTTTATGTGAAGCAATATGAGAATGCTTTCGCGGCCATTAACAAAGCCCTGAAAATAAATGAGAACCTGGCGCAGGCTTACTACCTGAAAGGCAGTATTTATAAGGAAACGGGCGATACGGCCAAAGCCATTTCCAGCCTCGAAACAGCGGTAGACCAGGATAATAAGAATTACGGTGCCTTCCTCTACCTTGGCATGATTTACAGCGCCCGGAAAAATACCATCGCGCTCGAATACTACGACAATGCGATCCGCCTCAATCCTACCGCTGAAGTGTTTTATGCCAAAGCCAAGCTCCTGCAGGACCTGGGAAAATTCGACGAGGCCATGGCCTTATACGAGCAGATCCTGAAAGGGGATCCGCAAAATGAATTCTCTTTATACAACCTGGGCGCCATTAACCTGGAGGTGAAAAAAGATCCATCCAAAGCATTGGATTATTTTACAAAAGCCATTACGGCCAATCCCAAATACGCAGAGGCTTATTTTGCAAGGGGCGTGTGCTATGAAGAGCTGAAAGAAAAAAAGAACGCCTACGAAGATTACACCATGTGCCTTAAGTTGAAACCGAACTACGATCCGGCTGTAGATGCGCTCAACGCGCTGGGCAAGGCGGAGTAAAATCCACAACCTGGTTCTCGTAGAGTGCCCGGATGAATACGCAGAGGCTCGCAGAGAAAGACAAATTCCGCCCCTGTCGGTGTTTTCACCAACAGGGGTTTCGTTTCCCAATACACTCCATCAACAGGAGGGTCAACTCAAGCACCTTTATACCTTCGCTGGTTTAGGAAATTTTTTCCAGGCATACCACACGATGAAGACCGTTGTGGCAATTTCGATGATGCTGAAAAAGAGGTAATACATGGATACCGGCCCGAGAAACAAGGTGGCGAGCTGAACCACTGTCATGATAATACCCGCGATGATGTTGGCATTGCGGTTTCCCTTTCCTTTCAATACCCTCGATAGCAGGATCATGATCATGGGAATCTCGATGAAGATGGCGGCCCCCAGCAGAAATCCCTGGCTGATGACCAGGCCGTCAACCGTGCCAAGCAGGTATTGGGAGAGTTTGCCGGCATCCATTAATCCCACAAGGTCGCAGTACAGGTAGTTGAGTGTTACAAAAGTCCAGAGCGTAGAAAGCAGGTTCTTTTGTTTTTTTAATGGGTCCTCCGCTTGAACTCCTTTATCTGCTTCGTCGTGCCTTTTGTCAAGCTTATGGGTACTTGCTTTTGGTGTTGCCTTTGCCCTGTCATCAGGTAGCGCTTTGTGTACCGGGAGTTTTTTCTGGGGAAGGGAAGACCATTTGCCGCTGGATGCCGTCAGCCCTTCATCGGAGCTTCCGGGTTGTAGCGTTTGGTGGAGGCTCTTACCGGCGATTGCCGGTGTATCTGTTGTTTGGTTTTTGGTGAGCGGTTTGCTGTCAGCAACGGGGGATGGTGCCGGATTGTGTTTGTTCCTGTGTCATTCGATGTGGTAGCCCGCGCTGTAGATGCGCTTTTCCACGGTACAGGCGTTCAGGCTAAAAGCCAGGAGCAGGGCTGTTGGCGGGATTTGTTTAAGGAGTGTTTTTACTTTCATGGTGTTGCTTGTTTTTCAGGATGATGCAGCGAAAGTAGATCCATCATTTTCCGCGTTCATTGACTTGGGTTAGGAAAATTTTAAGGCGAAGAATACCCGGGCTTATAACACACTAATAATTTTAGTACCTTTAGAACGCCTGTTTAAGTGCTTCAGGCAACAAGAGGGATAACAGAAAATCTTCATGGAAAATAAACTCATCGCCTACTTTTCTAAATTTTCAAGCTTTACCGAAACTGAGTTGGAGGCCCTGAAGGATAGCATGGTCATCAAAACATGTGAGAAGGGCTCGTTTCTTTTGAAAGAAGGGCAGGCTAGCAATGCGTCGTATTTTGTGCTGAATGGTTTGGTGCGGCAGTACAGGCTCCTTGAAGGGGAGGAAGTAACCACGGCGTTTTATACGGAAGAGCAGTGGATCATTTCCCTGACCGGTTTCGCGGCAGATACAAAAGCTACGGATTACCTGTTGTGTGAGGAAGAGACCTCGGTGGTGATCGGGAATGAAGAAAAGGCGCAGAAGCTGTTCCGCGACTTCCCGCGCTTCGAAACCATTTCCAGGGCGGTGATGGAAACGGTATTGGCCGAGCAGCAAAAAACCATGATGTACCACCTGACGGCCAGCCCTGAGGAAAAATACCTGAGGCTGCTGGAGACCAGACCCGACCTGGCACAGCGCGTGCCCCAATACCAGCTCGCCAGCTACATCGGCGTGAAGCCCGAATCACTGAGCCGGATCCGGAAGCGCATGGCGCAGAAGTAAGATGTTCTTTAGGAATAAAACACAGAACATAACATTTAAATGATAAGGGCAGAGAAATTCATATTACCGGGTATATGCCTTGTACTCCTGAGCGCTTGTGAATTGGACCAAAAGGCCCAGGGCAGCGAAGCTGAAGCCAAATGCGATTGCGCAGAGCTAAAGCAGCAGGGAGCACAGTACCTTGGCGGCGAAGATGGAGGCGCCTGGCTTTTGCTTTCTAAGGAAACGGGCTCAGAGGATAAGTTGTACCGGATCAGAGAATTTCAGAAAGGTACCTGCGGGCTTGCCTGGGACGGCCTGTTTTTGTTGAGAAATGAAGGCTTTGACAGGGCGAAGCCCTATAAATTTATTCCATTAAGCACCTATGAATACTGTTCGGTTGAGCAGAATGGCCGTGTCTTCCGGTTTGATTTTAAGAGAAAAGCCGGTACCTGAGCATGAGAAATTTGCCTGGATCATACTGGCCCGGAGAAACGCCAAAAGGACTGTAAAACCCGCGCGAGGGATTGAGGCAGGCTGCCGTGCAGTGCCGAAAGCCCGGCCCGCAAGGGACGCGCCCAAAAAATAAGAGGTATTAGAAATTATAAAAAAAACAGAAATACCATGATGAACCTGATCTTAAAAACCTTCCTGATTACTGTGATTTCACTGGCACCATTCTATGGTAACGCTCAAAAAACGGGCTCCTTCAAGGCCAAAGAGGTTTACAAATCCAAAGCGTTAATCATAACCCAGATCAGTGAAAACGCGTTTGAGCATACCTCTTACAAACAAACCAATGATTTCGGGAATGTTCCCTGCAACGGCCTTGTGGTGAGAAATAACCATGAAGCCATTGTGTTCGACACGCCAACCAAAGACAAGAGCTCGGAAGAGCTGATCACATGGATCACCGAAACGATTCAGTGTAAGATAAACGCTGTTATACCCACGCATTTTCATGATGATTGCCTGGGAGGGCTCCATGCCTTTCATCAACATCATATTCCTTCGTATGCCCATGACAAAACCATTGAGCTTGCAACAACAGATCATGCGGTTGTTCCACAAAATGGGTTCAGGGATTCCCTTAGCTTAAAAGTAGGGAATGAACTCATTCAGGCGAAGTTTTTCGGAGAAGGACATACGAAAGATAATATTGTTGGGTATTTCCCCGCTGAAAACATCCTGTTTGGAGGCTGCCTGATCAAAGAGCTCGATGCGGGTAAAGGTTATCTGGGCGATGCAAATGTGGCGGCCTGGCCGGCTACCGTTGAAAATGTGAAGAGGGCGTATCCACAGGTCAACATCGTGGTTCCGGGGCACGGAGACTTTGGAAGCAAATCCCTGTTGGATTACACGATCAGGTTATTCAAGGCGCCATAACAGAGAGCTTCTGCCGGGATGAGGATGGCAGGGACAAACAAAAAACCCCGCAACTTTCGTAACGGGGCTTCCTGCGTTATTTAATTTAAACTTATGCTTCTGTGTTTTCTGATGCTTCAGCAGCTGTGTTTTCAGCCTCAGGAGCTGTTTCTTCAGCAGCAGGCGTGTTTTTAGCAGCAATTTTAGCCGCTTTCGCTTCTTTAGCCGCTTTTTCAGCTTTCAATTTGTCTTCAGCCGCTTTTTTAGCGCCGGTAGATAAATTGTCTTTTTTAGAGTTGATTTTTCCTGCTTTGCTGTCTAACCATTTAGCAAAACGCTCTTCAACCTGTGCTTCGGTTAATGCGCCTTTTTTTACACCATCCAATAAGTGTTTTTTCATTAAAACACCTTTGTAAGATAAAATTGCCCTGCAGGTATCTGTAGGAATCGCACCGTTTTGTAACCATTTTAACGTAGAGTCAAAATTCAGGTCGATCGTTGCCGGGTTTGTGTTAGGATTGTAAATACCTAATTTTTCGATAAAAGCTCCGTCTCGTGGTGCACGACCATCCGCTGCTACTACGTGGAAAAACGCTGCGTCTTTCTTACCGTGTCTTTGTAGTCTAATCTTTACTGCCATTTTCTTGTTTTTTAAGTTTGGGCTGCAAATATCGGTAATTTTATTTAATCAACATCCCGGTTTTAAAAAATATTTTTATAAATGCCTATCTATCATTAATTTGACTATTTTTGTCATGGTAAAATTAACAAGTTGTTCCCTGTTTTCTGATCCTCGTTTGGCTCTGGATAGTGGAACCTATTAGTTATCAGGTATTTAAAATAAACTCTATGAAATTACAAGAACGCAGCACCCTATTAATTCCTATTGATTTTACAGAACAATCCCTTTTAGCGATCAAGCAAGCTTATAATTTAGCAAAATATACCCATTCCAAGATCATCCTGTTGCATACCTATGATAAAGTAGGGGAGGAGCGTTATGAGGACCTGAAAGAGCTCTGCAAACAAACGCAGCAGGAAAGCGGTGTGCCTACCGAATTCATGAATGTGAAAGGCAATATTTACACCGAGGTTCCCCGCATTGCCGAAGAAATAAAACCGGCCATCGTGATTGTAGGCCTCGAGAGCCACATGAGCTCCAAGAACATCGTGGGCGCCAGCGCTTCCAAAATGATCCGTGAATGCAAATGCCCGGTGATCTCCATCCGGGGGAAAGAGCACAGGGATGGCTGCGAGAATATTTTATTGCCCCTCGACCTGTCGAGGGAATCGCGTGAGAAAGTGGATGTGGCCGTACAATTTGCCCACTACTTCGGCGCTTCCATCCGTATTTTAGGCGTGTTCAGCCTGTCTGACAATGCCTATGAGAACCAGCTGCTGGCCTATTCGCACCAGGTAAAGCAATACATCAAAGGAAAAGGCATTTCCTGCTCCAATAAATCCCTGGCCAGCGACAACGTGGCCGAAACCGTGGTGGAATACGCCAACAAAATCGAAGCGGATCTCATCATCATCATGAACAAGCCGACCCTGAGCATCAAGGAATTTTTCAGCGGTACCGAGGCTCAAAAGGTGGTTGATATCAGCAACCTGCCGGTGATGACCATCAACCCGGAGAAAAAAGAAAGCATGACCCACTTCGGCACAGGCTTTTAAAATTTCCTGATTATTATAGGATTTAATGTCACATTCTTGTGTTCCGGCACAGGACTTTTTGGGCGTGCCGGCGCAAAGATCAGGCGCCGTCAGGCTTTTCGTTCCTCCCGATAGATATCGGGACTTTTTGCCGTGCTTCGGCTCCGCTCAGCAACCGGCAAAAAGGATTTCCACTGCTCCCGATAGCTATCGGGACCTTCACGCTGGTTTACCTTATTTTTACGGATTTACTCTTCATATAGAGATAGTGCTGCGCCAGGGACAGAGTGGTCTGTTTGAGCTCCTTTGTTTGTCACGCAGGGCAAACAAAGAGCGAGCCACGATGGCCCGCCCGGGCGCCCCAATAAAGAGAATTTGAGGTTTTTTCCTGTAATATCAGACCACTACATCTTTCAATTTCCACAATTTATTTCTCCGTAATTAAACACTTAGTCGTATATTAGCCATTCATTTTCGTATGAATTTATTTTTTCATTTAGGCCGTTATTTCATCCTTATTAAACGTGTGTTTAGTAAGCCCGAGAAGATGTCGGTGTACATGAAACAAATCGTTCACGAGATCGATAACATCGGCATCAGCTCCCTGCCCATCATCGCCATCATTTCCTTTTTCATGGGAGGCGTTATCACCATCCAGTCCGCCTTTGGCTTCACGAGCCCCCTGGTGCCCCTGTATGCTGTAGGCTTCACCGTGCGCGAATCCATGCTGCTTGAGTTTTGTCCGACCATTGTCTGCCTCATCCTGGCCGGTAAAATGGGCTCCAACATTGCTTCCGAAATCGGCTCCATGCGTATCACCGAGCAGATCGACGCCCTCGAGATCATGGGCATCAACTCGGCCGGTTACCTGATCCTTCCTAAAATCCTGGGCGGTGTGCTCATCCTGCCTTTCCTCATTGCCATCAGCATGTTCCTCGGCATCTTCGGTGGTTATGTGATGGGGGTGGCCACCCATGCCTGCACGTCCTACGAATACATTTACGGTATCCAGGCCTTCTTCGAACCCTGGAAGCTCTATTACTCCTTTACCAAAGTGGTGACCTTCGCCTTCCTGATTACCTCTATTTCCGCGTACTTCGGCTACTACACGCACGGCGGCGCCCTGGAAGTAGGAAAGAGCAGCACTGCGGCCGTCGTATACAGCAGCATTTTAATCCTCATCTTTAACTTCCTGCTCACCCAGTTATTCCTCACATGATCGAGATCAAAAACATATCGAAAAGCTTTGGCGAGCGCCTCGTGGTGGATGATGTGTCCTTTGTATTCGAGCAGGGAAAAACCAACCTGATTATCGGGGAAAGCGGCAGCGGAAAGACCACGATTATGAAGCTGATGGTAGGCCTGCATGAGATTGACAAAGGCGAGATCCTGTACGATGGGCAGAACTTCCCGACACTTGGCGTGAAAGACAAGCAGGAGGTTCGTAAAAAAATAGGCATGCTCTTCCAGGGCGGCGCCCTGTTCGACTCCCAGACACTGGAAGAAAACGTTCGCTTTCCGCTGGACATGTTCACCGAAATGTCGCTGGAGGAAAAAATAGAACGGGTTAATTTTTGCCTCGAAAAAGTACAGCTGAGCGGAAAAAATAAACTATATCCCGGAGAGCTTTCAGGTGGGATGAAAAAGCGCGCAGCGCTGGCCAGGGCTATTGCCAACGAACCACAATACCTGTTTTGCGATGAGCCCAATTCGGGACTTGATCCCAAAACTTCCATTGTGATTGATAACCTGATCCTGAGCCTCACACGTGAGCTCAATATTACCACCATTGTCATTACCCACGACATGAACTCGGTGGTGGAGATCGGGGAGAATGTCTTATACATCTACAAAGGAAAACCCTGGTGGACGGGCAACGGTAAGGATATCCTGAAAACCACCAATCCGGAATTACTGGATTTCGTATTTGCTTCCGGCTTCATGAAGGAAGTGTACAATGCTGTAAAAGGCAAGTAAGCCAATCGTTTTATTTTTTCAACGGTAATGTTTCTTGGTGTATAGAACACGCAATTCTGAACATACTGTACGAACCTTGCTTGACCGGAGGCACAAGAGGTGTTTTGTAGCCATCTACCAATACCATGTTGGTGTTATGCCCGTTATCGATCATGATTAATGGCATATAGTTTAGATGATCGTCATTAACCCAAAAAAAGTCACGATGATTGGCTTTTATAACTTTTTTTAAACTGTCGATGTCAAATGGATGTTGGTTATTTTGCCGGTAAATCTCAAACAAATCGGTGCTGTTGTTTGTGTTGTGAATGTCGAGAATCAATTCCTGTTTTGTGAGATTTAAATTAAAATCATCTTTTGACACTTTGATCTTCTCCAGATAACCATAGCCATACTCTTTTTTAATTCCTATCTTTAAAGAAGTGTCACTTACATTATTTAAATACAAATTTCCCCAGTCAAACAATATATTGTTTTTAGTGAAAGGGTAAGCCTTCATTTCCTGGTTTATGACAGAGGCTGTAGCGGCATTTTTTAGTTCATAGCTTGTAGGTAGCCGAAAAGCAGAAACAAAGATATGGTCATTCCAGTCAAAATCCCTTTCGGGATGTTGTTTGTTATGTGTTTTTATTTTTCTTTTGACTTGCCCTTGCCAGAATCTTAATAAATATAAGCTTGTATTAAAATAACACCACTCGCAAGGGAATGGATCAAAGTCTAAAAAATCCTTTTCAATAAGTTTTAACTCATTATACCGGTCGGCATACCATTGGCAAAATTCATTCGCATTTTCCCATGAAACACCCAGCACCGGGTAATCCAGGTATTTTGGATTAAACATATAATCTTTTACATAAGGGGACGTGCTCATAAAAACACGTTCATAAGGCTCTTTATGTCTATATATGTAATCTAATTCCTGCGAAGTTATTTCAGGATACCGAAACGTAGGAATTGCCTTGTAGAATATATCCGGATACGAGTGATAAACATTATGAAGCCATTCCAGGTAAATTAAATATTCGCGGTTAGTGACCGGGCGCTGAGCAATGGCAAAATAATTGGTGTCATTATTTCCAATGAGCAAGGCCGGTTCTTTCAATTTTACAGGTGCCTGAGCTTTTAACATCCCCGTCCAAAAGAAAATGCAGAGAGTAATGATGTGTTTCATGGTTGTATAATGCCGGGAGCATAAAAAGTTACCTTGTTTTAAACGGGTTTTCAATGAATTTTAAAGTACATTTGTGCAAATTACCACCATTGAAACAAAAACCAAATACTGAATTCGATTTTGAAATGAAGGCCACCACCCTGCACGGGCTGGAAGACACGCTGGCAAACGAATTGCTGAGATTAGGCGCCAGGGACATTGAGCCCTTCAAGCGGGGCGTATCTTTTACAGGTGACAAAGGTTTTATGTATAAGGCTAATCTCTGCCTGCGCACGGCCTTGAAAATTCTGGTACCCATTTATTCGTTCAGAGCGGCTAATGAGCATGAGTTTTATGCGAAGATGAAAGAGTATGAGTGGGAAAAATTCATGGATGCGGATGATACGTTGGCAATCAATGCCACGCTGAACTCGGATATTTTCACGCATAGCCTGTACGTATCACAGAAATCGAAAGATGCCATCTGCGACCGCTTTGTAGAGCATGTGGATGTGCGCCCCAACGTGGACCTCGACAACCCAACGCTGCGTATTTATGTGCATATATTTAAGGATTATGTGAATGTGAGCCTCGATAGCAGCGGCGATTCCCTGTTCAAACGGGGCTACCGCATCGACATCGACTCGGCTCCCATGAAGGAAGTGCTGGCGGCGGGCATGGTATTGCTTTCGGGCTGGCAGCCGCATTTACCGCTCATTGACGGGATGTGTGGCAGCGGCACGCTGGGGATTGAAGCGGCTTTGTTTGCGAATAACATTCCCCCGGGATGCTTCCGCGAAAGCTATGGCTTTATGAAATGGCACGATTACGAGCCTGAGCTTTGGGACACGATCTATACCTCGAGCATCAACCGCATTAAGGAAGACATGCCTTCTATTTATTCGAGCGATATCGACAGCGTTCCCCTGGAAATGGCGAAGCGCAATGCAGCTGTTGCTAAAGTAGATGATGTGATCAAGTACCAGCAGGCCTCTTTCTTCGACCTGATGCCCGATAAGCCGAAAGGTACGATTCTGCTGAATCCGCCTTATGATGAGCGGATCAAAATGGAGGACACGAATGCATTCTACAAACAGATCGGCGATAAGCTCAAAAAGGATTTTGGCGGCTGGACGGCCTGTATCATTAC
Organism: Hydrocarboniphaga daqingensis; assembly: GCA_943362175.1. Classification (GTDB taxonomy): domain Bacteria; phylum Bacteroidota; class Bacteroidia; order B-17B0; family Aurantibacillaceae; genus UBA4416. The sequence continues at coordinate 362,746 of CALRIU020000002.1, read as the reverse complement.
GTCGAACATGGAAGCCATCAAGCACATCGGCCTGCATCCCAGCAAAAAAATGACGCTGTTCAACGGTGCCCTGGAATGTAAGCTCCTGAAATACGAAATGTACAGTGGCTCCAAAAAGGCCTCCAAGCAAGGGAAAGACGAGGAGTAGTCGTCATGCTGAACTTGTTCAGCATCTGTTCTTATTTGGTTTACAGTAGTTGAGTGAGGTCCTGAGCGGAGTAGAAGGATGACTCTCAAAACGGGTATATCCAGACGCCATGACATTCAACCCCTTCAGGGTCGTATCTCTGCTTCAATCATTTCGTCATGAATATTCAAGCCCTTCTGGCTTGTTGAGATGCGGTCTGAGGCTTCAGGTAAGTCAAATTTTGCAAACTATTCTTGTTCTGCGACTCTCTAGGAGCCAAATGTTAATAGAAAAAGTACCATCACAACAGACGGTCCTGAAGGGGTCGACCGTTTGTATTCATTTGTATCTTATTTCGCCGTCCCCAAAAAATCCAGCAATTTTTTTAAAGCAATTTTGCGATGAGAGATGCTGTTCTTTTCTTCCAGGCTCATCTCTGCAAAGGTTTTGGAATAGCCATCGGGCATAAACACCGGGTCGTAGCCAAAGCCATTGCTACCGCGCAATTCCCTGGTGATCGTACCATTCACAATGCCCTCAAACACGTATTCCTTTCCGTCCAGCACCAGCGCCATCACGGTTTTGAAGTGGGCTTTTCTGTTTTCTATGTTTTTCAATTCGGAGAGCAGTTTGTTGATGTTGTCGCGGTCGTTCTTCTGCTCGCCGGCATACCTTGCCGAATACACGCCCGGCGCGCCGTCCAGCGCATCTACCAGCAGGCCACTGTCGTCGGCAAAGCAGTTGGTGTCGAATTTTTCAGCAACGGTTTTTGCTTTCAACAACGCGTTTCCCTCAATAGTGACGGCCGTTTCAGCGATCTCTTCGGTGAAATGGATATCGTAGAGGCTTAACAAATTAATAGCCTGCGGCATTAGGCTATTTACCTCTTTTATCTTATTTTTGTTATGTGTTGCGAATAGGATCTTCATACGTTTCGCAAAGGTAATGATATGGAGTTTGAAATAAAACCGCAGCGTCAATTTAGTTTAGGGTTAAAAGAATTATGGGAATACCGTGAGCTGTTTTACTTTTTTACCTGGCGCGATGTGAAAGTGAAGTATAAGCAAACCGTCCTTGGTTTTTTATGGGCCATTCTACAACCCTTATTCATGACCGTCGTCTTTACGGTGTTTTTAGGAGAATCCATTTCACAGAAAACCAACCTGAGCATTCCTTATCCCGTATTTGCCATGAGCGGGATGCTCTTATGGGGCATCTTCAGCGGAGGCATGAGCAACGCTGCCAATAGCATGGTCAATAATGCCAACATCATCAAAAAGATTTATTTTCCGCGTCTGATTATTCCCATTTCTGCTATCCTGGGCGCCCTGGTGGATTTTGTCATTGCCTTTGCCGTGTTTATTGTCGTACTCATGGTGTACCATGTCGATATCAATCTGACGGCCATTTTCTTATTACCGCTCAGCGTTTTTATTACCTGCCTTTCGGCGATGGGCTGCGGCCTTTTGCTTTCGGCCATGAATGTGAAATACAGGGATGTGCGTTATGTCATTCCTTTCCTGATGCAGGGCTTGCTGTTCGTATCGCCGGTATTGTATTCTCCCCAGATCTCTTCTTCTCCTGCCATTCAGCTCGCCCTGAAGCTCAATCCCATATCGGGCGCTCTGGAGCTGCTGCGCGGCTTGTTCAGCGGTTACTCAATCAATATGGAAACGGTTTTGCTCAGTTCGGGCGTTTCCCTGCTTTTATTCATCACCGGAGTTGTTTATTTTAGAAAAACAGAACGCTATTTTGCAGATCTGGCCTGATTCTCCTTGAAGCCAATTTTAGAAATACAACATGTCAGTAAGAAGTTCATGATCAATCATGAGCAGCAACCCTACCTGAGCTTACGCGACTCCCTCGCTAATATATTCAAAAGCAGGGGCAGCAAAGAAGCCTTCTGGGCGCTGAACGACGTGAGCTTTGATGTGATGCCCGGCGATACCGTTGGCATCATCGGCAAGAACGGAGCAGGCAAATCGACCCTGCTGAAAATTTTATCGAAGATCACACCGCCCACCAGTGGCCGGATTGTTGGTCGCGGGCGCATTGCCAGCCTGCTCGAAGTAGGCACCGGTTTTCATCCGGAGCTCAGCGGCCGCGAAAATGTATTCATGAACGGCTCCATCCTGGGCATGCGCAAAGCCGAGATCCTGAAAAATTTCGACGCCATCGTGGATTTTGCCGGTGTAGACACATTCATCGATACGCCCCTGAAACATTACAGCAGCGGCATGCAACTGCGACTGGCCTTTGCCGTGGCCGCCTTTCTCGAAAACGAGGTACTCATCATCGATGAAGTACTCGCTGTAGGCGACGCCGAGTTCCAGAAAAAATGCATGGGGAAAATGAGTGACGTGAGCAGGAGCGGGCGCACGATTTTGTTTGTGAGCCATAATATGCAGGCGGTGCAGTCGCTCTGCAAAAAAAGCGTGTTTCTCGAAAAAGGCAGGATTAATTCCATCGGTGATACCGATAAGATCCTGCATAATTATTTTGCCGGCGTAAAAGAGCAGGCTGATTCAAGAATACTTAAAGCTAAGGACCGCATAGGGAATGGAAAGCTTCGGTTCTCGCGCTATGATATTTTAAATGTAAATGCACAAAGCATCAGCACCGTGATGTCAGGTCAGGATTTTATCCTGCGCCTGTATTACCACAGCGAGGATAAAAGCAGTTTGCAGAATGCTATGCTTTCCATAGGCATTGATGATGTATTGGGGACGCGAATCTGCTACCTGAGCAACGAAGTATCTGGCCAGGAGCTTGGACTGAATAGTTCCTCCAAAGAATATATTGATGTGAAGATTCAGAATCTCCCACTGAAAAAAGGCTTATACTCACTGATCCTTTTCCTGACAATCAATGGCGAGCTGGCAGATTGGGTACAGTCGGATGTGTCCCTGGATATTGAATCCGGTGATTTCTACAATACAGGAAAACTGCCGCCGGATGAACAAGGCTCTTTTTACCTTAATTACCAATTTAATTAAGTATGAAACAGCTGATGCAGGATTTTCTGAAGTTCAGGTATGAGAGTAAAAAATACGCTTCTCATTCCGTTTCTTTCTGGAAGTATTATAAGCCCTGGAAAAAGACGCTGGACCGCTCTAAAACATCCCTGTATTACCGTCTGCCCTGGATAACCTTTCCGGCGATCAATTTCCTTGAGAAGGAATTAAAAAAAGGAGATAAGGTATTTGAATTTGGTGGTGGTGGATCGAGTTTGTTCTTTTTGGAAAAAGGCTGTAACGTCATTACAGTAGAGCATCACGATACCTGGTTCAGAGAAATAAGCGCGCATATTGAGAAGCGGGGTTTCAAAGATCAGTGGAAGGGATATTTTCTGACACCGGAGCAAAATGTCCATGTGCTGCCTCAGGATCCTTCAGATCCTTTCGCTTATTACAGTGCGCATGACGATCATACAAAAGATACCTTCAAAGCCTACGCTTCCCGGATAGATGAGGAAGCGGATCATAGCCTGGATGTGGTATTGGTCGATGGCCGCGTAAGGCCTTCCTGCATTCTTCATGCTATCCCTAAGATCAAATCAAAGGGTCTGCTAATCATTGATAATACGGAGCGGGAGTATTATTCCGATTATTTTTTAAAACATTTTGCCGATCAGTTTACGCTGGAAATGGACGGCTTCGGGCCTGTGCCGTATATTACATGGTTCAACAAAACAAGCATCTGGAGGAAAAAATAATGATGAGCCCGGCGCCGATCGTATTATTTGTGTTTAACAGGCCTTTCCATACGCAGAGGGTTCTGACCTCGCTGCAACAGAATTTTTTGGCCGATGAATCGCTTCTGTACATTATTGCGGATGGTCCCAGGGCCAATGCAAGTCCGCAGGATAAAAAGAACGTGACCGAAGTCAGGAAGGTGATCAGGAGCGAGGCCTGGTGTAAAGAAGTTGTTATCCGTGAAAAAGACCGGAATGAAGGGCTTGCGGCATCAGTGATCTCCACGGTGACAGATCTGCTCGAAAAGCATGGACGGCTCATTGTTCTGGAAGACGATCTTGTGTTGAGTAAATATGCCCTGCGCTATTTTAATTTCTCACTGAATCATTTCGGGGATAATCAACAGATCAATTGCATTCACGGCTATTCATTCCCGGCGGGCTATAAGTCTGATTATTTTTTCCTGAAGGGAGCAGATTGTTGGGGCTGGGCTACCTGGAAAGACCGCTGGCAGGATTTTAACCCTGATGGTAAAGCCCTTGTAGCAGAGCTGGAATCTAAAAACCTGCAACACGAATTTGAATTCTCGGGCACTTATAATTTTTTCAAGATGCTGAAAGATCAGGTAAAGGAAAAGAACAGCTCCTGGGCAATCCGTTGGTATGCCTCTTCATTCCTGAAAAACAAGCTGACGCTGTATCCGAAAATTCCTTTTACAATCAATGGAGGAAACGACGGAAGCGGTGAGCATGCTAAAACAAGTACGAGTGTCTATGATAATGTGCTTGCCGATAGCTTCGACCCTGAGAAGCTCAGGAAGTTGGACGTGAAGGAAAACCTGCGGGAAAGAAAACGAACGGCTATCTTTTTCTCCAAAAAATTCATGGACAAAAAGGAAAGAATTATCTTTAAACTGAAAAATATTTTTTAATTAAATACACAATGCCTTCAGGATTTGATTCCGGGCACCCATCAACGCATGTTTGGAAAAGTAAAAAAGGCAATACGTGTTTTATCAGGCGATGGCCTGAAACAACAAAGCAATGACACGGAGCTGCTGGCCCTGGGGGCTTTGCTGTCGAATCAGCAATACCAGATAAATTCGCCAAACATCCATGATTATGAATTTAAGATCTTTAGTCAGTTTGGAGACGACGGCATTATCCAATACCTGATCAAGCATGTGGCGATCAGGAATAAGGTCTTCATAGAGTTTGGCGTTGAGAACTACCTCGAATCCAATACCCGTTTTCTGATGTGCCATAACAACTGGTCGGGTTTTGTGATGGATGGTTCGCAGGAAGCAATGGATTCGCTTAAAAGCCAGGCTTGGTATTGGCGCTATGCGTTAAGGCAAAAAGCGGTTTTCATTGATAAGGAAAACATCAATGGCTTATTGAAAGAAACAGGTTATTCAGATATTGGTTTTCTGCATATCGATCTCGATGGCAATGACTATCATATTTTTGATTCCCTGGACCTGAGTAGTCTTAATCCCGCGATCATAGCCGTGGAATATAACAGTGTGTTTGGTAAAGAGCGGGCTATCACCGTGCCTTATGACAAAGCCTTTGTAAGAACAAGCAGGCACTTCAGTAATTTATTCTGGGGGGCTTCTTTACCGGCGCTCCATCATGTGGCGAAAAAAAAGTCTTACGCCTTGGTGGGATGCAACCTCGCCGGTAACAACGCTTATTTTGTGAGGCGTGATTTATTGACGGATAAGGTGAGAGAGCTCTCCGTAGGCGAGGCCTTCGTAGAAAGTAAATTCAGGGAAAGCCGTGACATAAATTATGCATTGACCTATCTTGAAGGAAATCAACGACTGGAGCTGATCCGGGGGCTTGAGGTGATCAACGTGATAACCGGAACCCCTGAAAAATTATAAGACTTAACATGATGATTGAATATATTAAACACCTCGACCTTTTATTGGCGATCATTATCAAACATGATTTTAAGGAAGAAGGCATTAAGTTTTTTACGCCTGACGACTTTTCGCAGCAGCTTGGCTATATGAATCGTCCGAAAGGCTATGTGATCCAGCCTCACGTCCATAATGCGGTCGACCGTACGGTAACACTCACCCAGGAAGTCCTGTTCGTTAAAAGCGGTCTGGTAAAAATTCAGTTCTACACACAGGAAAAGGAATATCTTTTCGACAGAATCCTGGAAGCGGGCGATGTGATCTTATTATCAAGCGGAGGCCATGGTTTTGAAATGCTGGAACCAACCGAGATGATTGAAGTGAAGCAAGGACCTTATTCGGGCGAACACGATAAAACACGATTTTAAGTTATGAATATTCCTGTGAATACCCCGCTGTTAGACGGCAACGAAAAAAAGTACCTTAACGAATGCATCGATACAGGTTGGATTTCCAGTGAAGGCCCCTTTATTAAGCAATTTGAAGCAGGTTTTGCTAAAAAGGTAGGCCGTAAGCATGGCATAGCGGTATGCAATGGTACAGCTGCGCTGGAGCTTGCGGTAAGAGCTATCGGGATTGGGGAAGGAGATGAGGTGATTGTTCCGACCTTTTGTATCATTTCCTGTATCATGGCCATCGTTCAGGTGAAAGCCATTCCTGTATTTGTGGATTGTCATGCCGATACCTGGAACATGAAGGTGGAGGACATTGAGCCTAAGATCACCAAAAAGACCAAAGCGATCATGGTGGTACACACTTACGGTTTACCGGTAGACATGAACCCTGTCTTTGAATTGAAAGCCAAATACGGTCTTAAGATCATTGAGGATGCTGCTGAAATGCACGGACAGACCTATCACGGTAAAGCCTGCGGAAGTCTGGGCGATGTCAGTATTTTTAGTTTTTATCCGAACAAGCATATTACTACGGGAGAGGGTGGTATGCTCATGACAGACGATGAGGAGGTTGCCAACAAATGCCTGTCTTTGAGAAACCTTTGCTTTGTTCCTGAAAAAAGATTTGTGCATTACGAGCTGGGTTATAATTACCGGATGACGAATTTGCAGGCGGCCCTGGGTATGGCGCAGCTGGAAAGACTCGATGAGTTTGTTATGAAGAAAAGACATATCGGAAACTATTATTCGGAAAGATTATCAGGGATGGAAGGCTTCCGGTTTCCTGTCGAGAAAACAGCTTATGCCGATAATATCTATTGGGTCTTTGCCATTGTCATTGGAAAGGAAAGTCAGCATGACAACGAGTATTTCATGAAAGAGCTGGCACAGCATGGCATCGGCTCAAGACCTTTTTTCTGGTGTGCACACGAGCAACCCGTTTTCAAGGGCAGGTTTGCCGGTAAGTATCCGGAGTCGGAGTATATCGCCCGGAAAGGGTTTTATCTGCCAAGCGGCCTTGGCCTTAGCGATGCGGACATGGATTATGTGTGCGATAAATTTATGGAGATCGCTAAACGAAATTAAGATGCAGTTTAAAGATTACGCGAAGATTTACGACCTGATCTACCAGGATAAAGAGTATGCTGCTGAAACAGAGTATGTGTTGTCTGTGATCGGTCGGCACCGGGTTTTGGATAGCACAGCATTACTGGAGCTTGGTTGTGGAACAGGAAACTATTCAGCTGAATTTTCGAAGAAAGGATATAGAGTCACAGGGCTCGATCTGTCCGAAGATATGATAGGGATCGCTAAAAGCCGTTCTATTGCTGAAGCGACATTTATGCAAGGGGATATCAGGAATTATGAGCTTGATAAAACCTTCCCGCTCATTGTTTCTCTCTTCCACGTGTTCAGTTATTTGAATAGCGATACGGATGTCAAAGACTTCTTTGCAAGAGCCTATGATCACCTGGAGAAAGACGGAATGCTGGTATTCGATTTTTGGAACGGGGACGGCGTGATGGCGGATCCTCCCGGCAACCGTACTAAGGATATGCAGAATGACCGCTTTGCCATGAAGCGCCGGACCACGGCGACTCATCTGAAAGAAGACCATACGGTGGAGGTGGCATTTGATTTTGAAGTGAAGGATAAAGAGCATAATGTGGAGCACCGGTTTTCCGAGTTACATCGGATGCGGTATTTTTTCAGGAATGATATGGAACGTCTTGCAGGAGACAAATTTGAAATCATAAGCAGCTACGGCTGGATGTTGGACCGGGAGCCTGATAGTGCAAACTGGTACGCCCTGTATGTATTGAGGAAAAAATAAATTGCAGAATGAAAATAGGAGTATGGCTTAATAACGATATGTTACCGCAGGAGGGCGGTGCTTATACTTATATTCATTCTCTTGTGAAATTGCTCGATGAAGAGCGTTTCGAAGGAACCGACATCGTTTTTATAGCCTATAAAAAGTCCTCTCACCCGGTAAATCTTAATAAGGAAGTCATCTACCTGAACGAGCATTTTACAAAGCCGACCTTTTTTCTCAAGCTCGCCCGAAAAATTTTAAAGAACAGCAAGCCTGCCAACGCCTACCTAAGCGGGCTTATCAACAGGCGTGTTTCAAAGCTTATTGCCGGTTTTGAAATAGACTATGTGTATTACCTGAACCAGGCACAGCGCGAGCTCGAAGGTGTACCCTTCATTGCCACTAACTGGGATATCGCGCACCTTTCCCTGAGCACCTTCGCCGAATTCAGCGAGAACGGCCAGTTGGAAAAAAGAAAACAGTGGTATAATACAGAGCTCAAAAAGGCCGCCTTGATTGCGGTGGAATCGGAAGCAGGAAAGGAAGAGTTGATTCGCTATTTGCAAATTGCTCCCGGTAAGATTGTGGTGGTACCGTTTTTTATCCGCAAACAAACTTCTGTTCCCACAGGAGCTGCGCAGGCAGTCTTGAAAAATTACGGACTGGAAACGACAGGCTATTTTTATTATCCGGCGCAGTACTGGAAACATAAGAATCACATCACTTTGATCAAAGCATTTAAGATCTTTCGTGATACAGATACGCAACACATCAAACTGGTGCTTTCCGGCTCCGATAAGGGAGAGCTGCCGGCAATCAGGCAACACATAGCAGAGCTGGATTTGACAAACGAGGTGCTTTGCCTGGGCTTTATTCCCGAAATGGAAAAAGAGACCTTATTGTCAAATGCACTGAGCCTGGTGATGCCGACGTTTTTAGGCCCGACAAATCTGCCGCCACTGGAAGCCCTTGAATATAACGTGCCTGCTGTTTGTTCAGATCTCGCCGGGCACAAAGAAATGCTGGAAGACAGCGCTTTGTATTTCGATCCTTCTTCCAGTGAAGAGTTGTCGCAGGCGCTTGTGCTCGTGAGCCAACCGGCAGTAAGAAGGGAATTGAAACACAAGATAGGGCTCGTAAAAGAATCTTCCGCCTTTAATTATACAGCGGCCCGGAACGCCCTTCAGCATGTATTTACAAATTTGCAAAATCAGGTACGATCATGAAGCTGGTAAGGGAATTTTATAAAGAGCATGTGATCAGGAGGAAGCTTCCTGTTGGTTTGAAAACCGGTGATGAAGGATATTTCGGGGCGACATCCTACACGGTCAAGTCCAGTGGCCTGTACTTCATCAGAAATGCCGCCTTAACGCCTTTGGGTATTATCTATGAAAATTTTCGCTCTAAAAAGGAGTTTATTATCTGCTATGATATAGATTTCAGGAACTATAAAAGCCGGTACCTGTTAAAAACACTTTTAAAATTCAAAAAACGAACGCTGGACAAGCAGGTAAACTACCTGGTTTTGTTTGATAATTACAGCGGCCCGCACGGCTTTGCGCATTGGCTCTGCGACGGTCTGACCCGGATTGCCGAGCTCAATGATGAGCTGAAAAATTATACGGCCTTATTGCCGGCTTATTTCAAGCACGAGCCATTGTACCTCGACAGTTTGCAGTATTTTAAGATCACGAAAATGGCTTACCTCGAAGATGATACCCTGGCTAAAGTTCCGAAGCTTTATGTCCCTTCCCATATAACGGGTACCGGAAATTTTAATCCTGAAAATCTCCGGAAGCTCAGGGCGATTGTTTTACCGCAGTTGAAGCCTGTTTCAAAGCCTGTTGAGAAGATCTACATCAGTAGAGCAAAGTCCAGCAGGCGTTTTGTGACCAACGAACAGCAGCTATGCGATTTTTTGAAGGAACGTGGTTTTGTGATCCTGTATTTTGAAGAATATACTTTTCAGGAGCAGCTTGACCTGATCTCGAACGCTAAAGTTGTGATCAGCACGCACGGTGCAGCGCTTGCACTGATCATGTTTATGAAGGAAGGGACACATGTACTGGAATTCCGAAAAGATTCTGATCGCCATAACAACATGTATTATTCCCTCTGCGATGCCGTAAACGTCAATTACCACTATCTGCGCTGTGCTGCTACTGAGATTGATGAACGCGCAAATAATTTTGACCTGGAGGTGAGGATGGATGAGCTTCGGGAGGTCGTTGAGCCTGTATTATCGGCTATGACGTCATGAGGAAGGTCGTAAAACAACATTCTGCTTCGATCCAAAACCTGAAAAGGATTGGAGAAACTCTTTAATAATTAGTAATTTAGGTATACGTATAACGACTTAAAATGACAAACTTTATCATCCGTTTTTTACAAGCACTGGTCTCGAAGCCTTCGGTGTTCCTGAAGCTTAAGGATACCGTGTTCTGTAATCCGGCGGAGCCGTTTTTCAGGCTGACGGATTATATCCGTAAGCATCGGGGCAATAAGCTGCACCTGCCTATCCTGGACATTGGTGCAGCAAACGGAGCCACGGCACACTATTTCTCGAAAACGTTTCCAAAGGCTTCTGTGATCGGTTTTGAGCCGATCAGTAAAATGTTTCATATGGCGCAAAAAGCCAATGAGGGAAATCCGCAGGTTACGATCCGGAACCTGGCATTATACGATTCCATCGGCAAAAAGGAGATCAACATCACCGCCAATTTTTTATCGTCTTCCATCCATGAGCTGAATAGTACTGAGATCAGCCATCAGCCTGGTGCGCAGCAGAATAAGTTTAATCTTATCGAAAAGCAGGAGGTAAGAACTTCCACGCTGGATGAAGAAACAAAAGACCTGGAAGAGATCCTGCTGATAAAAATAGACACGCAGGGCAGTGAGCTTCACATTCTGAAAAGCGGGATTGAAACCCTGAAGAAAACACACCTGGTCCTGGTGGAAATGAACAACCATGAGCTGTATAAGGACGGCTGCCAGTATTACGACGTGGACGAATTTTTAAGAAAGCAGCAGTTTAAGTTAGTGGATGTTATTGTGGTCTACAGGCCCGATGGCGTAGCCATGGAGTATGATGCGATCTACGAACGGTTGCCCCATTCAGCACAAAGACATTAAGAAAGATGAGAAGCATTTGTTTAATGACCTGTTACATGGGCCCTTTGCCGAATTACTTCGGCTATTTTACGGCAACCTGTAAGAGCAATCCTTCCATCAGCTTTGTGGTCATCAATGATCACATCGCCGAAAGCTATACCGATGCCAATATTAAATTCATTAAAATGAATCTTGCGGAGCTGAATGCATTTTCATCGCAGCAGCTTGGAGAGCAGGTTCAGCTGCAAAGCGCCTGGAAGATCAATGAATTAAAACCCCTCTTCGGGCATATTTTTGAGGAGGAGTTCAAGGGCTATGATCATTGGGGCTGGTGCGACCTCGATATCATCTGGGGCAATGTCCGGCATTTTCTTACAGACGGCCTGCTTGAGGAGCATGAGGTGATCACCACACAAAACCTTTGGTGTACGGGGCATTTCACGCTATTCAGGAACGACGATACAGGAAAGTATTTATACAAAGATCACGGCGCCATCGTTTCCCTGTTGAACGATACCGCCTATTATGGTTTTGAGGAATGTTGTCAACGCTGGCACGGAGAGATCTTTGCTTTCGAAGATATCCGCAGCAGGAATTTACAGGTGAGCATGTTTGATATTATTAAAAATGCAGAACAGAAGGGCAAGATCAGGGCTTACTTCAAAGACATCATCCGGGAGCATCCTCAACCGATCAATTACAGCTACAAACAAGGAAAGCTCCTTGATCTGAACAAGGGAGAGGAGTTTATGTATTACCACCTGATCACGGTAAAAAAGATCTGGCGCTATTACATCCCGGAGTACAAAAAAAGTGTTTGCAATGAGCTGATCATTACACACCGGGGAATCCGCTGTACAGACACCAGCCGGCTCGCCTGGGAAGCAGCACGGATGCAACATGCCTTACGTGGCATTCGTAAAAGCATGAAAAGCCAGTCGGCCGGAGAGCTGATTAAAAAGTTATTCAAATTCAAGCGCACCTGGGTGTAAATTAACAGCATGATTGTCATCTCCAATAAACCCGGCCAGCTTGGCAATCTCTTGTTCATCTATGGCCACTTCCTGGCCTATGGAAAAGAACAGGAGGTGCGTATCGTCAACCCGGCCTTTTATGAGTACAGGTCTTATTTTGCTTCTACGGCCGGTTTTTCTTTCTACAGGAATAAAGCGGCTTATACCTTCTGTTATATGGCATCGCGATTTCTGGCCCGCTTGCGTGTCAAAACGCGTTTTATCAGCGTGATGGCATTGGACTGGGACGAAGCAGTGGATCTCGAAAAAGCGCCGGAGCTAACAAGTACAGTCTGTTTTGTGCAGGGCTGGCTCTTCCGTTCCGACAGGCTTTTCAAAAAACAGGAAGTTCTGATCCGGGATTTTTTTGTGCCTGTAGCTTCTTTTAAAAAGAGCCTTGACCTGTTTTTTGAAAAGCATTTTTCCGATCCAAAAGAAACAATCATCGGCATTCACATCAGGCGCGGCGATTATAAAACCTTCGAAGGCGGAAAGTACTTTTATTCTGTAGAAGACTACAGCCAAATCATCCGGCAACTGGCTCTTTTGTTCAAAGACCGGAATCCGCATTTCCTGGTATGCTCCAATGAAAACATTGTCTTTGGCCCGGAATTGAACCATCTGAAAATTACTCCGGGGCCGGCTCATGAATTGCTGGATCTGTACGCCCTTGCCCGCTGCCACTACATTGCCGGGCCACCGAGCACCTATAGCATGTGGGCTTCTTTTTACGGGAGCAGGCCCTTGTATATGATAAAAGACGTAACTTGCAGCATCCGGGAAAGCGATTTCAAAAAGGTATTGGATGTTTAATTAACACAGATTGCAGCAATGAATTTCAAAATAGGATATGCCCTTTTTAAGGAAAAGGTAAGATGGCTGGTACACCCGCAGATCTACAGGGAAAGCCAAAAACTTTTTGAAGAAAGAAAACAGTTCTATAGCCGCTTTCTTTCCGCCAACGACCTTGTCTTTGATGTAGGGGCTAATCTCGGGAACCGCGTGCAGGTATTTTTAAGCCTGAAAAACAACGTCGTGGCTGTTGAGCCGCAGGATTACTGCCACCGGTTTTTGCAGAGGAAGTATGCCAATGCCATTACCCTGCTTAAAATAGCCTTGGGCGCTAAAAAAGACAGGATGACGATGTACGTCAATTCGAGGTCTTCTACGGTGTCATCCTTATCGAAAGACTGGGTAGAGAGCATGAAACGTGGGAGGTTCTCCAATGAAACCTGGGACCAGACCGCAGAAGTGGAAGTAGATACCCTCGATAACCTGATTGACAGTTACGGAAAGCCCCATTTTATAAAAATAGATGTGGAGGGGTTTGAAACGGACGTCCTGAAGGGCCTGTCGGTGGCTGTTCCTATCGTTTCTTTTGAATATACAACGCCCGAGCAAACCCATAAGCTGTATGAATGTCTTGACCTGCTCCAGGCGCTCGATGCCTCTTATAGCTGCAATTACAGCGTCGGGGAAGAGAACCGCTTCCTGTTGGAAAACTGGATTTCTGTGCCAGGGTTTAAAGCGCTGGTGGCTAAAGACGTTCATGCCATGCAGGGCTTCGGGGATGTGTATGTGAAATTACCCGGCTGTGTGATTAAGTAATGTATCAGGATGCCGGGCGCCAAAAATCTTAAAATATCGGTCATTGTTCCTTCCTTCAACCAGGGGCAGTACATCGGCGAAACCTTTGTTTCCCTTGTCTCCCAGGATTATGAGAACCTGGAGATTATCGTGATCGATGGTGGGAGCACCGATCAGACCGTTTCGGTAATTGAAAACTATGCGGACAGGATCGCGTATTGGGTCAGCGAAAAAGATCAGGGGCAAAGCGAGGCCATCAACAAAGGATTCGCCAAGGCAAGCGGGGACATCATCACCTGGCTCAACAGCGATGATGTGTATGAGCCGGGGACCCTGCACAAGGTGGCAGCCGCTTTTGAAGCCGATCCTTCGCTGGTGATCTGGCACGGAAAATCGCTCTTATTCGGCCATAATAAGCCCTCACAGGTCATCGGTTTGCAAGCCGACATCGCCCTGCATGATTACTTTCCCTATATGCGCTTTCCACAGCCTTCCTCTTTTTTGCGGGCAGAGGCCCTTGCCTGTGTTTTACCGGTAAACGATCGCCTGCATTATGCGATGGATTTCGAATTGGTGGTGAAGCTCCTTCTGAATGGTGGGAAGATCAGGCGTACGGATGAGCTACTCTCCCGCTACAGGCTGCACGAATCCTCCAAATCCAACCAGAACCTGGCCTTTTTGAAAGAGTGGAGCAGCGTGGTTGCTAATGTGTTTCATTCGCTATCCGGTGGAAAACTTTACCTGAAGCACATGCTGTCTTTGGAGCTTATCGGAAAAGAAAAACGGGAAATCTATCCGGCTGTTTTACAGTTTAGCGACAAGGAGCTGGAAGACATATTTTTACAGCACCTGAATCTCTGCTACCACAGTTATTACCGCGAAGGCGACAGGCAGATGTGCCGGAAGATCAGTGGCTTTATCAAAGCACATTTCTTTTCCTTTTATACGCTAAATAATTACCGGAAATATAATAATAGATTGAAATTTATTCCGAAGTTTGTCTTCCGTTTTATCAGAACGGCCTGACAAATGTTGTTCTCCATCGTTATACCAACCTATAACCGGGCCAAGATCCTGGAGGAAACCTTGTTGAGTGTCCTGGAGCAAACCTATGATGGCTACGAAGTGCTGGTGGTGGATGACGGAAGTACGGATCACACCAGGCAGACGGTGGAAGCCCTGCAACATCCGAAGATCAGGTATTTCTATAAGCAGAACGAAGAGCGCAGCATCGCCAGGAATTATGGTGCCAACAAGGCAGAGGGCGATTACCTGATCTTCCTGGATTCGGATGATAAAATGGAGAAGACGCACCTGGAATCGATCCATACATTTATCGCTCAAAAGAACCCGGCACCCGCTTTTATTTTTGCCGGTTACCAGATCCTCAACCCCGATCACACGCACTTATATTCTTACGGCATGGAAGGATTCTTTAATCCGAAAAAGCTGGTGTATGGCAATTACCTCGGATGCAGCTCGGTGATCATTCAGAAAGAGCTGTTCCGGAAACATTATTTCAATACCGACAAAAACCTGATCCTCTTTGAAGACTGGGAGCTGTGGCTGAGAGTCATCACCGTGACGGAGCTGCATTGTTTTCCGGGCAAGTCCATCATCATGATGAACCATGGGGGCAGGAGTGTGCTCAATTATGAAGCTTCGCATTTCAATGAGAAGATCCTGCATTTTAAATCGCATATCCTGCATTCCACCAATATCATTACCCGCTCATTTCTCAACAAGCGGATCTTCCTCAACGGCATCTATTCCTATGCGGCGCTGCACATTGCCATGACCAGGCGAAACAGGGGGGTAGCGCTGAAGTATTTTTTCATCAGCCTGATCAATAATCCCTTTTTTATTTTCAGAAAGCGCTGTTACGCGATCATTAAACATTTATGTTGAGCGCTCCGAAACATATCCTCGTTGTTACCTATTGGAGCTACAAAAGCGCGCTTATCAAAACCTACACGCTGCCTTATATAGAGCTCATCCGCGATAAGCTGCCTGCCGGAAGCCGGATCTTTCTGATGACCCTCACGCCTGAGTCTGAAACGACGGCGCAAGAGTACGAAGAGAATAAACAAGCGCTCAAAGACAAGCAGATTCACCTGCTCAATTTTACCTATAAGCCTTTTGGTTTAGGGATGGGAATCAAACTCACCGGTATTTTGGTGTATCTCATCCACTTCATGATTCGCGAAAAAATTTCCGTGATCCATGCCTGGTGTACGCCGGGCGGCGCTATCGGCTATATCCTGTCGCGCATCACCGGCAGGCCGTTGGTGCTGGATAGTTTCGAGCCTCATGCCGAAAGCATGCTGGAAACCAATACCTGGAAAAAGAACAGCCTGGCGTATCGCCTGTTGTTTAAGCTGGAGAAGCTTCAGCTCAGGCGTGCCTCAGATGTGATCTGCGCCGCGCCCGGCATGATTGCCTATTCGCAGGAAACATACGGCATCACCAAAAAGCGTTATTTCGTGAAGCCGGCCTGTGTCGACCTCGGCTTGTTTAATCCGAAGAATGTCCTTCCCGTTGCGATCCCGGAGCTCGGGACGGATTCAGTGGTATGTGTGTATGCCGGCAAGTTCGGCGATATTTATTTATCGGGAGAGGTGTTTGACTTTTTTGCAACGGCCCGTGCCTTTTGGGGTGACAGGTTTAAAGTGCTGCTGCTCACGAACCAGAAGGAGGAAGAGATCCGTGCCTGTTGTGATAAGGCAGGATTGCCTTTTGAAACGGTCATTAAAAAATTTGTGGCACATCACGAAGTGCCGTCCTACATGGCCCTGGGAAGCTTTGGTATCTGCCCGGTAAAGCCGGTGCCTACCAAAAAGTACTGCACGCCCATCAAGAACGGCGAATACTGGGCGATGGGCCTGCCGGTGGTTATCACCAAAGATATTTCTATAGACAGCGCCATGATTGAAGAGCAGGGAATCGGTTATGTACTGAAAGAATTGAATGGCCAGGAGTATCTGAAAGCAGTGAAAGCGATCGACCTCTTGTTGCAGGATCATCAGTTGCCCGGAAAAATCAGGGCTGTTGCGGAAACCCAGCGCAATTATAGCCTGGCGGAGAAGATCTATGCCACTATCTACGGCTGAAACTTTTCCGGTTGAGGTGGTACAGAATAAACAGCGAGCACATGTAAAAGGGAATGCAGGGGATTTTCAGCCTTGCCAATGCTCCATAGTTGGCCGTGGTGAGCCCTACCGAAAAGGCAAAGAAGATGGCAAAGAGCATCGAGAAAATCAGCAGAGGATGTCCGAAAAATGATTTGAGGAGTGTGGAGATCTTCACTTTAAAGAGAATGTATAAGCTGAAAGCCAGCATGAAAAAATTCTCCATGCCCGATAACAGCATCACGGGGTTCCTCGCATCCCAGATGAATGGCCGGAACAGGGCAAGGTTGAGGGCCGCCGGTGCTTTCGCCAGGATCCCCTGCACCGTCGGATCAAATTCCCCGATGTTATAACTGTTGCCACCGTACTGTTCCCGGATGAGATCCTGCTGTGTTTTCACAGCTTTGTTCAGAACATTGTCGAGGCTGTATTCTCCCAGGTACTGCCCGAAATTGCTGAGGACGAATAGCACTACCCCCAGCGCGCTGAGCATCAGCACCGGGATGATCATGGCAGCCAGCACCTGGTTTTTGATGTTTTTGATGCGGCTGAAAAAAATCCAGATCAGGGAGCCCGGCAGTAAGGCGAAAAAGAAATAAGGCTTGATGTAAATAAAAATGATGATGGCGCCGATCATCGCCATCAGGTACTGTATATTCCGCCGCTTAAGGATCTGAAAATTGTAAAGACCATACACATAAAAACCGATCGCGCTGAAGGTATACGTGTCTTTTAAAATTCCGGAGCCCCAGAAAAAGACCGAGGGAACGAAAAAAATACTCCAGGCAAATTGCCTGGTGAGCTGGGGGAACTGGTCGATGAAGACTTCATAAAGCTTCCAGAGGCCAATGAAGCTCAGGCTGGAGAGTAGTATGGAGGTGACGATAAAGCTCTTGCAGGCCAGAAGGCAGATAGGGATCGTGAGCATGACCGTGAAGAGGGCGTAATAGTCGTTCGGGCTGAACTCCAGCGTGCCGTAGATGTTACCGGAAGATAAAATGTAATTGATGTTGTTGTGCTTATAATCCAGCATATCGAAAAATTTGCCGAAGTCCCCCTCCAGGAGCACATTCACAAACATTTTCGTAGATACATAATAGTTGATGACATCCCCGCCGTCGTAATAATAGGTGTATATCAGACAAACGCAGATGCTGCCCATGATCTTGCAGAGCAGGGCCGGTAAAAAATACCGGTAGTGTGCTTTACCCTGGATACGGAATTTGGTGTTTTTATAATAATAGGCAATATACAGGATCAGGATAAAATAGAAAGGGCTCAGAAGTAGATCGAAAATATCCAGGTATCTTGGCTGCATGGGTGATGTAAAAATATAGATATAAATCCAAATAACCGTAAGCCGGCTCCCCTTTCCTGTTCAGGAAGGTTATTTTGGAGGGGAGGAGCCTCCCGAAACCTCAGGAAATGCCGTTTTCAGGTGAGCCTGAGGCTGAAAATAAAATCGTGGAATCCTCACCATCCCGCAATTTTTTTTTATATTTATTAGCACAAATTTTGACGCCGATATGCAAACAATTATAGTGACCGGAGGGGCTGGCTACATAGGATCACACACGATCATCGAACTACTGAACAAAACAGATTTCAACGTCGTTTCTGTCGACAACTATTCCAATTCTACAGGAAATACCTTCGACCGGATCGAAGCCATCACCGGGAAGAAAGTCAAAAATTTTAATGTGGACATCACCAATTACGAAGCCCTGGAATATGCGCTCAATTCGGTGAAAAATCCCGTAGGCGTCATTCACTTTGCCGCTTTCAAATCGGTTCCCCAGTCGGTGGCCGACCCACTGCTATACTATCACAACAACCTGGGCTCGCTCGTCAATGTGCTGAAATATTGCCGCGAAAAGCAGATCCGCAACTTTATCTTTTCCTCTTCCTGTTCGGTGTATGGCAATGTGGACAAGCTTCCTGTAACGGAGCAAACGCCTTTTGCCAAAGCCGAGTCGCCTTATGCGCAAACCAAGCAGATGGGGGAAGAGATCGTTTCCGACTTTATCAAAAGCGCAGCATCTTTCAAGGCTGTGCTGCTTCGTTACTTTAATCCGGTAGGCGCTCACACCTCTGCTCTCAACGGCGAGCTCTCGAATGCCAAACCGGATAACCTGGTGCCTTATATTACGCTGACGGCGGCAGGCCTTTTGCCCAAGCTTACCGTGTTTGGCGGCGATTATGATACACGCGATGGCTCCTGCATCCGGGATTACATCCACGTGAGCGATATTGCCGATGCGCATGTGAGGGCGATGAACTACCTCGTCAACGACAGGCAGAAGCAGGCCTGCTCGGTGTTTAACCTGGGGACAGGCAATGGGGTGAGCGTGCTGGAAGCCATCCACTCGTTTGAAAAAGTGAGCGGGGAAAAGCTGAATTATGAGGTGGGGCCGCGCCGCGCCGGCGATGTGGTGAAGATCTATGCCAACAACGATTTCGCCAAAAGCGAGCTGGGCTGGAACCCGGAGTACAGCCTCGACGACATGATGCTCACTGCCTGGAAGTGGCAGCTGCATCTCAAACAGAATTAACCGTATCAACGAATCCCGATCATGGAAAAACGTTTTAAATTCAAGGGCCTTTCTACTTATTCATCCGATGAGTGGATGGCGAATTCCACCAAAAGGTATCGTACCATTTTTGACAAAGCCGAAACCACTTACCTGCGCTTCGAAGTAGCGCTCTACAATAAATTATTTGACGAAGAGGACTGGACAGCCAAATCGGTAGTGACCTGCGAGGAAGTATTGACTACAGGCAACAGGATTGTCTGCACGCTCGATTCGGACCTGAAAGTGAGCAAAGATGATAACATTGTATACATCCGCGATGGCTGGGGAACTCCCAACCCCGGTACGTTCTGGAAGAAAGGAACCTACCAGTGGGTAGCCACGATTGATGGCGTCAACGTTGGCTCGCAGCGCTTCTATGTGGAGGATGTCGGTCTGGTGACCAAGAATACAAATCCTTATTTTTCGATCGAGCATGTCAAGCTCTATCATGGAAATGTGGATGGCTGGAATCAGCGCTCGCGCAAATACCTGAAGACCTTTAACAAAGAAACCACGCAGTATGTGTGGGCAGAGATCCGCATCAAGGTATCGACGCCACTGGCATTCAACTACGAAGTTTTCCTCAATTACGTGGATGACTCCGGACAGCATAAAGCCCATCAGAAGAAGACGGGCTATATCGACGCCAATAAAAAAGACTATAGCTATACGCTTGACCTCGGCTGGGGCAATGATGTGCCCGGCTCCTGGAAAGACGATAAATATGCCCTTGAGATCGTGTTCATGGATGCCCTGATCGGCGCTGTGTCTTTTGATTGCAGCGACAAGGAAGAGGAAGGCCTGCTGCCGCTCATCAGCAGCATCGACCAGGCCATTGCTATCAATTCGGGAAGCTCCAATACCATGGAAGGCAATAAAATTGTGGCTCCTGAAAAAACGCTGGAGGAATTACTGAAAGAAGTGGATGAGCTCATTGGACTCGAAGGGGTTAAGAAAAGCATCCATGAAAATATTACTTACCTGAACTTTACCAGGCTTCGCAAAGAAAAAGGCTTCGACGACGGCTCGGCGATTTCCCTGCACTCCGTGTTCACCGGAAACCCCGGCACCGGAAAAACAACGGTGGTGAAAAAGCTCGGCAAGATCTATCAGAAGATGGGGCTGTTGAGCAAAGGCCATGTGTATGAGGTAGACCGCTCGGTGTTGGTAGGAGAATACATCGGGCAAACGGCGCCGAAAGTGAAGAAGGCGATCGATGAAGCCCGCGGTGGGATTTTATTTATTGACGAAGCCTATGCCCTGGCGCGCTCCGGCGAGGACAGCAAAGATTACGGCAAAGAGGTGATCGAGATCCTCATCAAGGAGATGAGTGATGGCCCCGGAGACCTGGCGATCGTCGTGGCCGGTTATCCGAAAGAAATGAATGTCTTTATCGATAGCAATCCCGGATTGAAATCGCGCTTTTCCGAGTATTTTCATTTTGACGATTACCTGCCCGAAGAGCTTTACCAGATAGCCTTGTATGCTGCGGAGCATAAGCAGCTGACGGTTGCGCCTGAGGCCCAGGAATACCTGAAAGAACAGCTCACGGAGGCCTATCGCAAACGCGATAACAGTTTTGGCAATGCACGCTTTGTATATGGCGTGATCGAAGAAGCCAAGCAGGACATGGGCCTCCGCCTCATGAAATCGGAGAACATGGATGCGCTGACGAAAGAAGACCTCTCAACGCTTACCCTCGCCGATTTCAAGAGTGTGTTCCTCGCCAACGAAAAGAAAAAACTCAAATTGCTGGTGAATGAGAAAGACCTGCAGATGGCCATCGCAGAGCTCAATGAGCTGGTAGGTCTCGATAATATCAAGCAGGATGTGAACGAGCTGGTGAAGCTCATCCGCTTCTACAATGAGATCGGGAAAGATGTGGTGAATAAATTTTCGCTGCATTCCGTATTCACCGGAAATCCGGGCACGGGAAAAACAACGCTCGCCCGCATCATCGCCAAGATCTACAAATCGCTGGGTCTGCTGGAGAGAGGGCATGTGGTGGAAGTGGACCGGGAAGGCCTGATCGCAGGATATACCGGGCAAACCGCTATCAAAACACAGGAGAGGATCGATGCCGCGATGGGTGGCATCCTCTTTATTGATGAGGCTTATGCCTTGGCAGAAGGCAGCGGCTTCGGGCAGGAAGCCATTGAGGTGATCCTGAAACGCATGGAGGACAAGCGCGGGCAGTTTGGCGTGATCGTGGCCGGCTACCCGGAAAACATGCACCATTTTATTGAAATGAACCCCGGCCTCAAATCCCGTTTTGATAAAACTTACGCCTTCAGCGATTACGAGCCGGAGCAGCTGATCACCATTGCGAAGAATTTATTGAAGAAAGAAGGCCTGGTTCCTAATGAGGAAGCGCTGGCGCATCTGAGCAATCACTTTAAAGAGCTGGTGGAGCGGAAAGACAAGTTCTTTGGCAATGCCCGCACCGTGAGGCAGATTGTAGGGGAATGTGTGATGAAGCAGAACCTGCGGATGGCTTCTATTCCTGCAAGCGAGCGTAAGCCGGAAGATCTGACCACACTGACGCTGGAAGACGTCAAGCATTTTACGATCGATGGCTCAGGACGAAGCACGCTGGGATTCAGGTACGGCGCGCAGTGAAAGTTATCGGGCAGAAGTTCAGGCAAGGGTATTAATTATTAGCAGTATATTTTTATAGATGAAAAAAGTGTTAAAGTCAGGTTTAATTAAGTTGTTGTCCATCGATGCGGTTGGGAATATGTCGAAGAAGCTTTCCAGTTTTTTCTGGAAGATCAAATACCAGAGAGACCTGATCGAGCGTAAAGAATCCGAGGCCCAGATCCAGAAGTTAGCGGAAAAGCTCTTTAAAGATAAAACCGTTCTACATGGCCCTTTTCAGGGACTTCAATACCCGGGCTTCCGTTCGAGGAACAGCTCGCTCAACTCCAAGCTGATTGGCAGCTATGAGACCGAGCTGCACGGAGTGTTCGAAGAGATCATTCGCACGGAGTATACGCAGATCCTCGATATCGGTTGTGCCGAAGGCTACTATGCCGTTGGCCTGGCCCTGAAAATGCCAAATGTGAAAGTGCTTGCTTACGACATTGAGGCGGAAGCGCGCCAGCTGACGGGCGATATGGCAAAGCTGAATAAGGTAGCGGACCGCGTGAAAATAGAATCGTCCTGTACGGAGGAGACGTTGAAAAACTTTACTTTCGAGAAGCGCTCCCTGATCATCAGCGATTGCGAAGGTTACGAAAGGTATTTGTTTACGGAAAAGAACCTGGCGAATTTAAAGAGCACCGATATCCTGATTGAAACCCACGATTGGGTAAACATCAATATCTCCACCAACCTGGAAAATCTGTTTGCCAAAACGCACGATGTGGAAATCATCCGCAGCATCGGCGATGTGTTGAAAGCCAAGCATTATAAATACGATGAGCTGGCCAATGAAACGCTGGAAACCAAATACCGCATCTTTGAAGAGGGAAGGGGCTTTACCGATGAATGGCTCTGGATCAAAGCCCGGAAATAATCAATAGGTTAATCTGGTAAAAGACAGGTTCAGGGAGCTGTAAATCAAAAACGTATTGGCTAAAACACTCCGTTCCAGGATCACCTGCAAAGTCTCATGGGCCATCATGCTGCCGATAATTGCCGGTAAGCTGCCAAGAACGCCATTCTCAGAGCAATTAGGAACGTCTTCCGCAGCAGGAGGCTCAGGGAAAATATCCCGTAAATTTCTGCTCCCCTTGACATTAAAAACCGCCAGCTGTCCTTCATAGCCTAAGATGCTGCCGTATACCAGCGGCTTGTTCAGCTTTACACAGGCATCATTCACGCTATAGCGCGTTGCAAAATTGTCGCAGCCGTCGACTATAATATCATAGCCAGACAACAAAGGTGCCGCATGTTCTTCATTCAGTAGCTGGCAATGCGCCCTGATGGTGATAAAAGGATTTTGCGCAGAGAGTTTTTGCAATGCCACCTCTGCTTTTAATTTCCCGACATCATCCGGTGTATACAATGTCTGCCGATGTAGATTCGACATTTCAACAACGTCGAAATCAATGATGCCGATCGTTCCAACGCCCGCAGCAGCGAGGTATTGGAGAACGGGACAGCCGAGCCCGCCCGCCCCAACAACGGCTACTTTGCTGCCTTTGATCTTTAACTGGCCGTTAATGCCAATGTCGTCCAGCAGGATCTGCTTCTGGTATCTCTTAAATTCGTCTTTGCTTAGCATGTGCTTAAATGCTTATCCCAATCTTTATATACAGGTTCATAGCCTGACTGTTTGATCAGGGAGCTTATTTCATCAAGGCTTCTGTTATCGCAGATCTCAAACTGCTCCAGCGATCCGGGTTCGACCGTGTAACCACCCGGGTTTGTTTTAGAGCCCGCGCTCATGCTGGTAGTGCCCAGGGGAATGATGTGATTTCTTAAATGCTCCGATTCGCGAGTGGAGATCGACAACTCGATGTCTTCGTAGAAGAGGCGATAGGCGCACAATAATTGAACGAGTTCTCTGTCCGTCACGATGACATTCGGCTCGATGATGCCTTCTGCGGGGCGCATGCGCGGAAAGGAAACGGAATATTTTGTTTGCCAGTAAGTTTTTTGCAAATACTCCAGGTGTAAGGCACAGAATAAGGAATCCACGCGCCAGTCTTCCAGGCCCAGTAAAATTCCCAGGCCGGTTTTGTGAATGCCCGCCTGGCCTATCCGGTCGGGAGTTTCGAGCCGGTACTCAAAGTTGGATTTCTTCCCTTTCGGGTGATACTGTTTATAAACCTCCTGGTGATAGGTTTCCTGGTATACCAGCACAGAATGTACGCCTGCTTCATGAAGCGTTTTATAGTCCATGGTTTCCAGGGGTTGCACCTCAATGGAAATATGAGCGAAGTGTGTGTGGAGCAGTTCCACCGCATGCCTGATGTAAGCCGCATGCACGGTATGATTTGCCTCCCCGGTCACTAAAAGAATATGATTGAATCCCTGGCCTTTCAGGTGAGACGCTTCCTGAAGGATTTCTTCATCGGTTAAGGTTTTGCGCTTTACCTTATTGTCGAGGCTGAAACCACAATACGTACATATATTGTTGCACTCGTTGCTTAAGTATAAAGGTGCATACAGCTGTATGGTTTTTCCGAAGCGTCTGATGCTTAGCTCATGGCTTATCGTTGCCATTTGCTCAAGGTAGGCGCTGGCTGCGGGAGACAAGAGCGCCTTGAAATCTTCAGCCGTCCGTTTTTTAGCGGCGAGTGCGCGCTCCACATCAACGGGTGTTTTGGAGTAGATCGATTTTTTTTGATCCTCCCAGTTCCAGGTGTTGAAAGTGTTTTTAAAGCTCATGTGTTTTATGTTTTCCCGAAGATTTTTGTTTTTTCTCGCAGATTCTCGCTGAGTTTCTCGCAGATTTCCGCAGAATTTGTTTTTACCATCTTTTTCTCTGCGTGTCTCTGCGTCTTCATTTGCGGACCTCTGCGATACCTTTTTTGAGACTTTCCTATTCATTCAAAAAGTTTGTCAGGGGACTGGTAGCAGACGCTGTATGCCTCACACCGGATAATCCAGCCTTGTATCCTATCCTTCCGGCGATGACGGCATGTTTAAATGCAAGCGCCATCCCGATGCTTTGTTTCGATGAGGCGATGGCTGTATTCACCAACACAGCGTCCGCTCCCATCTCCATCGCTTTAGCGGCGTGGGAAGGTGAGCCGATTCCCGCGTCGACAATAACCGGCACCTTGCTTTGTTCAATAATGATCTCTAAAAAATCTTCTGTCTTCAGGCCCTTGTTACTTCCTATGGGAGAGCCCAAAGGCATGACAGCAGCAGTTCCGGCATCTTCCAGCCGTTTGCATAGCACAGGATCCGCATGAATGTAAGGAAGAACGATAAAGCCCATCTTCGCCAGCTCTTCCGTTGCTTTCAATGTTTCAATAGGATCCGGCATTAAATAACGCGGATCGGGATGGATCTCCAGCTTAATCCAGTTTGTTTCCAGGGCTTCCCTGGCCAGCTGAGCCGCAAAGACAGCCTCTTTGGCGTTGCGCACCCCCGAAGTATTAGGCCATAATTTGACATTGGCTTTTTTTAAGGCATCCAGCAGATCATCGGCCGGCGCAGCGGTGTCGATCCGTTTCAAGGCAACGGTTACCATGTCGGTTCCCGATGCGATGATGGACTCATACATTTCCTGGCTAGAGCTATATTTTCCGCTGCCTAGAAACAAGCGGGATGAAAACTGGTGACCGGCGATACTAAGCATGGTATAAGAGGTGGTTTATTTCTTTGACGAGGGTTTCTTTCTGGTCCGACTGAGTGATAAGGCCCGAAACAGCGATGCCATACACACCGGTATTTAGGAGGGATGCGATGTCTTTGAGCTCGATGCCACCGATCGCATACACCGGAGTATGCAGGTGCTCTGCTTTCATCTGATCGAGGATGCTTTGATAACCCTCAAGTCCGAGCACAGGACTTAATTTTTCTTTGGTGCTGGTAAAGCGGAAGGGGCCGAGGCCGATATAGTCGACCTGTTCGGCACAGCGCTGTTTCACCTGCTCAAAGGTATTGGCCGTTCCGCCGATGAGTTTTCCCGGAAGCAGTTTTTTCGCCTCGGGAACAGGCATATCCGTTAACCCTAAATGAAGGGCGTCTGGGTTGCAGGATTGCGCAACACCGGCATGATCGTTAATGATCAGCTTTGCGTCGTAAGCATTGCATAAGGTCTTTGTCCTATGCGCAAGATCGAGGTAAAGCTCATCGGAGCTGTTCTTTAAGCGGAGCTGGATGAGCCTGACACCGGCGTCCAGGGCCGATTCGATATGGGTGAGGTGCTCGCCGGGAGTATTCCCCTGGGAAATGTATTGAAGTTTAGGCAACATGATAAGCTAATAAGTTGGGATTACTGTTCAAAGTCGTTTCAATATACTGTTTTGCATTTTTGCAGGCATCTTCCAGGCTGTGGCCCAGGGCCAGGTTTGCCGCAATGGCCGAAGAGAGGATGCATCCGGAACCATGCTTGGGCGCTAAGGGATGTGTCACACCTGCTTCCAGTTTGAGGCATTGCCGGTTCTGTAATAAATAATCGTTTCCCTTCTCTGCCTCACGGTGTCCGCCTTTGAGGAGGACATGACAATGAGCGGATAATCCTTTCGCTGCTGTCATGTCATCGGGATGCATGCCAAGCCTGATGGCTTCCTGCCGGTTTGGTGTGATGAGATAGAGCTGTTTCAAAACGTGTTCCAGCTCCTGCGGATCCACCTGCTCCATAAATGTAAAATGATCCGAAGCCGCTAACACCGTGTCCCAGACGATCTTCAGGGAATGGTTCTTGTGTTTTAAAACCCGGATCACTTCAGCAAGTACCTGCAGATTTTCAATGATCCCGATCTTTACAACATCCATCGGATACCGATCCATAAGCGTTTGTAAGGGAATGATGATCTCATCTACCGGAACCCATTTCACAGAAACGAAACGGTCTTCCACCTGGTTGGTATAGCCTGTGTTGATAGCCATTCCCAGGCAGCGGTGTTGCTCAAGGGTTTTAATGTCGGCTAAAACGCCGGCACCACCGCAGGGATCAAATCCTGCCATGCTCAGTACTATAGGTCGTTTATACGGCATTTGCATTGTATCGCTTTAAAGGCGCTGAGTGTATCTTTCGTCTGCCACACGGCTCCCAATACCGCAACGCCATCGTAACCCATTTCGTAAGCTTTATGGCAATTACCGTCGTCGACTCCGCCAAGCGCAATGAGGCTGGTATACATTTTTTTGTCGGATTTTTTTAAGGCGAAAGCTTGTGCCTGGTGGCCGGGCTTTGAAATGCTGTTAAACACAGGGCTCAGGAAAGCATAATCAAAATATTCCGCTAAGCCCTGGTAATCTGCCAATGAATGAACGGAGGTGGATATAATGTACTCCGCTCTTTGTTGTGATAAGGTTTCCTGGCTTGCAGCTTTGCGTGCCGCTTCCGTGTAATGCAGGCGGCTGATGCCGAAATTACCGGCAATGCTGTGATGCTGGTGCAGGGCTATTTTCGGATAATGGACAGGCTCTATGTTCTGCAATAACATGGCTACTTCTTTTAACGGGCTTTCAGGCTTCCGCAAATGCAACACAGGCAGGCCTTCCTCAAACAAGCGGTTGATGAGGGATGCCTCGTTGGCAACAGGCGTTGGATTTGAAATGACGAGAAGCATCACAAATAAATCTGGCTTCCTTTTTGCTTAAACTCTTCCGATTTATCAAACATCCCGCTGGCAGCGGATTCCCTGATCTCCTGCGTGATTTTCATTGAGCAGAATTTTGGTCCGCACATCGAGCAGAAGTGCGCTATTTTGGCGCCATCGGCCGGCAACGTTTCATCATGAAACTCACGTGCCGTATCCGGGTCCAGCGATAGATTGAACTGGTCTTCCCATCTGAACTCGAAGCGCGCTTTGCTCAAAGCATTATCGCGGTACTGGGCGCCGAAATGTCCCTTTGCCAGGTCGGCCGCATGCGCAGCCAGCTTATAGGTGATCACACCGTCTTTCACATCCTTTTTATTCGGCAGACCTAAATGTTCTTTCGGTGTCACGTAGCATAGCATCGCCGTTCCGAACCAGCCGATCATGGCGGCTCCAATAGCCGAGGTAATGTGGTCATAGCCCGGTGCAATATCCGTGGTCAAGGGCCCGAGTGTGTAGAAAGGGGCCTCATGGCATTCCTTCAGCTGCTTATCCATATTCTCTTTGATCAGGTGCATCGGCACATGCCCGGGTCCTTCGATCATCACTTGCACGTCGTGCTTCCAGGCAATTTTGGTCAGCTCACCCAACGTTTCCAGTTCGGCAAACTGCGCCGCATCGTTCGCATCCGCGATGGATCCAGGTCTCAGGCCATCTCCCAAAGAAAAAGCCACATCGTAGGCTTTCATGATCTCACAGATTTCTTCGAAGTGTGTGTACAGGAAATTTTCTTTATGATGAGCCAGGCACCACTTGGCCATTATGGAGCCGCCGCGGGAAACAATGCCTGTCATGCGTTTGGCCGTCAAAGGAATGTAACGCAGCAGCACGCCCGCATGGATGGTGAAATAAGAAACACCTTGTTCCGCCTGTTCGATCAGGGTATCTTTAAACAACTCCCAGCTGAGGTCTTCCGCTTTGCCGTTTACTTTTTCCAGGGCCTGGTAAATTGGCACCGTGCCAATCGGTACAGGCGAATTACGGATGATCCATTCCCTGGTTTCATGAATGTTCTTTCCGGTAGAGAGATCCATGATGGTGTCGGCGCCCCAGCGGCAGGCCCATACCGCTTTTTCCACTTCCTCTTCAATGCCGGAGCTTACCGCGCTGTTGCCGATGTTGGCATTTATTTTTACTAAAAAATTCCGGCCGATGATCATCGGCTCGCTTTCCGGGTGGTTGATGTTATTGGGGATGATAGCACGGCCGGCAGCAATTTCATCACGCACAAACTCCGGCGTGATAAAGCCCTTTGGCAGGTTTGCCCCAAAGCTTTCTCCCGCATGCTGCTGCGAAAGATTTTCGTATTGCCCGTTCAACCGCGTTTTCAGAAGATCGTTGTTTTGATTTTCACGGATAGCGACGTATTCCATTTCCGCTGTCACAATGCCTTGCTTGGCGTAGTACAGCTGCGAAACGTTAGCGCCCGCTTTGGCTTTCAGCGGTTGTTTGATGTGCTCGAAGCGAAGCGAGTCCAACGAAGTATCATCCCTCCGGCCTTTTCCAAAATCAGAGCTCACCGATGGGAGCTGTTCGACATCGTTTCTGTCCAGGATCCATTGCTCCCTGATCCTTGGCAATCCTTTTTTAATATCCACGACCATGTCGTCATCCGTGAAAGGCCCGCCTGTATCATATACGGTGACGGGTGCATTGTACTCCGTTTGCCCGTTGGCCTGTTTGGTGGGCGACAGTACAATTTCCCGCATCGCCACTTTGATGTTGTGGCGTGTGCCGTCTACATAAATCTTCCGCGATCCTGAAATGGCGCCGGTAGAAATTGTTTTTTCCGGGATGTTTTTTTCTGCTTTGCTCATGGCTTATCCTCCTTGGGTGGCTTTAATGATTAGTATGCTGTCGTTGGATTGCAGGATGTATCGCTCCCAGTTGGCTTTGGGAATCACGGTATCATTGACGGCTACCGCTATGCCTTTTTGCTGATCGCCTAAATGCGAAAACACAATAGCATACAGCGTAGTATGCTCTGTAACCTCCCGGGACGAATTGTTTAAGGTAATTTCCATTCCTGTAAATGCATACTTTAGGAATGGCGCAGAACTGCCTTCTTACTTTTCCCTTCGTCAGTGCTAACTGTATCAGGTTCAACGGGTATAATCTCAGTCCTTTTTTCGGACACCCCTAAAGTTGCTCCAAATGTAAGTAAAAAATAATACCCCGCTTATGTTATTTCAGAAATTTTTGGAGATGCTTGCCTGGCGTGGCTTTTGGAAGCTGTATCTGATGAGGGAGAATCGGATTGGAAGGGATAGAGAACGGAAATGATTAAGCATAGACGACATGTAAGAACATCCAGGAGTCCTAAGGTCAGGTAAAAATGTCTGGGACTTTCTATGCCTTATAGGGTTCAATAAAACATTTCAAAAGCTACCTCTGTGGTTTTATGAACTCCAGATTCCTTTTCAGGCCCTTATACTTCGTGCGCTTCACGGCACTGTTTTTAAAAATCTTGCTGAACACCTCTTCCGTGATCTCATTCCACTCGTCGGTAGAATAATTCAGTAAGCCCGTGTTGTTGATGAACTGCGGCTCCTGGTGAGGGATGCTGAAGCGGTTCCAGGGGCATACGTCCTGGCACACGTCGCAGCCGAAGGCCCAGTTATCGAATTTGTTCTTAAAATCTTCCGGGATGGCATCTTTCAGCTCGATGGTAAAGTAGCTGATGCACTTGCTGCCATCCACCACGAAAGGTTCTACAATAGCCTGTGTGGGGCAGGCATCGATGCACCGGGTGCAGGTGCCGCAATAGTCTGCTATCGGGCCGTCGTAGTCAAGTTCCAGGTCGATGATGAGCTCCGCAATAAAGAAAAAAGAACCCTGTTGTTTGTTGATAAGGTTGGCATTCTTGCCGATCCATCCCAGGCCGCTTTTTTTGGCCCAGGCTTTATCCAGCACCGGCGCGCTGTCGACGAAGGCACGGCCGTTCACATCGCCGATCTGCTCTTTCAGGGTGTTGAGAAATTCCTTCAGCTTGTCTTTGATCACCTCGTGGTAATCGAGGCCATAAGCATATTTCGAAATTTTGGGAGCATCCGGATTTTGTGATTGCGCCGGATAATAATTATAAAGCAGAGATACCACTGATTTGGCGCCATCCACCAGCAGGCGCGGGTCGAGGCGCTTGTCGAAATGGTTCTCCATGTACTCCATCTTGCCGTGCCTGTTTTGCTTCAGCCAGTTTTCGAGGCGTGGCGCTTCCTCTTCCAGGAATTCCGCTTTGGAAATGCCGCAAAAGCCGAAGCCCAGCCGCTTTGCTTCCTGTTTGATGATGGATGAGTATAGGCTTTTAGTTGACAAAGTTATTTCTTGTCAAAGTTAATCAAATCTTGTGGCTTAATAAACAGATAGTCATTTTGCAAAGCTTTTTGATAAATCAGAAACAATTATGGTACATCAGATAAAGAGTTAAATTTGACAGAGATTGTTGGGGCGACTATGCTGAATACATTGTTTTAACGAAGCCTGCCCTTCATTGAGTGGGTTTTATTTGCCTACAGGAGTCTGGTAGCTTAAATCGTAAATCAAACGTGGATAATTACTCTAAATTATTTTTAAAAGGAATTGGAGTTATGCTTTGCATGATCCTTTATTGGATTGTGGTAGGCTTAATCCCCCGGTTTTTCAGTGATTTTTATGCTGAAAATAGGGCTGTCGTATTTTTTATCCAGTTGATCCTGTCTTTTTCGATTTATCTTTTTTTATTTTTTTCATCTTTAGAAAAAGCCAGTTAAGATCTTTTTGCGGTATTTTAATTCCTGCGGCACCTTTTTTGATTTTTCTTGGTTTGATGCAATTGGCTGAATTAAACCTTCCGAGATTATTCGATATTGGTGTGTTGTTTTTAGGACTAGTGTTAGTTTACATAATAAGCAGAAAGCAAAAAAACAGCATGATGCAAATTGTTTGTTTGAGCATCTATTGCTTAGTGCTGATTCCCATATATCCCATTGTCTACGAAAATTTATGGTACGCCGTAAAAAAAGGAGATGAAATAGAAAAAGTGAAAATTGCTGAACTTGATTTTAGAATGACAGATAGGAATGGCAGAAGTAGTAAGCTGAGCGATTTTAAAGGGAAGATTATATGTATCGATATGTGGTCGAGTTCATGCGGTAATTGTATATCCTCAATGCCTCAATTCGAATCCTTAAATACGGAGTTTCAAAATAACCCTAACTACCGGATTATATCTTTATACTGTCCTCTTAATCAATCACAGACATTTGAATGGTTCCAGAAATATATTGATAGAAAATTCTCATATAACATTGATTACTATTATATAGATTACGAGAGTTTCAACAAACTGAACATTCGAAAATTTCCTGAATTTATACTGGTCAATAAAGGCGGTGATATTAAGTATCGGGGCCAGATTGTTTATGAAAGATATGTAAAAGATAATATCTATAACAGGTTAAGAGCACTCAATGAAAATTAATGTTTTAATTTATCTGTCAGTTTTGGCTTTGGGGATTTCATGCGATCGTCAGGAGAACATCCGGGAGCATTCAACTATCTTTTTTTCAAATAAAAAAATTGGAATAGGAAATGTGGTAGCAGGAACAACAAAGCAAATAGAATTTTATGCCGTTAATAAGTCGGATACACCTCTGATTATTGATTCAGTGAAATCCAGTTGTTCATGCACTGTGTCCAGATTCCCTAAAAAGCCCATACTGAAAAATGATTCCGGCCTAATCCTTGCTGCATATACCCCGGGTAAAAATACTATCGGAGTAATAGAGAAATCTGTCGTTGTGTTATCTAATACCAAGCCAGCATTTACAGTTCTGACGTTTACAGGTAAGGTCGTAGAAAACTGATTCAATACAGGAATGAAACGATAAGAAAAAGAAAGTGCTTACCTGGAAAATTTAGTTTTCAATACGCTTTTCAGAATATCCATCAGGCCTCCACCTTCGGATTCTTCATCGCCGGATTTGTCCGTCTTTTTCTGGAACAGGCCTTTCACGAGGCTTAACACGGTACCGGCCTGCTGAAACAGGTTCCCCGATAAGATGCCGTTGATGAGCCTGGTAATGCCAGCCGTTACCACTTCCTCCGGCAGCGTTTTCAATTGCAGCCTGATGAGCTCTTCCTGTTTTTTCAGGCGCTTTTTGACGCGCAGCTCCTCGCGATCAAGGTCGGCGTAGCTGTTTATGGAATAGTTAATCTTCGTCATCGTCGTCATCAGCGTTAGGATCGTTCTCAAAAAAGATACCCGTTACCATATCCATGATACGGCCCGAAAAATAAGCCTTGTACAAAATGATAAACAGGAGAAGCAGGGTGAAATACATGCCCGCTACAATGCTGAAGCCGTAGAAGTTGCTGTTGAGCTTCTCTGCAAAATAATACGACAGCATGAGGCCCAGGAACATCACCACAAAGAACAGCAGGATGGCTGCAATGAAAATGAAGATCACCTTGCTGGTGATCTTCGCCGTTTTTTTGGCGGCCTGGATCTTTAGCAGCAGAAGCCGCTCCTCTGTATATTTTTTGACCAGCTCATAGGTCTCGTCAAAATAGTCTGATTGTTTTTCCATACGACCTGTCTGCTATACGGTGTCGCCTTCGGAGTTGTGAGCGCGGGTATCCATCAGGTCGGCCAGCTCATGCTCCAGCTGTTTTATTTTGGCCTTAATGTCTTCCGCTGCCGAAGCCGCTTTTTCTTTGGCGTTCTCTACAAATTCTTTTCCCTGTTCGCTTTCCAGCAGTTTGGCAATGGCCACACCAGCCAAAGCACCAATGGCGAAAGCGCCGATAAGTTTGCTTGTATTATTCATGATGCTAGGTTTAATAGGACCATACTAAGGTACGATTATTTTGGATAGTTCAGAAGGGCCGGCACCAAATCATTGTCCCTCCTTCATGAGCCTGTCGGCCAGGCGTGGGCTGAGCCTGCTGAGCCACCTGAGCAGTTTGGTCTTTCCGATGTAGCTTTCATGCACATCCCTGCTGAAATTCCGGAAGAACTCCTCGCAGAGCTGTGTGCTGCTGATTTTGGAAGCTCCGCGGCCTTCGGTCATGGGCGTATCTACCAGGGCGGGGATGATCTCAAAGACCCTGGTTCCGCTTCCTTCCAGCTGGTAGCGCAGGGTTTTGCTGAAGCTGTGGAGGGCCGCTTTGGTGGCACAATACACGGAGGCCGTTTTCTTCGGAGCCAGGAACAAACCGCTGCTGACATTGACAATGGCTGCGTTGGAATGAGCTGTCAACAAAGGAAGCAGCAGGCC
The DNA here is from genome assembly GCA_943362175.1 of Hydrocarboniphaga daqingensis. Taxonomy (GTDB): domain Bacteria; phylum Bacteroidota; class Bacteroidia; order B-17B0; family Aurantibacillaceae; genus UBA4416. The sequence goes on along the minus strand of CALRIU020000002.1, from coordinate 328,889 downwards.
TGTTAGTTTTATGGGAGCCGAGAGGTTGGTGCTGATCTCGTAACCGATCCTTATTACCGGATCAGGCTCTTCCATAAACAGGTAATTGTATTGCACCGCCGCATTATTCACGAGGATATTCAGTTGCGGATACTCCTGTTTGATGAAATGCACCAGGGCATGCAAGCCGGCATCTGTGCTGAGGTCGGCGCAGAATATACCTACCGCGGGCTCTTTGTGGCGGATCGCTTCCAGCTTTTTGGCATCACGGCCCGTAATCAGCACGCGGTTTCCTTCCGCCAGGAAGCGCTGGCATAGGGCAAGCCCGATTCCCGAAGAGCCGCCCGTAATAAGGACTGTATTTCCCGATAGGTTCATTTCCCTTCTTTTTTAAATTGTTCGTTGAAATCCTCGAAGCGGTTTTCCTGTCCCACAATGATGTCTTTGATCTCGAAATAAGGAGCGCTATAGATTTTACTGTCCCTGAGCCGTTCAATCAGTTCCTGGTAGTCATTCAGGTTTCGGGTTTCAATCATCATGAAATCCGAAACTCCGGCATGAAAATATTCACTGTCAAACAAGCGCAGGGTTGTGGTTTTTCCAACCCGTTGAAAGGCGGGCATGACTTCTTTTTCAAAGAAGCGGCTTCTCTGGTCCCGGCTTAGCGAGAGCCATTGGGGCGTGGCATTCATGAGCACCAGCACGGTGTAAGGTTTTGGCTGTTCCATGGTAGATGTGGGGTTTTGTGCGCCTGCACTCAGGGTGCCGGCAGTGAATAAGATAAAGAGTAGTTTTTTCATGGTATCCTGGTTTAGATACCGCAAAGATGAGAGGCATGATTGCTCTCCGCATTTACCTATGTAAAGAAATTACCTGCCTGCCAGTTTTCTGCGGATGCGGCTCAGCTGGGTAGGCGTAATGCCAAGATAGGAAGCGATATGGTATTGCGGAATGGCATTTTCCAGGCCGCTGAATTCCTTCTGAAAGAGACGGTAGCGCTCGTCGGCATCGAGGAGCACGATCTCGATTTCGCGCTGCTCTTTCTGCACAAAGAATTGCTCCGCCAAAACCCTGGCTGCCCGCTCAATGTCGGGATGCTCCTGGTAAAGCGCCTTGAAGTCTTCGTAATGGGCAACGAGGAGCGAGCTATCCGTTAAAGCCTCCTGGTTAATCTGGTTTGCTTGTCCTGTAATGAGGGAAGCATAACCGCCGGTAAAGCATGGAGGAATGAAAAAATGCTTATTATATTCCTGTCCCCCTGCGTTTGCATAAAAAGCCCGGATGATGCCCTCTTGCAGAAATCCAATGTCTTTGGCTGTTTGCCCCTGCCTGATGAAATACTCACCTTTCCGGAGTTTCTGCTCTTTGAACAGCACTTTCAGCTTGCTCCATGCTGTTTCTGAGATGGGATACAGGCGGTCGAGGTATGTTTTCAGTTCTTTCAATAGCTCAGTATCTGTCAATCCGCTGTGGAGATATAACATGGTGGAGTGTTATGCTAGTCCTCAAACAAGCCGCCCAGCCTGCCCCGGAAGGATTTTCCGAGGTGCTTGTAAGCCTTTTCGGTAGCCTCGCGGCCGCGGGGTGTGCGGGCCAGATAGCCTTCCTGGATGAGGAAAGGCTCGTATACCTCTTCAATCGTTCCCGACTCTTCGCCTACAGCCGTGCTGATGGTGGTAATGCCTACCGGTCCGCCCTTGAATTTATCGATGATGGCCGAGAGGATGCGGTGATCCATTTCGTCCAGGCCGTCCTTATCCACATTCAGGGCTTTGAGGCCGTAAGTGGCAATATCTAAGGTAATCGTCCCGTCGCCTTTGATCTGGGCAAAATCCCTCACGCGGCGCAGGAGCGCATTGGCAATCCGCGGTGTCCCGCGGCTGCGGCGCGCAATCTCATAAGCCGCTTCCTCGGCAATAGCTACATTTAAGATCTCGCAGCTGCGTTGCACAATGCCGGTAAGCACCTTGCTGTTGTAATAGTTCAGGCGTGAGGTAATACCGAATCGCGCCCTTAAGGGCGCTGTGAGCAGGCCGCTGCGCGTGGTAGCGCCTACCAGGGTAAAGGGATTTAATTTGATCTGTACGGTGCGCGCATTCGGGCCGCTGTCGATCATGATGTCGATCTTATAATCCTCCATCGCCGAATACAGGTATTCTTCCACGATCGGGCTCAGGCGGTGGATCTCATCCACAAACAACACATCGTAAGGTTCTAAATTCGTCAGCAAGCCTGCCAGGTCGCCCGGCTTGTCGAGCACAGGCCCGCTGGTCACTTTCAGGTTCACGCCAAGGTCATTGGAGATGATATGAGCCAGCGTGGTCTTTCCCAATCCGGGAGGGCCGTGCAGGAGCACGTGGTCCAGGGCTTCTTCGCGTTGCTTGGCCGCCAGCACAAAAATGCGCAGATTGTCCACCACGCTTTCCTGCCCACTGAAATCGCTGAATTCGATGGGGCGCAGGGCCTTTTCGTAATCCTTATCGGTGCTGGTTTGTTTTTCGCCGCTGGCGTCTAAATGCTCATTCATGCACGGTAAAAATACACAATTAACAAACAGCTTGCTGCTATAAATTATAGCATTATAAGGCCCTGGTTCCCGGGTTGGCACGATTCAATTGTTTTCAAAAGTAGGAGAAATGCGTCAGAAAGGATTAAATCGGGTGTGCCTCCGCAAAGAGGCCGCGGAGTTGCGCTGTCGCTACTCACGGCTCTGGCGTGATTGCAAAGAACAGGCAAACGGATGTTCGCTGCCATCGCTTCCTCGGTATGCACTGTATTGGAGTACAAAATAGTCTGGTCGATGTTCCTTTGTTTTTTCGGAGCGTAATAAATTATTCCTTAATTTTGAATCAAAATTCAAGCCTTATGGGAGCTGCGATGTTTATCTCGATGGGACTTTTGGCCCTCTTTAGTATTCCCCTGATTACCGCCACCTTTGCCAACCGTATGGGGCGAAACCCTAAGAAATGGTTTTTGATTGGCATCCTGCTGCCGGTGATTGCCACTTTCATCCTGTTCTTTCTGCCCGACCTGTCGGAGAAGAACGAGAACAATCTGTAGCTTGCCTCTCAGGAAATAGCAGAGGCCCTATCACCAATACGCCGGTCCGTACTTTTTGGTAATCTTTGATTTGGGTGCCACTTCGAAAAAGATCTGGTCGAACCAGATCAGGAGCTTGGGCGCGCAGGTAAAGGAATTTAATTTCTCCCCCACATTAGCCGTATTCTTCAGGGCAAAGCGGTAACCCATGTCGAGCCCGAGGCCGCACCAGGTAAAGATCTTGAACTGCAGGCTCATGCCCGGCTCGTAGATGAGCAGGAAATGTTTTGGCGACCGCACCGTTTCTCCGTTGTACCTGTACCGGAACCAGGCCAGCCCGGTGCCTACCTGTATCGGTACGCTCAGCTGCCAGCGCTTGCTTTTATAGAATACAAAGTCGGCGTAGTAGCACAGGTAGTGGAATTTCAGGTAGTTGTTGACATTGATCTCTCCCGTCAGTCCCTGGATCTTCAGCTTATCACTCACATCACCGTCGAGCCAGCTGTAGCCTATGCCCACACGCAGTTTCCGGCGGAAGGTAAGGCCGAGCCTCACCCCCGATACTTTGGTGGCGGTATTGTTGAAAAAAGAGTAGCGTGATTCCAGACGCGCGTCAATCCCCGGCTTGGAGCGAAGGAGCACTTTGAAGGTATCCAGGAACTGGCTTTTTACCGTCATGCTGATGAACAGCATCGCTATGAAGGCGACAAGTTTCACACCTGCAAAAATACAGCAGAATAAATGTGGACAAATCGGGCTTTTGGAATTGTATTAACAGGCAGGGTGTAGTAAATTTGCCTTGCATGAACAGCCCGGCTTCGTTTCTGGATATATCCATCGTATACCTCAAAGGTATTGGTGCTGCGCGGGCGGAGGCTTTGCAAAAAGAGCTTTCCCTGTTTACCTACCGGGATTTTTTAACACATTACCCCTTTCGCTATGTAGATAAAACGCAGTTCCAATCGGTCAGAGAGGTCACCGAGGAATCGGTGTCTTACCAGCTGCGGGGACAGATCATGGAGCTGCAGTTTGTGGGCGATAAGCGAACCAAAAGGCTGGTGGCCAAATTCAGGGACAACACCGGAACGATAGACCTCGTGTGGTTCCAGGGTGCCAAATGGATGGCCGAAAAACTTAAGTCCAACACCGAGTACATTGTATATGGCAAGGCCACCTCTTTCATGGGGCGCCTCAACATGCCGCATCCCGACATCGAAGTGGTAGTGCCCGGCGTGCCGGTAGCGGCTTCAGCTTTCCAGGCGGTGTACAACAGCACCGAGAAGCTCAAATTCAGGAACCTCGACAGCGAAGGCATCCGCAAGACCATGCGGGTACTGGTATCGCAGCTCAATGAGCAAAACCTGCCCGAAACACTCACGCCTTCCCTCATCAGCGATTTCAACCTGATGCCGCGTGTGGAAGCTTTCCGGCAGATCCATTTTCCGGATTCGAAGATCTTGCTGGACAAGGCACGCTTCCGCCTGAAATTTGAGGAGCTCTTCTTCGTTCAGCTGAAGCTCTTGCGGAGCAACCAGCTCAGGCACCAGGTCTCTGCTGGTTTTGTGTTCAACAAAGTAGGAGACATCTTTCATGATTTTTACAACCATCATTTGCCCTTTCAGCTTACCAACGCCCAGAAGCGCGTGGTGAAAGAGATCCGGGTGGACATGGGTTCGGGCCGGCAGATGAGCCGCCTCGTGCAGGGCGATGTGGGCAGCGGCAAAACGCTGGTGGCTTTGCTGAGCATGCTGCTGGCGGTAGACAATGGTTTTCAGTCCTGCCTCATGGCGCCAACCGAGATCCTCGCGAAGCAGCATTTCGAAACCATTTCTTCCCTCGTGGAGCCCCTGGGCATCAAGGTGGTACTGCTCACCGGTTCCACCAAAACCAAGGCGCGGCGCGAGCTGCACGCGCAGCTGGAATCCGGCGGGATCCATATCCTCGTAGGAACGCATGCCCTCATAGAGGACGTGGTGGTATTTAAGAACCTGGGCCTGGTGGTGATCGACGAGCAGCACCGGTTCGGTGTGGCGCAGCGGGCCAAAATGCATAAGAAAAATACACAGCCGCCGCACGTCCTCATCATGACGGCCACACCTATCCCACGCACGCTGGCCATGACACTTTATGGCGACCTCGATACCTCGGTGATCGACGAGCTGCCGCCGGGCCGGAAGCCCATTACCACTATGCATTTCATGGAAAGTCAGCGCCTGAGGCTCATCGGCTTTATGAAAAATGAAATTGCCCTGGGAAGGCAGGTCTACATCGTGTATCCGCTGATCCAGGAAAGTGAGAAGATGGATTACCAGAACCTGCAGAATGGCTACGATGCCCTGCTCGCCGATTTTCCCCAGCCGGAGTACCAGATCAGCATTGTGCATGGGAAGCTCACGCCCCAGCAAAAGGAATTTGAGATGCAGCGCTTCATCAGGCACGAAACGCAGATCATGGTCGCCACCACGGTGATCGAGGTAGGCGTTAATATTCCCAATGCCAGTGTGATGGTGATCGAAAGTGCCGAGCGTTTCGGCTTATCCCAGCTGCACCAGCTGCGGGGCAGGGTAGGGCGTGGCGCCGAAAAATCCTATTGTATTTTAATGACCTCTTATAAATTGGGTGCAGACAGCAAGCTTCGTATGGAAACGATGGTGCGCACCAACGATGGCTTCGAGATCAGTGAGGTGGATCTGAAGCTGAGAGGCCCCGGAGATCTGGATGGGACCCAGCAGAGCGGTGTGCTCGACCTGAAGATTGCCGACCTGGTACACGATGGGCAGGTCTTGCAGCTGGCCCGCTCGGCAGCGCAGGCTATCCTGAATGAGGATCCCGGCCTGCAGGCGCCCGATAATCAGCTGCTGCTCGACAACCTGCGCCGTATGCAGCAAAGCAGGCACTCCTGGAGCAAGATCGGATAGGTGCCAGCTAATAAGCATTATTTTACCGGTATTTGTTTATTTAAAAAATAAGTTTAATTTTGGTATACTCAAAATTGTTAAAATGAAGACATTCGCCTTCCTTTATGTGTTCTTGTTCGTGTGTATGTTTCAGATGCATGCAACCCAGCCTACGCCAAAGCAGCAACAGCCACCGAAGGATTGCGTGAAGCATCCGCAGATCGTAAAGGCGCAAACGACGGAAAAAACAACTTCCCCGAAAATAGCTGCCGAAAAGCCGGCCAATACGGCGACACAGCATACTTCCCGAAGCGGTAACTCCGTTCCTCATTTTTCGGTATTGAACTTCATTAACTTCTTCTATTCCAAAGATACCCTCGATAACCTCCGCGTTATGTAATGCCGTTCCGGTTCCTTTTCTTTCTTACCTTTTGTGGTAGCATCGCTGCCACTTCGCTGGCAGGCGATACCCTTTTGTTCAGGCTTCATTTTGTTTACGGCTCAAAACCCAAACGGGCGTTTAAATCCGTTGAGAAGGCCTATTTTGGCGGTATTCACGGTGGGCACGTGTACATGGAGATCGGTCATGATATTTTTAGTTTCGGTCCCAATAAAGGGCAGTGGCATATTTTCGGCCATAAGCGCCATGTGGTGGGCTGCTACCGCCTCGATAGCAACCTCGTGTGGTGCGGCGATACCGGCCGGTTAAAAATAACGAGCATTACCATCCCGGTTACCGAAATGCAGATGCAGCAATTCAAAGCCCTGGAGCAGCAATACCTGAAAGCCTCTCCCTACGATTATGCCTTTTTCGGAATGCGCTGTGCGGCAGCAGCCTATGATATCCTGAGTTCTACGGGCATTTGCCGAAAGCGGTCGCGTGCCGGTATGATTGCCAACAATTTTTATCCCAAGCGCCTGAGGCTAAAGCTCCTGAAGCAGGCAAAACAAAAGCACTGGCAGGTAGAACGGCAGGAGGGGCGGCCAAGCCGCCGTTGGGAAAAAGATTAAACCCGGCGAGGTTCTCTGAAGATGAAGAGAATGTTAAATTTTTTCCAGTGATCTGATTATTTCTACCTTTGGAGCGTATTTACCACATACCAGGTAATGGTAACATGTCCTCTTTTTACCTGCGTCATTAAACATAGTAAAACTTCATGAAAAGCATTATCCTTATTCTTGCATTGGCGGGTTCACTGGGTGTTATTTCCTGTGCCAGCCAGCAGGGTATTATGAAACAGGTGACAGATATATTTCCTGTGCAGGAAGCCACCGTGCTGGCCGAAAATATGGCTTCTAAGCTCGGGCTCACGGCATTGCAGAAATCAAGCGTTTATACCACACTGCTCAAATACTATACAGATAAAAAAGGCTTATACGATCAGCTGAAAAATAATGCCATCACACAGGCGGCTCTCAATGTGGCGGAATCGAAGCTTAACCTCGATAAGAACAATGCCCTGAAAAGCATTATGACCAACAGCACACAGCTGGCCGCGCTAAGCCAGTATTTCGGGATCAAATAATTCTATTCGGATTTTCAGAATTCTATTTCTTTTGGGCGCCCGGGCGGGCCACTTTAGGCTCCGCTTCGCTGCGGTTTTTTTGGCGATAAAAGAGGCATTGCCAAAAAGAACTACCCCCTTCGTGTCCCTGGCGCAGGTACATTCTTTTTTATGGAGTCAAACTCAATAACTTCTTGATAAAGCGCGCGAAGGATTGCAATGGAAATCCTTTTTTGCCGGACACTGGGCTGTCACCCTGAGCGGAGTCGAAGGGCAGCCGAAGTGCGAGGCAAAAAGATTGCAAGGCAAAGCACGGCCCGCAGGGCGCGCCAAAAAAATTAGACAGATAAGCTATTACAGAAATGTGAAAGTATTTGCTTTTTATTACGGGACCTGACGTAGCATTTACTCTTCTCAATTATGACGAATTTTATTTTTTGAAATAACTTCCCACTTCAGCCTGTAAGTCCTCATTTAAAATGTAATTTCCCATCTCCCTGTCTTTTTTTTCTGGTAAATGGACTTAGACTCATTAACTGTAAAGTCAATATTTTGAGAGGAATTCAGGAGCCGATAAATAGCTTTCAAAAGAGTTTCATCTTCTGTATCATCAATCTTTGAGAATAGTGAATAGTTTAACTCTTATGTGCTCATATCCAAGGTTACAAAATTACCTCAGATCAAACAGGTTCTCCACACCGATGTGGCGCTCCGCCGTAAAGCCTTCGGCATAGGTGCAGTTGATGTCGCGCCCGAACACCATGGCCTTTGCTTTGATGTTCTCCATAAAGTTTTTGCTGGAGATCGGTGTTTCCGGCTCTTTGGAATCGGGATCGAAAAACTGGGATGAAAATGCTAAAATGCTTTCCATTTTTTTGTCCATGTAAGGCGTAATGTCCACCACAAAATCCGGTTTCATATAACGGTCCTGCACATAGTGGTATAGCGCTTTGGGGCGCCAGACGGCTTGCAGGGAATTGTCATCGGCGCGCGTTTCCACTTTTACCAGGCCGCTGTAGAAGCAGGCATCGGAGGCCAGCTTCGCCGCACGCCCGTGATCGGGATGCCGGTCGCTGATTGCATTACACAGCACGATCTCCGGTTGGTATTTGCGGATGATTTTGATGATGTGCTTTTGAGTGCTTTCCTTATTTTCGAAAAATCCGTCGGCCATGGTCAGCTGCTCGCGCATGCTCAGGCCCAGGATCTTTGCTGATCTCATGGCTTCTTCCGTTCTCAGGGCAGGGTTCCCGCGGGTGCCCAGCTCTCCGCGTGTGAGGTCCAGGATGCCCACTGTTTTCCCGAGGGCAATATGTTTTAGTAAAGTACCCGAGGCAGATAATTCCACATCATCCGGATGTACGCCTATGGCTAAAATATCGAGTTTCATTGGCTTGTAGTGTTCAGGTTATCGCAGATAACATTATCCCGAAGGTTGAGGCTCAAAGGTAATAAATAAAGCGCTTTTATTTCAACCGTTCCAGCAAGCCTTTTCGCTTGACGATGTTCTTGTAATCCCATTGGATCTCTCTTGATTTTTCCAGCCAACGCTTTAAATCCTTTACGTTGATTTCGGCCGGATCGTTGTAAAACACGGAAGCATCTTTAAACTTTCCGCCTTTTACAGCTAAGTCTTCTTCCTCGAAATCGATGCCGCTCCAGAACATCAGGCGGATCCCCGGCTTTTGTTTGCTGTAGCCCACAATAGGGTTTCCGTCGAGGAACCATACCGGGTGCCTGTGCCAGATCTTGTTTTCGGCTTCCGGTAAATGCTTGCAGAGCTCCTTTGCCAGGATATCGCAGATCGTCCTGTCGCCGGGCAGTTGCGCCTGGTTATAGGCCTGGATTTCATGTGAACTATTGGCTTTTCCTGTTGCCATCTTTTTAGGGATTAATACGAACCAGTCGGAGTTATTGGTTAGTGAAATAATGGTACCTTTATGAACTTTAAAACGAAGATACAATGAAAAAAATGATGTTGATTGCAGTAACAAGCTTATTATTGGCTTCCTGCAAAAAGAATTATACCTGTGAATGCGAGGTAACAACCAAAACCACAAATAACGGGACTTCGGTAACGACAGGACCTGTTACACGGAAAACGCCGCTCGGAAAAGTCAGCAAGGCGGTGGCTCAAAAGAAATGTTCTGACATGGATGGCCCGACCAGTTCGGGGACGGCCGGGAACGGTGTTGTCGTAGACAATATCTGCGAGCTTAAAAAATAAACAGCCAGCACGGCGTCCTTTAAAAAGCTGGTCGAAAGAGCAGCGTTTTTAATGGGCCTACGGATATGTGAAAAAAAGGTTTGAAATACCAGATAGAACATAATACAAATGAAAAAAATAATGATGATTGCCGCAGTGGGCTTATTATTTGCCTCCTGCAAAAAGACTTACGTGTGTGAATGCCTGGTAACAACAAAAACTTCGAATAATGGAACTACAGTAACTACAGGGCCTGTAAAGACCAGAACGGGTCTGGGGAAACAAAAAAAAGCCACCGCACAAAAAAAATGCTCTAATATGGAAGGCCCGGTAAGCTCAGGAACGGCTGGAAACGGTGTTGTAGTTGATAAGATCTGCGATATTAAGGTGCAGTAATTGATCCCATAAAAAGCTGTCATGACACGTTCTGACAGCTTTTTTTGATTTACAGGGCTGTATTATGTTTCCTCTTTTTTAATCCATTTGGCTACATCAGGAGCCACATAAGCCTGCATCTTTTCCAGCAAGCCGTCAATGGTATCATCTATCAGCAACATCTGTTGGTTGACCGGTTTCAGAAAGCCTTTGTTTACCATGGTTTGAATTAAGGCCATCAGCTCGTCGTAAAAACCATGCACATTTAAAATGCCGATCGGTTTTTGGTGCAAGCCCAGTTGTGCCCAGGTCAGCATTTCGAACAGCTCCTCCATGGTGCCAAATCCTCCGGGCAGCGTGATCACGCCGTCACAGAGCTCATGCATTTTGGTTTTTCGCTCATGCATGGTGTCTACTAAAATTAATTTGGTTAAACCTTCATGCGCAATTTCCTTACTGCTCAGAAAATGAGGCAAGACGCCAATGGCTTCTCCCCGGTGCTCCAGCATACCATTGGCCACAGCGCCCATCAGTCCAACCTTTGCGCCTCCGTATACGAGGCCGATGTGGCGTTGTGCTAGTGTTTTTCCCAAGGCGTAGGCCTGCGCTTCATAGATGTTTTCGGTTCCGGAGCTTGAGCCGCAAAAGACGGTGATACGTTTCATATTATTTCTTTTTATAATTTTCTAAGGCCAATGCGGCGATGCTTTTCGTGACTTGTGTTGGCGAATGGCAGTCGCAGTTGCTTAATCCAATGACGTAAAGGTCTTCGGAAGGCACGTAAACGCCCATGCTTTTAAATCCGAAGATGCTCCCGCCGTGTTCTCTTGTGGGGGTTCCGTTAATGTCTTTGATATGCCAGCCGTAGCCATAGGCAAACATTTCGCCGTTATTTAAGCGGTAGCTGCTGAAGGCCTTTTTGAGTGTTTCGGCACGGATCAGGAGGTTTTGGTTTAAAGCATTCTGCCATTTCAGAAGATCATTGGCCGTTGACATCAGGGCGCCCGATGAAAAGGGGATGCTGTAGCTGATGATTGTTTTATTGACGTATCCCCATTCTTTTTTATGGTATCCATAAGCTTTTTGAGGAATCAATGTCCGGTCGCTGGCATAACGGGAGGCACTCATGCCGGCTTTTTCGAAAATATGTTTTTTAATAAACTCTTCATAGCTTTCCCCGGAAGCCAGTTCTATCAGGTAACCCAGCAGCACATAACCGGAATTGTTATATTCGAATTTTTCGCCCGGCGCAAAGTCTACCGGTTCATTTTTGAAAAAGCCGACCATCATTTCAGGCGTCATGTCCTTTTTTGAAATTTCTGAAAGGGATTTCATTTTAGTGAAGTCTTTAATACCGGAAGTATGCGTTAGCAAATGGTGGATCGTGATTTGCTCGCCGGAAGGATAATCGGCGATGTATTTGGAAACAGGGTCTTTCACACTGAGCTTGCCTTGCTCCTCGAGCATGAGTATGGCAATGGCCGTAAACTGCTTGGTCATGGAGCCTATCTGGAACACATTTTCGGTTGTGAGGTCAACATCCAGTTCAAGGTTCGCTTTCCCGAAAGCCTTTTGGTAGACCGGCTTTCCGTTTTTGGCAATCAGGAATACACCACCGGGGCCGTTCCTGTCATTGAATTCCGTTTGGATCAGGCTGTCAACCTTTCTTTCAAAGTTTTGAGCATAAATGGCGCTTCCCGTAACACAGACGATGATGTATACGCATATAAAGGTTAAAAATGAACTTAGCTTAGTCATAGCTTTATCTCTGTTGATCGATGGATTGAGTTCTGGTTGGAGTAGTCAAAACGACCGCTTTTTTATAGTTCATTTAGGAGCTGAATCCAAAATGGATCACATAAGCACCGCCTTTTGTATTTATTAAAATGTCATCGCCGCCATGATCGCCACCAAATGAATAATACATATCCAGGCCTTTTGCTAATTTGACTTCAAGGATTTCTTTTGCTTTCAGGAATTGTACAAGCCTGTCGGCAAGGGTATATTTTAAATCATGAAATTTTTCAGAAATGTGGGTCTTTGGACTTGAGGTCGGTCCCTGGTAGGTAGACCAATCCTCCGCTTTTGAAACAATTTCCTGCTTGAGGTCGCTCACAGGCTCAAGCTTCAGCTTTCTAAGATCTAAAACAGAGATATAGTCTTTCGTTCCCGGCGTCAAATCGGTATGCTGTCGATATACCGGAATTGCATACAAAGCACTGTGGATGCTCTTTTCCAGGTCTTCTTTCTGTTCCAGGTTCAACAATGAAAAATGCCAGTATCCCCAGTTTTCGTTCAGGGTTTCGTTTTGCAATTCGCGCATCCATTCATCCAATGCTTTAATTTCCGCATACTTGTCTTCATCAATCAGCAGCTTGTTGAATATCATTTTTTCCGTGCCCGCCATAGATAAGCCTTTAAGGTCAATCTTCCAACCTGATCTTTTCGATCTGGAGGTGTTTTTTGAATTTATGAACCATGTCCGACATCTGCTTCTCACGCTCCTCCAGGTCTTTCAGGTCGAGGTCCGAAGCCTCCACCACCGGTTTGAGTTTGACGAGGTTGGCTTTCATGGCCTCCAATCCCGCAGCAGTGGCTTCACGCGCCGGATCGGAAGGGTCGAGGGGGCTCATGTTTGATTCCGTGTCGCCGATAAATTTTTCCACATAAGGAATCATATCCCAGGGATTATTGGGCATGTTCCATACAAAAGCAATGTTGCATCTCCGGCATTTATACTTGTTACTTTTCCAGCCTTGTGGCGTGGTGTCAAAGCCAATCACCTTCAGCATCTCATTACTATGGCATTTAGGGCATTTGGCGTTGTCCTTGATCATGCCCTGCAGTTCCTCACGTTCAGCGAGGATCGTATCCCTGTTTTTGGCATGGGCGTAGAGCTGCTCCGTCAGCTTATCGCAGGTTTCCAGCATCAGGCGGTAATCCTCGTCCAGCTTGTCCTCGGTGATAAGAACCTGGGCACGTTTTTTAAAGTACTGCACCAGTTTTACCAACTCACGTTCTTCTGGTTTTAAGTTGTGCTCCATTCAGCTGTTGTTTTTGATGAAAGTATCATGTTGTCCCATTACTGTACTTCTCCCTGCCTTCTCACCGTTACCCATTTGCCGGCCACATGCGCCGAAATGCTGTTGTCGTACATGGCTTCGCAGCTCACGCCCGGTAAGTAGAAGGTACCTTTGTACGAAGCGTTCAGCAATACCTTAAAGGTCTTCACGCCACCCACACCCAGGTCGAAGTAGCTGTAAACACGGTCGTCGCGGATGTCCTGGTAAGTCGGGATATCCCCTTTCAGGTAGGTAATGTTATCCAAACGCTGGTTGCGGATTTCCCAGCCGCTCGCAAAGATCTGCGAGAGCGCCAGGTTGCGGTACATACCGCGTACCCCCGGATTTTTAATGCTCACTTCCGCCATGAAATCCGTGCCTTGCTCCAGGTTCGCCACATCGATCGGGTTGCCGTTGAGGGTTTTATAATTCACCAGCAATTCCAGGTTGCTGAACTTATCGGTTTCCTCTCCGGCTTTAGGAATGCCCTGTTTCACGAGGCGCACAAATAAATTGCCGCTGCCTTTCACCTGCACTTTCACAGCAGCCTGCGCATCCGGATTTTTCAGCTCCACGATCCTGTACTTCGCTTTATTGAAATCACTCACGCTCACCGTTTCATTGCCGGCTTTCACTTCCGCCGCAAGCGCTGAGGTGTTGCCGTTGAGCTTCGCATATTTACTGATCGCCATTAAGCAATAAGCCGTCGACTGCGTGCTCATCCAGTAAACGTTATCGCCCAGCTTCGCCGCCAGGGATTTTACTTTCAGGAAGGCATTGTTATTGTCTTTCAGCAGGGTCATCGTTTCCAGGATCATGGCATCGTCGCGCTCGCGGCTGCCATAGGTGTAATAATAATCTTGCTGCTCTTTGGAACTGGCCGGAATATTGAAGACCATTTTCTTCGCCACATCCACTTGTCCCGCCAGAGCATACGCCGCGGCCAGTCGCCATTTCACTTCCGGCGCCAGGTTGGAGCGCTCTTTCAGGCGGTTCATCGCGCCCAGTTCCGGGCTTCCCGCCAAGGCCAGGGTATACAGGCGGTAAGCCTGGGTCAGGTCTTCACCGTAATAAGCCGTATTGCGGTTGTTCACATATCCCTGTGCTTTTTGCTTCTGGTATTTTTTCCAGTTGTCCAATAATCCGTAAGGCAGGGAATAGCCTTTCAGCTTGGCTTCCAGCAGGAAGTGCCCGGCATAGTTCGTTCCCCAGTCGTCGGCATTGTTCAGGCCCGGCCAGTAGGATAAGCCACCGCTGGCAGTCTGGAATTGTTTCAGGCGATTAATAGCGGCTTTGGTGGCATGGTCGATGAACTGTTTCTGGTTGGCGCTGAGCTCGCTGATGTCGTTGATATATAAGCCCGCAAACACCGAGGAGGTGGTTTGCTCCACGCAGCCGTGCGGGTACTGCACCAGGTAATTGAGACGCTGTGAAAGATTGATGGCCGGCAAGGTGGAGAGCTCCACATAAGCCTTATTGGTGCCGCCGATGCCCACCGGAACATACGTCGTATTCAGGTTTTTGGAAGACGTCAATAAGAATTCCTCTGCCTCGGTGATCATCGGGTTGTTGGCCCTTACGGCAATCTCGATGGTTTCAGAGGCCGTTTCACCTGCGCCTTTGGCAGTGATCTTCACTTTCGATACACCCAGCATGTCCTTGATCTTTAAGCGGAAGTTCACCACCTTGTCGCCAATGGCATGGAAGGTAACGGTCTGCGAACTGCCTCCCACCGGCTGAATGAATTTATCGGTAGAGATGCTAACGGTTGCCGCCTTTACTTTCTTCTCCATTGCAAAAACGGTTACAGGAAGGTCTACCTCTTCGCCAGGGCCTAACACACGAGGCAAGGTCGAGAGGATCATCAGCGGTTTTCTCACAGGAACGGCTTTTTCCGAATTGCCGTAAGCCCCTTTGTAGCCGGCAATTACCATCACCCGTACCGAGCCTACATACTGAGGAATGTCAATTTTATGAGTAGCCGTTTCTCCTTTTTTCAGGTGGAAAGGGCCGATGAAGCGTACCATCGGCTTGAAGCGCTGGGCGCTGTTTTCCGGTTTCATATTGGCATCGTCGTCACCACCGATCGACAGGATGCGGCTCATGGCGTTGCCGAAGGCGCCGATCACATTGTCATACACATCCCAGGTTTTCACACCCAGGGCTTCTTTCGCATAAAACGCTTTCCATGGATCCGGTGTTTTAAAGCGGGTAATGTCCAGTAAACCTTCATCCACCACGGCCAGCGTATAGGCCATTTCCTTGCCGCCGGCTTCGCTCACCTTTACCGTTTCCTGGCTTTCGGGCTTCCATACCGATGAGGTGGCGATCTGTGGTTTCAGAATCGTATTCTCATCTTTGATCATCAGGGAAGTCACGCCATAGAGCCGGATCGGCAGGTCATTGGCCGTTTGTGCATGTGGCTGGATGAGGTGTACAAACGCATAAATATTCGGCGTCATATCTTTGGTTACCGTAAATTCATATTCTGTGGTTCCCTCTTTCGTATCGATCCATTTGCTCAACAGCGTGCGGCTGCCGTTCTCAATATTGACCAATACTTTTCCGCCCGATGGACTCGGAATTAAGAGCTTGGCTTTATCGCCTACTTTGTATTCCGTTTTGTCGGTGTTGATGGTGAGTACATTGCTGCCTTCATTACCTTTTGGCGATTTGCCAGCCCAGCTTGGCCAATCGATGAAGACGATCTTTCCGGTGGCGTGCCCGCTTTCCATATCTTTCACATACACCAGGTAGCGGCCCCAGCTTGGGCGGTTCACGCGCAGGTTGAACTGCGCCTTGCCATTGTAAGAAGAGAGTTGCTCCGTATAGATCGGCTCATGGTAATTGCTGCCGATGTAAGAAGAAAGGTCCTGGTTGTAGTTGTCCCACCACCAGCGCCAGTCGAGCTTATACACTTTTATTTCGATGCCGCTGCGGGATACCGGTTTGCCGAATTCATCCACGGTAGCAATCTCTACTTTGTGGGCAATATCCGTTTCAAGGTAACTGTCGTTCTCTTTCGGCTCAGGCACTTTGATGCCCACATAATGGGTAAAAGGAGATACCGGGATGCTGAAGCGGTCGGTGCTGAAAGAGCCGCCTTCCTCAAAAGCCCTGATGGTGAAATTCGCCGACAGGAAGCCCGGTGCATTTTTCGTGTCGTTCAACGGCGCATTCACAGTCATCATACCGTTATCGTCGGTACGGCCTGTGAAAATCGTTTGTGTTTCCGAATAGAAGTTCTGTGCCGGGTTATCGAAGGTATAGCCTTTGTAATTTTTAAATTGCGTTTCCGTTTGTGAAAGCGATACATCGATCTTTGCTTCGAGGTTACGGCCCGGCGCGCCATGCAGCCATTTGATCTCCAGCGGGCTGTTGAGGCTCAGGTCGCTGCTGTAGATCATATCCCGGTTGTAGGCCAGGTTTATTTTCAGGCGGTTCGGCATAATGGTTTCGATGCGGATATTTTTGGTAAACACCGCGCCGCCTACTTTCACCTTTGCCAGGTACACGCCTGTAGGCGCGGCATTTTCGGTACGCGTCGAGAAATTATAAAAGCCGTCGACATGCCTGGTGCGCGTCAGCTTTTGTACGACCTGTCCCTGTGGATTGATCAGCTCCAGGGAAGCCGGATAATTTTCCGGAAATTCTTTTTCTTTATTTTCGAGAATGAAAGAAAGGTAGAGGCTGTCGCCGGGGCGCCACACACCGCGCTCACCGTAGATGAATCCTTTGATGCCTTTTTGTACTACATCCCCGTCTACCTCAAAAGAGCTTAAGGAAAGCGAGCTTCCATCGTCGAGCTTTAAATAAGTACGCTCCTGTCCGCGTTTGGCAATCAGCACAAAAGGCTTCTGCTTGCTGTCCAGAACGGCGATCCCCTCGGCGTTGGTCGCGACCTGTTTCAGCTTCTGCTGTTGGTAATCGTAAGCCTCGATGCTGACATTACCCAAAGGCTTGGCCGAAATAAGATCCGAGGCAAAGACGTTGATTTGACCGTTATTCCCGCGCTTGGCAATGAGGCCGATGTTGGTGGCCAGGATATTCCGGTTGACGGACTTGTTGTTGTAGTAAGCTTTGGAGCATGGATTATTTCTTTCCGAATAATCGTAGTAATAATAATCATCGTAGTAATCGTCGTAGGAGTTGTAGTAATCCCAGTCCTTTTCATCCTTGTCCGATTCCGTGTCGGTGTATACATCGTCCTCGCCATGCGAAGCCGTATCGCCTTCGCAATTGTAAATGGAATACTGGCGGTTATAGCTCAGGCGGACATTGTATAAAGCACCTGGCTCTGCTTTGATGAGGGAAGACAGGTCGATGGAATATTTGTTCCATTTGTTGCGCACCGGATTCCCGTTCGGTTGCAGGGCTATTTTTTTCTTCACGACCAGCTTGCCCACGCGGCGGAGCTCCTGGCTGCCTTCGAGGTTATTCACCTGCAGGAACTGCAGGATGTTTTTTTCATAGATACGCGTGATCCGCACATCCACAGCGTTGAGGTTCACCGCCTCAAAGGGGAAGATGAGCCCGTTGGAGCTCGGCAGGATCACGCCTTTGCCCACCAGTTTCACTGAAGGCTTGAGGTCTTCAAAAAATACGGAGTAGGTGATGGCTTCCTTTAAGTGTTTGCCATCGCTGTTTTTGAGGCCGTTGCTGATCACGATATCGCGGCTATCCGTATAGCGCTCGGCGGTGTATATTTTGATCGCATTGTTCTCGATCATGAAGGTCAGTTTATTTTCAGTCGCCGGTAGTTTTTCAATGGCTTCGCCGTATTCGTTATAGGAAACATCGGCTGTGGTATTTCCTGAATTACTGATGGCGATCAGGCCCTCGAGGTTTTGCCTCGGGTCTATTTTGTCGGAGAACTGGAGGGTGATGTATTGGTCGGGCTCATTATTCACGAGCACATTGAGCAGGGTAAACTCGTTGGTGTTCGGGATCGTCACTTCCTGTTTTCCCTGTTCGGAAGCGCCGATCGGTTCGCCATTGTAAGCGATGATCAGGTTGCCCTTTCCTTTCTGAATGTTGCCGATGGTGAAGTGGTGCGTGGTGGAGTTCTCATGCAGCCAGCTCACCTGCAGGTTCTGGGAGCCCTGGCTTACCAGCATGGTTTTTTCCACCAGGAGGTTATCGGCATAATCGGCGGTAGATAGTGTCCCGTCTACTTCCAGCGTATTGTGATCGCCGGTTTTGTAATTGCCGATGCTGATCTCCATGGCCTGCCTGAGGGTGGAGAATTCGAACTCAAAGTTTTTAAGCTCGCTGCTTACTTCCAGCACCTCTCCCAGGTGGAACTTCGCCTTGTAGGTCTGGTTGTTGTTGAGGCGTTGGGCGGGCTTAAACTCGATGGTCTTTTTATCGAGCCAGGTGAGTGTCCCTTCTATGGCGGGGCTGAATTCAAACAGGGTGTTTTCCGTTTCCTTTCCTTCTTCTATCGCATTGGCTGTTTCTTCCTGCAACACAATGGTGACCTTGCTTTCTACGGGCACAAAGCCGGCGGTATAAGCGGCAATGTATTCCTTATAGGCCGGGTTGATGAATTGGCTGTCGTTTTTGGCGGAAGCCGAAGAGTAATAGGTGAGGCCCGCAATGGACAGTGCTGTGATGAGGAACACAGCCAGGATGGTTTTAACTGACATAGTTTTTCAGGTTATGTACCAAAATTAAGTAAAAAAAAGTCTTGGCTGCAAAATTTACAGCCCCTTACGCGCATTTAGAGAAATAATGAAGAACACTGTTAAAGATGTTGAGGCATGCAAAAAAATGAGTATTTTTAGCATTGTCCCCCGTTCCATCTGTACGCTTTTATTTGAATTTATTGGGCTCCTTTTAGTATTACGTCATTTCTGTTTATGGAAAAAGCTATCGAAATTATTATCGCAGAGGATAAAGAACTCCTTAGGAAAGCCATTATCGGCGACCTGTGTCACTACAATATTAAAATAGCAGGAGAGGCCTCCAATGGCAAAATGCTGTTGAAGCTGCTGCAGTCCAAACGCCCGGATGTGGTCCTGCTCGACCTGGATATGCCTGTGATGGATGGCAATGAGGCGATGAATCACCTGATGAAGGATTTCCCGGAAACAAAAGTATTGATCCTCACGCTTCATAACGAGTTCCTGCTGGTGGAAAATTACCTGGCGCGCGGCGCGCGCGGCTTTATTCCCAAAGACGAGATTGCCGGCGACATTACCGTGCTGGTAAAAGCGATCATGAAGGTGAGGGATGGCGGCATTTACATCCATCCCAAACTGGGAGAGAAAAGGCATTTTACAAAGCGGCAGAAAGACATTCTGCCCTTGCTGTTCGAAGGAAAGACCAATGAGCAGATTGCCGCGGAGGTGGGCATGTCGAAGCGCGGCATGGAAAAGAGCCGCCGGCGGATCTATGAGAAGGTGGGCACCGACCATGGCGTCGGCTTCTATAAATTTGCCTTCTCCAGGGGCCTTCAGTTTTTGAGCCGTATTGTGCCCCGGGCTTCGTCAGACAAGGGTTAGCGCCTGCCTGGCAGCTGCCGCTGAGCCCCCTGTGGGCCGTGGTTTTTGCAAAAAAACAGCTTCCTGTGCAATAAAGGGCTGCAAGCTGCGTTTTTTATTCAAACTCTAACCAATTTCTATGCATAAAACCTCTACTCTTGTTTCTACATCCGAAAAATCCACCCAAAACAAGCAACAGGCTGTGATGCCCGTTGAAATTCCGGATATATCCGATTCTGTGATCGATTCCATCCTCAATTATTCCAGGTCGCTTACCGTAAAACGCTCCGAATCTGTCGGTTTTATTGAGGTTGTGGCGAGCTAGCCGACTTCAACACGGATGCGGAATGCATGATGACGGTAGCTTTGATGTGATGTTTCGGGGCGCCCGGGCCATTCCGCCTTACGCGCAATCTCGCTCAAAAGCCTACCAGGCCTTGCCGTGCTTCGCTGCGGTTTTATTAGGGCGAAAGAGGCGGCGCCCTAAAAAGAACTAAACCCTTCATGTCCCTGGCGCAGCCTACTGCAAAATGGAGACAAATCCTCAAATTAAGGGAATACCGTGTGAGGAATTGAAGTGGAAATCCTTTTGCGGGACCACTGAGCTGTCACCCTGAGCGTAGTCGAAGTGCCCCAAAGATTGGAACGTAAGGCCCGCCCGAACGCCCAAATTACCAAAGCTTTCTCCTGTTATATCCTTTCTGCAACATTTTGCGTCATTTAAAGTTTGTGTAATAGCTATATTACCTTATTTTTGCGTTCTACATTTATTGATTTAAAATGGCACAATTTGAATTAACAATGCCCAAAATGGGTGAAAGCGTTGCGGAAGCGACTATTATAAAATGGACCAAAAATGAAGGGGATTCTGTGAAAATAGATGAGACGGTCCTTGAGATTGCCACCGATAAAGTTGACTCCGAAATCCCTTCGCCCTTTGAAGGAAAGCTGATCAAAAAATTATTCAACGAAAACGATGTGGTGCAGGTAGGTGCCGTCATCGCCATCATCTCGTCTGATGCAGACGCTGCGGTGAGCGAGGCCCCTAAAACCACTGCTCCTGCGCAGGAAACAGCCAAAGTAACGGAGGGAGCAAGCACGGCTGCCCCTGCCAAATCTTCGGGAACAGCTGTTGCCAACGATTATTCCTCATCCGATAAATTTTACTCTCCACTCGTTAAGAGCATTGCCAAAGAAGAAGGCATTTCTTTGCAGGAGCTCGATGCCATCAAAGGCACGGGCCAGGAGGGCAGGGTTACCAAAGCCGACATCTTAGCTTACCTGCCGAACAGGAACAAGCAGGCAGCGACACAAACGGCTGCTAAAACCGAAGAGAAAGCAGCAAGCACCTCCGCTCCGGCTTCCAAAGGCGGCGCGATGGGTGTGCCTGACAATACAATCCTCGTACAGCGCCCTGCCGTATCGGTAGGCGCCGACGATGAGATCATCGAGATGGACCGCATGCGCAAAATGATTGCCGACAACATGGTGATGAGCAAGCATGTGTCGCCACACGTGACCTCTTTTGTAGAGGCCGATGTAACGAACCTGGTTCAATGGAGAGACAAGATCAAAAAAGAATTTGAAAAACGCGAGGGCGAAAAGATCACCTTCACGCCGCTGTTTATTGAGGCGGTGGTGAAAGCCATCAAAGATTACCCGATGATCAACGTGTCTGTCGACCAGACAGGCAGCAAGATCATCAAGCGTAAAAATATCAACATCGGTATGGCTACAGCTTTGCCGACAGGTAATTTAATTGTGCCGGTCATCAAGCATGCGGATACCAAAAACCTGGTAGGCATTACCAAAGACGTGAATGGCCTTGCGGCCAGGGCACGCGCCAACAAGCTGTCGCCGGACGAGATCCAGGGCGGAACATTTACCATCAGTAATGTGGGCAGCTTTGGTAACGTGATGGGCACGCCGATTATCCTGCAGCCGCAGGTAGCAATCCTGGCGGTAGGTACGATTAAAAAGAAACCGGCCGTGATCGAAACGCCTCAGGGGGATGTGATCGCGATCAGGCATTTCATGTTCCTTTCCCTGTCTTATGACCACAGGGTTGTAGATGGTTCTTTGGGCGGAAGCTTCCTGCGCAAAGTGGCCGATTACCTTGAGGCCTGGGACACGACCCGAACTTCTTAAAATGTTAAAATCCCGCCGCCAAGCGGGATTTTTTTATCGGCTAAATAGTGCTTTATATCTAAATTATACTATTTTTGTTAACTTGTTTTAAACTAATTCTATGAAGAAGTATTGCTTAATTATTATAGGTATATTATTTAGTTCCCAGCTGTTAAAAGCACAATTGCCATCGGGTAGTTATTCCGATTATTTCAAGGAAGGAACTTTCCTGCTGATGGAGGAAAATTATGATATGGCCCTGAAAAATTTCCTGCAGGCCTATAAGATCGATTCTTCTTCGGCCAATATCAATTACAACGTGGGCTATTGCTACCTCAAATCCCCTACCAAAAAAAACTGGGCGGAGAGGTTCCTCGCAAAATCCATTACCAACATTACCAAAAACTACGATCCTGATAATGCTTCCGAAAAGGCCGCCCCGCCTATGGCTTACTTGTTTTACGGAAATGCGCTGCACCTGAATTACAAATTCGATGAGGCCAATGCACAGTATGATTATTTTGAAAAGAATTATGCAAAGGATAAAGTAAACAAGGAAAACGTTGCTTTCCTGAAAATGCAGACGGCCTATGCGAAAGAGCTGGTCGCCGCTCCCATCAATGTGAAAGTGGAAAACCTCGGAGACAGTATCAACAGCGAGTATCCTGATTTCAGCCCGGTACTGAGCGCCGATGAGCGTATGATCATTTACACCACGCGAAGAAATACGTCTACCGGTGGTGAAAAATCCCTGGATGGGCAATACTATGAAGATATTGTGGTTTCCTACAAAGATGATAACAACATCTGGTCGAAGCCCAAACCGGTAAGTGAGTTCATCAACACCAATGGTAACGAGGCTTCTATCAACCTCACGCCCGACGGACAAACGCTCATCGTATACCAGGACATCGGTAAGGGCGGCGGCGATGTGTTCTTCAGCACCTGGGACGGCAGGGACTGGAGCTCTTTGCAGCAATTCGGCTCGGATGTGAATACCAAATACTGGGAAACGCATGCCTGCTTAAGTGCTGATAACAACACCCTGTATTTTGTATCCGACAGGCCGGGTGGCTACGGCGGGCGCGATATTTACCGCTGCGTGAAGCTGCCTAACGGCAAATGGAGTCTTGCTCAAAACGTAGGTCCGACCATCAATACGAAATACGATGAGGATGGTCCTTTCATCCATCCCGACGGTATTACACTGATCTTCTCTTCCAACGGACATAAAACCATGGGTGGCTTCGATATTTTCGTGTCCATCATCGAAGAGGATAAAAAATTCTCGGAGCCTGTGAATATGGGCTACCCGATCAACACACCGGGTGATGATATCTTCTTTGTGACCTCTCCCGATGGCAAACGCGGTTATTTCTCCTCTTCCAAAGAAGGCGGCTTCGGCGAGAAAGACATTTATATGATGTTTATTCCGGATGCGAAAGAAAAGCCACTGGCTTTATTTAAAGGATCTATCATTCCTGCCGATAACGAAAAGCTTCCGGATGACCTTGAGATCGTGGTGACCAATAAGGAAACCGGCGAGATCGTAGGGCGTTACAGGCCAAAAGCAAACGGAACCTTTTCCACCATTTTGCCTCCTAACAAAAATTACAATTTCTCTTACCAGAGCAAAGGCGAGGAGTTCTATAACGAAGACCTGTACGTAACGAATGATGTCACTTACCAGGAGATCAAAAAAGAGATCAACCTGGAGCCTGTGGCCCTGTTAGGAAAAGTGAAGGTGAAAGAAAAAGGCGTAGTGCTGAATACGATCGTGCTCAACAATCCTAAGGACAAGCAACCGGTGCCGAATGCCAAAGTAACCTTAACGGAAAAAGGCGGTGCTGATACCAGCTTTGATATGGATGCCAAAGGTAAAAAAGACGGAACGCCTTTAGCCTTTGATAAGTTGTACACCTTAGTTGCGGAATCGAACGGTAAAAAATCGGCGGTGAACAGCTTTAATACAGTAGGCATTAAGGGCAGCAAATCCATTACGCAGGTATTGTACCTTGATGGAAAACCGGCCAAAACCTTCGACCTGTTCCTGAATGTAACAGCAGTGAACGCGAAGCGCAAGCCATTGCCGAATACGAATGTGACCTTAACAGGCAACGATGGCAGCAAATACAGCGGCGTAACGGATGCTAAGGGACGCATCAAAGGCATTGAACTGTCGAAAGATGTGAACTATGACCTGGTTGGTGAGAATAACGGAACGGTATCGGATAAGGTTTACCTGACCACCATGAACGTGACGGCTAAAAAAGTATACGAGAAAACACTGGTAATCGACGTTGCTCCTCTTGCGTCTAACAACAATAACAACGGCAATGATGGTAACAATACGAAATCCGGTAACAACGGCAGGTCTACCTTTAATGGTGCCAACACGGGTTGCGGAAGCCCTGTCAATTACGGTTACTATTTTGCTTACGACAAAAACGAAGTGAATGAAGCCGCCGACTGGAACAGCTTAATCGATGCCATCGTGGCTAAGACCAAAGAGTGCAGCCCGGCAGTGAAAATCATGTCGAGCGCTTCCCAGGTACCGACGCATGCCTTCCCATCCAACCGTGAGCTGGCTAAAACAAGGGCGGAAAACCTGCAGGAGAAAATCAAGGCAGATGTAGCAGCCAAAGGCGGAGATGCTTCTAAAATCGATTTCAAAGTCATTTACCAGGTGCGTGGCCCTGTATACGAGGGAGATTACCAAAACACCCAGAAATACGGCAAGTTCCAGTATGTGAAGGTGATGGCCAGGTAACAGGCGTTTTATCTTATAAAAAACACCGGACTAATTTAGTTCGGTGTTTTTGTTTTAGTACCTTTGCAGGCTATGCAGAAAGAGTGGTTTTCATCCTGGTTTGATACGCCGTATTACCATATTCTCTATAAGAACAGGGATTATTCCGAAGCCTCGTTATTTATTGATAATATCACGGAATTTCTTAAACTAAACCGCCATGCCAGGTGTTGGGACCTATGCTGCGGCAAAGGAAGGCATAGCATTTACCTGAACTCCAAAGGCTATTTTGTGGAAGGCACGGATCTTTCCATGAAAAGCATCGAAGAGGCAGGGAAAAGCGCCAACGATACGCTGCAGTTCTATCAACACGATATGCGTAAGCTGTTCCGGACGAATTATTTTGATGTGGTGTTCAACCTCTTTACGAGCTTCGGCTATTTCGAAAGGAGGGAAGACGACCTGCATGTATTTGATGCGGTGGAGAAAGCCCTGAAGCCGGGAGGTCTGTTTGTATTCGATTACCTGAACCAGGAATATGTGAGAAAGATAATGACGCCTCACGATACGAAAACGATGGAAGGGATTACCTTTTCCATTTCGAAGCGGATCGAAAACAAGACGATCATCAAAGGCATTGATTTTACGGACAAAGGCGAAAGCTTCCATTATGAGGAGCGGGTGAAGCTGTTCGACAGGGCTTATTTTGAAAACCTGGCAAAGGACTGTCGCCTGAAGATCCTGAACACCTTCGGGAATTACCAGTTGCAGGACTTCGATCCCGGGACTTCTCCACGTTTAATTTTAGTGATGCAGAAACAATGAGCTTGTGGCTTTTAACTCTCTTATTATCCCTGCCGGTGATTATTACCGGGATGATTTTTTTGTCGCTAAAGATCAGGGGCAGGAGTCTTCGTTTCCTGCTGGCTTTCAGCGCGGCATACCTCTTTGCCATTTCGGTGACTCACCTGTTGCCGGAGGCTTATGAAGGAGCCGACGGGAAGATCATCGGCCTGTTTATCCTGGTGGGTTTTTTCATCCAGATCATCATCGAGTATTTCAGCGCCGGTATCGAGCACGGGCATGTGCATGCGCACAGCGATTCCTGCAAAAAGCATTTGCCCCTGGGCATGATCACCGGCCTCTACCTGCATTCGCTTCTGGAAGGGCTGCCGATCTATCAAAGCGGGCTGATTGCGGATACGGCAACGAATACCATGCTCTCCACGCAGCAGTCGCTTATCTTCGGCATTACGCTGCATAACATTCCTATTGCCATTGCTTTTGTGACCCTATTGCTGGAGCACCATGCTTCCAAAACAAAAACGATTATACTGCTGCTGGGCTTTGCGTTCATGGCACCGCTGGGCTGCCTCATCAGCTATGTGCTGAATTCCGTGGGCGTACAAAATTACGATGGCTTCCTCAAGCTGTCTTTCGGAATTGTGATCGGGATCTTTTTACACATCTCTACGGCCATCATGTTTGAAACCAGCGAGAACCATAAGTACAACCTTGCCAAGATCGCTTCCATGATAGCCGGTGTGCTGTTGGCGGCGTTTATCAGTTGAGACGTCATTGCGGGCGTAGCGAAGCAATCTCACAATACATGAGATGGCTTCGCCGCAAAAAAGCGACCCGCAATGACGCGGAAAAACAAAAAAATGGAAAACAACGATACCATATTCATTGATGTGATCGTGCCGCTTTCGGTGCCGAATAAATTCACGTACCGCATTCCCAAAGAGCTGAATGAGGTTATGGCTGTGGGCAAGCGCGTGATCGTGCAGTTCGGGAAATCCAAGTTCTATACGGCTATTGTTTACAACATTCACCATACGCCGCCCAAAGATTATACGGCCAAATACATCGACAGCATTCTCGACGAGGAGCCGATCATCACGGATACCCAGCTGAAGCTCTGGGACTGGATCTCCCACTATTACGTCTGCAACCCGGGCGATGTGATGAATGCGGCTTTGCCAAGCGGTCTGAAGCTCAGCAGCACCTCGCATGTGACGCTCAACCCGAATTTCAGCCTCGATGAAATGCCGTACGATTATTTTACGGAAAAAGAACACAACGTCCTGGAAGCCTTGCAGGCCAGCGCCTCGCTAAGCTTCGACGATGTGGGCGTGATGCTGGGCATTAAGACGGTGCAGGTCTTTATCAATAAGCTTATTAAAAAAGGGGCCGTTGTTATTTACGAAGAGGTAAAAGATAAATACAAGCCTAAGCTGGTGGCTTATATCGGTGTGAATCCCGACTTATTAAAGAATGAGCTGCAATTGAAGGACGTGCTGGATAGCCTCGAGAAGAAAGCCTTTAAGCAGGCTGAAGTGTTACTCCTGGTGCTGCATCTCCTGAAATCGGAAGAAACAGCGAAGCAACTGGGCCTGGTCAAAAAGTCGCTATTGCTCAAAACCGTTGATACGGCTGTCATCAAGAGCCTGGTGAAAAAGGAGATCCTCATAGAGACGGAATTGGAAACCAGCCGTTTGCTATTCGATCACAAAGAGCGGACTGCGAAAACGCTCAATGCCATTCAACAGCAAGCGGTGAAAGACATCCGGCAGCAGTTTGAAAGCAAGCAGGCGGTCTTGCTGCACGGCGTGACGGGCAGCGGTAAAACGGAGATCTATTCGGAGCTCATCCGGAGTGTGATCGCTGAAGGAAAACAGGTGCTATACCTGGTGCCTGAGATTGCCCTCACGACGCAGCTCATTAACCGCATCCGTGCGGTCTTCGGCGATTCGGTCGGGATCTACCATTCCAAGTTCAGTGAGAATGAGCGCGTGGAAATCTGGAACTCGATCATCCGGGAAAACGAAACCCGCATCGACGGGAAGCATTTCAACATTATCCTGGGGACACGCTCGGCCGTGTTCCTGCCATTTACCAACCTGGGTTTGATCGTGATCGACGAAGAGCACGACAATTCCTATAAGCAGCAGGATCCCGCGCCGCGCTACCATGCCCGCGATGCGGCCATGTACCTGGCAGGCCTGCATAAGGCAAAGGTGCTGCTCGGAACAGCCACGCCCTCTTTTGAAACGTATTACAATGCCCTCCACGATAAATTCGGACTGGTACGGATTACGCAACGCTTTGGCAATGCAGCATTACCGGACATGGTGATTTGCGATCTGAAAAAAGAAACACAGCAGCAGCAGAACAAATCTATTTTTTCGCACCAGCTCGTCACGGCCATTACCGAAGCGCTGGCAAAGAAAGAGCAGGTGATCTTATTCCAGAACCGCCGCGGCTTTGCACCCTATACCGAATGCAGCGCCTGCCATTGGATCCCGCATTGCACGCATTGCGATGTGGCGCTGATCTATCACAAGCAAACCAATAAGCTGAGCTGCCACTACTGCGGCTATACGATGCAGCCACCCACCAGCTGCCAGGCCTGCGGCAACAACAATTTGAAATATAAAGGCTTTGGTACCGAAAAAATAGAAGAGGAAATCGAGATCTTTTTTCCGGCGGCCAAGGTGGCGCGCATGGACCTCGACACCACCCGCAGCAAATACGCCTACAAGCAACTCATCGACGAGTTTGAGCTCGGTAATATCGATATTCTTGTAGGGACCCAGATGGTGACAAAAGGTTTGGACTTCGACAACGTGAGCGTGGTGGGCGTGCTCAACGTAGACAGCGTGTTGAATTTTCCGGATTTCCGTTCTTATGAAAAAGCCTACCAGCTCATTGTACAGGTAAGCGGCAGGGCAGGGCGGAAGCAGAAAAAAGGAACGGTGTACATTCAAACCAACCAGCCGGAACACGAAGTCATTAACCATGTGCTGGCCGATAATTACCTGCAGTTTTACCAATCACAGATCCCGGAACGTGAACAGTACCATTATCCGCCTTTCACACGCGTCATCGAGCTGACGGTGGTTTCAAAGGACCTTGCTACCGTGAATGACCTGGCAGAACAATTGGCCCGGCAACTGAAACCTTTGTTCGGCGGCATGATGCTCGGCCCTGAATTCCCGCTGGTCGCCAAGATTAAGGATCAATACCACAAGCGCGTTCTCCTGAAAATAAACCGGGAATACTCTCCCACGCAGGTACGTAATTTATTGAAGCAGGAAATCGATTTGCTCCAATACAATAATAAAAAAAGCATTTACCGTTTGCAGGTAGATGCTGACCCGGTGTAAATGGCAACAGACCTGGTTGTGCCCGGTTTTTTGACAAAAAAATCCCGGAACCGAAATCCCGGGATTTAGAATAGCTATTGCTTCATGAGCTTAAATGCCGTGTAATTATTGTCATTCTTTACGGTCACAATATACATTCCGGATGCTTGTTGTTGAATATCGATGAACTGTTCTCCTTCATTCAGGATGTCATCAAATATAATGTCTCCCAAATGATTGGTGAGGATTACCCGTGCTGTTGCATTTAATCTGATCGTAAAAATACCATTGCCCGGATTAGGAAAAAGACTAATGGCATTCATGGGCTCAGAAGGAGATTCTATGCCTGTACAAGTGCTCACACTTTGCGTAACGGTTGAACTATTGTTGCAGCCCAAAGCATTGGTCCCGGAAACGGTATACGTGGTGGTTACGGTTGGAGATATTGTTATGGTCGGCAGACTAACCCCTGTATTCCAGGTATAGGTACTGGCACCGACGGCCGTTAAGGTGGCGCTTTGTCCGCTGCATATCACACTATAGTTGCTAATTGCCGTTATGATCGGCGAAGCATTCACCGATACGGTGCTGACTGCCGTATTGGAGCTGACGCAGCCCTGTGCGCTGGTGCCCGTGATGCTGTAGGTGCTCGTTGTGGCCGGCGATACGTTGAACGAGCCTCCGGAAATGGTATAGGTATCGGCTCCGCCGGGTACGATCGAAAATGAGCTCCCTGAACAGACCAATCCGCTGTTTACGGAAATGGTAGGCTTTGGATTTACTGTAAAAGAAATAGCTGTTCTGGTTAAGCTGCTCATGCAGGTCATATCTTCTGCATAGTAAATATAACTTCCTGCTGTCAGTGTATTTGAAGTGCTTATGGTAGCGCCAGTAGCAATTGGCATTCCGCCCGTTGAACCGGAAAACCAATTAACGGTTCCAGAACCTATGGCAGATAAGGTCGTACTGTTTCCAACACATACCTGCATGCTGGCTGATGCGGTATTATTGGCCGGTGCCGGCGGCTCCGTACAAAAGGTTATTTTCCTGAGTTTATGTGTGTTGTAATCTGAGACGAAAATGTTACCCGACGCGTCGAGGCATATGCCTGAGGGCCCGCTAAATCCGGCGGAAACCCCGATACCATCGTCCGAAGCCGGAGTGCCGGAGCCTGCCAGTGTACTGACGATTCCCGACGGCGTAATTTTCCTGACCTTATTGTTTCCGAAATCTGCGACATAGATATTTCCGGAGGCATCGGAACATAGTCCCGCCGGATTATAAAAGGTAGCTGAAGCAGCGGCACCATCTGTTGAGCCGCTTATTCCCGAACCGGCAAACGTTGTGACAAGGCCTGCGGAGCTGACTTTTCTTACTTTATGATCTGGATAATCGGCAACATAAAGATCCCCTGCCGCATCGATGCAAATGCCCTGTGGATAATAAAAGCTGGCGGCTGCTCCCGTGCCATTGGTCGAGCCTGCGGCTCCGGACCCCGCCAATGTAGTTACCAGCCCGGCAGGCGTTACTTTTCTTATTTTTCGGCTTGCTCCGTCAGCCACATAGATATTTCCATTAATGTCTGAACACACTCCAGCAGGCTCATTGAACGTAGCGGCCGTGCCCAATCCATCCGCTGATCCCGCCGATCCGGAACCGGCAAATGTTGTAACAGCTCCTGAAGGAGCTATTTTTCTGATTTTATGGTTATAGGTATCGGCCACATAAATATTACCGTATGTATCGGAACAAACACCCATGGGATTAAAGAAGCTGGCTGCGCTCCCTGTACCATTGGTTGAGCCCGGAGTAGTAGAGCCTGCGAAAGTAGTGACTACGCTGGAGGAAGTGACTTGCCTGATTTCCTGGTTGCTATAGTCCGCCACATAAATATTGCCGGACGCATCCGAGCAAAGCCCCTGCGGATTATAAAACAGCGCGGATGTTCCTGTTCCGTCTGTTGAGCCGGACAGCGCCCGGGAACCGGCAAAGGTTGTGACGACGCCGGTAGGCGTGCTTTTTTTGATTTTATGATTATCGGAATCCGCGATGTAAAGGTTTCCTGAAATGTCGGAACAGATGCCGTAAGGATTCCAGAACCTGGCAGCGGTGCCTGTTGCATCAAGATCTCCCGCGATACCCGAACCTAAGAAGGTGCTGACAAGGCCCGACGGGTTTATTTTCCTGATTTTCGCATTGGAAGCATCCGCGACGTAGATAGTACCCGATGCGTCAATGCAAATCCCGACAGGACTTGCAAAACTGGCGGCCGTTCCCAATCCGTCCGTGGCGCCGGAAGCACCCGAGCCTGCAAACGTGCTGACGACTCCCGATAAGGTGACCTTTCGTATTTTACGGTTTTGAGAATCGCTCACATACATGTCCCCATTCGCATCGATGCAGATGCCTGCCGGGCTGTTAAAACTGGAGGCCGTTCCCGTTCCGTCGGCGGAACCCGCAATGCCGGAGCCTGCAAAGGTGCTGACGACACCTGAAGGTGTGATTTTCCTGATCTTATGGTTTCCGACATCCGCCACATACATATTTCCACCGGCATCAAAGCAAATTCCCTGCGGATGGCTGAAGCTGGCACCTGTGCCTGTTCCGTCAGCATTACCCGTTACGCCCGATCCGGCGAATGTGCTTACCACGCCGGCAGAAGTGATTTTTCTGATCATGTTGTTGTAAGTGTCGCCAACATAAATATTGCCGGCAGCATCGGCGCATATCCCCTGGGGATAATTGAAGCTTGCTGCGGATCCTGTGCCGTTTGCGGAACCTGCCAATCCGGAGCCGGCTAAGGTGCTGACGATACCTGAAGCGCTTATTTTTCTGATCTTATGGCTTACGAAATCTGCTACATAGAGATTTCCCGAGGCGTCGGAACAGACACTGTAAGGAAAATTAAAACGGGCCGATGTTCCTGTTCCATCGGTAGATCCGGGACCACCGATAGTTCCCGCGAACGTACTTACAACCTGAGCGTGCAAATCATTTAAACAACAAAGTCCAAATAGACCGATCGCGAATGTTAGTTTTTTCATTGGTTTAGTTTTAAAAATTGATGGAATAGAAAAGCGGTCCATAAACAAAGAATATTGAGATAATAAAAAGAGTACCAATTTAACTTAAGAACAAAAAAAGATCTGTCGAAACCATGGATGGTTTCTCCGGTCCATAATCAACCTGTTTCTACATTGATGGCTACTCGTTACCTGGTTTCCAAACCCAATAAGAGTAGCAGCAGGTTAACATGCCGGCCTTGTTGGCTTCGTAAATACCAATAGACCAAACCTGCTTTATCTACATAAAACGGCTGTAGTAGCCAACGCAATAATAGGAAAAAAAAGGGCGGCCGGCAGGGGAATATATATCCGCCTGAATTTAGTGAGGATTAGGAAGGACTGAATGAGTATCTGTTGAATCGGCCTCTGTTGAAAAACTCATGAGCTCTCTTATACCTCTTCAAAACGCGCAAAAGCTGTATAAGAGCTTCCACATCGTGAACCGTTTAGCGCTGCATAAAACGGTCGAAGGACTGCCAGTATTTATCTTTATACACGCTATAGCTGATTTTCAGATCCCCCGAATGCTCTTGAATCAAGGTGTGTAGTACTTTGGAAGGTTTCCTGAACTCCTTGCAGGCGAAGTAAATCTCCCGGGTATTTTCTGCTGTCTGTCGGCCGATATTCAGATAACCATCAGTGTCCTTCAGTTGAGCAATGATCTCTTCTTCGATCTGATCCAACTCCGCCATTGTTTTTTTATCAGGCATGCCTCCGGTCGCATGTCCGTCGTATTCGATTTCCACGGTCATGATCCAGGGATGGGAAGCCTTTGCATCCCATTTAAGCAGGTTCATATTCATGATGGCAATCAGCATATTCCCGCTTTCCAGCTCGGCCTGCAGCATGGAGTAATTATCTTCATCGGTTTCCCGCCTCGTGCCTTCGTATTTTTCAATAAATTCTTTTTCACGCCAGATCAGGTAATCTTTCAGTTTGGCAAGCGGCACCAGCTCTTTTCCTGCTTCCATAGCACTTCTCCCCGTTACACGCAACACATCGATCATGTTTACGAAATTCAATTCGCCCAGGAAATTATCCAGGAAAATATAACAGCCATTGGTAATCGGCGATTTCTGCTCTTCCGTGAAATCATCGTGAACAATAGTGATTTCAATATTATCCGGGTATTCCGGATCATTACTGAAATAAAAATGCATGTTGTCCTTATGAAATTCATAGCCCGCCATGTTGATGCTGATATGTTCGATATCGATGGCAGGCTTCAGGGCGATAAATTTCCAATGACTGATAGCAGGTGCAGCGGCCACCAGCTCTTCGGCAAATACAATGTTTTTGATTACACCATCCGGTGTAAAGATCAGCTCCGCCGTTTGCTTATCGGGCATGCCTGTGAGAAAGAAGTAACCTTCTTTGATCTCAGCCAGCTTAGCCGAAAGAGGGTCGAAGAACTCTTTTTCGATCGTATGACGCTCCTGAACCGCTTTCAGAAACGCCTGCTCGTGTTGGCTGAACCAGGTCCAGAATTCGCTATAGGATAAGGGCGCCGGTTTATGGATCGAAGCATCTTTTTTGCCGAATATGTTTTTGATGAAATTCATGAGTTGGAGTATATCACCAAATGTAGGGATTTAGATGGATAATTATATGCCACTTAATGATTGTTAAGTGATGTTTCTGTGGTTGACTTCGAGTTGCGACGCGTCGTGATCAGTCAACGCATGGTGGCTGTCCCAATAACTATCGGGACTAAGCTACCTGATGATTCGCCCTTGCTCTTCACTTCGTAGGTCATGACAAATAAAAACTCCCGGAAGATCTTTCCGGGAGTTTTTTTGTTTGTCGCACTCAGAGCCTGATCGAAACGGACCCTGAGCGTAGTCGAAAGGTCAATTACAAGGTACCTCTCAGAGCCTGCTCCCTCTCAATGGATTCGAACAAGGCCTTGAAATTGCCGGCACCGAAGCCTTTCGCGCCCATCCGCTGGATGATCTCATAGAACAAAGTCGGACGGTCTTCCACCGGTTTGGTAAAGATTTGTAATAAGTAACCTTCCTCATCGGCATCCACTAAAATAGACAGCTCCTGTAATTTGGAAATGTCTTCTTTCATAATGTCCATGTGAACGCCAAGCCTTCTTGGAATATCGTCGTAGTAAGCCTGAGGAGGAGGAGGTAAAAACTCAACACCGCGTGCTTTCAGGTCAGTCACTGTTTTGATGATGTCGTCGGTAGCCAGGGCTAAGTGCTGAACACCCGCTCCTTCATAAAAATCAATGTACTCCTCGATCTGCGATTTCTTTTTGCCTTCGGCAGGCTCGTTGATCGGGAACTTGATACGCCCGTTGCCGTTGCTCATCACCTTACTCATCAGCGCTGAGTATTCAGTGGTGATTTGCTTGTCGTCAAAAGACAGGAAGTTTACAAAGCCCATCACATCCTCGTACCATTTCACCGTTTCGTTCATCTGGTTCCAGCCCACATTGCCCACCATGTGGTCAATGAATTTCAGGCCGGTCGGTGCCGGATTGTAATCGCTCTTCCACTCTTTGAAGCCCGGTAAAAAAGCACCTTTATAATTTTTGCGCTCTACAAACAAGTGTACAGTTTCGCCATACGTATAGATACCGGAACGCACCACTTCGCCATGCTCGTCTTTTTCCACCGTTGGCTCCATGAAGGATTTCGCGCCGCGCTTCACGGTCTCCTCATAAGCACTGCGGGCATCTTCCACCCACAGGGCAATGATCTTCACACCGTCGCCGTGTTTTTTCACGTGCTCGCCAATAGCTGAGTCGCTTTTCAAAGCAGTGGTCAATACCAGACGGATCTTATCCTGTTTCAAGACATAAGATGTGCGGTCTGTCATGCCCGTTTCCAGGCCAGCGTAAGCGTAGGACTGGTAGCCGAAAGCCGTTTTATAATAGTGGGCCGCCTGCTTGGCATTTCCTACATAAAATTCAACATAATCCGTTCCCAATAAAGGCAGGAAGTCCTGTGCGCCTTCAAATATTTTTTCTAATCCGTATTCTACGTTTTTAATTTCTTTTGCCATGATAATGATTTGTTAAGAGGGCGATTTATCCTGGTAAGGCAAATCGGCCGGTGATTATTTTTTGAAAATTCTTCTCGTTGACTGAGCGGAGCCGAAGTCAACACAAGGACCGGATAAACAGATTACCCGATAGTTCCATCAAAGGGAACTGACCACATGGCCATGTACAAGGCGCGAAGCTCCAACTTATTTTTTAAAAGTTTAGATTCCATGATTCAGGTCAGTTAAGACTGAAATGTGAATATCGGATTTATTTTTTGAATATCCAATTATCGTTATGGTATTTGTGGCAGGTCATGCTATCACGACATGTTGTAATGATTCAGCCTCTCATCATGGTAAGGCAATTTATTATTTGGGCACCCGGGCGAGCCACTCCGGGCTCCACGTCGTTCCGGTTTTTTTAGGGCGAAAGAGGCAGCGCCCTAAAAAGAACTAAACCCTTCATGTCTCTGGTGCAGCACTCCTTAAGCACAATGCCTATCCCTTACTCCACCCAGCTCTTATAATATTTGCCATCGTCAATGTTCATCGCATCTTCCGTCACTTTCAGCGGGCGGAAGGTATCCACCATCACTGCCAGCTCTTGCGTGACCGTTTGTCCGATACTGCGCTCCATTGCTCCCGGCGCAGGTCCGTGCGGAATTCCTTTCGGGTGCAGGGTGATGTGACCTTGTTCGATATTGTTGCGGCTCATAAAATCGCCGTCTACATAATACAGGACCTCGTCGCTGTCGATGTTGCTGTGGTTGTAAGGAGCAGGGATCGCCAGCGGGTGATAGTCATATAAGCGCGGGCAGAAAGAGCACACCACGAAAGCCGGTGTTTCAAAAGTCTGGTGTACGGGAGGCGGCTGATGTACGCGCCCGGTGATCGGCTCAAAATTATGAATGGAAAACGCCCAGGGGAAATTGTAGCCGTCCCAGCCTACCACATCAAAGGGATGCGTGGCATATACCACTTCATGGATCATTCCCTCTTTTTTGATCTTCATGAGGAAGTCGCCTTTCTCATCATAGGTTTCGAGCTGCGATGGCAATTTAAAATCACGCTCGCAGAAAGGCGAATGCTCGAGGTGCTGGCCGCTCGCATTTTTATAACGCTTCGGCGTGTACAAAGGATGCGGCGTTTCCACATAAAAAATGCGGTTATCCGTTGTATCAAATTCCATCTGGTAGATCATGCCCCTTGGAATAACCAGGTAATCGCCGTATTCAAAAGGAATATTTCCCATAAAGGTGCGCAGCGTGCCGCTTCCTTTGTGAATGAACAGCATTTCATCGCAATCCGCATTTTTATAGAAATACGTTTTCATGCTTTGTTTCGGAGCAGCCAGGCCAATGTAGCAGTCGCTGTTAAACAGCATGGTTTTGCGGCTATCCAGGAAATCGTCGGCAGGCTTCACCTCGAAGCCTTTTAATAACAGCGCTTTGATGTTTTTGTCGATAGCCGCTTTCGGCGATACATCGTAGCTTTTAATGATCTCTTTGACCTGGGTGGGCCGGTGCGTATGGTAGAGCAGCGAAGAAAAGCCATGGAAGCCTTCCGTGCCGAAAAGTTGTTCGTAATAAAAATTTCCCTGCGGCGATTTAAAAATCGTGTGGCGCTTTTGGGGGATATTCCCTAAGTGGTGATAGAGTGGCATAGTTT
Source organism: Hydrocarboniphaga daqingensis (assembly GCA_943362175.1). Classification (GTDB taxonomy): domain Bacteria; phylum Bacteroidota; class Bacteroidia; order B-17B0; family Aurantibacillaceae; genus UBA4416. The sequence continues at coordinate 292,587 of CALRIU020000002.1, read as the reverse complement.
AGTGGATTATTTTTTGAATAGGTTTTTAAGTTTGGCTTTCACATGAAAGGTTTCATTGGCCGTCATCGACACATCATAGGTCAACGACTGGCGCAGGGTTGTTTTGACGCGGATCTTAAACGCAGGTTCTTCCAGGTAAGCTTTCAGGTTCTCGTTATGCGTGTCCAGCTCCAGGCTCCTGAGCCCCGTTTGAGGGATGTTGTATTTGGAAGCCACCATTACTTCCGGATGGCCGGAGGCAGAAAGGTATACCTCGATGTTCGTAAGAAAATCGAAGCTGGCATTTTGCGGAGAATTAATTACCAGGTTGAGACGCGTCATAATGACTTCATCCACCAGTTTGGCTTCTGTGTCCTCGTTTTCGTAGGTGCCTTCGGTATTGGTTGTTGTCTCGGGAGTGGCGATGTTGATAGGAAGGTTGATGAGTCCACCCGAAGCAGGGATCACGAAATCGGTAGAATAGTTGACGTCGAAGTCCGTATATTTTTTCAGTTTTTTACAATCCTGGAAAAAGAAGACGACGCAAAAAAGACCGGTTAATAGGATGATGCTTTTTTTCATGGCTGATTCCTGCTGCTTTCTCTTCATAAAGATAAAACTATTCTGTTTTAACCCGTCTGGTTATTTTGTTTTTTTATCATTTCCGCCAGATTCGGCCTCAGCCGGCTTTTGTATACCGAAAGATTTTCGGCATCGCTTTTCAGCTTTCCTTTTCGCAGTGCTTTTTGTTCCTCAAGCGGCAGCGCAGCTATCTCCATGCATTTCGGCGTGCAGCATCCCTGCATCTTATCGGCGCATGCATCGCACTGGATAAACAACAGGTGGCAATCGTCGTTCTTACAGTTCACATGCGTGTCGCAGGGCTTTCCGCACTGATGGCAGTTCGAGAGCACATCCGGCGTAATGCGCTCGCCGATCCGCTCGTCAAACACAAAGTTCACCCCTCTGAATTTACTTTCCAATCCCTGCTCCTTCACCTCTTTGGCATATTGAATGATGCCGCCTTTCAAATGGTTCACATCCTTAAAGCCTTTATGCTTCAGGTAAGCACTGGCCTTCTCGCAGCGGATCCCGCCGGTGCAGTACATGATCACTTTTTTATCTTCCTGCCCTTTCAGGTGGTCAACCACTAAAGGTAATTCCTCGCGAAAGGTATCGGCGTCGGGGCAGAAGGCATGGTCGAAACGGCCCACTTCGCTTTCGTAGTGGTTGCGCATATCCACCACAATGGTATTGGGGTCTTCGATAGCGGCATTGAAGCCCTGCGCATCGAGGTAAGTGCCGGTGTCCGACGGATCGAATCCCGGATCGGAAATACCGTCGGCCACTACTTTTTCTTTTACCTTAATGGTGAGCTTGTAAAAAGACTTTCCGTTACCGTCCACGGCAATTTTCAAAGGAACTTCATGAAAGCGCTCATCGCTGTAGAGCTGTTTCAGAAATTCGTCCCAGTGCATCTTCGGTACGCTCATCTGGGCATTGATGCCCTCGTGGGCAATGTAGATGCGGCCAAAGCAGTTGAGGGCAGACCAGGACATAAAGAAATGGTCACGCAAGGCTTTCGGCTCGTCGATCCGCACATATTTGTAGAACGAGAGGGTCACGCGCTCCACAGCTTCTGCAGCGAGGCGTTCTTTGAGGACTTCTTTGTTAACTCGGTTTCTTAATTCGGGCATTTTCATGGTACTATTGGAATGGGTTGCATTGTAGCCACATGAATCTATTCATCAGCCTGGAAAGGCTGACCGGAATACAGACATAATAGGTACAATTGCAGGTTATACTATTATCTTTTTGATCGGGAAAAGGTTATCGCCCAGGCGGTTCCCAAATCAAAAAATTATTTATACGTTTGCAAAGATAGTGAAAAACTAAAAAACGGGAACTGACAAAAATCATGTACAACAAAGAAGATAAAATTTTAATCATTGGTGCCGGAGGGCAAATTGGAATAGAGCTGGCACAGGAACTGAGCTTATTGTATGGGTCGAGCAATGTGGTGGCGGCCGATCTGAAGCCCATTCCGGCTTTGGATAATAATCCGTTCGAAAAGCTGGACGTACTGGACAAGGATGCCCTGCTCAACGTGGTGAAGAAGCATGATATTTCGCATGTATACCTGCTGGCGGCCCTGCTGTCGGCTACCGGTGAGCAGAATCCGGCCTTTGCCTGGAAGCTGAATATGGAAGGCCTCTTCCATGTGCTGGAGCTGGCAAAAGAAAAACACATCAGCAAAGTATACTGGCCAAGCTCTATTGCAGTCTTCGGCCCCACGACCCCGGGCATCAAAACCCCGCAGTATACCGTGATGGAGCCATCCACGGTATATGGCATCAGCAAGCAGGCGGGAGAGCGCTGGTGCGAATGGTACTACCATAAGCATGGTGTGGATGTGAGAAGCCTGCGCTATCCGGGTTTAATTGGCTGGAAATCGGCTCCCGGGGGAGGAACGACGGATTATGCCGTCCATATATTTCATGAGGCGCTGAAACATAAAAGCTACGAATGCTTTCTTTCAGAAGATACAGCCCTGCCGATGATGCACATGGAAGATGCCATCCGGGCCACGATTGAGATCATGCACGCCCCGGCTGAGCAAATAAAAATCAGGAGCAGCTATAACCTGGCCGGCATCAGTTTCACTCCGAAGGAAATTGCCGCCGAAATCCAAAAACATATTCCCGACTTTAAAATAAGCTACAAGCCCGACTTCAGGCAGGAGATCGCCAACAGCTGGCCGAAGAGCATTGACGATTCCGAAGCCCAAAAAGACTGGGGTTGGAAGGAAAAATACAACCTGGCCGGACTGGTGGATAACATGTTGAAAAACTTGGCATAAAAAGTGTGATGTGACTGTAACTATTACGGACATTGGCCGTATGAACTGTAAATTTTACCTTATTTAACACTTTTGAAAAAATCATCGTTCATTTTATTGTGTTTGTCTAAAATTTCGTGAAGAATAGAGACAGATTACATAATTTAGTAAACAGTTATCGCCTATGAAAAAAACATATTTTATCCTGATTTTTTTAGTGTATCAGATCAGTCAGGGTCAATCTCAGTCCTATGAAGTGGGCCCTAAAGGAGATACTATCAACCTGATAGACGCATTGGGGAAAAAGCAGGGGAAATGGATCCTGAAAGGCAAACATAAGCCAGGATCCTGTTTCGGCCCGGAGCAAAAAGCCGAAGAAGGAAAATACGCCGACAACCGCAAAGTGGGAAAATGGTTTGAGTACTATTGTAATGGTAATATGAAAAACCAGCTGACTTTCCAGAATGGCCGCCCTGATGGCTACGCGATCATGTACCATGAAAACGGAAAGATTTCCGAAGAAGGAAACTGGAAAAATAACCGCTGGACAGGTCCCTATAAATTATACTACGAAAACGGTCAGCCACAGCACGAGTTTAACTTCAATGCCAGCGGAAAACGCGAAGGTCCTGTTAAATATTTCTACGAGAACGGGCAGCTGGCCATCGAGGGTAACTTTGTAAACGGCAAAGAAGCCGGTGTCATCAAAGAATACCACGAGAACGGGGATATCAAAGCGGAAAAAACCTTCAACGACGGCAATGTGGACGTCGCTTCCATCAAAGAATACGAGCCTAAAAAACCAATCGTAAAAACAGTAGAAAAAATCGAAGGTCCGAAAGTAGTCCTGAAGCCGGATGAAAAACCGAACGGCGCTACCACCAAAGGCCCGATGGTATTAAACGGTCCGAACATTACTTACAACAAAAACAAACAAATCACCAAAGACGGTATTTTCAAAGACAACCGTTTGATGGATGGGAAAAACTACATTTACGATGAAAACGGCATCTTACAACGCATTTCTGTATACAAAAACGGGATCTACGTGGGCGATGCCCCAATCGAAAACTAATACAAAAAATCATTAAATTATTAAAGACGGCCTCGTGCCGTCTTTTTTTATTGTTAAATTTAGAATCTTATTCACGATATGGAAAAGCTGTTTATCTATAATACACTTAGCAGAAAGAAAGAAGAATTTAAAGCCATCAATGCCCCTTTTCTTGGAATGTATGTGTGTGGCCCCACCGTTTATGCCGATGTGCATTTGGGGAACTGCCGCACCTTTATGTCCTTTGATATTATTTACCGCTACCTCACTCATATAGGCTACAAAGTGCGCTATGTGCGCAACATCACAGATGCCGGTCACCTGGAAAGCGACGGTGATGAAGGTGAGGACAAAGTATCGAAAAAAGCCAAGCTGCAGCAGCTGGAGCCTATGGAGATTGTGCAGACCTATACCGTCGGTTTCCGCGATGTGATGAGCCTGTTCAACACCCTGCCGCCGAGCATAGAGCCAACGGCTACCGGCCACATCATCGAGCAGCAGGAGATCGCCAAAAAGATCATGGACAACGGCCTGGCTTACGAAAGCAACGGTACGATTTATTTTGATGTGGAGAAATACGCGAAGTCTAACAACTACACGGCCCTCACCGGCCGTAAGCTGGACGAGCTTCTTGAAAATACGCGCGACCTCGACGGGCAAAGCGATAAGCGCGGGCGCCTCGATTTTGCCTTATGGATCAAAGCCAAGCAGGAGCACCTGATGAAATGGCCAAGCCCCTGGGGCGTTGGGTTTCCGGGCTGGCACATCGAGTGCTCGGCCATGAGCACCAAATACCTCGGCGAGCAATTCGATATTCATGGCGGCGGCATGGACCTGCAGGCCACGCACCATACCAACGAAATTGCCCAGAATGTAGCCTATTGCGGTAAAAGCCCGGCCAACTACTGGATTCATACCAATATGCTGACGGTAAACGGCCAGAAGATGAGCAAGTCTTTAGGGAACAGCTTTTTGCCGATGGAATTATTTACCGGTGCGCACCCTTTGCTGAAGAAAGGCTTCAGCCCGATGGCTGTGCGTTTTTTCATGATGCAAACGCATTACCGCAGTACCCTCGATTTCAGCAACGAAGCGCTGGAAGCTTCCGAAAAGGCGTATTACCGCCTGATGGAAAGCTATAAGGTATTGCAAACGCTGAAAGCATCCGATAGCTCTTCGGAAGATGTGGCGGCGCTCGAAAGGGCCTGCTACGAGGCCATGAACGATGACTTCAATACACCGGTGCTCATTGCGCATTTGTTTGAAGCCATCCGCATGATCAACTCTGCCAACGACGGGAAGCTGAAATTGACGCAGGCTGATCTGGATCTTTTGAAATCCATCTACCAGCATTTCGTGTTTGATGTGATGGGCCTTAAGAAAGAGGAAGAAACCGGGAAAGCGAATACCGCGCTGGAAGGTGTGATGAAGCTGGTGCTGGAGCTCCGTGCGAAAGCCAAAGCCAACAAGGACTTTGCCACCTCGGATGAGATCCGCAATAAGCTGGCGGAAGCAAACATACAGGTGAAGGACGGAAAAGAAGGCGCAAGCTGGAATCTTTAATTTAAAATTAACTCTGGAATGAGAATGATGAAATACCTGGCCATCGCTTGCCTGGCTATCGGATCACTGGCGGCTTTGCTGACAGGATGCGAAGAAGAAAAACCGAAAACAGTGACGCCTCCGCCGGTAGAGGTGGAAGTAGAAACGCCGAAAGTGCCTGAGATCAAATTCACGGTAGAAAACCAGTACCCGCACGATGTGACTTCTTTTACGGAAGGCCTTCATTTTCATGAAGGAAAGTTGTATGAAAGCACAGGCTCCCCGGATAATGTGCCCCAGGCCAGGTCTATCTTCGGGCCGGTGGATCTGAAGACCGGGAAGATAGACGTCAAGGCAGAGCTTGATAAGGCCATTTATTTCGGTGAAGGCACGGTGTTCCTGAATGGGAAGGTGTACCAGCTCACCTATAAAAACCAGACCTGTTTTATTTACGATGGAAAAACATTTCAGAATATCGGGAAATTCACCTACACCAACCGTGAAGGCTGGGGCCTTACGACCGACGGCAAAAGCCTCATCATGAGCGATGGTACGAGCTACCTGTATTTCCTCGACCCGGTAAGCTTTGCGGTGACTAAAACACTGGATGTGGCAGAAAATGGAAAAGTGACAGAAAACCTGAATGAGCTGGAATACATCAAGGGTTATATCTATGCCAATATCTGGATGACGGGTACCGTGGTGAAGATCGATCCTAACACGGGCGATGTGGTTGGTAAAATGGACCTGAGCTCACTCCTGATGGAGAGCAAGACCAAGAACCCGACCTCGCTGGAAACAAACGGCATTGCTTACGATTCGGTCAGCAATAAAATTATTGTTACCGGAAAGCTCTGGCCGACGCTCTACGAAATTAAATTTCCGCTTTAACCAGCGGCATTCATGATTCACTATTAAACTCTGCGCGCTTTGCGTCTTCTTCGCGCCTCTGCGTTTAAATAAAAAAACAAGATGATCACAAAAGATACACCCAAAAAATTATTCCTGCTCGATGCGTATGCCCTTATCTACAGGGCTTACTTTGCGTTCAGCAGCAACCCCCGCGTGACGTCCAAAGGGCTGAACACTTCGGCGGTGTTTGGCTTTACGAATACCCTGCTGGAAATCCTGACCAAAGAAAAGCCAAGCCACATCGCCGTGGTATTTGATATGGAAGGGCCAACGGTGAGGCATACGGATTTTTCGGATTACAAGGCCAACCGCGAAGAGATGCCGGAAGACCTGAGGATCTCGATTCCCCTCATCACCGATCTCATCAAAGGCTTTAATATCCCGATCATCGGTGTGCCGGGTTACGAAGCGGATGACGCCATCGGTACCCTGGCAAAGATCGCCGAGCAGAAAGGCTTTACAACCTACATGATGACGCCCGATAAGGATTACGGGCAGCTGGTGGATGAGAATACGTTTATCTATAAGCCGGCGCGCTTAGGGAATGGTGCTGAAATATTAGGGGTAGAGGAGATCTGTAAGAAATGGGAGATCACGCATGTAGCGCAGCTCATTGATATTTTGGGCTTGATGGGCGATAAGGTGGATAACATCCCTGGAATCCCCGGGGTAGGCGAGAAGACCGCCATCCAGCTCGTCAGGGATTTCGGCACCATAGAAAATTTATTAGAGAATACCGATAAGCTGAAAGGCAAGCTGAAGGAAAAGGTAGAGATGAATAAGGATAAGGCGATCCAGTCGAAATGGCTGGCGACCATTATCCTGGATGTGCCGATTGAATTCAATGAAGAGGAATTAGTGATGAAAGAAGTGAATAAGGATATCTTGCGCGAGCTGTTCATTGAGCTGGAGTTCAGAGGCATCGCTCAAAAAGTATTGGGTGAAGACATCGGGGGAGGGAAAGAGTTATTTGCCAACTCCGGAAAAACGAAAGAAGCAAAACCGGCCAAGGCTGAACAGCCTGATCTTTTCAGCACAGGCACCGGCGACCTGTTCAGCGAGGAAAACATAGAGGCAGAAGCTGCCAAAGCCTACAAAACCATCACCGACCTGAATCCCAATTATATCCTGTGTGACACACCGGAATCTGTCGATGCCTTGCTTTCGGTAGTGAACGCAGCTGCCGAATATTGTTTCGATACGGAAACAACCGGCCTCGATCCATTGCTGGCAGAACTAGTAGGTATGTCTTTTGCGGTAAAGCCCGGAGAAGCTTACTACCTGCCGTTTCCGGAAGACCAGGTGGAGGCGCAGAAACTGGCCGACAGGTTCAGGCCGTTATTTTCGGATGGCACGAAAACACTCATCGGTCAGAACATCAAATACGATTTGCAGATCTTAAAGAATTACGGGATCGACATCCACAACAAATTATGGGACACCATGGTGGCCCACTTCCTCTTCATGCCGGAGATGAGGCATAATATGAATGTGCTGGCAGAAACCTACCTCGACTATTCACCGATCAGCATTGAAACGCTGATTGGTAAAAAAGGAAAAGAGCAGCAAACGATGCGCTCTGTGGCGCTCAATATTATTAAGGATTATGCGGCCGAAGATGCGGACATTACCCTGAAGCTGAAGCATGCCTTTGAGCCGAAGCTGAAAGAAACGGAAACGGAAGCCTTGTTCCATGAAGTGGAAATCCCATTGATCGAAGCACTGGCCGGTATGGAGCGCGAAGGGATCAACCTTGATGTGAATGTGCTGAAAGAATTCTCCATGCAATTGCAGGAGGACATCAGCAAGGTGGATGCGGAGATCCAGGAGCTCGCCGGAACTAAGTTCAACATTTCTTCTCCTAAGCAGGTGGGCGAGATCTTATTCGATTACCTCAAAATTATTGAGAAGCCGAAGAAAACAAAAACCGGCCAGTATGCCACCGGCGAAGATGTGCTCTCCAAGCTGGAAGGCAAGCACCCGATTGTAGCGAAGATCCTTGATTACCGCGAGCTGGTGAAATTGAAATCAACCTATGTGGATACGCTGCCCTTGCTGGTGAATGAAAAAACCAAACGCTTGCACACCAGCTTCAACCAGGTGGTGGCGGTTACCGGCCGCTTAAGCAGTGATAATCCGAACCTGCAGAACATTCCGATCCGGACAGAGAGAGGCAGGCAGATCCGCAAGGCTTTTATTCCGCGCGATGCAGAGCATGTCTTATTAAGCGCCGATTATTCGCAGATCGAATTGCGCATCGTGGCATCCATCAGCGGTGACCCGAATATGTGCGATGCTTTTATTTCAGGGAAAGACATTCATACCGCTACTGCCGCCAAAGTATATGGCGTGGATGAAGCAGAGGTAACGAAGGAAATGCGCTACAAAGCCAAGAGTGTGAACTTCGGGATCATCTACGGGCAGGGCGCTTTCGGCTTAGCAGACAATTTAAATATTCCAAGGGCGGAAGCCAAGCAGCTTATTGATAATTATTTTGCGCAATATGCCGCCATCCGCAATTACATGAGCTCTGAGATTGAGTTTGCACGCGAGCACGGCTACGTACAAACGCTCAGGGGGCGTAAGCGCTGGCTTAAGGATATCACATCGGCCAATCAAACGGTACGGTCTTATGCCGAGCGAAATGCCATCAATGCGCCGATCCAGGGCTCAGCGGCCGATATGATTAAAATTGCGATGATCAATATTCATCAAGAGCTCAAAGCAATGAATCTGAAATCGCGGATGGTATTGCAGGTGCATGATGAGTTGGTATTTGACGTGTACAGGCCGGAGCTGGAGATCATCAAGCCGGTGATCGAGAAACACATGCAGCAGGCCTTGCCATTGAAAGTACCGGTGGAGGTAGGAATGGGTGTAGGCGAGAACTGGCTGGAAGCACACTAATCAACGTCCACAGCATAATTCGGAACAGGAACGAGAGTAACGTTGTATAGCATAAAAGCCCCGGCAGATCGTCTGCCGGGGCTTTTTGTATGTGTTATGGCAAATGATTAAAACTCCACAACAAACTCCACACGCCTGTTTTTAGCTTTACCCGCAGCTGTTTTGTTATCAGCGATAGGCATAGTTTCACCATAGCCTTTAGAGCTGATGATCCTTGCCTGGGCAACACCTTTCGAGGTCAGGTATTTCGAAACGGCATCCGCTCTTTTTTGAGACAGCTCCATGTTTTTTGCATCGTCGCCGGCATTGTCCGTATGGCCTGCAATTTTCAGCTTGTATTCAGGGTTTTCGATCATCACTTTCACCACCTGGTCTAAAATGCTGTAAGATGATTTTTTGATCACGTCCTTACCGCTTTCAAACTGGATACCGGTTAAGGCTTTTTCAAAGAGCTGTTTCACCTCGTTCTTCACTTCAGGGCATCCTTTGTTGGCAGCAGTTCCTGCTACTTTAGGGCAGGCGTCCAGGTTATCGGCAATGCCGTCGCCATCTGTATCTATACAGCCGTTGAATGCGGCGAGGCCTTTAATGGTAGGGCAGGCATCGTCTTTATCGGCAATACCGTCGCCATCGCTGTCAGGGCAGCCATCGAGGTTAGCCAGGCCTTTTTCATTAGGGCATTTATCTTTGGCATCCGTAACGCCGTCACCGTCAGCATCCGGGCATCCTTTCAATGCGGCAATACCCGCCACATTCGGGCACTGATCCTCAGCGTCGGTAATGCCGTCATTATCCTTATCCGGGCAGCCGTTTAAGTTGGCCACACCTGCCACATCCGGGCATTTATCCTGGTAATCGGCAATACCATCCTTATCCTTATCCAGAGGGCAACCGCTAATGTCGACCGCTACACCCTCAGGAGTTCCCGGGCATTTGTCAAGCTTATTGGGAATCCCGTCCTTATCATCATCTTTTGGTTTTCCTAAGTTAAAGCCGAAGGTGAGTGAGTGCTGGAGATTCTGATCATTAGAAGCTTTGGTTGTAAAATCCAGCTGATCGGTATTATTCCAGATGTACCCCATGTTATAGGTAAGGTATACATTTTTGGTAAGCATGATGTTGAACCCGGCGCCAGCGTTGGCAGTAGCGAATGTCCCATTTTTAATACGGTTCACGAAGCCGGGAGCATCTGCAAAGTTGGCAGCGCCACCGCCAATGTATAAGTAAGGCTGTATGATGCTTGTTTCTTTCAGCATATAACCATTGGCAAATTTATATTTTAAAGCAAGCTGTCCCTGGCCCATACGCCCGAGCATGTTTAGGTTTGCGGAGTCATTAGTGTAATAGCCCGTTTCTCCGTAGGTTCCTCCTAAATTTAAATCGAAGCTTTTGTTCAGGTATAATCCCAGGTTTAGTTTTCCAAAGCCATAAAGCGCTTTGTCGAAATTAAAGAAGCCATTGCCCAGATCACTATAAGATTGGTTAATACCACCGCCGAGCTGGATACCAATTTTTTTCTCTTTTGTTTGCGCACCCATATACAACGTGCTAACAAGCAATAGTGCTACTAGTTTTTTCATAATAATTTTTTTTAAGGGTTAAAAGATGTGTTTTATATATTTAGAATCAAGCCTTATTAACAATCGTGCCATTTTATTTAAATGACTTGATCTATTAAGGTTGATGTTGTTTTTTTAACAATAAGCGCGATATTTAACATTTTTGCTTCCGGCGTCAAATGCTTATCCGGATTTTAAGGGTGCTTGTTCTGAATCCCACTGTTTATAAGGGTTTGAGAGTGATAACTAGATTATTTTTTTTGAATAAAATAGTTTTTTATAAAAGTGTGATGCTGCTGGAATGAACCGGTGTATTGTTCAGACGAGGAACCGGAAAAATACGTTTAGTAAGATATTACCGGTGAGTTGTTGGAGAGATCGCAACCCGGGCAGGTGCTGAGAGTGCTATTGGTTACCGGAAAATCTGATTTCAGTCATTCCAATGGAGTACGGTGTTACCATAGGCTTATTAGTTTTACTAAAGGTAGGAAATCTGATAACAGGTGGCAATACGTATAATTACGCATTTTGAGGCATTGTTGTATCGACATGCTTTTGATGCGGGCAGTGAGCAAACCGTTATATTCTTTTTTTACTTCGTGTAGAAGAGAGATGCCTCATGGAAGAGCAAGGAGCAGGGAATTTTCCGCGAAGCTTTCAGCTGCACATTATTTATTCGCGCTCTTCGCTTTATTACGTTTATCGGCCATCCGTTTGAGATTTTCCTGGCGGCGTTTCCCGCCTTTGTTTTCTTTTTTGTTCTTTTCCTTTTTCTCGTGGAAAGCACCGCTTGGTGTCACAATTTTCGGAATTTTTTTCAGGCTCTTATCTCGCTTCACCGGCTTTTCATCCTTGGTGAGGTTTTCTGTGATCTCCACATCTTCCGGGAGGTCGAGCAGCTGAATTTTTTTATTCATCAGGGCTTCCACTTCTTTCTGCATGGCCTGTTCCGCTTTGGTAATAAAGCTGATGGCAATACCGGTTTTATCGGCGCGGCCGGTACGGCCAATGCGGTGAATGTAGGCATTCGGATCTTTTACCGGCATGTCGAAATTGATGACATGCGTTACATCTTTCAAGTCCAGGCCACGGGCGATGACATCCGTCGCAATCAGCAGGCGGTGCGAGCCTTCATCGAATTGCTTCACTGCGCTGAAACGTTGCGGCTGCGATTTATTGGAGTGGATCACACCAATGTCTTCCGCAAATTCCGATTCCAGCTCCTTGTAAATATCATCGGCAATTTTTTTGTTCTTCACAAAGAGCAATACTTTGGTAAATTCCTTTTCGGTTTGCAACAGAAACTCCAGCAAGTTGACTTTCGTGTAAAAATTAGGCACATGGTAGGCCTGTTGGATGATCTTATCCAAAGGTGTTCCACGGCTGATCAGCTCGATGTATTCCGGCTTTTTGAAATAGTTCTCGATCATCATCTCCACGTCTTCATTCAGTGTAGCAGAGAACATCAGGTTCTGCCGCTTTTCAGGAAGGAGGTCAAGGATTTTGATCAGCTGGGCACGGAATCCTAAATTCAGCATTTCATCCACTTCATCAATCACCAGTTTTTGAATACTGTTCAGCTGCAATGTCCTGCTTAAGGTCAGGTCAACCAGCCTTCCGGGAGTCGCTACTAAAATATCCAGGCCGTCGTATACCTGTTGTTTCTGTACATTGATATTGGAGGCGCCATAAACACCGAGGTATCTCACGCGCATGTATTTGCTGAGCTTTTCGATCTCGCTCACCACCTGTACAACCAGCTCCCGGGTAGGCACCACGATCAGCACCCGCGGCGAACGTTGTTCCGAATAGCTGAGCTGGCGAAGAATGGGCAATAAGTAAGAAAAGGTTTTTCCTGTACCTGTTTGGGCAATTCCCACGGCATCGCGCCCCGACATAATAACCGGGAAGGATTTTTCCTGGATAGGAGTCGGGTTTTCGAAACCCATATCGCTTAAGGCGTTTAATAAAGGTTTGCTGAGGTTAAGGTCTTTGAAACTTGCCATGCCGTTGATTTTCGGCAAAGATACGTTATTTTCGATAGTTAAGCGCTTTAGAGGTATCCTGAACTTGATTCAGGATCTCTTATGACAGGGCTACACAGATATTATGAGACCCTGAATCAAGTTCAGGGTGACATTTCATGAGTGCATTTGCATGGTCTACATCTTCCTCAAAGGCTCCAGCAGGTAATCCAAACCATTGGATTTGATCTCATAGATGGTAGCCAGCTGCATGCCCAGCTTTCCCGGGGGGAAGCCACCCTTGCGGAGAAACCATTCGAGGTAAGAAACAGGAAGGTCTGCCAGGATCCTGCCTTCGTATTTTCCAAAAGGCATCTTTACTTTCACGAGCTCAAGCAGGATCTCCGGGTTGTGCATATCAGGCCGTTTTCTTTTTTTCTTTTTTGCGTTTCTTGCTCCAGTAATTGTAGCCAACCGCTGCTACCACAATGATCAGCACCGGGATCTTCCAGGATACCAAGCCGTTTTCGCCTACGTAGCACATGAAGCGGTCCCAGCGGAATTTACCGTCGTGTGAATTTTTGGTGAGCGAGCCCAGCACCGAGGAACCCGTGAGCGGATTATTATTCGGATCTTTCATGCTGAACCATACAAATACCGGCCGCCCGACGATGTGGTCGAATGGCACCACGCCCCAGCTGCGGCTATCGGCGGAGTTGTGGCGGTTGTCGCCCATCATCCAGTAATAATCCTGCTTGAAGGTATAAGACGTAATCGGTGTCCCGTCGTATAATACCTTATCGCCTGAAACGGTGATGTGGTGAATGCCATCGTCGTAGGTGCTCAGCATCTTATCATACAGGCAGATATTTCCCGTGTCGATCTTTACCGTCATGCCTTCCTTAGGTAAGGTGAAAGGCCCGAAGTTATCATTATTCCAGGCATAGCTCCGGTTGTGCGGGAAGATGCGCTCGTCGCGGTAGCCCTTGGGTTCGATCTTTTCTTTGATATAATAAACGCCGGGCAATTGTTTGATCTTGTTGGCCACATCTATCGGCATGTTGAGGTCGTAGTAGTTTGTATCGATCCGCTCCGGCGTTTCAATTTTTGAAGCTTCTGTCACATAAATGTCGTAATCCTCAAGCAGAGCGGAATTCAGCACAGGCTCTCCCTTCTTGTTGGTACCGTTCTCGCCAAACATCGCTGTTTTGGTAGCCACGATGTAGCGGTGCTGCGCATGTTCGGGCATCGCCTGCTTTTTATCGTTGATGTAGACATCACCGTCTTTTATTTCCAGCTTATCGCCGGCAATAGCCACGCAGCGTTTCACATAATGCTCGCGTTTATCCGGCGGCCTCGCCACAATGGCGCCAAACGGTTTTCCAGGTCCATTCACCATGTTCCAGGCCATGTTCTGGTAGTAGGCATCAGGATTGCGCCCGCCGTCCTGCTCGCGGTTCTGCCGCGCAATTTCCCTCACGAGCTGATAGTAGCTCATACTCTGCAGCCCAACAGCCACGGTATCTCCGTCAGGATAGTTAAATACCACGATCTCGCCGTTGGTAGGCTTGGAATAGCCCGGCAGGCGCATGTAAGGAATTTTAATCCACTCCACATACGATTTGGTGCTTTCGGTGAAAGGCAGGGTATGATGCGCAAAGGGAAACGCAATGGGCGTTTGAGGGACTTTGGCGCCATAACATAATTTATTCACAAATAAAAAGTCACCCACCATCAGCGATTTCTCCAGGGAAGAAGTCGGGATCGTAAAAGCCTCGAAGAAAAACCCACGGATAATGCTTGCCGCTACAACCGCAAAAATAATGGGATCCGCCCAGTTCTTGATAAAAGACGATTCCGATTTGATGTCGCTCACGCCGAAGTATTTGGTTTCCTTGCTAAAGCCGAGGTAAGCAAAGTAGAGGTAAGGCATCAGGGCTGCAACAAACAAATCCTTATCCTGCCTTTTTTTGAAGGCTCTTGCTACCTGGAAACCATAGACGCCGTACATGATCAGGTTCACGCCCGGCACGATCATGATCAGGCCCCACCATTTGGGGCGGTTGATGAGCTTCCCCAGCTCCCAGAAGTTGTAAACCGGGATCAGGCCCTTCCAGCCCGGCATGCCTGCTTTTTCAAAGATCTTATAAAGTCCTGCAAAGGAGATTAGAACGAGGATTAAAAAAATGATGTTGCCCATAGAAATAGTGAGTTAAATAGGGAGTTGATGATTTGGAGATTTTTAAAAATATAGTTTTTGATTCAGTTCAGTTTATACCAGGTCGCTCATCGTAAATATACCTTTTTTCCCGATAATGTACTCGGCGGCCGTTACGGCACCCAATGCAAAGCCTTTCCGGTTATGTGCCTTGTGCATGATCTCGATATCGTCGATCTCCGAGGTGTATTTGATGATGTGTGTGCCCGGAACTTCGCCCTCACGGACATCTTTAATGAAAAGCGTTTCAGGATGATGCTCGGTAATGCTCCAGTTTTTTTTACGGGCTGTTTTTTCGATCACCTGCTTGGCCAGGGTGATGGCCGTTCCACTGGGCTTATCCAGCTTATGAATGTGGTGGATCTCTTCCATTTCCACGTCGTAGCTGTCGTATTTATTCATGAGCTCAGCCAGGTAGCTGTTCACTTTCATAAAAAGGTTCACGCCCAGGCTGAAATTGGTGGCATGAAAGAGGGTGCCGTTTTTTTGCAGGCACTCTTCCGCAACCGTTTCAAAAGCATCGTACCATCCTGTTGTGCCCACTACTACCGGAACCTGTGCCTCCAGGCATTTCCGGATGTTCGCAATGACCGTATCCGGGGTGCTGAATTCAATCACCACATCGGCTTTGCGGAAGTCTTCAGCCGTGATGGAGCCGGCATTGGCCCTGCCTGTCTTTAAAACGATCGTGTGGCCCCGTTGCAAGGCAATGGCTTCGATCTCTTTGCCCATTTTCCCGTATCCGGATAGTGCTATATTCATAAGTCGTTGTCCTGTAAATCCCGCAGATTGCCGCCGATTTTTCAGTGCTTCTGCGTTATAAGCGGAAGATTTATTTAAATGTTAGTTTAATACTCAGGCCTGTTTGAAAATCATGGCGATATCCCAGGTTATACCAGGGTTTGAACTGTAAGCTCAGGTCATCGCTCACGTCAAAGGTCTTGAGGTGAGCGGAAACATTGGCGTCGATCACATTCAGGGCATAGGCCACGCCGCACAGGATAAGAGCGAGGTCCCTGGATTTTTTGTATTGGTTCTTTTGAACGATGATCTGATCGGCCGTGTACAAGGGATAAGCGCTGAGGGTGTTCGGGTCGTCGTCATACATGGCCCTGAGCGAACTGCTATACGATTTGTATCGCTTATTGTTGTTATAAGCCCAGTATCCCAGGCCTCCGATAGCGGCATACACCAAAGGCATTTTCCAGTATTGCCTGTTATACGCCTGGCCTGCACCCGGAATAACGGCGCTTAACATGGCCGCAGTACGCGCCTTTCCGTAGATCGCTTTTTTCACTTCCCTCTTGGCCCTTAACGAATCGGGTTTTTGCGGAGGGCTTTTGAGCGTATCCTTTTTGCCCGGGATCGTATTGACATTCTCCATAGGCTCGTTATTATAGTTGGTAGAATCTTTGGTCTGAGCCAGTAGGCTCTGAGAAAAGACCACCACACAGAAAAGGCTATATAAAATAAAACGCATCACCGGCTCAAAAATAAAAACAGGAAACCGGCTAATCGGTTTCCTGTGACTAACGGTTAGTTAATTAATGTCAAAAAATGACAGGATGTGCTCCAGTTCCGTATCGTTGCTAAAGCTCAGGGAGATAGAGCCGGCGCCTTTTGCGTTGCGTTTGAAGTCGAATGATTTGCTGAAGATCTTTTCCAGCTTTTTGGCGATCTGTTTGTCCTCGATGGTCAGCGGTTTTTCTACACGGGTGGTTTTCGGCTTGAAAGCCATTTTTTCCCCGCGTGCCAGATCTTCCACCTGACGTACAGATAACTCGTTCTCAACAGCCATGGCATAAATCGCCAGCTGCTTGTCCTCATTTTCGATGCTCAGCAAAGCACGGGCATGGCCCATGGAAATTTCCTTGTCGCGCACCGCTTTCTGGATGACGGCAGGCAATTTCAGCAATCTTAAAAAGTTAGTCACCGTGCTGCGCTGCTTGTTTACTTTTTCGCTCAGCTGCTCCTGGGTAATATTACACTCATCGATCAGGCGTTTGTAGCTCAGGGAAATTTCGATCGGGTCGAGGTCTTCACGCTGAATGTTCTCGATGAGGCCCATCTCCAGCATCGCCTGGTCGTTGGCAACGCGGATGTAGGCCGGGATGTCCGTTAGACCGGCAATCTGCGTGGCCCTGAAGCGGCGCTCGCCCGAAATCAGCTGGTATTTATCGTAGCCTAATTTACGAACCGTGATCGGCTGGATGATGCCATGCTGCTTGATCGATTCTGCCAGCTCCTGCAAGGCGATCTCCTCGAAATTGGTACGTGGCTGAAAAGGATTGGTTTCAATATCTTTGACCTTGATCACCGCGATGGATCCCACGATCGGGGAGCCTTCGCCGGACTGCTTGGTGGTAATGTCTGTTTTGGCATTCTCTAATAATGCGCTTAATCCTCTTCCTAATGCCGGTTTCTTGTTAGTACTCATTTTTAATTGTTTTTTAGTTTCTTGTTAAATTTTCTGGTTGCATAACCTGAAACATTAAACCTGAAACCTGTTTATTATCCTTCGTTAAATTCAGATTCTTCCTGTGTAAAGGTCATGGTGCGGTCCTCGTCACTGATCTTCGTCAGGCCATTGCGCTGTAAGATCTCGCGGGCCAGGTTCAGGTAGTTCACGGAGCCTTTACCTACTGCATCGTGCATGATGATCGTTTTACCGTGGCTCGGCGCCTCCGCCAGCTTGATGTTACGCTGCACGATGGTTTGGAATACCATGTTCTGAAAATGCATTTTCACCTCTTCCACCACCTGGTTGGCCAGCTTTAAGCGCGGATCATACATCGTGAGTAACACCCCTTCGATATCGAGGTTGGTGTTGATGTGTGCCTGTACGAGCTTGATGGTTTGCAGCAGCTTGCCCATGCCTTCGAGCGCGAAATATTCGCATTGTACCGGGATGATCACACTGTCGGATGCCGCCAGGGAATTGATAACCGTAAGGCCTAAGGATGGGCAGCAATCGATGATGATAAAATCGTAATCGTTTTTGATCTTATCCAATGCCGCTTTCATCATGTAATCCCTGTCGGGCAGGTTCACGATCTCCAGCTCAATGGCTACGAGGTCTGTATTGGTTGGGAGCAGGTAAAGATTGGGTGTTTCCGTTTCCAGGATAACCTCTTTGGGATGCGTGTTGTTGATGATGCACTCATACAGGCCCGTCTTCACGCTCTTGGGCTCGATGCCCACGCCCGATGTCGCATTGGCCTGCGGATCGCCATCCACCAACAGGGTTTTATATTCCAAAACAGCCAGTGACGCTGCTAAATTAATGGCAGACGTTGTTTTTCCAACTCCACCTTTCTGATTCGCTATTGCTATGATTTTTCCCATGATTCTTGTCGTTCGTTTATGTCTGTTTCAGCAATCCTGTTTATTTTACAAGGGTTTCCCCGATCTCCAGCAGTGTCAGGCTTCTGCCCGCGCGCCTGAATTTATATTTCGCCTCCTCCTGGTCGATCTTGATGAAGCCGAAGGTGTCGTAGTGCATGCCGATGATGTCGCCGCAGTTGATGAAGTCCGTAGCGATGATCGCATTGTCGATGCCCATCGTGAAATTATCGCCGATAGGCAGGAAGGCGAAGTCGATGGAGCGGTAATTACCGATCAGCTTCATATCGTAAGTCAGCGCCGTGTCGCCGGCATAGTAAAAATTCTTTTCAGAGCTTTCGATCACAAAACCCATCGGGTGCCCGCCATAGGAGCCGTCGGGCAGGCCGCTGCTGTGTACGGCATTCACGCATTTCACGGAGCCAAAGTCGAAGCCTTTTTTTCCGCCGATGTTCATCGGGTGTGTATTGCTGACACCCTGTTTCTGCAGCCACACATGAATCTCCCAATTGCAGACTACCGTGGCCCCGGTGCGTTTGGCAATCGAAACAGCATCGGCCACGTGGTCTTCATGTCCGTGGGTGATCAGGATATAATCCGCTTTCACGGTGTTGGCGTCGATGTGTTTTGCTAATTCGTTCGGAGTAATGAAAGGATCAAAAAGTAAGTGTTTTCCTGCGATCTCAACCCCAAAACAGGAATGGCCATAGTACGTAATGTTCATGGATTAGATTTCAAATAAAGTACTTAATATAACACGTAAAAATAAACTATTTGAGGGTTTTCTCTGTTTTTAGTTTTTAACAGTAAAATTCATAACTTCGCCAAAATGTTAATAATATAATGAGTTCAATTACAGTGATATCCGGCACCAACAGGGAAGATAGTCACACCGAAAAAATAGCCAGGCATTACGAAACTGTTCTGAAAGAAAAAGGAGAAACCGTCAATTACCTCAGTTTAAAAGAGCTGCCTTCCGATTTCATCAGCTCCGACCTCTATGGCAGGCGTTCGGAAGCGTTTCAGCAGATCATCGATAAAGACATTGCCCACCAGCATAAATTTGTATTCGTCAGCCCCGAATATAACGGCAGCTTTGCCGGCATCCTGAAAGTATTCCTGGAAGCTATTCCTCCGCGCCTCTGGGCCGACAATAAAGCCTGTTTGGTAGGAGTATCTTCCGGCAGGGCCGGAAACTTAAGAGGTATGGAACATCTCACCAATATCCTGAATTACCTGAAAGTGAATGTGTATCACAACAAGCTGCCGATTAGCCGCGTGGATACGCTGATGAACGGGCATGGCATCAAAGATGAAGAGACCCTGAAGGTGATCGATCACCAGCTGGAAGGTTTTTTAAGATTCTAAATAATGTATAAGCAAGTAGAGATCATATTCTACGTTTCCGATCAGTACAGGAGCAGCGGCTTTTATGAAAACCTGCTTGGGGCGGCGCCTGTGTTGAATGTACCGGGAATGACGGAGTTCGAGCTGATGCCGGGCGTTAAGCTTGGGCTGATGCCGGAAGGAGGTATCGCCAAGATCATCACACCGGCTTTGCCTCATCCCCATGAGGCCTCAGGCATTCCACGCTGTGAGCTGTATCTGTCTGTGGAGGATGTGGAGGCCGCCTATCAAAACGCGCTGGCTTGCGGAGCAATGGCAATAAGCCCGGTGCTTGACCGCGACTGGGGCGACCGTGTGGCTTATGTTGCGGATCCCGATGGGCACGTGATCGCTTTTGCGCAGATCTGACAGGTATTAGTTGTAGTACTCGTATTCAAATGTAATATAAGATTGAACATTCAGTTGTGTCGGATTCGCTTTTGAGGGACACTCAATAATTTCTTCCGGCAGGCCATTATCCAGGTAGTGGAACAAATACGTGTAACGGTT
Source organism: Hydrocarboniphaga daqingensis (assembly GCA_943362175.1). Lineage (GTDB taxonomy): Bacteria > Bacteroidota > Bacteroidia > B-17B0 > Aurantibacillaceae > UBA4416. Next base: position 272,375 of record CALRIU020000002.1, on the reverse strand, counting down.
TTCCCGGCGTATAGCGTCTTTCCGGCTCTCAAGCATGTGCGTGTGTTGAATGAGCTTAGCGTCAGGTCCCACTATTTCAAAGTAATCATCCTCGGAATGCAGACGGTCCTGGTCTGTTAGTTTTGCGCCCCGGTGGTGATCACAATGCGGTACAACCAGGGACCCGCGCCAACAAAGTTTATTACCATTGTCCCCATCTCCCCAATAATCGGGCATATCAAATTCAGAGTTTGGAACGGTTGTGTTTTGAATGATCCTTTCTTCTTTACCGGAAGGGTTTGTGGTTGCTAGTATTTGTGTGCTGTTTGCGTGGTATATAAAACACATGGTGTAATAGATTTTAGCACTAAGCATCAGTGAATCCGTGTAGTTTTTTCTCTGATTAAACGTGTAGGGCATCAGGTACATATCATCGCCTGTGGAATAATAGGAATCACTGTCAGGGGCGGCGGATAGAAACCGGTAAACACGCTTTTCTTCTATTCTACCGGATTCATCGTATTTGAAATCGGTAAACGAGCCGGCGCCATACAGGTCATAAATTCTGCTGACTCTGCCTTTTGGATTATACTCATACAGCGTTTGGTTTATCGTATCACAGATTTTATCGCCGTTATGGATTACCGTGACGAAACTTTTTATCAGCTTATTGTCTTTTCTTCTCTCGTAATGCCACATGGGGGCGAGGTCGTGGCATTTTACCGAAAGAATGGAATTACTTAACTCCGATAGCAAATAGCCATCTTCATTAAACTCATAAAGGCCCTTTAATTCAACATGAGTTTGATTATTATAATGCGCATGCTGTATCATTTTGATCTTCTTAACCCGGTTAATTTTCACCAGGTCGTTTTTGGAAATGTAGGTGAACAATTGTTTTAAAATGTCCTGGGACCGGGCGCTTTTTTGAATGCACAGCGAAAAAACAAGGAATGCCAGAAGATGTTTCATGTACTTAATAATGGTTCATATTAAAAAAAGTGACAGCTCCCGGAGCGAATGATGTGTTGAGGTTTTAGATTATTGTGATGAGCATGACCCGGATTGATCTAAATTCCCAGCCCTCCCGCTTTCTTCGAAAGCTCGTAGCCTTCGTCTATCAACCGGTTCGGGCTTTTGCTGGCCATGACGGCGAGCTCGTCGCAGCGGTTGTTCTCCACGTTGGAGGCATGGCCCTTCACCCAGACAAATTTCACAATGTGCTTGCTCAGCGCCCTGAGGAGGCGTTTCCACAGGTCGGGATTGGCCTTTCCGGCGAAGCCTTTTTTGATCCAGCCGAAGACCCAGTTTTTATTGATGGCGTCCACCACATATTTACTGTCGGAGTATACGATGATGTGCAGGCCTTCCTTTTTCAGGCTTTCTATCGCCACGATCACGCTCATGAGTTCCATGCGGTTGTTGGTGGTTTTGACGAAGCCCTGCGCCATTTCCTTGCGCTGCGACTTGTATTTCATCACAATGCCGTATCCGCCCGGGCCGGGATTTCCGCTACAGGCACCATCGGTATATATTTCAACAACAGAGTTCTCCATACAGGTGGCAAATATAGAGGATTAAACCAATAGAAAATAATACAAAAAAATTATGATCCGGGTATTATTTTTTTGTGCTTTTTTTTGCCGCCCGTTCTGATAGTTTTTTATATATTTAAAGCTTATATAAACGTAATTGTATGGCAAAAAAAACGACTAAGAAAGAGAAAAGCTTCTTTCCCGAAAGTTCCCTTACATTCCTGAAAAACTACCTGAATAACCCGTCTCCTACCGGCTTTGAAAGCGAAGGACAGAAGATGTGGCTCAACTATATCAAACCACATATCGACGATTATTTTGTAGATACTTACGGTACGGTGGTCGGTGTGATCAATCCTGATGCTCCTTACAAAGTGGTGATCGAAGCGCATGCCGACGAGATTTCCTGGTTTGTGCATTACATTACCAAAGATGGATTTATCTACCTGCGCAAGAACGGCGGCAGCGATCACCAGATCGCCCCTTCCAAGCGTGTGAATATTCATACGGAGAAGGGCATCGTGAAAGCGGTGTTCGGCTGGCCGGCAATCCATGTGCGCGATGCCGCGCGCGAGGAAACGCCCACACTGAAAAATATATTCCTCGACCTGGGCTGCAAGAGCGATAAGGAAGTGGAAGACCTCGGTGTGCATGTGGGCTGTGTGGTGACCTATGATGATGAGTTCATGGTATTGAACGACCGTTATTTTGTAGGCCGCGCGCTCGATAACCGCATCGGTGGCTTTATGATTGCCGAGGTAGCGCGCCTGCTGAAAGAAAGTAAAACGAAACTGCCTTACGGCTTATACATTGTGAATGCGGTGCAGGAAGAGATCGGGCTCCGCGGTGCGGAAATGATCGCCCATCGCATCAAGCCGAATGCGGCCATCATCACCGATGTGTGCCATGATACACAAACGCCCATGATGAGTAAGATCGTGAGTGGCGACCTGGCCTGCGGAAAAGGCCCCGTGGTATCCTACGGCCCCGCCGTGCAGAATAATTTATTGAAGCTCATCATCGACAGCGCTAAAAAAGAAAAGATAGACTTCCAGCGGCAGGCGGCCAGCAGGAGCACAGGCACCGATACGGATGCGTTTGCCTATAGCAACGATGGTGTGGCCAGCGCGCTCATCTCGCTCCCGCTTCGCTACATGCATACTACGGTGGAAAGCGTTCATAAGGACGATGTGGAGGATGTGATCAAATTGATTGTGGCCTCGTTGAAAAATATTAAAAACAATCACGATTTCAGGTACCTGAAATAGTTGTTGAGTGAGAGAGTCAGGGAGTTAGTGATTTTTATGTAACGCTTTCTTAAATCATCAACTCTCCAACGTATTAATTCTCTAATTGAAGAAAATGGCATTACTTGGTTCTATATTAAAAACGGTGGTTGATACGCGCGGGAAGATCCCGAAACGTACTAATTTTTATGCGCAGCAGGCTAAGGTTTTGAAAAAGCTGATGACCAAAGCGCAATACACGGCTTTCGGCGAGCATTACCATTTTGGCAGGCTGCTGGGCTCTAAGAACATGGTCGAAGGATTTCAGCAGACGGTTCAGATCCACGATTACAGCAGTATGTATAAGCAATGGTGGTTCAGGGCTTTGCGCGGAGAGCCTTATGTGTGCTGGCCCAATCACATCAAATATTTTGCCCTGAGCTCAGGTACCTCCGAAGCGGCGAGCAAATACATTCCTGTCACCAAAGAGATGCTCAAGGCTTTTAAAAAAGGCAGCGTCAGACAGATCCTGGCACAGGCGCATTACGATTTTCCAAACGAGCATTTCCAGAAAGGCATGCTGGCCATCGGCGGAAGCACCATGCTTGATTTCAACGGTACACACTATGCCGGCGATCTCAGCGGGATTACGGCTGCCAATATTCCTATCTGGTTCCAGCATTTTTATAAGCCCGGAAAAACCATTTCGCGCTATAAGGACTGGGAAACCAAGCTGACAGAGATCGTGAAGAATGCCAAAGACTGGGACATCGGGATCATCGTTGGTGTTCCGGCCTGGGTGCAGATCCTGATGGAGCGCATCATCGAGCATTACAAGGTAAACACCATTCACGATATCTGGCCGAACCTGAGAGCTTACGTGCATGCAGGCGTTTCCATCGAGCCTTATCGCAAAAGCATTAATAAATTAACCGCCTTTCCGCTGGTGTTTTCCGATACGTACCTGGCATCGGAAGGATTGATCGCCTACCAGGAAAGGCCGAACCCCGAGCAGGGCATGCGCATGCTCCTGGATAACGGGATCTTTTTTGAGTTCGTTCCTTTCACCGAAGATAATTTTGATGCTGACGGAAATATTAATCCGCATGCCAAAGCGCTTTCCATCAAAGACGTGGAGCTTGGGAAAGATTATGCCCTGCTGATGTCGACCTGTGCGGGTGCCTGGCGTTACCTGATCGGCGATACCATCCGGTTTACGAACCTGGAGCATGCCGAGATCGTGATCACGGGCCGCACGAAACATTACCTGAGCCTTTGCGGAGAGCACCTGTCGGTAGAGAACATGAGCCGCGCCATCAAGCTCACGGCTGACGACCTGAAGATTGAGCTGAACGAGTTTGCCGTAGCCGGAGTACCGCATGGTACCTTGTTCGCACACCAATGGTATGTTGGCTCCAACAAAGCCGCATCGGAGGAAGACATCAAGCAGCGCCTCGACTTTCACCTGAAGGAGATCAACGACGACTACAGGGTAGAGCGGACTTCTGCGCTGAAGGATGTGTATGTGAAAGTACTTCCCGACGATGCCTTCATCGATTTTATGGCCACCAAAGGAAAGCTGGGCTCTGCCCATAAATTCCCACGGGTGTTGAAAGGCGATTTATTAAAAGACTGGGAAACATTTATTTCAACTTATAAAAAATCGTTTTGATCCTAAGCTTAATATACCAGGCCCTCATTCTGATTCTCCTCCTGACTTTTTCGTTTGGTCCGGCATTCTTTGCGTTGATCAATACAGGGATTAAATTTGGCTACCACACGGGTTCTTTCCTGGCATTAGGTGTTGTGCTCAGCGACCTGTTCGTATGCATCCTCGTGTGCCTGCTCGTGTATTTCGGGATGTCGAACCTCTTGGATTCGAAGAATGCGCAAACCGCCTTTGCCACGATTGGTGGCGGGATCCTCATCGTCTTCGGCTTTTTCTTTTTCAAAAAGCATGAAGTGAAAACGGAAGAAACCATCGATATTCAGAACCAGCTGCCAAGCCCGCGCCTCATGGTGCTGAAAGGCTTTTTCCTCAACCTGTTCAATCCTTCCGTGTGGCTGCTGTGGCTCACCAATGTGACGGTGACGAATAAAACGGTGGACAATTCCATGATCAAAATGCTGGTGTTCTTTATCCTGGTGCTGGCCTCTGTGCTGGGCGTGGAGTTATTCAAAGTGAAATTATCCGGAAAGATCAAGCATTACCTCACGGATAAGGTGATGAACATCGTGAACTACATCACCGGTACCGCGCTCATTGTGTTCGGTGTCGTTTTAATTTATAACCATTATTTCAAGTAACAGCATGGCAGAAGGAATTTTTGACGAGTTAAGAAAAAAACTGGAGGAAACGGTAACGACCTTTCCATACGTTTACATGTTTAAATTTATCATCAAAGCGGAAAACCGTACCATTGCGATGGTGGAGGCGATCTTCGACAATGATGCCGAGATTATTCAAAAAGAATCGGCGAAAGGAAATTACCTTAGCATTACGGTAAAGCAGGTGGTGATGAGCGTTGACGAGATCATTGGCATCTACGAAAAAGCAGCGAAGATAGAAGGAGTGATGTCCTTTTAGGCGACATGCAATACAGCCTTTCAAATAGCCAGCTGGAGCTGAAGGTCAATAGCCTCGGGGCGGAACTATGCTCTGTGAAAGCCAAAGCGGATCAGCTCGAATACATCTGGCAGGCAGACCCAAAGCTGTGGGCCAGGTATGCGCCCAACCTGTTCCCGGTTGTGGGAAAGCTCCGGAACGGGCAATTCAGCTACGGGGGAAATCAGTATGCGCTGCCGCAGCATGGTTTTGCACGCGACCTCGAATTTATCTGTATGGAGGAAACAGCCGATACACTTTCCTTTGAGCTCACGGCAAACGAAGAAACGCTCCGGATCTTTCCCTTTCATTTCAGCTTACAGATCTCTTATTTACTGCAAGGCGATAGCCTGAAAATTTCCTACACGGTATTCAACCCCGATCATAAAAACCTGTACTTTTCGCTGGGCGCGCACCCGGCCTTCAAAGCCCCTTTGCAGGAGCATGAAACTTTTGCGGATTATGAGCTCCAGTTCAACGGCATGAACATGCTCACCTTGAACAAGCTGCAGGATGGCCTGATTAGCGATGATACCAAAGTGCTGCATCTATCGGATCACAAGCTGCATTTGAATCCGTCCTTGTTTGAAAAAGATGCCCTGGTGTTGAAACATGCGCAGATCCGCGAGGTGAGGTTATCCTCGACACGAAGCGGGCGCGGCGTGGAATTAACCTGCGAGGGCTGGCCGTATTTTGGGATCTGGACAAAGCCCGGAACATCGGACTTCCTGTGCCTGGAGCCCTGGTACGGCATTGCAGACTCCGATCAGGCGAGCGGCCTGCTGGAGGAGAAAGAAGGCATCATTACCGTTCCTTCCGAACAGCATTTCCAGTGTGCTTACGCCATCAAATTTTTATAAGCAACCGTTTTGCTGAAGCCACTCCATAACTACATCGCTCTGTGTGTCATAGGCCTTGTCAGTTTTTTATTTCAGATTAAGACACTCAACCAATTTCCACAATACATCCATTCATGGGCACAATGCGACCGTTATGCGCTGGCGCTGGGTTTTATCGACAACGGTGAAGATTTCTTTCATCCGCAAACCTACGTGATGAACAACCAGTTCCCGGGCGAGTTCATGGTGCCGAGGCAAACAACTATTACCTCCGTGGATTTTCCGATCCACGACTACCTCGTTTCCTTTGTGATGCAGATGGCACAGACTACCGAGCCCTGGTGTTTCAGGTTGTATGTGCTGCTGTATTCCATAGCGGGCCTGTATTTTTTATATAAGCTGACGGCTTTGTTTACGCCCTGTCTTACCAGAAGTTTGTTTGTCGTACTTTTCGCCTTAAGCTCGCCGGCGTTTCTCTATTACCAGGCCGGATTTTTGCCTACCATTCCTTCACTGGCCAATGCTACGATAGGGCTTTATTACTTTGTGTATTTTCTGAAAACAGATCGGCGTAAATTTTTTTACCTCTGCCTCTTGTTTGTGACCCTGGCCGCCCTGGCCCGCCTGCCTTTCGCGATCCTGCTTGTCGCCATCGGATGTTTTGAGGCGTTTTATGTGTTAAAGAATAAGCGGCTCGAAGGATATCAGTTTCTTGGTTTTGCACTGGCTCTGGGCTGCATCATTGGCTATTACCTGTACAATGGGTATTTGCGGAAGTACTACGGCTCCTTATTTCTCAATTACATTATTCCGGCAACCTCTTTCAGCGACTTTGCAGAATTTACCAAAACGGCTTTGAAAACATGGAGCTTCCAGTACTTCAATATCCTGTCGTACCTGATCTTTGCTGTGGCTGGCCTTGTCGGGAGCTATAATGCCCTCAGGAACCGGAAGAACATGACGGTGCTGGAAAAACAATTCCTGTTTTTGATAAGCATCCTGTTTTGTGGCTGCGGCCTGTACTACATCCTGATGTGTTACCAGTTTATGAACCATGATTATTATTTCCTGGATACCTTCTATTTGCCACTCATTGGCTTGTTCCTGTTTTTTGTGATAAAATGGCCTGCACTGGCAGTTCCAAGGGCCAGGCTCTGGAGCGCTTTGTCCTTGCTGGTTTTTGTGCCGGTGTTCCTGTTCAGCCGCGGAAAATTAGAGGAACGGATTGCCTTGTTCTATACCGGCGAAAGCTCTACGGCAGATAATTATAAAGAGGCCGGTCGCTTGCTGGATTCGCTGAAGGTTCCGAAAGACGCTAAATTGCTGGTGTTTGGCAATGACGGGAGCAACAATGCGTTTATTCTCCTCAAACGAAAAGGCTTTGTGATCATAGAGCCCGACAGCGCCAAAATAGCCGCCGCGCTTCAATGGCCTTACGATTTTATTGTGGCAGACGATGAAGCGATGATCTCCAAAGTGTATGCTCATGATCCTTTGATCATTGATCAGATCAGGAGAATTGGAGGCAACGGGAAGATCGGCGTGTACAAAAAAGCTACTGCTGCACAGGCAAATGTTACGGAAACGACTTTTTTTGAACTTGATCATAAGCCGGTGCTGTTCTATAGCCAGCAAGGCCTTCAGGCAAGGCAGGCGCCTTTAGCCGACCTTAAAAATCAGGACGTCATTTATGCGCTCATGCCAAACAGCCTCGATTCAACTATGGAATACGGCCACACATTTACGATCAAAAACGAGCAAGCACTCACCGGATCAAACCACCTGTTGAAGGTAGTATTTCAGCCTAAGAGCGGTCATGATGTAAAGGACTTGCTGATGTGCGTGAGTGCGGAGGTTAATGGGAAAAATCTTTATTTTGAAGCGGGAGATATCAGTAAGAAAATCCGGGAAGAAGGCTGGCAGGAACATACCTTCTTATACGTTCTTCCCCGGATTCCTGAAGGTAAATCTGAGGTCAAAGTTTTTATCTGGAACCGGGGCAAAAATAATGTGCTCTACGACGATTTTCAGGTAACAATTTACTAATTTTAAACATTATTAATTCACATGATACAACTGCTTAAATCACGCCTCCAGGCATCCATCGATCTGAAAACATCCTTGCTTTCAAATGATGCTATTCTGAATACCGTTCAGCAAATCGTTCAGGATATGGTAACCTGCTACCGGAACGACGGTAAAGTGCTCTGGGCCGGCAACGGCGGATCGGCTGCGGATGCCCAGCACCTGGCAGCCGAGTTGAGCGGCCGCTTTTATTACGACAGGCCTCCTTTGTTCAGCGAAGCCCTGCATGTGAATACCAGCTATACCACGGCTGTGGCCAATGATTACAGCTATGATGTAATCTTTAGCCGCCTGGTAAAAGCGATGGGAAGAAAAGGCGACGTCCTGATCGGCCTTTCCACCAGCGGAAATTCGGCCAATGTGATCAAAGCCCTGGAAGTGGCTAACGAGACAGGCATGGTTACCGTGGCATTTACCGGCGAAACCGGTGGCAAAATGAAAGGCCTTGCCAAATACCTGGTGAACATCCCGTCGAAAGACACACCGCGGATCCAGGAATGCCACATGATTCTGGGGCATACCATTTGCGAACTGGTAGAGATGGAATTGTTCCCGAAGCCCTGATCGACAGATGACGGAAGCGATTATACTGGCCGGTGGATTCGGCACACGCTTGAAATCTGTAGTGAATGATGTGCCTAAGCCAATGGCACCTGTGAATGCTAAGCCTTTTCTCGATTATATTTTTTTATACCTCAGGCATTACGGCATCACGCATGTGGTACTCTCGACGGGCTACCTGGCACATAAGGTCTCAGACCGTTATAAGCAGGAATTCGGCGGCATCCGTGTTTCCTACGCTATGGAAGAAACACCGCTGGGAACGGGTGGTGGCATCCGCCTGGCGATGGAACAATGTCATACGGAAGATATCCTGGTACTGAACGGTGATTCTTTTTTTGATGTTGATCTGAATACCTATACGGCACAGTATAGCAGCTGCGGCGCCGGTGGTGCTCTCGCCCTGAGGAAAGTGGAAAATGCCGCAAGATATGGTACCATCAGCCTGGGGAGTGATCAACGCATTGCCGCCTTTAAGGAAAAAGACAGTGTTGAAAAGCCCGGGCTGATCAATGGTGGCGTATACCTCCTGAACAGGAAGATCTTTTTAGAACATACACCGGTTGCAAAGGCCTTTTCGATCGAAAAGGATTTTTTTGAAACAAAGTTGTCAGGGATAAAGCTCTGTGGATTTGAGCACGATGGTTATTTTATAGACATTGGCATTCCGGAAGATTACCAACAGGCTCAGGAGGATTTTAAAGAATTCAGGTATAAACCGAAATAGAACAAATACCCCGTCACGATGTGTCGTGACACCTTCTTCCGGAGAAAATTAGAACAGGACTGCAACGCAGTCCAACATGAATAACAAAAACGGATAAACCGCTACGACCCTGAAGGGGGCGAACATAAAGAAATACATGAATTTAAAAGATTTACAGATAGATAAAAGCTGGACCTTGTTCCTCGACAGGGATGGCGTGATCAATAAAAAGCTGGAGAATGATTATGTCAAGCATTCGACGGAGTTCGAATTCCTGGACGGCGCCTTAAATGCCTTAAGGATCCTCGACGGCTTATTCGGGACTATCGTGATCGTGACGAACCAACAAAGCATTGGCAAGAAGATCATTCTTCCGGAAGACCTCGAGCTGATCCATCAGAATATGATGTACGAGATCACCTTTATGAAAGGCAGGATCGATAAAATCTACCATTCACCTTACCTCGCCGCTGAAAATCATCCGACCCGCAAGCCCGGAATAGGCATGGCTTTGCAGGCTAAGCAGGATTTTCCACACATTGATTTTGAAAAGTCGATCATCGTCGGCGATAGCCTGAGCGATATGGAATTCGGAAGAAACGCAGGAATGAAAACCGTGTATATCAGTCCCGAAGCAAAAACAGACGAACGTATCGATTTTAATTTCCGGTCATTGATCTATTTCGCACACTCCTTAACACAATAAGAACGTGAAGATCTCCATCATAACCATTACCTATAACAGTGAAGCCACGCTGGCAGACACGATAGAGTCGGTTGTGAGCCAGACCTACTCCGACATGGAGTATATCATTGTCGATGGTGGGTCAACGGACAATACCCTGTCCATCATCGATTCCTACCGGGACAAAATTTCAAAAGTGATTTCCGAAAAAGACCGTGGCCTGTACGACGCCCTGAACAAGGGAATTGCGATGGCTTCCGGCGATGTGATCGGTATGATTCACAGTGATGATTTTTATACCGGGGAGGATGTGCTCGAAAAGATTGCCAGAGCTATTTCGGAGCATGATGCAGATGCCGTGTATGCCGATCTGTATTATGTAGACAAAAACGATACATCCCTTATTTTCCGTAAATGGAAATCGGGGAATTATAAGCACGGGATGTTCCTCAAGGGCTGGATGCCGCCACACCCCACGTTTTTTGCAAAAAAAGAATGCTACGAAAAATTCGGAAGCTTTAACATGAGCCTGGTATCGTCAGCCGATTACGAGCTCATGCTGCGTTTCATCCACAAGCATCAGATCAGGCTGGCTTACCTGCCCGAGTTCATCATCAAAATGCGGGTAGGGGGGAAGAGCAATGTCTCGTTGAAGAACAGGATCCGTGCCAACCAGGAAGACCGGAGGGCCTGGAAAATGAATGGGCTGAAGCCGAATCCTCTGACGCTTTACATGAAGCCTTTACGCAAGATTATTCAATTGTTTAAGAAATCATGAGCAGGGAAACCCATCTGACCTTACGGATCGACTGGAGCGAGCTCGATGTGTTCGGGCATGTGAATAATGTGATGTTCATGAAGTATGTGCAGGCAGCCAGGCTTCACTATGTACAGGAGATCGGCCTGATGGAGCTGTACCGTTCGGCCAATACCGGCTTTATGGTAGCGGAAACAACATGCCGGTTTAAGAAGCCTTTGCATTTCCCCGGCACGGTGAACCTGCTGACCAGGCAGATCTCTACGGGTAATACCAGCTTCGTGCTGGAGCATCACGTCACCAATGGCGATCATGAATTGGTGGCAATAGCCACGGATGCCCTGGTGGTGTATGATTTTACGAAGCATGAGAAATGCCCGATCCCGGAGGAGATCAGGAAGCAGATGCAAGTTTAAAACAAACAGGTATGAATAAGGTTTTTCAAATATATGTTCTGTTCCTGCTGATCATCATGACCGGCAAGGCATACAGCCAAAGTATCCCTGCGCCTATGGGGCAGGTGGTAAGCGACTTTTCGGAGATCCTGAGCGCGGAAGAAGAAGAGAGCCTGGCGAAAAAGATCAAAGCCGTGTATCAGGAAACCGGCAACCAGCTGTTTGTGCTTACCGTTCCTTCGGATGATTATGCGTCTATTGGCATAGAAAGCTTTGCCCAGCTGGTATTTGAAAAATGGAAGCCGGGTCAGGAAGGTGCCGACAACGGTCTGCTCCTTATCCTCGGCGGCTCTCAAACGGATTCTGCCAACCGTGCTTTACGCATTCATACAGGCTATGCCATCGAAGCGATGCTTACTGACATCGAGTGCAGCCGTATTGAAAAAGACATTATGGTGCCTGAATTGAAGCAGTACCATTATTACGAAGCCCTGCGCAAAGGCACAGACGAGATCCTGAAAAAGATTGCCATGTTTAAAGTCATGGTATCGAAGCCTTCGAATGATCAGGCTTTCAGCGAGAGTGACATCATCCGGGATGAAGCACACTGCTTTACAGATGCCGAGCTCGCAGATCTGAACCTCCGGAATAAAAACTTCCTGGGTATGCACATTTGCCGGATTCAGACCGCGCGGGATAACTATGTCAGCAATGGCGTATCAGACACATATCAGTTTGGAAACTCACAGTTTAACCTCGATATCGGCGTCAGTCCATGGGTCATCGTTCCTGTCAAAGATTCGGCCCTGGCTTTACAGATAGGACAGCGTCACTATGAGCTGAAAATAAACTCGCAGATGGCAGACAAGCAGAAGCTGGAAGCCTACTATTTCAGGAACGGCTGTTATAAAACCATGGTGAGCTACCTGCAACAGGTATCGGCCCATCAGCAAAAAGCGTTTATGCTCTTCCTGATTTTGCTTTTTCTTCCTTTGCTTGTGTGGCTCGCGGCGCAACGGATTGCGAAGCAGCAGCAGAAAAAAGTGTACACGAAAGCCAACGTGAAAGGGAAATGGGCCATCAAAGTCTGGGTATGGATCCTTTATGTTTTTTCCTTTCTGCATGTGCTGTCGCTCACCTTTTTCCAGACCGGCATCACGTTCTTCTGCCTCACGGAGTCGTCCTGTGACCTGACGGGCCTGAGCTTCGGCTGGGCCATTGCGCTCGGTATCCTCAATTTCATCGCCTATATAATCGCCTTTATGAAAACCGGTGACTTTATAGAAACGGTATTAGGCATTAAGCTCACAGGTTCAGGCTCCGGAGGCTCGACTTACTCGGGAAGCTCTTACAGTAGCAGTTCCTCCTCGTCCTACAGCAGCTCATCTTCCTATAGCAGCAGTAGTTCTTCTTCCTACAGCAGTAGCAGCAATTCGGGCTATTATGGAGGTGGTGGCCGCTCAGGCGGTGGGGGAGCAAGTACAAGCTGGTAGCTGTTCAGTCGTCATGGCGGGTGTAACGAAGCAACCTCTTTGTACGCAAAGACACCTTCACTGCGTTCGCGATGATACCTCACTATTTTTTGAAACGGAAATCCTGATTAAATTTTCCGGAACCACATGAAAAACGTCTGCGGGCTGCTGACAGCGGTTTGAGAGAAGGGCTCATTGATCACCTCACCATATTGCTTCATCGTCAGCGGAATTAAGCCCCTTAGTGTTCCGAAAGGTGTATTGTTGAGCGAGAAAACGTATTTATTATAAATATTATCTTGTGTCTTGAGAGAATAAGTTTGCGGTACGCCGTTCCAGGTATAGTTATCTGCATTGATGAAAATGAGCGTGTCGGTTCGTGGAAGCGGTGTGGTCGTGTACTCATCCCGGTACTGATACAGCACCCAGGTCGTGCCCGTAAGAGAATCTTTGTGATCAATTGAATTATTTCCGCCAGTGGTAGTGCCCCCGGTAGTCGTAGTCCCTCCGGTGGTGGTGCTTCCGGTTGTTGTATTGCTTCCCCTTGTAGTGGATGGCGTGTTGGAAGTAGACGATGTGTTTTTCTTTTTGCAGGCAAATAAAACAAACAGGAGAAGCAAAGTAGCCGTGAAAACGATTTTGAGGACAGATCTATTCATGGTTCGGTTATTTAGAAGTAAGGTACAAAAAATAAGCGGATTCCATAACACAGCTTCGGTTTGTCCAAACCTGATGACTGTTCCATTTCCTTACAGCCTCTTTTTAGTTTAGCCATTAAAACGCGGTCTACTTAATCACCTCAAAGGTCTCAAAATCCTTCAGCTCGCTTTCCACCGCGCTCACCTCCTTCACTTCGGATCGTGGAGAACCTACATAGCACAGATCGATCAGCGTATTGATGTCGACCTCTTCGCCTTCCACTTCCATATACACATCGCCATTATGCAGGTTTCTTACAAAGCCTGTGAGGTTGTGCTTCATAGCGGTAGCCTGGGTCCAGAAGCGGTAGGCCACACGCTGCACTTTTCCTTTGACGGTTATGTTATAGTGTCGGATCAATTACTTGTTGAGTACCTCTAAGTTACGGTGCTCGGTTTTATTGAGCTCGTCCTTGCTCAGTGTTTTGAAATAATCGTAGGTGATTTTCAGACCTTCGGCACGGTTCACTTTCGGTTCCCAGCCCAGGATGGCTTTGGCTTTGCTGATGTCCGGGCGGCGTTGCTTCGGATCGTCTTTTGGCAAAGGCAGGGAAATCAGTTTCTGGCGGGAGCCCGTGAGCTTCAGAATTTCTTCCGCAAAATCCTTGATCGTGATCTCATCCGGGTTGCCAATGTTCACAGGCATGTGGTAATCGCTCATCAGCAGGCGGTAGATGCCTTCCACGAGATCATCCACAAAGCAGAAGCTGCGTGTCTGGCTGCCGTCGCCGAACATGGTGAGGTCTTCACCTCGGAGCGCCTGGCCGATAAAGGCAGGCAACACCCGCCCGTCGTTGAGTCGCATGCGCGGACCATAGGTATTGAAGATGCGGACAATGCGTGTCTCGAGCCCGTGCGTATCGTGGTAAGCCATAGTAAGCGCCTCCATAAAGCGCTTAGCCTCATCGTAGCAGCCACGCGGGCCAACCGGGTTCACATTGCCCCAGTATTCTTCTGTTTGCGGATGTACGAAAGGATCGCCGTACACCTCGCTGGTAGAAGCCACCAGCACGCGGGCTTTTTTCACACGGGCAAGGCCCAGAACGTTATGAGTTCCCAGGGAAGATACTTTCAGCGTCTGGATCGGAATCTTTAAATAATCGATCGGGCTGGCCGGAGAAGCAAAATGCAGAATATAATCGATGTTGCCCGGTACATGGATGAACTTGCTCACATCGTGGTGGTAGAATTCAAACTGCGGCAGCTTGAAGAGGTGCTCAATGTTTTTCAGGTCGCCGGTAATGAGGTTATCCATCGCTACTACCTGCATGCCCTCTTTAATAAAGCGGTCGCAGAGGTGAGATCCTAAAAATCCGGCAGCACCGGTAATTAAAATTCGTTTTTGCATAATTTAGTTTGTGGTGTTTATACCAATACAGTAATAATCATAGCCCAGTTTTTTCATGTCCTGGTAGTCGAAGATGTTCCGGCCGTCGAAAATCACTTTTGCGTTCAGGCGCTTGTTCACTTCGTTGAAGTCAGGCACGCGGAACTCCGGCCATTCGGTCACAATCAGCAAGCCATCGGCACCATTCAGCGTATCGTACATATCGGTAGCATAAGTAATTTTGTTGCCGATCATGCGCTCCGCTTCATGCATCGCTACCGGATCGTAAGCCACGACCTTAGCACCGGCATTAATCAGCTTATCAATAATCACCAATGAGGGCGCCTCACGCATGTCGTCGGTTTTCGGTTTGAAGGACAATCCCCACAACGCAAACGTTTTGCCTTGCAGATCGCCTTTGAAATGCGATTTCACTTTCGAGAACAATACCTCTTTCTGGTTTTCATTCACTTCCTCCACCGCATTTAAAATGCGCATGTTGTACTTATTTTCTTTCGCCGTTTTGATGAGCGCTTTCACATCTTTCGGAAAACAGCTTCCACCGTAACCCACACCCGGGTAAATAAACTTGGTGCCGATCCGTGCATCACTGCCAATCCCTTTACGTACCATGTTCACATCCGCACCCATGATCTCGCAGAGGTTGGCAATGTCGTTCATGAAGCTGATCTTGGTGGCCAGCATCGCGTTGGCCGCATACTTGGTCATCTCCGCCGAAGGAATATCCATAAAGAAAATAGGATGGCCGTTCATCAGGAAAGGCTTGTACAATTTGCGCATCAGCTCTTCCGCTTCCGGTCGGTCAACACCCACCACAATACGGTCGGGCTTCATGAAGTCCTCAATCGCGGCACCCTCTTTCAGGAACTCAGGATTGGAAGCCACATAAAAATCCAGCGTCGAGGAGCGCTTATCCAGTTGCTCCTGCAAAGCCTTTCTTACTTTTTCGGCGGTGCTTACAGGGACTGTGCTTTTAGTAACCACTACCAGCGGCTGCTGCATGTGCTCGCCGATGCCGGCCGCTACCGCCAGCACATATTTCAGGTCGGCAGAGCCGTCTTCATCCGGAGGCGTACCTACCGCGATGAACACCACTTCCGCACCCTGGATGCTGTCTTTCAAAGACGTGGAAAAATGCAAACGTTTCTTCTGAACGTTGCGCGTTACCATTTCATCAAGGCCCGGTTCGTAGATCGGTAAAATACCTTTGTTCAAATTGTCGATCTTTTTCTGATCGATGTCCACACAGGTCACATCCACACCAACTTCACTAAAGCAGGTGCCTGTCACCAGACCCACATAACCTGTTCCTACAATTGCTATTTTCATAATGCTGTATACTGTTTAAGTTGATAATCTGACGGGGGGAGAAGCAGAGCACATCCGTGCTGTAGCTTTATCTATCCAACCAATTCCAGCAGATTATCTGTAATATATTTCAGAGTGTCTTCATCCAGTTCCGTATGCATCGGCAACGATAATACCGTCGCGCATAATTTCTCCGTCACCGGAAAATCACCTTTTTGGAAACGGTCGCTTTTGTAGGCATTCTGCTCATGCAAGGGAATAGGATAATAAATCATAGCCGGAATGCCACGCTCCGAAAGTTGTTCCCTTAGCTTCGTCCGGTCCACACCGTTCAGCTGCAGGGTATATTGGTGAAACACGTGGTTCGAGTTTTTCGCCCTTACCGGCGTCTTCAGTTTTGGATGATTGGCCAAAGCCTTATCGTAGTAAGCTGCCGCTTGATTCCTGGCAGCAGCATACTCATCGAGGTGTTTTAATTTTGCCTTCAATACCACGGCCTGAATCGTATCCAGGCGGGAGTTCACGCCCAGCACATCATGCACATACTGCACGCTTTGTCCGTGGTGCGCCACCATGCGTAATTGTTTCGCCAGGGCATCATCGTTCGTATAGATGGCGCCACCGTCACCGTAGCAACCCAGATTCTTGCTTGGAAAAAACGATGTGCAGCCAATCGTGCCGATCGTTCCTGCCTTCGCTTTTTTTCCGTCGGAAAAAGTATAGTCAGCACCAATCGCCTGAGCCACATCTTCGATCACAAATAAGTTATGTTTTTTGGCCACAGCCATAATGCGCTCCATATCGGCACATTGGCCGAACAAATGTACAGGCACAATGGCTTTTGTTTTAGGCGTAATCGCTTTTTCAATTGCCTCCACATCAATGTCAAACGTATCAGGATAAACGTCTACCAGTACAGGTGTCAGGCCCAGAAGGCCGATTACCTCGGCAGTGGCTACGTAGGTAAAGCTTGCCGTGATCACCTCGTCGCCCGGTTTCAGTCCGAGCGCCATCATCGCAATCTGTAGCGCATCCGTACCATTGGCACAAGGAATCACATGCTTTACCCCAAGGTACGCTTCAAGATCTGCCTGGAATTCTTTTACGGCAGGACCGTTGATAAAGGCTGTGCTGTTGATCACTTCCTGTATACCGGCATCCACTTCAGCTTTTATTTTTTCGTACTGACCTTTCAGGTCAACCATCTGAATTTTCTTTGTAAGAGTTGTCATCCTGTTGCTTCAAAATTATCCTGCGAATATAAGCAATTTGAGTGGATGGAATTGTAAATATTTGGAGCTTTTTCCCGCAAAGCTATCCGGTTTCAAAAACAGGATAGCTTTGCGAAAACGGCAGAAAAAAGCCGTAAAAAGGATGCCGCTGCAATTGGGGCCGGGGCTTGTTTCTGTGCGTATACCTTACAGGTTTAAAAAAAACATGGAAGGTATACGTACCGTGCAAAAAAGGATGATATGATATTCAAGCCCTTCAGGCTTTCCGGTTCAGCTATGCCTTTGCTGTTATTTGGATTTTCCCCTCCGGGGTAATGGGAAAAGTCGAATCCTTAACGCTCTGAAATCCCGAAGGGATTTAACTATGAATAAAAATGAAAAATCCAAAATGAGCAACAAGCCCAAAGGGCTCGGATGTTGTGCTCTCTCAGCGTTCTTTGCGTCTACTTGGCGTCCACTGCGGTCAAAAGCAAATCACTCAAAAAAATCGTCCGAAAAATTCATCAGGTATACCTTTTCCGACGAACGGGTAAAGGCCGTATAGAGCCAGCGGATAAACTCCACGTTCAGCATCTCTTTTGTTAAATAGCCCTGGTCGATGAACACGCAGGGCCACTGCCCACCCTGCGCCTTATGGCAGGTCACGGCATAATTGAATTTCACCTGCAGCGCATTGAAATAAGGATTATTCTTCAGGTAGGCCATGCGGGAGGCTTTGATCGGAACATCGGTCACATCCTCCATCACGGCCTCAAACAAAAATTGCTGCTGCTCTTTCGTCAGTGCCGATGTATCAGTGTTGATGGCATCCAGTAATAAATTTAAAGTGATTTCCGGGGCATTCTGGTAATCGCAGAGCTCTACCACGCATTCGGCAAAATGAAACCCGTAAAGCTCACGCCTGTTCATGATTTTTTTTATTTGCAGGCTGTCGCCATTGGCAATGAAACCCGCTTCCGACTTGTCGTCCAGCCAGAAGTAATTGTTCTTCACCACCATCATCAGGTCGCCGCCGCAGAGGTCGTCATCCATGTAGCGCACCCGGTTCCGCACCGCCTGGTTGAATAAATTTGCGCGCTTGTTGCTGCGCGTCACAATCAGCACGTCGTTGAAACCATATTTGCTGTAAGCATTGTTCAGCGCATCTTCCAGCTCATCGCCGCTCAGGCGGATCACATCCGGGTAGGTGTGAAGCTTTGGGAACTCTTCGCTTTCCTGCGCAATGCAATCGCGCAGATGCGTCGCATTTTTCAGAATACCGCTGGCGTCCTGTTGCCTCGCTACCTGCCTGAGCTCAATGTGCTTAATGCTCAGACTATACGATGCCTTTAAATAATCAATGTTCAGGGCCGGGCTTTCACTGCTTCCCACCGGAGGCAGCTGGGCGGTGTCACCCACCAGGATCAGCTTGCAGTTATCGCCCTGGAACACATACTCAAAGAGGCTTTCCAGCAGGCTGCCATACACCGATCCCGAATCCGGGTTATCCATGCCGATCATCGAAGCCTCATCCACGATGAAAATCGTGTTGCGGTGCAGGTTCTCGCCCAGCGTAAAGGTGACGCCACCATCATGTGTCGGCATTTTGCGGAAGATCTTTTTATGAATCGTCAATGCCGGTTTCTGTGAATAGTTGGAAAGCACTTTGGCGGCGCGGCCCGTCGGGGCGAGCAAGACACTCCGCCATTTGAAGGAAGGCAGCGTTTTGGAAAGCGCCGCGATCATATTGGTTTTTCCCGTACCGGCATAACCCTTGATGACCATGATCTCGCGCTGGTCCTGGTTCGAGATAAAATCCGACAGCATGGCAATCAGGTCCGACTGGTCGCTCGTGGGTGTAAAGCTCAGCCAGCTCAGGAAAACAGAGCTAAAGGAATTATTGGCAATCGGGCTGTACAAAGCTTATAAAGTATTTAACATTAAAAATCAATTCCCGGCATGAGGCCTGTCGTTTCATGTGCCGGTGAAGTCATCGGTGGCATGAGCCTGGGAACGAAGAGCTCCTGAAAATACAGGACTACAGCTACCGGGCATGGGTGACCTGCAAACCTGGCTTAGCAGTCGCTTCACGCTTACGCTTTTTCTACCCAATCGCCATGCTCTTTGATCAGGTCGATGAGCTCGTCCACGGCATGATCGCTCGGCACATTTTTCTTAACAACCTCCTTGCCTTTGTAGAGGGAAATTTTATCCACGCCAACGCCCACATAACCGTAATCGGCATCCGCCATTTCCCCCGGGCCGTTCACAATACAGCCCATGATCCCGATCTTGATCCCTTTTAGATGATCGGTACGCTCCCTGATTTTCTGTGTGGTTTCCTGCAGGTCGAATAAGGTCCTTCCACAGCTCGGGCAGGAAATATATTCCGTTTTACTGATGCGCGTGCGGGTGGCCTGTAAGATGCCAAATGCCGTAGAGTTGGCTACCTGCGCGGTCGTGCAATTGCTTTGTTTCAACCAGATGCCGTCACCCAGGCCGTCCAGGAATAAAGCGCCGGCTTCGGTAGAAGCGCCCAGCTGGAAATCCTGTTCGCTGATGTTGGCGAAGGACCGCTGAATGATCACCGGGAATTTCACATCATGCTCTGCGAGCGTTACAAAAATTCGCCTGAGCTCCGCCATAGCGTGCTTGTTCAGTGTTTCCACCACCAGCACCACATTGCCGTTCCCTTTGAGCTCCGATAAAAATTCGGGAGTGAGGATGTGTTTTGTCACCGCCACAAAATTCAGCTCCGGGTGTACTTTTTCACTGCGGAAATATTCATCGCCAAAAAACAAAGGATATTGCCTTACCGGGTTCTCCAGGTCGATCCAGGTATCCGAATTATAAATGATCCCAAGCGTTCCGGGGATCTCGAAATTAATGTTGTGGTTTCCTACATAAATAAAATCACAGGCGAGGTCGTTGATGTTCCATTTGTCGAGCGGCACAGAATAATTGTAACCCAACGGAAAGAAAGATGCCGGCGTGATCTGCTCACGCTCGCTCAGGTCGCCGATCACACGCGGAACGTGGTGCCCGCCGGTGTTGATCACCGGGATGCTTTCGCGCCGTTCGTATTCATAAGGATTATAAGGCAGGGCTATTTTTTCGCCTTCCTGTTTTAAAGGTTCAATAGCATCGTGCGGTGTACGCTTGACGTAGCGGTCTACCAGTGCTTTCGCCACCGGAATTTCAAATTCGGGCTCTTCGGTGAGGGAGACGCGTACCGTATCGCCAAGGCCGTCTTCGAGCAGTGCGCCGATGCCTACCGCCGATTTGATCCGGCCATCCTCGCCATCGCCTGCCTCCGTTACTCCCAGATGCAAAGGATAGCTACGCTGGCTCTCCATCATTTTCTGCACCAAGAGGCGGTAAGCCTGCACCATCACCTGGGTATTGCTCGCCTTCATCGAGATCACAATATTATGGTAGTTCAGGTCTTCACAAATGCGTAAAAATTCAAACGCAGACTCCACCATTCCCAAAGGCGTATCGCCATAACGGCTCATGATCCGGTCGCTCAGCGAGCCATGGTTGGTGCCGATCCGCATCGCCGTGCCGTACTCCTTGCAGATCTTTACCAAAGGTGTAAAGCGCTGGCGGATCCGCTCCAGCTCCTGCTCATAAGCGGCATCCGTATAATCGATCTCCTCAAATTTTTTCTTATCGGCGTAGTTACCCGGGTTCACCCTCACCTTTTCGATGATGCGCGCTGCATATTCCGCAGCGTTCGGCGTAAAGTGGATATCGGCCACCAAAGGCGTATGATAGCCTGCCGCCGCCAGCTCTTTTTTGATGTTCTCTAAATTCTTCGCCTCGTTGATGCTGGGCGCAGTAATTCTCACCAGCTCACATCCCGCTTCGATCATGCGGATGCTCTGTGCTACCGTGGCTTTGGTATCCATGGTGTCGGTGGTGGTCATACTTTGCAGGCGGATAGGATTGTTGCCGCCAATGCCCAGGTCGCCGCATTTCACCTCGTGGGTTTTAAAACGTTTGTATTCCGTGAGGCTGTCGCTGTATGGAAGGTATAATTTCATTTGCTTTGTATCATTTCTAACCGCAAAGGTCGCAGAGTTTTTTCTCGCAAAGGTCGCGGAGGTTGCTTAATCGTTTTAATATCTGTTTTTCTCTGCGTGCTCTGCGCCTTCTTTGCGTCTCTGCGGTTCAACTAATTTTACATCCTGGAGTCTCTCTATCTCTTCACTCTCTTAAGTTCCTGGCGTCTTTATTAAAAGATTTTATACAACACCGGTTTGCTCGGGCTGGCATCGTTTTCAAAGCTGGCGATCTGTAAATTCAACAGATAGGTGCCATCAATGATCTCGTTGTTTACATAAATAAATTCCGTAATGGTTTTATGGAACTGCGTGTTTTCCGGGTATTGCCAGAAGGCATGGTGGGCGAGGAGCTTCCCCTCATCCATTTCGCGGTCGATGCTGGGCATGTCGATCAGTAAATGCTCCACACCAATGTCGTTCAGGAACAGGATAGCATCCTCCTCCACATAGGGCGGATTGGTGTTGGAATATTGCGTCGTTAATTTATTCAATCCGTTCGACAGTGTACGAATGACGATCGCTTCCGGCTTGCGCCCTTCCAGGGCATCTTCGAAATGCCGGCGGGTGATGACGAAATCGCCGTTTTCCAACTCTTTCGGCAGGATGGTCACCACTTCGGCCAGGAACATAAAACGTTTCAGGCATTGGTTGATGGTGACAAATTCCTTGCTGATGTGCCCCACGCATTCGGTGTGTGTGCCGTTGCCATGCGGGTTGAAATGAATGTTCCGGAAATTCACGGAGCCGCCCTTGTTCACATCGCCGATCCAGTCGCCGTTTTGGACAGGCTCAAGCCTCATGGGCTTTACATACCAGGCACTCACGCAGTCGGCATGGTCGCTGAGCGGAATGGAAATATCGATGGGTTGGTAAAGGTCGATTTTATAATCTTTGCCTTTATGGAAAACGGAAGCAATCATAGGTTGAGCCGGTTCAAAAACACGTTTATCCCTTATAATTTTGACTTAAGGATTAAAGCGCCGGATTTAAGTAGTTGCAAAATTGACAATAAATCCGGATATTACCTTTATTTTTTGTTTTTTTGATCATAAATATCAAAAAATCATACACAGGGTTTTTAACAAAAAAAAGTTCAAAAACTTTGATTTGAATAAAAATTATCATAATTTAGTCCCCTAGGTATTTAACGATACTTAACAAAATTAAAACTAAACTGGTTAACATGAAGAAAATCTTTACAACCTTAACTGTTGCTTTGGCAGCATTTACCAGCGTTTCCTTCGCTCAGCAGGATCCTCAATTTACCCAATTTATGCATAATAAATTGATCTATAACCCGGGTTATGCAGGAACAAGCCAGGCCATCTGTGCAAACGTTCTGTACCGTCAGCAGTGGGTGAATTTTCCGGGAGCCCCTAAAACAGGGCTCATCAGTATCGATATGCCTGTTGGAAGTTTGCCTTTAGGTATCGGTTTAAACGTCATGAACGACCAGATCGGTTTCAGTAAAACCCTCTTCGCGCGTTTGGCTTTAGCTTGGAACAAACCTCTTGGTACGGGTATTTTAGGTGTGGGTATTGACGGTGGTATCCTGCAGCAGCAGTTCAATGGTAACTGGATTACGCCTGATGTAGGGCCTGATGCGACTATTCCAGGATATACATACAGCACAACCACAAATCCTAAATTAAATGAGTTGACTTATGACCTTGGTTTTGGAGCTTACTTCACCATTCCTAACAGGATGTATGTGGGAATTTCTTCCACGCACTTAACGGCCCAGGACATCAGCGCCGGTGGTAATGTGAAATACTCTTTGGCCCGTCACTACTATTTAATGGGTGGTTACACATTTACCTTGCCTAATCCTGATCACGCTATCCAACCTAACATCAAAGTGAAAACCGATGCGGCTTCCACACAGCTGGATGTAAACTTAACGTATTTATTTAAAAACACATTTTGGCTAGGTGTATCTTACAGGATGCAGGATGCCATTGCGCCTATGATTGGTGCGCGCTTCCTGCCTAACAAGAGTTTAAAAGTAGGTTATTCTTATGATGTGACTACTTCCAAAATCAAAGGCTACAGCGCCGGAACACACGAGATCATGTTAGGGTATTGCTTTAATCCAAAACCTA
This sequence comes from Hydrocarboniphaga daqingensis, assembly GCA_943362175.1. Classification (GTDB taxonomy): domain Bacteria; phylum Bacteroidota; class Bacteroidia; order B-17B0; family Aurantibacillaceae; genus UBA4416. The sequence goes on along the minus strand of CALRIU020000002.1, from coordinate 248,796 downwards.
AAATTAAAATTTCATCTTACCAAAACACAAGGCAGTTAGATTAAAAAAGTTGTAACCTTTTAAAAAAAAGCACGTTTAAGTCCCTTACAAACTTATTTCAGGAATTGTTAATAAGTTGTTGATAAAGTAAAGTGTCACTAAAAAAAGGGTTTGGGATTATAAACAACAAAAGCAAGTGAGCCGCGGCTTAGGAGCGAAAAATTAAACACAAGCACTATGAAAAAACTGATTGTATTAGCTTCATTTATCGCAGTTGTTACCGGTTGTAACAAGCGTATGGGAGAGTTAATCGGCGTACAGGGAAGAGAGAAGTGGTATCAGCCTGATCCGTATGGTACATTGTACATCCCGATGGGAAGCTACCACATGGGCCCGAGTGATGAGGAAATCACCATGGCCCATACGGCAAAATCAAAAATGGTGTCTGTTCAGGCATTTTACATTGATGATTCCGAGATCTCCAATAATGAATACCGTCAGTTCGTGTATTGGGTGCGCGATTCTATCGCCCGCAAGCTCTTAGCTTTCGGTTCCAACGGTAATGCAGAGGACTTCCAGATTTCACAGGACGAGTTCCTCGAAATGTGGCCTGTATACAAAGGAGATAACAACCTCCAGGATCCATACATTAACTGGAATGAAAAAATCGACTGGGAAAGCGATGATGAGGACTACCGTTTGGATCTTCAGCCTTTATACTTACCTGAAGGCGAGCGTTTCTACAACCGTAAGGAGATCGATACCCGTAAATTGAATTATGAATATTACAGGATCGACATCCGTTTGGCTTCTGCAAAAAGCAACCGCTTCCTCCCTCAGAAATCTCCGGATGTTCAGGATGCGGCACACGAATACAAAAAAGCAGACTATATCAATGGTGTTCACCTGAATGACGGTGTGAACGGTACTCCGGGAACTCCTTCCACTCCGGTAGGCGATCCGGGTAAAGATCCTAAAACACTGGGTACTTACAATGTAGATGACCAGGTTTCCGTAGGACAAGGCAACTACGTTCCGAGAGAACGTAAAGGTGTTGACCGTTCGGTGTTCATCCTGAAAGACGTGATCAACGTCTATCCTGATACCCTTGCCTGGGTGCATGATTTCACCTATTCCTTCAATGAGCCTATGACCAATATGTATTTCTGGCATCCGGCTTACGACGACTATCCTGTAGTAGGTGTTACCTGGAAACAGGCCCGTGCGTTCAGCATCTGGCGTTCTAACCTGTTAAATAACTTCCTTATCGGAATTGGTCAGTCTATCGTCAATGATTTCCGTTTACCAACCGAATCTGAGTGGGAATATGCTGCCCGCGGTGGTAACGATCTCTCCCCATATCCTTGGGGTGGTCCTTATATCCGTAACGCGAGAGGTTGCTTCTTAGGAAACTTTAAACCAATGCGTGGTTCTTACATCGATGACGGTGGTTTCCACTCTGTATACATCTATTCATACAACCCTAACGATTACGGTTTATATTGCATGGCTGGTAACGTAGCGGAATGGACAAGCAACGCCTTTGATGAATCGGCTTATGACTTTGCACACGATCTCAACCCTGATTATGTTTACGAAGCTCAGGATAAAGATGCGAATGTGTTGAAGCGTAAAGTAATCCGCGGCGGTTCCTGGAAAGATGTAGGCTACTACCTGCAAACCAGCTCCAGGACTTACGAATACCAGGATACAGCTAAATGTTATATCGGCTTTAGGAACGTGATGACTTACCTGGGCAGGGATAAGAATGACGAGATCTAATCAGAGACAAACACACACAACAAATACCCACACAAACACACAAACAAAACAATTCACTAACTAAACAAACAATTAAAGAGCTATGAGCAAATTACCTAAAGTAACCGGATTTAAAAAGTACTTACACTTAGCATCATGCTTTGGTGCGTCTATCGTAATCGTTGGGGCGTTATTTAAGATCATGCACTGGCCAGGTGCATCTGTGGCGTTGATTGCAGGGCTTGGAACTGAAGCATTGTTATTTATTTTATTCGGTATTGATATTCCTCATGAAGAGTACGATTGGTCATTGGCATATCCTGAGTTAAGCGGCATGAACTTACATGAGGATGCTCATGAAGAAGCAAAAGGATTACCTATCTCCAACCAATTAGATGCTATGCTTGCTGAAGCTAAAATCGGTCCTGAACTGATCGAGAGCTTAGGTACGGGTATGCGTTCATTAAGCGACAGCGCTTCAAAAATCGGTGACATCAGCAATGCTACGGTTGCTACCAACGATTATGTTGACAGCGTTAAATCCGCTTCGAAAAATGTATCTCATTTAGCTGAGACATACAGCAAAGCTGCTGAATCCATTTCCAGCCTTGCTGAGTCAAATGATGCAGGTCACTCTATCGGTGAGTCTTTAAACAGTGTTTCTAAAAACTTATCTGCTTTAAATGCTACTTACGAATTGCAACTGCAAGGTTCCCGTGGTCACTTAGAGGCTACTGAGAAATTCTACGGTGGATTAAATGAGTTAATGAAAAACTTACACGATTCAGTGGATGATACTAAAAAATACAGACAGGAAATGTCTCAGTTATCAAATAACTTAACAGCGCTTAATACCATCTATGGTAATATGTTAAGTGCTATGAATTTCAATAAATAGAATTCAGTCAAACCAATTCATGCCCGGGCAATGATCTCATAGGTCATTGCCGGGCTATTAAAAACTCACTATTCATTTAAAAAAATTATTATAGCACTATGGGAGGCGGTAAAGAAACACCTAGGCAGAAGATGATTGGTATGATGTACCTCGTACTGACAGCTCTTCTGGCGATGAACGTGTCCAAACAAATTTTACAGGGATATCTTTCTGTAAATGAAAGTCTGGAGAAAACAAGAAATAACTTACAAACGAATAATAAGCTGGTAACGGAAGCGTTCCGTACAACCATCGAAGGTAACCCGGGAGCAAAACCATATTTCGAAAGAGCGGTTGAGGCCCAGAAAATGATCGACGACGTTTATAAATACATTGGCAACCTGAGGTCGCATGTAGTTATGAAAACAGAAGATCTGAAAGACATCAAAATTGCAGATACCCTCAATCTTCGCAGAACGGAGAAAATGGACGATTACGATATGCCAACAACGGTATTGATCGGATCGGAGCCAAAAACTCCTAAAAAAGGCGAAAATACGGCTTCTGAACTGAAGGATAAAATGACCGGCTTGCACGACAAGCTGATCGCTATGCTTGACCAGATGCAGAAAACAGATGGGCAGCACTTATTGCAGGCCGATTACGAAGGTCTGAAAAAGAAGCTGGCTTCTATCAAACCGGTTGACAGTAAGCGTAAAGAGGATGGTATTGAATTTAACTGGGAAATGGATAACTTCTACCATTTACCTTTAGCAGCGGTTTATACCAATCTGAACAAATTCCAATCTGACTTAAAAAACGTAGAGGCTGAGATCCTGCAGGTATTCTCGGGTGCAAGCGGTAAGCTGGCCATTAAATTTGACCACATCGTTGCCCGTGTTGTTGCTCCAAGCTCTTATGTGCAGTCGGGAACTAAATACCAGGCTAACATCTTTTTGGCGGCTTCTTCCTCTAAATTAGGACAAGGCGACATGGAGATCATCTTAGGCGTTGACTCTGCGCAGGCAGCTGCAGGCAGCAAAGGTACCGGTTTAGTGCCTTTGGTAAACGGTGAAGGGATTTACGAAGTTGGTGCGAGTGGCGAAGGGGATAAAAAATACAATGGAGTTATTAAATATAAAAATCCGGACGGAACATTTAAGTATTATCCATTCGAATCGGCTTATACTGTGGCTGCTCCGGCAGCGGCCGTATCCGCAGAACAAATGAAAGTTTTTTATGTGGGAGTAATTAATCCGATTATGGTTCAGGCTGCTGGTGTAGCTCCTGCTAATCTGAATGTATCGGCAAGTGGCGGCGGCGCCAAGCTCGTTCCTAAAGGGGGTGGTAAATTCGAAGGAACCTTCACCACGCCCGGTACATGTACCATCAGTGTGTCTGCGAAAGTTGACGGCACTAATAAACCACAGGGTACATCGGTATTTAAAGTGAAGCCTTTACCAAAACCTGAATTAAAAGTAGGTGGTAAGTTTGCTCCTCAGGAACTGAAAAAAGGTGAAATTGCTTTAGTAAGCGGTTTAGGTGCTGGTGCGAATGGCTTCGAGTTCCAGGCTAACTTCATTGTTATATCTTACGAGGTAACAGGTAAAGCGAAAGGCAAATTGGCACAGGCTTCCGGCAACGGTAATAACCTGGCAGCCGATGCTCAGGCGATCCTGAAAGGTGCCGATGTGGGAACCAAGGTATACATCGATGCAAAAGTAAAAGGCCCGGATGGAAAAACCAACTCCGTAACCTGCGGTATTAAAGTTACGAAGTAAGCTCTTAGTTAAATTAAAATTTTGTTACAATAAAATCTGAAATCATGGGAACTATTAAAAATATGTTGTTTTTATCGGTTTTACTTCTCACGGGTTTCTCTATGAAGTCGCAGCAGAGCGTATTCCAGCCAGGCGATTACAGGGATGGGATCTACGATAAGGAAAACTCTATCAACAGGCGCTATATTCCTTACACTCACCTCAGGGAGGCCGACGTGTCGTGGGAAAAGCGTGTGTGGAGAAAGATCGATATGCGCGAGAAACAAAATCAGCAGTTGTACTACCCAAAAGAGCAGGTTGTAAGCAGAATTTCTTTGATGCAGCTTATCACAAAGTATGTATTATCCGGGCAGATCATCGCGTTTAAGGACGAAGAGTTTTTAGAGCCTTTGGAGCTGTCGAATATCAGGGCGATGATCGTGTTGCAGGAAGACTCTGCCGACGTTGAGGAATTTGATGCCAATGGTAACTCAGTAATGGTTAAGAAGCCGGGCATCGTGGACTCAACCTGGATCTTCGAAAACTTCACATCTCTTGAGTTAAAAGAAGACTGGTTCTTCGACAAGCAGAAATCGGTACTGGAAGTACGTATCCTGTCTATGGGTTTCAACGTTCTGAAACCTAAGAAGGAAGATTTAGGTGAGTATCCTATTTTCTATACCTACTTCCCGGCATGCCGCCCTTTCTTTGCGAAGCACGAAGTATACAACTGGAAAAACGACGCCGAGCGCCGTACGTTTGAAGACATCTTCTGGAAAAGACAATTCTCTTCCAGAGCAATCAAAGAAACCAACGTATACGACCGTTCTATCGAAAACTACTCAAAAGGGATCGATGCCCTGTTGGAATCTGACCGTATCAAAAACGACATCTTCAGATGGGAGCATGACTTATGGCATTTCTAATCTCCTGAAGGTCTCATACAAACTAAAAACCTCCCAACCGGGAGGTTTTTTTATGACCTACAACTGCCCCTGATGAGCAACAAGCCGATTCGCAAGCATAAAAAGTCCTCATGAGATCATTCATGAGGACTTTTTTATCAAGGTGATAAAGCTTAGTCTTTAAATAAAGGGTATTTCCCCATCATGGTATTTACTTTCGATCTGATCTTTGCCAGCTCTTTAGGGTTATCTTTATTGCGTAAAGCGGCATCGATAAATTCCACCACTTTCAGACAGTCTTTCTCTTTTAAGCCGCGGCTGGTAATAGCTGGTGAGCCGATCCTGATACCAGAGGTCACGAAAGGAGATTTATCGTCGAAAGGCACCATGTTTTTATTCACGGTAATATCCGCTTCTCCCAGTGCCTTCTCCGCTTCCTTACCGGTCAGGTTTTTGCTTCTCAGGTCAATCAGCATACAGTGGTTGTCGGTTCCGCCAGAGATGATCTTATAGCCTTTCTCTATGAGGGCCTTCGCCATTGTCTGTGCATTTTTAATCACCTGTACGCAGTAATGCATGTATTCGTCGCTCAGGCATTCGCCATAAGCCACAGCTTTAGCCGCAATCACATGTTCCAGTGGTCCGCCCTGGGTTCCGGGGAACACGCCCATATCGAGGCAGGCGCTCATCATTTTCAGCTCTCCTTTAGGTGTTTTCTCTCCCATCGGGTTCTCGAAATCCTTGCCCATCATAATCATGCCGCCTCTTGGCCCGCGCAGGGTTTTATGCGTGGTGGTGGTTACGATATGGCAGTGTGGTAAAGGGTCGTTCAGGATACCTTTGGCGATCAGGCCTGAGGGGTGAGAGATGTCGGCGAGAAGGATCGCTCCGACTTTGTCTGCGATCTTCCTCAGGCGCTCGTAATCCCAATCCCTGGAATAAGCGGAAGCTCCGCAGATAATCATTTTCGGTTTTTCTTTTTTAGCCGTTTCCTCCAGTGTATCGTAATTGATGCGGCCGGTTTTTTCCTCGACGCCGTAAAACGTAGCGCGGTAAAGCTTTCCGGAGAAGTTCACCGGTGAGCCATGCGTTAAATGCCCGCCATGCGACAGGTCAAAGCCCAGTATGGTATCACCCGGCTTCAGGCAGGCCAGCATCACCGCAGCATTGGCTTGTGCGCCGGAGTGAGGTTGCACATTTACCCAGGCTGCGCCGAAAAGCTCTTTGGCGCGGTCAATGGCCAGCTGCTCTACTTTATCCACTACCTCGCAACCGCCGTAATAGCGTTTTCCCGGCAATCCCTCGGCATATTTGTTGGTGAGCACACTGCCCATCGCTTTCATTACCTGGTCGCTCACATAATTCTCGCTGGCAATAAGCTCTACGCCGCGTGTCTGGCGCTCTTTTTCTTCTTTGATCAGTTTAAAAATAGCAGTGTCTTTTTTCATAGAGTGTTAGTGGTTAGATTCTTTTTCTGTTTGAAATTTTTTGTATAAAGTCGCGGAAGCTATCATGAAAAATGCAACCAGCGGAGATTGAGCAATACCAAGCAACCAGCGGCTAAATGTATATTCCTCTCCATCGATCCTGTTATTTGCCAGGTAGTTGTAAAGCATGGATAATGCTGCTAAAATTAACAATAAAAGATAGATATAAATAGTCCAGCGGGTAATTTTTTTGTCGTTTACCGCGAGCTTAATTGCCAGCAGAGTTGTAGCCATGTAGGCGAGGTAAAACACAATCGTCAGTGCGAATTTCGAATAGTAGAGCGTGCTGTAGTCGATGTTGGCTATAAAGCCCAGGGAGTCGGGCAGGGGCAGCGAGGAATGGCCATAGTATAGTTTGTAGAGCTGGTTGTTGATGTTGACAAACAGAAACTCCCTGCTGAATCCCAGGAAGGCAAACAGGGAAATGAACAGGATGTACTTAATTGCCGGCTTCACTGTCTTCAACATTGGAGAACCGTTTTACCCACAGCATCCACAGGCCGAATACGGCGCTATAGGCAATAAAGGTAAAAGTGTAGGTATGGTTAAAATCGAGGTATTGTGGAGCATAATAGGCAATAAGGGCAAGGCTTACGATCCGGATAATATTAATGAGGTAAACAGCCAGGATACCTGCCGGGAGGTACCAGAATTTGGCTTTTGTATTTCCGGGATAGGCGATGATGAAAATGGCAAAGAGGAACATGAGCGTGACGCCATTGCAGGGGCCGCCGATCCAGACTCCGTTTGAGCCGTCGATCCCGAATACCTGGAAATCGTTGACTTCTTTGCTGGCAAAGGTCTGAAAACCGAAAAGATCGAGGATGCCCCTGCAGCAGTTCAGGATAAGCCTTATAAAGAGCTGATCGATGGTTGTATAGCGCTTTACAATAAACTCATACCCGAGATAACAAAGCGTATAGAGTAAGGATGCCTTAACGATAAAGTAGGCGAAGCTATTTGATCTGAGTTTGGTATACATGCACAAAAAACCCCGCAAAAGCGGGGAAAATTATAAAACTGAGTTTTTTCGTTTTCGTTTATTGTATAGTGTTTTGCCTCCATACAAGGCTCCGGCCGCAATCAGTAATGATATTCCTCCATCGATAGGGACGCATGGCGGCGGCCAGCATCCCGGCCCTCCTGAAGGCGGCGGAGGGGCCGCTAAACATAATGAACTGAAGCCTATTGTAATAACAGCCGATAAAATGAATTTTGCGCTCATTAATTTTTTGATGATTAAACGGTAAATGTAAATAAAATAAATTGGAACAGCAATTGTAGTGTAAAAATCATGCCAAATATTTATATTTGTAGTCTATAAAAACTTCGTGGAGCAAAAAAAAAGCAGTACAGCTGTCAATATTAATGACTTAAAGGTAATTTGGAGGATAATATCCAAAAACTGGTACGTTCCCTTGCTCATTATCCCTGTTTTTTATGTGATCGGTTATTTTTATGTGTACAAACTGACCAGCATTTCGCAGGCCTCGGTCGAATTGTTAAAAACCAATGATACGTATTACAAAAATAACCTGATCACAGATAATAATTTTACGACACAGAACTATATCGATAATTCCAATGAGATCAGGATCCTGAAATCGTTTGACCTCATGAAGGAAACCATCACGAAGCTGAAAGAGAAGCTGGAGGTTTCTTATTTCCTGGTAGGGCGTGTGAGAACGACAGAGCAGTTTAGCGGTGTTCCGTTTGAGGTAACGGTGAACTCTATCAACCCGGCCCTGAAAGAAAATATACTGCGGGTGGAGATCATCGATTACGATAGTTATGAGTTGAAGTACCTGAAGAACGGATTAGAGGAAACAAGGACCGGAAAATTCAATGAGAACTTTGTCGATGTGGATTTCAATATCACATTTACGCGAAGCAGTAATTTTACACGCAACACCTTTGAAGAATTAAAGAGCCTCAAGTACGAGATCGTAATCCATGATCTGGAGAACCTTGTGCATAGCTTTCAGGCTGGGCTCGATGTGCAGAACCCGGAGTACACGAATATTCTTGTGCTGAAAATGAATGACATTATTCCGGAACGCGCGGTGCTGATCCTGGATACGCTATCCAAGCTATATATCAATAAATCCCTGAATTCCCGGTTTGATATTAATGAGCGCACCATTATGTATATCGACAAGCAGCTCGAAGAGGTAAGCAACTCTTTGAAAGAGGTGGAAGATACGATGCAGGATTATAAAAAAAGGGAGGCGATCCTGGACCTTGATTGGGAAAAGGGAGACTTTCTGAAAAAGCTTTCAGACTATGACGCCCAAAAGTCGAAACTCAAATTGAAAATTGATGCCATCAATGATCTGGAAAAATATATCATTGAAGATAAGGACCCTCAGTTTTTACCGCCCAATGTATTTATTGTGGATAATGATCCTTTTTTGATTTCTTCTGTGGGGGAGTTGTACAGTTCGCAGATCAAACTGAATCAATCGTTGGGCTTCTCTAAGGAGACCAATCCTAATGTTATTGAAATCAGGCAGAACATCAAACGGTTGAAGCAGAATATCCTGGTATACCTCGATAACACACGCAATGCCACTTATAAAGTGATAGAAAACATTAATGGACAGATAACGAGCTACATTTCGGATGTTAAAGGTATTCCGAAAAAACAGCAGGATGTCCTGAATATTCAGCGAAAAGTAGTCGTGAATGAGGAGCTTTATAACTTTCTCCTCGAAAAAAGAGCCAACACGAAAATTTCACGCGCCTCTATCGTTCCTGAGATCAAGGTAATCGACAGTCCGAGGAACCTTGGGGTTGTGAGCCCTGATAAGCCCAAGATCATTTCTTCCTACATCACTGTTGGATTGGTAGTATCGATTATCCTGATTCTGATCCGCACCATGTTCTTCACTACGATTCAGACTGTGGATGAGCTTAAGGAAAAAACATTCCTTCCGGTGATTGGCGATCTGCCTTTTCAAAAAGAAGTTTCCGATAAGGGACTTGTGGTGGAAGATAAACCGACCAGTTATATTGCAGAGGCTTTTAGAACATTAAGAACAAATCTTCAGTATGTATTCCTGAATTCGGATAAGAAGGTTGTCCTTTTTACATCGAATGCGCCCGGCGAAGGTAAAACCTTTACAACCATCAATATCGGGGCTATCCTGGCAAAAGGCGGAAAGCGGGTAATCATGCTGGAGTTCGATCTTCACAAACCCCGGATCCAGAAAGCGTTGGAGATGAATGCCGAAAAAGGAGTCAGCACTTATATTATGGGTAACCACACACTGGAGGAAATTGTAGCGGAAACCAGGATCAAAAATCTGTATACCATTCTTTCCGGTCCTATTCCTCCCAATCCTTCGGAGCTCATCTTATCGGAAAAACTAAAAGAAGTCATTGATTTCGCCAAAGCAAATTATGACTACGTGCTCGTTGATACACCGCCGGCAGGTTTACTGTCTGATGCCTCTTACCTGATGCAGTATTCCGACATTAATATTTTTGTACTGAACACCAAATACGCTAACAAACAAGTGTTAAATCTTTTCCATAAGCTGGTAAAAGACAACTCTATAAAGGATGTATATTTAGTATTGAATGGTATAAAACGTCGTAAGAACAAATACTACTATTCTAAATATGGCTATGGCTACGGATATGGTTATGGCTACGGATATGGTTACGGCAAATCCTGAAACGGATCATAGTTTCAGGATTTTTCATGTTCTCAGCTGTGACTGAGGTGGCGAAGCTGTTTTTTGCAAAATGAACTGGTATGTGGTATATGTGAATGTGAGGCATGAGAAAAAAGTAGTTCAAAAGCTGCTTGATAAGAACATTCATGCCTATTCGCCGGTAGTAAAAAGACTGCAACAATGGAGCGATCGCAAGAAGTGGGTAGACTTTCCGATGATCAGCGGTTATGTGTTCGTAAAGGCAGATCTTATGGATAAGGAAAAGATTCTGAACAACGCTGCGGTGATGGGCTTTATCAAATTTGAGGGAAAAGAAGCGGTGATCCCGCAAAGGGAAATAGATATTTTGAAATCCATTGAGCTGACGGGCTTTGATGTGTCGGATGAAGCCGGGTCGTTCAAGCTTCATGATGAAGTGGAGATCAGCCAGGGGCATCTGAAAGGGCTTGTGGGAAGAGTCGTGCAGATCCAGAACGAGGAATATCTGCAAATAGAGCTGGATAGTATCCGGCAATCCATTAAAGTAAAAGTTCCGAAGCAGATCCTGAAGATCAGGAAAACGCCAACAAAAGCAAACTAACATGATCGTCATTATAGATTACGGCATCGGCAACCTGGCATCTGTGCTTAATATGTTCAGGAAAATAGGTGTCAGGGATGTAAAGGTGTCGGGTAACCCCGAAGAGATTGCTGCTGCGGCCAAGCTTCTGCTGCCGGGTGTCGGCGCGTTTGATGCCGGCATGAGCCAGCTCGAACAATCGGGCCTGGTACCGGTGCTCAACAAAAAAGTACTGGAAGAGAAAACACCGATCCTGGGAATCTGCCTGGGCATGCAGCTCCTTACCAAACGCAGCGAAGAAGGCGTGAAGCCCGGACTCGGCTGGATAGATGCGGAAACGGTAAAATTCAATTTAGATCCCGCCTTGAAACTCAAAGTGCCGCACATGGGCTGGGATTATATCCACGTGAACCGCGCTAATAAGCTGGTGGATACGGAGAGCCGGAACCGCTTTTATTTCGTGCATTCGTACTATGTGAAATGCTTCGATGAAAACCAATCGCTGGCTACCTCCAAATTCGGGCATGAGTTTACCTGCATGGTTCATAAAGATAATATTTACGGTGCCCAGTTCCATCCTGAAAAGAGTTTGAAATTCGGGATGAAGGTGTTCGAAAATTTTGCAAAATTATAATGGCACTGAAACGCATCATACCCTGCTTACTCTACGACGGAAACGGACTGGTGAAAACGGTAAAGTTCAAGCATCCTTCCTATATCGGTGATCCCATCAACGCGATCAAAATCTATAACGACAAGGAAGTGGACGAGCTCATCCTGATCGACATTACTGCCTCGAAGCAAAAGCGCAAACCCAACTTCGACAAGATTGCCGACATGGCAAGCGAGGCTTTTATGCCTTTTGCTTATGGCGGCGGAGTCAAAACTTTCGATGATTTTGCCAAGCTCTATACGCTGGGCGTAGAAAAGGTGGTCGTGAACTCACTCATCCAGGAAAACCCGGAAGTGATCAGAAAAGTAGTGACACACTATGGCGCTCAGGCAGTAGTGGCCTGCATTGATTTCAAAAAACCGATGTTCGGATCCAAAAGTCCATACTCGTATGCAGGACATAAAATAAAGTACAACCTGCTGGATTACGCCTCTTACCTGGCAACAGATTTAGGTGTAGGAGAGCTGATGCTGTATAGTGTGGATAATGATGGTACCTGGGAAGGGTACGACTACGAGGTGACGGCACAGATTCTCAATCATGTGGACATCCCGGTGATTGCCTGCGGTGGCTGTGGCAGCATTGCCGATCTTAAAAAAGTATTATATGAAACCAACGCCAACGCGGCAGCAATAGGAAGCATGGCCGTGTATAGCAAAAAAGGCATGGGGGTATTGATCAATTTTCCTGTAAGAGAAAGCATAATCGAAGAATAACAATGGCAGACGAGATAAACGAAGACTGGGATCTGATTGTAAAACCGAAAGTAAGTCTGTTTGCACTTAATTTCAGAGAAGTGTGGGCGTACAAAGATCTGATTATGCTTTTGGTAAAGCGTGATCTGGTAACGGTTTACAAGCAAACGCTGTTGGGTCCTGTATGGATTATTATGCAACCACTGGTGACAACCATTATGTTCACCATCACGTTTTCTAAGATTGCGAATATACAAACCCAGGGGATTCCGGCTTTTTTATATTATCTCACCGGTCTTACGTTTTGGAATTATTTTGCCGACAGCATTAACAAAAATGCCAATACATTTTCTTCCAACGCGTCGATATTCGGAAAGGTTTATTTTCCAAGGCTGGTGATGCCTTTCTCTATGATGATTTCCAACATCGTGAGGCTTGGTGTGCAGTTTGTTATTTTTATAGCCGTATGGATTTATTTTATAATGAGGGAGCACTCTTTTGTTGTTCATCCCAAGGCATTTGTATTACTCCCTTTGGTAATCATTATTTTGGGAATTATGGGCTCAAGTATTGGCTTAATTATTACATCTATCACTACAAAATACAGGGATTTTAATTTCCTGGTTGGCTTTTTCGTTCAGTTTCTGATGTATGCCAGCTGTGTGGTGCTTGCTTTGCCGGCCTCAGGGCTTGCAAGGGAAATATTGATGTTCAACCCAATTGTGCCCTTAATCGAAAGTATTAAATATATGTTCTTAGGAGTTGGCAATTTATCTTTTGAGCATATAGCGCTGAGTGCAGGTTTTACTCTTATTTTGTTTTTAATATCAGTGGTTGTTTTTAATAAAACGGAAAAAACATTTATGGATACGGTTTAATATGGCGAGAACAGTAATTGAAATAAATGGTTTAGGAAAACAGTACCGTTTGGGACAAGTGGGCACAGGCACAATGTCTGATGACCTGAAGCGTATGCTATATAGAATAAGGGGCAAAGAAGATCCTTTTTTGAAAATCGGAGAGGCGAATGACCGTTCTAAAAAAGGAGATTCGGAATACGTATGGGCGCTTAGGAATGTTAATTTAAAAGTAAATCAAGGCGATATTCTAGGCATTATTGGTAAAAACGGGGCAGGAAAATCGACGTTGCTTAAAATTCTTTCAAGAACCACGCTTCCTACGGAAGGCGAATACAAAGTGAGGGGACGAATTGCCAGCCTTTTGGAAGTAGGAACCGGGTTTCATCCCGATCTGAGTGGCCGCGAAAATATATATCTGAATGGTGCCATACTGGGGATGACCAAAGCAGAAATTAAAAGGCAGTTCGATGAAATTGTTGATTTCAGTGGAGTAGCTGCTTATATTGATACACCTGTAAAACGGTATTCCTCCGGAATGTATGTCAGGTTAGCTTTTGCAGTATCAGCTCACCTTGATCCTGATATTTTAATTATTGACGAGGTCCTTGCTGTAGGGGATATTGAGTTTCAGGAAAAATGCCTGGGGAAAATGAAAGACGTAGCCGGGCAGGGCAGAACAGTGCTTTTTGTAAGCCATAACATGGCATCTATGAAAGCCCTGTGCAAAAGCGGAATGGTTATGCAAAACGGAGCTGTTATTTTTCAGGGGAGTATTTCCGACAGCATCTCCTGTTATTTATCAGGCCTTAATACAGGGGCGAACAATGGTACGATTGAAGATGTGCATAGAACAATAAATACCGGTATTGTGTATTTTAAGGAAGTACAGATAGAAAATCCGGAGTTTGTAAACGGGAATAGTATTTTTTTCAATCATAATATTGTTATCAAAGGTAAGATAGAGTTTCTGAGCGATCTTGAGAATGTATTGTTTGATGCCAGGATTGTAAGCGCAGACGGTATTGAGATCTTAAATACCATGAATATTTATGATGGAGGCTTTGTTAATATCCGGAAGGGGATCGTGAGTATACATCTTGAAATGGAAAATAAACTCCAGCCCGGAAAATATTTCATCAACCTGGGTGTGCATCTGAGCGATGGGATCACGCTCGATTATCTGGAGCATGTCTTTGAAATTAATGTTTTGAATGTCGCAAAAGATAATCAGAAAGGATTGATCTATGATTTTAAATTAGGCTATTACCGCCCAAACACCAAATGGCATATTACCCAATAAGATATGAATACATTTATTCCACTGGCCAGGCCAAATATTATTGAAAAGGACATTGCTCTGGTAAGCGATGTTTTACGAAGCGGAATGCTTGTTCAGGGAAAATATGTAGAAGAGCTTGAAGGTAAATTTATTCAGCTGTCCTCTGCGACTTTTGCCAGTGCATTGAGTAATGGCACCGCCACTTTGCACCTGGCGCTGGTTTCACTGGGAATAAAGGCAGGTGATGAGGTTATTGTTCCGGCATTTTCATACATGGCTACAGCAAATGTAGTTGAGCTGGTAGGTGCCAGGCCGGTTTTTGTAGACATTGATCTCAGAACATTTAATATTGATGTTACAAAGATCGAAGCTGCTATTACGCCAAGAACCAAAGCTATTATTCCGGTTCATGAATTCGGGCTTGCCTGCGATATCGCCTCGGTAATGAAGATAGCCAACGCGTATCGGTTGTTTGTTATAGAGGATGCGGCCTGCGCTTTAGGCGCCATGTATGAAAATAAACATGTTGGCAGCTTTGGCCACTTCGGATCTTTTTCTCTGCATCCACGTAAGGCTATCAGCAGTGGAGAAGGCGGTGTGCTGATTACAAATAACGAATCTTACGATAAAAAGATCAAATTGCTCCGGAATCATGGAACAGAGATCATAAACGGTAAAATGGATTTTACCGATTTTGGATTTAATTACAGAATGACTGATTTTCAGGCCGCATTGGTGTGTTCGCAAATGAGCCGCCTGGAAGAGAGTATCCGCTATAAAAATACGCTGGCGACAATCTATGATAAAGGAATCGTCTCAGACAGAATCCAGCTGCCGTTTGTGCCCGAGTATACACAACATACCTGGCAGACCTATCACGTGTTGCTTGACAAATCTGTTGACAGGGATGAATTGATCATCAGGCTGAAAGAGAAACATATCGGTACAAATTATGGAGCTCAGTGTATGCCGGCAATGAGCTCTTTCAGGAACAAGTATCGTTATGACTGCGAAGCACTTTATCCAAACGCCCTGCTGGCCTATCAGCAGGGTCTTGCTTTGCCGATATACGACCTCGTGAGCGAACAACAGATACATTATATCACAGAAACATTAAATAACTTAATACGATGATTAACAATAAGACGATTTTTATTACAGGTGGCGCAGGCTTTATTGCCAATACGCTTATCAAACATTATATCAATAACAATAAAATTATTGTTTATGATAATTATCACAGAGATACTTTAACTACCAGCAGTGTAGCAGGTCATCCTAATCTTAGGATAGTGAAAGGAGATGTATTGGACCTGGCTGCACTGACCGAAGCCATGAAGGGAAGCGACATTGTGATTCATGCAGCCGGTATCGCCGGTATCGATACGGTTATAAAATCGCCGGTGCGTACCATGCAGGTAAATATGATCGGTACGGCCAATGCTCTGGAGGCTGCCAGGATTAACGGCATTAAAGACCGGTTTATAGATTTTTCAACGTCTGAAGTTTTCGGTTCTATGGCATTTAAATCTTCTGAAAGTGATCAGACTGTTTCCGGAAGTGCGGGCGAAGCGCGCTGGACATACGCCGTTAGTAAGCTGGCAGGAGAGCATCTGGCGCACGCTTATTTTAAACAATATCAGCTACCTGTTGTCACGGTGAGGCCTTTTAATGTATATGGCCCGGGGCAAACAGGAGAGGGAGCCATACAGATTTTTATTAAAAAGGCTTTGAAGAACGAAGAAATCCACATTGATGGTGACGGATCGCAGATCAGGGCCTGGTGCTTTGTAGATGATTTTGTGGATTGCCTGATACGTTGTGTCGAAAATCCGAAGGCGGTCGGTGAAAGCTTTAATATCGGCAATGCCCGCGCGGTGATTACTATTCTTGGATTAGCCCAGTTAGTTTGCAGGGTCTTAAAATCCGATTCTAAAATTGTTTTTGATCCGCCCTTATCCGCAGACATAGCTATCCGAATCCCGAGTGTGGAAAAAACAAAAGAGGTACTGGATTTTAAAGCTCAGGTAGATTTGGAGGAAGGAGTTTTAAAAACGGCAGAGTGGATGAAACAAAATGGATAAGAAAAAAGAACTAAGCAGTCATCCGGATCTGTTGGCTCATTATACTCAGCTAAATGAGTTAAATGTCAACCTTGAGTCCAGATTCCGTGAGATGTATAATCGTTCATTGCCTTTGCCTGATCATATCAATGACCGGTGGGAGAGGGCGGAAAGGCTGGGCTTTGGAAAAGGAACAAACATTTATGACTCCAGTTATGTTATCGGTGAGGTTACTGTAGGTGAAAACTGCTGGATAGGGATGTTTACTATCCTGGATGGCTCAGGTGGTTTAACCATTGGAAATAACTGTACGGTTTCTGCCGGCGTTCATATTTACACACATGATAATGTCAAAGCGACACTTTCGGGAAATAGCGCTCCCATAGAAAGAAGCCCCGTCTCTATTGGCGATAATACTTATATTGCTCCGCATTCCATCATTGCCAGGGGCGTAAATTTAGGGAGAGGTGTTTTAGTAGCGGCCCATAGTTTTGTAAACAAATCCTTTCCTGATAATGCGATCATAGCAGGCATACCGGCCAGGCAGATTGGAAATGTAAAAAATGAGAATAACGATATTACTTTTGAATATTTTACCTGATGCAAACCTGTAAACGCTGTATTTATAATTCCTCAATTCCTAAGATTACTTTTAATGCGGAAGGTGTCTGTAATTATTGCGATCAATATGATTCGATGAATGCCCAGTATCCTGTTGGAGAAGAGGGAAAAAAAATCATAGAGGCCTATGTCGCTCAAATGAAAAAAGACGGCGAAGGAAAGCCTTATGATGTTGTCATAGGCGTTAGCGGCGGCTGCGATTCATCATACATGCTTCATATAGCAAAAAACGTTTATGGCTTAAGGGTTCTGGCTGCACATTTTGATAATACCTATAATTCAAAAATTGCTGTCGAGAATATCAAAGTCGTGCTGGATAAGCTCAATATCGATCTTTTTACGTATGTAGTAGATAACAGGGAGTTTGAAAACATTCAGAAGTCATTATTAAAAGCTTCCGTTCCTGAATTTGAAGCCGCTACGGATCTTGCCCTGGCAACCACACACTATCTGGCAGCTTCCAAATATGGAATAAAGCATATCTGGGAAGGACACTCGTTCCGTACGGAAGGCGTTTCACCTCCGGGTTGGTTTTATATGGATGCCAAATACATTAAATCAATTCATAAGCAGTTTGGAGATGGCGTTATAAAGTCAACTCCTTTGTTGTGGCTTCATAAATGGATTAAATGGATGGTTGTGGATAAAATAAAGAAATTCAGACCACTTTACTACCTGGATTACAACAAGGAAGAAACCAAGGCTTTTTTGGCAAAAGAATATAACTGGCAATGGTATGGTGGTCATCACATGGAAAACCGTACCTCTTATTTTATTAATAACTATTATTTGCCGGTAAAATTCGATATCGATTTAAGATGGTGCGAATTTTCTGCTCTTGTCCGGGCAAAGCTTTTAACCAGGGAGGAAGCGCTCGAGAAAATAAAGCAGCCTAAGCCCTATGAAGAAAATCTTTTGGCTGAAATAAAAACAAGATTGAAATTATCTGACGATGACTGGCAAAAAATAATGTCTGCTCCCAATAAACATTACACGGATTATCCTACCTATAAAAAAACATTTGAGAGAATGCGTCCGTTCTTTTTCATCCTGCTTAAATCCGGCTACGTTACCCGAAGCTTTTACGATAAGTTTTGCGTGATGAAAGAGGACGCTAAAAAATAAATGGATAAATCTATTTTGAAAATAGCCTGTGTAGGCAATATGAATAATTTCATGTTTGCCGTAACCCGGCATTTGAGGCGAAAAGGCTACCAGGCAGACTTGATTTTATGTAGTGAATTTGATCATTTTAAGCCTGAAGCAGATACCTTCGAAAGTTCTTTTTCAGAATTCACCAAAGAAAGTGACTTTCTCAACTCGGATATTTTGCATACCGATAAAAGGAAGCTGAACCGTTTTTTTTACGATTACGATTTTATCATTGCCTGCGGATATGCGATTGCTTATCTGACATATGCCAGAGTTAAAATAGATATTTTTATTCCTTACGGATCTGATCTCTATGATCTTCCTTTTTTTGTACCGGAAGATCCCGAAAATAGTTATTTTAATACACAAAAAACTGCCTTAGCCAGGTATCAGAAAAGGGGAATCGAGCAGGTGCCCGCCATTATTTTTGATTATACAAATGATGAGTTTGAGGAGGTCATAGAAAAGTTTGATCTTAAAGGTCACAGGTATAAATATTCCTGTCCTTTTATTGATACAAATGAGTTTAATTGGTCTAATAAAACCCAGCTTCAGCATAAAGGAAAATTTACTTCGAAGATGCTGGAGTTAAGACGTAAGTTTGATTTTATCGCATTCAACCATATCAGGCAATCCTGGAAAAACCCCCAGGATATCTGGAGCTATAAAGGAAACGAGCGAATTTTCAGGGCATTTAAGAAATTTACAGATGCTACAGGCGCTCATGCATGCCTTATCGTTTTTGAGTATGGTAATGACGTTGAGGAATCGAAAAAATATATTGCAGAACTTGGATTAACGGAGCGTGTTATCTGGTTCCCGATCACGGAAAGAAAGGAGATTTTGAGCATGATCAGTTTTTGTGATGTGGGCATAGGCGAAGTCGGCAATTACAGCTGGTTCTCGTATGGCGCTATCTTCGAATTTCTTTGCATGAAAAAACCGGTTTTGCATTACAGGAATGATGAGTTATACATCAATAAAGTCGAAAGTCTTTATCCTATGTATAGTGTCAGTAATGAAGAGGAGATCGAAAAAGCGCTGGCAGATTGTTACCAGGACCGCGCTAAAACCGAAAATATCGCGGAACAGGCTTATGACTGGTATATTGAAAACTCCATCAACAAGCCTCTTTCTGTAATAGAGCGGGAGATAGCTTCTAAAAACAGGATCGTAAACCAAGTGAATAAATTCATGCAGAAAGCCATTCTTTTTTTTGATGCCATATTGTTTTACATTAAGCTGAAATTGACTTGAATATTGCTATCGCCACAACAGAGTTTGTCTCCGAATCAAATTTTGATGGAGGACTGGCTAATTATACTTATAAATTAGCCAAATGGTTGTTGAGCGAAAAGCATGAGGTCACCGTTTTTTTAACTGCCTCACAGGATGAGGTACTTAGTTTTGACGGAATTACTATTAATAAGGTAAAGATCCCCGATTTGCAGTGGGAGTACAAGTACAGGTTTGAAAGATTTAAGCTTGGCTTTCTAATGAACCGAAAAACCTATTATCGTCTGGGATTTCTAAAGAATGGCATTTACATCAATAAAAGCATTGAAAAAAGTCACCGGCAAAAAAAGTTCGATATTGTGCATTATCCGCATATCAGTGGCCTTGCCTTGTATTGTCCGCCCGGCTTGCCTTGTGTTGTAAGGCTATCAAGCTCCACCAGGCTGTGCCAGGAGTTTGGAGGGTATGGAGAAAATAATCTTTCTGTAAAAATACAGGAAGAAGTAGAAATTGCGGCCATGAAAAAAGCGACCGCTGTTTTCGGCCCGAGTAAAATGATAGCCTCTCTTACTGAAAAGGATATTCACAGGCCTGTGGAAATTATCGAGACACCATACGTCAGGCCGCAGGGAGAATTAGATGCCAGCTTGTTGAAACAGCACCTTCAGGGGAAAAGGTACCTTTTGTTTTTCGGTAGTATCGGGCTCATTAAGGGGGTTGGTACAATTGCGGAAATGATTTATGATCTTTTTAAAACGCATCCGGATCTCCATTTCGTGTTTGTAGGCAAGAAAGTAAATAACCAGCTCGGGAATAAGTCCCTGTGGGATTACCTGGCTGATCAGGCCAAAGAATATCAAGACAGGATTATTCACCTCGAGCCCGTGAAACATCACCGGCTTTTTCCGGTTATTCAACATGCCGAATGCGTTGTCCTTCCCTCCAGGGTAGATAATTTTCCCAATACCTGTATTGAGGCAATGGCTAATGGTAAAATAGTTATCGGAACATATGGAAACGGTTTTGACCAACTGATAGAAGATGGGAAAAGCGGCTTTCTGATTCATGTAGATGATCATAAAGAATTACTGGCCAAGATCAACGCGGTGTTGAGACTTTCTTCAGCAGAGCGGGAAAAAATTGAAAAATCCGCGTTGGAAAGAGCGGAGCTCTTAAAGCCGGATATTGTTTTAAATGAGCTGGTCGGATTATACAACAAAACCATTTCTAATTTTAAATCTTAATGTGCGGAATAGCAGGATATATTAATTTAAGAGGCAATGCGGATTCGGAGATCATTGAAAAAATGACAGCCGAGATAGCGCATCGCGGACCGGACGGTTTTGGCCATAAGCTGTTTGATAATGTTGCTATCGGCCATCGCCGGCTCTCTATCATCGATCTGGCTACCGGTGGGCAGCCCATGCACAATGAAGATAAAACCGTTTGGATAACATTTAACGGCGAACTTTATAATTACCTCGACTTACAGAAGCAATTGATAAAAGCGGGGCATGTTTTTCAAACCAATTCGGATACCGAGGTTATTGTGCATGCATATGAGGAGTGGGGGGAGCGATGTGTGCAACACTTCAGAGGCATGTTTTCGTTTGGGATCGTGGATCTTAAAAAAAAGAAACTATTCCTGGCACGTGATCATTTCGGTATCAAACCCTTGTATATCTATACATCGGAAAATAGTATTGCTTTTGGGAGTGAGCTCCAGCAGTTCAAAAAATTGCCGGGCTTTAACAGAGCGCTTAACCTTGAAGCACTTGATCAGTATCTGTGGCTGCAATATATCCCGGCCCCTCTGACTATCTTCAAGTCTGTAGAAAAACTACAGGCTGCGCATTACGTCGTTATAGATTTTGAAGGAAATATCGGGAAGCAAATTCCGTATTGGGATATTGATTTTTCAAAAAAGAAAATAAGAACACAGAAGGAATGGCTGGAAGCTACAGACAGCGTAATCAGTGAATCCGTGAAAGCACACCTGGTATCAGATGTGCCATTCGGCGCTTTTTTATCCGGCGGTATTGATTCCAGTCTTGTCGTTGAATACATGAGCAGGCAGCTAAACCGGCCTGTGGAAACGTTTAGCATTGGTTTTGAGGAAGAGGCATACAATGAATTGGGCTACTCTGAAATTGTTGCCAAAAAATGGGGCACCAACCACCATACCGAGATCGTGAAGCCGGACGCGCTGGGTTTATTGCCTGATTTGGTCCGGCATTACGGGGAGCCTTATGGCGATAGTTCGTGTATTCCTACTTATCATGTGTGCAGGCTGGCAAAAAAGCATGTAACGATGGTTCTTAGCGGAGATGGAGGAGACGAGTGTTTCGCAGGTTATAATTCCTACATCAGTTGGATGAAATATATGCCTATCCAATACAGGGCAGGGCTTAAGAGAAAGCTTTATCCCTACCTCGAAAAGTTTTTCCCGGCGCGTTATCCGGCAAAAGATACTTTATCCTATTGGTTGCAGCATCTTGAATATCTGAATGCTGATTGGCGGACACAATTGTGGAAGCCTGAATACAGGAATCACATGGTGCAAAAGCCACAGGGTTTTGAAAAACATTTTGAACATGCCCGGAATTATTCATTGGCGAATAAAGTGCAGTACATGGATATGAAAACATACATGAATTTCGACATCCTTACAAAAGTGGATGTGGCCAGTATGATGCATAGCCTGGAAGTAAGAACACCCTTAATTGATGTAAAGGTATGGGAACATGCGGCTACAATTCCCGAAGAGTTTCTCATCAATAATAAAAGCGGGGAGTGGAGAGGGAAGATCTTGTTGAAACAATTGATGGAAAAAAACTTTTCTCCCGATTTTATTTATCGTCGGAAACAGGGATTTGCCGTGCCTTTGGCGAAGTGGTTTTCCGGAGAGGGAGAATTCAGATCTGTCTTGGAGGAAAAGCTATTATCGGAAAAATCCCTGCTGGGAGAATATTTTAATATCAATGTCATACAGAAACTTATTGATGCTAATCATACAGACGGCATCTGGTTGCTTCTTTTTTTAGAAGAATGGTTAAAACAATTTAAAGCAGAAAAATAATGAGCTATCATTTTCAGATAAAAGAATCCATTTCAGATAAGTCATTTTTGGTGACCGGTGGAGCAGGATTCATAGGAAGTAATATTGTTGAATACTTGATCCATCATAAAGCAAAAAGAGTCGTTGTTCTCGATAATTTATCTACAGGCTATAAAGCCAATATTCAACAAGTGATAGATAGCCCGGGCTTTGAATTTATAGAAGGAGATATTACTAACCCCGACGATTGCCAGCGCGCCTGTACGGGAATAGATTATGTGCTGCACCATGCCGCTTTAGGATCGGTGCCGCGAAGCATCAATGACCCTGCAGCCACAAATATGGTAAATGTTACCGGTTTTCTAAATATGCTCATCGCTTCAAAGGATAATCATGTCAAACGGTTTATATTTGCATCTTCTTCATCTGTTTACGGAAATGATAAAACAATGCCCAAGACAGAGCTTAAAACCGGCGATCTTCTTTCCCCCTATGCCGTGAGTAAAAAGACAAACGAACTATACGCTGAGGTGTTTGCAAAAACCTATGGGTTGGAAATCATTGGTCTGAGGTATTTTAATGTGTTTGGCCCAAAACAGAATATTGCGGGTCCTTACGCTGCAGTCATTCCTTTATTCATCACATCTCTGTTGGAACATAAAGCTCCTTCCATCTTTGGTGACGGAATGACAACAAGAGACTTTACGTTTGTCGAAAACGTTATTCAGGCAAATATGCTTGCAGCGCTTACAGAAAACCCATCTGCGGTTAATCAGATTTACAATATTGCATACGGAGGGACCGTCAGCCTGAACACGCTTTTCAACGAAATTTCCTCAAAAATTCCTTCCGATATAAAGCCGGCGTACAAAGACGAAAGAAAAGGGGATATTAAGGATAGCTTTGCTGATATCAGCAAAGCTAAAAATCTGCTGGGTTTTTCCCCGAAGGTTGATGTGGCAGCAGGGCTTGAAGTTACTATTAAGTGGTATAAGCAGCAGAATGCATAAAATTCTGTTTTATTCTCCTGATGCGGCTTCCCTTTTTGATCCGTCGATTAAAGAACCGATTGGTGGCGCTGAGCTCAGGGCATTTAATTTTGCTACTTATTTGTCAACTATTGGAAACACCGTTAGCTTTATTGTAAATAAGCTCTCTTCAAAAAGAATAGTGATTAAGAAAATAGAAGTCGTACCGATTAACTATTTTAAAAAACATAAATCATTTTTTTTTAAGATCAGGGAAAGAATTTGTTACCGGATCCGTTATAAATCTCTGATAAGCTATGAATTTTTTTTAAGGAATAGTGAGTTCTTTTTTATAAAGCCTGCTTTTGTTTGTGCTTTTGGTCTTACAAATAATACGCATCATGCCTGTAAGCTTGCAAAATCCATCAATGCCGGCTTCATTCTTTTTATAGCGTCCGACGAAGAAATCAACTTTAATGAGACGCGTCGGAATACAAAGTTAGATACCTCTTTTAAGCAGGCAGGCGATCTTTTAAACGCTTCTGATAGCATTTTTGTACAAAACAGCCATCAGAAACAGGTGCTGCAGGAGGTATTTAATGTCAAGGCAACCTTGATTTTAAACCCCATCGACTTAGAGCAGAAATTTATAATTAAAGAAGATTTTGTTTTGTGGGTTGGTAAAAGCAGCTCCTATAAAAATCCCCTCATATTCAGGGAGCTTTGCGCACTTTTTCCTTCTCAGCAATTTTTGATGGTCTGTAATAAAGCCGATGGCGTGTTATTTGATGAGGTAAGAAATAATAGACCACCTAATTGCCGGCTCGTAGAGCATGTGAAGCCTGAGGAAATAGAGTCTTATTTTGCAGCCTGTAAGTTATTTATCAACACAAGTGATTTTGAAGGATTTCCTAATACGTTTTTACAAGCTGCCAAATATGGGAAGCCTATTATTTCCTATAAAGTAGATCCTAATTACTTTATATCGGGATCTGATTGCGGATTTGTTTGTCATGGTGATCTGGCAATGCTTAGGGAATCATTAAACTTTTTGCTGACGGATAGAGTCGGTTATGAACAAAAAGCCAAAAATGCTTTAGCAGGTGTGCAGAAACATAGCATCGAAGAAGTAGGGCAGGTTTTGATGGAAGCTTTTAAATAAAATCAGGTAGTGTATATAAAATTTACAGGATCTCCCTACAAGCATGCTCTTTAATTCACTCGAGTTCATTGCGTTCTTCCTGGTCGTAACACCTCTGTATTATGTATTGCCTCACAAATTCAGGTGGTTCCATTTGCTGGTAGCCAGTTGCTGGTTCTATATGGCTTTCGTTCCCATTTACATTGTTATTCTCTTTGCAACGATCGTCATCGATTATGTGGCGGGCCTTCTCATAGAGCAGGCGCAGGGGCGGAAACGGAAATATTACCTGGTGATCAGCCTTGTCGCCAATATTGGCGTGCTGTTCGTATTTAAGTATTATAATTTTTTTATCGGGAACATCAACGCAGCTTCGGGTCTTTCCATTCCTCTGCTTACCATCTTATTGCCGATCGGGCTTTCCTTTCACACCTTCCAGGCCATGAGCTATACCATCGAAGTGTACCGTGGAAATCAAAAAGCCGAAACCCATTTTGGCATCTATGCGCTCTATGTGATGTTTTACCCGCAGCTGGTGGCCGGCCCTATTGAACGCCCGCAGAATATCCTTCACCAGTTTCATGAACGCAAATCTTTCTCTTACGAGAATGTGGTGAATGGACTGAAGATGATTGCCTGGGGTATGTTCAAGAAAGTAGTCATTGCCGACAGGCTTGCGGTTTACGTCAATGAGGTATTCGACCATCATAGCCAATACGAAGGTATTCCGGTGCTCATCGCCTGTGTATTTTTTGCTCTCCAGATTTATCTCGATTTTTCTGCCTATTCCGAGATAGCCCTGGGATGTGCCAAAACACTGGGCTTCGACCTGATGGTGAATTTCCGTTCGCCTTATTTTGCACGCTCGGTAGCCGAATTCTGGAGCCGCTGGCACATTTCCCTGTCTACCTGGTTCAGGGATTATTTATACATTCCGCTTGGTGGAAACCGCATTTCTCAAAAGCGCACCGTGCTCAACCAGTTCATTGTGTTTATGGTGAGCGGCTTCTGGCATGGCGCCAACTGGACCTTTATCTTCTGGGGCTTTCTGCATGGCACCTATGTCTCCGTTGAAAATGTCATGAAACGAAGCCTAAAGCTTAAGTCGCCTCTCTTTTTAAAACGCCTGTTCATCCTCGCGCTGATTACCTTTGCCTGGATCTTTTTCAGGGCCACCAGTATGTCACAGGCCTTTGAGATGATTAGCTCATCCGTCAGGCATATTCCGGGGCAGATGAGCGCGATCCTTTCAAATACCGATCTGGCAAGGTTAAAGCTGCTCTATGTAAATAAGGAAAGTTCTGTCCTGTTTTTGTCTGTTATTTTTTGTGCCCTGGTTTTTATCGTGGAAAGCCGGCAGAAGGGGAGAAGCATCACCGAGTATTTTGCCTCGCTTAGCAGGCCCTTAAGGTATGCGGCCTATTTGTTTTTGATCTACGGCTCCATCCTCTTCGGCATCTTCGAAAAAAACCAGTTCATTTATTTCCAGTTTTGAAAAAGCTTTTCATCCGCTGCTTCCTCTTCTCCCTGCCTTTGCTGGTATGTTTTGGTTTTTTCCTGGCCGATGATCCCTTTGCTATTTTCTTCAAAGATTATAGCCTGGTGGAATCCAGCGAGGATGTACTTAAAACGAGGAACTACCTGAGAACATACCGGGATAAAGGATATATGGCTTTTATTTTCGGTAATTCACGGACACATGGCTTTGATGAAAAAGACTGGCAGGAACACATCGGTTTACAGCCTGTCTATCACTTCGGGGCTCCCGGCGAAAGCCTGCTGAACATCCGGAAGAAAATAGAATTGATCCTCGCTCACGGAAAGCTGAGAAATGCCCTGATCATCATCGATGCCGGAATTCTTGAGAACACAGATAACAAGCATCCCTTCTACAAAGGCCCGGTATACAATCATACACCTCTCACGTCCAACATTTCGGGTTTTGCCTTTTATTCAAATTACGTTCGTTATTATTTCGGCGATTTCTTTTTTCTCAAACACATCGTCTATAAAATCACACATCGGTACAATGCCTCCTGGATGGAAAAGGCCTTTAAAGAGCCGTCAACAGGAATCGATACCTTTGTATCGTCCAAATACGAAAGCCTGGCGGATAGCCTTATCGAAACAGATTTCACGGAATACAAACAGGTGTTTCACCCCGATTATACGGTTCTGAAACGCAAGCCGGTGCGTGTATCAGTGGAGGATATGGCTCACCTGCGGAGAATCCATGAGCTACTGTCAGAACAACAGGTGGACTATAAAGTGGTGATCCCGGCTGACTTTATGGGAGAAGGGCTAAACAGGACAGCCTATGATTCGCTGAAAGCAGTGCTTAAACATCATGTGTTTGATTTCAGCTCCTTCGATAAGATCCGTAAGGATAGCACCCTGAATTACGAAAACCTGCATTTTACAAGGAAAGCAGGTGCATTGATGTTGGACAGCGTTTATTCTTTTTATAATCCCTGATGAACCGGACCCTCTACCTGCTGGCTGAAGATTTCTCAAACGACAGCAAGGAATGTTTTTTCGAGAAGGAGCTTCCGTATCATTGCGCTGCATTCGAGAAGGTGTATGTGCTCTCTCTGTATCCCAATACCAATAAGGTTTTGAAATTTGAGGCGCCAAACCTGGAGGTGCTGCACTTTAATTATTTTGAGCCCTGCAACAGGATCAGGATTTTGTCGAAGTACCTTTTCCGGATCCTTGGGGTTCTCTTTTTTGAATTGGCACATACGCACCGGCGCTACTTTTATTTCAGGAGTTTCGGGAAGCTCCTGAACCAGCTTGTTTTGCAGTGTTCGGCGGCTGAGCGCTTTGAAAAATTCATCGCTAAGGATATTCAGCCCGATACCCTTTTCTACACCTATTGGTTCAAGCAATGGACGGTGGCATTAAGCATCATTAAGCAAAAGCATCCCCAATTGAAGTTTGTGTCGCGTGTGCATGGTGGCGATTATGACGAGGACCAGCTGAAAACCACTCTGCCATTCCGGTATTTTCAATTAAAGCAGATTCAGCATATTTTCCCGGTGTCGGATTATGGAAGAAATTACCTGATGCATACCTTTAAAGTGGCGGCTTCAAAAATGACCACATCACGCCTTGGACTCGATGTGGTGCCTCTTGAGTTCAGGATGAGACATGACCGGTTAATCATTGTTTCATGCTCTGCCGTCATTCCGTTAAAACGGGTTCATTTGATTATTGAAATCCTTAAACACATTCAAACACCCGTCAAATGGGTACACTTTGGTGGAGGAGAGCTGTTTGAGGAAGTGAAGCGGAAAGCATCGGATTTACCACATACGGTAGAGTTTAAAGGGTATGTTCCAAACCATGAATTTATCAATTACCTGAAAAGCAGCCCGGTGAGCCTGTTTATCAATGTTTCCGAAAGCGAGGGAATTCCCGTGTCGATGATGGAAGCCATTTCGCAGGGAGTCCCCTTGATAGGAACGAAGGTATGCGGAGTGCCGGAGATCGTCACCGCTAAAACAGGACTGCTGCTGCCGGTGAACTTTGATCCGGTGGAGGTCGCTGAAAGGATTACAGAAATGCACCAGGCGCAGACCATTTATAGTAAAACATACAGAAGTGGCATTAGAGAGTTCTATAAGGAAAACTTCTTTGCCGAAAAAAATTATAAGGACTTAGAAGCTTTATTGAAAAGCATATAGAGAGAAGCATGTGTGGAATAGCAGGGATATATCAACTGGATGGCAGTAGCGTAGAGGACAGGACGCTTCATCAGATGACGGATGTGATCAGCTACCGGGGGCCGGATGGCTTCGGGTATTGGTTTAATGAAAACCATGCTGTCGGATTTGGTCACAGGCGCTTATCCATTCTCGACCTGAGTGAAGCCGGCCGGCAGCCGATGCATTACATGGGGCTTACCATTACCTTCAACGGAGAGATCTACAATTACATAGAACTCAGAAAAGAATTGCAGGACAAAGGCTATGTCTTCAAAACCAATACAGATACCGAAGTGCTTCTGGCAGCCTATCACCATAAAGGAAAAGACTGCCTGAAAGACCTGGACGGAATGTTTTCATTTGCCATCTGGGACGAAGCCCGCAAAGAATTATTTGCTGCTCGTGATCGCTTTGGTGAAAAACCGTTTTATTACCATGCCGGCCCCGGGCAATTTGTGTTTGGCTCCGAGATAAAGCAGATCGTTGCAGCAGGAGTTTCCAAAGAAGTCAATCCTGCGATGCTGTATCAATACTGCCTCAGCGATTCACTCTCTCTGTCTTCTGACCTGAAGCAAACCTTTTATAAAAATATCTTTCTTCTGCCTCATGCACACTGCCTGCTGGTGAAAAGCGATGGACAGGTTGTGATTGATAACTACTGGAAAATTGATCCTGAGCGCAGGAACACAACGCTCAGCCTGGAAGATGCCGCAGAGAACTTTAACGCCTTGCTCTCCGAATCGATCAGCCGCCGCTTACGCTCGGATGTGCCTGTGGGTACAAGTTTAAGCGGAGGGTTGGATTCAACGACCATTGCAGGATTTATCTGCCGTTCCAATAAAGAGATCAATCTGAATACCTTTACGGTAAGCTTTAAAGACTTTGAGAAGGACGAAACAAAATTTATAAAAATCCTGAAAGACCGTTATCCCAATATCGACGATCGCTATGTTTCTCCTACTGCCGGAGATTTAATGAAAGACCTGGATGATCTTCTGTACCACCAGGATGAGCCTGTCGTCTCAACGAGCATGTACGCCCAATACAGGGTGATGAAGCTGGCGAAGGATAATAACGTGACTGTATTACTGGATGGGCAGGGTTCCGATGAATTTATGGCCGGCTATAACCAGTACTGGCCCGTGAGGCTGCGCGAAATGTTTAGTAAAGGGGACAAAGGCTATGCCGCCGAAAAGCAAAGAATCAAAGAGCTGTTGGGATTTGAGCAGAACATTAGCGGCAACCTGGCCTTGATGTTGAAATATCCGCGCATGCACAAAAACCTGGCGGACCTGAAGAACATGCTGAGCCGGTCTGCTGCTCCGGAATCGTATAATCCCTTAAATGCGTCCTATTTTAAGCCTGAAGAAGCGAAGGACGCACCTCCGGTAAACTGGTCGGACCTTAGCGCTGTGCTTAATCATTCCCTGATGCGTGACGGACTTCAGAATTTGCTGCGGTATGCCGACAGGAATTCGATGGCACACTCACGGGAAGTAAGGCTGCCTTTCCTGTACCATAAGCTGGTAGAATTTGTATTCACGCTGCCATCTCATTACAAAATGCATGACGGTTGGTCGAAGCTCCTGCTCAGAAAGGCACAGGATGTCTGGTTGCCATCAGAGATCTGCTGGAGAAGAGAAAAAGTAGGCTATGAAACCCCACAGAAAGTTTGGATGTCGCAGCCGGCTCTTATCCAAAGGCAGACCGAGCAAAGAATGAAACTGAAGGAGCTCCGGCTATTCGATCCGAAATTTATAGAGGGTGTTGACAGTTGGAAGATCCTTAACCTTTATCAACTTCTGAAATGAGCGGAAACCTGCTGGTGATCTCCTATTATTTCCCGCCTTACAAGCGCGTAGGCGGAAGGCGTTGGGCGAAGCATACAAAATATTTGACCCGCCTCGGAAAAACCACCTATGTCTTAACCGGTGAGTTCCCGGATTCGAAATCCTCATGGGATGAAGATATTTTAGAATACGAAGATAAGATCACCCGTATTCCGCTGATCCCAGTTTACAAACCTTATTTCCAGACGAGCCTGCCGAAGCATATCGTTGATAAATTGCGTTGGAAGTGGTCTTACCATCGCTGGCAATTCCGTAAAAAGAGATTGAAAGGGAACTATGCCGATATATCTTTTCCCAACAAGGAAAACTTCTACGAAAAGGCAAAGCAGCTGATCAGGGAAAAAAACATAGACACCGTCATTCTGTCTGTAGGGCCCTTCGACTACAGCGCGATTATTCCACGGCTCAGGCAGGAATATCCCGCGGTGAAGTTTGTGATCGACTACCGCGATAAAAGAGAAGATAGCTATGAAGGGCTCACCGCTGAGCAGATCCGTTATGAGGTAGCGCAGGAAAAAGCGGTGCTTAATGCTGTAGACCTTGTGCTGACGGTGAATGACGATGTGTCTGATACCATCAGAAAAATCCGGCCTCAGGCAAAAGTAATCACGTTGCCGCATTGTGTGGACAAGGACTTTTTTGACCTGAGCAGGCTGCCGCAGGCATCTGTACGCAACAATGCTAAGGATCGCTTTATTTACGGTGGCGAGCTGTACAATGGCATGGAGCGTGAAGTAGAAACTTTTACCCGTTTTTTAAACCTCTACAAGAAACAAACGGCGAAAAATCACGAGGCCTTTTTTTATGTGCCTTATCCGGCGTATAACCGGATCCTGGAAGAAGGAAGCGTTCAGGTATCCGGATTTTTGAAGAAAGAAGATTACATCGCAGAGTTACTGAAGACTCGTTTTATACTCTTGTTCAGGCCTTCGTGGAGTGCAGAGGCCTTTTCTTCAAAGTTCTTCGAGATTTTATGCTTGCGGAAGCCCGTTTTGTATTTCGGGAAAGAAGGTAGTGTGTCTGAATTTCTGATCAGGAACAAGCTTGGGTTTCATATCCGGGAAGAAAATCTCGAAGCCGCTTTTTCAGCCATCCGCGAGAATGAAATCACACAGCAGATTCCTGACCCGGGATACGACTTTAGCAAGCATACATTTGAGCACTGTACCAGGGAACTTTTAGAGCAGATGTCACATCTTGATAACAGCCACGACATTGGATAAGCAACCTCTTCTATACCTGTTTACGTCTGAATTCCCTTATGGTAACGAGGTATTCGTGGAGAATGAAATTGCCACCTTGTGTGAGCGGTTCAAAAAGGTTTACATAATTCCGGCCCTGGTAAGCGGTCCTGCAAATACCCGCTTACCATCCAATGCCGAGTTGATCCTCCTGAAGGGCAATTACAGCAAAGGAAAAAAATTAGCGGCCTTACTCAAAAACCTGGTCTTTCTTTTCGCAATTCTCAGGCATGAGCGCAGGCATTCCAGGCAACAGGAGATGGCAAAAAAAATGAGGAAGCAGAATTTTTTCCTTCTCCTCGATTTGTTGTTAAAGGCGGAAGAATTGAAACCTTATCTTAAGGACAACCAGGCTCATTTTTATTCTTACTGGTTCTCGAACGAGGCCACGCTCTTATCTATTCTGAAAAAGCAGGGCCGTATCACGAATTATGTATCGCGGGCGCATGGCTTCGATCTGTATGAGAACAATGGTAAAGAAAATTACATCCCTTTCCGGGTCTTTCAATTAGCGCACATCGACCAGGTATTTTGTATCTCAAAAACAGGGATGAATTACCTGAAAGCACTTTACCCGGATTACGAAAATAAAATAACAGCAGCGTATTTAGGAGTTTATAATTATGGTGTTAACCCTTTTGAGGCGAAGCAACTGGTTGTGGTGTCCTGTGCCAATATTGTGGCTGTTAAAAGGGTTCACCTGCTGGTGCAGGCTTTGCAGACGGTTCAGGTTCCCGTGACCTGGTTCCATTTCGGTGACGGAAATTTAAAACCGGAGATCGAAGAATTGGCAAAGTCATTGCCAGCTAAGGTCCGGGTTAAGATGATGGGTAAAATGTCTCATCCGGAATTAATGGCGTTTTATAAAGAGCAGCCGGTATCCGTATTTGTGAATACCAGCATTTCGGAAGGTATTCCTGTTTCCATCATGGAAGCCATTAGCTTTGGCATTCCTGTTATTGCAACAGAGGTAGGAGGTGTTTCGGAAATTGTGAACCCCGGAACCGGGATCCTGCTCAATGCCGGTTTTAAGCCGGAAGAATTGGGGCAGCTGCTGAATGTGTTCTCAGGCTCGGCGCTGAACGCTCCGCCATTCAGGGAAGGCGTGAGGTCCTTCTTCCAGGCACATTTTTCTGCGGAGCATAATTACCCTGCCTTTGCAGATCAGCTCTTAAGCATACAGGTATGAGCAGTCTTAGGCCTTGCGTTGGTAGAGTTGAATGCACTTTGTATTTTTGAATTAAGCAGACAGTGAACGATTGAGTCGTATGCAAAACACATTTTTATTCATTATCCCTCTGACACCCGCTTCACACCTTTCGGAAAGCCGGCTCTTTCTGAGGCAGTTGTGTTTTGAGAATTTGCGGTCGCAAACCTATTCCGGCTGGAAGGCATTGCTTATCGGAAAGCTGGGGGATCATGAAGCTCCCGGCTCAAACTTTATTCAGGTAGATTTCGAAGGCCACAAAGAGGAAAAGCTGCAGATGGCAACACAGTATATACAGGAGCAGCAGGTGGAAGCAGACTATATCATCCGTTTGGATGATGATGACATCTTTAATCCGCAGCTGTTAAAGAAACTGTCAGGTCTCAGCTTTGACCTCTACGTCGATAAATGCCATTACTATTGGAATTCCGAAACGGGTTGCGTTTCCCGCGCGGTGCGTTACTGGTTTCCGAACACCTGCATTCATAAGCGATCGCATGCCCTGTCTGCTTTCGGTAATTTCCCCCCGGGAAATTATACCAGGTACAAAAGCCAATGCCTCCTGATTGAAAACGAGCATAACGATTTTCATCACTATTATAGCCAGGATCACCGGATTCTTTTTTCGGAAAAAAATGCTCCGGTCTATTTACGGACCATAAACCCGGGCTCTATTACCTCCCAGCAGGCCACGAGGCAGGAAGATTACATGAATAGCTTTGGCTTCTGGAAAAAAAACACACTGAAGGATTTTCTTTTTCTTAACAGGTTAAAGATGAATAAAAAGCCTGGCGGGCAAACATGGCGGTTTTTGATCGGGGATCTTAAAAGCACGCTTATATCATTAAAAAATTACAACAGGATTGTTATCAGAAAAGATGGAGTGTAAGAGATGTATTTTAAATTCGGAGGATGTCAGGAACATCACGTTCAATGAAGCCGGCATTTGTAACTATTGCAGCTATTATGATTCGGTAACCCGGACACTTGGCAGCGATGAGCAAAAGAAACAATGGCTTGATCAGAAGGTTGCGACCATTAAGCAGGAAGGGCGAAATAAAACCTATGACTGCATCCTCGGCGTAAGCGGAGGGGTAGACAGCTCTTACCTGGCATACTGGTCTAAGCAGCAAGGGCTCCGGCCGCTTGTTGTCCATTTTGATAATGGATGGAACAGCGAGTTGGCTACGGCAAACATTACCAGTATCTGCGAGAAGCTGGGCCTGGAATTGAATACTTATGTCATCAACTGGGATGAGTTCAGGGAGCTGCAACTCGCCTATATCAAAGCGGGAGTAGTTGATATAGAAGCACTGACAGATCACGCCATCATGGCTACCATGTATAAAATAGCGATCAAGCACAAATTGCGTTATACAATCAATGGCTTTAACTATGCAACGGAAGCGATTATGCCGAAAGGCTGGGTGTTTGATAAAGCCGATTGGGAAAATATCTCCGACATCTATCAGAAATTTGGCAGCGGAAAAACCATCAGAACATTTCCTTACGTCGGATTTTTCAAAAAGCTCTATTACCATTGGTTTCTGAAGCTGGAATCTGTGTATGTGCTCAATTATATCCCTTACAATAAGGAAAACGCCAAAAAATTAATCACCAGGGAGCTCTCCTGGCGCGACTATGGCGGTAAACACTACGAGTCCATCTTTACAAAATTTTACCAGGCCTATATCCTGCCGGTTCGCTTTGGAATTGACAAGCGGAAAGCGCATTTGTCGAACCTGATCTGTAGTGGTCAGATCACCAAGGAGCAGGCATTGGAAGAGCTTAAGAAACCCTTGTATGAAAGTGAGGCCGAACTGGCGCAGGAGAAACACTATGTGCTTAAAAAACTGGGATTGAGTGAAGCGGAATTCGATAGCCTGATGGCTGAGCCCGCAAGAAAGCATGAGGATTTTAAGACCGAAATAAAGCTTTGGGAAAGGTATTTTAAATTGATAAATATCCTTAAGTTTAAGTTCAGATAAAGGATGAACACGATTCCCTTCAATAAACCATATATTACCGGGCAGGAGCAGCGCTACATCGCGGAAGTTACCGCTTCGGGCAAGCTATCGGGAGAAGGCATGTTTACAAAAAAATGCACAGCATTCTTTGAGCAGCAGTATGGCATCAAAAAAGCCTTCCTCACCACCTCCTGCACCGATGCTCTGGAGATGGCGGCTATCCTGCTTGACATACAGGCCGGGGACGAAGTGATCGCTCCTGCCTATACCTTTGTATCTACCGTAAATGCCTTTGTGCTGCGTGGCGCCAGGATTGTGTTTGCCGATAGCAATGCCCAAAATCCGAACATCGATGCAGGCGCGCTCGAAGCCCTGATCACATCGAAAACCAAAGCCATTGTGGCCATGCATTATGCAGGTATTGCCTGCGATATGGACCGCGTGATGGCAATAGCCGCCAAGCACCATATTTTTGTGGTGGAAGATGCCGCGCAGTCCATCGATAGCTATTACAAAGGCCGGCCCTTAGGTTCTATAGGGCATCTGGCAGCCTTCTCTTTTCACGAAACTAAAAATGTCATTTCAGGAGAAGGCGGACTGTTGGCAATCAACGATGAGCGTTTTTTACAGCGTGCCGAAATTATCAGCGAAAAAGGCACCAACCGACAGGCCTTTGTCAGGGGCGAGGTAAAAAACTACGAATGGGTTGACATCGGCTCTTCCTTTATGCCCTCCGAGATCACGGCAGCGTTCCTGTATGCACAACTGGAGCAACTAAGACCGATCCAGGAAAAAAGGCTTTTGCTCTGGAATGCCTATTTCTCAGGCCTGCAGGAGGCCGAATCCAAAGGCTATCTGAAGCGCCCGCAAATTCCGGCAGAAGCAGCTCACAACGGACATATCTTTTACGTGGTGCTTACAGAGGCCGCACAACGGCAGCCGCTGATTGCTTTTCTGAAAGACAAAGGCATCAGCTCCGCCTTTCATTTCCTGTCACTGAACAAAAGCCGTTTTTACGAAAAAAATAACCAATCAGACCTCACCTGGTCCGACCATTACACTGATTGCCTGCTCCGGTTTCCGTTGTATCATGAGCTCAGCACCGGGGAAATAGATTATATCTGCAATCACATCGATCAGTTTTTTGGGTTGAAATGAGCCACGGTTATACAGATAACAGAAATTTCGGACTGGATATCATCAGGGCAGTATCTATTATTTTAGTGTTGCTCTCACACGCCTTCACATTCGAGCATGTAGAGCTGGGCGTGTGGGGTGTGGAAGTATTCTTTGTGCTTAGTGGTTTTTTGATCGGGCAGATCCTGATCCGGGATTTTCAAAACGGAATTACTCTAAAGGGGATTCTACATTTTTGGAAGCGGCGTTGGTACCGGACCCTTCCCCTATACTATGCTGTTATCTTGATAAAGTTCATTTTTTTCGATTCCTCGCTTGGATGGAAGATTCTGGCTTACGTATTTTTCCTGCAAAACAATTTTGTTGGAATCAGCTTCTTTGGCGTTTCCTGGAGTCTTGTAATCGAAGAGTGGTTTTATCTGCTGTTTCCGATAGGTTTTCTGATCCTTTTTCGCAAAGGATTTACAGCACGCACTTTCCTCTACACGGTCATCGCATTGATTCTTTCATTTATTGCCTTAAGAACTGCCTGGGTAATGTACTCCGGCCGGCCCTTCGATGGCATCCGGCCTAATTTTATTTTCCGTTTCGACTCTTTGCTGATAGGTGTTTTATTGGCTCACATCAAATTGCATTACAATGCCGTTTACTATAAGCTGGGTAGCATCAAATGGTTTGTGCCGGGCCTGATCCTTATGCTGTTCCTTGCTTTCGACCTGGGTAAGATCCATCCGGCGGTCGGCCTCTCCAAAGCAGATTCATTTACTTTTTACAGAACGTTTTGGTTCGCCCTGTTCAGCTTTTCGGTCATGCTGGTAATTCCTTTCTTTGAAAGCAATACGTTCATCAAAAGAATGGCCACTATAAAGCCTTTATTTTACTTTTTTACCTGGACGAGTATTCTGACCTATTCCATGTACCTGATCCACATGTTTGTGTTTCAGATCCCGGTGGCCACCGATAATACCTTTTTGCTCGTTTCCATTCATTTCCTGCTATTATATGCCTGCTCCTGGCTTATCTTCAGGTTCTACGAGCACCCTATGATGATGCTTCGGGATAAGGAGCTCTTTAAAAAACAAAAACGGCCATCTATAACATAAAAAAATCCTGAGCTTAGCTCAGGATTTTTTTATGAGTATTCTATTGGATAGATTGCTTAATAAGCCCTTTCGTTTTTTCCTTCCATGTAATTCACAAAAGCCTTGTTCGATACCTTATTCCCGCCGGGAGTAGGGTAGTTGCCCGTAAAGTACCAGTCGCCGAGGTTATGAGGGCATGACTGGTGCAGGCCTTCAATCGTCTGGTAGATGATTTGCAGCTCCGCTTTCAGATCGGCCGGGCGGATGAGCTCGGCAATTTTCTGCGAAATTTCCTCATTGGTAAAGGTGCGGTACACTTCCTGCACGACGTTGATCTGTTCCTCTTTAGGCTTCAGCAATTCTGCTTTCGCTTTTTCATATAAGTTGTTCAGCAGGCCTTCCTTTCCGGTCTCTTTGATCAGGGAAATCGCGGCATCGAAGGCCACAAATTTCCCGATGATGGCCATGTCGATCCCGTAACAGTCGGGATAACGGATTTGTGGCGCCGAAGAAATGATGATGATCTTTTTAGGATTCAGGCGGTCGAGGATGCGGAGAATACTTTGCTTCAGGGTTGTACCACGCACAATGCTGTCATCCAGCACCACGAGGGTGTCGATGTCTTTCCTCACCGTTTCGTAAGTAATGTCGTACACCAGGTTCACCAGGCTGTCGCGGCTTTCATCATCGGTAATGAAGGTGCGCTGCTTGGCATCTTTCAGAATCACTTTATGGATGCGTGGATGCCTGGCCAGGATCTTGCTGAGGGCAGGCTCCGAAACATTAGCGCCCATTTTGAGGATCTCGGTAGCCTTCGCTTTATTGATGTGCTCGTCAATGCCTTCCACCAGCCCACCGAAAGCCACTTCCGCCGTGTTGGGGATATAGCTGAACACCGTATTGTCGAGGTCGTAATCGATCGCTTTTAATACCTGTGGCACCAGGTAGCGCCCCAGCTGCTGGCGTTCCCTGTAGATATCCGCATCGTTGCCACGGCTGAAATAGATCCGCTCAAAGGAGCAGGCTTTTTTCTCCAGGGGCTCAATGATCTGCTGCTCGGTATAAGTGCCGTCTTTTTTAATGATGGCTGCATGCCCGGGTTTCAGCTCCTGCACGTCCGAAATTTTCACATTAAATACTGTCTGGATCACCGGCCGTTCGCTGGCCACCACCAGTACTTCATCATCTTTGTACACGTAGGCAGGGCGGATCCCGTTAGGGTCCCTCAGCACGAATGCATCGCCGTGGCCCATCATGCCGGCCATCACATAGCCACCGTCCCATTTTTTGCTACTCTCCACCAGGATGGAAGTCACATCAATATGTTTCTGAATCTCTTTCGAGATCTCATAATTGTTTAATCCTTTTTCCTTGAACACTTTAAAGAGGCGGTCATTTTCCTTGTCCAGGAAGTGACCGATCTTTTCCATCACCGTTACCGTATCGGCTTTCACCGTAGGGTGCTGGCCCAGCTCGATCAGGTGTCCCAGCAGCTCATCCACGTTGGTAAGGTTGAAGTTGCCTGCTACCAGGAGGTTGCGTGCCATCCAGTTGTTTTGCCTTCTGAAAGGGTGGCAGCTCTGGATATTGTTGCCGCCGTAAGTTCCATAACGCAGGTGTCCGAGGATCAGCTCACCCATGAAAGGAATGTTTTTTTTCTGCCACTCGATATCGTTATAGTTCTCCGGATTTTTTTGCTTCGCGTTGATGTAAAGATCATTGATCTGCGAAAAAATATCCTGGGTAGCCTTTGGCTCGATAGAGCGTAAGCGATCAATATAGGTCGTTCCCGGGTCTGCATCCAGTTTAACGGTAGCCACACCTGCACCATCCTGCCCGCGGTTGATCATCTTATCCATCAGCTGGTACATTTTATGTAAACCATACCTGCTGCTGCCGTACTTTTCCTTGTAAAAACTCAATGGTTTCAGCAGCCGGATCAGCGCCACACCACATTCGTGTTCAATTCTGTCGCTCATAATTTTAGAAATGCAAATTTACTCATTAAGTAGCTGTATTGCCACAATTAAAACCCGTTTTAGGCAAAGAAGTTTAAAAGTCCAATTTTGGCTGGAAATAATAAGATTTTTTAACATATTATAATTGTATATTTAGTATTACCAAATGGTTAAAGAATGAATAAACTCTTACTTCCGCTTTTATTCCTCGTGTGTATTCTGCCGGCCAGTGGCCAGGTCAAGATTAACGAGTATTCGGTTTCCAACTCCACGCTTACCACCGGAACAGTCTTTGTCGATAATACAGGCAGTTCGCCCGATTGGGTAGAATTGTACAATGCCGGCTCATCTGCCGCCAACATCGGGGGCTGGAACATGAGCGACGACCCCAACGATATTGTGAAATATGCCTTTCCTTCCGGGACCAGCATTCCGGCTGGTGGCTTTTTAAGGGTATGGTGCAGCGGCAAGGGCGATCCTTCCAACGCAGCAGGGCATATTCATACTAATTTTAAGCTTACCCAATGCAAAGGCGACTGGATCGTGCTCATGAACGGCTCCAGCCTCGTGGATACGCTTCGCTTGAGAAAAACACAGGTCAGGCATTCGCGAGGCCGTAGCCCCGATGGCTCTGCTACCTGGAAAGTGTATACCACACCCACACCCAATGCCTCCAACACAGGTACCGCTTACGACGGTTATGCGCCAACACCTTTGCTGAGCCCGGGGCCCGGATTTTACAGCTCAGGGCAAAGCATTTCCATTTCGGTTCCACCTTCCTCCGGCCTCACGGTATATTATACCACCGACGGCTCGGAGCCTACCACCTCGTCTACGGCCTATGCCGCCACACCGGTAAGTACCACGTCCACCACGGTTGTCAGGGCCTATGCCGTAAGCAGCAATGCCAGCATCCTCCCCAGCTTCATGGAAACCAATACCTATTTTGTGAACGAGAACATCAATGCACAGTACGGCGTAGTTTCTATCAGTGGGGGCACCAAGCTCAACCAGCTGATGAACGGTACACAGAATAATCCGCCCACCCATTTCGAGTATTTCGATAACAGTACTTTTATCACCGAAACCTACGGCCTTTCCAATAAGCACGGAAACGATTCCTGGGCCTACGACCAGCGGGGGATCGATTTCGAGACCAAAGACGATTACGGCTACAACTACGCCCTCTTGCATAAATTTTTTACCGACTGGAAAATGGGAAAAAGCAAGCGCAAGGAATTTCAGCATGTGATCCTGAAAGCGGCGGCCTCCGATAACTTCCCCGGCGATAAGCCCAATGTATCCTGCCACATGCGCGATGCCTTTGTGCAAAGCTATTGTTTCCGCAAAGAGCTGGAGATCGACGGCCGGAGGAATAAGCATGTGATTGCTTTTGTGAACGGGCAATACTGGGGCATTTATGAATTGCGGGAAGCCTTTGAAACGGATTATACAGATTACTACTACGATCAGCCAAAGGATAGCATCGACAACCTGGCCTTCTGGGGAGGCCTGCAGATCAGGGACGGAAGCGATACGGGCTGGGTAAACCTTTACAATTATGTGATGGCCAACCCGATGACGAATGCCGCCTCCTATGCTTATGTGGATAGCAAGCTCAATTTTAAAAGCCTCATCGATTACATGATCTACAACTCCTATGTGGTGAACTCCGATTTCATCAACTGGAACTCTGCCTGGTGGCGGGGAAGGGCTAAGCTGGGCGATAAGAAGAAATGGCGCTACTGGAACTGGGATATGGACAATGTGTATGACCTGGGCGAAAATTTTTCCGGCATCCCCACAACGGGTATGGAGGCCGATCCTTGTTCTTACGAAAACACGTTCAATAATGCGGGCCCCAATAAAGGCCATCCCGATATCCTGGAAAAGCTGATGACCAACCCGGCCTTTAAATCCATGTACATCAACCGCTACGCCGATCTCCTGAACACGGCCCTGAAATGCGACAGCATCATGGACCAGTTCTATTATTTCAAAAACATCCTGACGCCCGAAATGCCGCGCCACGTGGCCAAATGGGGTAGCGGCTCCACACTGGCCCAATGGAATAAGAACATGGATACGCTGCAAAGCAAGATCACGCAGCGCTGCTCCTACATTGAGCAGAAAATAAAAGATTGCTACCATGTGACCGGCCCTTACCAGATCGCCGTGAATGTCGTTCCTGCCGGTAAAGGCGAAGTGAAGCTTAACAGCATCTGGCTGCCGAACTACGTATGGCGCGGAAATTATTTCGGAGGGGTGAGCATGAGCTTCGAGCAGCGGGAGCTGGACGCGGCTAATTATGAATTCGACCATTGGGAATTCAAGCGACATACACCAGCGCCTTCTGCTACGCGGGATACCGTGATGATCAATTTCACACAAGCTGATACGGTGATTGCGCATTACAAAGCCAG
This sequence comes from Hydrocarboniphaga daqingensis, assembly GCA_943362175.1. Taxonomy (GTDB): domain Bacteria; phylum Bacteroidota; class Bacteroidia; order B-17B0; family Aurantibacillaceae; genus UBA4416. The sequence goes on along the minus strand of CALRIU020000002.1, from coordinate 207,470 downwards.
GGAAAAAAAGATCGAGGAGATTCTGAAGGAAGGCGATACCGATGTGATTTTCCCTTCGGCCTTTACACCTAACGGTGATGGTAATAACGATGTGCTCTTTGCGCTCGGAGGCCTGCGTGCCACAGACGTATCCATCGAAGTGTGGAACCGCTGGGGCCAGCTCGTTTTCAGCACCAATGACCTCTCGAAAGGCTGGGATGGGAATTTCAACGGCACACCGGCGCATACCGGCGTGTATGCTTACCTGATCAAATTCACCAGCGTGGAAGGCGATAAGAAACGCTCAAAAGGAAATGTGACCCTGCTGCGATAAACCCAAAACATCAAGCCTATGAAACCATTTTTATCGTATCTGTTGGTGTTAATAACGGTTAGCGCATCAGCACAGGACATTCACTTCTCCCAGATCCAGGAAGCGCCCTTGTGGCTTAATCCCGCCAACGCCGGTTTTTTCAACGGCTATTTCCGGGCGGTGGCCAATTACCGGAACCAGTGGGCCTCGATGGGAAATGCCTATCAGACTATGGCCCTAAGCATTGACGGCAATGCGCTTAAGGTAAGAAAGAATAAGGCCTATGCCGGGCTGGGCTTATTCATCTTCAACGACAGGGCGGGTGTGGCGAAGATCGGGACCACGCAGGCGCAGCTCCATGCCAATGCGATTGTAAAGGCCAGCAAGAACAGTAAAATCGCCGGAGGCATCTATCTTGGTGTGAACCAGAACAGCGCTACTTATGCAGCCTTAACCTATGGCAACCAGTACAACGGCAAAGAGATCGATCAATCGCTGGCAACGGGTGAGATCGTGAACTATACCTCTTTTGTGAATTCGGATGTAGGAGCCGGGGTGAACTATGAATATTCTTCGGCCACAAGCGACATGACCCGCGACGATGTTTTCAGCCTGAAGATCGGAGCAGCTGTACACCACATCAACAGACCTGTTCAGCGTTTCAGTACCGGCTCGGTGTACCGCGTGCCTATGCGCTTTGTGGGTAATGTGCAGGCCCGCATCGATATCAGGGATACCAAATTGTCCCTGCTGCCGAGCCTCGTTTATCTGCAGCAGGCTTCCGCCATGACGATCATTGCAGGAACACATCTGCGCTTTCGCTTCAAGAACGGCACCAAGCTGACGGGCAACAGAACGGAAGCGGGTTTGAACGTGGGAGTCTATTACAGGTTCAATGATGCGATCGTGCCACAGGTCAACCTCGATATGGGAAAATACGCCATCGGTGTTTCTTATGATTACAACATTTCCAGGTACAGCCAGGTAAGCAAGGGCATGGGCGGCTTTGAGGTCTATCTCAAATTCATGACCCTGGATGATGCGCTCTTCAAGCGTAAGAGAGAGCATGGCTTGAATTAGCCTGGTATCAGATATTGTGCTTTCCATCATTCAGGGAATGTTTGGCTCCTGCGAAGCCACTGTGGTATTTAGTCCCCCTTATCAATTGTATTTTGCTCCGTAGGGACTTAGTATTTGCCTTCTAAATTCCTGTAAAAATTGGCATATTGATTTTTGGGGTGAAATAAGGGGGTGATATTTAGTGTTTTAGATTTTTCCCTTTAATAACTTCCAAATGACAAAGCCCTAAAAGGAGCATTTTGGTGATGTAAACTGAAAAAAGCTAGGCAATACCCGGCTTTTTAATATCAAAAATTCGAAAGCAATTTAACCCTTGCCTTTAAATTCTACATTGAAGTTCATGGCTGCCTGTGATTCATGATCATTTATTAGGTAGTATTTTCCAGTCTGTAGCCTATCCATTTCTCTATTAAAGCTAAGCTCAAATAACTTGATCTTTCTATTAATAGTTACCTTACTGATATGATACTTTTTAGAGGTATCTGAAATTGAAATGAAATCAGGTACTGAGCTTTGCGATAAAGGCGGGAGTGACTGTTTAATTAATTTCATTATGGCTAATTGATTTTGTTCAATGCCAGTTATTCTTTGTTCCCATTTTCTTTAGAACTGGTCCTTCGATAATTGATAATCCTTTCATCATAGTATGTTTTTAGTCAGGTCAAAATTAAGAGCATATTTTTTTGCTTCACCCAGTTTTATTATCTTTCTATATCCTTTACATAGATTCGTCCATTTTTGAACTAGTAAATGTATTTTCAAAACACGTTAACCATTTTCGGGATCATTATTGACTAGGTAGCTATTAGGAAGCTATAGAGGAGCGATACGGAAGTATAGATGAATTATGCGTAATGATAGAGGAGCTGTTTGGGAGCTATTGTGGAGTTGTCCCGTACTGGCTTTTTATTTTTAATGCAAGACTTTCCTTTCCAAAATATAAATTGCTAATGTACCGTTTTAGCTGGCATCTAAACCGCTGAAATGAAATCGTGTAGCGTTCTATTGAGTGCCGTAAACCGAACAAAAATTTGAGTGGTTTCTGGGTGCAAGTCGCTTAGTTTTACGAGTATATTTATCAAGTGTGTCTATACCTTATACCGCCAAGTATTTTCGTTGGAAAAGAATTTATCGATAGAAACACAACGTACCGGCAACAGAAACGCTGGCTGGAGACTAGCTACTTTATCAAGTGATGTCAATGGTTTCGCTTGGGCGCTGTATCTCATCTACTGGTTTACCTGTATCTGAAATTCCTGTTTTGAAAGTATTTACAGTGTAGCTCATTAGAATTAATATTGTAGTAATCAAATTCTCATCTTAATACTTAGAAAACATGAAAAGAAATTATTTAGCGATTGCTGCCATTTTTGTATTTGCAGTAACAACAGCGCAAAACCGGGTTGAGGCTCCTTCCCGAAATTTTGAAAAAGGAATATCAACATCAAACCCGCAAACGCCGGGAAAATTGCAAAATAAATCCATGAGGATTCAGGGAGGAATCTTTGCCGCATGGTTAGATCCTATCGAACAGATCATGACTCAAAAGGGAGTTACGTTAACTGGTAATGCTCCACAGGTAGATTTATTCCTTGAAGGTGTTTTCCAGGATTCTACAGTAAGTGTGGTTACAAGTAGCGGGGCAACACGTCCAAATTCAAATATACTTCTGGGCACAACGTTTGACCCGAAATCCAGTCTATTAAACTCAGGATTTACAAGTCTTGTGAGCCATGCCGATTCTTATAATATTGATTCTGTTGGTATTATTGCTTCTTATATTAAAAAGACGGCAGATGTAGATACTCTGTATGTATGGTTGGTTTGGGGCGATACGGCCAATACAAGCGTGTATAGCAAAATATTAGCATCAAATGCCTGGGTGGCCCCTATTAATACCTGGAGAAAATCGGTGATTGGCCCCAAACTGACGGGAGCTACAAGTGCCCCGGGAAATAAAGTGAAGCCTGCTGCCCCAGCAACAAATATGAAGCTGGTAAAATACGTATTACAACCTCAGGATTCTTCGGCCAAAGGCTATGGATACTCAAAAATTATTGAAGTCCCATTTACCGATAACTCGCCTTCAGGAGTGAGCATTCCGGCAGGCAATATTGTATCTTGTTTCTACACTTTTGTTCCGGGAGGAACCCATACCTTAAATCAACCCATGTACAGTTTCACAACCTCGGTTGTGCCAACCGTTAATGGATTTTGCGGAATGCAATGGTCTCAGGATGTTCCCTTAAGCCAATTGATGGATTACCAAGTGGACAAGAATTCCTGGAATATGGGAATAACTTACAGACATAGAGCAAGGTATGGGATGTATAATGCACAAGCCAATGGCACCGCACTTGGAGACTTGGCAGAGTCCGCTAGTATAATTTTTAGTATCAAAGGCAATTCTACAGTAAGTTTAAATGAACTGGATAAAAAAGGATTTGTATTGGGCCAAAATATGCCAAATCCATTCACAGGTAACTCCAAAGTGGAGTATATATTGGAGAAAGAAGCATCCTTGGCCATATTTACGGTTACGGATATTACGGGGCGTACAGTTTCGACTGAGGCAGTGGAAACCTCAAAAGGGACTCATACCATCCAAATTGGGTCTTATTCCCCCGGGGTGTACTACTATTCTTTAAACATAGACGGGAATGTAAGTGCTAAAAAAATGATTGTACATTAATTAAATGAGGCGTGTAGCTTATGTAAACCGCTTATCCATCGATAAGCGGTTTTTTGCTTATTCGCTCATGACTTAATTAATCAGCTGATAAATAGAGATACTTGTGTGTTATAGGATATGGCACCTCTTCAAAATTTATAAGGTTATTAGTCAAAAAGAAAAGGATACACTAAAACAAAGATTTTATGAATCATCAGAAAATACAATTATTAATAATAGACGGGCATCCTATTTCGGCAGAGGGGGTCAAGGCAATTTTGCGGAATCATAATGAGATTTCGATTCTTGGCTGCGCAAATACTGGAGCGATCGCCATGAGTTTCCTGCAAGCACTTTATGTAGATATGATTTTATTGGACATTAACCTTCCGGATATTTGTGGAATCGATTTGTGTAGACATATAAGAAAAGAATATAGCAATACGGCAATTCTTGTGGTAACTACATTTGATGATCGTACAACAATTATGAAAGTGTTGCAAAATGGTGCAATGGGCTATCTTTTCAAGAGCACTCAGTTAGATGAGCTCATAACCGCAATTAAAACGGTAAATAAAAGGCGGGTGTATTTAGGAGAAGATGTACAAAAAGCCATGAATGATTATTCACCGGCTGATCCGGAGGAAATACCTGTGCTTACACGACGTGAACGGGAAATCTTGAAATACATGGGGGAAGGCCTCGCCTCATCTGAAATCGCCGCCCGGCTTTTAATAAGCCAGCGTACTATTGAAACACATAAGAGGAACTTGATGCAAAAATTTAATGTGAAAAATTCTATTGGATTAATCAAAAAAGCAACCGGCTTTAAATTAACTTGAAGTATTGGCTGCTAGCGTAAATGGGGGCGCAAAATGCTGGTGAAAGGCTTTTTCCCAAAACATGGCTTTCAATAGCTCCCCGGAAACCAGTAGGCAAAAATACTTTTTTGTCGGTATTTCTTAACAGAGGCCACCTCCTTAACTTCACAATACCGAATGACATGGCAGGTTTAACTTTTTGAAGGCGCCTTAACATCACGTAGAAAATGTGTGCGATAGGCAAACCCTGCACAGGATGAGGAAAGATTATTGACCTTTAGCTTATAAACATGAAATGTTTAATTTATATGGAATGGAAAATGTATGTAAGCAGAACTATTCTGTTTATGATGTGTAACCTTTGGCTTTATGGCATAGGGATGGCTCAGAACAATTGTAGCAATGCGGCTCCTTTTTGTGCCGGAGCAAGCGGAGTTAATTTTCCTGCCGGGCAAAATACAGTTGCAGCAGCAGGTCCTGCTTATGGATGCCTCAGTCAGCAAAGAAACCCTGCATGGTATTATATGCAGGCTGCTTCTACAGGAAACATTATTATTGATATTTCAGGCACCGGTGGCCGCGATGTCGATTTTATTGTGTGGGGACCCTTTTCTTCCCCAACGGGCAATTGTGGAAGTTTGACTACTTCCAATATTCTCGATTGTAGTTACTCCACCAGCGCGTATGAAACTGCTGATATCCCGGCGATAGCAGGGCAATTTTATATGCTCCTAATTACTAACCATTCAAATCAGGCACAAAATATCAATTTCGGATTGAATCCTTCCTCTTCGGCAACTACCAATTGCGATATTTTTAGTGCAGTAAGTAGTAAAACAACATGCCCCGGAGCAGTAGCTACTATAAGTGTTTCTACCCACTTGGGAAATCCATCATATACCTGGACCCCCGGGGGGTATTCTACGCAAACGATTAATGTATCTCCGGCAGCCACGACCGTTTATTCGGTTACCATTGCCGGAACCAATACGATTTCAGGAACATATACAACTGTTGTAAGCTCCGGTACAGTATCCGTCGCTGGCTTACCCTCGGTGAGTTTAACTAATTCAGGACCTTATTGTTCAGGTTCTACAGCAGTGCTGACAGCAACCAGCAACGGGGTGCCACACTATACCTGGACAGCCGCAAGTGGTTCTAGTAGTATAACAACAACTTCGGTCTTTCCTATTCCAAACATTCAATCGGTCGGATCTAACGTCTATAGCGTAACAGTTTCTAATACTTTTGGTTGTACGAATACTGCCACTACTGCGTTAGATGTTTTACCAATCCTAACCATCGCTGTAACGCCAACTATTACAGTATGCCAGGCAGATAGCTTGTTTTTAACTGCTGATGCACCGGGCGCAGGAGTTTATAACTGGACTGGCCCGGCAGGCTATTCTGCGCAAGGCGTTCAAAACCCCGTTGTAAGCAATGCGATGCCAAATCAATCGGGAACTTATACGGTGACGGTAGGCTTTGGAACAAGTACAACTACCTGTTCGAGCAATACTACAATCGTGACGGTTATTCCCCCTGTAGCAATTGACCCCTTACCCATTCAACCAATTTGTAATAAGGAGGATCTTCATCTTATTGGTCCTCAGGGAGCGCATACATATACCTGGACAGGGCCTGCAAACTTTTCCTCAAACCTCGATAATCCGTCTATCCATCATGTTACGGCTGCAAACGCAGGTATTTATTCAATCCGGGCGACTTCGGCCCTGGGGTGTGTCGATTCAGGAACCGTGAATGTTATGGTATATGACTCTCTGAGTATTACAGATATGTCTAACAATAAGACGATATGTAATAAAAACCAAACCGTTCTGTCAGGAGCAGGTTTAGGCGGTAGTGGTGTATATGACTACGCCTGGTCACCTGTAACAGGGCTTACTAACCCATCAGATTCAACAACTGCTGCAAGCCCTCCAGGCACCGAAACATATACCCTGACTCTATCAGATCTCAATTGCCCCTTAATGACTGCATCAGCTGTTGTTACGGTAAGCGTCCTGCCTTTACCGCTTATTGCAATTGAAAGTAAACTAAACGAAGGATGTGCGCCATTTATAACCGATCTTCAGGGCTCTTCTGTTCCTGCATCCGCAAACTGTTTATGGAAATTTACCGGCGGCCTTACGGCATCAGGTTGTATCGTGCAGGATATGGAGTTTCCTATTGCGGGTGTATACGATGCTATGTTAACGGTTACGGATTTAAACGGATGTACCGATTCGTTATCGAAATCAGCATTCATCAAGGTAAACCCCAGGCCAAAAGCTGATTTTAGTTGGAGTCCGGATCAGTTATCCATCATAACTAACGAAGCAAGATTCACTGATCACTCATCCATAGGATTGCCAATGCAAAGTTGGAAATGGAATTTCAAGGACCTTGATTCTAATGTCTCATTCCAACAAAACCCGTTGCGCCTTTTCCCCGAAGTCGGAAATTATGATGTTAGCTTAAGTATAACCAATGTATTTGGATGCGTAGATTCAATAATGAAAAAACTGATAGTGGAGGACGAGTTTGCTATATATATCCCTAATTCTTTTTCCCCATCGAAAAAAGATGGCATCAATGATCTGTTTGTGCCAGTGGGAATGGGACTAATAGATGAATCTTTTGAAATGTACATATTTGATCGTTGGGGCAACGAGATATATTACACGAATGATATGAGCAAAGGATGGGATGGAACTGTGAAAAATGTAATTGCGCCGCAAGATGTGTATGTGTATAAGATTACGGTAAAGGATCTAAAGATGAAAACGAAAAAATTTACAGGCCATATTACGCTTATTTAGTTTGATAGATGAGTAGTGATAAGCCTGTTTAAATTGAGATAACGGATTCATAAATTTCTAATTAAGAATGTAAATCAATAGCATATGAAAAAACAAACACTCTGTTTGATGGTGATATTTAGTTTTATCGTACATCTAACTATAAAAGCTCAGAATCATAAAGATATTGCCAGGCAAAACAAGCCTCAGTCTCTTCCCCTGTATTTAAAAAAGAGACTCTCGACGGAAAATTTTGCATCACAGACGCAGGATTCTATAGGCAAAGACGAGGGATGTATGAAAAACAGGATGATGCTATTTTCAGTTAGGGTACCTTCAGGAGTATACACTCCAACGGGAAACACTAATTTTACCCTGCCTGTTGTTACTCCTGGATTTTACAGGGTTGATGGGACCCGGAATACTTACAGCCTGAATTTATTGAAAGATCGCCAGGTTTATGCTGCTTTCTGGAATACGGATTTAGAGTATATTAAAGACCCAGGGCATACTATTTTTAATTCAGTAAGGCAAAAAGGTGCCATTGGTGATTTAAATCAAACCCATAAGATGTCTTTTAGCATCAGGTTGGACTTTCTGTAAGTTTGATCGACTTACTAAAAAAAGGATTTGATTGGTATCCCCAGGTCACATAGAAGAATCTGTGTCTGACTTGGGGTTGCATCCGGGATAATTTTCTATGTCCAACGATCTGGCTGCAAAAAACAGTATCTTTGTATGAGATTGTTACTTTTTGGGAAATCGCTAATTGCAATAGTGTTGGTAATGACCCTACAGGAGCAGCGATCTGTTGCCATCCACGTCAAATCATCATGCTAATAAACTATCTTCAGTATGTTAAAGAATAATCTACAAAAACGCATCATGAAAAAAATGATATCTGCCCTTTTGCTTTTTGTCTTTTTGAGTCAAAAAAGTGTGGCACAGGATACCTTTTCTATGTGTGCTATCGATACGATTACCGGCGAAATTGGCACCGTCGGTGCTTCCTGCGTTGATCTTGGTCTCGTTTTTCCTACGGCGCAAAATGATTTTATAAGCGAGATTATTCCAGGCAAAGGCGTGATCAATACGCAGGCCAGTTATGATGCCACAAACCAGGCGAATGCCAGGAACCAAATGAATGCCGGAAACACGCCGGCACAGATCATCAGCTGGCTTACAGCCAATGATGCCGGTTCAGACCCTTCTGTGAGGCAGTATGGCATCGTAGGATTCTCTTCACCCGGCCACGCTGTATCAGCCGCTTATACCGGTTCCAATTGCATGGCTTACGGCAACCACATCACCGGCCCCAATTATTCCATCCAGGGAAACATTTTGCTGGGGAAACAAGTACTGGATTCTATGGAGTCATGTTTCAACCGGGAAAAAGGAAGTCTGTCCTGTAAGCTCATGGCTGCCTTACAGGGGGCCAAGATGCCCGGAGCTGATACCCGCTGCGCCCCGAACGGGACATCCTCTTTATTTGCTTTTTTATCTGTGGCCAAGCCCTCAGATTCATTCGGTAATCCTTCTTTCAGAATTTCGGTAAGAACGTCTGACGGAGCGCATATAGAGCCGATCGATTCTTTGCAGAAAAAATTCAATCAAAGCTCTAATGCCTGCACAACATCATCAGGCATCAAACCATCCTATAAGCACTATTCTGCGCCTGTTACAAACCCCAATCCTTTTACAGGATCAGCTGCGATCATTCTTAAAGGCAGTAGTATTAAAAAGACCGAAGTCATCAATGCGTTAGGCGAATACAAGGGGGCTACATTTCATGAAGAAAATACAGGATCGGTGACCATATACAGTACCGGGCTTTCAGCGGGGTACTATGTGTGCGTGATTACCGATCACACAGGTGCGCTTCATTATACAAAACTGATTATTTACTGAGCATCCGCTTTTTATATCACCGCATAGTGTATAGTGGTCATAGAAAATGCCTTGGTTATTTTATGAACAGTACCCCATACACCAGGCCTGCATTTAAATGGATCCTTATAAACCCTTATTTATAAATCATGATTTCATGGTATTGTTTTATATATCCGGCATCATTTACCTTTATAGAGTAGTTAATTAGTGTGTTTGACTACAAATTTATTGTTGTCCCGGTTCTTACTTTAATGGGAACTGTAAGGACCGGGAACAATAAAATTGAGGTAATGATTATCTATCAATGACTAAATACCTGGATGCCTACCTGTTTTTTTGGTCGCCCTGATTAATCATCTGCACAGCTTCTACCCCCTCTGAAGCATTCTTAATATTAGTCTTTATGGATGACTTGTTACTTTGCAATAAGTATCTCATCAATTAAGGTTGTAATCGAATACCTACTTGTAAACCATGACTTAAATTTCATGATTTCAGAGTATTGATTTATATGTCTTATGCCACTTATCTTTGCAGAGTAGTATGATAGGTTTAGGAAAGTTTTACTACAAAAAGTAAATTCCCCCACACTGTTACCCGGTCCTTACAATTTTCGAAATTATTTGTCTGGACCGGGAAACAGTACACTAGTAACTGATGCTTATTCTTAACTGAGTTTTTCAGGAGAGGGAACAGAAGCTGTTCTGGCAAATCTTCTATAGCAGATCCTTGTGATGCATATCCGGCGCAAATCCTTTCGGGAGATTCATTTTAGTATATTGTTGAAAATAGTGGGTGAACCCGGCTGTGACCGCCGGTGTACAGGTGTTAAAGATAGTTTAGCGACAGCTAAGCTTTTCTGTATGTGAAAAAGTCAGAAAGGCGCTTCCTGCCTGTGGAGGAACAGCCATAGATTCGCCCTGGTCGGAATGAGTTTAGCTTTAAATAGCTGAATTGATTTTAATAAATGATATGCATTCGTCTCAAACGAAAAGAGAATTTCTATCTATCAGCTTAACATCAAAAAAAGGGGTAAGTTATTTAACTTACCCCTTCCTTACTTGATTAATATCAAGCTTTCTGAAAATGGTTTATTAGTTTACCTTGTCCCCGGTGCTGTTCAGTTCGATCAGCTCATAGCCGAGTTTCGAGAGTTTCTCGAAATTGGTGGCTTTGTCTCCTACGACCAGGATTACCATTTTTTCATAAGGCAGGTACGTTTTCACAAGCTTATTGATCTCCATTTTATCAATATTCTTGATGATCTCCGCTTGCTCGGCTACATAGGTCTTTTCCAGACCAAATTCCACGATACGTTTCACAAAATTGAGTTTCTGGTCGGGCGCTTCATATTTCAGAGCATCAGATTCTGCCATCGCGTTTTTTGTGAATTTCAGTTCTTCATCCGTAATACCGTCTTTATTGTACTTTTTCAATTGGTCCATGATGATCACGATAGAGCTATCTGTCGCATCGCTTTTCACGCCCGTGGATATAGTATAGGGCCCCACGAAACTGCTTCCCTTAAATCCGCCGCTAATGCCGTAAGTAAAGCCTTTTTCTTCACGCAGGATCATATTGAGTCGGCTGTTGAAAACGCCTGCAAACGAAAGGTTCATGATAATACTTTTAAAGAACTCACCGGTTGCATCATAGGCGCGGGAAATATAACCCACGCGGATCTCCGATTGCGGCGCTCCTTTTTTATCCACGAAGTAAATGCGTGTTTTGTCGATTTCCGGCAATTTGCATTCTACCATCGGCATGGTAGATTCGCCCTGCAGTTTATTGAGAAAGCTCATTTTATTGATAGCAGACACCTGATCGATGTCACCGATGATGGACAGGATGGAATTGTAACCTGAGAAATTTTTGTAGTAAGCCCTCACATCTTCCAGCGTAATGGAGCTAACAATCTCCGTAGTACCGTTTATTGGCAGTGCGAGCCTGGAGCAATTGCCGAATAATATTTTGGAGTACACATTGTTGGCAATTGCTGTCGACTGCCTGAGTTGCCCGGCAATACCGTCGAGTTGTTCTTTTTTTACCAAGTGGAAATCCTCTTCAGAGAACTTCGGCATAAATAACATTTCTTCGGCGATTTTCAGTGTAGAATCCAGGTTTTGCTTCATTGAGCTGATGCTGACGCAAAGCTCATTGTTAGTGGCGTAAAAGAACACACTGCTACCCAGTTTTTCCATCTTATCCGCAATTTCTTGGGCACTATGTTTTTGAGTTGATTCTCCCAGCATGGAAGCAAGCATTACTGCCAGGCCGGCTTTCGGCTCATAGCGGTGGCCGATAGGCATTGAAAACTGAATGGTGACTTTAGGAACATCGTTGGATGTCACGCCGATGATCTTCACTCCATTCTTGTATTCTGCTCTCCAGTAGTTTGGCAATGGTACAAGCTTAGCCTGTGTAGCTTCAGGTGCAAGAAATCTGTTGAAATTTTCCTTAGGCTCCGTATAGGAAAGTTTTTTGTATTCTTCATTTTCAGTCTCAATCGTTCGCTCATACATTTTCCAGGTATCTGCTTTAGCAACGAGTTCTGCCTTACCTTTTGGAACGCAGCTCATAATCACAGCTGCTTTTCCTTTGATATACTTATTGTAAACACGCATCACATCTTCTTTGGTTACATTCAAATTGTCGGCTATTTCCGACTTGAGGTAATTCGGGTTGTTGAAGTAAGTTTGGTAAGTTGCCAGCAAACCGCCCTTTCCTTCCACAGTTTCGAGTGCATCGTACAATGCACTTTGATAAGCAGCTTTGTATTTTTTAATGTCGTCATCGCTGGCTCCTGTTTTTTCCCATTGTGCCAGCGTTTCGTTCAGTAGCGTTTCAATTTCAGACAACTTACTATCGGCATTGGCCGCAATAGTAATTACAAATTGTCCGGCAAGCTCTCGACTGGAAGTGTAAGCTTCGGCAGCTACGGCTTTTTGTGATTTAATGAAAGCGGAGTATAACGGAGAGCTTTTGGAAGAAGACAGTGTTACACTTAATACTTTCAGGGCCGCATTGTCTTTATGTGTTAACGCTACAGTCGGGAAGGTAATTTGATATAGCGGAAAGTCTACGTTGTCCTCATACGAAATATAGCGATTCTCTTTCAGGGTAACAACTTGTTTTTCCATGTTATTCACCTTCGGCCCGCGTGGAATCGGTCCGAAGTATTTTTCGGCAAGCCTCACCACCTCTGCGGTATTCACATCTCCGGAAATCGTTAGTACCGCATTGTTTGGCCCGTACCAGCGCATATAGAAACGTTTCAGGTCGCTCACATCAACCCGGTTCAGGTCTTCGATGTAGCCTATCGTTTGCCAGGAATAGGGATGCCCTTTGGGAAACAAGGCTTCATCGGTTTTTTCATCCACCAGACCATAAGGGCGGTTGTCGTAATTCTGGCCCCGTTCATTCTTCACAGTAGCGCGCTGCACCTCAAATTTTTTCTGAGTCACGGAGTCAAGTAGAAAGCCCATACGATCTGCTTCCAGCCAAAGCATTTTTTCCAGATAGTTGGAAGGTACCGTTTCATAGTAATTAGTGCGGTCGCTGTTGGTAGAGCCGTTTATCGTTCCGCCCGCTTCGGTAACGGCCCTGAAGTGTAGCTCGTCGGCCACGTGCTTGGAGCCCTGAAACATCATGTGCTCAAAGAAATGAGCGAATCCCGAGCGCCCCTGTTGCTCGCGATTTGATCCCACATGGTAGGTGACATCCACATATACAATAGGATCGGAATGGTCTTCATGCACCAGCACCGTTAAGCCATTTTCCAGCACATATTTTTTATAGGTAATCGCGATCTCGTTTCCTGTTTTAGTTACCGTTTCCAGCAATTTAGGGCCACTCTGTGAAGATGTAGCAACATTAGTCTTTGCCGGCGAGTTGCTTTGTGGTTTCACTTGTGCATTAACCAATAGTGTTGTTGCCGTCAGAAAAATTGTCATCTCTTTTTTCATAGTAGTATGAGTTAATTATTAATAGTTTGTTTGAAGAGGGGCATTTGACCTGTTTGTTTAGGTAAGTTATCGGTATAAATTTAAAAAGCCATTCTTTTTTAGCTGTTTATCATTGTCAAATGTAAGCGTTATTACATAAAAATAGGTGCCATCAACAGCTTTCCGGTGATTCGTTTCTGTTCCATCCCATATTGCTTGTTTTCCGGAAGCTTCATATACTTTTTGTCCCCAACGATTATAGATGATCAGGTCAATATCCGGCTTGCCTTTCACCTTCACATAAAACAAGTCGTTAGTCTGATCTCCATTGGGAGTAAATACATTAGGAATCTCAACATCAGGGTCATCTTCAACCGTGACAGTGCCGTAAGCTATATTGGAGCAGGTACCAATGGATGCAATAAGCGCTAGTGTGTACGTTCCGGGTATTGAATACGTATTAGACGGATTATATTCTGAAGAAATATTGCCATCACCAAAATTCCACCGGTAGGTATTCGCATTTAAGCTCTGGTTGGTGAAATTAATTACCAAAGGGGCGATTCCATTTTCCTGCAAAGGACTAAACGACGCGGTCACGGCTTGAACCTGGTTGTCTACCGTATAGATTGCTGTTGCCTTACAGCCATTTGCGCCACTGGCGTTTACCGTATAGCTGCCACTCTGAAATACGGTTATTCGGTCTGTTGTTAAGGGAGGGTTTAATCCCGGGCCTGACCAATGATAGCTTAAATCTGTAGATGGTGAATAATCCGGTATTATATTAATTGTGGGATTGATACAGGTAAGTGCCAGTTGTCTGGTACCCGAAATTACTGGAGTAGCCATATCGCTTGTTACTATATAATTTGCACTATCTCTGCAACTGGTAAGCGTATTGGTGAATACAACCTTATATACGCCCGCTTTGGTTGCAGTTATCCCTCCCTGATCGACAGGGCCTTTTATGTTTCCTGTAACAGTGGTCCAGTTATAGCTTAAGTCACCTGAAGGGTTAAAAACCGGTGTAATGGATGCCGTAGGGCTATGACATGAAATGGTACGACTCAGTACAGATGCCGTTACAGGAGCATTGCTTCCGGAAGCATAGTAGCTCGCATGACCTATGCAGCCTAATGTATTTGTAAAGGTTACCACATAATTACCGGCTTGTCCTATTGTCACACCAGGAGTATTGTTTGGTCCAATAATCCCGGGGCCCATCCACTGATAATTAATAATGGGAGAATCAGAATTATAAATGGGAGTCAATGTAGAAACAGAATTGCAGGTGATATTTTGCGTTGGCAAAGGCAATGCACTCGGAAAAGATGGGCCCGGGCTAACCGTAAAAGTAGCTACTCTTACCACACCACAATGGTCTGTTACATCGCAGGTAATGACTTTAGTTGAATCTACCGGCGAAACGGCCAGGGTAGAAGTAGTTGCCCCACCCTGACTCCAGTTAAACGTATAAGGGCCTACCCCGAATAATGGATTAGGATTTAAAACCGTATGTGCCAAACAATCGGAGATGATGGTTGTCGTACCACTGCCTGTGGCTGTATCAGAAAGGGTTTCAAGGGTTTTCCCGTATACATTTATAGTCCATGGAGAAGCGGCATTGATGCAATTTGCGGCACAACCTGAACGACCTTTACATCTTCTATAAAATTTGAAGACAAATGGCATGGGATAAGAAGCACAAGCCGGCGCTGGTATGCAGGATTGAATACTCGGGAATATGGAAGCATTCGAAACATTACATGTTCCCTGGGTATTACCGTAACCTCCTGAAATAGCACAATAATAGTAATACCCTGTTTGATGCGGGGCTAAACATCCTAAATAACCTATCCTAATGGCCCCATCCCGTTTCAGGCATTCGCCGGTTGCCGAATAAGAGAAATCTGCAGTAATATCTGTAATGGTTGCATTAGCCGGTGAATTTACAGTCAGGGTATAATCACAGGAATTGGTGAAACTACAATTTGAGTTGTATTGAGACCCCAGGATGGTTGCCTGTGCAAGCGTATTCCCTGAAGTTATGAGAGGATCGACTGTCACCGGATAGTCGATGCTGCTATTTTTCAAGTAAGAACCATCAATGTACATTTTGAATTGATCATTTTCATATTTATAATACAATGGATGTGTATGATTACGTGAATCATCATAAATGCTCCCCTGATGTATTTTTGCAATTAACGAGTTTCCAGGTGCTATAATATCAACATCACAATCGTACAGGCCGTTTTTATCTTCAATGCCTGCAAACTGAATGTGATGAGCCATCCCAGTGCTTATATTATCTTTAATCATAAGCCACTTATACTTTGCATAGGATGAGGCATATGACTCAATCAGGAAATTGGTTTTTACACTACCCGACAAAGCTAAAGCTTCAAGATGGATGCCTTTAAAGATATTACTGATCTGTAGACCATCGCTTCCAACAGTTGCATGATTCCAGTCGGCTCCCGATAAAAACTCTTCTTTCCCAACCGAATCAACACCCCATAATTCAAGGCCGCGGTTAAATCTAATCACGTGGTTATAAATTCCTTTGATCACAACCTGATTAGCCTTAAGGTCTATTATTACAGGTTCTTCCTGCTGGTTGCTCGCATATATTTTTGAATCATTAGTGGCATATACATGAATGTCTTTTTCCCTGTAATCCCCATTTTCATCCTGATAATTAATAATCCCATAGGCTGTTTGTTCGCAAAACTGACTGCCGTTTGTTCCATTAATCATATAATACCGCTTGGTTGCACTCCGTTTTTCAAGCAATTCTACACAATCGGTACATGGAGCATTCAGCGGCAGTATCCCGAAATCGGGGTGTTTACGGAATTCATCAGGGGTTTTTTTCAACAACTCTTCTGTGATAATAGCTTTAGGCCTTGATGCGATGTGTCTGAATTCATTATCCCGTCCTTCCATTCCGGGTGAAACATTATAATCCTGGGCGTATGCGTTTAATAGCATAACGCTAAAAAGTATGCTGCTAACTAACGGCTTTTTCATGGCAAACTATTTAAATGAATGAGTCTTGTATGAGTCTTTGAAAACAACTACCTTTTCAATACTTTACCAATTTTGATAATCTGGTTATTGCTGCTTACTTTAAAGAAATAAACACCCTCATTCAATATGTCTGTATTCAGAGTGGTTGTATCTTCAGTTAATAGGTGCTTCATGATCACTTTCCCTAAAGCATCTGTTACCTCTATAGTCGTATTCACTGAGGTTAGGGAAGCCGGAATGGTAATGTTTATATAATCGTTGGCAGGGTTAGGGTAAATGTTGACCTCGCCTGTAGTTGTCAGATCTTGAATGCCCGTACATGTAAATACACTTTGTACTATTGTTGCAGTTGCGGTTCCACAGGCATTAGTGCCTGTTACTGTATACGTTGTCGTTTGACCCGGTGATACAGATATGCTTGACGTAGTAGCTCCTGTATTCCATAAATAGCTCACTCCGGGAGTGGCATCAGTTGTTAGTACCACGGCATTATCTGCGCAGCTTAATATAGAGGATGATGCCGCTGAAATGGTTGGGGTTTTGGCTACCGATACCGGAATGACCGTCGTAGTGCTTCCACAGCTATTTATACCCGTTACTGTATAACTGGAAGTAGCTGATGGCGCTACAACAATTGAGGCCGTATTCACTCCGCCACTCCATAGATAGGCAGTTGACGTGCCTGCGGCAGTTAATGTGGCGGTTGCGCCCGTTGTACATAACAGAGCATTTGATGGGTTAACAGTAAAGGTTAAGACCGGGATCTGATTTACGGTTACACTTACTGTTTTGCTATTTGAACAGGTCAGATTCTTTCCGGTTACTGTATATGTGGTGGAAGTTGTGGGTGTAGCTGTAATGGAAGCAGTCATAGCACTTCCCGGTAGCCAGGTATAGCTTCCTGCTCCTGTAGCGGTTAAACTTATGGTTGCTCCCGAGCAAATAGCACCTGATGATGTTGATGCCAATACAGTTGGTGTTATAATCACATGCAAACTAATGGTTTGTGTACTGCTACAGCCTGCTGTTGCACCGGTTACTGTATATATGGTGCTAGACGCAGGGTTCACTACGGCCAGAGATGCTGTGCCTCCTGCCGGTATCCAGCTATAGGTTGTAGCGCCTGTAGCTGTCAAGCTTGCGCTCGTACCCGAACATAAGGAAGGTGTGGAAGCCGAAGTCGCCACTGTAGGTGTCGGATTTACAGTAATCGTTAGTACGGCGCTATTACTACAGGTGGTGACAGGATCTGTAGCCATAACCGTATAGTTGGAACTTATTGGGCTAATCCCTGGGTTCACAGGAGTTATAGTTGTTGTATTACTATTAATGGCTCCTGGGTTCCATTGCCAGCTTAAGTTGCCGGCGCCTTGCGTGACAGTTTGGCCGGTAAACACTATATTTAGTCTTCGGTCTGATGGCGTACCGTTAAGTGCATTGTTATACCCATATACAACCGTATTGGCTATTGTAGGCGAATAAAAAGTGCCTGCATTACTATTGCCGTTAATTCCATCATGGCTCACTTCTATAACCAGGTTTGAGATCCCATCCCAGAAATAGGGAGTTGCAAAATTGATGGTATTGAACCCAAAGCTTACCGTACGGATATAGGTAGCCGCCGGAAATACTGTTGTGAAGCCGGTAGCCGGAATATAATTCGTAAAAGTTGTAGCAGTGGTCGTGCCGCACTTAACCGTATAATTTGTATTGGTACTGGAAGCCCCGAAAGCACTCGTGCGATATCCAATAGCGGTGATATTACCCGCATAAAGCCCCGCAGCATTGAGTTCTGCAGCTGTATAAATGGTTTGCATCCGGTAATTTTGCCTCTTATTGCAAAATGCCGTCAACTCTTCGTTTGAGCCGGTTGTATAAGCCGCACTCCCGATCGCAACAGTTCCGTTTGACATAACAGGAACAGTAGCATTCAGATTTACAGGTGATCCTGAGCAGATCATGGTTGGATTGGCTGTGGCATTTATAACGGGGGCATTGGCAATAACAGAAGTCGAAGCGGTATTCCCGCATCCACTTACAGAGTTAGTAGCATTCACGCTATAAACTATACTATTGTATGTTGCTGATTTATAATATACGGTTGTGGCAGAGCCGCCTGTGTATGGAAGTGTTGCTCCTGCATCTGCATATAAATTGCTGACAGGCGACCAAGTATACGTATTGTAGTTTGCTAAAGAAGACGTCACATCTAATCTCAAAACCGTATTTGCGCATACGCTTGTTCCAGTCGTTAAGGATAAGGCTGGGGGCTGATTCAGCGTAGCAGCAACAGCCATACGCGGACCTTCACAAATGCCCATCCCGTTTATGGCAAACATTGGCCTGCTTTGTGACCTGCGAAGAATCCCATCCGGACCACTATTTGACCCTGTATAAGCAAGCATGTAGGCCGCTGTCTGACTATCATCCATATACATCTGGCTGGAATAGTTAGATGTTGTATCGTAAGCAATCGTAGAGGAATTACCACTTCCGATGTTAGCATTGCTCCAGCTAATAGAGATGATGATATTTGATGCCCCATCCCAGTTATAGGGTGTTTGAAAATTCAGTGTATTCATGCCTGATGCCGGTGTATAGTTAGATGAAGGATATACAGTTGTTAAGCCCCCCAACAGATTTGTTGTTGTGAAAGAGTTGATACTTGTTGTTCCCATTTGAATAGTAAATCCTTTCATCTGGGCACCAACAGTCGTTAAGCTAAATCCTAAGCTTGTCATATTTCCGGCCCTGAAACCTGCATTTAATAACTCAGCGGCTGTATACAGGTACTGAGCTTTTAATCCCCCGTTATCTCCATAAGCAAAACAATATGGTGCTGACTGTCCGGTACTGGACCCATTGCCTATTTTTTTTGATCCGGCAGAAACATTTCCGGCTGCTACATAAAAATTGGTTGTAGTTGAAAGGATAGGCGTTGTAAATACGGAGCCTGTTGTAACCGGAGTCCCACCTACCGGCGCATTATACCAATTAATTACCGCCCCGGGATCTCCTGTGGCTCTTAAGGTTACGGTTCCAATTCCACAGCGGGAGCCAGGAACGGTGCCGGTTATACTGGGTGGAGTGCATGTTTGCTGTGCTTTTAAATTTACATATGCTGCTAACATAAAAAGAAACAACATGGACATACATCTCGGGCATTTTTCATTGTGTTTTTTCATGATTTGGAGTATAAAGTTTATGTTATTATTATTTTATTGTAAGATCGAGGATGCAGTAGTAAAGGTAAATGGTGTTTCACTCACATGAAATACTGACAAAAAAGGATTTACGTCTACTGGTTTACCGGTAGATCCTCTCGGAGTTGCCAGTTTTATTGGTCGGGAAATGTATTACCTCATACAAGGCTTTACTCTATAAGACCGTATTAAGCTGACGAGGGATGGAGGACATCAGGCTACAAAAAGCGTGAGAGCGTAAGCAGTGGGCATTAACTCAAAATTTCGGATTGTGCGGTAAAATGCCCGCTCAAATAATTTTGCTTTTCCGAAGTAAGTTGGTAGAAGCAAAATCTGTGTCTTGTTGATTAAATGAACATCCTGTATGAGTCTCTGGAAAAATTACCATTTCACCACTTTGCCAATTTTGATGGCCTGATTATTCCTGGTCACTTTGAAGAAGTAAACACCTTCATTGAATTTACTTATATTCAGGGTGCTGACATTTTCAGTCAATACCTCCTTTATAACTACTTTTCCTAAGGCATCCGTTACCTCTATAGTTGTATTCACAAATGCAAAGGAAGCCGGAATGGAAATGCTTATATAATCATGAGCGGGGTTAGGATATATGACTACCTCGGGGGCATTTTTTAGATCTTCGGTCCCTGTGCATGGTGATACATTTTGAAGCACAGCAGCGGTAGCTGTTCCGCAGGCATTAGTACCTGTTACTGCATAGGTGGCCGGCAGATTCGGTGATACTGATATGGTTGCCGTAGCAGCTCCTGTATTCCATAGATAACTCACTCCGGGGCTGGCTTCAGCTGTTAATACCACCGCATGATTTGCACAACTCAATGTAGAGGAAGATACCGCCGAAATGGTTGGGGTTCTGGCTACTGATACAGGAATGACTTTAGTAATGGTTCCACAGCTATTAGTTCCTGTTACTGTATAGCTGGCAGTAGCCGATGGCGCTACAACAATGGAAGCCGTATTCTCACCACTATTCCATGCGTACGCGGTTGACGTGCCCGCAGCGGTTAATGTTGCGGTTTCACCCGTTGTGCATAAAGTAGCATGGGATGGATTAGTCGTCACAGCTATGATCGGGCTGTGGTTTACAGCTACATTTACTGTTCTGCTGTTTGAACAGCCCAATTCTTGGCCTGTTACGGTATAGGTGGTGGAGGTTGTGGGTGTGGCTGTTGTCGAAGCGGTCATAGAACTTCCCGGCGACCAGGTATAGCTGCTTGCTCCTGTAGCCGTTAAACTTAGGGTGGCTCCCGAACAGATCACTGGTGGATTAGCCGTCACATTTATAAGAGGGGTATGGGCGATAACGGATGTCGAAGTGATATTTCCGCATCCGCTTACAGAATTAGTAGCGCTTACTGTATAAGCTGTAGTGTTCTGCGTTGTTGACTTATAATATACAGTTGTGGCAGACCCACCTGTATATGGGAGTGTTGCTCCGGCATCTGAATATAAATTGGTGACCGGCGACCAGGTATACGCGTTGTAGTTTACTAAAGGAGAGATTACATGTAATGGCAAAACAACGTTGGTACATACGCTTGTTCCAGTCGTTAAAGATAGCGCAGGAGGGGGATTTAGCGTGGCAACAACAGCCGTACGTGGACTTTCACAAATAATCATTCCGTTTATTGTAAACATTGGCCTGCTCTTCGCATGGCTAAGCCTCCCATCTGGGCTGCCGATATTGAATCCGGTATAAGCAAGCATATATGCCGCTGTCTGATAATCATCCGTATACATTTGGCTGGAGTAGTTTGATGTAACGTCGCAAGTAATTGCTGAACCAGCATTGCCAAAGTTAGCGTTGCTCCAGCTAACAGAAATAATGATGTTCGATACTCCATCCCAGTTATAAGGCGTTGTAAAAATCAGTGTATTCATGCCCAATACTGGTGTCTGGGTAGAAGCAGCATATACGGTTGTTAAACCTCCCTGCATATTAACCGTTGTGAATGAATTAATGCTTGTTGTTCCCATTTGAACTGCAAATCCTCCAAAATTAGATGCAGGCAAATTAGATCCAAGCTGAGTTAAGTTAAATCCTAAGCTTGACATATTTCCAGCCCTGAAACCTGCATTTAGTAACTCAGTGGCGGTATACAAGTATTGAACTTTCAATCCCCCACCCATTCCATTGGTAAGATTAAAAGCTCCTACCTTTCCGCTGCTAGCTCCTGCACCTATTGCTTTTGATCCCGGGGAAACATGGCTGGCTGTGGCATAAAAATGAGTTGTAGCCGTAAGACTAGGAGTTGTATATACGGAACCTGTTGCAACCGGAGTTCCACCTGTTGCGGTATTATACCACTTAATTACAGTTCCGGGATCTGCCGTTGCACCTAAAGTTACAGTTCCAACGCCACAACGGGAGCCGGGAGCGGTACCCGTTATGTTTGGGGGAATACATTGTTGTGCTGTTAAGTTTATATGTGTTGTTAACGCTAACAATAACATGGAAATAAATTGCGGATATTTTAAACGGAATGTTTTCATGATTTTAGTTGTAAGAGTTTATGTTATTCTACCTGAATTAAGCGGCGAAGGTAAGCTGTGTTGCACATACATAAAATACCAAAGAAAAAGGATTTATCTCCGCTGGTAAACCAGTAGATGTTTTCAGAAAGTTAGTCCTATAAATCATGCAATGTATTGCCTTGTACAAGGCTTTACGCCCTAATGAAAGGCTGTCTGAAATCATACAGGATGAATGATCATGCGCCTTCAGGTGATAAGGCACAAGTATATCAGGAAGCTTTCGCCAAAATAGTTTGCTCTGCCCATGCCTCAACGTGATTGCATAAAGCAGGGGCGGATTCTGAATCACCTGCAATTATGTATAAACTCATCGGGCGTTTCAAAATAATAAGAAACACAAATAAAAAACCTGAAAACCAGCTTTAATTTTACAGTGTTTCAGATCAATTTAAGGTTCATCGCCTTCTTAATTAATGCAGGAGCATTACCTACACGAAATTTCTGCATAAGATTACGGCGATGTGTTTCAACCGTGAGAGGACTAATGAACAATTTTTCAGCTATGACGGATGTGATAAGGCCTTCTGCAATATATAATAGCACTTCCTTTTCACGCCGTGTAAGAACAGGTATTTCCTCATCATCGCCGGAATATTCAGACATGGTCTTTTGCACTTCTTCTCCTAAGTAAAAAAGCCCGTCATTTACCATTTTGATTGCCTTTATAAGCTCTCCGGATTGGGTATTTTTAAAAAGGTAGCCCATTGCCCCACTCTGAATCATTTGCATGATCATACTCCGCTCATTAAATGTACTAAGCACAAGGACTTTTGTATGCTGGTGTTCTTTTTTTATGTATTTGGATAAGTCAATACCACTCATATCAGGAAGGCTGATATCCAATAAAACAACATCAAACGATTCTTCCTTGAGTAAGCTCATAGCTTCGGTCCCACTAAACGCATGGTTTGCAATAACGATTCCGGGCTGATTTTGCAAAATTAGCTTGAGGCCCTCTGTTACAATAGGATGATCGTCAATAATCAATAATTTTATTTGCCTGTTAGTCATTTATAGTACACTGTATGTGGATTGTAGTTCCTATATCGATCAAAGATCGGATATTTATGGTTCCTTTCAAAAAATCGACCCGGTTTTTTACATTATCTATTCCGATGCCTTTTTTGTCCTTTATTAACCATTCATCAAACCCTTTTCCGTCATCCTCCACTGTAATATCTAATTGTTTCCCATTCTGCAAGCATTCTACAAGGATTGTTTTTGCGCCCGAATGTTTTACAGCATTTACAACCAATTCCTGTATCATCCTATAAATAGTGATTTGCTCTCTTGGGAGAATCGTTTTACTCAAATCATAAGACCTGTAAATAATATTGGTCTGCTCAGATTTTAAATTATTGCAAAGATCTTTCAAATTATTGTCAAGACCCAGTTTTACTAAATTCGCCGGCATCAGGTTATGGGAAATGTTACGCACTTCGGTTACAGCTTCATTCATTCTACCGATAATATGTTTTAAACTCAACGCCTGATCTGTTTGATTCTCACGTTTATCCATAGCTGACAACTGCATCACAATCCCCGATAAAATCCCATTCAATCCGTCATGCAAATCTCCGGCCAACCGCGTACGTTCCTTCTCCTGCCCTTCAAGAATGGCATCGTAGCTAATCAGTTCCTGTTCCTTCTTCAAGTTTTCAATTTGTTGCAAGTAGATGATTTCTTTTTTTTCTGTTAACCGCCTCTTGTTATAAAATATGATGTACCCCAACGTAATGGCCAACACTAAAATAAATATTCCGGAAAAGAGACCTATGTTTAGAGTCCTGTTTCTTTGAAGCTTAATCTCTTGTAATCTGTTGTTGTTTTGCAGTTTAAGTAAATCTTTGTCTTTTTTAATGCTCTCATATTTTACCTCCAGTTCCTTTAATTTCAGAGGCATTTCCTGGGTGTTTACCCGGCGGTCGAGTGCTAGTTTTTCCTGCAAATGGTAGTAAGCCTGTTTAAAATTCCCAATTTCTTCTTCCAGACTAACCAAGTCCATTAATAGTTCAGCTCGGGTCGATATGTGAAAAAAAATAGTATCGTTTGATACAATCTTATACATCTCTGCAGCACTTTCAAGTGCTTTGGTGTAATTCTTCTGCTTGTCATAAATTCTCACCCGGGCGCCCATACTATTCAGTATGTTCATTTTATCGCTCTTGTCAATAACTAATTGCCCCTGGTTGAGGCAGTCTAAAGCTTTGCTATACTCTTTCCTATCTATGTAATAGTGAGCTTTAAGATAGAAATAATCCCACCACAAAGAACTTTTTTTAGGTAATGTGTAATTGTTCTTCGCCTCTTCAAGGTAAGTATTCATTTTATGGAAATCTCTGGTAACCATCCAGTTATAGGCATTTAACATGAGGGTCTCAAAAATTAACCCGGTATCCTTTGTCTGTATGGCAGCATCCAGAGATTTTTTGTAATAATGCCCCGCTCTTCCCGGATCTTGATTTTGAGCATAGAAAACACCAATATTCCTATATGTATTGCTTAGCCCCTTATATTCCTGGTATTTTTCAAATATGACCGACGATTCAAATAATAGCTCCACGGATTTTTTTTTGATTCCCATTCTCTCACTGAGCAAAGAATAGTCATAGAGGATCTTGGCATATAAGAGCTTTCCCTTTTTAGTGGTGTCATTTTTTAAAAGATTCAGTGCTTCTTTAGTCATTTTTTCAGATAACGGCCATTGACCGATCTCAGTATAGAATTTTGCCTGTCTTTTCTTGGTTTTTGCTATTCCATAAACATCCCGTAATTGCTTATATAAGCCAAGCGCTGCGTTTGAGTACAATAAAGTTTGTGCGCTGTCATTTGCGTCGGCATATTCAATAGCTATATCTAGCATGAGGGGAGCTTTATCTGCATCCGTTTTTACAGAATTTAATTTCTTTTTCAGTGAGTCTATCAAATGCTCTCTTTGAGGAAAGCATACGTTTGAAAGGATTACTGAAATTACACATGCCAGATTTCTTATTGAAAATATGTACATACCCGGCTGCTTAAATTTGTCTTTACGAAACATAAACATGTTTTTATATATTGGTGTTACTGCACCTCAATGATGCCTTGCTGAACCAGTATAGATCAGAATGGTAAATGATGCAGTATTTATCTTTTAATTATTCTAATTGATATCTGAATGTCATGCATCTATCTATGAATAATAACTACTTGAAAACTCTTAGATAAAGATAGTCATTTATTAGGGTTGTGAGCTGACTTTATTCTCAAACCATTTGAAAAGTTAGTTTCAAAATTGCTATTTTAATTTTTGTCTTCCAAATAGACGTTATTTTCGTCTTCGTCCTTTTGGCCTGCTGAGGCGGCCAAGTCCTCATCATAATAACTCTTATGCTTGCCCACCTGCATAGGCGCTTTGTAGCTTAACAATTTATGCGGTATTTTGGTATTGTAATCCAACATCTACTCTTCGGTGTTTTCCCTCACCTCGTCAATGGGTTTAAAAACATAAGCATTTAATCACTTTCGTCTTAAGCTTCCGTTCATTCGTTTGATATATGCGTTTTGCACGGGATTTCCGGGTTGTAGGAACATCATGAGCTTTATTGTCCTTGCAGCATTGATCCGGCTTCTGGCTTATAAATTCAGGGCCTTTATCCGCTCTGATCATTTTTGTAAAGCCATGCACTTCCTTTAATCTTTCCAGAACTCTCAATAATCGCAATACAGGTAACGATGTGTCAGCTTCAATGACTAACACCTGACGGTGTAATCATCAATGATGTTTGATAGCCGTTAACTTCTTCCGTCACACAAACTGTCGCGCATAAAATCCACGTTCCAAACCTGGTTAGGAGCTGTAGGCTGGAACAGCTCCTGCTTAACTCTGGCTGACAATCTTTTCTTTGCTTTGCGCCGGATATTTAATTTTAAAGCCGTATACACTCTGTAAACACGTTTTTGATTCCATTTGTAACCAAGAAGCTTGAGCCGGTAGAAACTTATACAAAAACCAATACAAGGACGCTTGCTTATAAGATTGTTTAAAGCATCAATGATCTCCTCATCTTGCTTTGCTGTTAATGTACAGGCAGGTGGATCTGGGAAGCTGTACCTGCTTACACGCCATCCGTTCGCTCAGTCCCCGCTCTTGTATAAGGTATTGAACGACCTAACGTTTTTGATCAGACGTTAAAGCTTTTTTCGGTCACATGCTTCAATGTATCATTTCAGGTAAGTTTACACTGATTTTTCGGGAGTTAGTACGTTAATTTTTTCACATGAAGTGCCTGATCATTTTCTGATTAGGTTTTACATGAAACAGATAATTAATGCCGCAATTGTACTGTTAAGGCATGGAAATATGTTCTGATACAGACACGGGGGATTTTAATTCTTTACGGCCGTTTAGAGAGAGCCATTTTTTTCGATCACCAGTTTTTTATTAATAGTGGTGGAGTTGTTGTAGAAGCGCACAGTATATACCCCTGCTGGGAAGTTGGTTAAATCAATTACCGGAATAAATTTCCTAGAAGCAAATACTTCATGACCTAATTGATTATAAATAAGTATAGCACAATCAGCTTCAGTTTCGTGGTTAAGCAGTAAGCTTAACTTTTCACTTGCCGGGTTAGGGTACAGGCGGATCTCCTCAATAATTTCGCTTTCACAACTTTCAACGGCAATAATATCAGAATATTTGTAAGACCCATTTGTATCTGTTTGTTTTAAGCGGTAATAGCTTATTCCATAATACGGCTCGGGGTCAGTACTGTGGTATGTTAATTTTGATAAGGAGTTTTTTGCTCCGTTTACTTTAGTAAATTCTGACCAGACTAAGGCATCTCGGCTTTTTTCTATCGTAAAAAAGTCATTGTTGATTTCTGAAGCTGTTCCCCAGTTTAAGTCTATGTCATTTCCGTCGCAATCGCCTTTGAAATAGAGAAGTTCAACCGGTAAGATGTTTAAATGATAGGTTGTATTGGCGATGCCGGGACCAAAGATGGTCATAACTAAGTAATTACAGCCTAAAGAGCTGGGAGTTGATGTGTTGCAATCTTTTGTACTTAAAAAAGGATTGGTCGTTGTTGTTAAGGTGCCCGTATATGTCATAGAGTAAGCAGCATTCCCCTTTGTCGGGGCAGGAAGTCTGATGGTGTAATAACCGTTATTCTGACTGTTACATATAATTTGTGGCTGTATGCCTATACTGTCATCATAGCATTTATTAACACCGTTGATGATGATACTATAATGAAAACTTATATTATAATTATAACCATTAATGCAGTTGTAGGTGCTGGGAACAATAGCCAGGATTTTAAACTTGGCAGTTACATTATAGCCACAGGTCGAGACAGTTTTAAATTGTCCGAGAACTGCGGAGTTAAAAGAAATCAGGAATATAAAATTTAATAAGATAGAAAGTTTTCTCGGGTTGTTAAGATGATATAAAGGCATTATAAATAGAGATTATAGCGTTAGAATATAAAATAGGGTGAGCCGGGTAGATTTAGACTTCTGGTGCCATTTTTTGGCTTAGTTTTTTTGTTCTGCGGCATTAACGCTTGTCATAACAGCCAAGTTAATTTCGGTATGGGATTGAGATCCAAGAACCCAATCCCCATACGAAATAAATTCGCCTTGAGAAATGGAATTAATGATTATGCAATGCTTGATTGCAAAGAGAGCTATTGTAAGTTTCATGTTCTTTTAGAGCTTTGGCTTAAATTAGTTAACATAAAGGGGCTGTTTCATATACTTAAGGGAGAATTTCTTTAGATGAAGCAGGTGTGTAAATCTAATTTAAAGTAGAAAAACACTTCTGTATTCTGAAGGAATAGCTTCCAAAAATAAGATTGAACAATTTTAGGCATACTATGATATAATATAAATACTCAGAAAACAGTATTTCCATCTACTGGTAAACTGCTAAAAACAGTCTTAATGAAAAAATCTCTTCTCTTTACTGGCTCCGTAGGAGCCACACATCCGGCTGCTCGATGAGTTTTCAATGGGTGCTGATGTATGCTTTTTCATCCTGTTCAGATCCATTGTATGGTTCAGTTTAATTGACTTTTATTAATTACATTTAGCCTTTCAAAAGGCGTCTGTTGCATCTTCTAAGATCACATAAAAAGAAACTGGTTTTATGGATCCTGCTATTGTCAACGGTATTCAGCTTTCTGCTTTGTCTTCCCGATCCTTTATTCTCCGATTCTTATTCCGTTGTGCTGAACGACAAGCAGGGCGGTCTACTATCGGCGAAGATTGCCGGCGACGGGCAGTGGCGCTTTCCCGGTACCGGCAGCACGAACCCTAAATTCAATTGCAGCCTGGTGGTGTTCGAAGATCAGTATTTTATGGAGCATTGGGGTGTTAATCCTGTTTCGGTGTGGCGTGCCTTCCGCCAGAACAGCAAAGCCGGGAAGATCGTGAGTGGAGGCAGTACCATTACCATGCAGGTGGCAAGGCTCATCCGCAAAAATCAAAAACGGACCTATGCCGGAAAATTACTGGAGCTCCTGATGGCGCTCCGCCTCGAGCTCACGCATTCGAAAGCTGAGATTCTCGCCCTGTATGCCGCCCATGCGCCTTTTGGCACCAACGTCGTAGGCGTGGAAGCCGCTGCCTGGCGTTATTTCGGGCGCGACCTCACGCAGCTTTCCTGGGCGGAATGCGCTACCCTCGCAGTGCTGCCCAATTCCCCTTCCATGATTTATCCCGGCCGCAACCCGGAAAAGCTCAGGCAAAAACGCGACCGCTTGTTATACAAACTATATAGCCTGCATTATTTCGACCGGGAAACCTATACGCTGGCCATGCGCGAGCCCTTGCCGGAGAAGCCTTTCCCGCTGCCCAATAAAGCAAGGCATTTGCTGAACAGGTCCCTGAAAGAAGTGCCGGGACAAAACCAGTATAGCACCAGCATCGATGCGGAGCTGCAGGAAAGGCTGCTGGAGATCCTGTCGAAGCATGGTGAGCGCCTGAAACAGAATGAAGTGCATAACCTCTGCGCGTTGGTGCTGGATGTGAGAAATAATGAGGTGATCTCCTACATAGGTAATACACCGTTAAAAGACCGTGAGCCACATGGTGAAGATGTGGATGTGATCATGGCCGACCGGAGCACCGGAAGCCTGTTGAAGCCTTACCTCTATGGCTTTATGCTCAACGACGGGCAGTTGATGCCAAATGTGCTCATTCCCGATATTCCGACACAGATCTCCGGCTATGTGCCACAAAATTTCGATTTCACCTATGATGGTGCAGTTCCTGCGAAACAGGCGCTGGCCAGGAGCCTTAACATTCCGGCTGTGAAACTTTTGCAGGAATATGGCATCCAGAAATTCCTGGACCGCCTGCAGCAGCTGGGCCTGAGCTCGATGAACCGCTCTGCCGACAACTATGGCCTGTCGCTGATCCTCGGTGGCGGCGAGTCGAAGCTGTGGGACATGTGTGCGGCTTATGCCGCGATGGCCCGGACTTTGAACCGCTATAACGGTTCGCACACTTACCTCGCTTCCGATTGGGAAAAGCCACGCTACCTGGAGCAGCCCGCCAAAAAGCACAGCAAAGAAAAAGCTATTGACCCGCTGATTTCTGCGTCGGCGATCTGGCTTACTTTTGAAGCCATGGCGGAAGTGGGACGTCCTGACATTGACGCCAGCTGGAAGCGCCTGGGTAATGCGCAGAAGATCGCCTGGAAAACCGGCACCAGCTTTGGTTTCCGCGATGGCTGGGCCATAGGCATTACCGGCCGCTATGTGGTAGGCGTATGGATCGGAAATGCCGATGGGGAAGGGCGCCCCGGCCTCACGGGTATTTCTGCGGCAGCCCCGGTCTTATTTGAAATTTTCGGTGCGCTCCCGAAATCAGACTGGTTCGGCATGCCGGCCTCTGATTTGAGGCAGGTGAGTGTATGCGCGCAAAGCGGCTGCCTTCCGTCGCCACATTGTCCGGATCTCAAAAAAGAATGGATCCCGAAGCAAAGCCATGTGGCGCTCACCTGCCGCTATCATCAGCTCATTCACACCGATGCCTCGGGGCAATACCGTGTGACGGATCAATGCGTATCGCCCCTGGAAATGAAATCCCTGCCCTGGTTCGTGCTTCCGCCTACGCTGGAATATTATTATAAGATCAAAAATCCTTCCTATAAAACCTTACCGCCCTATAAGCCGGGCTGCGAGCCGGAGATCGAACGCTCGATGGAAATGATCTACCCAAAACCAGGCACGGTGATCTATATCCCTTACGAGCTCAGTGGCGAGCAGGGGAAAACGGTACTGGAGATTGCGCACCGGAATCCTTCCAATGTGGTCTTCTGGCACCTCGACGGTGTGCTGGTTGGTACCACGAAAGAGATCCACCAGCTGGGAGTAGCGCCTGCCAAAGGGAAGCACCTGCTCACGGTTTCCGATAATACCGGCGAAACGCTCACGATTCCGTTTGAAGTGGTTAGTGAGAAAAAAAGATAATAGTCGTGAGATTTGAATAGGGAGAAAGAGCCAAATCTCACATCCTACGGCTTATTACTCACTACTCTTAATGTTAATTCAATTCGTTTTTTGTTGAAAAAGTTTTAACGGCCAGATACGATAGATGGTTACTTTTGAATGATGGCAGTATCAGAGGAAAAAGAAACCGAGAAATTGTTTTATTCCATAGGGGAAGTGGCGACGATGTTCGATGTGAACACTTCGCTGATCCGTTTCTGGGAGAAAGAATTCGATGTGATCTCTCCTTCCAAAAATAAAAAAGGCAACCGCCTCTTTACCAAGAAAGACATCGAGAACTTCAAGCTCATTTTTCATTTGGTGAAGGAAAAGGGCTATACGCTGCAAGGGGCTAAGGATAAGCTCAAAGGCGGTCTTAAGGAATCCGACCAGGTAAAAGCCGAGGTGATTGATAAGCTGAAACAGATCAAAGCCAAATTGCTTAACCTGAAAGATTCCCTCGAATGAAAGCCGCTTTCTGCCGGACATTTTTTCTTACGACTATTCTTAATTCCCGACATGTTTTTTTCCCTGAGGCCTTTTGTTGCCGTTGTTTTTTTTAGTTTTCTCTTGTTTCTGGTTAAGCCTGTGGCTGCACAGGACTTCCCTCCTGAAACTCAATCCCAGCTGGATTCCCTGCGCCGGATTATTAATTCCAATAGTCCGGATACCACAAAAGTATTGGCCCTGATTGCCATCGGTGACATCTATGCGGTGAGTGATATGGATACCACCATGTATTATTGCAGGCAGGCGGAGGCACTCGCCGAAAAAACCGGCTACAGGAGCGGGCTGAGCAGTGCTTATAACCTTCTGGGTTATGTACTGAGTGAAAAAGGAAACATGGATTCCGCTCTTGTTTATTTTTTAAAAAGTATCCGCCTCGATCAGAGTATCGGCGAGATAAAGGGTGCTGCCAACGGCCTGCTCAACCTCGGCGCTATCTATTACCAGAAGGGTGATGTGATCAGGGCTCTTCATTATTATTATGAATCACTGGCGCTGCATGAAAAAATAAGTTACAAAAAAGGCATTCTGACAAGCACCTATAATATAGCGGCTTTATTGTACAAGCAGGGCCAGAAGGAAAAGGCAAGGGCTTATTATTTCAGGTGTCTTAAGCTTGCCAGGGAGCTCAAAGACAATGAGTTCATCAGCGAATCCATCACCAACATCGCCACCATATACAGGGACGATCTTTTTGGGCTACTGGAAAAAAACGGTAGCATGGATTCCATCATCGCCTATCGCTCAAAGGTATTACTCTATTTTAATTCGGCTTTGCAGCATAACAAGCAATATAATTTTGTGCGCTTTTATGCCCGTGATCTGTATGGACTTGCCGGTACCCATCACCGCTTGTTTTTTTACCTGAAGACGCATCAGTATTCACAGGATACGATTCAGGCCACATTCAAGAGGACGATGGCTTATTACGAGCAATCCCTGAAAATTTCCGAAGCCCAGAATTACCGTCAGCTTCAGGCAAACAATATGCGCAGTATGGCAAGCATGTACCTGCTCATTGATGATATTCCGCATGCCGAAGCGTTTGCTCTCAAAAGCTTTAACCTAGCGAAAGAATTAAAAATAATGGGGAGTGTAAAGTTGTCGTCGGAAGTCCTCTACCGGATCTACAAAAAAAAGAAAGATTATAAGAATGCGCTGCTCATGCACGAGCAGTATATGGCGCTCACAGACAGCCTGGTGAACGAGGAAACAAAGAGCGCCAGCCTCAGGAAGCAGTTTGGCTACGAGGCGGAAAAGAAAGAGCAGGAAAATGTGGTGTTGACCCAAAAAAATGAAATCCAGCAGCTCGAGCTTTCAAGACGGGAATATGTGCTTTATGGAATGCTCGCACTCATCCTGTTCGTGGTTGCTTTTTCCTTTATGTTCCTCCGGCAAAACCGCATCATCACCCGGCAGAAGACCATGAAGCTGGAACAGCGCCTGCTGCGAAGCCAGATGAACCCGCACTTTATCTTCAATTCACTGACAGCCATCCAAAGCTTTATCTATAAGAACGAGCCGAAGGAATCGGGTAAATACCTTGCTGCCTTTGCGAGGCTGGTGCGGGCCATCCTGGAGAACTCGCGCGAGGAATACATCACGTTGTCAAGGGAGGTGCAGTGGCTGGATAATTACCTGAAGCTGCAGCAGCTGCGTTTCGAAAATAAGTTTGATTATACCATCCGGGTGCCGGATGACCTGGACCTGGAAACGACGCTGCTCCCACCCATGCTCACACAGCCCGCTATTGAGAATGCCCTCGAGCATGGCCTGAAAAATATCGACTACAAGGGCGTTGTAGAGGTTGAATTTAAAAAGGAGAATAACTACCTCATTGTGAGTGTAAAAGACAATGGCGTTGGCATTTCTGCATCCCAGGTGGCGGTGCCTGCCGACCCTAAGGGTGATAAGCATACATCCTTAGCGACCATCATCACCAAAGAGCGCCTTGAGCTGCTCAACAAGCGTAAACTCAGGAAGATCAGCTTCGATATCAGCCCTGTGGAGCCGAAAGGCACCTTAATTACTTTTGCAATCCCTTTATAATCTGTACCTTTGCGTCGATTTATAGTCGACTTATGATACGTGCATTGATTGTTGATGATGAAAAAAGGGCGAGGGAAACCGTTCGGGAAGTGATTAAGCTCTATTGCCCGGAAATAAGCGCCGTATATGAGGCAGATTCTGTGTCGGCTGCCGTGAATCAGATTTCTGAATTAAACCCGGACCTCGTTTTTCTGGATATTGAGCTCCAGGATGGAAATGGCTTTGATGTGCTGAAAGCCATCGGTGATAAAAAGATCAATGTTATTTTTGTTACGGGCAGAGAGGAGTTTGCCATCAAAGCCTTTAAGGTTTCGGCGCTCGATTATATTTTAAAGCCGGTTGATCCCGACGAACTTACTGCCGCTGTGGTTTCTGCTACCGAAAAAATAAATGCCGGTAAGCTTTCCGACCGGATGGATGTACTGATGAAGAACATGGAAAGCATGTCGCAGGGAATCAAAAAGATTACCCTTAAAACCTCAGACAGCATTCATGTGATTAATGTATCAGATATTGTCTATTGCGAGGCAGACCGCAACTACACAAACTTTCATTTGCTGAATGGCAAGAAAATCCTGGTGTCCAGGTCGCTTGGCGAATACGAGGAGATGCTCCCGTCTGAAACCTTCCTGAGGGTTCATCAGTCTTTCCTTGTCAATGCGCATCACATCAGCCGTTACGACCGGACAGACGGCGGTTTCCTCGTAACCGTCAACGATAAGAGCATTCCTGTTTCCACCCGTAAAAAAGACCAGCTCATCCAGTATCTTTCCGACTTGTAAATCCCTGTTTTTCCGCCGCATCCCGTTTTCGTATATCCATCCGGAGGGGATCTTTGCAAACTCAATCTTAACGAACTTTCATTGACAGTCCATGGTTTTGCAGTCTGGATATATTTGCCGAAATGATAAAACTTTGATACAATGAAGCTCTTTTTTCAAAATTCTACCAGCATCCATCATCTAAAAAAAAGCCTTATGGTGGTTGGTTTGTTATGGTGTGCTTTCTGCACGCATGCCCAGCTTATGTTCGAAAAAGATTACAGCAATTTTGTGAGAATCAGGAAATTTGCCATTACCAGCGATGGTGGAATGATCGTTGCAGGTAAAAGCGCTTACTTGAGTAATAACGATATGGCTATGATGAAGTTGGACCTGAACGGCAATGTACAATGGGCACATGCCTATGGAAATGGGATTGATGACGACCAGGCAGAATCTGTCATACAAACGCTGGATGGCGGCTACATGTTGGTGGGAAGTACCAATACAGATTGTTATGTAGTAAAAACAAATTCCTTAGGGGTCGTTCAATGGCAAAAAACGCATACGCCTATTTCCAGTAAGCGGGTTATGGATGTATTACAGCTAGCCGATTCATCTTATATTATGACAGTAGGAAGCAGTATTAACGGTGGATCAGTTGCATCGAACGCCGGTTACATGAAACTGGATAAAAACGGTAACAGGCTTTGGTCTAATTCCTATTCAAGCGAAAGTTGGACTTGCTGTACTTATAACCCAAATATGTATAGGGTTTTGAAATTTAACAATTCAAGCTCTATCTTGCTGATGGGCTCACGTTATGGCGGTAGTTCCGATGGCGGTTATTTTCTTAAAATCAATTCCGCAGGGACCATATTAATGGAGAGAAGAACAATCTCCGGAGGCGGCCAGTTTCTTAATGGAATCCAAACCGCAGACGGAAATATTGTGATGGTTGGGTTTAATATGGTCACTAAAATTGATACTTCAGGAAATCTTATCTGGATGAAAAAATATACAGGTAATAATTATCCTGCTTTCCAGGCAGTAGCTGAGCTGCCAAATTCAAATTTGTTGCTTTATGCCATAGGAGACGACGGGTATCCATACCTTTTGCAAACCAATAGCCTGGGTGTACACCAAAGCTCGGTAAAGCTAACAGGAATAAATAATCCAACCGATTTTTATAAAAATACAACTACCATGCTTCCTGTTCCTGATGGTACTTTTTTAATAGGCTTTGAAAATACGATCAAGAAATTTCCATCGAATTTTTCATCCATTTGTGCTTCTACAGCAGTCACTTTTACAACCGCTACGGAAAGTGCAACACTCCTCAATCATAACATGACTAAAAGTGCAGGATTTAGCTCACCGGTAAAAACCTTTGTGGATGGGAATGTGGTTTCCACACCTACTACGGTCTGCTCATCGACCTACTGCGCCGGAGTGTCAGCACCTGCGGCTATTTCGGGGACCACAACCGTTTGTTCAGGTACTTCCGTCAGCTATAGTGTTCCTGCGGTGAGCGGCGCTACGTCCTACAGCTGGTCCTTGCCGGGTACCTGGTCGGGAACAGGCACAGGCAACAGCATCACCGTGACGGCAGGCGCTTCGGGGGGAATCATCGCCGTAGCCGCTGTTAATTCCTGCACAACATCTTCTTCCACTACACTCGCAGTTACCGTCAATCCTTCGGCCACTGTTCCCGGCGCTGTTTCGGGGCCATCCGCACTGTGTGCAGGAACCACAGACACTTACAGCGTAGCACCCGTAAGCGGTGCCAGCGCTTATACCTGGACCTTGCCGGGCGGTTGGACAGGCGCAAGCACCACCAATAGCATTTCGGCAACAGCAGGTGCGGCAGGAGGAAACATCGCGGTATCTTCCGTTAATAACTGTGGTGCTTCTGTGGCTCAGACGCTGGCGGTAACCGTAAACGTGATACCTGCCCAGCCCGCTGTCATACACGGAAATTCAAGTCCATGCCCCGGCTCTTCCAATACCTATAGCGTGGCTGCTGTCAGCGGTGCCACCTCCTATAGCTGGTCTTTGCCGGGCGGCTGGACAGGAACCAGCACAACCAATAGCATGGCGGCCATAGCAGGCTCTTCGGGAGGTACTATTTCCGTGGCGGCGATCAACAGCTGCGGCACATCAGCAAACCAGGCACAGGCGGTTACCATTGGCACAGCGCCTGTCATGCCATCTGCCATTCTTGGGAGCACGGTTGTGTGTCCTTCCTCGTCCACTGTTTATAGTGTGTCGCCTGCAAGCGGTGCCACCTCTTACAGCTGGTCGCTTCCGGGCGGCTGGACGGGAAGCAGCACGACAAACAGCATTACAGTTACATCCGGTACATCCGGCGGCAACATCAGTGTAGCAGCCGTTAATGGCTGCGGAACTTCGGCCGTACAGGTGCAGACCGTTACAATAGGCTCTGTGCCGGCTATGCCGGGGAGCATTCATGGAACAACCGTCGTGTGTCCGGGGTCATCCCTTAGCTACAGCGTGCCGGCTGTGAGTGGCGCTACGTCCTACAGCTGGTCGCTTCCGGGTAGCTGGTCGGGAAGCAGCACAACAAACAGCATTATCGCAATGGTAGGAACATCCGGCGGAAATATCATGGTGGCTTCTGTCAATGCTTGTGGTACATCGGCCCTGCAATCACAGCCTGTGAGTATCGGGGCAGCGCCCGCAATGCCGGTATCTGTATCGGGTACGACAACAGTGTGTGCCGGATCACCTACCAGCTATTCGACGGCTGTTGTCAGCGGAGCCAGCTCCTATGCATGGACCTTGCCTTCAGGCTGGAGCGGTTCAAGCACTACCAACAACATCAGTGTTGTGTCAGGTACTTCCGGAGGGAACATCCAGGTTGTGGCAGTCAATGGTTGCGGAATGTCTGCGGCACAGCTGCTGCCATTGAATGTGATCAGCGTTCCTGCAACTCCGTCCGCTGTTTTCGGAAGCACAGCCGTTTGTATCGGCTCTGCCAATGCCTACAGTGTAACGGCTGTCAGTGCTGCCGGTTCCTATTCCTGGCTCCTGCCTTCCGGATTTTCCGGAACAAGCACAAGCAATGTGATCATTGTAACGGCCGGTGGTGCCGGTGGTGCCATACAGGTAACCGCCAACAACAGCTGCGGCTCCTCGGGCCTGCAAAGCATTGCCGTTCTTGTCACCGCCTTGCCTAATGTACAGGCCGGCAGTAGCAGCAGCCTCATCTGTGCAGGAGAAACAGCAACCCTTACGGCCAACGGTGCCGCTACCTATGCCTGGAGCACCGGAGCATCTACGCCATCGCTTGTGGTAAGCCCCGGCAGCACAACGCCGTATACGGTAACCGGTACTTCCGCAAACGGCTGTGTGAATACCGCCACCGTCACACAACAGGTAAGTACATGCACCGGCATAGAAGAGATTGTATCAGACCGCCTTGCCATTTATCCTAACCCGACGAAAGGCCTGTTTACAATCGAGTCAGCTGGTGGAGGGCGCGTGGCCATCACCACTGTATTCGGGCAGGAAATCAGAAGCATTGAACTAGCTGCCGGGCAACATAGCATCGACCTTCAGCATGAAGCCAATGGCCTCTATTTCATTCATGTGTCGACCGGGAATGGACATTACACCTTTAAACTGATTAAAGACTAAGAGTAGCGATATTCCTTGAACGAAAAGCCTCCGGTATCTGCCGGGGGCTTTTTATTGGATACAGATTTTTGTTGTTTGGCAACGAATAATCATTGGCACCCTACGAATGTACATTGACAGAAAAAGAAAAATGAATTCTCTTTAGCTTTGTCCCGGCCCTGAAATACAAGGCTTTGTAAAGTTAAATCAGAAAACAGGATATGGGATTATTTCAAACAATTAAGAGCAAATTAGGGATCGGCGGTGTCAAAGTGGTTTTGGAGATTCCGGGGCAGGTGTCTAAAGCATCGGAGCGTATCAGCGGTAAAGTGATCCTCACGACCAAAAGCGAGCAGGAAGTAACGGAGATCGAGATTTCCCTGAAAGAAGAATATACGACGGGAAGGGGTGATGATAAAACAACCAAAGAGTTCACTTTAGGCGAATTGAAAATGCCGGTGAGTTTTACCATCAGGCCCGGAGAAACCAAAGAAATTCCTTTTGACCTCAATTTTAAACTGATTAAATCCAATAGCGATGATCTGCGTGAAAAGGGAGGGGCAATGGGCGCTTTGGGGTCTATGGCAGCGTTTGCCAATGCCGAAAAGTCGGAATATACCGTGGAAGTGCATGTGGACGTGAAAAGCGCCGCGCTGGACCCAATGGATAGCAAGGACATCAAGCTGGTATAGAGAGAGGTAAGCTTCGGGAACCGCAAAGGTCTGATAGCTCTCACATTTTAGTATTCAAATTATAAGAGATTAAAAATTAACAAACACATTACTATGAAAATAACACACATCGCAAAGTACAATCTATTACTAAGCATGGGCATTGTCTCGGCCACGGCTTCTTTTGCAGCTTCCGCAGTAGCAGTTAATAAAACGACCGGTGCCTACGGGTATGCTTATGGAAAGAAAACAGAGGCAGAGGCAAAAGCTGCTGCCATTGCCAATTGCCCCGGGGGCGGAGAGGTCATCGCTTCTTCGGCTAAAGACGGGCACGGAGCCATTTTAAGAAGCGTCAATAATTTTAAAGACGGGCAACCTGTTACCGTAAAAGCACTCTTGTCGCAGGCGAATGCCGTTGGAATCCGTAAACCGGGAACAGGTGAGTGTGCAGAGTGTATCTTCATGGAGATCTGGTACGATAACGCCACATCGTCCGACAAGGAAAAATTTGAAGGCGTAGGCGGGAAAAATGGACCGGAAGAACTGAAGCCGGATATCAATATCCGCCGGAACGGTGAATACATTGATGCGACGGTGATTGATGGCCGTGAGTTTAAAAACGGGTTTGGATTGAAATACATGCGCCCGGATGCCAAATCCGGATTGCAGAACAAGACAGAATACATCATGGGATTGAAAGACGGTAAATTAAGCTGTTACGATCAACAGGAAGGCATGGAGCCTACGCTTACCCGTGAAATATATTACAAGCAGGGCTACCAGACAGGTTTCAACAGAAGCATCGGAAGAGGCGGCAATGTGGAGAGCTACGAGGAATACAAGAAGGGGGTAAAAGACGGCTTTTTTTATAAGTGCAACCTGAACGGTCAAATAGAGGAGCAGGGATATTATAAGAACAATAAGCTGAACGGGATGTGGTGCAGTTATGTCGCATCTACCGGAAAACCGGAAGAAAAGGGTTATTATGACATGGGAACAAAAACAGGAGAATGGACGAGCTATTCAAAACTAACCGGCAAACTCACGGAAAAAGGTTCTTATGATCTGGGATTAAAAACAGGAGAGTGGACCAAGTATTCAGATAAAACAGGCTTGCTGGAGGAAAAAGGAAAGTATGAATTAGGGAAGAAAGAAGGAAAGTGGATCAGCTACCAGCCGGACGGAAAAACCGTGAAGAAAGAGAAAAGCTATGTTGGAGGCTCACTGGTAAACTAAACCCGATTTAATCATTATTAATAATCTTATTTTATGAAAACCATATTTAACAAAACGTTATTAGTCGCAGTTTCTGCCACCGTATTTCTGACAGCACAATCTTTTATGGCACCGGGCGAAGAGCCTGTTGCTTCCAAAACAAAAATTGCAAACGGGCAAACAGCCGGTGTGACGAATGTAACAGAATTCAATTCGGGAGAAGAGATCTACGTGTGTATACCGCTTACGGCCCCTTTGGGAGATAAGTATTTCATTCACCTGAACGATGGCGAAAAAGAATTACTTTATGATGAAGTACTGGCTTATACCAGTGAAAGCAAACTCCAATACCTGTCTTTTGCTTTAGCCATTGATCCGAAGAACTACCGTCCTGAGCAGTATTTTTACAAGGAAGGGCATTACGAAAGCGTGCTTAAATTACTCTTGGCATTACCGGCGGGCGACCACCAGATCGCTTTTGGAATTGGCAAAGGATCCACTACCGAGTACGCCAAGGGTGGAAAGTTCAAAACCACGAAGACTCCCGGGCAGATTTTCCTGACCATTCATGTAACCGAAGAAGGCCGGAAGAAATGGAAAGAATGGGCTGAAGAGCTGGACAGAATGAACAAAGAGTATGAGGAGAAGTTAAAGCAATAGCAGATCTGAGAAATTAAATGAATATATGAATGTAGGGATAATCATTCTCCGATGAAAAAAACGAATTACAAAGGAGAATAAAGCAGAATCCGGTTGTGCATACGACCGGATTTTTGTGTTAATATACCCGATGTCAAACTACCGTGAAAAACCAGTTCAGCTTGTTCAGGGGAGCGTGCCGGCGCAAAGTACTTCGGCAGGTTCAGTAACCAAGCGGGCGCCGTCGGGCTCTCCGTTGCAAGTCCTCGCCATCAAGCCTTGCCTGCCGGCAAGCTCATGGCTGCGGGCTTTCCACTGCGATCCCTCACGCGGGCTTATGCCACATCACGGGGGTGGTATTCATTGACAGATTGCCTGCGCCAGGGATGCAAAGGGTTTAGTCCTTTACCGTGCCTGTCTCTTGCACGGTAAAGAACCGTAGCGGTAGCGGAGCCCGGCGCAGCCCGCCCGGGCGCCCAAAAGAAACAACTTTAAAACGCAGCCATATAGCCAGATTCCATCGCATTTAAGGTCAATTCCCCGTCAGGGAACTCATTATCCGCAATTTACATTGGATAGAAATAATCCAACGCCGTTAAAGACCTGTTGCTCACACAGAGGTAGTTTATTCGGCTAATTTCTGTAAATTTAAACCATGACATTAAACAGAAAAGAAGCACCCGGTTTTAAAACAATCGATAAAATAGATATTCCACAAGCCGAACACCACCGCCTCGACAACGGGATCAACGTATACACTGTCAACAGCGGTTCGCAGGAGCTTACCAAGATAGAATTCATTTTTAAGGCAGGCATGTACTACCAGGACCGGACCCTGGTGGCTTCGGCAGCCAACAACCTGCTGGAAACAGGAACGAAAAGCTATACGGCCAACCAGATCTCGGATGGGATCGATTTCTACGGCTCTTTTTTTGAGTGTGCCGTCGACCAGGATTATTCCACGCTGGCCCTGTTCAGCCTGAATAAGTACCTCGACCAAAGCCTGCATTTCGTGGAAGAGATCATTAAATACCCCACCTTCCCGAAAGATGAGTTCGAAATTTACCTGTCCAATAAAAAGCAAAAGCACCTCGTTAACTCACAAAAGGTGAATGTGCTGGCCCGCCGCCGCTTTACGGAATTGCTGTTTGGCGAAGACCATCCATACGGGCGCGACGTGAAGACCGAGGATTTCGACCGCCTTACGCTGGAGCAGGTAAAGGCGTTTTACAGATCGCACTACCATTCCTCCAACTGCACGATCATCGCCTCGGGCAAGCTGCCGGACAACTTATTGGAAATTCTCAACCGCTTTGTGGGACAAGACACCTGGGGAGAAATACAGCCGGTTGACAAAGCCCTGCTGGAACCCAGGACCACATCACAGCGCCGGCATTTCATCGAAAAGGCAGACGCGATCCAGTCGGCTGTGCGCATAGGCAGGATCCTGTTTAATAAAAAAGACCCGGACTATTTTAAGTTCCAGGTGCTCAATACGATTTTAGGCGGTTACTTCGGCTCGCGCCTGATGACCAATATCCGCGAAGACAAAGGCTATACCTACGGCATCGGCAGCGGCCTGTCCTCGCTGGTACACAGCGGTTACTTTTTCATCTCCACGGAAGTAGGAGCGGATGTGACCAACAATACCCTGGAGGAAATTTACAAAGAAATAAAACTGCTGCGCGAAAAGCCGGTGGATACCGAAGAGCTGGAAACCGTACGGAACTACGTATTGGGCCAGTTCCTGAGAAGCGTGGACGGGCCTTATGCCCTGGCCGATAAATTCAAAGCCATCTGGGAGTTCGGGCTCGGTTATGATTATTTCGACCGCTACTTTGAAGCGGTGAAAACCGTGACGCCGGAAGAGCTGATGAAGCTGGCGAATACCTACCTTCAGGAAAAAGACCTTGTGGAATTAGTTGTTGGTAAAAAATAAAAACTGTGGCAAAGGTAGTTATCATAGGCCCCGCGTACCCTCTCCGGGGCGGTCTGGCAACCTTCGATGAGCTGTTCTGTAAAGCTTTCCATGCGCAGGGCCACGACTGTGAGATTGTTTCATACAGCCTGCAATACCCCGGCTTTTTGTTTCCGGGAAGCACGCAGTACGATACCAGTGGGAAAGCGCCGGCGGGTCTGAAGATCCACACGCTCATCAATTCGGTGAATCCGGTTTCATGGTTCAAAACCGCACGCTTTATCAAGTCCCACAAACCCGATTTTATCGTGTTCCGCTTCTGGATCCCCTTTATGGCGCCGGCCCTGGGCTGCATTGCGCGTATGGTACGGAAGAAGGGCATTAAGGTATTGGCGATTACCGACAACGTGATCCCCCATGAAAAATTTCCGGCAAAGAATCAGCTGGCAAGTTTCTTCATCAAAGGCTGCGACGGCTTTATCACCATGAGCAAAGCCGTGATGAGGGATCTGGAAAAATTCACGGATACGCCGTACCGCAAATACCTCCTGCATCCGTTGTATACGTCCTTTGGGGAGAAGCTTGATAAATCGGAGGCACGCAGGGTCTTAGGCCTTCCGGAAGATGCCTCTCTTGTGCTTTTCTTCGGCCTTATCCGGAAATACAAAGGTCTGGATCTGTTGCTGGAAGCGTTCGGTGAGCTGAGATCAACGCCCGGAATTAAGCTGGTCATTGCCGGCGAATTTTACGAAGATCAACAGCCCTACCTCGATCTGATCAAAGCCTATGGCATCGAAGAGCAGGTGATCCTTCATGGAAAGTTCATCGCCAACGAGGATGTGAAACTCTATTTTTCTGCTGCCGACCTGGTGGCGCTTCCGTACAGGGATGCGACACAAAGCGGTGTCACGCAGGTGTCTTTTCATTTTGAAGTACCGACCCTGGTCACCAACGTAGGTGGGCTGGGAGAAATTATTCCGGACAAAACGGCCGGGTATGTGGTAGAGCCTAAGGGAAAAGCCATTGCAGAAGCCATCTCGGATTATTTCTCCAACAAGCGGATGGAAGCCTTTACGGAAGGCATGAAAAAAGAAAAACAAAAATACGACTGGAAAATCTTTGTGGATGAGGTCGTGGATCTATATAAAAAATTATAATCTTTAATGTCACCCTGAGCGGAGCCGAAGGGTATATAACCGATTACCATGATCATACGCAGTAAAGCCCCTTTAAGAATAGGATTAGCCGGCGGCGGAACAGATGTGTCGCCCTACAGCGACCTTTACGGAGGCGCTATTCTCAATGCCACCATCGACCTGTATGCCTACGCAAGCCTCGAGCCTTTGAGCGATGGAACCATCGAGTTCTGCATCGACGGCACGGAGAAAAGCATTAAGCTGAGCTCCCAAAAAGAGCTGGAGATTGTAGAAGGCTTTGAATTATTTATCGGCGTGTATAACCGCATCATCAAAAAATACGACCTGCAGCCCTTATCCTTCCGCCTCACATCTTTTATTGAAGCGCCCCAGGGCTCCGGGCTTGGAACATCTTCCACCATCGTTGTATCATTGATCGGGGCATTTATGGAATGGCTGAAGCTGCCGCTGGGCAAGTACGACATCGCTCACCTGGCTTATGAAATTGAGCGCGTTGACCTGAACATGAGTGGAGGCAAGCAGGACCAGTATGCCGCTACCTTCGGAGGCGTCAATTTTATGGAATTCCTGGCCAACGACCAGGTGATCGTAAATCCATTACAGCTCAAAGACGAGATCCTGTACGAACTGGAATTTAACCTCCTCCTGTACTTTACCGCCACGCAACGTTTGTCGGCCACCATCATCAACGAGCAGGTAAAGAACGTGAAAGACAAAAATGAAAAATCGGTAGAGGCCATGCATAACCTCAAAGAGCAGGCCCAGCAAATGAAAGACAGCCTCCTCCGTGGAGAGCTCAGTAAAATAGGGGAGATCCTCCATTTCGGCTGGACCAACAAAAAGCAAATGGCCCATTCCATTTCCAATGAGCTGATCGATAATATCTACACAACTGCCATCACAACCGGCGCTACCGGCGGTAAAATTTCCGGTGCCGGCGGCGGCGGCTTTATGTTCTTCTATTGCCCGGCCGTGACGAAGGTAAAAGTGGCGAAAGCCATTGAGAACCTGGGTGGCCGCGTTCAATCCTTTAAGTTTACGCAACAGGGCTTAACCACCTGGAC
The DNA here is from genome assembly GCA_943362175.1 of Hydrocarboniphaga daqingensis. GTDB lineage: Bacteria > Bacteroidota > Bacteroidia > B-17B0 > Aurantibacillaceae > UBA4416. The sequence goes on along the minus strand of CALRIU020000002.1, from coordinate 163,082 downwards.
AAGTGTATAAGCCGAACCGCAACGGGTGAGTATTAACCGCAAAGAACGCAGAGCCTTTGCGGTCTCTGCATTCGAATGTCCTCTGCTTTTCTATATTAAAAAAGAAACGGCTTCCGGATAGAGGCCAAGCCAGGGCTATCAAACCTGGATTAACGGTTTTCAACGTTGCTCAATCATTGATCTATCCGGTTGCCGGCTTCTTAATTTGCTTCATGTGTTTAATGCAGTTCGCCGACCGATTCCGCGACAACGTTTAAGCTAAAGGCTTTCCAGCTTCCCCACACTTCGACGGACTTTCCTGTTTGCAAGGGCGTTTCGAAGACCGTGTGCTCAGTCAGCTCCACCGTTCTGCGAAAGCCCTGGTCGTTTTGAAGGAGCATGTAATGCGGAGTAACCGCGAGGATCATACCATGCGCCCTGGACGCCTTTCCTTTGCCGCCTTTCCAGCTTTCGCCACTGTTGAGCCGGTAAAGCTCAAAGCAGGGGCCCGAATACACTTTCAGGGCATTGTCCGGAATCCGCGCATCTCCGCGGAAGCGTCCCGGTGAAAAGTGGCTTCCCTTCAATTGCCTGATCACATACACCGCATGGTAGTTTTCAAAATCTTCTTGTTTGAACAAATAGTCCACGATCGATTTCGTTCTGAACTCCCAGCTGCCGAGGATGCGCAGATCCTGCCTGCCAATGATGGCATCGGTGGCGTCGAATGTGACCCGGTCTTTGATCTGCACAAATTCGGCATAGGATTCTACGCTGATGCAATCCCTGTTGGGCTGCCCGGCGAGAAGGCAGGTAATGACAAAGAGCATAAACACAGCAGCCGGAATAGCTTTGACCCATTTGGAGATGCCGGTGTGGAAGAGGACCATGTAGAGCACCACCACTGGGATATAGCTGATGATGTATAAACGGTTGGCCCATTCAAGGCCCAGGAATGGACTGGCCAGGAACACCGTAGAGGCAATCATGGCGATGGCAATCAGCTTTTTGTCCTGATCGATTTTTTTCCGGTTCACCAGGAGAATGACGAAAGCTAAAAGCGCCAGAAAATTACTGAGCAGAATATGGATCGGGCTTAAAAAATGTTCAATGCCAAAGCCATTTGCCATTAGCAGGAATACGGGGAATTCAAACACCTTGAGAGGAATCGCCATTAGCCGTTGAAAACGCGCGGCATCGTAACAGGCAATCACCGCCAGGGCCACCAGAAAAGCGGCCGGAAAGAGGGAGAGCCTTTTGCGGTTCAAAGACCGCAGCGCCTGTTTGTTGTAGAGCAGCCATGAGATGCCGGTGAGCAGGCTCAGGAAGATCAGCAGGGCGCAGCTTCCGAAATGTGTGAAGGCACAGAGCAACAGCACAACTCCGGCATAGAAGGCATCTTTTTTCCGGGCGTACCTGATGAGCCTGATCACATAGTATAAGTACAGGAAGACCCAGATCACGGCCACGGCATTTTTTTGAAGGCCGTTTGAAAAAGCGCCAATGCTTGTCAGGTTGATGATGGAAAAGGCGACCAGCAGGTAGCCGAAGAATCCGGATTTCACCTCATTTACCCGCAGCTCTTTGGCAATGAGAAAAACAGGAATAGCAGCCAGTGGAGGCAGGATGATGTCCGTTGCTTTGACGGCGATGATGATGCAGTCCTGATAAGAGGCAGCGTGAAAGAAGTTCAGGATGGCGGCCAGCCCTGCCTGCAGGATAAACAGCAGGGGCATATCCGGGTAGGCAAGCCTGTGCTGCTCCAACAGGCTTCTTACCTGCAAAGGATAGTAGGGGCCATCGCCACCCACAAGCAGGTAATTGCCGGGAGAGATCATGGTATAACGGATCCAGGCGGCTACAATCATCAGGAGGATAACCGGAAGCCATGCCAGCGCTTTCGTTCCAGAGCGTGTCGTATTTTCTTTAAGTGTTGTCATAAAAATTGATGCGTCGTTTCCCTTTTGGCGGATGGGCGTGGCCATCCCAGGCCATGGCAGGCACCAGAACCCGTTGAGGAAGTTTCAGGAAAAGTTTGTAAAAGCCGTCACAGAACATGTGACGGCTCTTCCATTACTGGAGTGATCAGAACGGTTAAGCTGCCGAATCTACAGGAGGAACAAATTTAACCGTTTCAAGCATGTTCGGGTTGTGCTTGTTCATGAGTTGAATAAAGCGGATATTGATCTGGAGCTGTGTGAGATTTCTCAGGACATTCACCAGCGGCGTGCAGTAAAAATGGTGAATCTCCCAGGATTGGGTTGCACCCGTTCTCAGGTTCTTTTTGTCGGTGAGATCGATCAGGTTCAGGGCTGTGTTCAGGCTCTTCCCCGCCAGGAGGTTGATGTTCTGCAGCTGCTCATGGAGTGCTTTCAGATCGGCTCCCGGAACAGGAGGATCATTCAGGCTTCCGAATAGGACAATGGTTGGATCGTTATAATTATCAAGCTTGCCGAGCTCCATGTAATTGACCGTTTTCACCGGCTTATCTTCGCTGGAGTTGATGAGCATTAGTTTCATGGCTTCTATCCGGTCGCAGGTCGTGTTACAGGCCTGGTTGAGTTTGTCATCTTTAGGTGGCGGAGCCATGCAGGACGTGAGCGACAGCTGTCGCGTTTGCTCGCTCATCACAACATAACTTTCCTGCAAGGCCTGGTTGGTCACCTCGTTGGCATTGTCCTGGATGTATGGTCGGCTGTTTACCAGCGTCAGGAAGAGGCCGCAGCCCATGATCATGATAATGGTCGTCACGATCGTGTTCACTTTCAAATCGGGATTTTTAATTCCTGAAAAGAAATAAACCGGAATATAAACCAGGATCATCAGGGCAACGAAAATCGTCCCCATCAGGTTGGCCCCCGGCCAGTGCATGACTTTAAACAAAATGGAAAGGCTGATGAGGGTGCCCGCCAGCGTGGCAATGGCAAGAATTATTTTGTCTTTGGTATGTTGTTTCTCTTTGGCTTTGAGGGTAAACAGCAGGGGCAGAAATACCAGGCTGGAGATCGCAATACCTAATATAATCAGCATACTAGCACCCGGCCAGTGCATAAATTTGAAGAAGATGCCAAGACTCATGGCTGCAGCAGAAAACGTTCCACTGACGATCATTGTTTTTTTCATCGTGTAATAATTTTTAAAGGTTAATAATTGGAGGGTTTCTTCTTCAATCTCCCACAACGCATCTTTGTAAAATGTTTTGACGGTTTTTTGATAGAAGCTCTCGAAGTCTCCGTTATCTTCGAGATCATGTTCAATGATGCAACAGATATGATCTAGTAGGTTTTGCTGCAGGCTTTCCATCTCAACGCCACGTGCACTGATGTCGTTGAGAATAAAATCTATCTGTTGCTCACTGATGCGGTACATTTTTTTGAGTTTCAGGTTATATGTTCCGGGTTTCTGGTTTTGGATTGTTCTGTGTTTTTAAACCAGCAACCCGAAACAAGAAGCTCGATACGTTTTAAACAGTCTTCGGTTTGATGTCCAGTAAAAATTTCATAGTCTCCATAAAGTCGGCGAGCTCGCTCACTTTCTCTTTGGTTTTGTTTTTGCCGCTTGGGCTGAGGCTGTAATATTTCCGTACGCGCTTCCCGATAAATTCTGTTTCGGTGGTCACGAGCCCGTCGCTTTCGAGTGCATGCAAAGTCGGGTACAAAGCGCCTTCCGTGATCTGGATCCTGTCGAAGGTGAGCTCTTTTACCTTTTGCGTGATCTCGTATCCGTACATTTTTTTGTTGTCGGCCAACAACTTTAGGACGATGGTTTTCAGCGTGCCTTTAATGAGTTCTGAAGAATAGATCATGATGGTATAATGAATACTTAAGACAAAGATACATAAGAATCTGATGTATCTGTGTGTTATGCTTAAATTTAAATTTAATGTTCTGAAAATCAGATTATTAAAATTTATTTTTTGTTAGCTTAAATTTTAAGTTCAATTTTGAATGCCTCTTTTCCTGCAACATTTTTTCCGGACCAGATCCATGTTATACCGCATGGCGATGACGCAATGTTATAAAATTAATACCCCCTATGAATTTAAATAAACTTGGAAAGTACCTGTTAATGATCACCGCTCCTGCTTTTGTAGGGTCCTTGCTGTGTATGTTCTTTTTTCAATCGCTTCAGGGCTGGCTGGAAGTGCTCATGATGATGATACTACTCGTTTCATATATTCTATTGAGCCTGAGTTTTTCATTTATATTTTACCATTCGGTCATTTCGAAACGGAGGAAAGGAACAAGGGCTATTGTGATAATTTCCGCTTCAATTTTTGCAGGAGGTTGGTTTTTAAAATTGATGTATTGGCCAGGCGCAGCAATATGCATCATTGTTTCGGCTTTTTTATTTTCATTCGGAGGTCTGCCCCTGGTTATTAAATCGCGTTATGAGAAGCGAAAAACGCTGGTATCTGAAAAGACGCTGGTACTGAGCATTGCCGATATGATCTCTGTCATATTAATGATTAACGGACTCCTGTTTAAGATCATGCATTGGCCGGGCGCCTTGTTTCTCCTGGTATTTGGCGCTGTCATTCTCGCCGTCACATTTGTATTATGGAATATTTCCTTCAGGAAGGAAGTGAAACTGAGATTGGTGGCCGAGGAAAAACTGAAAGAAACGCTGAAAGAAGTAGAGGAAAAGCACCTGATCATCGAAGAAAAAAATAAGGAGATCACTGATAGCATCACCTACGCCAGGCGTATCCAGGAAGCCATTCTCCCACCGCTGGACTTTATTACAGAGCATGTGCCCGAATCCTTTGTGTATTATCAGCCTAAGGATATTGTGGCCGGCGATTTTTACTGGGCCGAAAAAATCGGCGATACTTTTTTGATTGCCGCTGCCGACTGCACAGGACATGGTGTTCCAGGTGCCCTGGTATCAGTAGTGTGCAGTAATGCCCTCAACCGGAGCGTAAAAGAATTTAAGCTCGGCGACCCCGGGAAGATCCTCGATAAAACCCGTGAGCTTGTCCTGGAAAATTTTTCCAAAAGCAAGGAATCCATTAAGGACGGCATGGACATTTCCCTGGTTTCTATAGAAATGAGCCCCGGGCAAATGGCGGTTAGCTGGGCCGGAGCCAATAACCCGCTTTGGTATGTCACAAAAACGCCTGCTCCCGCAGAAGCCGGGGACCCGGGTTCACAGCTGATAGAAATCATGCCCGATAAACAACCGATCGGCTTTACAGATTATGCCAGGCCTTTTACCACGCATCACCTGCAGGCGCAGAAAGGCGATACCTTTTACCTGTTTACCGATGGCTATGCCGACCAGTTTGGCGGGCCGAAAGGAAAAAAGTTCAAGTACAAGCAATTCGCGGAATTACTCCTTTCCATCCAGCAAAGGCCACTCAAAGAACAGCACCAAGCCATAGCACAGGCCCTGAAAAGCTGGAAAGGCTCCCTGGAGCAGATCGATGACGTGTGTATTATCGGGATACGCCTCTGATTTCTGAGCAGATATCAACAATTTTCCGGGTACTTTTTCTTATTTCGTAATTTTAAGGGATTATGACAGAAGAGGTAATTTTAAATGAAGCGAGCTTCAGCCCGAGGGTAAAAACGTATATTTTTTTCGTTGTCCTGATGTTCCTCATCTCCACGGTTATCGGCATCGTCCTGGTTCCTTTCTGGGTGTTCGGCATAGGGCAGTGGCTGAGCGGGAAGTTCTTCAACACCTTATCCTGCACGATCACCAACAAAAACCTGAAATTTTCCAAAGGGCTCATTGTGCATATCGAAAAAACGATCCCGCTCGAAAATATCCAGGACCTCTCTTTTGTGGGCGGGCCTGTGCTCCGTTATTTCGGGCTCACGCTCATCCGCATCGAAACTGCCGGGGGCGGGGGCGGGCACCATCACCAGAACATGATGAGCATGCTGGGAATCAACCATGCCGAGCAGTTCAAAACGCAGATCCTGCAGCAACGCGAAAAGGTCATCCGTGAAAAACACGGCTATGCTAACGGCATTGCAGGCGATGTGAAGCCATCTCAAACAATAAACGACCCACAGCTGTTACTGGATATAAAAAACGAGCTGATCGGAATCCGGAAAGCCCTTGAAAACAAGAACTCATTTAATTGATCATTTAACTATTCATCACTTTTTTTCCTAAGCTATGTTCTTAATATTTGATACAGAAACAACCGGTTTACCACGCAATTACAACGCGCCCCTAACCGATTTTGATAACTGGCCGCGGATGGTGCAGGTTGCCTGGCAGCTGCACGATGCAAAAGGAAACCTGATCAACAGCAATTCCATCATCGTGAAGCCCGAGGGCTATACCATTCCCTTCAACGCCGTTCAGATCCACGGAATCACCAATGAGCGTGCCCTCGAAGAAGGGCAGGACCTGAAAGCTGTTCTGCAGGAATTTGTCAATGCAGTGAGCCAGGCAAAGTACCTTTGCGGGCACAACATCGAGTTCGATTATAACATTGTAGGGGCGGAGCTCCTGCGCTGTGGCCTGGAAAATGTGCTGTCAGCGAAACCGCCTATCGATACCAAGAACGACCAGACCACGGAGTTCTGCGCCATTCCCGGTGGCCGCGGCGGAAAGTTTAAATGGCCGACCTTAACGGAGCTTTACGGCAAGTTATTCAACGCTACGTTCGAGGAAGCGCACAACGCGGCCTTCGACGTGTTGGCGACAGGTAAGGTGTTCTTCGAGATCATCAAGCGCGGCATTACACGGGTTGCTGAAATTCCGGCCGGAGAGCTGCAAAGCATCAATTATGTGGCTCCCGATCTGTCGGCGCTGTACCAGCACGAGCAGGCCTGGAAGGAGCGCAAAGCCGCCGGAAGCAAGCAGAAAACAGAAACGCAGATCGACTCGACGGCGATCGCGAACCTGCAATACGCTCATCTCCACAACCATACCCAGTTCTCTGTGCTCCAGTCTACAGCCGATGTGGCCGACCTCGTCAAAAAAGCGGCGGAGTACAACATGCCGGCTGTAGCGCTCACCGATCACGGCAATATGTATGGCGCCTTCCTGTTCTGGCAGTCTATCGACAAGCAGAACAAAGGCATTAAGGCACACAACGAGGCTATTGACAAAGGCGAGAAGCAGGGAGAGAAAAAAAACGAGATCAAATGTGTGATCGGTTGCGAGCTATACATTTGCAAGGATCATAAAGATAAAAGCAAGCAGGATAATGGCTTTACCCAGGTGCTGATTGCGAAGAGCCGGTTAGGCTATCAGAACCTCTCGAAGCTGAGCTCTACGGGCCTGATCGACGGGTTTTACTATGTGCCGCGCATCGACAAGGATCTGCTGGTAAAGTATAAGGAAGGGCTGATCGCCACCACGGGTTCGCTGTCTGCCGAGATCCCGAACCTGATCCTGAATGTGGGTGAGGCCCAGGCAGAGGAGGCCTTCATGTGGTACAAAGAGCAATTCGGAGACGATTTTTATGTGGAGCTGAACCGACACAACCTGCCGGATGAAAATCACGTGAATGAGGTGCTCCTGAAATTTGCCGCGAAGCACAACGTAAAATATTTTGCAGCCAACAGCAACTACTACCTGGATAAGAACGGTTTTGATGCGCACGACATTTTGCTCTGTGTGAAAGACGGTGAGAAGAAAGCGACGCCGGTAGGCCGTGGCCGTGGCTTCCGCTATGGCATGCAGAACAAGGAGTTTTATTTTAAATCGCCGAAGGAGATGATCGAGCTTTTTGCCGATATGCCGGAAGCGATTGAAACCACCGTAGAGATTGTTTCCAAGATCGAGCAGTTCAAGCTGGGCCGTGATATTTTATTGCCGAAGTTCGAGATCGCCGCCTCCTTCATCGAAAGCAACGAAGCGGAAATCCAGGCCTCGCACCAGCGAATCATCGCGTTAAAAGAGCAGGGCTGGATCGACAAAAAATTATCGGAGGAAGCCATCGAAGCGCAAAAGGCTGAAATGCGGGTGATCGCGGAGCAGTTCATCTACATGTCGCACTTAACCTGGCAGGGCGCGCACAAGCGTTATCCCGACATGCCACCGGAAACCAAGGAACGGATCGAGTTCGAGCTGGCCACCATCGAGCGGATGGGCTATCCGGGTTACTTCCTCATTGTGGCGGACTTTATTTCCAAAGCGCGTGAAATGGGCGTATCCGTTGGCCCCGGCCGTGGATCGGCTGCCGGCTCCGCCATTGCCTATTGTTTGTGGATCACCAACGTGGATCCGATCAAGTTCGACCTCCTCTTCGAAAGGTTCCTCAACCCGGATCGTATCAGCATGCCCGATATTGATATCGACTTTGATGACGAAGGCCGCGATAGCGTGATCAAATATGTGATCGACAAATACGGCTTCAACCAGGTGGCGCAGATCATTACCTACGGTACGATGGGCGGTAAGTCCGCTATCCGCGATACCGCCAGGGTCCTCGATCTTCCTTTGCCCGATGCCGATCGCCTGGCGAAATCCTTTCCCGATAGCCTGGAGGCCGAATTGAAATCCTTATTAAAACCGGGAGGCATTGACGAGAAGTATTTAGATAAGATCCGTGATAAGCGCGAGGTCGTAGAGCAATCGCACAATTTCAGGAAGCTGGCCGAGGAAAAAACACCGGAAGCCGATGTGTTGAAGCAGGCTTACGAGCTCGAAGGCTGCCTGCGGAACACGGGCATCCACGCCTGCGGGGTGATCATTACCCCCGACGATATGGTGAAGTTCGTGCCGGTAACCAAAGCCAAGGACAGTGACATGCTCGTGACGCAGTTTGATAACTCCGTGGCGGAAAGTGCAGGCCTGTTGAAGATGGACTTCCTGGGTTTGAGAACCCTGACGATCATTAAGGATGCCCTGCGCTTTGTGAAGCAGAACCACGGCATCGACATCGACATTGATGCGATTCCACTGGACGATAAAAAAACCTACGAGTTATTTCAACGCGGCGAAACCAACGGTGTGTTCCAGTACGAAAGTGCCGGGATGCAGAAATCGCTGAAAGAGCTGAAGCCCGATTCCTTTAATGACCTGATCGCGATGAACGCCTTGTACCGTCCGGGTCCTTTGGCTTACATCCCGAACTACATCAACCGGAAGCACGGCAGGGAAGAAGTGCAGTTCGACCTCGAGGGCATGGATGAGTACCTGGGAGAAACCTATGGTATTACCGTATACCAGGAGCAGGTCATGCGTTTGTCGCAGAAGCTGGCCAACTTTACCAAAGGTGATGCCGATACCCTGCGTAAGGCCATGGGTAAGAAAGACAGGGCCACACTGGACAAGATGAAAGGCAAGTTTATCGACAATTGTAAGGCCAATGGGCATGATACGGTGGTCGCAGAAAAAGTGTGGAAAGACTGGGAAGCCTTTGCGAGCTACGCTTTCAACAAATCACACTCTACCTGCTATGCCTATGTTGCTTTTCAAACGGCTTACATCAAGGCGCATTATCCTTCGGAGTTCATGGCTTCGGTGCTGAACCATTCCGGAAGCATTGAGAAAATTTCCTTCTTCATGGAGGAATGCAAGCGCATGGGCATTAAAGTGCTTGGCCCCGATGTGAACGAAGGCTTCGCGAAGTTCAGCGTTATTGAGGGTGGCAGCGATATCCGTTTTGGCATGGGCGCTATCAAGGGAGTAGGAGAGAACACGGTGAACAACATTATTGAAGAGCGTAACGCGAACGGCAAATTTACATCGGTATTCGACCTCGCGAAGCGTCTGGATAGCAAAGCAATCAATAAGAAATCCATCGAGGGGCTGGCCCTGGCCGGAGCCTTTGATGCTTTTGAAGGGGTACACCGGGCGATGTTCTTTACGGTCGACCTGATGGATGGTACCACGCTTACCGACCGCATGATCAAGTACAGCAACCAGATGAGCCTGGGCAACGACACCTCGCAGGCCAGCCTGTTTGGTGGTGACGATGCCGTGGAAATTACAGAGCCGCAGCTTCCTTCCAAAGTAGAGCCCTGGGGCAAGCTGGAAGAGCTGGCCAGGGAAAAAGAGGTGGTAGGCTTCTTCATCTCCGGGCATCCGCTCGATCCGTACAAGCTGATCATCGAGCATAAATGCAGCGCCAACTGCGCCCAGCTGAAAGCCGGCCTGGAGCCTTTCAAGGGTAAGGACGTGACTTTTGGCGGTGTCATCACCGGCTCCGAACAACGTATGAGCAAAACAGGAAATGCCTTCGGCAAGCTTATCATCGAAGATTACCAGGGTTCTGTAGAGATCATGCTGTTTGGGAAAGATTTTGTGGAGTATAATAAATTCATGGTGAACTCACTTTTCGTATACGTGAAAGCCAAGATCCAGGAACGCTACAACCAGCCCGGAAGCCTGGAGCTCAAGATCCAGAAGATCGAATTGCTGGAGAATGTGAAAGAAAATATTTTCTCCTCGATGAAGCTGAAGATGGACATCAACGCCATCAACGAAGAGCTGATCGGGAACATCGAGTCCATCTTTAACGCCTCGCAGGGGAAATGCAGTGTGGAATTCTTCGTGGAAGACCCGGCGGAAAACATCAGCGTGAAGCTCTTCTCCAAATCACAAAAGATTGCAGTAAGCACCGACCTGATGAACGAGCTGGACAAGATCGGTAGCCTGACCTATGAGCTGACGTAATAGTCCCTGGTACGGATTCTCCCGGATCCTTTTACAGGAAGGTGTTTTGGAGATCGAAGAAACAAAAAGAGGATGTGCTGAAATTCAGTACATCCTCTTTTTTTTTGGATTAGGTTTCTGCCGGAAAATTTATTTTTCGATCGCTATTTTTTGGATCTCTGTTTTGCCGGACTCGTCCGTCAGCGTCAGGAAATAAATACCTGCCTTAACATCCGGGATGCGAAAGACCTGTTCATGTTTCCCCGCTTCCGGTTGGAAGGTCGCCACGAGGCGGCCGGCGATGTCTTTTAAGACAGCCGATTGAAGCCCTCTGCTGCTTTGCACGGTGAGCTGATCGGAGGCCGGATTTGGAAAGATGGCGGTATGATTTGATAGCTCATCTGTTGCCTGATCATTTTCTATGTTTCCACCGAGGCGGCTTTGTTGATTGCTATCAGTGGTGAACTGACAAACAGCATCACAGTACTCAATCGTTGCTAAGAAGTAGCTCCGTTCGGGGTAAGCAATGAAATTGTCAAATAGCTCGATATAATTTGAAGCCGCAAATTTTGTCTGCACCGGCTGGTTTACTGTGACGATGCCGGGATTGGACAGATTCGTGATATGGCTCCCTGCGCGGATCACGCTTTTTTGGTCATAGATGCCGGCGGGCACAGGGCTGCTTGTATTATCATAATCCATAGGAGTCTGGCATGGAGCGATGTTTTCCGAAAGTGAAAAATAATCAACGTTCAGGGTTGCCATACCATTGGATTGGTTGGTTTGTGGAAAGACGATCATTTGCGAATAATTGGAATTTGCCGTAAAGTAAGTGCTCACCGTAGTCCATGTGGTCCAGCCGGTACCTACCGAAAATGTAGTTGTATAAATTTCCTGCATCGGTGACACCGATGGAACCACACCGCCGCCGCCCATTCCGCCTGGACAAGCCGGGTTGTCTGTAAGACCGTTCACTAACCTCACACGGATATTGACCGGTGACATCGGGACATCTGTATGAGTTCGGTAAGCAAAGCAGAGGAGATATCTTTTGTCTTTTACCAATTTTGAATTGAGGTTTACGCCAATGCCTTCGCCCTCTTCAATAGAGATTTTTTTTGCCCACATGCGCATGCTGGCGGTTCCATCAAAGGAAGGAACTCCGGATATAAGCTGTGGCGATCCGTGAGATACAAACCAGTCGGTTACACAATTAGGGGCGATGGTGCTGCAGCTGTTGTTTGTGCCGCAATTGGCTTCAAAACTGCCGTTAGGTATCAGATTTACCTGGGCTTGTACACCTAAACGTATAAGCAGGAAAATCACTAGAATGTTAGTTATACGATATCGCTTCATGGTTAGTCTTTTTTAGTGAGTTGTTCTTTCAGCATCTGGTTTTCTTTTTTCAGCTCGATCAGGTGCAGCCAGATTTCTTCGATTTGGCGGAGCAGTGTAGCATCCATCTCTGCCACGTCGAGCCCGTTGCTGTGAACTTCGTCTGCCGACGGAACATTCGGCAGGTGTTTATGCTCTTTCACATAGGCAGCCACTGCATCCAGGGAAGACAGTTTGTAGTCTGAGGCAAATACATAATCAGCCCAATAAGCGGTATTGTTTAAAGCGACTTTTACCCTTTCAGCTAAAATTCCTTTCTGAACGTAAAGGTTGTAATCGTAGGTGGTATTGATATTGACAACAGAAGGATCTCCGATCAGTGTTTTACCGTTCACGGTCAGTTGTGCCGTAGGATTATCCGTCATGATCCCGATATGATTGTCATTCCTCATAAACATAACCGCGTTTTGCATGCCTGCTCCTCCGCCGGAAATATTATGCGCGAAATTGGGACGCCAGAAATTCAAACCACACAAAGCCGGGTTGGAAGTATTGTTCACATACTCAATTCCCCATTGGCCATTGGGTGCTCCACTGGTATTCCCATTGATCGCCCCGCCAAACAGAACCATGGGTCCTCCATTATTGTTTGCGCCTGTAATACGGATGGCGCCATCATGCACATGAAGTCTCTCCAACGGATTGCCTGATCCGAATGCTCCGATGCCGACTGATCCTGTTCCTGTGACCACCATGCGTTCGCCACCGCCGCTGTAATCATAAAACAAAAGCTTTCCTCCGCCTTGTGTGTTTCCATTGCTGGTTGAAAGGATGCCCCAGCTGCGTCCGCCGGTGTATGCATTGTCCAGTCGTAAAGCCGCAGAGGATGCATTCTTCTGTAATACCTGGATCCCGTCGTTAAGTTGATTGGTGCCGGAATGAACAGACAACATGAAAGCAGGTGAGTTAGTGCCCGTATTGACGCCCACGTATCCATTTGGAGAGAAGCCTACAAGTGAGCCTGGAGTTACTAATGTCTGGGCATTTGAGTAAAAGCCTGAGACGAGCGAGCATACTGAAATAGTAAGAATTTTGAATGGTGATTTCATTGGTTTGAATTTTTAGATAGACCTACTCTCTTTACGGCTTTTCGGTTTCCGCCGGGTTTTGAATAAAAATACCCTGGGAACAAAAAAATGTAAAGCGGCATTACACAACTGTGCAGTTCAGTTGTGTAAGTGTGTCAATAAAAAAGAAATTGGTGACGGGTCTATTCGGCCCCGCGGGCAAAGCTGGCCATCGCTGCCAGGAATTCATCCTTCTTACGGACAGAAACCTCTACTTCATGACCGTTACTCATTTCAATATAACCGCCGCGCCCCCTGTTGTAGCGCTTTACCTGCGCCAGGTTGATCAGGTGCTTGTGATGCACACGCACAAAAGGAAGACCTGTCAGAAGCTCTTCGAAATGGGAGAGACTCCGCGAAGCCATAAAAGGCTTTGCTTCCGTAAATACAATTTTGGTGTAATTGGAATCGGCCTCGCAACGGAGGATCTCAGAAATTTTTGCTACCGAAAAACCATTCAGGGCATGCAGCACAATGCTCTCGGGTTGCGATGCATGGTATGTTCTCCTCGCAAGCTCCAGGCGTTGCGCCTGTTGCGGCAGCAATTCCTGTGTGTCGGATCTCCGGTACCGCTCTACGGCCGCCCGGAGTTCCAGGAAATTGAGAGGCTTTAGCAAATAGTGGAGTGCCGCAAACTGAAAGGCGCGCATCGCATGTTGCTCGAAAGCACTGACAAAAATAACCCCGAACGGTAGTTCATCACAACGCTCCAGCACGTCGAATCCATTGCCGTCCGGCATCATCACATCCAGGAATACCAGGTCGGGTTTCAACTCATTGATCTGCTTCACGGCTTCTTCCGCGGAGGCAGCCTGCCCGATCACCTCCACGTCTTGGCAATAGCGGATAAGCAGTGTTTCAAGGGCCTTCCGGCTTTTTTCTTCATCGTCGATAAGAAGTGCTTTGATCATCATCATGAGTTAAGGATTAAGGTATTTGAAAATTTCAGGGTGACCTTCGTGCCGGTCGCATGTCCATTGGCATCGGCCAGGTCTGTTATGCCACTGCTGATCCGGTTGTGTGGCATGTGGTTCAGGATCCCGATCCGCTCTTCCATATTTTTCATGCCCGTAGACTGGTGCCCGCTCTTTTGCTTTTCTGCTGCGGCTTTCCGGCCAATGCCATTGTCTTCCACCTCGCATACAAGCGTTGTGTTGCCTTCCGGGTAAAAGCGGATCCACAGGCGCGGCTGATTTTTTTTAGGCAGCAGGCCATGCCAGATCGCATTCTCTATATAAGGCTGGATAAGCATGGGGGGGATTTCACATTGCTCCGGATCCAGCCTTTCATCAATGATGATGCTGTATTCAAACTCCTTTCCGAAGCGTAGCTTTTCCAGAGAAAGATAGATCTCCAGCGTAGCCATCTCGCCGGCCAGGCTGATGCTGTCTTTGGACGTATTATCGAGGATCCTGCGCATCAGGTTCGCAAAGCGGCTCAGGTAGAGGTGCGCCGATTCCTGGTCGTTGTCCAGGATGAAATGCTGGATGGAGCTCAGGGAGTTGAATACAAAGTGAGGCTTCATCTGTGAGCGCAGGGTTTTTAATTCCGCCATGAGGACATGCATGCTCAGCCGTTCCTGCGCACGCCGTTGTTTCAGATAATAGCGTATAATCAGGCACAGGATAGTTAAGCCGGAGGCGATCAGGAGAAATAAGAACCACCAGGTTTTTGTAAAATGCAGCGGAATGGAAAAGCCATACCTGGCAGCTTTGTCGCTCCAGACGCCGTTTTCATTCATGGCCGTTACAACAAAGGCGTAGTCGCCGGCCGGGAGGTTCAGATAATGCACACTGCGTTCGGTGGTGTAATTCCAATCGCTTTCATAGCCCTCCAGCTTATAGCGGTACTGCACTTTCCCCGGGCTGTTATACAACAAGCCTGTAAAGCCGAAGCTCAGATCGGTTTCGGTATCGCTGAGCAACGAATCAACAGTGATCCTGCGCCTGTTGGTAGATACAGCATCGATATAGACAGGTGGCGTATAATGATTCAGAGCAAACCGGTTGACGTCGAACCAGGCTAAACCTTTCCCCGTAGCCAGGATCAGGAGGTGCTTATAACGAACTGCATCATGGATCAGGTTGGAAGGCAGCCCATGCTCCATGCATATGTTTGTGATCCGGAACTCCAGGCCGCGGGAGTTTCGTTTTATCAGGATCCTGTTCAGGCCTTTATTGGTGCATACCCAGATCGAATGGCCGTCGATTAGCAGCTGGTCGCAAAGATCCGTTGTCAGGCCATCGCTTTTACGGATGTAATAAGTCCTGTCCCCATCGAGGAGGATGAGGCCTCTTCCCCTGGTCGACACAACCAGGATGCCGTCGCCCATACAGTTGATGGCACTGATGTTTTGCCTGAACGCACTTTCTCCCGGCCTGTAGGGCAATGTCCGCCCCTTAGCAAATGTATAAAGGCCGTCTGCGGCACCGATCCATACCATGCCTGCTGAATCAAGGCATATCGCTGAGCAGAATTTTGAAAAGCCATGCTGCGCAGACAGGTAATGCTTATCTTTTTTTTCGTTGAGAATTTCCCATCCTGCATTGCCAGCAGCGTAAATGGAATTTCCAAAACGGAATGAATTTCTGCAGGAGCCCGTGCCAGGCATGACAGTGTTGAAATTGATAATGGACCCCGGTTTTTCCGGATGCTGTGGGTTCAATGCACAAAAGCTTCCCGAAAGCTGTAGCTCATTCCTGCTGGAATTCACCGTAAGACGATGGACCCAATAAGCTAGTTTTACAGAATCCATCACCTTCCCCGGCCCCTGATCGGAAAGCAGAAATGTTTTTAGCTTATTCCGGCTCAGGCTATAGAGGACATTCTTATACACGGCTAAGAGGTATGGTTTTTCGGTATGATGAAACGCCGGCTCCAGGATGCGTTTGTCCGGAATGTATAAGATACCGTGGTCGGTAGAAGCAAGCCAATAGCTCCCGCGTTTATCTTTGCGAATGCTATTGAGCGACTGGCCTTTGAAAAAGCGATACAAGGAGTCGGGCGTTGACAGATAAAGGCCCGGTCCTGTGATCCAGAAATGGTCCTTGTCTCCATAGATGTAGGTAACCGGTACACGTTCGGGCATTGAGAGGCGTCGTACAATCCTGCCGTGATTAAGCTCGGTGAGCTTTTGCGAATAGCTGCTCATATAATGCCCTTGACCTGCTGTGGCGGCCCTGAAAACATCTCTTTCCGGAACCGATACGGGAACTGTATTATAATACCAGGTATGATTTTCATAAATCACGTGGTCGTTTATCTGCTTAGGATGTTCATCCCGGTAAATGCCGGAGATGAATTTACCTCTTCCCAGCTCACGCAGAAAAGCATTGTAACCCTTTTTGTGAGGAATACGCCTGATCTCGCCCGTTTGCTGATCCTGGCGGTACAGGCCAAAGGGAGCGCGAATAGAGTTGAACCAAAGATCGCCCAGGGAATCAATTCCGAAGGTTTGAATAAAATACCGGCCAAGAAATTCTTTTAAAGCAGGATTGTGTTTATAAGAATAAATCTGTCCATGCTCCATATAACATAACGTGCTGTTGAAGGCCCGCATCCAGACCCGGTGGCGATGATCCTCGAAAAAACCGAAGATGGTATTGTGCGTCAGGCCATCGTTGGTGGAATAATTTTTGAAGTCATAACCATCGAAGCGTGAAATGCCGTGGTCGGTGGCAAACCAGAGATAGCCCAGGCTGTCTTCAAAAATGTCATACACCTCATTGGAAGGAAGGCCGTCATCCACCGTGTAGTTCCGCGACACGGGGTTCTGGGCCAATCCGCGGGAATGGATGAGGACGAGCAGGAGCGCACCGAAGCAAATAAACCGGCGTAACATAAATCGCAGGATCAGGTTTGAAAATACTTTATCAGAGGGATGTGTACCTGTTATATACTACCTTGTTACATTTCAGGAATAATCAATAATAATGAATCCGCTACAGAAACGCAACTGCCTGTGAAAAATGTTTTCCGGAAGCAGGAGCATAAGAACGCCGGGCAGAGAAATACCTGGTCTTAATACAGGATGTACAAGGGAAACAAGGGACTGAGGCAACAACCCAATGAGCGGGTCTTATGAGGTGCGTAATTTTACGCATGAATTAGGCTTAGCTGTTTTTCTTTTCGTATTTCTTTTTGGCGGCCGCTTTCTTTTTGGGAAGCTGCTCTTCGATGCGTTCCACGGCCCTGGTCAGTTTTAAAATCGCATGCGCCAGGTCGGCTACTTCTGATTTTGTAGCATAGCCAAATTCAGGCTTCGTTTCTTTCACAGGGCTTGTTAGCACTTGCTCGTAGTAATTGAAGAAATCGTAATTTAAGACGTTACCGATAGATTGTAACTGTCCTGTATCGATGGTCTCTTTCTCAAAGATCTTGTAAGCGCTGTTCCTGCTTAAATTGATGCTTTTAGCAAAGTCTACCACGCTGATCGGTCTCTGGTCCAGGACCTCCCTGATTTTCTTTCCAATATGAATCTTAACCTTAGCCATTGAAGCAAAGTTGCCCTTTTTAAAGTAAAGGATCCGTTCCGGGATGTTTCAAAAAATAATACAGCATGTATCTAATTTTTACACATCCTCCTGTTGGCGCCATGACGTATCGCCGTGATAATTCATACCCGGTTCCGGAAATTTAGTTTACCTTTAATCAGGAATTAAGAGAGGCAACCAATCATGAAAGATGACCTGCTAAACGGAGCGATGCTGATCCTGGGCTCTACGCTCGTACGGTATATTGTTGTGGCCGGAATTCCCTTCCTGTTATTCTATGTCTTGCTTCACAAAAAAGCAGATCACCTCAAGATCCAGCAGAGGCGGGCCACACGGAAAGATTTCCTGCGCGAGATCCTGCATTCCCTGCAAAGCACACTGGTCTTCACCCTGGTGGGTGCTGTGATTCTGTTCACGCCCTTCCGTCATTACACCAGGGTTTACGATCACCTCACGGATTACCCCTCCTGGTACTTAGTGCTCAGCGTGGTGCTCGCCCTGCTCATACACGACACCTATTTTTACTGGATGCACCGGCTGCTGCACCATCCGAAGCTGTTTGCGCTGACGCATGTCCTGCATCATCAAAGTACCAATCCATCGCCCTGGACCTCTTACTCTTTTCACATCGTGGAGTCTTTCACCGAAGCGTTGGTCTTGCTGCCCATTGTGTGGCTGCTGCCGATCCATCCCCTGGGTATCGCCCTGTTCATGCTTTCGTCCTTTATCATCAATGTCTATGGCCATCTCGGCTATGAAATTATGCCGCGCTGGTTCCGTCATACCGTTTTATTTAAAGTATTCAATACCTCTGTCTTCCATAATTTCCACCACAGCAAATTCAAAGGCAATTACGGGCTCTACCTGCGCTTCTGGGACAGGCTCATGAACACCGAGCATCCCGGTTACGAAAAAGAATACGACCGGGTACAGGAACAGCGTTTCGGAAGTAAAGAAATGATTAAATAAAAAGGCAGCTCTTTCGAACTGCCTTTTATACTCCAGGAACAAGGTGTAAAAGGTTCCGGCCTCAAACCTAAAAATGGCCGGATGTGACCTTATACAAGCTTTGCTTCTGATGTAATAGCGACACTCAGTGCTTTGGAGATCACACAGTTTTTTTCCGCATTCTTCGTTACCTCCTCAAAACCTTTGGCATCAATACCATCCACGCTTCCCGTAATCACTAAGTGAATGCCGGTGATCGTGAGGCCTTCCATCGTCAGGATCGCTTCCGTATCCAGGCTTTTGGCGGCTAATCCCTTTTCGCTGAGCATGGCGCCTACCGCCATGGTATAACAACCGGCGTGTGCCGCTGCCAGCAGCTCTTCCGGGTTGGTGCCTTTTACGCCCTCTTCAAAACGGGTTTTGAAGCTGTAATTGGTATTTTCTAAAATGCCGCTTTGGGAGCTGATGTGGCCTTTGCCTTCTTTCAGGTTTCCTTCCCAGTGTGCTTTTGCTGTTCTTTTCATAATAGAGGTTGTTTAGAGATGATTATTTTTTTAAATCGCTTGAACATCAATCTTAGTGTTTCATCATGTTTTCATCAACACTGATGCCAAGCCCTTTGGCAATAGCCATGCCCAGGCCAATGTCCGCTCTGAACCAGTGGCACAGCTGGCGGTTGATGATGTCCGCTTTTTTCTCACCGCTGATGCCGCTCATGGCACCTACGATATTGGCAACCGTATTTCTCTTTTCCTCGTCGTTCATCACCTTGCGGTATAAGATGCCCGGCTGAGTATAATGATCGTTGTCTCCCGGGCTGTTGCGGTCATACCAGTCGGCCATGTGGCTTTCGAGGGTCATCGCCGGTTGCTTGTAGCTGGCGTCCGCTTCAATGTTATCAAAGCTGTTCGGGAAATAGTTTGGAGCATCTTCCCCGTTGCCATCCACGCGCATCAGCCCGTCGCGCTCGTAGTTATTGGTCATATACGGGCATTTGTTCACCGGGATCTGCTCGTAGTTGGCGCCCAGGCGGTAGCGGTGCGCATCCGGGTACGACAGTAAGCGCCCCTGTAACATTTTATCGGGCGAATAGCTGATGCCGTCCACCACGTGAGCCGGAGCAAAAGCTGCCTGCTCTACCTGCGCGAAATAATTTTTAGGGACCTCATTCAGCTCGAAAGTGCCCACGTCGATCAATGGGAAATCGCCATGCGGCCATACCTTGGTCAGGTCAAAAGGATTGAAGGGGAAGGCTTTCGCCTGCTCCTGCGTCATCACCTGGATTTTCATATCCCATTTCGGGAATTCCTTGCGGTCGATAGCCTCCACAAGGTCGCGCTGAGCATGGTCAGGGTCGATGCCACGCATCTCATTCGCCTCTTTCCCCGTAAAATTCTTAATGCCCGTTTGGGTCAGGAAATGGAATTTCACCCATACCGATTCGTTGTCCTTATTGATCATCGAAAAAGTGTGGCTGCCGAAGCCATGCATGTGCCTGTAAGAATAAGGCGTGCCGCGGTCGCTCATCAGGATCAGCACCTGGTGCAGGCTTTCAGGGTTCAGGCTCCAGAAATCCCACATCATCGTCGGGCTTTTCAGGTTCGTTTTAGGATCGCGTTTTTGGGTGTGAATAAAGTCGCTGAACTTCTTCGGGTCTTTCACGAAAAACACCGGTGTATTATTTCCCACCAGGTCCCAGTTGCCGTCTTCCGTGTAAAATTTCAGGGCAAAGCCACGCGGATCGCGCTCGCTGTCGGCGCTGCCTTTCTCGCCGCCCACCGTTGAAAAGCGGATCAGGATCTTACAGGCGTTCCCGACCTTACTGAACAATTTCGCTTTGGTGTATTTTGTGATGTCATGCGTGACGGTAAAGGTGCCGAAAGCACCGGTTCCTTTGGCATGCACCACCCTTTCCGGAATACGCTCGCGGTTGAAGTGAGCCATTTTTTCGTGCAGGATAAAATCCTGGAGCAGCAATGGTCCTCTCGGGCCAATGCTCATCGTGTTCTCATTCTCGTAATACGGAATGCCCGAAGCGGTTGTCAGTTTTTTCTTTTCCATGATGTTGATATATATGGGTTAGTAATAAAAAAGCATATCGTCGAAGATGCCGAACACGTTGGCATTCGCTTCTGTTTTGGCGGAGGCCGGTTCTTTTTGCTGAATGGATTTCAGGACCGGTTTTTCAGTGGGCTGCTCGGCGCTGCGGCAGGTTTTCATACAGCAAGGCGCTTGTTGTGGGTATTCAGGTGTTTCCATGTCTTAAATGATTTATTGGTTTAAGTAAGAAGCATACATCCAGGTCAGTTTTTCCTGCTCGCGGATATAGTCGCTCATCAGGGCATTCGTGCCTTCATCCTCTGCGTCGGCCGATAAGGCCAGGATCTCGCGTTGCAGGGAGATGATGATCTCCAGGGCGCTTAATACTTCGGCCAGCGATTTTTTGCCATCGGTGGAATTGGTTTTTTCCTTGATCTCCGATTTTTTCAGGTAATCGCTGTAGCTGTGCAAAGGCGTATAGCCCAGCGTCAGGATCCGTTCGGCAATCTCGTCTATCTTCAGCTGCAGGTTGTTGTAGATCTCCTCGAATTTCAGGTGCAACTCAAAGAAATTACTGCCTTTGATGTTCCAGTGAAAGCCCCTGGTATTCATATAAAATACCTGGTAGTTGGCCAGGAGCCCGTTCAGCTTTTTTGCCAGGGCCTCGCTCTTGTCCCTGTTTAATCCAATGCGTGTTGTTTTCATAAGTTAAAGTTTAAATGGTAAGACAAATAAAACGCTGTTATGTTTGGCCGACCCCTGAACTATCTTTTGTAAAAGTAGATCATTTAATCGGTTCAATAAAACTGATATTTTTTATATTTGTATAGATTTTATCTATATGAATTTTCAACAATTGGAATACATCATTGCTGTAGACAAGTTACGAAATTTTGTGAAAGCCTCCGAAGCCTGTTTCGTCACCCAGGCCACCCTCAGCATGATGGTGAAAAAACTCGAGGAGGAGCTTGGCGTCAGGATCTTCGACCGGAGCCGCCAGCCTGTGAAAACCACGGCTATCGGCGAAAAGATCGTGGCACAGGCCAAAAAGATCATGGCAGAGTCCAGGAAGCTGAAAGAGCTGATCGATGATGAAAAGGACATCGTACACGGAGAATTACGCATCGGCATCATCCCGACCCTGGCGCCTTACCTGCTGCCGCTCTTCCTGAAAGACTTTCTCCGGGACTTTCCTTTGGTGAAGCTTGTCATCAATGAGTTTACCACCGATGTGATCCTGCACAAGCTGAAGAACGGCGACCTTGATGCTGCTATCCTGGCCACGCCCTTACATGAGCATAGCCTGCACGAGCAGGTGCTTTTCTATGAGAGCTATTCCCTGTACGTAGGCCATAAGGAAAAAGGATTCGATAAGCAGTTTGTCTTGTCCAAAGACGTTGATATCAACCGCCTCTGGCTCCTGGAGGAAGGGCATTGCATGCGCTCCCAGATTCTGAATTTTTGCTCCCTCAAAAAGCAAAAAGAAGCGGAGGAGCAGTTTCATTACAATGCCGGAAGCATCGAAACCCTGAAGAACATGGTGGACACCAGCTTCGGCATGACGATCATCCCGGAGCTCGCCACGCATAATATGAGCAGCGCACAAAAAAAACGCCTGCGTTCTTTTAAAAATCCCATTCCTGTGCGGGAGATCAGCCTGGTGACCCATCACGAATTCCTGAAAGCCACGCTCATCCGTTCTCTCAAACAAAGTATCATGGCGGTGATCCCGCCGCACATGCTGCAACACAAGCAAAGCACCATCCTGGAGATATAATGTGTTCTGATTTTCCCTTTGAAGAGCCTGTCCCGAACCTGATCCGGGAGGCTGGCCACAGGCCTGGGGATGTGGTTCTACACCTGACATCTAAAGTCAGG
The DNA here is from genome assembly GCA_943362175.1 of Hydrocarboniphaga daqingensis. Classification (GTDB taxonomy): domain Bacteria; phylum Bacteroidota; class Bacteroidia; order B-17B0; family Aurantibacillaceae; genus UBA4416. Next base: position 140,713 of record CALRIU020000002.1, on the reverse strand, counting down.
GCAATTTTTAATAAAAAAAGGCCGTCTTTTCAGAACGGCCTTTACAATCAGTAGATTTCTTTTATTTATTGCCTTTCACAATAAACCACCATAACGCCACATAAACGGCTTCAGGTTTCGCGCCTTTGATCGCGCTGGTTACATCGCTCATTTTGGCGATGGTGCTGTTGCTGGAGTTGCGAATGTCGTTGCCATCTACTTTCAGCACCGCCGAATTGCTGGAGTTGCGGATTGTTTTTCCGTCGCTGTCGACATGCCCTACCGAGCTGTTGCTGGAGTTACGGATGGTCTTGCCATCGCTGTCGATTTTGGCTACCGAGCTGTTGCTGGAGTTACGAAGTGTTTTTCCATCGCTGTCCATGCTGTATTGCGCGGAAGCAACACTGGAAATGAAAGTGAAAGCCATTACGGCTAAGGTTGTTTTGAAAGATGTTTTCATTATGTAATTGTTTTTTAGGTGATGCTAAAATAGGTTTTTTGTAAGACTATTTCAATTTTTTGAAAGAGCTGTTAACAAATTGTGAGTGCCGTCACATGCCATAGCTGTACTTTTTGATGTTTCCGGAAAATTACAGGGCATTGAGGCGTAATGTATAGCCGGTATTTTCCGGATCACTGAGAAAGCTGATATAGCTCTTGCCGGAAATATATAATTCGGAAGCCTGGTTTTTCACGGTATTGAACAAGGCTTTCACTTCCGCACCTTTTTTACCACTCAGCACTTCCAGGTAGCTCTTCTGCCCGGTCAGGATATTTATTTTCCGGAGTACCAAAACAGGGGTGTTGCCCGCATCCAGGCTGCTGTGAAGCAGGACAGGATTGGACGGAGCCGCGTACTCAAATTTATCATAAGCGAAAATGGAATTCAGGTAGATCTTCCCATAGCTATTGCCGGGTGTTATCGCAACCAGGTCGGGAACCAGCTTAGGTAAGGCATATACCGTCGATGTGCTGATGCTGTAGCCTTCTTCGGCCGGAACCAGCTTCAGCTGCCAGGAGCTGTAATAGGACATCACGTTGGCTTGCTTCTGCTCATAGAGATCGGCCCATACCACAAAGCCCTTATCGTGTTGTTGGCTGAGTTCCCTGATCCTGAAATGCAGGGGAGCGCCGGCTGTGCCCGCTTTTGCGATGGCCGCCGGTAAAGGAAGTGATTTCTCAAAACGGGAAGTCACCTCCCCGAGGCTGTCGATGTGCAGCAAAAACAATTGGTGCGTGGCAGAAAGCGTTTTAAAATCTGCCGTACCTTTTTTGAAATCGATCATGGCCGAAGGATAAATGCTGCCGGCAATGGCAAGGCTTCTGTCTGTAGCATCATAGAGCGCTTTGGAGTAGAGGTAGTGCCGCTCGTCGCCTTTGGCACCGGCCTGTCCGGCAGGCGGGTTGAGCTTTGTGCCTTTGATGAGCGTTCCCTTCTTTGCATGCACACGCAGGATCCATTGCCCTTTTTTCAGGCCTTCGGTAACATGCGCATAAAGAACAACCTGTACGGAATCAGCGGCGATGACGCTGGCCCGCTGGATATACTTACGTTCAAAAGCATACTGCCAGGTGGAGCTGTATTCAAAAGGCTTGTCCATCGCTTTCAGATCGTAGCGCGACAGGTAAAATTGTTTTCCCGTGCTGTCTTCGGTGGTGGAGATCACATACAGGCTTTGTTTGTAGTGATAGCTCTCATCCTCAAAAGCAGTCATCGAGTTGACGTGGTTGGCATCATAATCAGTGGCGGTACAAAGGATCTTAAGTGTGCTGTCGAGCCGGCACAGGGATACCCTGTTTTTCTGATCAGCCAGCTGGAAATAAAAGTTGAGGACATCGTGTATGGTATCCCGGCTGATGTCGAGGTAGTGATTTTCCGCATGTTTACCGAGATCGAATTCCGCGCTGTCTTTCGGCGCTAGATTGCTGTCGTATGAAAAACACCGGAACAGCAGGCGCTCTTTGTCTTGTGCGAAGCCATAGACGTAAATGGTATGCTTATAAAAACAAGAGCCTGCACGAAGCAGGGCCCGCTGTATCACCTGGCTGAATACAGGAATCGCAAAAGCGAGGAGTGCCGTCGTAATAACCAGTCTTTTACTCATTACAAGCAAATATAATGAAGATAATGATAAATTTAGCGGCGCCTGCTTTTTCGCTGGCTTAACGGCTTTGCCCGAAAGTCAGTAAATTATTGTCCGGGTCGAGCAGCGAAAACTCCTTTTGTCCCCAGGGCTTTGTTTGCAAATGCCCCGCCGGGTGAATGCGGATGTGCCTGTCCGTCATCCATTGGTACAAGGCTTCGATGTTATCCGTTCTGATGTATACCTGCCCGTAGTTTTCAGCAGGGTCGAGCGCTTTGAACTCAAAGAAATGAATTTGGACCTGGTCTTTTTCTACCATCAGGTATCCTTCAAAATCAGCACTTCCAAATTCTGTGAAGCCCAGGGTATGGATGTAATAGTTCCTGGTAAGGACTTTGTCGCGCATCGGCAATTTCGGATGGATTTCTGTCAACATGTTTTTTTGAAGTAAAGGTGTGCTTTATTTTCGGTTATCCCGCTTGATTGCAATCAAGAAATGAGCCGATCCTGGCCCTTACCCTGCTGAGGGTCTCGGGCGTCATGCCCAGGTACGAGGCTATCTGCATTTGTGGGAAGCGATTGATCCATTGGGGATGTTTCCTTAAAAGCTCCTGGTACCTTTCGTCCGGACTTTTGGAATGAAGGCTCGTGAGATAAGCTGAAGAAATGCTGAAGCCGGCGATCAGGGCATTCAGCATGCGAAAGCAGGGATGAGCATCCATCAGCCGGTGAATGTCTGTTAAGGTAATCGAGGCAATCTCCGAATCCTCCATAGCGATGATGCAGTTTTGAGAAGGCCGCTGTGTCAGCAGGCTCTCGGAATCTGCAACCCAATCGCCTTCCGTGAAAAAATTCATCGTCAGCTCAGCCTGTCCGCTTTTTCGGAAAACACGGAAGCTGCCCGCCCGTATGAAGCTAATGCTCCCGCAGACTTGTCCTTCCTGCAAAAGAAAATCCTTTCTTTTTAGCGTCTGGTAGTTTAGTCGATCGCTAAATAGCGTCAGCTCTTCGTCGGAAAAATGGTAAATTCCGGAAAGCGATGGTTTCATTTCTGAAAGAATTGTCATGCCTCGTAGATTCTCCGGTCAAAATTACATTTTTTTGCTATTGGTAGCTGGTTTTCTCCGGGCAAATGAGCATAGAAATACCTTGGAAAACAGGTTTAAAACTACTATTCTTGTACAACTAAAATAAACACATGGACTCAACAAAACTTTTTATTCTTCCCCTTACAGCGATGCTTGCATTGAGCACCGCAGGCTCTGCCCAGACGGGTTCCGATGCCGCAAAAAACAGTGTTAAAAAAAATCCGGCTATGGCTGATAAACCTAAAGCATTTGATTATGTCAGCGAACAGTTCGCCGACCTGCGCATCCTGCGCTACGAAATTCCGGGCTTCGACCAGTTGACCTTGAAACAAAAAGAATTGCTGTATTACCTGTCGGAAGCTGCTTTGTGTGGCCGTGACATTGCCTGGGACCAGAATTATAAATACAACCTGACAATCCGTAAAACCATTGATGCTATCGTAAACAGCTATAAGGGCGATGTGAATGCGGCAAACTATAAAAAATTCCTGGTGTATGCCAAGCGCGTTTGGTTTAGCCGTGGCATCCACCATCACTACAGCAGCGATAAGATCCTGCCTGAGTTTTCGGAGGCTTATTTTGCAGAGCTGGTAAACGCTGTGGATATCAAATTACTCCCGGTAAGAGAAGGTGAAGCTAAGAAGAATTTTATTGCACGCCTGACACCAATCATCTTTGATCCGAAGATCGCTTCTAAAAAAGTGAACCTCGATCCAAGCAAAGACCTGGTAACGAATTCCGCGGTTAACTTTTATGAAGGAGTGAACCAGGAAGAGGCTATTGCCTTCTATGAGAAAATGACGGATAAGAATAGCAAAACACCTGTGATGCTCGGTCTGAATAGCAAGCTGGTAAAGGAGAATGGCGTGCTGGTGGAAAGAACCTGGAAAGTAGGGGGCATGTACACGCAAGCCATCGAGAAAATTGTTTACTGGTTGGAAAAAGCGGTGACTGTTGCCGAAAATGCCGATCAGAAAGAAGCCCTGCAAAAACTGGTGGTATTTTATAAATCCGGCTCTTTAAAGGATTTTGATGAGTACAACATTGCCTGGGTAAAAGACTCGAACAGTGCCATCGACGTGGTGAATGGCTTCATCGAGGTGTACGAGGACCCATTAGGAAAAAAAGGCTCTTTTGAATCAGTGGTTTCCGTGAAAGATTTCGAAGCGTCGAAGCGTATTGCGACCATTGGTGCCAACGCCCAGTGGTTCGAGGATAACTCAACCCTGCTTCCTGAGCACAAAAAGAAAAATGTCAAAGGCATCTCTGCGAAAGTGATCAACGCCGTGATGGAAAGCGGTGATGCGGCACCAAGCACACCCATCGGCATCAACCTGCCGAACAACGAATGGATCAGGGAAACACACGGCTCCAAATCCGTGAACCTGGGAAATATTGTGGAAGCGTATGACCAGGCGGCCGGCGGCAGTGTGGTGAATGAGTTTTACTACAACGATGCGATTAAGAAAAACGTACTGGCTTATGCCGGCTTAGCTGATAAGCTGCATACCGATATGCACGAGGTGATTGGTCACGCCAGCGGCCAGATAGAAGACGGCGTGGGACAACCGCATGAAACACTGAAAAACTACGCTTCTGCTTTGGAAGAAGGAAGGGCCGACCTGGTGGCCCTGTACTATTTAATGGATCAGAAGCTTGTGGATTTAGGCGTGATGCCTTCCCTCGATTACGGCAAGGCTTCCTACGACGAATATATCACCAAAGGCCTCATGGTACAGTTATCGCGTTTGAAGCTGGGTGATAACATCGAAGAAGCGCACATGCGTAACCGCCAGATGGTAGCCGCCTGGGTGTATGAAAAAGGAAAGGCACAGAATGTAATCGAGAAAAAAGTGGAGAAAGGCAAAACCTATTTCGTGGTAAATGATTACGGGAAACTGCGTGTTCTGTTCGGTGAGCTGCTGAAAGAAATCCAGCGCATCAAATCGCAGGGCGATTATAAAGCCGGCCGCGACCTGATTGAAAATTATGGGGTGAAAGTGGATCCTGCTTTACACAAGGAAGTGCTGGAGCGTTATAAAAAGCTGGGCATGGCACCTTACCAGGGCTTCATTCAGCCGAAGCTGGTGCCTGTGATGGAAGAAGGGAAAATCACCGATGTGAAAGTAGAATACCCTACCAATTTCATGAAACAGATGCTGGAATACAGTAAAGATTACAGCTACCTGCCGGTCGAAAATTAATCCGGATGGGTGTTTACAAAAAAAAGAGGATGATGAGAGTCATCCTCTTTTTTTGTTTGCCTTATTGCCCTTCGGCTCCGCCAGGGCGCGCCTTCAAACTAAGACAACTTGTTGACTGAGGGAACCCGAAGGCAACGATCCGGCGCCTGGGTGAAATGCGTACAGGGAGCCGAAGCCATAACTTACTCCACCAGCAGCTTCACGGTTCTCATCAGCTCATGGCTTTGCGCATCCTTTAGCTGCACAAGGTAAATCCCATGAGCAATGCCCTGTAAGTCCACGGGGATATGTGTTTTTCCGGCTTTGCAAAGGGCAAGGTCCGTCAGCAGGATCTTTCCATATACATCGCAGAGCAGCAATTGAATGGTTTTTTCTTCGGAAGCATTCACTTCCACGGTAATTGCAGAGCTGGCCGGATTCGGGTATACGCTCATCGAAAGGTCGGCAGAATTTAATTCGGAAACCCCAACGCCCATCGGGCAGATCTTGTAAATCTTGCCATTGGTGGTGTAGCCGCCATCCATGGCATAGATGCAGCCATCGGCACTCTGCTTCAAGGCTGTAAGCCCATCGCTGCTGAAATCACCGAGCACCGATTTGCTGGTCACACTATTGTAATGGGGTGCATTTCCTAAAACGCAGTCGTGAATCCTTCCCTGGTTATAATCCGCCACCAGTAAATGGTTGCTGAGGGCAGGCCACACGGCGCCTGAGTAAAACATGATCCCTGTGACAGAGGGCGGAGGTCCCCAATCGGTGATCGGCGCGATGGCCCCGGCGACATTGCAGGTAGCGGTAGTAGAGCTGTTCATGTAGTAACCTTCGCACTCCGCCCAACCATAAAAGCCTCCTTTGCGGATCAGGTTAGCTTCATCCCAGGTAGTGAGGCCATTCTCCGAGCCATACAGCGAATCGTTGGGGCCGAAGCAAAAATCAAAGGGGTTGCGGTGTCCGTAGCTCCAGATCCAATCGCAGTTTCCGGTGAGGGGATTGCCGTTGTCGTAAAACGGATTGTCCGTGGGGATAGAGCCGTCTTTGTTGATGCGGAGCATCTTGCCGTAAGGATTCGTGAGCTTGTTCGCAAAATTGGCCGTAGGATTGGTTTGGTTGTTGCCAAGATCGCCCAGTGTGAAATAGATCTTCCCCGGTTCGCTGGGCCTGAAGTGCAGGTTTCCGCCCACATGGTTTCCCGGAATATTGTCAGCCACATCGAGGTCGAAAATGATGAGGGGATTCGTTCCCACATTGGCGGCCTCTGTCAAGCGAACCAGGCGGATGCGCTCATCGCCGCTGCGGCGGTGATTGTAATACACATACACATAATGGTTGGTGGCAAAGGAAGGATCGAGCGCAATGCCCAGCACGCCGCGTTCTCCGTTGGAGTTGGTAGAGTCGCTCAGGTTGTAAAAGGTTCCGCTGAGTGTTCCGGTAGCCGAATACACCTGGATGCGCGATTTTTGGCCGGCCGTACCGATGCTGCCGTCTCCTTTTTCGGTAATGAAAAAACGGCCGTCGGGAGCCACATCGAAAGCCACCGGGTATTGCAGGCCCGAAAGGACTGTTGCGCTTGTATAGCCCTGTGCCTGTATCGTAGCCGTCGCCAAAAGAGCCAGTAAGGTTAAATAAAGTGTTTTCATAGTTTTCCTGTTTTAATAAGCATATCCTAAAGTTATGCCATGAAAAGACAGTAAGATGCCATGAAACATCCGACAGAAGAAAAAGATCCGGATGTTTACTTTCCGAGCATTTCACGGAAGCTTTCCTTGCCTGGAGGAAGTTTTTTGAGATTATGAATCAAAAGGAAGGCCCTGTCGATCCTTAGCTGCGGGCTTTTCACGGTGGCCACATAATGGATGATGTAGCGTTTTTTCCCCGCTGTCAACAAGTCGAAGCGTCTTTTTCCTTCCGCGTCCTGCCTGAATAATTCGGCCAGTTCTTCCGGCATTTCGGCGCCGTACTCGCTTTGGTCTTCGCTCAGGGTTACCTGCACCATGTCTCCGTATTCGGCGCCCGCTTCTTTCATACGCTTGCTGCTGATGCTGATGTAAGCCTTGCCTTCGCCCAAAGCCATCAGGCCGCACCGGAAGCTCACGGCTTTATTCACCTCACACAGCAGGCGCACTTTGGCCGTGAAGCCGCCGACCTTCTTCACGACACTTGCCGGGATCTCCAGGTAAAAGGTTTTCAGGTAATCCAGCTTAGCGATATGTGTTTGAAAGGAAACCGGTTTCATGCCGCGATAGATTTTTTTGCTACTTTTAAAATATGGATGAAGTTATAAAAATTGATTTGAAATCCGAAGGACGCTCCGTGATAAAAACAGGGATGTCGGTGAAAGCCGGTCTGATCTTTTTCCTGGCCGCGCTCTGTCTTTGGTCTGCGATCCGCTTCTGGCAGGAATCATGGCTGGCAGTTGTGATCCTGCTGGTGATTGGTGTTGTCCTGTTCAGGATAGCCTACAAAATGCTGGGAAGCGCGTTCTCTAAAGAGTCTGTTCTTATTTCTCCGGAGAGCATCACCATCATACAGGTAAGCGCAGGCACCACCACACAGCATAAATTTAAGCTGGACGATATTGTTTACCTCGGTTATGCCAATCAGCAGTACACTGCGCACCAGATGGATAACCCGGTGGTTGATTTTACAGGATTGGGAGTAGGGGAAAGAGAGTTGCAATACGTGATTGACGAAGGGAACATCAGGCTGCAAACGCGGGATAAAGTTATTAAATTCGGGAGGAATATGCCTTCCTGGGATGTAGAAGAGGTCATCGAAAGAATTGAAAGCATCACCGGGCGGAAGTTCGGCAGGTCTATAACTAAATTTGAAGAAGAGGAAATTCCGGAGTAGTTATTTTACAAAGTCCTGTATCAAACCAATGTTGGAAATGAAAATTTTTCACTTCGGCTGTATCGAGATGCGTTCCGTGAAAATATTTCCAGGGTCGTTCCCGGTGCAATTGTTGCAAGATCCGCCCGTTCCGGTACGGAAGGGAGCAGGCAGCCATCACTCGAACTGAGAGCGAATCCGGTTATTCGGGTACCTTAAAGTTTTACAGCAGCACACACCAGGCATCCTTTACCTTTCCTGCTTCCAGTAAGCTTTTCGCATACAGGTGCTTTTCGGTATCGCTGGCAAATGTCGTGTTCAGCGTTTGCTTGCAGGCTGCGATCTCTTCAGCAGTGGGCATAATTTCCAGGTTCCCCAATTGCCCGAGGTTATTGCCCGTGAGCACATTGCTGTTTCGGATGGCCGCCGGAATAGAATCCACGCCTACGCCCATCGTGGTGATCGGTTTTTCAATTTCAAACAAGGCATCGCCATGCGCGCGGCAGTACCAGTTGCCGCCCATACGGGCCACGAGGTCAATTTTTCTCTGGTCGATCTTGTTGTTCGCATCGAGGACCGCTTCATCGATGTGAATCTTGACGACTTCACAGAACACGAGGTTGCAGTTTTCAATTTCTTTCAGCTCAAATACCTTACATTCCAGTTGCACCGGGCTTTCCTTCACCCGCATGGGCTTCACGAGCTCCGAGGCCAGCGGCGTAAATCCCGCTTTGATAAATTCGCTTACTCCTTTCGGGTAGGGGCTGCTCGCCAGGCTCATCTGGTGTACCATGCTATAGTTCACGATATTGATTACGCATTCCGGAACCTCTTTGATGTTGAGGTGTGTATCCTTGGCCTTGCCGGTTTTACCGCTCAGGTTGGGAGAGAAAATAGCGATAGGCGGCTTGGCGGAAAACACATTGAAAAAGCTGAATGGCGCCAGGTTGTGGTTACCGTCTTTATCGACCGTGCTCGCAAAGCAGATAGGGCGGGGGCCAACAGCGCCCAGTAAATACTGATGAAGGTCGGGAACAGGGATTTCTTTGGGAGTTAAGCTAAGCATGGTGTGATGAAGTTTTTATAGAAAGTTTTTGTTTATTGTTGAATGTCTAATGTCTGTTGTTGAATATCTGTCGTGTAGTCTTGGGGCCTAACAATGGATATTGTTCCGTCTCATAGTTCAATACTCACATCTCATGAACTATTCCTGATCTTATTAATTAAATACGGGTGCCCGAAAATTTCGCTGCAGGTTACGGCGGCACTTACCGTTACACCCATCACGCCGTGCAGGTTCAGGCTCTGTCCCGTCAAAAATAAATTCGGGATCTTGGTGCGTGGTGTAATGAATGACTTCAGCGGTTCGCGGTAATCCTTGATCACGCCGTAAAGCGTTCCGTCGCGCGAGCCGATGTAATCCCTGTAAGTAATCGGGGTGGCGCAGGTGTAGGACTGGATCTGTGACCTCAGCCCCGGTAGCCGCTCCTCGAGCACATCGAGCAGCTTTTCCGCCTTTTCAAATTTGAATAATTCGTAATCGTCGCCCCTGTAAGATACATGGTTCGGGATTACGTTTTTGGTATCCATCCACTTGGCGCATTCGTCATAACGCATGTAAGCCATCGCCGAAAAATTCTCGGTATAGCCCGGGTGTTTTGACGAGGTGGTGCCGAACATGGCTACCGTTTCGGGCCAGGTGTGCTCCGTATAATTAGGCCCCGACCAGATGTCGGGCTGCGTGCAATGGTAAATGTTGTGGTTGAGGTGTGGCATGCTTTGCGGCTTCGTCACCACGTTCAGTAAAAACGAAGATACCGTATTTTCCAGCGATTGGATGCGGTGCTTGTAAGCAGGCCTGAGCTGGTGGCCTTCCACCATATCGATGGTGCGCGAGAGGTCGATCCCCGAAATAAAGAGCTTGGCTTCCACGAATTCGCCGTTGCTCAGCTCCACCGCTTTGATCTCGCTCCCGTTGAAATGAAAGCGGATAGCCTCGCTGTAGTTGAATACCTCGCCGCCCATGCTGCGGATATTGTTGGTCATGATGCGCGCAATCTGCGAGCTCCCGTCGATGCAGCGGTAAGAGCTTTCGATATAGGAGTTCACCACCAGGGCATGCACATAAAAAGGCGTGCGACCCTCGAGCCCGGCGTACAGCATATTGCTGCCGCTGATGACCTGTTGCAGCTTGGGGTCGGAAAAAATGGAGTTGATCGCCGTTTTGGAATCCACTTCCAGGTACCAGGCATTGGTCAGCTCTTTCTTTTCGGGCGACAGATTGAACAAGGGGAAGCCGGCGCAAACCTCCTTTACCTTGGCAATATAGGTTTTAAGCTCTTCCCGTTGGTGCGGAAACATCGCTGCCAGCTTTTCCACAAAGTTATCGTAGCCCTGGGCATGCGGATAAAGCCGCTCGTCACCGGTGAACGAAATGATGTCATAACCATCCTGGTCGAGCTTCTGGAGCTTGAGGTCTTTCATCAGCCCGAAATAAGTGAAATATTGGTTCAGGTTCTGGCCCTTGTCCAGCCCGCCGATATAGTGTACCCCCGTGTCAAAGATTGCTTTGTCGCGGCTATAAATCTGTAAGGAGCCCCCGATCTGCCTGTTTTTTTCCAGCACGCATACCTTCATTCCCTCTTTGGCAAGAATATAAGCCGTGCATAAGCCTCCAAGTCCGCTTCCTATAACAACTGCGTCGTATTTCTCCATAGTTTGATGATGTAAGTATACTAAATATCCCGGAAATAGCCGCCAAAATTCATGAAGGTCTGCACATTCAAAGTTTGATCTAAGTCTCTGTGTTAGGGATAGAGCGGAAATCCTTTTGCATACACTGAGCGAAGTCGAAGTGCCCGCAAAAGATTGCAGCGATAGCCCGGGCCGAAGGCAACGCCCGCCTGAATAGCATAGTCAGCTTGATGATAACTGTTTTTCCTAATCCGATCCTCGTAACGAACACATGTCCCTGGAAAGGTTAAAATTTTTTGGAACGGCTTTTTGGATTCAGTGCGAATGATTATATTTAGGCTTATTTACGTGAATGGGCAGAAAGCTTTACCTACTGTGTAGCATCTTACTTTTTTTAGCAGGGTTTTCAGGCTTTAGCCAGTCCTATACTATTAGCGGGAAAGTCTTTGACTCGGAGTCCAAAGAGCCGCTGCCTTTCGTTCCCGTCATCATCAAAGGCACCACGGTGGGCGCCACCACCGATTTCGACGGCAATTACTCCATTAGCACCACCGTCACCGGCGATTCGATTGTGGCCAGCTATGTTGGCTATCTCAAAATTTCACGTCCCCTTAAGCGGGGCGAAAACCAGACGGTGAACCTGCCGATGGTATTGCAGGGCGTCAATTTGCTGGAGGTTGTTGTGAAGGCCGGGGAGAATCCTGCACACCGCATTATCCGGAATGTGATCGCCAACAAAAAATACAATAACAAGCGCCGCCTCGATGCCTACCAGTACGAGTCCTACAATAAAGTGGAATTCGATCTCAACCGCATCCCCAAGGAAATGCGCGAGCGGAAGATCTTCAAGCCCATCCAGTTTGTCTTCGATAATGTGGATAGCCTCAACTCCGGGGAGAAGCCTTCCCTGCCTATTTTCATTACCGAATCCCTGTCCGACCTGTATTTCCGGAGCAATCCCGATCTGAAGAAGGAGGTGATCAAAGCCAGCAAGATCACCGGGATCGAGAATACAAGCATTACCTCTGTGATGGGCGACATGTACCAGAACATCAATGTGTATGATAACAACATCCTCGTCTTCGGAAAAGATTTTGTGAGCCCCATCTCCGATAACGGATTTTTCTATTATAAGTACTACCTCGAAGACAGCCTGTTCATCGGCAGTACACGCTGCTACCAGATCCGGTTTAAATCCAAGCGCCCGAACGAGCTTTGCTTCAGCGGCAATATGTGGATAGCCGATACCACCTGGGCCGTGAAGCGCCTGGAGATGAGCATTCCGAAAGATGCCAACATCAACTTCATCAATGCCGCCAATGTAGTGCAGGAGTTTTCGCGCATCGACAGCACCTGGATGCTCAGCAAGGACAGGCTGGTGATCGATTTCTCCATGTATAAAAACCAGGTAGGTGTTTACGGAAGAAAGACCACCTCCTATACCGACTTTGTGATCAACCAGCCGAAGGAGCCGAAATTCTACGAGTTTGGCGATAAGATCGTGGTGGAAGATTCGGCGATGAAAAAGAGCGACGCCTTCTGGGATCAGCACCGCCACGACAGCCTTTCCTTCCGGGAAAAGAAGATCTATAAAATGATCGATACCATCAAGACATTGCCTGTCTACAAAACCTGGGTTGATATTTTCACCATTTTCGTTTCCGGCTATAAGGTGGTCAACAACTTCGAGATCGGGCCCTACTTCAACCTTGTGAGCTACAACAGGGTAGAGGGCCTGCGCACCAGGTTCGGCGGGCGCACCAGCAGTAAGTTCAGTCGTTGGTATGAGCTACAGGGCTATGTGGCCTACGGATTTAAGGATGAGAAATTCAAGTACAGCGTCGGCTTCAAAACCTTCATCACCAAAAAGCCCCACCGGCAGCTCGTGGGCATGACCTACAAAAGCGATTACGAGATCCTCGGGCAGAGCCAGAACGGCTTTTCGCAGGATAACATCTTTGCCTCCCTGTTCCGTACCAACCCGCTCACCAACCTCACGCGCGTGGATCAGACCTACGCCTGGTACGAGCGCGAGTGGGTGGAAGGACTTACCTCCCGCGTGACGCTCATCGGGCGCACCATCACGCCGCTCATTGCCAATAGCTACCGCTATTATGCGAGCGACGGCAGCATCCGCACCAAGGAGAGCATCCGCAATACAGAGGCCCGTGTCAATATCCGCTTTGCCTACAAGGAAAAATTCATCAGCGGCGATTTCACACGGATCAGCCTCGGCACCAAATTTCCGGTGTTCCAGTTCAACTACTCCAAATCCCTGCAGAATGCGTTCCGTGGCGAATACAATTATCAGAAGGTGGTGCTCAACATCAGCGACAGGATCCGTTTGATCTCCCTGCTCGGGTACACGGATTATGTCGGAGAAGTCGGCAAAATCTACGGGGCTGTGCCTTACCCTTTAATGGAGCTGCATGGCGGCAACGAAACCTACATCTACGATTACATGGCTTATAACATGATGAAGTATTATGAGTTTGCCAGCGACCAGTATGCTTCCGTAGGCCTCTTCCACCATTTCGAAGGTCTGTTGTTCAATAAAGTGCCGCTCATCAAAAAGCTGAAATGGCGCGAAGTCGTGACGGGCAAAGCCTTATGGGGCAGTGTGAACGACCGCAACCGAAATACCCTCCTTTTCCCGTCAACCCTCAATGCCCTGGGCGCTGAGCCTTATGTGGAGCTCACGGCAGGCATCGAGAACATCTTCAAGGTATTCAGGGTGGATTTCCTCTACAGGGCCACTTATCAGAATCCGAAGGCCTCTAACAACATTGGCGTCAAAGCAGGCTTTCAGTTGACGTTCTGATGGGGAAGGTTCACAAATTTTATCATTTCCTTGGCATTAGTTTGCCTATATTTGATCGCTTATTATTACCATGATACTTCGTTCGGAGAACCTCGTTAAGAAATACAAAAGCCGTACCGTGGCCAACAATGTGAGTGTGCAGGTGCAGCAGGGAGAGATCGTGGGTTTGCTTGGGCCCAATGGCGCCGGTAAAACCACGTCCTTTTATATGATCGTAGGCATGGTGAAACCCAATTCCGGAAAGATCTACCTCGACGATAAAGACATTACCCAGGAGCCCATGTACAGGCGTGCCCAGCTGGGGGTGGGTTATCTGCCGCAGGAAGCATCCGTATTCCGTAAGCTGAGCATTGAGGACAACCTGCGCGCCGTGCTGGAAATGACCAAACTCACCAAAGCGGAGCAGGCCCATAAGGTGGAAAGCCTGCTCGACGAATTTGCCCTGCACCATGTGCGCAAGAACCTGGGCGACCAGCTCTCCGGCGGAGAAAGGCGCCGTACCGAGATCGCCCGCGCCCTTGCAACCGACCCTAAATTCATCCTCCTCGATGAGCCCTTTGCCGGCGTGGATCCCATTGCTGTGGAAGACATCCAGAGCGTGGTGCGTAAGCTCAAAGACAAGAACATCGGCATCCTCATCACCGACCACAACGTACACGAAACCCTGAACATCACCGACAGGACCTACCTGCTCTACGCCGGAGAAGTGATCAAATCGGGCAGTGCAGAAGACCTTGCCAATGATGAGATGGTGCGCAAGGTATACCTCGGCAGCAATTTCGAGCTGAGGAAATAAGCTCTGCGGAATTTCTTTTCCTGTTCCCGCCATTTTAAGTTTAAACAAATAATCAGGGCGGCTCCCTGCGGGTCGGGCTGCTCCGGGCTCGGCTTCGCTCCGGCCTCCTCGCCCGCAAGAGGCGGGCGGGCTGTGGGGGCTAAACCCTGCGCATCCCTGCCGCAGTATCCCGGCGGGTATATTCTTTTCTCCTCGAAATAATAGGATTCAGTATTTTCTTGATCTACAATCATTGCCATTGAGAAAAGGAAAATACCTTACTCCGTTGGAAGCAACAACAGTTCAGAGAAGGTGTTGCTTCAATAAAAGCCTGTTTGCTCCGAAGTAGCAAAACCCTGATTAACCCCATGCATCACGTATACCATCGGCTCCGTAGGAGCCAAACATCCATCTGCCTCTCCGGATTCTGTTGTTATTGAAGTTGAGGTGTTTTGCAAAAAAGCACCATCACGCTTAGAAAGTTAACCCCCGCGTGAAGGATAGAACGGAAATCCTTTTTTGCCGTCTCTCTGCAAAAAAGATTGAAGTGATAGCCTGACCCGCCAGGGGCACGCCTTCATACTTGTTTTATGAAGGCGCTACTTTTCCTTCTATGAGGAATAGGATTAGGTCAATCCTATTGATAAGCCATCTTCTAAGTATGAAATGATTAATTTTAGACTTATCTAAAAATTTGTTTCGATGGATAAAATTAATAGCTTTGCCTTGTGGAAAACGCCCCTTTATCTCATACGGAGCAAAATTACATCAAGGCCATCTTCAAAGTTCAGGAGATGACCCGGGCGGAGGCTGTGGCGACCAACGACATTGCGGAGCGCCTGCAAACGCAGCCCGCTACGGTAACGGACATGATCAAGCGCCTGGCGGAAAAAAAGATCGTGACCTATAAAAAATACTATGGCGTGCGGCTCACGGCCCAGGGAGAAAAGATCGCCCTCGATGTCATCCGCAAGCACCGCCTCTGGGAAGTGTTCCTGGTGAGCAAGCTGCACTTCAAATGGGACGAGGTACATGTGATTGCCGAGCAGCTGGAGCACATCCACAGCGATGAGCTCATTACCCGGCTCGATGATTTTTTAGGTCACCCGAAATTCGACCCGCATGGTGACGCCATTCCCGACAAGCACGGAAACATGAGCCACACCAATGCGGTGCCGCTGAATACCCTAGGGAAAAAGCAAAGTGGCATTTTTTGCGGTGTCGCTAATCATGAAGACCGTTTTCTGCAATACCTCGACTCGCTGGACCTGCACCTGGGCGCGACGATCTATGTGGAATCCGTTAACGCTTACGATGCCTCCTGTAAAGTAAAGATCAATAAAAAGCATTCCGAATTTTTTAGTCCGCAGATCGCTTCCTGCATTTTAGTACAACCACTCTATGGAAAATAATTCACACCGATCACTGGGCGAAGTGCATGGCTCTGTCAACACTTCCAGCAAAGGAGGCTTCCGGAAGCTGTTTGCCTTCCTGGGGCCGGCCTACATGATCAGCGTAGGTTACATGGATCCGGGCAACTGGGCCACCGACATCGAAGGCGGCAGTAAATTCGGCTACAGCCTGATCTGGGTATTGGTGATGAGCAACTTGATCGCCCTCCTGTTGCAAAGCCATTGCGTGCGTTTGGGGATTGTTTCGGGGCGCGACCTGGCGCAGGCTTCCAAAGACCACTATTCCAAATTCGTAAACTTCTTCCTGTACATCCTGGCGGAGATCGCCATTGCAGCCTGCGACCTGGCGGAAGTAGTGGGCATGGCCATCGGCATCCACCTGATGTTTCCGTCTGTTTCTATCCTGACGGGAGTTTGCATCACGGTGCTCGACAGCTTTATTTTGTTGTTCCTGCTGAATGCCGGGATCCGCAAGCTCGAGGCCTTTATCATTTCGCTGGTCGGTATCATCGGTGTTTCTTTTCTCATCCAGCTCATCATCGCCAAACCCGATATTGTCGAGATCTCCAAAGGGCTGATCCCCGGCATCCGGAATGAAGATGCCTTGTATGTGGCCATCGGGATCATCGGCGCGACGGTCATGCCGCACAACCTGTATCTGCATTCCTCGCTGGTGCAAACGCGCCAGTTCGACCGCACGGCCATCGAGATCAAAAAAGCCATCCGCTTCAATATTGTAGACAGTGCGGTAGCCCTCAACCTGGCGCTCTTTGTCAACGCGGCTATTCTCATCATTGCCGCCAGTACTTTTTTTAATACGGGTGTAGAGGTGAAGGAGATCCAGGATGCACACCGTATGCTCACACCGATGCTGGGGAGCACACTCGCGCCTTTCCTGTTTGCCCTGGCGCTGATTGCCGCAGGCCAGAGCTCCACGGTGACGGGTACGCTGGCGGGGCAGATCATTATGGAAGGTTACCTGAACCTCCGCCTGCAGCCCTGGATCAGGCGCCTGCTCACTCGTTTGATCGCCATCGTGCCGGCCTTCCTGACCATCTATTACTTAGGAGAGGAAAAAACAGGAGACCTCCTGGTGCTGAGTCAGGTCATCCTGAGCCTGCAACTGGGCTTTGCCATCATTCCGCTTATTCATTTTGTGAGCAATAAAAAACGCATGGGGGAGTTTGTTATTCCTTTCTGGCAGAAAATAGCTTCCTGGCTGGCCGTATCCGTAATCGTATTTTTGAACTGCCAGCTCATCTTTTTTAAAGTCAGGGACTGGCTCCTGACCTCCGAGTCGCCTTTCCTGGTAGGCATTTTTGTGATTCCCTTTATGGGCCTGTGCCTGGGGATCCTCTTGTTTATTGCCTTCGAGCCTTTATTTAAAAAATCGCGACAGGGCAGGCCTTCACAGTTTCATGAAGACTTTGCCAAAATTGTTTTCGACGAGCCTAAAGCCTATAAGCTCATCGCGATTCCGGTTGATTTCAGCAGCAGCGATCACAAGGCCATCAACAGGGCCTTGCAGCTGGGAGGAAAGGACGTGTCTTATAAACTGGTGCATGTGCTCGAAAGTACCACTGCCGTGATCTATGGCGAACAGAGCGATGACAATGAGCGCAATGAGGATACCAAAAACCTGCTGGCCTACGAAAGCCAGTTGCTTGAGCGGGGCTATAAGTGTACCTCAGAGCTGGGTTTCGGAAATCCGCGAACCGTGATCCCGGAGTTGGTGAAAGATGCCGATCTTATTGTGATGGGCACACACGGGCATACCACCTTCAAGGACCTTCTCTTCGGTACCACCGTGGAGAGCGTGAGGCATAAGGTAAAGGTGCCCCTGGTGCTGGTGTGATGTTATGGAGCGCCCGCATGAATGCCGTTGTTAGGGTTGTTTTATCATGCGTAGTATTACCCGTCAAAAAATCGGATAGAACTGCCCGTTTTTTTCTCCGCCCTGTTGTTGTAATATTGTTACAGATTTTTAGCTGTCATAATGAAAGGGTACGGTATAATCATATTGATTCTTGGCCTGGGGGCTTTGACAGGCTACTGGGGCATTACCTCGGATAGAATGGCAAGATCGTTCAATGAAAGCCGGGTTTCTTTGGAGCTTGTGCCCGAAGCAAAAGCATGCGAAACCCTGTGTGCGAGATCTGGTAAGCCTGTTAATTTAAAAAACGATACGGCTCACAACCTGCCCGAATTTGAATAGCAGATTTATTTTTTTCTCTCCGGACGCGGTCCTTTAAGGACGCTTTCATATTGCGCGATCCATTCTTT
This sequence comes from Hydrocarboniphaga daqingensis, assembly GCA_943362175.1. GTDB lineage: Bacteria > Bacteroidota > Bacteroidia > B-17B0 > Aurantibacillaceae > UBA4416. The sequence continues at coordinate 122,544 of CALRIU020000002.1, read as the reverse complement.
CACTGTGATTTTTTTCAGGAGCTCTGCGATCAGCTTAAAGGGAATGTCACCAGGCTTTTTAAAGCGGATACAGCCCTTGCCCATGTCGAGCTTCGTTTTGCAGTGCTTGGGATATTCTTCAACAAACCATGCCAGCAGCTCCGGATTCGCATAAATGCCCATGTGGTAGAGGGCGATAAAATTTTTCTGAGAGGCGATGCTCACAAAAGGCAGGGGGATTTTCGGGTCGCAGTGATAGCCCGCCGGATAAATTTTGTGCGGGACAACATAGCCGATCATGCCATAGCTCATGCATTCCTCAAAGCCTTTCGGAATATTTTTCAGAATGGTATTTCTTAGCGTGGTAAAGGCTTCCAGTCTTTCGGAAGGCACTTCCTGGAGATAGCTTTCGGCGGTTTTACTTTGTGATTGCATGGGAGGGAGTGGGTTTAATGTTATAATAAAATATCGTTGACCGGTGTCAGGGCTGGCGGAATGTTTGTTTCATCCAGCATTTCGCGGAGATCGATCTCGATGGTGCGGCTGATGTTGGTGATAGGTACATCGTTGGCACCGCCCTCAAAGGGGTTTTCGGTAGACTCGCCGATACGTTCCATCACATGAAATACCCAGCCAACCATAAGAGAGCAGGGAACAGTGACCCAGATAAATCCCTCACCGAGCTCTTTAGTGAGCTTGGCAAACTCCTGCAGGATTCCGAAAGGCAGCATGCCGATGAAGAGGCGGACAAACATCTGGTTGATGGTAGCGAACTGTCGCGGGTAAGGAAAGTTTTTGATGCGCTCGGATTTTCCCTGGTGATCGTAGAGTGTGGTCAGCGTGCGCTCCAGCTCAATGAAATCCAGGTCGGATAAATGACCGGAATCTTTCAGTGCTTTCAGCTGCCGCGACTGGAGGCTGATGATCTGGGTAGCGCGGTTCTTTTTACTTAAGACGTACAAGCACTCCTCTTGCGTCAGGTATTTTTTGAGCTCTTCTTCAAGCGGTATTTCGCGCTCCGGAACTTTATAAAATCGGGCGTATTCGACATTGCTTTTCAGCTCCATATTTTCCCATACGCGTTTTTCGCGCATCTGGTAGCGCAGGGCCGTCAGCCAGGCAATATGGCGGTAAATCAACGTTCTGATCTCTTTCGGATCGGCATTAACCGTGTCTTTCACCAGGATACCCCAGGCCCTGCTGGTGTTAATGATGCTGCCCCAGATCTGCCGTGCTTCCCAGAGGCGGTTATAAGTTTGGGTATTCTTGAAGCCCACAAGGAATGCGGCAGCGGTACCGATGAGGGCGATGGCCACCCAGGGAATCACCAGCCATTTGATATCGAAAAAATAATAAAGGGCCGTAGGAATACAGGCTACCACGGCAAACACATAAATGTCCCTGCGGGTCCAGTAAACAACCTGCGCTAAAGTAAAACGTCTTCCGGCGTGCATAATTTCAAATTAAAAAATGAGTGTAACGATCAGAACCAGGATAACCGGTCATAAATATAGGAATATCGACACATATTTTTTCATGGAGCTGTTGACCCCATCCCCCAGGTTGTTGAATATGTCAACAGTTCTTAAAATGAACTGTCCGGTTAAGAGGTTGGTTTTTAGTGGTTTAATATCTGTGCTGCCAACTGGTATGGCTTTGGTATTAATAGTCGCAGAATAAAATTAACCTTATAAACCAAAAAACGAATCATGAAAAAATTAGTTGCAATGGCATTCTGCCTCGGTCTCGCTTTCACAGCAAACACAGTTTACGCATCAAACACGGCTTCCACTACGGCTGTCAGCGTATTGAATGATGATGAAAAAACGGCGGTAAAACCGGAAGAGCTTCCTGAGCCGATCAAGAAAACATTAGCTGCCGACGAATACAAAGGATGGGCGATCCAGAGCGCCGCTCTTGTAAAATCAGCAACAGCTTCCCACTATGAAGTATCTGTAGCGAATGAGAAAAAAGAAACCAAAACGCTAAAGTTTGACGAAAAAGGCACTCTTTTAAAATAAGCACACCTTTTTTGTTTTTTTAGGAAAGCCGGATACCGTCCGGCTTTCCTTTGTTTGTATTTATTCTTAAACTTGTAAGACGTTCCACTACCATGACACGTATCCTGCTCATAGAAGATGACCCTGCATTCGCACAGATCATAGAAAATTTTCTTGGAAGAAAAAAGTATGACGTGCATACCGTTCCGAATTTAAAGGAAGGCTCGGCAGCCGTTCATAACGATTCGTATGGCCTGGTCCTGCTGGACTATCATTTGCCGGATGGCACGGGCTTCGACCTCATCAGGGAAATGACAGAGGCCGGTATGAAAATTCCTATCGTGATGATGACCGGCTTTCATGATATCCGCACGGCCGTCAAAGCCATTCACATGGGGGCCCGCAATTACATTACCAAACCGGTGAACCCGGAAGAATTGCTGATGGTGATTTCCGAAGCGCTGCAGGACAAGGACGCTCCGGCAAGCTCAGCGGCCAAAAACGAAGCGGCTTTTTTGTCAAGCTTCGTCAAAGGCGAGAGCGAAGCTTCCGAAGAGCTGATGCGGCACATCGAGCTGATTGCCCCAACCAATATGACGGTGTTGATCTTAGGAGAAAGCGGTACCGGAAAGGAAAATATCGCACGGAGCATCCATCGCCTCAGCAACAGGTCCGACGGGCCTTTTGTGGCTATCGACTGTGGGGCCTTATCGGAAGAGCTTGCGTCGAGCGAATTGTTCGGGCACATCAAAGGAGCCTTTACCGGTGCTATCAACGATAAGAAAGGAGAGTTTGAAATGGCTTCCGGCGGCACGATCTTTCTCGATGAGGTCGGGAACTTAACCTACCCGGTGCAGGTCAAATTATTAAGGGCCATCCAGGAGCGCATCATCCAGCCAGTAGGCGGGAACAAGCCCATCAAAGTAGATGTGCGCATCATTACAGCTACCAACGAAGACCTCATCACCAACGTGAGGAACGCCTCTTTCCGTGAGGATTTATACCATCGTGTCAACGAGTTCAGCATCCGCGTGCCGGCCTTAAGGAACAGGGGAGAGGACCTGCCTTTGTTTATCGATCATTTTATCCGGCAATCCAATAAGGAGCTGTCGAAATCGATAGAAGGCGTGTCGCCGCAGGCCATGGCTATTTTCAGAACGTATAAATGGCCGGGCAACCTCCGGGAGCTGAAGAATACCATCAAACGGGCCGTTTTGCTCGCCAAAGGGCCTTTCATCGAAATAGACAATATCCCGGAAGAAATGCGCCAGACGGAAGTCGTTCCTGTCAAACAGGAAAAGGAATTGCGCGCGATGAATGAAGCCAATGAAAAGGAGCTGATCATTAAAACGCTCAAAGAAGTGAAGTATAACAAATCCAAAGCTGCCGGAATCCTCAACATCGACCGTAAAACCCTTTACATGAAGATTGCGCGCTACGGCATTGAGGCTTAAGTGTGCATGGCATCCTGCAGCTTTCCTGAAAAATGTTCGAGGGCCGAGATGAGGTAATTCATCTCGGCTTCCGTAAATCCCTTATCCGTTCCCAATTGCTGTTCCCAGGTCCTGAACGCAGCCGATAATGTTGACGCGCCGGCCTGCCCGGTTCTGGCTGCCAGCTTGTGAAACAACTCTTTCAATTCCCTGACGTGGTTGCTTGCGGAAAGTGTTTTCAGGAGCCTGAGGTCTTTCTCTGTTTCCCGGTGCATCAGCAGGAGGATATTCCGTAATTCCTGCTCGTCGTTCCCGCACATACTGCGCAGGGTGCTGAGGTCGAAGCGGGCCCCACTTGCGGTGCGCTGTGTCGTGCCGGGCTCCTTGTTCACCAGTGTGAGCAGCAAGTCTGTTTCGCGGAAAGGCTTGAGGAGGATCCTGTCGAAGCCCTGGCTTAGGATGCGCTCGATTTCATCGGGCAACACTTCGGCAGTGAGCGCCACGAAACCTGTGCCCGCAGGCGCTGCCTGCCTGAGCCTCTTGCAGAGCTCAATACCGCTCATCTCAGGCATGCGGATGTCGATCAGGGCGAGTTTGATAGAAGGGTCGAAGGGCTTTCCCAGCAGCTCTTCCGCAGATTGGAAGCAGGCATGGTCGATCCCGTGCTTGGTTAAGATCAGTGAACAAAGTTGCAGGATCAGCTCGTCGTCGTCCACAATCAGCACCTTTCCTACAAACGACAAAATCTCTGTTTCCGTTCTTTGTTCTGCGCTTGCTTCCAGCACAGCAGCTTTCAGGTAGCCGAGCGTCACGGTAAACGTTGTGCCTTCTCCCTGTTTACTTTTTACCCCGATCTGTCCGCGCTGCATGTCTACCAGTGTTTTGGTAATGCTCAGCCCCAGGCCTGTGCCGCCGAAGTGCCGCTGCGTGCTTTCGCTGGCCTGCTCAAAGGGATTGAAAATGTGCTTCATCTGCTGCTCATCCATCCCGATGCCCGTATCTTTGATCTCGAATACGAATTGCGTTTTTTTGGCATCGCTGGTAGAGCTTACCGTAAAGCTCACCTCTCCTTTTTCCGTAAACTTCACCGCATTATTCAGCAGGTTATACAGGATTTGTTTCAGGCGGAAGCTGTCGCCTTTGTGGAGGCTCCCTGACGGAATATCGCTTTTGAATTTAAACTGGATCTGTTGCTGCTCGGCCTGGCTTTCAATGGTATCCGCTATCTCGGCGAGCACTTCTTCCATGCTGAATCCGGAGCTTTCGAACTTGAATTTTCCGGAGCTGATGCGGCTGTAGTCGAGGATCTCATTCACGATCTGGAGCAGGTAGCCCGATGAGCGGTAAATGGCTTCCGCATACTCCTTGCCCGGCGTTTTCATATTTTTGAGCTGTTCCGAATAGCCGATAATGGATTGAAGCGGCGTTCTGATCTCGTGGCTCATGTTGGCGAGGAAACGCTCTTTCACCTTTTCCATGTACTGCGCTTTTTCCTTGGCTTCGATCAGCTCCAGACGGTGACGGTTGCTTTGCGAGAGATCCGAAAACATCAGGAATATCAGGCCAATGGTGAGGATCATAAAGATGAGCAGGATGAGGCCGACGCGGTTGAAGGCGCTGCTGAACACATCGCTGAGCTGCCTGGTATTGGCCTGCAGGGAGCTGATCTCTTCCTGCTGGATCTGGTAAAGAATGAGTTGAAGCTCATTGATGAAGGTATTGCTGGCATTGGCCAGTTTCATCTCGTGGTTGATGAGCCGGGAACCCTTGCTGTATTGGTCTTTTTCGATGTTGCCGATGGCCGACTCCATGTCTTTGATGAAGCTGTCCCGTTGCGCGACCGCCAGCGTATCGGTGGTGGTGGTCACATCTTCGGTGATTTGTTTCTTACCCCCGTTTTTTTCTTTCGCTCCCGATTTTTTCCGGGAGAACAGGCGCCTGAAAAAAGACTCCTGCTTTTTCGGCGTAACCTCTTCTTTCGGCAGGTCCAGCGTTGTGGTGGTGATTTTCCGCTTCATCGTCACGATGCTGCTGTCCTTACGCTTCATGCTTTGCGAGATGTAATCCGAGAGCTCGTGCATGCTGCTGGAAAAGGATTTGTTGTGAATGAGCTCTTCGTGGAACTTCAGGTATTTGAGAAACAGCCGGTCCCTTTGAAGCAACACATCTTTCATGCGCTCCAGGCGTTTTACCTGCAGGCTGTCGCTGCCATAGAGCATTTGCAGGGTGTCGAGCGACAGGATGATATTTTTGGAATCATTGATAAGAGCGCTTTGGGCATTTTCGCCATTCTGGATGATGTTGAGGCGCTGAACCTGGTCGAGGTTATGAACCCGTACCAGCAGGGAATTAACGATGCGCAGCTTGGGGTTCGGCTGGCCGATCTTTTCGATGGTGAGAAAGGTTTCCCTGAACACAACCTTGGCAATGAGCCAGGAGCATAGCATCACAATGCAGCCGAAGAGGAATGCCAGGATGATCTTGGTGTATAAGGATTGGTGGGCGAATTTTTCCTTGATCGTTGACATAGGCAGTGCTGACAGGCTAATGTATATAAAATCGGATTATTGGTTGTTTGCAGCATTCACAACGAACGTTAAAACCCGATGTTGTCAAGTTAAGAAAAGTGTCGGAAAAAATATCATCCTGAGCGGAAAAGTTTATACCGGCTCCATACGGCGCCAGGGATGCAAAAGGTTTAGCTCCTTTACATGTATGTTCCTGCACGGTAAAGAACCGCAGCGCAGCAGGGCAAAAGCCCGGTGGGCTTTGAGCGGGAATGTGTGTAGGCTACGCAGCCCGCCCGGGCGCGCACATATAGATAGCGGGTAACTTGAAATTTAGATAAAAATCCGGTTTTTATGTTGAAAAATCCCTTATTTTGCAGTAAAAATAATGCCTTGCAAGTAGTCGTCAATACCCGGTTATTAATCGAAGATAAGCTGGATGGGATCGGGTGGTTTAGTTACCAAACACTGAAACGTATCACACAACAACATCCTGATGTTCATTTTGTATTTCTGTTCGACAGGGATTTCAGCGACCGTTTTATCTTTTCGGATAATATCACACCCTTAGTGCTTGGCCCGCAGGCCCGGCATCCTTTTTTGTATTACGCCTGGTTCCACGTTTCTGTGAAGAATCTGCTGAACCGCATGAGGCCGGATGTGTTTTTGTCGCCCGACGGGTTTTTGTCGCCTGGCGCCAGATGCAAGCAGCTGCCCGTGATCCACGATATTAATTTTCTGCATAATCCCAAAGACCTGAAATCACTGACGAGCCGCTACTATAATTACTTTTTTCCGAAATACGCCAAAGCTGCTACCCGCATTGCTACCGTTTCAGAATACAGCAAGCAGGATATAGCAACGCATTACGCCATTAATCCGGAAAAGATTGATGTGGTGTACAATGGCATCAACGAAGGCTTCAAACCCTTGACGGCAGCGGAACAGGAAGTGGTGCGCAAGCAGTATTCGGAAGGCAGGCCTTATTTTTTATTTGTAGGCTCACAAAGCCCGCGTAAAAACCTCAACCGTTTGGTGCAGGCATTTGATCTGTTCAAAAAACAAACAGGCTCGGATATGAAGCTGCTCCTGGTGGGCGCCTTGTATGTGAGTGAAGGAGATGTGAAGCGCGTGATCGGTCAGTCGGCGTATAAGCAGGATATTCTTTTTGTAGGCCGTCAACAGCAGCCTGAGCTCGAAAAGATCATGGCCTCGGCCTTTGCCCTGGCATTTGTGCCTTATTTCGAAGGCTTCGGAATTCCCATCGTGGAAGCCTTTCAGTGCGATGTACCGGTGCTCAGCAGTAATACCACCAGCATGCCGGAGATTGCAGGCGATGCTGCGCTCATGGTAGACCCCTTTGAGGTGGGCAGCATTGCCAAAGGCATGGAAAGTTTGTACCGCGATGCTTCCCTGCGTGAACAGCTGATCGAAAACGGAAAAACAAGGAAAACCATTTATTCCTGGAACAGGTCTGCCGATCTGCTCTGGGACAGTGTTACCAAATGTCTATGAGCTCACTGATCAGTAAATCGGCTTTTATCAAAGCAGAGCAGTGTCTCAAACACTTCTACCTGTATAGAAATCATCCTTACCTGAGAGATTCCCTGTCGAAGGAAAAACAGCTGATCTTTAAGCGGGGGACCGATGTCGGGATTCTGGCACAGCAGCTTTTCCCGGGAGGAACGGATGTTACTGTTGGCGAAAAACGCGATCAGCAGCTGTTTGCGCAACGTACCAGAGAGCTTATCGAAAGCGGTGCTGACACGATCTATGAAGCCACCTTTATTCACAACGACCTGTTGGTGATGGTGGATATTCTCCATAAAAAAGATGATGCCTGGACAGCCTATGAAGTGAAGAGCTCCCTGAAGATTACCGAGACTTATGTGAAGGATGCCTGTTTCCAGTATTACGTGATCAAGAACAGCCTGCCTCAGCTGGCGGATTTCAATTTGCTCACACTCAATCCGAAATATGTTCTGGAAGGAGAGCTTGATCTCAAAGGACTTTTCAAGGAAACCTCCGTATTGAAGGATGCGGCTAAAAACCTCAGCTACTTTGAGCATAAAACACAAGTGGCCAGGCTGACCCTTGAGCAGAATAAAATCCCGGATATTAAAATCGGCACGCACTGTTTTCAGCCCTACGAATGCGACTTCCTGGGCACCTGCTGGAAGAATACCGGGGAGCCCAATTCCGTGATGACGCTCGGGAAGCTTACCAAGCAGGCCATATTCGAGCTGTATGATAACAATATCCGTCGCATCGATGAGATCGACCTGAATACGATAGAGCATAAGGAAGTGAAAGTACAGGTGAAGGCCGTGATCGAGCAAAAGGAGCAGGTGGATGTGCAGGCGATCGGGTCTTTTATATCAGGGATCAAAAGCCCTTATTGCAGCCTCGACATTGAAGTATGGATGCCGGCGGTTCCGTTTTACCAGGGAACAAAGCCCTTTCAGCAAATCCCTTTCCTCTTCTCGATGGTGTATGAAGAAGACGGAAAGCTGCAGCGCTATAGCTATTTCAAGCCTTATGAAGACGACCTGAGGAAAATGTTCCTGGAGCAGATGCTGGAGGCGACGAAATCTTTTGCCACAGTGCTGATGTTTGACAAAGCCCTGGAGGAGTCGGTGCTGAACCAGCTGGCAGAGCTTTTTCCGGAATATGCCAAAGACATTGCTGTCTTTAAATCAAAGATCGTAGACCTGGCAGAGCCGATCCGCAAAGGAAATTATTACCATCCTGAGATGAAAGGAAATTTCAGCCTCAAGAGTATTGCGCCTGTGGTACATCAGGAGGCCGGCTTTGATAAGCTGGATGTGCAGTCGGGGATTGTAGCCATGTACCTGTACGAAGGGCTCGGCGTACAGAATGCCATAGAAGCGGAAACAGCCAAGGAGCAATTGGTGGAGTACTGCGAAATGGACGCCCTGATCACCTACCAGCTGCTGAGTTTTTTCAGAACTAAATTAGTGTAAATTTGGGAGCAGGATGTCGTGGAATATATTCAACCACGTTGTGGTTGTTAGAGCGGATGTACCTTTTGTTGTTTTTATTCATGTTTAATCCCTTCGGGATTATAGAACCAAAGAACGTTTCTAACAGATATACAAAATCAAACTGATCCAACGCAAGCCTGAAGGGCTTGAATATGAATAACAAAACCAAACTCAAAACCAGCGCAAGCCTGAAGGGCTTGAACATGAATAATAACGAAAACTAACCTGATCCATCCAAGCCTGAAGGGCTTGAACATGAATAACAAAAAACAAACACAAAACCAACGCAAGCCTGAAGGGCTTGAACATGAATAACAAAACCAAACACAAAACCAACGCAAGCCTGAAGGGCTTGAACATGAATAACAAAAACCAAACACAAAACCAACGCAAGCCTGAAGGGCTTGAACATGAATAAAAAAACAAACACAAAACCAACGCAAGCCTGAAGGGCTTGAACATGAATAATGAGCACATACACACAAATCATCTATCAGATCGTCTTTGGAACGAAAAGGCGAGGACGTACTTTGACAAAAGACAGACGAGACGATCTGTATAAATACATTTCGGGTGTACTAAAAAACAAGAATTGCCATTTGTATAGGATCGGTGGTATAGAAGATCATATCCACATTTTGATGGACTTGCATCCCACAGTTTCTTTGTCTTCTATTGTTAAGGATGTAAAACTTTCGAGTACAGAATATATTAAAGAAAATAGTTTGTTTCCTCAGTTTGATGGATGGCAAAATGGCTATGGCGCTTTTACGTATTCCATACGGGAAAAAGACATTTTGATTGAGTATATCAAAAATCAGGAAGCCCATCATAAAGTAAAAACCTTTAAAGAAGAATACCTGGAGTTATTGAAAGAACATAACATCGCTTTTGATGAGAAGTACCTGTTGTGAAAAGATATTCAACCACGTTGTGGTTGTTAAAACATTTTTATGCCTTTTTTTATTCATATTGAATCCCTTTGGGATTCGTGTTATCCAAGCCTGAAGGGCTTGAACATGAATAAACGAAAACTAAACAGATCCTCCAAGCCTGAAGGGCTTGAACATGAATAAATGCCTCTGAAACTCCTTATACTCCTCCTTTTTCTTCCGCTCCTGTTCAGGGCACAGCTAAGGCCGGATACCACGCGTAAAGTGAACTACCTGGTGATCCCGACCCTGTTCCGGACGCCGGAAACCGGCTGGGCTTATGGTCTGTCGGGCTCTTTGTCATTTAAAACCACGGAGCGCAGGGATAGTCTCACGCGTGTATCTATGGTGCAGGTAATCGGGATCTTTTCCGAGCGTCAGCAGAATATTCAGTCTGTCGATGCCACCATCTATTTTCCGAAGGAGCGTTACATTCTGTATTTCAATACCACGCACAGTTATTTCCCGGATAAGTTCTGGGGGATCGGCCAGTACAGCCGTAATGAATCCGAGGAAAAATATGCCTTCGAGAATTTCAATATCAGCACACATATCAAGCGGAAGTTCTCGAGGCACCTGTTCTTTGGCGTTCTGGAAGACTTTCAGAATATCTTCAAGGTGCGGTATAACGAAGGAAGCCTCATGGACTCGACGTTTTTTTATGGAAAAACCAATTACAATGTGCTGGGGCTTGGGCTCAGCGCCAGCTACGACACCCGTAATTCCACCTTCTGGCCGACGAAGGGTGTCTTCCTGCAAACCCAGTTCACCACGTACAATAAAGGCTTTGCCTCCGATTATTCCTTCAGCAAATGGACAGCCGAGGCGCGCCTGTTTAAGCGCGTGTTCAGGGATCATGTGATTGCCTGCCAGCTCTATAACTACTACACCTTCGGGCAAACGCCTTTTCGCTCGATGGCGACATTGGGTGGGGCCGGGAATCTCCGCGGCTTTTACCAGGGGCGCTACCGCGACAATTCCATGTATTCGGTGATTGCGGAATACCGGGCACCCGTTTTCTGGCGGCTCAGCGCCTGTGTGTTCGGCGGTTTCGGCGATGTGTATGATAAGCCCCGGAATATCAATGCCGGCTCCATCAAGTACAGTTTCGGCGGTGGGCTCAGGCTTTCGATCCTGGAAAAGGAAAAGCTCAACCTCCGGGTGGATTACGGTTACTCCGATGCCTATAACAAAGGCTTTTACTTTACCATCGGTGAGTGCTTTTAGCCGCTCCGGACGCTGATGTATTTAACAATCTTTGGTTCATAGTTTATTTCCTGCCCTACCTGTTTTTTTGATGGGGGTGCTAACTTTAAAGCGGCTTAGTGGTTATATCCATTAATCCATTCATTCATCAAAATTTTACGATATCCATGTCAAAACTAAAAATCGGGATCTTGTTCGGCGGACGCTCAAAAGAACGTGAAATCTCTTTTGCGGGCGGCAGAACTGTGTACGATAACCTTAACAAGTCTGTGTTTGAAGCCATTCCTCTCTTTGTGGATTCCTTCGGGAATATCGTGCTGCTCGACTGGAACTTTGTGTATAAGGGAACGATCCGAGATTTTTATCCGCCGGTGGAGTTCATTCCGGCTTCCAATACCGATTTTCAGTACTATGCCGAAAGCCTTGGCGCGCTGAGCATTCCGGAGCAGGATGAGCTGATTGCCGAGATCGGAAAAAAAGTAGAGCTGAACCAGCTGGCTTCTATGATCGATTTTGCCTTTTTGGCCCTGCACGGGCCTTATGGTGAGGACGGCCGTATCCAGGGCTTGCTGGAGTATCTGCACATTCCATATTCCGGAAGCGGTATTTTGCCGAGTGCCATTGGCATCGATAAAAGTGTGCAAAAACGCTTGATGATCAACGCCGGCTTCAACAGTCCTAAGTATTTTACCATCGATCGCACTGACTGGATCTCCGGAAACGTCAAAGGACTTTGGGAGAAAGCGAAGCAGGAGATCGGTTTCCCGATGGTGATCAAGCCAGCCAACCAGGGCTCCTCGATTGGTATTTCTATTTTTAATGAAGACAGCAATCATGGTTTTATGTCGGCGGTAGAGAAAGCCTTCTTTACCAGATGGCTCGATTCGGCGGAGTGGAAAAAATTATCGGCCAAAGAAAAGACCGAGCAGGTGCGCACGCTCTCCGATATCCGTGAAGGCATTGGGATGCCGCTGTTCATCAATACAGCCTTGTCTTTTAAAGAAGATAAAGGCCAGATTAAATTTTATAATCCCTATGAGCTCATCGCTTACCTCGATGAGAATTGCGATCACACGGAAGGCTTTGTGCTGGAAGCGATGGACGGGGAAAGCACGGTGATCGTGGAAGGATTTATTGAAGGCAAGGAATTTTCCTGCATCGTTCTGGAAGACACGGACTCTAATAACAAAGTGATTGCCCTGCCTCCTACGGAGATCCGTAAAGGCAAAGAGCTGTTTGACTACCGCAGCAAATACCTGCCGGGCCTGTCGAGAAAGATCACGCCCATCGAAGCCACTGACGCGCAGATTGCAGCTATCCGGAAGGAATGCGAACGCCTGTTTTCCGAATTGAGCTTCGACGTGTATGCACGGATCGACGGCTTTTTAGGAAATGACGGAAAGGTATACCTCAACGATCCGAATACCACGTCGGGCATGATGCCTTCCTCTTTCTTCTTTCACCAGGCGGCGGAGATCGGCCTGACGCCGTCTCAGTTCCTGACCTACATCATCCGCACTTCTTTAAGCAAGCGCATTCACAATAGCAAGGGCGCGGCTTTGTATGAGCCGCTGCTACACAGGCTCGATCACTTTTTACAAAACGAGAAGAATGCGGCGAATAACAAGATCCCGGTAGCGGTGATCCTCGGTGGCTATTCTTCCGAAAGGCATATCTCGGTAGAAAGCGGCAGGAACATTTTTGAAAAGCTGGCCTCTTCCGAGAAGTATGCGCCGATCCCTGTTTTCCTCACGGGAGATCACGACCATCACCTCATGTACCAGATCCCTGTCAATGCCCTGTTGAAAGACAATGCCGATGATATTAAGGATAAGATCGATCACTGGAAGATCCATCCGGCTATTCAAGCGATCATTGAGGAGTGCAGCACTATTACCGGAAAATACGGATCGCCGAATAATTTGCTGGCACCGAAAAAGCTGGACTATACACAATTGGCGCAGGCGGTAGAGCAGGTCTTTATCGCCCTGCATGGCAGGCCGGGTGAGGATGGCGCAGTACAGGAGCAGCTGGAAAAAGTAGGCCTGACTTATAACGGCTCCGGGAAGGAAAGCTCTTCCATTACCATTGATAAATACAGAACGAATGAGATCCTGTTGCAGAACGGCTTCCTGGTAGCAAAGCACCGCCTGGTAACAGAAGACGACTGGAAAAATAATAAGGAAGCGGTTAAGCAAACCCTCACCAGGGACTACCAGTATCCGCTCATAGCGAAGCCTGTGGATGACGGCTGCAGCAGCGCCGTGAAAAAGATCAAAAATTTTGAAGAGTTCGAAGCCTTTGCTACGCTCATCTTCCGCAAATCGGAAGCCTTTGATCCGAAAGCCGCAGAAACCCTGCACATCAAGCCTAAGGAAGAGTTTCCGCAAAAGCAGGTGATCCTGGTGGAGGAGCTGATCGGGAAGAACGGGGCAAAGCACTTCCTGGAAATTACCGGCGGGATGCTGACCAGGCTCAACGCCAACGGAGGGATTGACTACGAAGTATTTGAAGCTTCGGAAGCCCTGGCGGAGGGCGATATCCTGAGCCTCGAGGAAAAATTCCTGGCAGGGCAGGGGCAGAACATCACGCCGGCCCGCTATTCAAGGGATAGTAAAGAGCGCCAGCAAATCTCCGATAAGGTCAAAGAAACACTGGGTGCCGCAGCGAGGGTGCTCAATATCATGGGGTATTGCCGCATCGATGCTTTTGTGAGGATCTTCGACCCGGAGCATGTGGAGGTGATTTTTATTGAGGTAAACTCGCTACCGGGTATGACGCCGGCCACCTGCATTTATCACCAGGCAGCCATCAACGGATATAAGCCGTATCATTTCATTGATGCTATCCTCGATTTTGGAGCTAAAACGGTGAAGGCCTCCACGCTCTGAATCTGTATATTTTTTGGATAACAGATGGCTTCAAAAGCCTGTTCAACGATAATCCACCTTTGTGGAATTGTTAATAAAGTCCTTAGCCGGGGCTTTTTTGCACAAGAACGTTTTTGTTTGTTAGTTGTTGTTAGTCAGTACGTTAAAATTTAATTAACCGTTTTTTAACAGTTAATCAACACGTAAGAAACCGATTTTCAACATATTTTGGTTGAGTCGAAAACCGGGATTCGTCTAATAAGTTCTGTTATTGACATTTATCACCGTACCTTTGTTAATAACTGTAACTGCACGACCATGTTTGAGATTTTAAAAAGCTTTGAATCAAAATTCGGTCCCCTCAAAAAGAAGGGATTAAGAATTGAGGGTTTATCCATGATAGACCCAAAACGTAAGAAACATGTGATCATGATCTCTAAGCCGTTTTTATTTGATAACCGCCAATTGCCTAAATCGTATGAGGGCCTGGAGATCAAATCAAAAATCGAGGGAGGGTTGCCGGAGGAATTTAAGATCGAAAAGGAGATGGTAAAAAAAGATTACCTGTGGGCTCCCAACCGTTTTGAGAAATATGTAGACCGTTGCTCGGAAGATATCCGCAAGCAATTCGGAAATCCGAACATGTCGCGTATGGAAATGCTGGATGCATTGGCTTTCGGTAATTTCGAAGACCACAAGAAAAAAACACAAATGCTTATCAACGAAGGAAAAATTCCGGCGATAAGCCTCAACTAATCAAAGATAAAGCAATTGAGTAGGGTATAATTAAGGGTTAAACTTTTTAAATTGCTTCAAATCCTTCCATCTTCCAGTGGAAGGATTTTTTTGTGCTATATTTTCAAAAACGAACAAAGAATCTTGTTGGGCATGTCCCTTCCGCAAAGGGCAGGCGGAAGGGTCGGGCTGCCCGCTTCAATCTTTTGCATAGAACAGGCAAAAGGATTTCCGCTTGCATCCCTCATGCAGATTAGCTTAGAATACAGGTTTTTGTTTAATGAGCCGTGAGTTTCTGCGCCAAGGACAGAGTGGTTTGTTTGAGCTCCTTTATTTGTCCCGAAGGGAAAATAAAGAGCGAGCCACGATGGCCTGCCCGGGCGCTCACACCAAGAATAAATTTCAGAAATTATATTGATCTAAAATTATTTTTTGCACTATAAATTTAAATAAGCCGCTTGTCTTTTTTGGTTATCTTTGAATGGTATGGTGATCCGGTTTCTCAAACAAAGGCAGGTACTGGTAGAATGGGCAAAAGCCATTGGCCTCTCGTTCCTGTGCGTGTTATTTCTCCGTACCTTCTTTTTCGAGATTTCCCCGGTCAGCTCACCGTCGATGGAAAAAGGCCTGCTCACCGGCGATTTCATGCTCATCAATAAACTTTCCTATGGTCCGAGGCTGCCTAAAACCCTGCTAAGCCTCCCTTTCATCAATCAGAAATTCTATTCCACCCTCATTGAGCTACCCTACATGCGCCTCTTCGGCAGCCCGGATGTAGAGCGCAATGATGTGGTCGTGTTCAACTACCCCCAGGAAAGTGAATACCCGGTGGATCACCGTTCCTATTTTGTGAAGCGCTGTGTGGCCTTGCCGGGCGATAGCTTCCGGATAGACCAAGGCTCCGTCTATGTGAATCACCAGGCTACGGATGAGGAAGCGGTGTTGCAGTACAATTACCATATCAAATCGGCCGTCCTGCTGGATTCGGCTTTTATTGAGCACTACCTGCTGCGCGAAGGCGGCAAGATCTCCGATAACAACGACTATTCGTTTACGCTCACCGATGCGCTGGCCGACACGCTGCGAAGCAAAACCTTCATTACCGGCATCGAAAAGAACACCGAGAAAAAAGAAATGTGGGACGAGTTTGTCTTCCCTTTCAATAGCCACTATAAATGGAATGTGGATAACTACGGGCCTGTCAGGATTCCAGCCAAAGGCGATACCGTACGCCTGGACTCGATGAGCCTGTGCTTTTTTGAGCGCATCATCAGCGTGTACGAAGGAAATACCCTGGAGCTGAGGCACGACTCGGTGTTCATCAACGGGGCGTTTTCACCTTCCTACATCATTCGGCAGAATTATTATTTCATGATGGGCGATAACCGCCACAACTCGCAGGACAGCCGTCACTGGGGCTTTGTGCCGGAAGATCACATCATCGGCAAAGCCACGCGCGTGATTTATTCAAACGATAAGTTGTACCATACCGGCATTCGCTGGGACCGCATTTTTAAAGGCATCCATTAATGAACCGGAATCCCGTTTTGTTGACAACGGCTTACCTGCCGTCTTTAAGCTATCTCCGGGAAGTGCTTCGCGCAGATGAGGTGCTGCTGGAAGCGCAGGAGCACTTTGTGAAACAAACTTACCGCAACCGCTGCGAGATCCTCACGGCCAACGGAACCTTGTCCTTATCCATTCCGCTCGGAAAACATGCCGATAAGGACATCACTTCCCGGAAGCGCATTTCCTATGCCGAGAACTGGCAGCAGCAGCATTGGCGCACGATTACCAGCGCCTACAAAGGCTCGCCCTATTTCGAATTTTTTGAGGATGATCTGAGGCCTTTCTATGAGCAGCGCTTTGAGTTCCTGATAGACTACAATACAGCGTTGCTGACATCTGTTCTGCATATCCTCCGGGTAAAGAAGGAGATCCGCTTCACGGAGCACTATGAGCCACACCCTGCGGGCCTGACAGATCTGAGGGAAATGCCACATCCGGCCAAAGAATCCATGATGCCACATTACCAGGTATTCTCCATCGGCTCAGACTTTGTACCCGGCCTGAGCTGCATTGATGCGCTGTTCAACATTGGCCTGGAAACCAAAACGCTGTAAGCATGGAAGATCTTTCAGGATATTATTCTTATAAGGACATAGACTCTCCTACGGGCCCGCTCAGGCTCATGGCCAGCCATAAAGGACTTGTCGCGGCATTGTGGAATGCCGGTGACAGGTTCATGATGAAATCGCATGATCTGAAAGAAGATCCGGGACAGGCGCTGCTACTGGAGACCGAGCGGCAGCTGAAGGAGTATTTCGAAAAGAAGCGAAAGGTCTTCGATCTTCCGCTGGACCTCATAGGCACCGATTTTCAGAAGAAGGTGTGGGAAGCTTTGCTGGACATTCCTTTCGGCAAGACAAAAAGTTATGGCGACCTGGCCAGGCAGCTCGGCGATCTGAAAGCCGTGAGGGCTGTAGGAGGCGCGCTCAATAAAAATCCGGTCCCTATCATTGTGCCCTGCCACCGTGTGATCGGCTCTTCAGGCGACCTGACGGGCTTTGCAGGAGGTCTTGGTACCAAGCATTATTTACTGAGGCTGGAAGACCCGAATTTGCAAATGAACCTGTGGGATGAAAACACAGACTGCTGATGCCTGAATCGTTTTCAAAACATAGCTTTAAAACCATCTGCGATCAGCTGGCGAAAGCAGATAAGGAGTTGTCGTTAATCGTTGAAACGTATGGCTATCCGCCTATGTGGACAAGGCCCAACAGCTTCGAAACCCTCGTACACATCATTCTTGAGCAGCAGGTATCGCTGGCCTCGGCTTTAGCTTCTCTGAAACAATTACAGGAAAGGACGAAAGGCCTGAGTCCGCGAAAAATCATGGCGCTCAGCGATGGTGAGATGCGTGCCTGTTATGTGAGCCGCCAGAAAACCGGTTATATCAGGGGCCTGGCGGAGGCCATTCTTAAAAGGAAACTGGTGCTTGAGGACTTGGAAAGCTTGTCCAATGATGAGGTCAGAGCAAAGCTCACCTCGCTGAAAGGCATTGGCAACTGGACCGCGGATGTTTACCTCATGTTTGTATTGCAGCGTGCCGACCTGTTTCCCGTTGGAGACCTCGCGGCGGTGAATGCGCTTAAGCGTGCCAAAGCATTGCCGGTAGATACGACGAAGGAAAAGATAGTGGAAGTTGCCGCTCACTGGAAGCCATACAGAACCGTTGCCACCATGATCCTCTGGCATTTTTATTTGTCGGCGCCAAAGGGGAAAGCCAACATGGCGCCTGTGGCGGAATAATTCTGGAATTAAAATCAGATGAACAGAAAAGTAAGAGCGGAAGTGCCTGAAATGGGGGGACACCTGCGCCAGCGATTGCAGTGAAAATCCTTTGCCGTAAACTGAGCTTGTCGAAGTGGCAGTCGAAGTGTACGGCAAAGATTGGAACGTAAAGCGCGCCCGGGCGCCGAAAAAAAAATTATATTCTCACGCCAATCACCAGCACATCGTCTGTTTGCTCCTGGTCCTGTTTCCAGTTATTAAAAGCATATTCCAGGAAGGCTTCCTGCTCTTCCATGTTCATGTCGTGAACTGTTTTCAGCAGTTCTTTGAAATGGAATTTATTGAGCTTTTTATCTTTTTCCCCGCCAAACTGGTCGATGAACCCGTCGGTATAGAGGTAGAGGCAATCCTCTGTTTGAAGTGAGAAGTGCGTCGTATCGAATTGCTTTTCCACTCCCGAGTAAAAGCCAATGGGGTAGCGGCTTCCCTTTAATTCAAGCACCTCGCCCCGGCGCACAAGGAGGAGAGAGCGGAAAGCGCCGGCAAAAGCCAGCTCGTTGGTGCGTTTGTCAATTCTGGCCAAAGCCACGTCCATGCCATCGCTGAAGGCCGCGTCCTTGTTCCGGTTGATGGCTTTCTCCAATTCCGTATCGAGCGCTTTCAAAATCAGAGAAGGCTCTTTCTGCTGTTGGTTGATGAATACTTCCTTGAAAATGGAATTGGCCACCATGCTCATCATTGCGCCCGGCACGCCGTGGCCCGTGCAGTCGACTGCTGCTACATAGCGGAACTGCGCATCTTCATAGAACCAGTAATAGTCGCCGCTGACAATGTCTTTGGGCTTGTACAATAAAAACGATTCGCTGAAATACCGCTCCAGCACATCGGCTGTTTGCAGGATGGACTGCTGAATGCGCTGGGCATAGTGAATGCTGTCGGTAATATCCTTGTTCTGTTGCAGCAGCTGTCTGTTGCTTTCGAGCAGGCGTTTCTCATTCAGCTTCTTATCCGTGATGTCGTAGCCTACGCCAATGAGGAGTTCATCGTCCAGGTAGGACACATTCCAGCGGACCCATTTTCTCCCGCCTGCAGCGGTGCGAAGCTCATGCTCGAAGGTTTGCGTGGAATCCTGCCGGATATTCAGGGCCTGTAAAATTTTTCGCTTGACCACCTCGCCTTCGGGTTTGGAGGAGCGGGTCATTTCCCACCAGTTGTTTCCTAAAAGATCCTGCGAACGATAACCCAGCAATTGCTGAGCGGAACGGCTCACATAGTCGATGCGCCCGTCGGTAGTCAGTACGACAACCAGTGTATTTAATTTATCCAGGATCTGATCCTGTACATCAAGTGCAAACATGGTAAAATTTAAAAAAAATGAAACGAAAATGCAGGAATTAGCGTGCCATACAGCAATGCCACATGGGATGGCAACAGAAGCTAATTCGCCTGATATACACGGATGTGTTTTTCACGCAACAAATATAAAGGGATATTTGACATTCCCAAATACAATTGTTGCTTAAGAATTTCTAAAAAGGAAAGGAAATGAGACTCCTAGTGCAACCTGGTACTGATGAGGCTGATAAATTCCTTGCGGGTAGGGTCTTTCAGGAACTCGCCGGTAAAGGCAGAGGTGGTAGTCACGCTGTTCTGTTTTTGCACACCGCGCATTTGCATGCAGAGGTGCGAGCATTCCATCACCACGGCCACGCCGAGTGGCTGGAGTGTGTCCTGGATACAGTCGCGGATCTCGTTGGTGAGGCGCTCCTGTACCTGCAGCCTGCGGGCAAAGGCATCCACCACGCGGGGGAGCTTGCTCAGGCCTACAATGTGGCCGTTGGGAATATAGGCAATATGGGCTTTCCCGAAAAAAGGCAGCAGGTGATGCTCACAGAGGCTATACACTTCGATGTCTTTCACGATCACCATCTGGCTGTAATCTTCCTTAAACATGGCCGAACGTAAGACTTCAGCAGGGTTGAGGTCGTAGCCCTGGGTCAGGAACTGCATGGCTTTGGCAGCCCTCACCGGTGTTTTCAGCAACCCTTCACGGTTTGGGTTTTCTCCCACATCGTCCAGGATATTTTTGTACATATCGGAAATTGATTCCACCAGTTTATCATTATACTGGTCTATTTTCTTGTAGCCGTTAAGCTCATGTTCAAATTCTTCGTTCAGCATAAAACAATTTTTTAAATAACAAGCCTGGGCCGGTATAGTTTTCTATTCTCCGAAATATTCTACATAATTACTTTCGGTTTCGTAGAGCTTGATGCAGTGCAGCGTGGCGCCCATATCTTTGATTTTTCCCTGGAGAATGTTCCAGATGAAAATAGCAACGTTCTCGGTGGAAGGCATTATGGCCATTCCGGCAACGTCCAGGTTGAGGTTCTTATGGTCGAGAACATCTGTCACGTCGCGGCGGATAAGCGTACTGAGTTCTTTTAAGTTGACAACAAAACCGGTGTCCGGGTTGATCTGTCCTTTCACCGTTACAAACAGCTCGTAATTGTGTCCGTGCCAGTTCTTATTGGCGCACTTCCCAAAAACGGTTTCGTTCTGTTCTTCGCTCCAGTTGGGATTAAACAATTTGTGAGCGGCATTAAAATGTTCTTTGCGGGTAATGTAAATCATAGTAACTTTAACTCAGCAAAAATACTAATATAAATGCACATTCTTATCGTATCTGCTACCCAATTTGAGGTAAAACCCTTGCTGGAATATTTGCAGATACAGCCAAGCGCTCCGGGAATCTACAACGCAGCCAGGCCTGTGAATGGCCACGACGTACAAGTGCTGATTACCGGGATCGGCATGGTGAATACCGCTTATGCAATGGGGCGCTACGGAAACGGAGTGTATGATCTGATCATCAACGCAGGTGTTTGCGGCGCTTTCGACAGGTCTGTGCCACCCGGAACACTGGTGCATGTCACAGAAGATGTCCTGAGCGAGATGGGAGCGGAGGACGGCGATGGGTTTTTAACCTACGGCCAGATGGGATTGCCCGGAGAATACCGATTTTCAGGACGTTTGAGCGACAGCTTTGGCGCACTCGCTTCCTTAAAACAGGTAAAAGGCATCACCGTGAATACCGTGCATGGCAATGAGCGTTC
The DNA here is from genome assembly GCA_943362175.1 of Hydrocarboniphaga daqingensis. Classification (GTDB taxonomy): domain Bacteria; phylum Bacteroidota; class Bacteroidia; order B-17B0; family Aurantibacillaceae; genus UBA4416. The sequence goes on along the minus strand of CALRIU020000002.1, from coordinate 101,467 downwards.
CATCGGCTGGATTAAACAATTGTACAGCCCGGATGTTGAAAGCATGGAAGGCGCTGCCTTTTTTGCTGCCTGCCCTGATGCCGGAAACGTTGCACAGGTCAGGACTATCTCCAATCATGTTGAAAAACGTGACAAGAGCAAATGGCAGATGCCTTTGGCGATTAAAAACCTGAATGATTTTTTAATTGAGTTTATAAACGAATTGTAATTTTGACGCATATATAATGTCAGTTCGGGCGCAGTCGAAAACGGTTCTCTGCTGCGTCCCGGCTGAGATGACTAGTTAACCACTCACACCATGAACTTCACACTCGGTTTTTCTCCCTGCCCCAACGATTGTTTTATCTTCGATGCGCTCGTACACAAAAAGATCGATACAGAAGGCCTTGATTTTTCGGTCGTGATGGAAGATGTGGAAGCCTTGAATAACAGGGCTTTCCGGCAGGACCTCGATATTACCAAACTGAGCTATCATGCATTTTTGTATTTAACGGATCACTATGCCTTGTTCAATAGCGGAAGTGCGCTGGGCTTCAACTGCGGGCCCCTCCTGGTAAAAGATGCGAAAACAGAGATTGCTGATATCAATGCGGCAAGCATTGCCATTCCCGGAAAATATACCACCGCTAATTTTCTGCTGTCACTGGCTTTCCCAAAAGCAAGCAACAAACGGGAAACGCTGTTCAGCGATATCGAAGGCGCGGTGTTGTCGCACGAGGTAGATGCCGGCTTGCTGATTCATGAAAACCGGTTTACTTATCAGCAAAAGGGCCTGGAGAAAATCATGGACCTGGGTGAGTTCTGGGAAAGCCTCATTCATGCGCCGATTCCTTTGGGCGGCATTGTGGTGAAGCGGTCCATCGATCCGCAGCTGCAACGAAGCATCGATCGCCTGATCCGCCGGAGCGTGGAATTTGCTTTTGCCCATCCTGAAAGCTGCATGGAGTATGTGAAGCAACATGCCCAGGAAATGGAGGAAGAAGTCATGAAGAAACACATTGCCCTCTATGTGAATTCGTTTTCTATTGATCTCGGTGAAACCGGCCGTGGCGCCGTGGCGCTGCTCTTTAAAAAAGCGATAGAGAATCACCTGATTGAAGGGCTGGCCCCCCAGATTTTTGTCGGCTGATTCCGCTTATCAGCCCTATCCGGCATTTTATCCAAAATCTCCCCTTTTGCTGGTAAATTCCTGTTATATTTATCAAAAACTAAACACATTATGCATAAAAAATTACTTGTCCCTTCCTTGCTTTTTCTTGGTGTGCAGGCTTTTTCACAGAGTCTTTCGCCGGGTATCAACCTGAGTTATATCGACTCTTCTGTGAGTCCGCGCAATGATATATACCGCTATGCCAATGGCAAATGGCTGGTAAAACAACAAATACCGGCCAGTGATGGAAGCTGGGGAAGTTTTAACGAGATCAATGAAGGAAATATTGAAAACCTGAAATCCTTATTGGCAGAGATCTCTAAGGACGCGAAGGCCGCTCCGGGCAGTAATGTGCAAAAGATCAGGGATTTTTACCTGACCGGTATGGATTCCGTGAAAGCGGAAAAAGAAGGCATGAGCCCTATCAAAGGCCAACTGGCAGCCATCGAGCTCATCAAAAGTAAGGATGAATTAGTGAAAGTATCTGCAAGCCTCAATAAAAAAGGCGTGAGCGGCATGATCGGCTTTTATGTGTACTCCGATTTTAAGAACAGTAATGCCAATGCCTGCTACCTGACACAAACGGGCATGGGCTTACCTGATAAGGATTTTTATTTTGAATCCAAATACGAAGCCATTAAAAACGAATACCAGCAGCACGTTGCCCGGATGTTTGAATGCATGGGGAACCTGCCTGCCGATGCAAAGGCAAAAGCGTCTATTGTGATGAGCATTGAAACCAGGCTTGCCAAAGGGGCGATGAATGCAGTAGAGCAGCGCGATCCCCAGAAGCAGTATAATCCTTTTACCAAAGAGGAATTATTGAAAATCTATCCGAAGATCAATTGGAACACCTACTTCGCGTCGCTTGGCATCAAGACCCCGGAAACCATCATCATCAACCAGCCTGATTTTTACAAGCAGCTGAATAGTGTGATGGATTCGATCTCTATCGCCGATTGGAAAGTTTTCCTGAAATGGAAGCTGGTGGCAGAATCAGCACCTTACCTGTCTTCCTGCTTTGTGAATGAAAGCTTTAAATTCAACGGAACGACACTGGCCGGTAAAAAAGAAATGAAACCGCGCTACAAGCGTGTGCAGGCTACAACAGATGCCGTATTGGGTGAGGCCCTGGGCAAGCTGTATGTGGAGAAATACTTCAATGCCGATTCCAAAAAACGCGTGGAGACGATGATCGACAACCTGATCGCCTCATACCGTGAGCGCATCAACTCAAGGGATTGGATGAGCGAAGAAACGAAGAAACAGGCGCAGCAAAAGCTTGATAAGATCATTCGTAAGATCGGTTTCCCGGATAAGTGGATCGATTATACGCCACTGACGATCACCAGGGAATCTTACTGGAAAAATATTTCAGCCGGTAGCGAATTTCAGTTCAGGCGCATGATCGCTAAGATCGGTAAGCCGGTAGACCGCATGGAGTGGGGCATGACGCCGCCAACGGTAAATGCCTACTACAATCCGACCTCCAATGAAATTGCCTTCCCTGCGGGGATCATGCAGGTGCCTTTCTTTGATCCGAAAGCGGACGACGCTTACAACTACGGCGTGATGGGCTCTGTGATCGGGCATGAGCTTACACATGGCTTCGATGACCAGGGCTCGCAGTTCGATGCAGATGGAAACCTGAAAATGTGGTGGACGGAAAATGATTATAAGAATTTCAAAGGTAAAACCAAACTCATTGTTGAACAGTTTAATGGCTACGACGCGATCGATACGCTGCATGTCAATGGGGAATTGACGCAAGGTGAGAACATTGCTGATCTCGGTGGATTAACCATGTCGTATTATGCTTACAAAAAATCACTGAACGGGAAGCCTTCTCCTGTCATTGCGGGTTATACCGGTGAGCAGCGTTTCTTCCTGGCATGGGCACAGGGCTGGAAAACATTGATGCGCGACGCTTACCTCAGGCAAATGATCGCTACGAATCCGCACTCACCGGGCAATTTCCGTGCTATCGGGCCGCTGAGCAATATGACGGAGTTTTACGATGCTTTTGGGGTGAAGCCTGGCGACGGGATGTACAGGCCGGCAGAAAAACGCGTGAGCATCTGGTAGCTTCCACCTTGGTGACTTCGGTTTTGCTCAGTCACCAATAGGAGGAATAAGAACGGTTATGAAAACGGTGGCTGAGCGTAGTTGATGCCACCGTTTTTTTTATGATATGTTCTCACGAACTATCGTTAATTGAATGAATCACGATGAATGAATTTGTTCCGGATAGTATCAACGCCACTATGGTAGAAGCCTGGGCAAAAGGCTGGGCGATTGCCCGTGGCGTAGCGCCACCGGTCAGGGATCATGGCGCTTTCCGGACAGATCCCGGTTGGCCGGATCAGCTCAGGCGTTATGTTTTTACAGAACTCAATGAGGGCTTCAAAACCCTGGCCCGGAAAATCCGCGATCCCTGGATTTTTTTGAAAATCTGCGCGACGCCGGAGCGCGTTAAAGAATGGCTTCCGGAGCGCTGGAGTATGGAGTCTGCACGCTATATGATGATTTGCTTTAAGCCCATGCATCAGTTGCAGATCCACCTGCCTGCCGGCTATACGTTTCGTGTGGAAAAAAATCCGGCTGTTTCTGTCGTTAGTGTAGTACATCACCATAGGATGGTGGCTAGTGGCCGTGTAGTCGTTATAGATGGGTATGTCATCTACGATCGTATCGCGACAATCGCGGAACATCGCCGCCAGGGCTTAGCAACGCTTGTGATGCTGGAGTTGGAAGCCATTGCGTCGGCACAAGGTGGGACGAAAGGCGTTCTGGTTGCCACGGCAGAAGGAAAAAGGCTTTATGAAACACTGGGCTGGGAAGTGTATTCAGCCTATACGACAGCCGTGATCCGCGGACCAGAGGAGTGTCCCTGAATCCGTTGGCTGCATGAAGCCGAACATATAGAAACATAAAAAGGCTGTCGCATCACGCGACAGCCTTTTTCCTTCCCCTCAACCACCTTATGAAATGTGTATTTCCCTGTTTTGGTTAGTCGTTGCTTTTTCCTTTTTCGGAACGCTTACTTTTAAAATACCGTTCTCGTAGCTTGCAGAGATAGCCTCTTTGTCGATCAGTTTTTCAGGTAAAACGAAGGATCTGCTGAATGCATGGTAGTTGAACTCTCTCCTGCTGAAAGAATCGTTGTCATTTTTTTCCTCGCCGGCAGTTTCGTGAACCGAGGAGATCGTTAATTTGTCTTCGTTAAGCTCCAGCCTGAAATTTTTCTTTTCGAGGCCCGGTGCAGCCAATTCCAGTTCGAAGGATTTATCGGTTTCTTTAATGTTTACCGAAGGCATGGTGTTGAATCCTGAGCGCTTGGTTTTATGAAAGAAATCGCGGGTGAGCACATCATCAAAAAATGATGGAAAATCGTTGTACCTTAAATTAGCTCTGTCGTTGTGGTTTTTAATGATTGAATACATAGTCGTTTTATTTTTTTGCCGCTTCCTGCAGGCGTTATACAATTAAGTTTTTTAGTTTGGTCAGATTGCAATCCTGCAAGCCAGAGAGCAATCCCTGTACCACGACGCTTTTGCCTGCTATTATGGCATTTTAACGCTTTTTGGCCTGAAAAAAATTCCGGAACAGGTGTTTTTCAATGCCATAATTTCCGCTTGTACTAACCCCGGAAGGTTAATAAGTTTGACGGAAAAACCAGGCAGCCGTTTTCTTTATAAATACATTTAATGGATAGAATTCTTCAGAAAGCCATGAGCGATATACAACATTTTTTCAAGCCTGTAAGCATTACAGATTATAAAGAGAACCAGCTGGGACATTACATCTCCGTATATGCCGATGGTACGGATTTTCCGGAGCTGAAAGATGTTGATATGGCCATTGTGGGGGTTTGTGAAGACAGGCGCGCCGAAAGCAACGCCGGTTGTGCCTCCGCGCCTGATCACGTCCGGAACTATTTATACAAGCTGTATCCCGGAAGCTTTCGCCCGAACATTGCCGACCTTGGAAACATCCAGCCGGGGCATGATGTGGAAGATACCTATTATGCCCTCAAATCAACGGTGGAATTCCTCATCCGCAATAATATTATTCCCATTATTCTTGGTGGCAGCCAGGACCTGACTTACGCCCAGTTCCTGGGCTATGAAAAGCTCGAGCAAACGATCAACATTGTGGCGGTGGATTCCATTTTTGACCTGGGAAATCCGGAAGAGGATGTGGCAAATACGGCATACCTCGGGAAGATCATTCTGCACCAGCCCAATTATTTATTCAACTACAGCAACATCGGTTATCAAACCTACCTTGTCGATCAGGCTGCGCTCAACATGATGAACCGTTTGTATTTTGACACCTACCGCCTGGGGCAGGTGCGCGATGCCATTGAAGAATCGGAGCCGATCATCCGTCATGCCGACATGCTGAGCTTTGATATTACCGCTATCAAGCATAGCGATGCGCCTGCCAACCCTAATGCTTCGCCCAACGGCTTTTATTCGGAGGAGGCCTGCCAGATGATGCGCTATGCGGGGATGAACGATAAGCTCTCGTCGATTGGTCTTTATGAGATCAATCCCGATTACGATACCAACGGAAAAACCTCGAACCTGGCAGCGCAGATGATCTGGTGCTTTATGGATGGCTTCTATAACCGCAAGCAGGATTTTCCGTCGCGTACCAGCAGCGATTATGTGAAATTTCATGTGGTGCTGCAGGATGAAAAATACGAGATCAATTTTTTCAAAAGCCGTAAGAGCGACCGCTGGTGGATGGAAATTCCTTATCCTCCTACCAAAGGCCTTAAATTTGAAAGGCATACCTTATTGCCGTGTTCTTACAAGGATTACGAAATGGCCGTGAATAATGAGATCCCGGACCGCTGGTGGCAGACGTACCAGAAGCTGGCCTGATGGCTCAGGAATACAGCGAAACCCTCTCTTTTTAGTAGCGAAAGCCCTCCATAATCGAGACTGGTTCCCGGAAAAGAGCCTTTAATCTCTGATGTTCCCTGTGTATCAGATCATTCTTCCACGATCTTTGTGATCTCAATCTCTACGCGGCGGTCTTCACGGTCGCCGTTTCCCGTCGGGTAATTGGCACGCATGCCTTTGTAGGAAAGGCGATCGGGGCTCACGCCGTTTTGTACCAGGTAATTGTAAACCGCTTTGGCACGCGCTACGGAAAGGTTTTGAATGCCTGTATCGAAGTCCATTCCGTCTTCACCGCTTCTGATGCAGCAGATATGTCCCAGGATCATGATGTGGTATTTCTTTTTTTCGAGCAATAAGTTCTTTAAATTTTCAAGGCTTGCGTAAGATTCGGGAAGAAGGATATGCCTGCCGCCGGAAAAGAGAATATTTTCAAGTGTGATCTTATCACCTACTTTCTGATTGTCGGAGATGATAGGCTCTTTCTGCTCAGGTGCTTTGATTTCTGCCGCAACGATCGGTTTTTCTAGTGGCTTCGGTGCAGGCGTTTTTTGTTTCAGCGTATAGGTTACCAGGATATCTGCCCGGCGGTTAAGGCTGCGGGCGGCGTCCGGATCTGTTGTGCTGGTTAGCGCTACCTCGCCTTTGCCATCGGCTTCTACCGGGGTTCCGGGAAATGCGGAGCTGATCGCCTGCTTCATAAAGTCCGCTCGTTTCAGCGACAGGCTTTTGTTATAGGCATCGCTGCCCCTGTCGTCGCAATAGGTCGTCACGCTCAGTTGCATAACCTTTACCGTATCAAGGCTTTTCAGAAAAGTACTGAACTTCGCCTGTTGCCCCTGAGACAGACCGGCCTGGTCGGTATCAAAATACAAGCTCGAAGAAAAGGTTTGAGCAGAGGTGTGCATGGTCATGAAGCCATTGATCAGCAGGAAGGTAAGTAAGAGTAGGCGCATATATTTTGTTTTGTCTTCATAACGTCAAAAACCGGTTTGGTTACAAAGATGTGTAAAACGCCCGGTTTTGAACAAAGAAAAGGGCTTTTTGTTTCTGTGGATAAACAGTACCTTTACTGCGTAAAATTTGACACATGACATCGCCCTCACGATAAGTCGTGACAACCGCTCATGAAGATAACATGGCTGTGTCATCTGACCTTTAAATATAATAATAACATCAACCTATGAATGTTCAATCCCTTTTAAAGCGCGCCGACAACCTGGAGTTCCTGACAATCGAAGAAGGTGTGTTTTTATACGAGCAGGCACCTACATCCGAGCTGATGTTTGTGGCCAACAACATCCGCAACATCAAAAAACATCATTCCAATAAAGTAACCTGGCAGATCGACCGGAACCTCAATACGACCAACGTTTGCATCGCCAATTGCAAGTTCTGTAATTTCTACAGGATCCCGGGTCACAAGGATGCCTATATCACCGATATCGACACCTACAAGCGTAAGATCGAGGAAACGATTAAATACGGGGGCGATCAGCTCCTGTTGCAGGGCGGCCATCATCCCGATCTCGGCCTGAGCTTTTATGTGAACCTGTTTAAAGAATTGAAATCCCTGTTTCCGCAGATCAAGCTGCATTCGCTTGGTCCCCCGGAAATTGCGCACATCACCAAGCTCGAAAAATCGACGCATACCGAAGTGCTGAAAGCCCTGGTGGATGCGGGTTTGGATAGCCTGCCGGGTGCAGGCGCCGAGATCCTCAACGACCGCGTGCGCCGCCTCATCTCCAAAGGAAAATGTACGGGCCGCGAATGGCTGGATGTGATGCGTGCCGCCCATCAGCTCAACATCACCACCTCGGCCACGATGATGTTCGGGCATGTGGAAACCATCTACGAGCGCTTCGAGCACCTGGTATGGCTGCGGGAAGTGCAGTCGGAAAAGCCGGAGCATGCCAAAGGCTTCCTGGCCTTTATTCCATGGCCTTTCCAGGACGACGGCACTTTACTGAAACGTATTAAGGGCATTTCCAACAATGTGAGTGCGGATGAATATATCCGCATGCTGGCCCTGAGCCGCATCATGCTGCCCAATATAGAGAACATCCAGGCTTCCTGGCTGACGGTAGGAAAGCAAACGGCGCAGATCTGCCTGCATGGTGGCGCCAACGATTTCGGCAGCATCATGATCGAAGAAAATGTGGTGAGCGCTGCCGGCGCGCCTCACCGGTTTACGTATAAAACCATCCAGGACGCTATTAAAGAAGCGGGCTTCGAGCCGCAGCTCCGGAACCAGCAGTACGGCGAACGCCAGCTGCCGAAAGAGATCGTGGAACAGGTGGTTAATTATTAAAATGCTTATGAACGTTATTGTTACAGGTGCCAGCAGGGGAATAGGTCTGGAGCTGATCCGTCAGTTCCTGGATCACGGTGATACCGTATTCTGCCTCACAAGGAACACAGAAGCCCTGAGGTCCTTAAATACGGCTAATCTGCATGTGCGCGCGACGGATCTGTCGTCGGTAGAGAGCATGAAGGAAGCCATCGCTTTTATCAAGCACAAAACGAAAGCCATTGATGTGATCGTTCACAATGCGGGCAGCCTCGTTAACAAGCCTTATGAGGCCATCAGCTACGAAGAGCTGGAGCGCGTGTATAAAGTCAATGTGTTTGCGCCTTATTACCTGACGCAGCAATTATTGCCCGTATTAGGAACAGAGAAACGCTCGCATGTGATCAACATCAGCAGCATGGGTGGTTTCCAGGGAAGCGCCAAGTTTCCGGGCCTCACGGCTTACAGCTCTTCCAAGGCGGCGATAGCGGGTCTCACAGAATGCCTGGCGGAGGAGTTGAAAGATAAAAATATCTCGGTGAATTGTTTAGCTATTGGAGCCGTGCAAACCGAGATGCTGGCAGAAGCCTTTCCGGGTTATGCGGCGCCTTTATCGCCTTTGCAGATGGCAGAATATATTTTCGGGTTCGCGCTGCAAGGGAATCAATACTATAACGGAAAGATCCTTCCGGTATCGTCTTCCACGCCTTGATGGCAAAATCCGGGAGACGATCCCGGATTATTTTTTAGGGCGCCCGGAATCTACGGGTGAACAGCACAGCCGGATTTTTGGGCTAAATCCGCGTGAAGCTTCCGATAGCTATCGGAAGCAGTGGAAATCCTCCGGGGCCTTGGTTACTGAGCTTGCCGAAGTACATTTGCGGAGATTGGAACGGAAAGCCTGGCCCCCCCGAGGCTCAGGGGCAGGCGGGGGGCACGCCCAAATGATTCTGCGTCTGGATTGGACACTTTCATGAAGTGATCTCATCAAAACACATGATTGCGTATATTTGCAGCGTCATTTTTTTATGCAAAGAATCGCTATCCTCTTCCTGTTATGTATCACGCACCTGCTTCATGCTCAGGAAGAGCTCACGCAAACCATTCGCGGAACGGTGATCGATAAGCAAACACAAAGCCCGCTTCCGGGTGCGGTCATCAGCATGCCGGGCACCGATCCCCTGAAAGCCACCACGACGGATGAGAACGGAAAGTTCAGGCTCGATCACATTCCTCTCGGAAGAAAGCAGCTGAAGATCTCTTTAATTTCTTACAAGGAAAAATTTCAGACCGTGATCCTGAACAGCGGGAAGGAAACGGTGCTCAACATCGAGATGGAAGAGAGTGCTGTACAGGGAGAGGAAGTAACGGTCACCGAGGAGGTAGATAAGACCAAAACCAATAATAAAATGGCGACGGTGAGCTCGCGCGTGTTCAGCACAGAGGAAGCCAACCGCTATGCCGGCAGCCGCGGTGATCCTGCCCGTATGGCGGCTAACTATGCGGGGGTGAGCGGCTCCAACGATAGCCGTAACGATATCATCATTCGTGGAAACTCGCCGCTTGGTATTTTATGGCGGCTGAACGGCCTGGATATTCCTAATCCCAATCACTTCGGGAACCTGGGCTCATCGGGCGGCCCTATCAGCATCCTCAATAATAATACCCTCGACAACTCCGATTTTTTGAGCGGCGCTTTCCCGGCGGATTACGGCAATGCCACGGCCGGCGTGTTCGATCTCAAGATGCGCTCGGGGAATGATGAAAAATATGAATTCCTGGGCATGGTTGGTTTCAATGGCTTTGAGCTGGGTGCCGAAGGTCCTTTCAGCAAGCAAAAGAAGAAGGGCTCGTTTATGGTCAATTACCGTTATTCTACACTGGCGGTATTCAAGTACATCGGCCTGGATTTTGGAACGGGCAATGCCATACCACAATACCAGGACCTTACCTTCAAAGCCGATCTGCCTACCCGGAAGGCCGGCAAATTTTCGGTGTGGGGCATCGGTGGCTTAAGCTTTGTAGACCTGAAGCAGGACCTGCAATCGAAGGGAAATAACCTGTACGGCTTCAGCGGGCGCGATACCTATTTTAAATCGAATGTGGGCGCCGCGGGTGTTTCGCATACCTACCTGTTGAATTCCAGCTCCTACATTAAAACCAACATCGGGATCTCCGACCAGTACAACCTCATTACGGCCGACCGGGTGGATACCACGGTACATCCGGCGACGAAGCGCCCCGAGTACCGGAATATCTCCTCGACCTTGAAATATTCGGCGAACACCACCTACAATAAAAAATTCAATGCCCGGAATTTCATCAACGCAGGCTTTTACCTCGATTTGTACACGACGAATTTTGTAGACAGCATCGATACCTATGGAACAGGATTTGTGACGCTCCGCAATTACAAGGGAAATACCATGCTGGGCCGGGGCTTTATCCAATGGAAACATGCCTTCAGCGAAAGGTTCTCGGCAAATACGGGCTTTACCTACCAGTACCTGCTGCTCAATAATTCCAGCGCGCCGGAGCCCCGCCTGGGCCTGAAATACGAGTTCAATAAAAAACAATCGCTGAGCTTCGGAGCGGGTCTGCATAGCCAGGTTCAGCCATTATACATTTATTTTGCCACTGCCAACCTTGGCAATGGAGCCATACAGGAAACCAACCGCAACCTCGACTTCACGCGGGCAGCGCATGCTGTGATCGCCTACGATGTGAACCTCTTCAACAGCATGCGCATCAAAACGGAAGTGTATTATCAATACCTGTACAGCATCCCCGAACGATCACGCCCCGATTATTTCAGCACGGTGAACCTGGGAGCGGATTTTACCAGTCCCAACGTTGATAGCCTGGTCAGCAAAGGCACCGGCGATAATTACGGCATTGAGCTCACCCTGGAAAAATTCTACAGCAGGGGCTATTATTTTCTGGTGACGGCTTCTGTGTTTGAGAGTAAGTACCGCGCCAGTGATGGAGTGTACCGTAATACGGCTTTTAACGGCAATTATGTGTTCAATGCCCTGGCAGGAAAGGAATTCAAAGTAGGGCAGAAGCATACCTTTGCGATAGATACCAAAATGACCTATGCCGGCGGAAAACGCTACGTTCCGATTAATCTGCCTGCTTCCATTGCCACCAATACCGAGGTACGCGACGGACGATACGCCTATGACTACCAGTATGATCCTTATTTCAGGATCGACCTCAAACCTTCCTATAAGCTCAATACCAGGCGCTTTACGCATGAGCTCAGTGTGGATGTGCAGAACATTACCCGGCACGATAATATTTTCCAGCAGCAATACGACCTCAATACCCAAAGCATCAAATCGGATTACCAGCTGAAGTTCTTTGTCATCCCTCAATACCGTTTAACATTTTAGGGCTTTTTGGCAAAAAACGAATAATCAGCGCAGCGCAACGAATGCTAATCAAACGCAGACGTTTGTTAATTGGGGATAAATCATCGTGTATTATTGTATAGCTTTGATAAGGCTCTTTTTGAAGTCATGATTTCGGCTGTCTGATTTTAACAGTGTTACAGGGATTTAAAAAAAGAGGTTAATGAGGTTTTTTCCGCGGCCGGCGGGTGGAAATGGCCTGAATCTGAGTATATTTGCCGGATAAAACTAATTACAAAAAACGATGAAAAAACATGTATTAAATCTTGGTTTATGCTTGTTAGCGGCAACTTTTGGGTTCGCGCAACAGAACAGGCAGATCACAGTAACGGCGTCGCCGGCACAGGTAAATGTGGCGAAAGCGTTTGAGGGGGCTCCGGCCAATATGCAGGCCCGCCCTACAGCAACAATGGCATCCTGTGCGCTTGTGAACAATCAACCCCTGCCTACCGGCTGGACGGGTGCAGAATGGACGGCGGGTACAGATGGTTTTATCAATGGTACAAACATCTATACCGATTATGAGAAAGCAATGTTTTTTAACTTGTCTTCTTTGTCCTTTACAACGTTGAACCAGATTGATGTTGACTTTGGAAGGGCGTACAGCGCTACACCTTCAAAAGTGATTGGTGTCAGGATTTATGACGGAACGAGCAACAGCCCGGTAGGAGCAACACAAATCACATCCCAGGGGATTACTATGGGAACGGTGATGGCGAACGTGGCAGCCAATACCTTAACTTCTTTCTATTTCCCGGCTGGTGTTACCCTGCCTGCTTCTAAAAAGATTTTTATCAGTATCGACATTGCCGCCCTGGATTATAACATCGGAGATACCTTAAGTATTACCTCTACGAATAACAACCAGTCTGTTAATACGGCATGGGAAAGATGGAGCGATGGGACATGGCATGATTACCCAACCACGTACACCAATCCGGTTCCATTAAACCTTTCCTTATTTATTTTCCCTTATTTATCTAATGGCCCGGTTGTATCAACATTCACGGCTTCTGCCAATCCTATTTGCCAGGGAAGCTCCATTACTTACAACTATGGTAGCTCAACCGTTGCCGGCGGTTATTTCTGGAGGGCTTATACCAGCGCTACAGCGTCTTATACAACCAACACGGTCACGTCTCCGGTGGTTACTTACCCTACGGCAGGTACATTTACCACCACACTTTCCAATGCGAATGCCTGCGGTGCTATTAATGCGTCTCAAATAACGGTTACGGTAAATCCAAAACCTACGGTAACATCCACTCCTTCTTCTACCACGGTATGCAGCGGAACCAGCATCGTGCTGAACGGTGGCGGTGCCAATACTTATGCCTGGACAGGTGGTGTCACTAACGGTGTTTCGTTCACGCCTTCAGCTTCTCAAAACTATACTGTAACGGGTACTGCTGCCAACGGTTGTACAGCTACTGCTGTAGCTTCTGTGGTGGTAAACTCTACCGGGCCGGCTGTAACCGCTAATACAACAGCCAACAATATCTGCCAGGGCACGAGCATTACCTTATCGGGTTCAGGTGCTTCTACTTATACCTGGACAGGTGGTGTGACCAACGGTGTTGCTTTCACGCCTTCTGCTACTCAAACCTATACGGTGATCGGTGGTACAGGTACTTGTACGAACTCAGCTGTGATTACCATTACAGTTAATCCTAAGCCTACGGTTACTGCCAATGCAACTTCTACCTCTGTTTGTACAGGTGGTATGGTTACATTAACCGGTAGCGGTTCCGCTTCTTCTTATGCCTGGACAGGTGGTGTGACCGACGGTGTTGCTTTTGCTCCTTCTGCTTCTCAAACTTATACTGTAACGGGTACATTAGGCTCTTGTACCAATACAGCGGCTGTAACGGTGAACATCACCAGCGGCCCGACGGTTGGTGCTAATACCACGGCCAATACCATTTGCCAGGGCCAGAGCGTGACCTTAACCGGTACCGGCGCAACTTCTTATGCCTGGACGGGTGGAGTGACCAATGGTGTTGCTTTTGCTCCTTCTTCTACTCAGACATATACAGTGACCGGTACAACCGGAAGCTGCTCTAATACGGCTGTGGTAACGGTATCAGTCAATGCTGCTCCGGTAGTGTCTTCCAATCCTGCTTCTGCAGTGATCTGTAGCGGTGCCAATGTAACTTTCTCTGGTAACGGTGCTTCTTCTTATGCCTGGACGGGTGGTATCTCCAACGGTGTTGCATTCTCTCCTTCCGCATCAGGAAGCTATACTGTAACAGGTACTGCTGCCAACGGATGTACTGCAACGGCTGTTGCCAACGTGACGGTAAATCCTACTCCTAACGTAACGGCTAACACTACTACAGCGGCTATTTGCCCTGGTGCGCAGGTAACCCTCACAGGTGGTGGTGCTACTTCTTACCTCTGGACTGACGGTGTTGTAAACGGTACGCCATTTTCACCATCTGTTACCAAAACGTATACTGTAACGGGTGCAAGCGGTCCTTGTACTAACACAGCTGTTGTAACCGTAGTGGTAAACTCTGCTCCGAACGTAACGGCAAACCCTGCTTCTGCAACAAGCTGCAACGGCTCTAATATTACGTTAAGCGGTGGTGGTGCTTCTACGTATGTATGGTCAGGTGGTATCGCTAACAACGTTCCATTCTCTCCATCTTCTACCAACACGTATACCGTAACGGGTACAGCTGCTAACGGATGTACGGCGACAGCGGTATCTACCATTACGGTGGTATCGTCGCTGAACGTCACGGCTGCTGCTTCTTCCAACGCCGTTTGCCAGGGCCAGACGGTTACCTTAAACGGTGGCGGCGCTACAACGTATGCCTGGACGGGTGGTGTAACCAATAACGTGGCTTTCACGCCATCGGCTACTCAAACGTATACCGTAACAGGTTCTGCCGGTTCATGTTCAAATACCGCAGTGGTTACCGTAACCGTAAACAGCCTGCCTACAGTATCTGCAACAGCAACATCTACGAATGTATGTGCAGGAAGCAACGTCACCCTTTCGGGTGCAGGTGCTACTTCTTATGCCTGGACAGGTGGTGTTACCAATGGTATTCCATTTGCTCCGACAGCATCTAACGTGTATACCGTAACCGGTACAAGCGCAGGTTGCACAAACACAGCGGTAGTTACCGTCGTGGTTTCCAGCACTCCGACCGTTTCGGCAGTAGCTTCTTCTACCTCTATCTGCGTAGGTTCTAACGTCACCCTGACAGGCTTTGGTGCAACAACGTATACGTGGACAAACGGTGTGACGAACAATGTACCGTTCACTCCAACATCAACGAATGTATATATTGTTTCCGGTACAGCCAATGGTTGTGTAGGAACCAACACCATCCAGATCGTTGTGAGCCCTTGTACAGGTATTGAGTCGCTGACTTCTGCCACTGCAGGTGTGGTGGTTTATCCTAATCCTAACAACGGTGATTTCATGATCAAAGGCACTAAACAAATGACTATTACCATCGCCAACGAATTAGGCCAGGTAGTGGAAGTGGTTGAGCTGAGCCTCGAAAATAACTTCTCATACAATGTGAGCAAGCTTGCTCATGGCGTTTACTTCTTAAGCGGAAGTGCTGTGAGAGAGAAAGTGATCGTTACGAAATAACAATTCTTTATTTAATATAACAGTCCCCGTTATGCTCTGTCGTAACGGGGATTTTTTATGCTTTCGCTTTCCAAACTTTTGAAGGGAGAAATTGTTACTTTTGTGACGTCAATACGTTCTATTCATTTAAAAAACAGAATAACCATGTTACAAACCAGTACAGACAGCAATTTCGAGAGCCTGATCAAATCCCATGATAAAGTAGTCGTGAAATATTTTGCCGATTGGTGCGGCTCCTGCAAATTATTTGCCCCTAAGTTTAAACGCCATGCCAATGACGAGCATAATGCGGACGTGTTGTTCCTGGATGTGAATGCCGAGGAGAATGAGCATGCCCGTAAACTGGGTGGTGTAGACAACCTGCCTTTTATCGCTACGTTTAAAAACGGCGTTCTCCTGGAAGGAGCAGCTACCAGCAAAGAGGATTATTTACAAAAAATGCTTGGTGACCTGAGAAAATAAGGACGAATGCTGACGAATATACGAATCAGGCTCCTGAGAAGCACATTTGTATATTCTAAAGTGATCCGTAATTCTTGATCTGTACATTCGCATAAAATTCGCAATTGAAATGAAAATACCAGCAATCAAAAAATTAGTGGAAAGCTACAATCTGCCCCAGTTGCAGGAAGCGGAAATGGCTTTGCTTGAAGAACAAAAGCCGTCGATTGAGATTGAAGGCGATGATGAAGGTGAGCAGCTGACGCATGTCCTGGCCTCCATCTACATTAAAGATAAAATGGAGAATCATAATACGCCGTTTAACCAGGCCCTGAGGGATTTCAGCCAAAGGGTGAGGAACAGCATCGGTTAAGGCGATAACTCATCATGGCACGGCAAAAGTCCTGTGGGCTTTTGAGCAGGGTGGGTGGGTAAGCGAGCCTTCGGTCAATAAATTACCTCACCAGCTCCTTCACTTTTTTCATGTCCAGGTCCAGGCCGTCCAGGATATCTTCCTTGCTATATATGGTGTGGTAATCGGGCATAACCCCATGGCCTGTATTTTCGACGTTGATGTCGTGATAGATGTGATAAACCGGCACAAAGATTTTTACATGTGTGTTAGGTAAAAATAAAGATCCTGTAAGAATGGCATTGCTGCCCGCCACATTGCCTCCCGTTTCATCGCCTATAAGCACCGCATTGGCTTTGTGCTTCAAATAAGCGGCGGCGATGCAGCTCATCGAAAAAGACTTGCCGTTGATCAGCACATAGGTAGTTCCGCGAAAGCCGTTCCTGTGTTTGGGAAAACCGAAAAAGAAATGCCTCAAACGCCCTTTTTTAGGGACTTCCGGCAGGAATAAGGTAAAGAGCAGCGGTGTGATGCGCGTGCCGGCATCCATTTTCAGCCGGCAGCTGAAGGGGAGCAGGTTTGGCCTCCGGTCGAAAGGGACTTTAACTGTTTTAGGGATAAGGTAGGACATGAGCTTAAGCCCGTTGTTGATCTTGCCGCCACCGTTATCCCGCAGGTCGATCACCACATGCTCAATGCCCCTGCGCCTGATGTCCCTGAACGTCCTTCTGTAAAAGCGGTTCCAGTGTTTTCCGCCAAAGCTGTTGACATCGATGATGGCTACAGGCTTCGCCGCGTTCATGATGCTGTAGCGGCAGGTCTTCGTGTGTTGAAGAAAGGTGACCGAGTCTTGCCTCGGCAGTATCAGCGTGTCTTTCAGCGAGGAGATGGCCTCCAGCTTCGAGCTGTAGACACTTCCGTTGCTACGCTTAAAGCTAAGGCTGTAGGAAGATTTGAAGCCATAGCAAAAGGAATAATAATATTTGAACCACTCGTATTTGATACCCCTTTTTTTACAGCTTTCGTTGCGGCCGTCGGAGGTAATCACCGAGAAAATGGTTTTCAGGATCGTATCGGTGGGATGCCCGTCGATGCTTGTAATTTCGTCGCCTGCCACAATCGCCGAATCGCCCGAGAGGTTGTTGATCACAACCAGCCGCCCATCGTCGAGCAGGTAGGTATTGAGCGGCATGACAGGCCTGCTGAGCTTCGCCACGGTTTTGACATAGGCCCTGGAGGCGGCGGCATCGGTGTGTCCGCAGCCGATCTTTACAATGATCTGCTTGATGTAGAAACGCACCTGCATCTCGTTGAGGGGTTTCGTGATCTTTGCTTTGGTGGCTGTGATAAACGCCCGCAGCGAGTCTTCCGGAAAGTAACGGTAAGGATCAGGATGGAATTTCAGCAGGTATTTGGCGGTGTAGTCAATGTCTGCCTGCACCTCTTCCACCGTGAAGGTTTTATGGATGTCGTATGCCTTATCCTGCGCGCGGCAGAACAGGCTGAATAATACGGCTCCTATCAGGCAACAGATCCTCAATACCTGTATCTTTTAATCTGCTAAAACGCCCATGCGCTTGCCGAGGCCGCTCATGTATTCCCGGATATCTTTTACGGTAGCTTCGTCGTTGGTAGCGCGTAGATACGTGTCGGTGAGTGTGACGATATTCTGGTGGAAGAATTTTTTCATCTCATCCACGCTCATGTCTTTCGTCCAAAGGTCGATGCGCATGGTGTTGTTCTCTTTCTCATCCCACAGGGCCAGCATAATGCTGCGGCAAGAGCTGCCTTCGTTCGCGTCGGGGGCTTCCCATTCAATTTTATGAGGTAACTGGTTCTCATCCACGGTTACTTTGAATCGTATCTCTGAAGTCGTCATAATCTGTTTGTGCTGTGTTTGCAGTTTGGTGATAAGGCGCTAATTTACTTAAAATTTTAGCTTGTAAAACGCTAATAAAACCCAATAATAAGATACCTTTGCAGGATGAGCGATTACCCACACATGACCCTTCAAAACGGCAAAGAGCTGCCGGTATTGCGTTTTCATCCCTGGATTTTTTCCGGAGCCATCAAGCAGCAGGATCCTTCCCTGAAAGACGGCGACATTATGGAAGTCTATTCCGCCAAACAACAGTTTCTCGGGATGGCTCAATACCAGAAGGGCAGTATTACCGGACGGATCATCTCTTTCAGCAAACAAAAGATCAATGTGGATTTTTGGGTCAAGAAGATCCAAAGGGCTTACGATTACCGCAAGTTCCTCAACCTGGAAGGCAACCCGGAAACCAATGTCTACCGCCTGGTATTTGGCGAGGGCGACGGGGCACCGGGCCTGATCATGGATTATTACGCCGGTCATGTGGTATTCCAGGCTCACAGCATCGGCATGCACCTGTGCCGTATGGATATTACCGAAGCCCTGAAAAGTATTTACGGCCCACAACTCAGATCCGTTTACGACAAAAGCTCGGAAACGCTTCCTGCCAATTATTCCGCAGGTCTGAGCAATGAATACCTCTACGGAAGCTGCAACGAAGAGCTGGTGGTGCTGGAGAACGGCGTTAAATTTTATATCGACTTTATTACCGGGCAGAAAACCGGCTTCTTCATTGACCAGCGTGAAAACCGCTCCCTGCTTGGGTCTTACAGCAAAGGCAAGCGGGTATTGAATACCTTCTCCTATACCGGCGGCTTTTCCATGTATGCCGGCAAGGCAGGTTGTGAGGTGGTGCATTCGGTCGATTCCAGTGCGAAGGCCATCGAGCTCTGCAACAAAAATGCGGTGCTCAACGGGATTGCCAATCATGAAGGCTTTGCCGTAGATACCTTCGATTACCTGAAGGACCATGGAAAGAACTACGACATCATCATCCTCGATCCGCCGGCCTTTGCCAAAAGCCGTGATGTGTCGCATAATGCGGTGATCGGCTACAAGCGCCTCAACCAGATGGCCTTGCAGAACATTAAAAAAGGCGGGATCCTGTTTACCTTTTCCTGCTCAGGGGTCATCGATAAAAAGCTGTTTTACAATACGGTGACTGCCGCGGCCATTGAGTCGCGCCGGAACATGAAGCTCCTGCACACCCTGTCGCAGCCGGCCGATCACGTGATTACTCCCAATTTCCCGGAGGGCGAATACCTGAAAGGGCTGGCCTTTTATGTAGAATAAAAACTACTTTTATTGATAAAATCAATGCTAAAAAACATGAAAAAAGCTATTTATTCTCTTTTACTGTTGCTGCCAGGTATAGCAATTGCTCAAAATTTCAAATTCGATTTAGGGTTTCCCAAACCGGCAGTAGGGATGATAGACATGGATTGCCAGTCATTTCAGAGTTTCGGGAAAAAGTATGTGCTCTTCAATACGTACAGCATGCGTGATGGGATGAAGCTCCATTTGCAAGGAATAAATGACAAGACTGAGCTTGTTGTAAATAAGAAGCTGGAAGTTCCTGCTGAAAAAATGCTGGTGTCTATTTACGAAGGTTTTTTAACGCTTGAGAATAACATGATGTTGGTAAAGTCGGTGTTTAATAAGGATGACAAAAAAACATATGTGTATGCTCACCCCGTGTCTGAAGACGGAACTATTGGTGCTGAAAAAAAAGAGCTGCTTTCCATTGGTGCTGAAAAAGCGATGAATTCGGGTAATTTCACATGTGCCACATCACCAAACGGAAAATTCGCGGTTGTGTTAACAGAGATGCCGTTTGTAAAAGAAACCAAAGAAAAAATCATGGTGACTGTTTTAGACAGTAAGGCTAAAATAGTTTTTTCCAAGGAGTATGAACTGCCTTATGAAGCAAAAAAAGGACCTGTTAATACGCCGGTTGTCGGAGATGATGGTTCCGCTTATATTATAAAACGTGTGATGGTGAGTAAAATGCCTGATGTTTTATCTGTTTTTTCTGTTTCAAATACAGGTGATTCATTCAAAGAAAATACGGTTAAACTGGATGATCCAAAAAAATATGAGTCTCATGGTTTCGGTTTGACGCCTGCCAATGAATTGTTGGTGACAGGTTTTTATACAGAAGACGGTAAAGTAAGTTTGGGTGGCACAAAGCAAAAAGGAGCATTTTATTTAAAGGTAAACGGGAAGGGCGACCTGATCAGCCATAAGACATTGGCTTTCGAAAAATACTATACCTATTTGCAGATCAGGCAAGTGCTTGCAAATGCCGACGGCAAGGCTGTTATGATTACCGAAGATTACCGTAAGCAAACAAATTCAACCATGGGAACAGGAAATCAGCTGGTATATACAACGGAAATCAATTGCGATAATGGAGAGGTGTTTTTTTTCAATGAAGCCGGCGATTTTGTCAAGGTTTTAGAATTTAATAAAAGCAACAAAACCATTGACGACAACGGAATGTTTGGAACCATTTTTGGCGTAACATCAAACAATAAATTGATTCTTGTTTACAACGATTATTTTTATAAGCACGATGGAAAAAAATACACCATTGTCCCTCCGACAATTTCCTGGATCAAAATTCCGGTTATTCAGGTTGTAAACTTTGATGGAACCATTGAAAAAACGTCCCCGATGCTGAACAGCGACGTTGGTGGCAAGAATAATGTGGTTAACTTATGGCCTATGACCGGTGGTAAAATAAACGACAATAAACTGTTTTTTATTGGAAATAAAGAAGGGGACAATTATCCAATCCTATTAACTATTCAGTAGTAAGCATCAGTAATTTTAAACTAAAATTCGCAGAATAATTTTTTAGTATGAACCCTATTTTAGAAGTAAAGCACATTCATAAGCAGTATGCCAACCATACAGCGCTGAACGATGTGAGCCTGGCAATAGAGCCACAGAAGATCTTTGGTTTGCTGGGACCTAACGGAGCAGGCAAAACCTCTCTCATCCGCATCATCAACCAGATTACGGGCCCCGACCAGGGCGAAATTTTTTTCAACGGAGAAAAGCTGGCGCCGAAGCATGTGGACATGATCGGCTATTTGCCTGAGGAACGCGGCCTGTACAAAAAAATGTCGGTGGGCGAGCAGGTAATGTACCTGGCGCAGCTCAAAGGGCTTAAAAAGAACGATGCGAAAACCAAGCTGAAGGAATGGTTCCGGAAATTTGAGATCGAAAGCTGGTGGGACAAAAAGATAGAGGAGCTCAGTAAAGGGATGCAGCAAAAGGTACAGTTCATTGTAACGGTGCTGCACGAGCCTAAGCTACTCATCCTCGATGAGCCGTTCAGCGGCTTCGATCCCATCAATGCACAGCTCATCAAGAAAGAGATCCTGGAGCTGAGGGAAAAAGGGGCAACGATTATCTTTTCGACGCATAACATGGGAAGCGTGGAAGAGCTCTGCGACAACATCGCCCTCATCAACAAATCGCAGAAGCTGCTCGACGGCTCCGTGAAAGAGATCCGTAAGCAATATAGCAGCAGCATCTATAATATTGTGTTCAGGGGCAACCTGCTTGGCTTTACCAATGCGGTATGGGCCGGCGCTGAGTTCCTGGAGAAAAAATCAGAGGAGGATGTGCATACCGTGACGCTGAAACTGCTCCGCCAGAACAGGCCCAACGACCTGTTGCAGGCTGTCTTAAATTCCGGTGAGATCCTGTCCTTCCATGAAGTGATCCCTTCCATGAATGATATTTTTATTTCGGTCGTGGAACAGAAACAGACGGCCAATACACAAAGCGCTTTTACAGAATAAGATCATAACGCTCCAAACCTTGCATTCCTTATGAACAAGCTTTTTTTAATCATACAAAGAGAATATTTTTCCAGGGTCAAGAAAAAATCATTCCTGCTGATGACCATCCTCGGTCCTTTATTGATGGCCGGTGTGTTTATTGTGCCTGTCTGGCTTGCCCTGCGCGATAAAACCGATCACCAGATCCTGGTGCTGGATCACAGCGGCTTATTCGTCAATCAGCTGCCCAATTCCAAAACCATCAAGTTCACCTATGGTGCGGAATCCCTCCAAAGCGCCAAAGCCAAGCTGAAAGACGGGCCTTTTGACCTGATCATGGAGATCAACGGCGATCCGATCAACGGTGAGAAAACCACGCCGCTCCTGTATTACAAAAAGCAGCCGGGCATGAGCACCGAGCAATACATTACCAATGCGATGGAAAACATCCTGTTCGATTACAGGCTGCAGGGCGACAGCATCGATATTTCCAAGATCGACAAGGCGCGCCGCCCCGTGGAAATGCTCACGATCAAAGTCACGGAAAACGGGAAGGATGAAAAAACGAATACCGGAACGAACATGGTGGTAGGCTTTGTTTGTGCCTTTATTATTTATTTCATGATCTTCCTCTATGGCTCCCAGGTGATGCGCGGCGTGATCGAGGAAAAGACCAACCGCATCGTGGAAGTGATCTTCTCCTCCGTAAAGCCTTTCCAGCTGATGCTGGGTAAGATTATCGGGATTGCCCTTGTGGGGCTCACGCAGTTTATCCTGTGGATCGTGCTGACGATTACCATCCAGACGGTGACGATGAATGTGCTATTCAAAGACCAGATTGCCGATACCGCGAAGCAAAATGCACAGGTGGAAAAGGTGATGAAAAATGACCTGACTGCCGGTGTCGATAAAATGCAGAAGGTGAAATCGCCGAACGAGGTCATCGAGTTAATCAACGAGTTTCAGAATATCAATATCACCAAATTGCTGGTTTGCTTTGGCTTTTATTTCCTGTTCGGCTATTTGCTGTATGCTGCGCTCTTTGCAGGAATCGGCTCAGCGGTTGACAGCGAGGCCGACACGCAGCAGTTTATCCTGCCCGTCACGGTACCGCTGATCGCCAGCTTCCTGATCGCCCAAACGGTAGCCACAGACCCCGATAGCTCCATGGCGCAGTTCTTCTCGATTTTTCCGCTCACATCGCCTATCGTGATGATGGTGCGCCTTCCATTTGATGTGCCGGCCTGGGAGCTGCTCTTATCGATGGTTTCGCTGGTCATCGGCTTCCTGTTCTTTACCTGGCTGGCCGGCAGGATCTACCGTACGGGAATCCTCATGTATGGCAAAAAGGCCAGCTGGCGCGAGATCGGAAAATGGCTGTTTTATAAGCCTTAGAGCTTTCCCCGGCGCGTGGTTTCTTAAGAAAAAATCGATGAACAGAGGCTTTTGACCAACCAAGATGCTTTGTTTTGAAAGGCTAATTGTTATATTCGTCATACAATTATGGAAAAAGAGATTTTGCTGGAGGTAAAGAACCTCGTTACCGAATTTAAGTCGGACGGTGAGCTGATGAAAGCGGTGAATGATGTGTCGTTTACCCTGCACAAAGGCGAGACCATTGGCATTGTGGGCGAAAGCGGCTCCGGAAAATCGGTTACTTCTCTTTCCATCATGCAGCTTATTCCCAACCCCCCGGGCTACGTGTCGGGTGGTGAGATCCTGTATCACTCCAAGGAAAAGGGAACGGTAAACCTCCGGAACCTCGATCCGAAAGAAATGAGGTCCTTCCGTGGCAACGAGATCGCGATGATTTTCCAGGAGCCGATGACCAGCCTCAACCCCGTGTATACCTGCGGAGACCAGGTGATGGAGGCTATTCTGCTGCATCAGAAAATTACTAAAAAAGAAGCCCGCAAGAAAACCATCAAATTATTTGAGCAGGTTCAGTTACCTGATCCGGAAAGGGTTTTCAACGTCTACCCGCACCAGATCTCCGGAGGTCAGAAACAACGTGTGATGATTGCAATGGCCATGAGCTGCAATCCACGCATCCTGATTGCCGATGAGCCAACCACCGCGCTGGACGTTACCGTACAGAAAACCATACTCGACCTGATGTTGCAGTTGCAGCGTGAACAGGACATGGGCATCATGTTCATTACCCACGATCTCGGCGTGATTGCCGAGCTGGCAGACACAGTGATGGTGATGTATAAGGGGAAAGTGGTGGAGCAGGGACCGGTGCTCGAAATTTTCAGCAATCCCAAACATCCCTATACCAAAAGTCTTTTAGCCTGCCGCCCTCCGCTCGACAGGCGCATCATGCGCTTGCCGGTATCTTCCGATTTTATGAAGACCGACGAGCAGGGCTTTATGGTGGAAATTCCTAAAACAGTCAGCGAAGCCATCAACAGCGTGATCATCACCAAAGAGCAGCGCGCCGAGGAGCACAAGGAGCTTTACAGCCGCTCCAAGATCCTGGAGCTTGAGCATATCAAAACCTATTTTCCTAAAACCAAAAGCTTATTCGGTAAAACCAAAGAATGGGTAAAAGCGGTAGACGATGTGTCGCTGGATGTATACGAGGGCGAAACCCTGGGGCTGGTAGGGGAAAGCGGCTGCGGAAAAACCACGCTGGGCCGTACTATCCTGAGACTGAATGAGCCGACAGAAGGAAAAATATTTTTTCAGCGCAACGATCTCCTGAAGCTCAATGCCGCAGATATGCGTTACCTGCGTAAGGACATGCAGATCATTTTCCAGGATCCGTATTCCTCGCTGAATCCAAGGATTACGGTTGGGGAAGCACTGATAGAGCCGATGCAGATCCATAACCTGCATGATAATAACAGGCAGCGTAAGGAAAAGGTGATGGAGCTTTTGAAGAAAGTGGGATTGGAAGAAAAGCAGTATAGCCGTTATCCGCACGAGTTCAGCGGCGGCCAGCGTCAGCGTGTGTGCATTGCCAGGGCCTTATCCCTCAACCCTAAATTTATTATTTGCGATGAGAGTGTGAGCGCACTCGATGTATCGGTGCAGGCGCAAGTCTTGAATTTGTTGAATGACCTGAAGCGTGAATTTAAATTCACCTATATCTTTATTTCCCACGACTTGTCGGTTGTGAAGTTTATGAGCGACCGCATGGTGGTGATGAACCAGGGGAAAATCGAAGAGATGGGCGACGCCGATTCCATTTACCTGAATCCGCAATCGGATTATACCAAAAAACTCATCAGCTCTATTCCGAAAGGGCAGCTGACGGACATCAGGGCCAGCATCGAAAAGAAGAGACTGGTACACGACGATTCCCTGTTCGCGAAATACTAAGAGGATTTTTTACAAATGATCTACCAGCTTGTGCTTCAGAATGAAGAGCACAAGCCCTGTTTTCGATTTGATCCCGAATTTTGAAAAGATCGCTTCACGGTAGCCATCCACCGTTCGGGGCTGCACGCACATTTTATCGGCAATCTGCTCATAGGTGTATTCCTTTTCATCACATACCAGTTTCAGAAATTCCTTTTCGCGGGTAGTGAGTTGTTCCAGGATGAGCTCGCGCTCATTTTTTTTGGCAGGTGCCGCATTGGTTTGGAGCGAATAGGTAAGAAACTCATTATGATAGTAGCCGTGATCGAAAATGGATTGCAGCGCTTCTTTTAAGACCGTTGCCGTGCAGTTTTTTTTGAGATAGCCCCGTGCGCCCAGCCGGAACATCCGGATCACCATATCGTCAGCATCGTTTAAGGTAAGCACGAGCGTTGGGATCTTCACCTGTTTTTCATTCATGGCTTCCAGCACCGCATCGCCGTTCATGCCGGGCATGCTGATGTCGAGGATCAGGAGGTCGGGATGGGTCGCATCCGCTAAAGAATGCAGGAAGAGAGGTCCGTTGTCAAACTGGTCTTTTACCTGGTAATCACCGAGTTTTTCGATCAGCTCCTTGAGCCCGTTGCGAATGATGACATGGTCATCAACAAGTACAATGTTTTTTTTGTTCCCGTTGGCCATAAAATCAGAATTTGGGGGTTAGTTTATGCCAAAGTTGGTATTTTTTTTAATGTAAACAAAGCGCCTTCACCCGGTTTGGATGAAATTTCGCAGGTTAGCCCCGACAATTTTGCCCGTTTGATAATGTTGATCAGGCCCGAGCCCTTTGAGGAGATCAGCATCTGTTTGGCGTCAAAGCCTTTGCCGTCGTCCCTGACAGTCATTTCAAAGCCATTGGCACTGTTGTCGACGGTGATGTAAAGGTTTTTGGCAGAAGAGTGCCGGAGGGCATTCTGGGTGATCTCCTGGAAGATGCGGAATACCATCAACTCACTGTTTTTGTCGAGGTTTGTTTTCCCTTCCACCGTTGCAAAATGAACCACAAAGCGTCTCAGCAGATTCATCCTGTCTACTTCCGTGTTCAGAGCCTGGAACAAGCCGATCTGGCCGACGTAATCGTTGTTGAGTGTGCGGCTGAGTAGTTTCAGCTGGCGGGTCACATCGCCAAGGTAAAACTCCACCGGCTTTAAGCCTTCCGCCAAAGCCGGATGATCCAGCTTCTGGTTCTCGATCTGGATGTGCATGGCCGTGAGGAGCTGGCCGATGTTGTCGTGCAGCTCGTGCGCGAATTGTCCCATGACCTGCTCTTTGACCTCCGTTTCCACTTTGCGGAGCTCCTGTTCGTAGGATAATTTAGCTTGTGTCATTTCCATTTCCTGTTTTGTTTTTTGCCTGCCAGAAATAAAAAGTACAATAACGACAATAGCGATCAATAACAGAATCAGGAGCGTAGAGCAAATGATAGCAAGCAGGATATTTGGGTCAATCGTTTTTGAATCAGTCATGAGTGAGGCTTATTTTGCAACTTGAATTGAAACGGCTTCCAATACATTAAAAATGCAAGGGCAACTAAAAGATAACGTACACGGCCTAAGGTGACAACAATGAGATTAAACAGCTCTTTATTGGATTGTGGGCTTTGTTTCTGGAAGTAACTGATCATGCTAAGGTAAGGTGCGGCGCATGCGAAATAAATGACTACGCCTAAACATGTTAAAACCAAAGCAGAAGTATGATAATGATCTTTTTTTCCTAAAAAGTGAAAGAACAGAATAGCCAGGTAAATTCCTGTGATCAATACCCCACCTGCGATGTAGGCGCGATTAGCAAACTGCTTTGGAGAAGAATAAACATCAAAAACAAACAGCAATAGAAATATTAAAAATAAGCCGGATATGAGCATGCGACTGTTCTTTGTTTTGAAATAGAGAGCCGAAGCTAAAAACAGCAGACTGAACTCAAAGATCATTTCAATGTTATAGGCCTGTTCGTTATTCGGATAGGTAACCGCATAGCTGTCAATGATCAAATAGGCCAATGCCTGGAAAAACAGGACACGATAGAAGGCCGGCAGTTTTCGGTATGCCAGGAGTCCTATGAGTATTGCTAAGATCGTTGTGGATAAATCCATGAGTATTTGGCTGACAGGTAACATATCGTAAAAAGTTTATATAATTAAATATATAAACTTTTTACGGTTTTTTTATGGGTTAGAACTGTTAGGTTTTATCTTGTACTTCAATGGTTGGTTACAATTGGGTGGACAAAGGTGTGCTAAATCAGTGTACATGTTTTTTGCCGAATCAAAACTCTTATTCAAAGTGGGAATGATATTCGGTGATAAGATAAAGCTATTGCGCCTGGTTGCTACAGGATCATAATCTTCGACCATGCAATTAAAAATCAAGGTTTTCTTTTCAGGAGAATTATCATCGATCATTGTGAAAATTTCCTGGAACGAAAATATGGCGGAATCTGTGTCTACATCGGGAATATATTTCGTAGGATTAATTTCGGACTTGTTTCTCCTGATGTAGAATTTATCTGCATACTCTTTAGTATAGACGGAATAATCTGCGAATGCTTCAAATCTTTCGCCTGGAAGTTTTGTAGGATTATACATGAAAACCAATCCTTCTGCAGCAATATTATAAGAGTTTATAGGAGTGATTGTACTGGAAGACACAACCTTTGCCCTTTTCATTACCAGAGGCCTGTATCCTAAAACTATCTTTTTTGATGCAGAGTCTGCTCCCAGTATCATTTTTAATCCCGTTATATAATTGTCTTTTTTATCATAAAGTTCCATAGCCTTATGGAACAGGAATTCGAAGTCGGCATAATCTTCGATAATTTCTATAGCGTGCTCTCCGTTTATTTTGGCACCGTAAAGTTCCATGTAGTCGCGACAGGCAAATATGGCCTGACTGCCTGCGGGAATAGATACAGCGCAATTGTCTAAAAAAATCTGGTCTTCATTACTTGTAAGAGCTAATAAATTTGATCTGAAGTTAATAAGCTCTGGGTCTAAAGTTGTTAGTTTCATGATTTCTTATTTTTCGGGGTTTGTATAGTAATCAGGGCGTTATTGGTTTAAGATTGAAAATATGCTGAGCACAATTCGGAGGGCATAGGTGCGACAGGTTTGCATATTTCCTGAAAAAGATATCGGTGAAACGGTGTCCCAGGCTATCAGGACCCAGGATCATCACATGCCTCATGTAGTTTTTTGTGCCTACAGGGATTTCTTCTCCTGAGTTGATGATGTATACATGTGTAGCTTTGTTGTCCACTACCATTTGTTTGATTTCCTGGAAAGGGAAGAGGCAGGCCATCACATCACTGGTATCAGTCATTCCCGGGTGGAAGCGCCTGAATTTTCCATTTAATTTTTTGAAGCTGATACGTCTCGCATAGCGGGCTTTTGCGGAATCCACTTTAGCAATATCCGCTTCATAAACAAAAGAGGTATCGCTGTATCTGTAGTAATAATAGTAAGGACTCGCTTTGGGTTCGAACACGATCGAAGTGGTTCCTGTTAGCGTGACACGTTTTAAAAACACAGGCTGATAATAGAGCTTCATCTTCGTATTGCTTTCATCCAATCCATAAACAATTCTCAGAGCACGCAGGTAATTTCCGGTGAAATTTCCTTTTAGCTTCAGAGCGCTGTCCTGCATGGCTATAAAGGCACCTATCCGGATGCTATCGGCTACAGGAGGTAATTGCCCCAGGGAATCTATGAGGATGCTGTCTTTGCAGGTAGCGATCTGGAATAAGCCCCTGGCTTCAGTCATAGGATGATTGACAAGGTCTATTTTTTCTTCAATACCCGGTGCCAGTGCAGCAGCTTTGCTTTGGTCCTGATCTTCCGACCTGCAGGAGAAAAATAAAATAGATCCAAGTAGTAAGCATAAGGAGCAGTGTAATACTGTTTTCATAAGAGGAGTGGTTTAATGTTTAATACAAATGTGTAAGATAAATCCACAGACTCCAAATACTTAACGGATTATTATCCTCGTCCCCGGTACCGGGAAAAACACCCCCATCTTTACCTTTATTTGGCTTTATACCGGACTTTTCGCCTGTTGGTTTGCGCGTAAATCTGTATTATTCTTGTATCTTTAAACACAAAAATGCTCGATTTTCTTAAGACCTTAACCGACCCGCAAAGCATCATCCATTACGGTGGCCTGTGGCTGCTGCTGTTCGTGGTATTTGCCGAAACAGGGTTGTTGGTAGGCTTTTTTCTTCCGGGCGATTCACTTATTTTTATCTCCGGTTTGCTCTGTGCTACCAAGCCGCATTTACTGGGTGTGGCCTTCGTCCCTTTGTTATTGTTATTGATGGCTGCCGCTATTCTCGGAAATATGTTCGGGTACTGGTTTGGCAGAAAAGCCGGGGATGCCCTCTACAAGCGGAAAGACAGCTTTTTCTTCCGGCGTAAGCACCTCGAAACCACCAAAACCTTTTATGAAAAGCATGGCGGCAAAACACTCATCATGGGCCGCTTTTTGCCCATCATCCGCACCTTTGCACCCGTGCTGGCCGGTGTCATCAAGGTGGACTTCGGATTGTTCATGCTATACAATGTGGCAGGTGCCGTGGCCTGGATCGGTTCCTTTGGTAGCATCGCCTATTTTCTGGGAAAACGTTTTCCGCAAACAGAACACTACCTGGGCTACATTGTGATTGGGTTGATTGTGATTACCGCTATTCCGGTGCTGATCACCTGGTTTAAGAACCGGAAAAACCCGGCCTGAGTTTATTCTTTCACATATTTGGCTGAAAATGGACGGCCATCCGCCTCTCCCCATAAAAAGTATAGTCCCGGAGCAAGATCACCTGTGTTGATCTCTGTGTGTGTCGCCGAAGAAATAGAAACCTCCCTCAGCACCTGCCCCAGGCTATTGCTGAGCTTTACGACGATAGCTTTCCTTTCACCGGCATCTATGTGCAGTACCTTATTGAACGGATTCGGATAAATAGCCGGAGCAGCTATCACAGGATCCTCTTCGCTCATACCCGTGGCATAGCTTGTCAGAACATGTTCAAGTTGGGTGAACACGTTTTGCCTGATCGGGTAGTGGTAGTAGGTATTGCTGTAGTTAAAGACGCCCACGGCGTAATAGTCGGTGTTATCTGTATACAAAAAGGAGCTTCCGCTTTGTCCCTGGACACCCGTTGCCGCAGGGCTGTTAATGCCCAGGTAAGTGGAGGTGATATTGATATAACCATAATTATAGTACATGGTATCTCCGTTGAACACCCTGTTGCCAAATAGATCCCGGCAAGGGTAACTGAATTTGTGTAAGACTTTATTCTGGTAATTGTTCAGGTTGGCTTCGTAGCCGATGCCTACCCAGCCGGTCTGCAGGCCGATCGGCTCTTCCAATTGGATCAGGGCAATATCATCCGAGGTGCTTTGGTGGTAGTAGGTTTTGAAAATATAAATTTTCTTTGCCATCGATACCGGAAGCGCCGGATGATCCATTCCATTGTTATAGGCCGGGCAGATTTTCAGGCTATCAAACTTTGAAAAGCTCCTGGTAAAATAGTCATACACGCAATGTCCGGCCGTTAGTACCGCCGAGGGAGAAACCAATATTCCCGAGCATCCTGTTTTCAGACTGTCGCCCCTGTAATACCGGAGTGCGACAGCGGTCCTGGCCGGGTAGCTCGACAGGTTAAACGAGTTGGCGGCTTTGGTGATATCACAAAAATCAGAGCCGCTGAAGAGATTAGTGGTGGGAGGAACCTGGCTCAATGTTGCTTTATTTCCCATCGTGCCGGTAGAGGAGCTTGTTTTGGCAAAGGCAACGGAAGCGCCGGTAGCAACAGGCAAGAGGGTGTCGATCGTTTGGGAGGCAATGTCATATACGATGAGCGTATCCTGGGCCCGGAGAAAGCCCGGCCTGAAAAACAACCATAGTATGAATACCGGAATCGTAAAAATGCGCCTCATTCCTTGATCAGTTTTGATCATTAGAACGTACGCGCTTATTATTTAGTATGGCTTCCGGTAAATTCTCCGATCTTCTTCCAGACCGCCTGATCAGCCATAATGGAGATGTGATCGGCCTCCACTTCGAGGAAGGAGCTTTCTCCTTTCCAGTGTTTCAGGAGGCTGTAGGCATGCGGAGCCGGGATCACCACATCGTGTTTTGCAATGAGGGCGAGCACAGGAGTGTGGATTGTTTCAGCATAGACCTCGGAGGCGAAGGGGTGTCTGAGCAAAAGGCTGATGGGCACAAACGGGTATTTTTCCTGCGCCACGGCTGTCATGCTTTCATACGGCGTAATCAGGATGGTTGCTGTCACAGGCCGTTTGGAAGACAGGTAAGTAGCCACGCCGGTGCCAATGCTCCGGCCTGCTACGATGATCTGCCCAGCATCTATCCCCGGCCGCTTTTTTAAATGATCATAAATACTGAGCGCATCGCTGAACATGCTTTTTTCGGAAGGCGACCCGCTGCTCCTCCCGAAGCCCCTGTTATTGACCAGCGCCAGCACACAAGGCCCGAACCGGTCTTTGTCCTCCGCCAGGTGGGATACCTCTTCGGCATTGCCGCCGAAGTAAATTACCAAAGGATGTTTTGCGTTTCCGTTTTCCGGTTTTGAAAGAAAGACACTGATCCGCATGTTGTCTTCCATCACCAGGCAGAGTGTATCAAAGCCCGGATGTTGTTCCAGGAAGGCGGAAGTTTCGGCGATGCTTTTAGGCTGAGGATGGAATAATAAATGGTCCTGAAAAAAGTACAGGAGCACACAGAGTAGCAGATACAGGCTCAGCGCCACGATCGTCAGGTTCCTCAGGTATTTCAGGAGCGCTTTTCCCAATGGTTGATTTGACGGGGGGATAAAGAATTACTTTGGCTGATTATACGATCCGTAGTCCGTCTCCGGTGGCGGTTCTGTCCAGGTTCTAACCTTACCATCAGCCCGGCGTGTCTCCACGCTTTGGAGAAAGGGACCGGAATAGTAATAGCTACGCTCAAATTTCATTTTCCCCTGCTTATTGTATCTGGTGTATTGCAACAGATCGCTGCTATTCATAACCGAGCGGTAGTGTCTGCTGCCATCCTTCCTGTAGGCTTCTGTGATGGTTTTTTCTTCGCTTCCTCCGCCG
This sequence comes from Hydrocarboniphaga daqingensis, assembly GCA_943362175.1. Classification (GTDB taxonomy): domain Bacteria; phylum Bacteroidota; class Bacteroidia; order B-17B0; family Aurantibacillaceae; genus UBA4416. The sequence goes on along the minus strand of CALRIU020000002.1, from coordinate 69,172 downwards.
TTATAAATAACGATCGTTTTACATTTCAGATTCCCGTTCTTATAATAGTCGAGGAACTCTTTCAGGTGAGGCTCATGCGCTGTGAGTGTTGACACAGAGAGTAAATGTGTATGGGAAAATACCGGCAACATGCCAAAGCAAAAGAGCAGGAGAAAAACAGCTTTCATGCGGAATGTTTTAAGAAGCGGGGATGGCTATTGATAAAAATACAAAATATCCTTTGTATTCTATAGAGAATTTCCGGGTTGAATCTTAAAAGATGTAAAAAATCACCTATAGGAATCTACATTAATCAGGGCGCTACCATCCCAGGATTCTTCCACCTCGTATTTGTTATCCTTATAAAAGCTTACCTGGTCTTCCAGGTAGGATGAGAAGGAGGTGTATTTTGTAGCGAAAGGGCCTTGTCCATCCTGGATCTCCATGGCGGTGATCTGGCCTTCTTCTCCGTTTTTTCCGGGATCAAGGTCGATGCATTTCATATTGCCGCAGCTGTCTTCCGCAAAAGGAATCCATTTGGTGCTCCACCAGACTTTCTTCACATAGTCTCCTTTCCAGTTTCCGAAATTTTCTTTCTCATGCCGTTCGATTCTTCCATCATCAAATACGCCCTTGTCGAGGTGCTCCTTCATCATGGCCCATAAATTAATGGCCTTATCCAGCGGTAGGACTTCAAAGCCCCCGTCGAAAGCCATTGCCACATCATTGTGCTTTAAAAAGACGCTGTAGGCATCAGGCAACGAAGCGCCGAGAGTTGCCTCAAAAGCCTTGATCTCCGCATCTGTCGCTTGTTTCAGGCTCCTGTACTTCACCTTTCCCTTGGCACTGGAAATGTAGACATCGCGGATGACAGCAATCTTTTGTTTGATCTCCGACGCAAAGGTGTCTATATAAATACGGGTGCTGCCATCTTCGCCTGTTTCTACCTCGTATTGTTCCGCTTCATAAAAATAGGCCTGTTCAATGAGGTAAGCGGAGAAAGACCAGAAATCTGTGGGAAAGGGACCGGCATCATCAGCGGAATATACCGATACCACCTGGCCTGTGTCTCCCTCTTTACCGGGATCGAGGTCTATGCATTTGGTATTGCCCTGGCTGTCTTTGGCAAAAGGCACCCATTTATCGCTCCACCACACTTTTTTGATATAGTCGCCCTCCCAGTGTCCCTTATCTTTTTTCTTCAGTGCTTTTAGCTTTTCATCAAAAAGGCCCTGATCGAGCTGCTCTTTCATCAGGCCCCATTCTTCCATCATCTGCTCAAAAGACAGGGCGAAAAAACCGTTATCGAATGCCATGGCAATGTCGTTGCCGGTTAAGTAGTCTGTAAAATCTTCCGGGAGTTTTTTGCCCAGTTTTTTTTCAAATGCTTTGATTTCCTGAGCCGTAGCGGGATTTAAAGTAGAATAGGACGTTTTTCTTTTTACTTCTTTTTTGTAGACTGCCCGGATTGTATCGAGGGCTTCCTGTAGTTCAGTATCCATGAGTGCTATCGTTTTGCACTAAACTAAAGGAAATTTTAATGAAAATCAATTCCTGAACCACTGGCTCAATCAGCTCCATTTTTTGATAAGAAGTATGGCTGTTTCGATCATCTCAGGAGTCCAGTTCTCCGGCTGCCATCCGCCATCAGCAAGGGCCTGGTGCTGCCTGAGCTCGCGGATGGTTTGAGGCAAATCATGGCTGTTTGCCAACAAAGAAACAAGCATGTCCTGCTGGTTTTTTAATGATTGATTGATAGGAGGAAATCCGCTGTTTTCTCCCGGAGTCAGGGAAAGGGACCTGGTTTTTTCTTCCGGACTTTCCTGTTTCGAAGATATACGTTCTACAAGTTGGCGGATGGCCCGGTAATCCTCTGCAAATCCCTGTTGCTCCCCGGGCGATGCTAAGGTGTGTCCCAGGCGTTCCAGGATAACGACTTCCGTATGGGGGCACAAAGGCAGGGCATAAGCTAACAGTCTGAGGACTTCCTTCGGGACGGTTTCGTCGTGTGTGTCACGCCTCACGGGCTTATCCGAGCTACTAACGGTCGACCAACTGCCTCCCGAGAGATGGATCTCCTTGACTTTGTGCAAAGGGTAGGACCTGATCAGAGCTTCGGCATCGGTCCCGAAATTCACAGCCTGGCACCATACATTGTGAAGGTCCAGGATCAGGAAGCCATCGATAGGCGCTATCAGTTTCTCGAGAAATTCCCCTTGCTCCTTCACCTGGTCGGCGCTAAAGGCAAAGGCCAGGTTCTCGATTCCTACAGGGATACAGGCTATTTGTTGCAGGCGTTGCAGCCGGTCGCGGCCAATGGCAAGTGTTTGGGAATTGAGGGGAACAGGCAGGGGCGCACCTTTATGGAAATGCTCCGAAGTCATGAAACCGAAATGCTCGGTGATATGCCTGTAAGGATAGCGCTTTAACTCCGCTTCCGTTTGCTTCAGCCAGGTGTTTTGCCGTTCGCTGAAGTCGCCGCTGAGCAGGGAATAACGGACGCCATGCGCCAGCAGTCGCCCTCTTCCCGAATATTCCTGCAGGAGGATGGGAAGCCAGGCAGGCTCGTACTTATTATCGGCAATGGTATCAAAGGACCATTCCAGCACGTCGATCTCACCGGCCTCAAATAAAGGCAGGGCCGTAGCGATAAATTCCGCTTCAGGCATCAGTGCTATGCCAACCCAGGGTTTCATAAATCAGGGCATGAGAGGTGTTAAGATGAGCCGGCTATTTTTTTGTTCCCAGCGGTACATGCCGAGTGAGGTGTTGATCTCTTCCGAAGGTCTGTCTTGGCAGTCTTTGGCATAGCTCAGGGATTTCACAAAAAGCGTTATGGTATTTTGAGTAAGGGTATAAGTGCCTTTGCTTAGGATCCGGCACTCGTTGCCACAAGGGCCGGTATTATAGGAAATAAACTGGCTGTCAGGCAGAAACTCGGTGATGTAGCCGTAAGGATAGGTTCGATTCAGGGTATCAAGAATGATCCCGACGGCCTTTGGACTGAATGTAAAATCTTTCAGGCCGATGACGGTAGTCGTGCTCCACCTGTTTTTTGTAAAAGCCTCCTGGGCCGGCGAATGCAGGCAGATGGATAGAGCTATCAGGATTAAAAGGAGTCGCATGTTTTGGTTTAGCCCATGCCGCAAGGCGGGCAGTAATAATGATCCGGATTTTTGTGGATTGGTTTTACAGAATCCTTTGCGATAGCTTTTTTTTCTTTTTTCGGTTTCGCCGTTTGCTTTGTCTTTGCTACGTTTTGCCCTGTTGGCTTGACAGGCTTCGGATTCTGAGTCGTGCTTTGAGCATTTACCTGCATTGAGCCTGCTATTAATGCGCTGATTGTCAGTAAAGAGATTTTCATGGCTTATGGTTTTTAATGGATGCTTTACCCTCTGCCGCAGGTAGGGCAGTAACGGCGCTTGTGATCTTTAGGCGTAGACTTCCCGGTTTTCTCCTGGGCCTGGCTTTGATGGTATTTGTCGTTGATCTGAGCGGCCGGCATTTTGCTATTCTTCACCGTGTCTCCTGGCAGGCTGTCTTGATAAGCTATCTGAGCCTGAATGCCGGTAGCACTTGCTAATAAAGCTCCTAAGGTAAAGGTTGATAGTTTCATGGTCTTTGCTGTTGATTCCGGCATTAGGATGCAGGTCCTTTGGCTTTTCCATAAAAGTAAGCATAAAAAAAGCGTCATGATTTGTCATGACGCTTTTTTTAATGATATGAATGGCTTACTTGGCGTAAGCTGTGGCCCGCACTTCGCGGATCACCGTTACCTTTACCTGTCCGGGATAAGTCATTTCCGTTTGAATCTTTTGCGAGATATCAAAGGCCAGCTGTTCCGATTGCTTGTCATCCACTTTATCCGCAGATACCAACACACGTACTTCCCTTCCTGCCTGGATCGCATAGGTTTTCTCTACGCCGTTATAACCTAAGGCCAAAGCTTCGAGGTCTTTCAGACGCTTCATGTATTGCTCGGCTACCTCGCGGCGTGCTCCCGGTCTTGCACCGCTGATGGCATCGCATACCTGGATGATCGGTGCATATAACGTCGTCATTTCGATCTCGTCGTGGTGAGCACCAATGGCGTTGCATACTTCCGGTTTCTCTTTGTATTTTTCCGCCAGCTTCATCCCCAGGATCGCGTGTGGTAATTCCGGTTCCTCATCAGGCACTTTGCCGATATCGTGTAATAAGCCTGCACGTTTCGCTATCTTCGGATTTAAGCCCATTTCGCTGGCCATGATGGCGCAGAGGTTGGCCACCTCGCGGCTGTGCTGTAATAAGTTTTGTCCGTAAGAAGAACGGTATTTCATACGCCCCACCATGCGGATCAGCTCCGGGTGCAGGCCGTGAATACCGAGGTCGATGCAAGTCCGTTTCCCGGTCTCTACGATCTCCTCGTCGATCATTTTTTTGGTTTTTTCCACTACTTCCTCAATACGCGCCGGGTGGATCCTTCCATCCGTCACCAGTTGGTGCAGGGATAAGCGGCAGATTTCACGACGAATCGAGTCGAAGCAGGATAAGGTAATAGCATCCGGAGTATCGTCTACAATGATCTCTACACCTGTCGCAGCTTCCAGCGCGCGGATGTTCCGTCCTTCACGGCCAATGATCCGTCCTTTGATCTCATCGCTTTCGATGTGGAACACGCTCACCGAGTTTTCGATGGCTGTTTCTGTTGCCAGGCGCTGGATCGATTGCACAATGATCTTCTTCGCTTCCTTGTTGGCGTTGATCTTTGCTTCATCCATCGTATCCTTGATAAAAGCCATCGCCTCTGTTTTCGCTTCGGCTTTCACACTTTCAATCAGCTGGGCTTTGGCTTCCTCGGCGCTCAGGCCTGATACCTTTTCCAGCATTTCCACCTGTTTGCGGTGCGATTTGTCGATCTCCTCGGTTTTCTTTTTGTAAAGCTCCACCTGGTTGTTCAGGTTGTTTTTCTGGTTTTCAAGATCTTTGTCCTTTTTAGCCAGATCCTCTACCTTTTTAGCCAATTCCGCATCTTTTTGCTTGGCTTTGTTCTCAAGCTGCGACAATTGCTGGTTGCGTTCGTTTACCGTTTTGTCGTGCTCGGCTTTCAGCTGAAGGAATTTTTCCTTGGCCTGCAGCATTTTTTGCTGTTTCAGTTCTTCGGCTTTCAGTTCAGCCTGTTTAATGAGGTTCTCCTTTTCGAGCACGCTCGATTTGTTAAGCCTCGAATTGGCCATGACAAAACCGGCAATAACGCCGCCAATCAGGGCCACTACAATGAATATAATAGATAAAATAGTCATATAATTATGTTTTGCCGCGCATGGTTTATATTTTCTGTTATGACCTTTGTCCGGGGCGGCTATCCGGGCAGCGATCAATAAAAAACGCACAAACGGTTTGAAAGGTCAAACTGCCTGTGCGTTAATAGGGGTCTTAATTTAATTAAAGACTTGAATATATTACTCTTCTGTTTCCTTAATGTCCGACTGATGTTTTACAAGCATTTGCTCTACATCGGCCAACACATGTCTCAGAGTGCTTAGCTCTTTTTCAGCGGTTTGTTTTTCCTTTTGCAACTCAGATACCAGTTGCAGGGCTACCATCGCTAAAATATCTTTTTTATCTTTTACTCCGTAAGTTCTTTCAAACTCCGAAATTTTACGATTTATAAGTTCTACTGCCTGTTTAACGCTACGTTCATCTTCACTTTTAACTTTCAGCGGATAAAGTCCGCCGGCAATTTCAACTTTAACACTTACGTCGCTCATTAAACAAAGCTAATTTTCATTTAAGCACTCAACAGAGCTATACATTTATCAATTTCACGCACCAACTCATTAATCTGTTTTTTCATTCCGGCTTTTTCCGAACCGGGATTACCTGAACTATTGGCTAAGATAACATTTCTCCGGTGATTATCCAATTCTTTTGTGTCAATATTTTGATTATCAACATATTGGGAAATATTCCCGACTGTTTCCGTCATTTTTAACAATTGGTTCGCCATTTCCTCTTTTTCGTTCAACAGGTTCAGGCGCTCATCACTGAGCAGGTCTATTTGCTTGAACAGTCGGTCGATGAAGGCTTCCTGCTCCTCCGCCTTAGCCTGGGATCTTAAGCCTGCAATTTCCTCTTCGTAAGAAGAAAGGGAAGTATTGAGGTTCGAAATCTCATGGTTGAGCGAGGCCACCGTTTCCCCGATCACGCTCAGCTGCTGTTCCAGGCTTTCCTTTTGGGTCATGAGGTCGTTAAACTCCTGGCGGAGCTGTTGCAGCTCCTCACCCGAATTCAGGGAAGAGCTCAGGTCGCCGCGTAGATGTTCAACCTCTGCTTTCACAAGGTCAAGCTCTGCCTGCAAGGCTGTATTATTGGCGGTAAGGGCAGTGATCTCGAAATTCTTGGCATTCAGGGTGTCTTTCAGATCTTCCACCCGGCCTTCCGATACCGCTTTCAGCTCGGTTAATTCTGTGTTAACTAATGCCAGCTCTTGTTCGGTAACTTCCAGCTTGTCGGCAATGCCATCGATCTCGGAGATCAGGGATGTATTTTCTGCCAGCAGCTTGGAAAATTCCACCTCTTTTGTTTCGAGTGTTTTGGCATGGCTGCCCGATAAGTCATGAATCAACTGGTCGAAATTGGATTTCTCCGCCTCGAACGCTGAGCGTAATCCATTGAACTCTTCCTGTAAAGAAGCATGTGCTTCCGTTAAGGAGTTGTATTCCGTACTTTGTAAGTTAAGAGCGGTATTCAAACTGGAAATAACGCCTTCTTTAGCCAGGATGCCCGATTCCAGCTCCGATATTTTGGAGTTCAGGAGAATGATCTGTTCATCCAGGCTTGACAGCTGGTTAGTTTTATAACGCTCAAATTCAGAGGATAGAGACTGGTAGCTTTCGGTTTGGGCAGAAAGCTCAGCCGTTTTTTCGCTGAGTTTCGAGTTCAGCTCCTCGATCTGTGTGCTTTGAGAACGGATGGTATTACCCATCTCACCGATGCTGGATTTCAGGGCTTCATGCTCTGCAGATAAAGCGTGCAGGTCGTCCGATAATTTCGAGTTCTGCGACGTAGAGTGGATCACCGTGTTGGAAAGCTTCTCGTCGTATTCGGCAATCAGCTGGTTGGTGAGGCTCACCGATTCGTTCTGAATGGCTGAGAGCTTGTTTTCAAAAGACGTTTTAAGCTCGTTCTCTTTCTCGAGGAAAGAGCTCGTCACCGATTCGATTGTGGCATTCAGGTTCGTTTCGTATTCTTCCTGTTTGCTGGCAAGCTGAGTGTTGAGATCGTTGATTTGCGCTTCATAGCCGGCAATCAGTGTTTCCTTTTCGCCGGCAAAGCTTGCGGATAGAGCATTTACCTCGCTTTCATGAGAAGCCAGTAATTCCGATTTCTCAGCATTCCATTGATACGTTAGTCCGCTAATCTTTAATTCATATTCATTGGTGATCGCAGAAATCGACTCCTCACTGGTAGTTGATAAGGAAGACACGCGGCTTTCGGCCTCTTGTTTCAGGCGTTCGAGCTGTTGCTGATAGGAGGCTGTTAAATCACTGATCTTGTTCTCGTAGGAGGATACCGTTTCCGCATGCGATGCTTCGTGGTGTTGGCTGAGCTCGCTGATCTTATGTTCCAGCTCGGAGCGCAGGCCGCTTTGCTGGTAAGAAGAGCTTGTCTTTAATTCATGAAGCTGGGATTCGTAGTGTTCCCTTAAGGCAGAAATATCGGACTGGGAAGCCAATTGCAGCTCGCTCATCTTCAGCTCATAGTCGGAAGAGATAGATGCCAGTTGTGCATTGAGCTCATCCGTTTTGAGGAGCAACGCGTCGATCTCATTCTGTTTTTCCTGGAGCTGTTCGCGGATGGTATTGCGCAATTCCTTGAAAGAGCTCACTTCGCTCTTCAGGTTACTGTTGTCGCGCTCCATCACCATGAGCTTCGTATTCAACACGTCAATCGAAACCTGCAAACGCTTACAGTCTTCGTCGCGCTCGATGAGCTGATTGCGATAATCGCTTAAGGACCGTTTAATTACATTGTATTCCTTGCGTAGCGCTACGTCGCTATCCAGGACCTGCTGTAATTCCGATTTGATGTTTTCTACATTCATGTGCTCGATATTATTGTTTTTATTGGTCATAAGGTATAGTCAGTTTATCATTTTTGCGTTGTGATTGGATAAACATGACTAGTTCATTGCAATAAACAGTTTGTTGTTGGTTAAAAGTAGAGTATAGATAAACGTGTTTTACTCAGTTACTTAACTTTGCATCAACAGGGCTGTGTTAATTAAGTTACACAGAATTAATACTTCCATAATGCATAAATTCAGATTGCTGCTTTTCATTTTTTTTGGCGTATCCTTTCATTTTTTCGCACAACCTAACGGTCTGGGCTTTGCCTTTCCACTCGACAGAAACCCTGTAGTGACGGGCAATTACGCAGAGCTGAGGCCAAACCATTTTCATGCAGGCCTCGATTTCAGCACCGACCCTGTGGCCAACCTTCCCATCAAATCCGTGGCCGATGGGTATGTCAGCCGCATCAAAATCAGCAGCGGTGGCTATGGCCGGGTCGTGTATATTACCCATCCTGACGGTTACGTTACGGTGTATGCCCATCAAAAAAAGTATGCGGCTAAGATTAATGCGTATGCCAGGCAAAAGCAACTTGAACAGCAAAAGAATGAGATCGAATTATTTCCCGCTCCGGCTGAGCTGCCTGTAAAACAAGGCGAAATCATAGGCTACACGGGCAATACCGGCAGCTCTACCGGGCCGCACCTGCACTTCGAGATCCGGGAGGAGAAATCGGAAATCCCTTTGAACCCTTTGCTCTTTTATGATGTGAAGGATGATGTGAAGCCCGTCATCACGCATGTGGCCATTTACAATACAAGCGATAGCAATGCCGTTGTTCTTCAAAAAAGCGCAGCATTCCATACAAAGCTCAATGGCCTGAACCTCCCGGGCAATACCTTTGAGCTGCCGCAAAACACCTTTGCGCTGGCCTTTGCCGGCCACGACCTCACCAATGGCACGACCAATAAGAACAACATCTACGAAGCAAAGATCGAGCTCGATGGTAAACTCATCTATCATCACCAGCTCAATAACATCAGCTTCGATCAGGCGCGCTATGTCAATGTTTTTAGCGAAAAGAGCGGCTCCATCAAATTTCAGAAATGTTTTACGCCCGCCTGTTATGACATCCTTATTTATAAAACACTGGTCAATGGTGGAAAGATAGAGCTGAAAGACACACTGTCGCATGTGGTAGAGCTGAGCGTATCCGATGAAAAAGGGAATCACAACAACCTCGTGTTCTATGTGAAGGCAAAGCAGGTAAAAGGCTATGCTACACAAGGCGCTAAGCCGAATGCTTTTTGCCATAAGGATTTTAGCCTGAAGCAATCCGACTTTGAGCTCTTCGTTCCTAAAGGCGCCCTGGCCAATCCCACGCTTCTGTTTCGCCGCACTTACATCAAAGCGCCGGCAGACGGCAGTATAGACATCGGCAACAAAAATGAAAAGCTCTTAAAGGCTTACCGCATGGCTTTGAAAGTAAAGGAGCCCCTGAAAGGAAAAGAAGCCAAGCTGGTGATGCTGGTGAATGGCGATGCGCAAGCATCGGTTTATGAGAATGGCTGGCTTCGCGCGGAGCCTAAGGCTTTCGGTAATTTCAATTATACCTATGATACGGTGGCGCCTGTCATTACTTATGGCTATCATAAAACCAAGCCGGCAACGATCAAAGGTTATAAGAACCTTGCCTTTAAAGTAAGTGATGCCCTCAGTGGAATAGGAGAGTACAACCTTTACATCAATAACACCTGGCAGATTGCGGAGTACGATGCCAAGTCGGCAACTATCTTTTGTTACTTCGATGAAAGCGCACCATCAGGGAACATCGACCTCCGTTTGGAGGTAAGCGATAAAGTCGGGAATAAGACGAGCTTCGACTGGAAGACGGTGAGATAGCCAGATGCGAGAGAAGCCTTTCAGGACCGATTAACCAGTCGTGAATAAAGCCCTGACAGGTTTGAGTAAGCTTCGCTTACTCATCCTCCAGCATCCAGATGGCTTCGCTGAGCTCTCCCTGGGCTTTGCGGTTGTTCTGGGATTTGGCCAGCTCCAGGCCCTGCTTGTAAAATACCAGGGCCTGTGCGGTATTCCCAAGCTTTTCCCAGGTTTGTCCCAGCTGGTAGAAACAAGGCAGATAGGCCGGGTCAATGCTTAAGGTTTTTTGAAGCTGTGCTTCGGCCAGTTCAAAGTCGCTGGTGGCAAGGTGCTCCATGGCCAGGGCATAATTCAGGAACACGTCGTTGGGTTCTTTCAACAACATGTCAAAGATCATCTCTTTCCTGGGAAGTCTTTCCATGTCCTATTCTCCGGCAAATTGGTTTAAAAAGCGCACGTCGTTCTCGAAGAACAGGCGCAGGTCTTTCACGCGGTATTTGAGCATAGTGATGCGCTCAATGCCCATGCCGAAGGCAAAGCCGCTGTATTTTTTACTGTCGATGCCGCAATTATCGAGCACCTGTGGGTCGACCATGCCGCAGCCTAAGATCTCCACCCAGCCGGTGTATTTGCACACGTTGCAGCCGGCTCCCTTGCAGATGGTGCAGCTGATATCCACCTCGGCGCTTGGTTCCGTAAACGGGAAATAGCTCGGGCGCATCCGGATTTTGGTTTCTGTGCCGAAGAGCTCTTTCGCAAAGAAGTTCAGGGTTTGTTTGAGGTCTGCAAACGATACTTTCTCATCGATATATAAACCTTCCACCTGGTGAAACTGGCAGTGGGCACGGGCGCTGATGGCTTCATTGCGGTATACCCTTCCCGGTGAAATGGTACGGATAGGTGGTTTCTGGTTTTCCATAATATGCACCTGCACCGACGAGGTTTGCGTGCGGAGCACCATCTCGGGGTTCAGCTGTACGTAAAAGGTATCCTGCATATCGCGCGCCGGGTGGTTCTCTGGTGTGTTCAATGCCGTAAAATTATGCCAGTCGTCTTCGATCTCCCTGCCATCGCTCACGGTAAAACCGATGCGGGCAAACACGTCGATGATCTGGTTCTTCACCAGCGATAAGGGATGCCTCGAGCCGGTTTGAATGGCCGGATCGGAAGGAATCGTCAGGTCGATATCTTTGGAGGCGTCTTTGTCGGAAGATGTATCAAATTTTTCTTTCAGCTCGTTGATCTTGTCCTGGGCTTTATTTCTAAGCTCATTTAACTTTTGTCCCATTTCCCTCTTCACTTCCGGAGCTACTGTTTTAAAATCATCAAACAGGGAGGTGATCTGTCCTTTCTTGCTCAGCCATTTGATCCGGTATTCTTCTACCTGCTCTTTGCTCTGCGCGGCAAACTCTTCTACTTCCAATAACAGGTTGTTTATTTTTTCTAGCATAATAATTTGATAATAAGCACAAATTTAATCAATTTTAAACATTGAAACAGTATTTACTGATAGGCATCTTCCTCCTCTTCGGCGCATTCGTTGCCCGGAGTCAGTCTATGCTAAGCTACAAGATCCATGAGCGCGATACCATTAACGTGGTTGACAAGGATAGCCTGAAACAGGGCGTGTGGAAAGAGTTCTGGGCCAATGGCGATCTGCGGGAGGAAGTGATTTACAAGAACGGGAAAAAGGAAGGGCTTGAAATCAAATGGTTTGACGAGCCCGATTGCGTGGAGCAGGAGTCTTATTACAAGAACGGGCTGCTCGACGGGCCATCGGTGTATTATTCCAAAAAGTGCAAGAAGGACTTTTTTGAGAACTTTAAGGCCGGCATCAAAGACGGGCTGGAGCTTTCGTATTACCCCAGCGGCAATGTGAAGGCGGAGGGGAATTATAAAAAGGGCAACCTCGACGGCTACTACAAGGTGTATGATAAAAAGGGAGCCTTTGCTTTCGAAAGCCGCACCACGGATGCCGAGGCCGACCTGCAGCCTAAGGTGGCGGATACCCTGAACCAGGTGGTTTATAATGTGTTGAAAAAGCACAACAAGGAATGGAAGAACAAGCTCATTGTGGCGGATCTTACGGGAAGTATGTATCCCTACGGGCAACAGATCAGCACCTGGCAGAAATTACATTTTCTGAAAGATACGATGAGCCAGCATTTTGTATTCTTCAACGACGGCGATCACAAGCGCGACGATGAAAAAAAGATCGGAGCGACCGGGGGCGTTTATCATTGCAAGGCCAGGAACATGGAGGAGCTGATTGCCACGATGGAGCTGACGATCAGAAAAGGGCAGGGGGGCGATGCGCCCGAAAATGTGATAGAGGCGATCCTCTACGGGCTCAACAAAAGCGGGAAGGTCGATGATATTGTGCTCATTGCCGATAACTGGGCCAAGGCCCGCGACATTAAAATGCTGGCCCGTGTGAAAGTGCCTGTGCATGTGATCCTCTGCGGTGTATATGAAGGCATGGAGATCAATGAGGATTACCTGAACATTGCCTATAAAACCAAGGGAAGCCTGCATACCATCGAGCAGGACATTACCAACCTCATGAAACAATCCTCCGGCAAAAAGTTCAACATCAATGGCGTGGATTACATCATTAAGAACGGCAGCGTGAAAGTGTTCTGAGTGGTGGCTTCGACTGCGCTGGCTTCGGCTCCGCTCAGCCACCGCTAAACTTGATGTGCGCCAGGGATTGCAGCGGAAATCCTTTTGCCATAGCAGAGGCAGATCATTTTTTTCGGAACGAACACTGTGGCAAAAGATTGTAGCGGAAAGCCCGCCCGGGCGCCCAAAAAACAATTAGCTAACAGCCATAAACTTGTTTCAGGATCTCTTGGTGAATAGATTAACTACTTAATGGAAATTTATTTTTTGGCGCCGGCCGGGCCCTCGCGGCTCGCTCTGTGTTTGCCCTGCGGGACAAACACAGGAGCTCAAACAGACCGCTCTGTCCCTGGCGCAGCATTTCCCCAACAAAAGCAGTTTTACAGCACCATGCACATCGTATAAATTTGGGCAGGCAATGGTATAAATTCCTATCTTTATGCCTCTTAAATTTTTTGTGCAAATACACCACCAGATATCAGGGCTGAAAGATGTGAAGAATTCCATTGTGACGATCGGGACTTTCGACGGCGTACACCTGGGCCACCAGAAGATTATCAAACGCCTGACAGACCTGAAGGAAAAAGAAGGAGGCGAAACGGTGTTGTTTACCTTCGATCCGCACCCACGCAAGGTGTTGTTTCCCGATCAGACGGATCTGAAGCTCATCACCACGACGGAAGAGAAGTGCGTGCTGCTCGAGAGGCTGGGCATCGACCATGTGCTGGTGTTCCCGTTCACGAGGGCATTTTCGCAGATGCACGCCACGGAATACATCTCCGAGATCATTGCCAAAGGCCTTCACACCAGAAGCCTTGTGATTGGCTACGATCACCGCTTCGGGAGCAACCGCGAAGGAAATATCGATACGCTGAAAGCATTAAGCAGCACTTATCACTTTGGAGTGGAGGAGATCCCGGCGCAGGAGATCAACCAGCTCAACATCAGCAGCACACGCATCCGCAAGGCCATTGAAGACGGGGACGTGGAAACGGCCAATGCTTTCCTCGGCTATTCATTCTTTGTAACGGGTGTGGTGGTGAAAGGAAAGCAACTGGGAAGAACCATCGGCTATCCTACGGCCAATATCCGGCTGGAAGATGCGGATAAGCTCATTCCAAAGATCGGTGTATATGCCGTCAACGTGGTGCTCGATTCCGTTAGCTACAAAGGCATGCTGAATGTGGGCATCAATCCTACAACTGACAGCGATAACCGCATCAAGATCGAGGTGAATATCTTTGACTTCGATCAGGAGATCTATGGCCGTTCGCTTAAGGTAGAATTTGTTAAATGGATCAGGGATGAGGAAAAATTTGCTAACTTAGAGGAGCTCAAGCAGGCGCTTGCGAATGACAAAATTGCCTGCACCGCTATTTTAAATGCCTGATTATGGAAAAGAATGCCCTTGTTGCCTCTTACAAAACCGTTTTCCTTACCGTCTTTTTTTTCTTTGCCCTATCCCTGGCCAAAGCGCAGCTCCTGGATTCGGTGGCGCTGGTAGCCGCTCCTACCTATACTAATCTGCAGGAAGCCCTGAAAGAGCCCGACCAGGTTCTGAAACTGGTGCTGCGCAAGCAACACCTGAAAGCCTTTCCGAATGAGATCCTGAAACTTAAAAAACTGCAATACCTCGACATCAGTAAAAATTCCATCAGCGAATTGCCCGATAGCATTGATGTTCTGAAAGACCTGCAATACCTGGCCTGCAGCAAAACCGGCCTGAAAACCTTACCCAAAGAGATCGGTAAATTGGAGCACCTCACGTACCTGAATCTGAACCAGAACGACCTGCAATACCTGCCGCCGCAAATCGGGAACCTTGAAAAGCTCCAGATCCTCGACTTGTGGAGCAACAGCTTTGAGGAATACCCGAACACGCTCTCCGGGCTGAAATCACTGAAGGTGATCGATCTTCGCAATATCCTGATCAGCGATGAAACCCAGGCCAATCTCAAAGGCCAGATGCCACACGCCACGGTACACATGTCGCCGAGCTGCAAATGCAAGTGGTAGTTCTTTGCTTATACATACCTCTTGGTGAGAAACATCAATAAGGCAAAGAGCAATCCGTTGATTCTTCAAGTAATTTTTTAGCCTGATATATTTGTCTTGTTATTGCGTTTAAAAATTCTCTTTTAGGCGTACACACATTGAGCATTTGACTGATATACGCTGGTTGAATTTCCTTAGGTATTAACGCATCCCTGTTTTGTTGGACATAGTTGTATAATTCCAATTGCTGGTTGAATTTGCCTGAATAAAACAGCGGCGATGGCACTTGTGGGAAAAAGGATGCATACGGCAATGGCAAATTGGCCAGAAATGAAAAAAATACTTCATCTTCTTGTGGTTCAAGAATAAAAAAGGAGCCTGCATCGTCATTATCTGTCCGGAGTATTGCAAATTTATTTTCCAATAATCGTTTTTCCAGCTCGATAAATTGTTCCACAATAGAATCCAGTCGGCCAAAGGGATTCATGAAATCATTGATGTTATTAGAAAGGAAATCGAACGTTAAAATGATTTCGTTTAAATCGGGTTTCCAATTGGGCTTGTTTTCTAAATAGCCTTCAATCGTTAAGGCTGTTTTTGGAAGAAAAACTTCGGAATTATCCTCCGCATCATAAACTAAAAGCTGTACCATTTTTATTTAAAATTAGCTTTATACCCTTATTTAGACGGCGCGTAGTGACAAAACCCCGAAAATGTCATGAAACGTAAAACATGCGATAAGTAACTATTTTTTTAATTGACTTTGGTTTATCCGGCAAATGATGCATGAGTCATCACTTCGTCATTAGCTTCAATTGCTCTTCCAGGAACTTAATCCCTTCCACAAAGGTGTGTGGCTTGTAGCCTAATTCCCGTTTGGCCTTATCGATGATGAAGCCTGTGATGGGCGGGCGTTTCGCCGGTTGCTTGATGTCTTCCGATTTGGCAGGCTTGATTAGTGATTTATCCAGCTTATAATAATCCGCAACCAGGTGCGCCACTTCCAGGATGCTTAAAAAGTCGCTGCCCGAAATATTGTATATGCCCTGTGCTTTTTTCTCCGCGATGAGGATGCAGCCGTCTGCGAGGTCTTCGGCCAGCGTTGGCGTACGGAACTGGTCATCCACCACATTGATGGATTTGCCCTGCTCCAGATTCTGTTTTACCCATAGTACAATATTGCTGCGGCTCATATTATCCACGATGCCATACACGAGCACCGTGCGGGCCATTGCCCAGTGCAGGCGCGATGATTCCACGATTTTTTCCGCTGCCAGCTTGCTTTCCCCGTAATAGCTCAGTGGCTTTCTTTCTGCATTCTCATCCAGCGGGCCATGCGTGCCATCAAATAAAAAGTCGGTGGAAAGGTGGATGAAATGAGGTTTGTAAGAAGGATCCTGATCCTGGAGCGCTTCCAGTACGTTCACCTGGTTCTCTACCGCTGTCACATTGAGCAGCCAGCAGTTTTCCCGGTCGGTTTCGCAGGCATCCACATTGGTCATGGCAGCCGTGTTGATCACCACATCGGGCTTGTATTTTGTAAAGATGGCTTCTACATTGTCATAATCGGTAATGTCGAGAGCCGCATAATCGTAACCGCTTTTGCTTACCAGCCGGTTTTCCTCGCGGGCAGTGGCGATGCAGGTGATGCCGGCTTTATCTTTCAGCTTGTAAACGAGTTTCTGCCCCAATAGGCCATTGGAGCCTGTAATCAGAATTTTTTGCATGCGTAAATATACAAAAAACACGGGATGGCAAAAGGAGGCAGGTCTCAGGCTTTGGCCATGAACTCCAGGACCTGTTCCCTGAATGTCTGCTCAAACTCAATGTGTGGGGAGTGGCCGCAGTTCTCAAATACCACTTCCCGGTAGCTTCCCCCGTTCTGCTGGTAAGCTTCGAGGAGCGCGCGCATTTGCGTCACCATCGGCTGTGGAGGATGTGTCTCGTTGCCCGGCCAGCCGGGAATAGCACCCATTTTTCCAAGGTTGTTCACGTCGAGGAAAGAAGCATCGGAAACGATCAGGTCAAGGGCGCCGCGGATCCAGAGCACAGGGATCTTCAGGTTCTTATAAGCAAAAGCCGTGAGGTTGCAGTACTTTGCCGAAATGGCATTGTTGATGCCCTTATCGCCCGGAGCCATGCCCGGCCAGTGAGCTGTAGGAACAGAGTTACCGGGGTAATTTTCCTCTCCAAGCTTTGTAAAGAACATCGCATCTGTATAAAAATCTTCTGTGGCCTGGTCGATGATCCCGCGCTGCAAGAGCGTTTTGCCATCCGCCATGTGGAAGTACAGGCCGTTCATGGTGGAGCGGCAATAGAACTGCGGTGTCGCTTTCTGGCCTTCCGGTTGCGAAGACGGAAGCTTGCCGTCCTGTGTACGGATGCTGTCGATAAAGGCAGGGTTGACGGCACCGCCACCGCTTCCGGCAAAATCATCGTCGCTTTTCTTTAACTCAATACCGCTGTTGATGGACGCTCCGAAGCCAAAAGGCGACATCGGTGATTCCAGGGTGATCGATACAATATTTTCCGGATGATCCGTAACCATCTGCAGGACCACTCCGCCGCCAAGCGACCAGCCCAGGAGATGGACCCTTTTGCCCACCGGATTAATGGCTTTGATAAACTGGTAAAGGTCCTCCGAAAAATCTTTCACGCCTTTGGTAGCGTCAATGCCTTTGGTTTCCGAATCGCCGTAGCCCCGCATATCCGGTGCCACATAGTGATGGGCCCTGTCAAGGCTTTCCATGAAAGGCTTGAAGAACGCAGAAGAGGAAACATTGCCGTGAAGTAATACCACCAGGTCTTTCGACGGATCACCGCATTCGAGGTAATGCGTATTCAGGGAAAAAGTTTGGATGAATTTGGATTGTACCATAGCGTGTCAGTGTTTGGTTAATGAATTTAGGCGGTATTGTTTAGGTGTAACGCCTTCCATTTTTTTAAAGAGCCGGATAAAATAATTCACATCCTGGAAGCCTGTTTCCGCACTGATAGAAGCGATCTTTTCGGAAGAGTTTATCAGAAGCTTTTTGGCCATCATCATTTTTTCCTGCAGGATGAACTCGATGGGACTGAGACCGAGCTCACGTTTAAAAGCCCGGTAAAAGGTGGACTTGCTCATGTAGGCCTTACTGCTGAGCTCTTCGATGCTGATGGTGTCCGAAAGGTGTTGTTTGATATAAGCAATCACAAAAGCCAGTGGGTTGCTTGTATGCTCCTCCAGGTAATGGCTGTGTGTATGGTTGAGGTTTTGCACCTGCATGATGCGGAACAAAAGCTCTTTCACCGCCAGGTCGGCGAGCACATCTTTTCCGGCTGAGCTGCTGCTGCATACAGAGATCAGCTTATTGATGAGCAGGGCAATTTCCTCGTTATTATAAAAATGGTATTGGTGATGATCGAGTTTCCAGCTCTGGCGGCCCGAATCCTTCGGGAAATTTTCATTCAGGTACTGGATCGTTTTTTTGATGTGTTCCCCGTCGATGGCCAGGGCTGTACACTGTGTCGGGTTTTCGATCCCGGCTTCCGGGAAATCGATGCGCATGGTGGTATTTGCCGGAACGATGACTGATTCGCCCGGCAGGTAGTCAAAGCCTTCCCGGTCGAATAGGTGCATCACTTTTTTACCGCGAAGCATGCTTGTAATGACAAAGTCGTTGAAGGTTAGCGGAACCAGGAAAGAAGCGGCATGCGTTTCGAAGACATTCAGCTCACAGGTATTCAGCGTGTAAGCCGTTTTGTTCTCCACCAGCGTTTGTAGATGACGTTGGTCTGATAAAGCAACAGTTTGTAAGGAGTGTTTGCTGATCATGGCTTTAAATTGAAACAGGATAAGATAAACGGCCTCTAACAAACTTATTAAAAACAAAACGCAAAAGCAATGGAATGAGGTGAAATTGCTTTTCGCGGGGTGCATTTGAACGAATTGTGCTATTGATGCCATTTTGGTGCTACCAAAAAATCACAATGAACCCTGTATGCTATTCAATGACTGTTTTGTGCTAACGATCCGCCTTCATAATTTATTTACTTGCCCTTACTAACTATTAAAAAACACAGATCATGGCAGAATTAGCAAAAAAACCGGTCTTTAAAGACAAGTACGATAACTATATCGGTGGAAAATTTACAGCGCCTGTTGAAGGAAAATACTTCGACAACATATCCCCGGTAGACGGGAAGATCTTCACCAAAGCGGCACGCTCGACGAAGGCAGACATCGAGCTGGCACTGGATGCCGCCCATGCGGCTTTTCCGTCCTGGAGCAAAACGGCGGCAAGCGTGCGAAGCAATGTCCTGCTGAAGATCGCGCAGGTGATCGAGGATAACCTCGAATACCTGGCCGTTGTGGAAACCATTGATAACGGCAAGGCGATCCGTGAAACGCGCGCCGCCGATCTTCCGCTGGTGATCGATCACTTCCGTTATTTTGCCGGAGTGCTGAGAGCGGAGGAAGGCACGATCTCCGAGCATGACGAGTATACCGTGAGCATCAACCTGCATGAGCCTTTGGGCGTGGTAGGACAGATCATTCCCTGGAATTTTCCCTTGCTGATGGCTACCTGGAAAATAGCGCCGGCTCTGGCCGCCGGCTGTTGCACCATCGTGAAACCGGCGGAGCAGACTCCCACCTCTATTATGGTGCTGATGGAGCTTATCGGCCATCTGCTGCCTCCGGGTGTATTGAACATCGTGACGGGCTTTGGGCTGGAAGCGGGCAAGCCCCTGGCCACCTCTCCACGTATTGCAAAGATCTCCTTCACCGGCGAAACCACCACGGGCCGCCTGATCCTGCAATACGCCTCCGAAAATATCATTCCGGCCACCATGGAGCTGGGTGGAAAATCACCGAACATCTTCTTTGAATCGGTAGGGGATGCCGATGATGCCTTTTTTGACAAAGCAGTGGAAGGTGCCGTGATGTTTGCCCTCAACCAGGGAGAGATCTGTACCTGCCCGTCGCGTATTTTAGTACACGAAAAAATTTATGATAAGTTCATGAAAAAAGTGGTTGAACGCACCAAAGCCATCAAAACAGGGCATCCGCTGGACGGCACCGTGATGATAGGGGCGCAGGCTTCCAACGATCAGTATGAAAAAATTCTCTCCTATCTGAAAATCGGTGTGGAAGAAGGAGCGGAAGTGCTCGCCGGTGGAAAAGCCAATCAATTGCCTGACGAGCTGAGCGGAGGTTATTACATCCAGCCGACCATTTTCAAAGGCAATAACAAGATGCGCATTTTCCAGGAAGAGATCTTCGGCCCGGTGGTGTGTGTTACGACCTTTAAGACCACGGAAGAAGCCATCGCGATCGCGAACGATACCTTGTACGGCCTTGGCGCCGGGGTATGGACGCGCGATGCTCATGAGCTCTATCAGGTGCCGCGTGCTATCCAGGCAGGGCGTGTCTGGGTGAACAGCTACCACGCTTACCCGGCTCATGCCCCTTTCGGAGGGTATAAAAAATCAGGCTTTGGCCGCGAAACGCACAAGATGATGCTGGATCATTACCGGCAAACCAAAAATATGCTCATCTCCTACGATCAGAACAAGCTCGGATTTTTTTAGTACAATTCCCCCAAGACTTAGACAGAGGAAGGCGGAGGGGTTCGCAGAGAGACGTAAAATTAAAAAACGCTGCGAACCTCTCCGCTAAACTCGTGAAACCTTGCGGAAAAATAAACGCCATACCATGAAAACCAAACGCGTCCTTGCCACGCCGGCCGCCATTCACTTGATCCGGGAGCTTAAAGCGGAATTCGGCGAGCTGCTTTTTCACCAGAGCGGTGGCTGTTGCGACGGCTCTTCGCCCATGTGCTTTCAGAAAGGAGATTTCAGGATTGGCTCCAGCGATGTGGGGCTTGGTGATGTGGATGGCGTTTCCTTCTGGATGAGCAAAGACCAGTTTGAATACTGGCAGCATACACAGCTCACGCTCGATGTGGTGGATGGAAGGGGGGCGAGCTTCTCGCTGGAGATTCCGAAAGGGAAGCGCTTTATGATCCATTCGAGGCTCTTCACGGAAGAGGAATCGAACAACAGGGAAGAGCTCTTCTATGCCGAATAAATGAGCATGGCGACTATGCCAAAGACGGCTTTCACCAGCATGAGGCCATCAACCACTACCAGGTAATAGAGCGTGCTGCGGCGCAGGCGCATCGAGTACCCCACAAGGAGCAACAGGATAAACGGGATGGTGTTGAGCAAGATCCTGCTCAGGTGAAAACGTTCATACACCACAAAGATGATAAAGGTGAGCAGGCCGAACAGGGTCAGCGGAATGATGATGTAAAAAATCGTTCTCCTCAAGCCTGCCTGTACCACAAAGGTTTTGATGTGGTGGTGGTAATCCGAAGCGTAGTCCTTTATATCGAACATGATGCAGAGGACGCTGATGAAAATAAAGTTTTTCAGGAACAGAAACACCGTCAGGCTGTCCGGCGTGTAAGGAAGGCGGTTTTCAAAATAGTAATAATATACCGGGTAAATCGTGACGAAGCCGGCCCAGGTAAAGCCGATCACGAAAGGCTTGAGCCATCCCTTGTCCCGGAGGTTGTAGTTGCCGAACAGACTGCTGTTGATGCCGTAATACAGAACAGCCGTTACCGGGAATATCAGCAGCAGGAACCAGGTCTGCATATCTAGATGTATCGTCCTGTAATGGAGGCGAAGGATGTAAACGCAAATAGCAAGCGCTGTGCAGATCATCAACGCCTGGCTGGCCTTTACGATCTTCCTGTTCTGGTTATACCATTGTGTTCTTTTGTTGATCGTTTCCACGGAAATATCGGTCATGTAAGCTTTGGTGTAATATGCCACCGTAGCGGCAAACACAAGAACATAGAACAACCATGAGTTTAAAGGTAGGAGATGCTGAAGGCTTGCTTCCATGCATAATGCAACCGTACAGATGCCGTAGAAGTAGTTTCCGTAAAAAATAAATTTTACAAAACGGTTATTGGTAGAGAATAGCCTCATTGTATCAACACGGTATCAAACATACAAATACGATGGCTCTGTTTTGTAATTTGCAGCCCGCTTTTCATTTAACATTCTACAGTTTTTTTGTTAAAAATACGGACTATTGTGTATTCACTTCCCCACCTGTCCGAAAAAACCTCGCTTTTATATTAAATACAGGCCTTACAAGGGATTTTTCGTGGCATTGCATTGTATTCATTCCTGTTAAATTAAACTACCATCCCTATGAAAAAAATCATGATGCTGTGTGCGGCATTAGTCATTGTTGCCACCGCTAACTCACAAACCCGCGATCGAAAATGGAATATCGGCTTTCACGGAGGTCTGACTCAATATAACGGCGACAGAGGGCAGAACTTCTATGCCACTGATCAGGCTGCTTACGGTTTTGCCAGCGTATCCGTGTCCCGATTTTTAGGAAAACATTTCGATGCTTCCTTATTCTTAACCCGTGGCGAGCTCGGAAACGTAGAGCCTTTGTCGCCCTGGTCTCCTCCCAATGACAACAACCACTTCCTCGTTCGCCTCAACACGGCTAACCTTGTATTGCGCTACAACATCCTGAGCGACCGCTATGTGCTGCGCCCATACCTCTATGCAGGTGCCGGTGTCATCATGCATGAGAAATACCAGTCGGTAAAAGACGAGCGTTATGATTATGCCCTGCCGTCTTTCGGTGGCGGTTTAAACATCCGCATCACACCGGTGATCTCCTTGCAGCTGCAGGAGTCCTTTATGTATACTACGGCCGATGATATCGACGGGGATTCAAAAGATTATAATGATGGCTACCTGTATCACACGGCGGGCCTGACGTTTAACCTCGGCAAGAAAAAAGATGAGGATAAAGACGGTATTGCCGACAGGAATGATAAGTGCCCCGGAACACCTCCGGGTGTAGCGGTTGATAAAAACGGTTGCCCGCTCGACAGGGATTATGACGGTGTTGCGGATTACATCGACGATTGTCCGGATGCAGCAGGTCTCACAGCTCTGAAAGGCTGTCCTGATAAGGATGGCGACGGTATCGCTGATAAGGAAGACCGTTGTCCGGAAGCTGCAGGAACACTGGCTCTGAAAGGTTGTCCTGATGCCGATAAAGACGGCGTGGCTGATGTAGATGATAAATGCCCTGACACTAAAGCAAATTACAAAGTAGATGCATCAGGTTGCCCGATGGATAATGATAAAGACGGTTTAGTGAACGAGGAAGATCTTTGCCCGGATGCGGCAGGACCATTGGCCCTGAAAGGCTGTCCTGACAGCGATGGCGATGGTGTATCCGACCTGAATGACCGTTGCCCTAATGTGAAAGGAACACTCGAGAACAAAGGCTGTCCTGAGATGGCAAAAGAAGACGTGAAAAAAATTGCGGTGATTGCCAGCAAAATTTTCTTCGAAACAGGAAGCGCCAAACTGAAAGCGGTATCGAATGCACAGCTGGATGGACTGGTGGAAATCCTCAAACGTAATGAAGCTGTGAACCTGAGTATTGAGGGACATACCGATAATGTTGGTAATGATGATTACAACATGCAGCTGTCTCAAAAACGTACCGAATCCGTAAAAGCATACCTGGAGTCTAAAGGGATCCCTGCCTCACGCTTAGCAGCGGTTGGTTATGGCGAAACAAGACCGATTGGTGATAATACGAAAGCAGCAGGCAGAAGCCAGAACAGAAGGGTAGAGCTGAAAACAGCCTACTAGGTATACACTCCTGCAATGATGAAAAGCCTCCCGCAAGAATCTGACGGGAGGCTTTTTGGCTTTTATCACGATGATGTTTTAAATGTGTTGAGCCTGGAGCCGAAGCCGATAACTGCAAAACAGAATGTAGTTTGGCAGCGTGTGCTAAGCGGGTATTTATACGCAAAAAACTCAGGGTTTTTGCTGGCATAAAATTTTATTGGATTGAAAAAAACATTTTTTTAAGGTCAAAACACTGCCGTCTTTCGCTTTGTCGCTTATATTGTTTAATTTGTGGACGGAATTTTGGACCTTATACCGGTATGATACTCATCGTTGACGACAAACCTGAGAATATTATTTCTCTAAAAGGTTTACTGACACTACATAATTTTGTCGTCGATACGGCTCTTTCGGGAGAAGAAGCTTTAAAGAAAATCCTTAAGAACAGTTACTACCTGATTATCCTCGATGTGCAAATGCCTGGCATGGATGGTTTTGAAGTAGCGGAAGCCATCCTCGGATTCAGTAAAGCCAAAGATACGCCCATCATTTTTTTATCGGCGGTGAGTACCGAAAAACGCTTTATTACCAAAGGCTATACTTCCGGTGGGATCGATTATGTGACCAAGCCTGTGGACCCCGATATCATGTTGCTTAAGGTAAAAACCTTCTACCGCTTGTCGGAGCAGAACCGCGAGCTGAACAAGATCCAGCAGAACCTTAAGAACGAAATCGAGATCAGGAAGAAAACCGAGCTGCACCTGGATGCGCGCGTGAGGGAGCTGCACTCCGTCATGGAATCGCTGCCCCTGATCGCCTTTACCATCAATGCCCAGGGAGCAACAGAATACGTCAATGAGCATTGGTATCGCTATTCCAAAACGATGGAGACCTTTCCGGAAGTACACCCGGATGATGGACACGTGTATATGGAATGGAAAGCAAGCTTCGCTGCCGGGCAGGAATATAACTGCCAGCTCAGGCTCAGGGAGCTGGCATCCGGAAGCTACCGCTATTTCATTATGCGGATTATTCCTGTCGTGCAGGAGGAGGGCATTGTGAAATGGGTAGGAACATTTACAGATATTCATGAACAAAAAACCATCAACCAGTTCCTGGAGGTAAAAGTGAAAGAGCGTACCAAAAACCTTCTTCAGAAGAACGAAGAGCTGGAAACATCCAACCACGAGCTTCAGCAGTTTGCCTGGGTGGTGTCGCATGACCTGAAAGAGCCCCTGAGAAAAATTCAGACCTTCAACAATATTATTAAAGAAAAATTCATCACTCCCGATTCGGAAGGAGCCAGGTACCTCGACCGTACCATCCATTCTTCGGAGCGCATGTCGGTGCTTATCAACGATCTGCTGGATTATTCGAGGCTCTCGGTGTCGGCTTTGTTTCAGCCTACAGACCTGAACGAGATCCTGAACGAGGTGTTGTCGGATTTCGAATACCTGATCGCGGACAAGAAAGCGGTGATCCATCGCGATACCTTGTGTACCATTGATGCGGTGCCAAGCCAGATGCGGCAGATCTTTCAGAACCTGGTGAGCAATGCCCTGAAATTTTCCCGCGAAGGTGTGGAGCCGGTTATCTCCATTATCTGTGAACGCGTGGCGTCCAAAGAAATTGACAGTCCGCTTCAGGAAGACGGGGACTACTGCCGCATCATGGTGTCGGACAATGGGATTGGTTTTGACGAAACCCACATCGATAAGCTGTTCATCATCTTTCAACGCCTGCATACACGCTCTACCTACGAGGGTACCGGCATCGGCCTGGCAATTGCCAAAAAGATCGTGGACAAGCACAACGGCCTGATCGCTGCCAGGAGCAAGGAGCATGAAGGTGCCAGCTTTATCCTCGTATTACCACTCAAGCAAACTAACCTCTAAATACTGTATTATGCCAGAAAATAAAGCCGCTTCGTCATCCCTTATCCGGAGCATACAGATTGTCTTTATCATCTCCAGCATTCTCTTGCTTATTAGTCTTATTGCCTCTTATACGAGTATTAAAAGGCTGGTGGATGCCATTAGCTGGGTAGATCATACATACCAGGTGATTATCAATACCGACAGGATTGTCAATTCACTGGTTGAAACAGAATCCAGCCACCGGGGCTACGTCATCGTGCGGAACGAAGACATGCTGAGCCGCTATAAGAAATCGCAGCAGCTTACCTGGGATTACTACGAAAAAGTAAAGGAGCTGACGATTGACAACAATTACCAACAGCAAAATCTCGAAACGTTGAAAGAGCTCCTGAACAATCGTTTTGCTCAGATGGAAAAGGTACTTGCCATTGCTACCGAAAATGACGAGCAGCGCGCCGGCCTCTTCGTTAAGGATAACAAAGAAGTGATGAAAGGCCGTGATATCAAGGATAAGATCCTGAACCTGATGGCCAGGATGCGAAGCTCCGAAGAAAAGCTTATGGACGAAAGAAAAGCCGAGCTGGATACATACACCGGCTTTACACCCATCCTGCTGGTTATTACGGGACTCATCTCTTTGCTTATCACCATTGTTTCGTATATGCGCATTAAACGCGACATGGATCAGCGCCTGGCTAAACAACGTGAAGACCAGGCGCTCTATAAAGAGACGTCCCAACGGATCTCGATGATGGAGAGTGTGACGCAAAAAATATCTTCGGGCGACTATGCTGCCAGGAGTACGGATGACAAAGATGATGAGCTGGGGCGGGTATCGAAAGCCCTGAACCACATGACGGCTTCGCTCGAAACGACCTTTACCACACTCGGGAACAAAGCCTGGCTGCAGGAGGGCTCGGTGAAGATTGCCGATGCCATCCGTGGGGAGCGGGATATCAAACAGCTCTCCGAAAAATTGCTGACGACCATCACCGCATACATCCAGGCCCCGATCGCTACCTGTTATGTCAACAGCACAGGTTCTTTCACCTTGACCTCTTCCTATTCGGTAGTCAATGCGCCGAAGCAGTTTTTGCTCGGTGATGGCCTGATAGGCCAGGCAGCCCGCAATAAGGAAATTGCCGTTGTGAGCAACATTCCCGCAGATTTTGTGGTCAGCTCTTCTATTGGCAATACCCTTCCGGTATCGGTGCTGATTGTGCCGCTTGTATATGAAGGAGAAACGATTGCCGTGATGGAATTTGGCTTCCTGAGAGAGGTGAAGCCGCTCGAAAAACAACTCCTGGAGGAGAACACAGAGGCGATGGCTATCGGGATGAATTCCACGCTCAGCTATGTGAAGCTGCAGAACCTGTTGGAGGAAACCCAGGCGCAAACCGAAGAGCTGCAGGCGCAACATACCGAACTTGAGAACCTGAACAGTGAGCTCGAAGCACAGTCGCAGCAGCTCCAGGCCTCGGAAGAAGAGTTGAAAGTTCAGCAGGAAGAGTTGCAGCAAACCAATGAGGAGCTCGAGGAGCGCACGCTGATGCTGGAAGAGCGCAACAACGAGATCCGTAAGAAAGCCGAAGAGTTGGAGTTGTCCACGAAATACAAATCGGAATTCCTGGCCAATATGTCGCACGAGCTGCGCACCCCGCTCAACTCTATTCTTTTACTGAGCCGTCTGCTATCGGAAAACAATGAAAAAAACCTGAGTGATGACCAGGTGGAATATGCCCGCGTGATCCAGAGCAGTGGCGGCGGGCTGCTGGGCCTCATCGACGAGATCCTCGACCTTTCGAAGATTGAAGCCGGTAAAATGGAGCTCGAATACCTCGAAGTAGGTATCGCCGAAATTACCGATGACATGTCTTCTCTGTTTATGCCCGTTGCCAGAAACAAGAAGCTCGACTTTCGGGTGAGCGTGCAGCCGGGCGTGCCTGAATACATTGAAACAGATAAAGTACGGCTGGAGCAGATCATCAAGAATTTAATTTCCAACGCGCTTAAATTTACCAGTGAAGGCTCTGTGAATTTCGAAATCAAGATCTGTGATTCCAATGAGTCGCTGTTGTGCTTCATTGTGAAAGATACGGGCATTGGCATTCCGAAAGAAAAGCAGCACCTGATCTTCGAAGCCTTCCAGCAGGCCGATGGCTCCACGAAGCGTAAATTCGGCGGAACGGGCCTGGGGCTTTCCATCAGCCGCGAGCTTACAAAATTGCTGGGAGGCGATATGCATGTGAACAGCGTCGTAGGAGAAGGCAGCGAATTCATCCTGAGGGTGCCCTTGAAACAATATGTGGATATCTCATCCCTGAAACCTGAAAAAACGGATCTGAGCACTAAACGTGAGGAAGAGCTGGTGAAGGCACAGGAAGATCATAAATACATTGCGCAGGTAATTCCGGCAAGCATTAAGGATGACCGTAATTCCATCAAAGACGATGATAAGGTCATCCTTATCATCGAGGATGATACCAACTTTGCCAAATCCCTGCTGCAATTTGCCAATAAAAAAGGATACAAGGGCGTTGTGGCTGTGCGTGGCGATGAAGGATTGATCTGTGCCAGGAAGTACCTGCCGGTAGGGATCCTGCTCGATGTGCAGCTTCCTGTAAAAAGCGGCTGGGAAGTGATGGACGAATTGAAAGCCGATAGTTTCACGAGGCATATTCCGGTACACATGATGTCGTCGTACCAGGTGAAGAAGGAGAGCCTGACGAAAGGCGCAGTGGACTTTATCAATAAGCCTTTCGCACATGAGCAGATGCAGGAAGTATTCCGGAAAATAGAATACGTGATGAAAGGCGATTCCAAAAAAGTGCTTATCGTGGAGGATAACCCGAAGCATGCGAAAGCGCTGGCTTACTTCCTCGAAACCTTTAACATTGCCGCCGAAGTGAAAAGCAATATCAATGAAGGCGTATCGGCGCTGAAAAAAGAAGATATCAACTGTGTGATCCTCGATATGGGGATCCCGGACCAGCAATCGTATCAATTGCTGGAGGAGGCGAAGAAGAACCCGGGCTTCGAGAACCTGCCTATTATCATCTTCACCGGCAAAAGCCTGTCGGTATCCGAAGAGCAGCGTATCAAGCAGTACGCCGATTCCATCGTTGTGAAAACCGCGCACTCCTACCAGCGGATGCTCGATGAGGTATCGCTTTTCCTGCACCTTGTGGAGGAGAAGAAAAAGCCTGATGCTTCCGCTTCCGGAAATAAAAAAATGAACATGCTCAACGAGATCCTCAACAACAAAACGGTGTTGGTGGTGGATGATGATGTGAGAAATATTTTCTCCCTCTCGAAAGCGCTTGAAGCCATTAAAATGAATATTGTAACCGCGGTGGACGGAAATGAGGCCCTCGAGAAATTGAAAGCCAATCCCCAGATCGATGTGGTGCTGTTGGACATGATGATGCCTGAAATGGACGGCTATGAGACAGCCCGGCAAATCAGGAGCAAGCCGGCCTGGAAAAAACTGCCGGTAATTGCCGTAACCGCGAAAGCCATGACCGGTGACCGTGAAAAATGCATCAATGCGGGGGCTTCCGATTACATTACCAAACCGGTGGATGTTGATCAGCTGCTTTCCTTGTTGCGTGTATGGCTGTACGAAAAAAACCAGGGATGAAAGGTAAAGTGTTAATCATAGACGACGATCCGCGCAATATCTTTGCGCTGGCAGCTACGTTGAAAGCAAAAGGATTTCAATGTCTTTCCGCTCCTTCGGCGCAAGAAGGAATAGCGCTCGTGAAGCAGGATAAAGGGATTAAAGTGGTATTGCTGGACATGATGATGCCTGAGATGGATGGCTACGAAGCCCTGGGCGTGATCAGGTCAGACGAAGAGCTGGCGGGTCTTGCCGTGGTGGCCGTAACGGCGCAGGCCATGGTAGGCGACCGCGAAAAATGCCTCGGGGCAGGCGCCGACAGCTATGTGTCGAAACCGGTTGATGTCGATAAATTACTAAAGATCATTACCCCGCATGTTGTATGATAGAAGATGAAAATATAGAGCTTCTCATCGATGATGTGTTTGAATTATACGGCTACGATTTTACAGGTTATTCGAGGGCATCGTTGAGGCGTAGGATCAGCAGGCTCTGCCTGCTTGATAAATTTCCGAGTTTTGCCGAATTAAGGTACAGGGTCAGGAACGATCCGCATTACCTTCGTCGCTTTGTGGAGGAAATTACCGTGAATGTAACGGAGATGTTCCGCGACCCCGGATTTTACCAGGTGCTGCGTACCGAGATCCTCCCGAAGCTGGGCACGCATCCGTATATCCGCATCTGGCATGCAGGCTGCTCTACCGGAGAGGAAGTCTACTCCATGGCTATTCTCCTGAAAGAAGCAAACCTGCTTCATAAATCTATTTTGTATGCCACTGATCTGAATCCCGATGTGCTGGAAAAAGCAAGGGCCGGTATTTTTCCGATTGCCCACATGAAGCAGTATTCCGAGAACTATATCGCTGCCGGCGGACGCGAGGATTTTTCATCATACTACAGTGCCAATTACGATGGCGTTAAGTTCGATGAATCCCTGGGAAAGCAAATGGTATTCTCCGCGCATAACCTGGTATCCGACAGCTCTTTTAATGAATTTCACCTGATCATTTGCCGCAATGTGCTGATCTATTTTGATAAGGCTTTACAGGACCGTGTTTTCGAGCTCTTTGATAAAAGCCTGGGCATGCTGTCGTACCTGGCCCTGGGCTCAAAGGAAACGATCAAGTTCTCCGGGATGGATGCGCGGTACAGGCAGATAGGAAAAGAAAAAATATGGAGGAAACTAAAATAAACCATCTACTGTTGATCGGCGGCTCCGCAGGGAGCCTGGTGGTGCTGCTTGAAGTATTGCCGCAGATCACCATCAAAGCCTCTGTGGCGATCGTGATTATCGTACACCGCAAAAACACGCCTGATTCCCTGCTCTCTGAGCTGTTGGCTTCACGCAGCGGCCTTAGCGTAAAAGAAATAGAAGACAAGGAACCCCTGCTTGGCGGAGAAGTTTACATTGCACCGGCCGATTACCACATCCTGTTTGAAACAGATGATACAATCTCCCTCGATTTTTCAGAAAAAGTAAATTTCAGCAGGCCCAGCATCGACGTGGCTTTCAGTTCGGCGGCAGAAGTCTATAAAGAAAAGCTGAGCTGCCTCCTCCTGTCGGGCGCCAATGCGGACGGTGTGCGCGGACTCGAAGAGGTAAAGGCCCTGAATGGCCGCCCCTTTGTTCAGGATCCCGACACTGCCGAAACGCCTTATATGCCTCAGCAGGCCATTCAACGCCTTCCAGGAATTACGGTGCTGAAGCCTTCGGCAATGGCAGCATATATTAATGGCCTGTAGCGTTCGCAGTACCACGTTTGACAGATCCAGACGACAGATAAACCAATATATTTACTTTATGCAATACCAAAGCATTTTATTAATAGATGATGATATAGAAGATCAGGAAATTTTCACCCTGGCACTTTCAAAAGTTTCCGATGCCCTGAACTGCAAGGCTTTTACCAGTGCAAAAGAGGCTTTAATCCAGTTGGATACCCAAAAGGTAAAGCCTGATGTGATCTTCCTGGATCTGAATATGCCCATCATGACCGGCGAGGAATTTTTAAAGGAAATTAAAAATATCGATCACCTGAAAAACATACCCGTGATCATATTTTCCACTTCTTCCAATACCTCGACTATACTGAAGACAAAAGAGCTGGGCGCAAAAGAGTTTATCACCAAGCCCAATCGCTTTGACGTATTAGTGGAACTTCTAAAGCCAATTATTAATTAATACCTGTTGTTTGTGAGCATTATAAAAAATAAACTGAGTTTTCTGGATAACGGAGGCGAAATGGGTAAACTCATCCGTGATTTCAACTGGTCGGCTACACCGCTCGGACATGCTGCGGACTGGCCTGCCGAACTAAAGAACGCCCTGCGAATGATGCTTCACACGCCCATGGCCACTTGTATTATGTGGGGCAAGGACTACATCCAGTTCTACAACGACTCGTTTATTCCTTCCTTCGGGCAAACAAGGCATCCGGGCGCCCTGGGAAAACCCGTTAGGGAAACAACGCAGCGCTGGCCCGAAGTAGAGAGCATATTCCGGACCGTGATGAGCGGCGAGCCGGTTTATCACCAGGACTCCAGGATCGTGATCGACAAAAAAGGACACAACGAAGCGTGTTTTTTTGACGTATCGTATATTCCGATTTTCCTCGAAGACGGTACTGTGGGCGGGATCCAATCCATTGCGCTCGAAACCACGGATAAGATCAATGCGCTCCGCGATATCAAAGAAAGTGAAGCGAGAGTGCGTTTAATGATCGAGGAAGCACCTGTTGCAACCGCTTTATTTGTAGGGCGTGATATGATCATTGAGCTGGCTAACGAAAAAATAATTGACATCTGGGGAAAAGGAAGATCCGTGATAGGCATGCCTTTGGCGGAAGCCTTGCCCGAACTGAAAAATCAGTCTTTCCTGGAGATCCTCGATGATGTATTCACTACCGGAAGATCCTTTGAGGCAAAAGCCCTCTTATGTGAGTTGGTTGTCGATGGAAAACTGCGTCCCTTTTATTTTGATTTCACCTACAAGGCCGTTCGCAATACTGCAGGAGAGATTTATGGCGTGATGGATATGGCCGTGGATGTGACGGAGGAGGTGATTGCAAAAAGAAAAATTGAAAAAAGCCAGCAGGAGCTCCTGGCCTTATTTCAGGAATCACCTGTGGGCATTGCTACGCTTAGCAGCGGGGATTTTATCTTTCGCATGGCCAATCCCTTTTATGGCGCCCTGGTTGGGCGGAAGCCGGAAGAGCTCATTAATAAGCCCCTGTTGGAAGCCTTGCCCGAACTAAAAGGCCAGGGTTTTGATCTTTTGTTAAATGATGTGTTGGCTACAGGTGTTCCCTTTATCGCTAAGGAAGTAGGAGTAGAAATTGTAAGGAGCGGGATTTTAGAAAAAATTTATGTAGATCTGGCTTACCAGCCGATGTATGAGAACGACACGATTACCGGGATCCTCGTCGTGGCAACCGATGTTACACAGCAGGTTGCGGCCAGGAAAACCATCGAGGAGAGTCAGGCACATCTTCAATTGATGAGGGACACTGTTCCTGCCATGATCTTTTACCTGAATGCAGAAGAGCGTTACCAGTCTTACAACGTGGTATTTATGGAGTGGTTCAAGGTAAATGCCACGGACGCCCTCGGTAAAACAGTGCGCGAGTTCATCGGCGAAGAAGCCTATGCGAAAACAGGGCCTAATCTCGCGAGAGCTTTTGCAGGCGAGCAGGTACGCTACGAGATGCATGCACCGACACGTATGAGCGAAGACAAATGGTTGAGCATTGTGTATACGCCCCATAAGAATAGTGCGGGGGAGATCGTAGGCCTGATCGTTCACGCTACGGATATTACAGACCAGGTGCTCACCCGCAAGAAGATCGAAGAAAGCGAGTTGTTTT
The DNA here is from genome assembly GCA_943362175.1 of Hydrocarboniphaga daqingensis. Taxonomy (GTDB): domain Bacteria; phylum Bacteroidota; class Bacteroidia; order B-17B0; family Aurantibacillaceae; genus UBA4416. The sequence goes on along the minus strand of CALRIU020000002.1, from coordinate 36,609 downwards.
CCCGCGCGGTCATTCATAATTCGCCCATTGCCAAGATCGTTTATACAGGCGAAGACCTGAATATCACCATTGTGAATGAAAATATGCTTCAGATTCTGGGGCGCGATAATTCTATTCTCGGGAAAAAATTCAGGGAAGCCGTTCCCGAGCTTGCCGGCTCTTCGCTTGAAAAAAAGATGTTGGATGTGCTGAAAACAGGCGAAACATACATTCAGGCCGAAGAAAAAATAGAATTGGTGCGGTTCGGAAAACCCTATACCGGGTACTACAGCTATACCTACAAAGCGCTTCGCCGGGTATCCGGCGAAATATACGGCATGATCGCAACAGCGACCGAGATTACCGACCAGGTGCTTGCACGCCATAAAGTTGAAGCCAAGGAGAAAGAGCTCAGGGATCTGATCACGGCCTCCCCGATCGGGATCTGTGTGGTGAGCGGGAACCCCCGCAGAGTTGAAGAAGTGAATGAGCGCTTTTTGCAGATCTCAGGCAAAACCCGCCAGCAGTATGAAACCAGGCCTTATTGGGAAGTGATGTCGGAAGTAGCCCCCCTGTTTGAAAGCATCATGGAAGACGTATTCAGGACCGGGATTAAATTTACAAGCGAGGAACATGAGATGGTGCTCGTGAGAAACGGCCGGAACGAAAAGATCTATGCGACGTTCCAGTACATCCCTTTCACCGAAAATAACACGGATGTCACAAAAGTGATTATCATGGCCGTTGAAGTTACGCACCAGGTAGAGGTCCGGAAAGAAATAGAGGCCGCCGTGATTGAGCGCACCAAGGAGCTGGACGAGTCCAACCTGCAATTGAAGCGCTCTAACGCAGACCTGGAGCAATTCGCATACATTGCCTCCCACGATCTGCAGGAGCCCATCCGTAAGATCAGCACCTTTACACAACTCCTGGAGCAAAGCATTCCAGACATCAGCGAGACCTCGAAAAATTATATTTCAAAAGTATATAATTCTACCGACCGCATGACCAAGCTTATTCGTGATGTCCTGGCTTTTTCGCGCATCTCACAGCAGGAAAGCGGCTTTGAAAAGGTAGATCTGACAAAGATCATACAGGGTGTTGAAGCGGACTTCGACCTGATGATCCAGCAAAAGCAGGCAACGATCCATGTAGAAGAATTGCCGGTGGTCGATGCGATCCCTTCCCAGATGATCCAGCTTTTCAGTAACCTTTTATCCAACTCGCTTAAGTATTCCAGGTCTGATGTCAGGCCGGAGATCCACATCACACTTGCTTCCGCTAAAAAGGAAAAAGTGGAAAGTCACCCGCAGCTCAATCAACACAAAGCCTATTACCATATCCGGTTCAGCGACAACGGCATTGGATTTAGCCCGGAGCACGCCGACCGTATCTTTAAGATCTTTCAGCGCTTACACGGTAAAACGGATTATGAAGGAACCGGGATCGGCTTATCGATCTGCAGGAAGATCTTACATACACACCAGGGCCATATCGCTGCGGCTGTGGGCGAAAACGGCGGTGCCGTATTCAATATCCTTCTTCCCGTATCCGTTTAGTGTAACCGGCAGGGTTGAGTTTCCTGATAGTTTGAGCCTGCCTGTTTCCTGGATTTTAGTTCCCGATATGTTTTAAAAATCAGTTCACAGAGGAGCGATGTTATTTTTAGTAATATATTAGGTTGCATCCTAAAGCCAATCTCCATGAACCGAAATGATCCCCGCTTTCCGCTCCTGCTAAAAAACACGGCTCCTCTTCTTCAGACAATTTCTGCTGCTTTATACCCCTTAAAAGTAAGGGGTGCTTCAGGCCGCAAAAGTAACGGTATTCATGGCTATATCAGTTGCGACATTCTGTAAGAAAATTGTACAAACTCCGCCACTTCTAAAAACACCATCCATCATTTTTAATCATCATTGTCCATGAAAAAAACGCTCACGTTATTATGCTTGTCTGCCACCTTATTCTCTGCCAGGGCAGGGAAAGATCCCCTGGGTTTTACAGAAAACAAAGGACAGATTATTGACAGGAACAAGCAGCTTCACCCGGAAGTTCAGTTTAAGCTTGAGCTGCCCGGCATCAATGCCTACTTTAAGCCCGATGGCATCGTGTATCATTTTTACCGCTCGGAAACCAAGCAGCGAGCTGACTATTCGAAAGCCGACTTGGAAAATTACAACCGCGGAGATTTGAATGCCATCGGAAAAAAAGTGTACTACTTCAGACTTGACCTTGATCTGTTGAACGCAAACCCCAAGGCTGAGAGTAGCGCTTCGAACCCGCTCGGGCAAGTGAGTAATTATTATCTGGGACATTGCCCTCAGGGGATCCTGGGAGTGAAAAATTTCGAAGAGATCACTTACCGTGATGTTTATCCGGGTATTGATATGCGTTATTATTTCAGGGACGATAAACTGAAATATGAATTCATTGTTCATCCGGGAGCTGATGCCGCGAACATTAAATTTCTTTATAAAGGCGCCCGGTCAGTGAACCTCGAAGACCGCCGTCTGAAAATCGTCAGCGACTATAATACGATTATTGAAGATCAGCCTTATACCTACTACCAGGAAACAGGCGAAGAGGTGAAAACCGATTTCCGGCTTCGCAACGGAAACGTGTCTTTCGGTATTGCTTCCTACGACCATAGCAAAACACTCGTGATCGATCCTACCATTACCTGGGCAAGCTATTACAGCAATGCGTATTCCTCTGATTTTCACGCCAACTCGGCCTTCGACGCCAACGGAAATATTTACGTGGCCTATGCGACATACGGTTCAACCTGGCCAACCATTAATGCCGGGGCAGGTCAATATTACGATGCTACCAAAGATGGTATTACAGACCTGGTAGTAGCCAGGATCAACAGCAACTATTCCAAGCAGTGGACAACCTATTACGGCGGTGATGGCGGCGACTACCTCTGCGGTACCGGCGGCGATTATGGAAAAACCCTGGGTGTGGACGCTTCCAACAATGTATATTTCGGAGGCTATGCTAATGGTGCGACGGTTTTTCCCACGCAGTCTTCGGGAGTCGGCGGAGCTTTCTACCAGGATCAGACCAAGCTCTATGGAGGCGACACGCCTTTCCTGGTAAAGCTTGATGCCAATGGCGTAAGGCAATGGGCTACCATGTTTCAGCACGAACAGGCCAACACCAACAGCGCGGGGATGAGGATCAACGGCATCTGTGTAAGCGGCACCAAAGTGTATTTTACAGGCGAAACTTACAAATTCAATAATAACAATATCCCGCTTCGTACACTGGCAGGCGCTTACAACAACTCCACCTTCCTTGGGGCGCAGGACCCTTTCATCGGGCGTTTCAGCAGCAATTGCGAACTGGAATGGTGTACCTATTTCAACAGCGGAGTAGCAGGGCAGCAGGCTTACAAGCAGGGCTCCGATATTACGGTCGATGCATCCGGCAACCTGATTTATGCAGGGCAAGCCAGCAGCGGCAGCGCAACCTCAGGATATTTGCTGAATCCGGGCGGAGGAGCGTATTACAGCGGTACCTTTGCAGGAAGCTATGATCTCCACATTGCGAAATTCAATGCCAGCATGCAGCCCGTTTGGGCAACGTATTACGGCAGTACGGACCTGGATCGTATCTCTGAAGTGTCTACCGATGCCAGCGGGAATATCCTGATTGCCTGCCGTACCATCGGCGGCCCAGGCCTTCCTACCGTTAACCCCGGCGGTGCCTTTTATTATGCTGCCAAGCAATCCCCCGGAACCTGGTCGAGCCCCGGCTCACAGGATGGAGGGATCATGAAGTTCTCACCTTCGGGAGCATTGACCTGGGCAACTTATGTAGGAGGTACGAATAACAATACATCTTCCATCACCGGGATCTCTGCCGACAATGCCGGCAACATCTATGCGATCGGTTATACCAATACCAGCAATTTTCCGGTGATTAACTTGGCCGGGGCATATAATCAGGCTGCTTCCGGTGGCTCTATGGATATGGTGCTGATGAAATTCAGTTCCGGTGGGGCCGGATTATGGTCGACCTATTACGGAGGTTCCGGCAACGAAAGCTGCTATGGGATTAAGATCCAGCCTTCCACCATTTCCAATGGCTGTGGTTATAAGCAATTCAACTCTCTGGCAACGGCCAGCACGAACATGCCAACCTTTAATCCCGGCGGAAGTGCCTTTTATGAAAGCAGCCCGGCGACGGCTAACTCCAATGCATTGATCTTACTGGAGGAACCGAGTGGCTCAGGGAATTCAACCGCTTCTACAGGTGTCAGTACGACGACTACCACCGTATGCTCGGGGAGCAGCGCTACCCTCACCGTTAATGGCGGAAGTCTTGGAAGCGGAGCCTCCTGGCAATGGTATACTGCCGGATGCGGTACGACTGCTGCCGGAACGGGCACATCCATCACGGTGTCTCCTTCATCAGCCACTACGTATTATGTACGTGCCGAAGGAACCTGTAACACCACTGCCTGCTCGAGTGTTACCATTAATATGAATACCGTCTCGTCGGCACCTACTTCTATTAATGCAACGTCCACGACCTTGTGTGCCGGGACTTCTGCAACACTGAGCATTAACGGCGGAAGCCTTGGTACTGCGGCCAACTGGCAATGGTATAGCGGAAGCTGCGGCGGAACCGCTGCCGGAACAGGCAACAGCATTGTGGTATCTCCCGGATCGACCACCGTTTATTATGCGCGGGCCGAGGGCTCCTGTGGCAACACAGCCTGCGTTTCTACTACGGTGAACGTGAATTCGGTGAGTTCGGCTCCTGCCGGTATTTCTGCGGCCTCCACAACACTCTGCGCGGGTGCCAATGCCACACTTACGGTCAGCGGCGGAAGCCTCGGCGCCGGCGCTGCCTGGCAATGGTTCTCCGGAAGCTGCACCGGTACAGCGGCAGGAACAGGCAGTTCGATAACCGTTAGCCCTGCATCCACGACCACCTATTTTGTAAAAGCGGTTGGCTCCTGTAATACAACCACCTGCTCAAGTGTTACACTGAACGTGAACTCCAATTCAACACCGGCAACTTCGGCCAATACCACAACTACAAGCATCTGCTCGGGCGGAACCGCTACGCTTTCTGCCAACGGCGGAAGTCTTGGTACTGCTGCTAGCTGGCAATGGTATACCGGCAGCTGCGGCGGAACCCTGGCGGGTTCGGGAGCCAGCATTTCCGTATCGCCGGCCTCCACAACGGTCTACTACCTGCGTGCGGAAGGCAGCTGCGGGAATACCAGCTGTGTTACCACTACCATCAACGTCAATACCCTGAGTATAGCACCCGGATCAGTATCGGCTTCCAGCAACCCGGTATGCGCAGGGAACAGTACAACCTTAACCGCCAATGGCGGAAGCCTGGGTACAGGCGCTACCTGGGAATGGTTCTCCGGTGGTTGTGCGGGCACGCCTGCAGGCTCCGGCAGCTCAATTGTTGTCAGCCCATCTTCCTCAACCGGCTATTTCGTAAAAGCGGTAGGGATCTGTAATACTACGGCCTGCTCCGGTTTGATGGTGAATACCAATGCGGCTTCCACAGCAGCAAGCTCCATCAATACCACCACCACCGGCTTATGCTCCGGTGGTACGGCCACACTTTCTGTCAATGGTGGAAGCCTTGGTACGGCTGCCAACTGGCAATGGTACACCGGCAGTTGCGGTGGCACCCTGGTGGGTTCCGGAGCCAGCATCTCTGTTTCTCCATCCTCTACAACGGTCTACTACCTGCGTGCAGAAGGAACCTGTGGCAATACCGGCTGTGTTTCCACAACGGTTACCGTTAACTCCGTGAGCTCGGCGCCCGCATCTGTATCGGCCTCCGGTAGCAGTACACTGTGCGCCGGCTCCAGCAGCACCTTAACGGTAAATGGCGGAAGCCTTGGCACAGGAGCAAACTGGCAATGGTTCTCCGGAAGCTGCACGGGTACAGCAGCGGGTACAGGCAGCTCGATAACCGTTAGTCCTTCCTCCGCCACCACCTATTTTGTAAAGGCCGTCGGCTCCTGCAATACCACCGGTTGCTCCAGCATTACCGTCAATGTGAACGCAGTATCTACCGCACCGGCGTCTGCAAATCCTTCGGCTGGCGCCATCTGTTCCGGGAACAGCAGTACGCTTACCGTTAGTGGCGGAAGCCTCGGTACGGGAGGAACATGGCACTGGTATGCCAGCGGTTGCGGAGCGAGTGCAGTAGGCACAGGCACCAGCATCGTGGTGTCACCGGGTATCAGTACCGCCTATTTTGTAAGAGCAGAAGACCTTTGTGGTAACAGCCTCTGCGCACAGGTTACCGTCACGGTAACACCAACGCCAAGCGCTGCCTGGACAAGCCCGGGCACGGTTTGTTCCGGCTCCGGCAACGTGAACCTTTCGGCCCTGGTAACCGGCAACACCGGCGGTACCTGGTCGGGGACAGGTGTCAGCGGCAGCAGCTTCAATCCGGCATCATTAACGGGACAAAGCATTCCGGTAACCTATTCCGTTGCTAACGGTTCGTGTACTGCCTCTTCTACGCAAAGCATTTCAGTAGCGGCCTCCGTGTCAGCAGCCTGGACAAGTCCGGGAACGCTCTGCGCTTCCAACGGCACCGTGGACCTCGTGACCTACCTCACCGGCAGCACCGGTGGTACCTGGAGCGGTAGCGGTGTATCGGGAACCATCTTCGATCCTTCGGCCCTGACCGGGAACATTGCCGTTACCTATTCGGTAGGCTCCGGCAGCTGCTCCGACGTCAAAACCTATACCATCAACGTGTCGCCGGCAGCCTCTGCCAACTGGACAAGCCCCGGAACACTCTGTGCCTCCAGCGGTACGGTGAACCTGGCTGCCTATTTAACCGGCACCGGTGGTGGTACCTGGACAGGCACCGGTGTGAGCGGTAGTACCTTCGATCCTTCAACTCTTGCCGGGCAAACCATTCTGATCGGCTACCAGGTAGGAACAAATCCCTGCATCGCTTCCCAGTCGCATACCATCCAAGTGGTGAATGTGGCCAATGCCAGCTTTACGGTTCCTGCCACGGTATGTGAGAATGCCGCAGCCATGAATCTGAATAATGCTGTAACAGGTAACACAGGTGGCGTGTTTAGCGGTACCGGCGTAAGCGGGAATATGTTCAACCCGGCAGGTCTTGCCGGACAGAGCATTGTGATCACCTATTCGGTAGGAACGATGCCCTGTGCGGCGTCCCAGACAAGAACGGTTACGGTGAGTGCTTCGCCGGTAGCGCCCTCTGTGGCCGTGAGTAATTCTGTGATCTGTGCCGGACAAAGTGCCAATATCACTGCCAGCGGCTCCGGAACGGGTGCTGTGTATACGGTGTATTCTTCACCGGGTGCCACAGGCGCTGTGGGTGCTACACCGCTGAGTGTGAGCCCTGCGGTAACGACAACCTATTATGTGCAGTCGGTTGTGAATGGCTGCAGCAACCTGGGCGGCGATGTGCCTTTTACCATTAACGTCAATCCTCTCCCGGTGGTAAATGCCGGAGCGGATCAAACGGTATGCCTGGGAAGCAACGTGATCTTAAGTGCCAGCGGAGGCGGGTCCTATTCCTGGAATACAGGTGCCACGACCAGCAGCATTACCGTAACGCCAACCGTGAACACAAGCTATAGTGTTACTGTGACCAATGCCAATAATTGTACGGCCGGCGATGCGGTAACGGTGAATGTGATTACGGGCGTGAACGTACAGGCGGCAGATGATGCGGCGAGTGTACAGAACAATGCCAGCGCCACGGTAAATGTGGCTACGAATGATACCGGCGATCCGAATACGGTGGTGATTATTTCCGGGCCTTATCATGGCAGCGCAACGATGGGAACTAACGGAACGGTGATCTATACACCATCAGCTACCTTTGTGGGCGTGGATACCCTGCGCTACAGGATCTGCGATGCCACCTGCTCCATGAGCTGCCGTGAAGCAAAACTGCTTATCACCGTCACCAAAGAAACGGTGATCATTGTGCCGGGAGGCTTCTCTCCGAACGGTGATGGCAATAACGACGGCTTTGTGATCAAAGGCCTGGAGCTGTACCCGGATAATGAGCTGCTCATCATCAACCGCTGGGGTGATGAAGTCTATAAAGCGGCTCCATACAGGAACGACTGGGCAGGACAATCACAGGGCAAGGGCCTCACCCTTTATGGCAATGAGCTGGTAGAGGGAACCTATTTCTACATCCTTACGCTCGATAAGAATACGCCGCCGATGAAAGGTTATGTTGAACTGAAACGGAAATAATCACGCTAACCCTGTAAATAACGAAGACCATGAAAACCATGAAACGATTTTTTTATATAACGGTTAGCTCCCTGCTGTTTGGAGCAGGCTTAACCGCACAAAACCAGTTCAATCTGAGCCAGTACATGCTGTACCATGCGTTTGTGAATCCGGCTGCTATCGGTCATTACGAACAGTTCAACGGAGCGGTATATCACCGCAGCCAATGGGTAGGCTTCAATGGAGCGCCTACCAGCCAGGGCTTTAATGTGAACCTGCCGTTTAAATCGGCAAGGCATACCATAGGCCTGGCTTACCTGCACGATCAGATAGGAGCGAACAACAACAATGAGATCTCCCTGGGCTATGCCTACAAAGCCCGTCTCACAACCAAAACGAGCCTGTTGCTCGGCCTGATGGCAACGGCCAATATCATGAAAACCAGCTATACCACGCTGGCGCTGAATGATGCCGTCGATCCAAGCTTCAACAGCAATACCACGGCAGTGCTTCCCAATTTCAAGTACGGCATGTACCTGCAAAACGATCGCTACTATGTGGGCATTGCCATTCCGAACCTGATGGAGAACAAAGTTTCGAGTGGTAAGGGAGAAGTAGCCTTCAATGCCGAAAACCTGCACTATTACCTGCAGGCCGGCTATTTATTCAGGCTGGGGGAGAAGTCGGAGCTTGGACTTTCCACGCTGGTAAAGCAGGTAAGCGGCTCGCCTTTGCAGGCCGATCTGAACCTTCAGTACATTTACAACAGGAAATTCGGGATAGGCGCTTCTTACCGTACCAGCAAGGACCTGGTGGCACTCGTGAATTTCCGGATCACGCCGATGTTCAAACTGGCCTATTCCTATGATTATACCTTATCGGCTTTACGTAAGTATAATTCAGGCAGTCATGAGATCATGCTCATCTTTAACATGGTAAACGATAAAAAAATAATCGGGGCGCAGGTTCCAAGCTTCTAAAAAAATCACAGCGTATGCGTCATGTATGTTTTATTTTGCTCCTGTGCTCCCTATGCGGGCAATTGGAGGCACAACCATCTGCACCAGGCGTTTCCGGAAATGCAGCCTATAACCTGAAAGCCGGCGACGAGAACTTTAACCTGTATAAGTATAACGAAGCCCTGGATAATTACCTGGCGGCTTATAAGAAGGGGCCTCCGACCTTTTACCTGACCCAGCAGATCGCAAAAGCGTACCGCTTGCTGTATGATTATCAAAATGCGTTGGATTGGTATAGCAAGCTTTATGAGTATAAAACAGATAATTCGGCGGAAAACCTGAAAGAGTACGCACAGTTGCTGAAGAATGCCGAGCAATATGACAAAGCGGTGGAGGTATACCGGGAGTATGCGACGCGCACAGGTGGCAATGAGATACTGGTAGAATACTTTGCATCTACCTGCGTGTGGGCCAAACAGAACATCCGGGCAGCTGCCAAATATGGAGCTTATCCTACCAACATTGCCAAAGGCAAGCTGCACCTGGGAATGGCTTTCTATAACAATGGCCTGATGATTTCGGTCCCTAAAAATTCCGGGGCGGATGAAAAAACCGTTTACTATAACCTGGCTTATGTCAAGAGCCTGGATACCGTTAATTTTGCCAAGCCCGAAGAAATCGACGGCGATGTGCATGCCACCTATTACGAGGCGGGGCCGGCCCTGTCGCCTGACGGTAAAGTGCTTTATTATACGCGCAACTCCACCGATGCCAGCACTTATAAGCCAAAGAAAGCGGCTAAGTATAACATTGATAAAAACGGGAGCTCCAACCTGCAGCTCTTCAGCTCGCATAATAACAATGGGATATGGAGCAAAGGCAGGCCGCTGAACGTTAGCAGCCTCGATTACAATTGTGTGTTTCCTTGTGTGAGCCTTGATGGCAAGATACTGTATTTCTGCTCGAATATGCCCGGCGGCTCCGGCGGCTATGATATTTACAAAGCGGAAATCATCAACGATACCATGCTGGGAAGACCGCTGAATCTCGGTTCCGAGATCAACACGATTGAGGACGACCTCTATCCCTATGTTACCAAAGAGCATTTTTATTATTCATCCCGGGGCAAAAATGGCTTTGGAGGGCTCGATATTCAGAAAGCGCAAATCGTGAATGGCTCCGTGGTAAATCCAAAGAACATGGGGGTGCCTTTCAATTCCTCCAAGGATGATTTTTCCATTCTGTTCAAGGAAAGCGGTAAACAGGGCTATTTTGTGTCCAACCGCGAGGGAGCGCACGGTGGAGACATTGTCTGGTATTTCAATAAGCTGATGTTATGGGATACAATCAAGGGAACGGTGATCGACAGGATCACAGCTCATGCCATCGCGGGTGTGAAAGTGAGCTTGTATGAGATCGACGCCGGGGGGAATAAGGTGTTTGTGAAAGATACGCTCACGGACAAATCCGGCGACTGGCTTTTCATTACCGATCCGGAGAAAGCCTACAGGGTGTCCTTTCAATTCAACAACTACGATAGCAAAGAGTTCTATATCCCTGAGAAAGACTTGGCCATAAAACCTTCGCGCCGTGATGTGATCACGATGCTGAACCCGCTGAACCTTTACCCTACGGTAAAGAAGGACAATGTCGTTAAGATCGACAATATCTATTTCGATTTTGACAAGGCCACGATCCGCCCCGAATCCTATGCTATCCTCGACAACCTGGTGAACTTCCTGAAAGAGAATGCCACCGCACGCATTGAGCTGAGCGCCCATACCGATGCGGCAGGTAATGACAAATACAACCTGAAATTGTCGGATGGCCGGGCCAAGTCCTGCTTCGATTACCTCGTGGCGAAAGGGATTGAACCTTCGCGCCTGGTTCCGAAAGGTTATGGCGAAACGCGCCTGCTGAACAACTGCAAGGACGCAAAAAAATGTAGCGAGGCCGAAAACCAGCTGAACAGGAGGGTAGAGGTGAAGTTTTTGTAGGATTTCTTAAACAGTTTCCGGAAAATGGATGGATGATTACAGGCAATCATTTCTTACATTTGGGGCCTGATTGATCAACTATGAACTCACGCCTTCAACTATTGCAAACGGAGATTACGCCGTTAAGGAACCAGCTCGTTAACCATCCGGTCTATGCCCATATCCGCTCACTGCCGCAGCTGCGGCTTTTTATGGAGCATCACGTATTTGCCGTGTGGGATTTTATGTCTTTATTGAAAGCCCTGCAGCGAAACCTCACCTGCGTGGACTTGCCATGGGTACCTGTGGGTACTGCCGAGACGCGTTACCTGATCAATGAGATTGTTTTGGGTGAAGAATCGGATGTGGATGAAGGCGGCAGGCGCATCAGCCATTTCGAGCTATACCTGGAGGCAATGGAGCAGGCGGGATGTCAGCTTACGCCTGTTCAGGAATTTCTCCGGTGTATCCGCAGTAAAAAGGGTGTGGCAGAAAGTATGAAGGAGGCTGGCATTCCTTCCGCTTCTGTAGATTTTGTATCCTCGACCTTCGATGTGATCCATGCCGGTAAATCCTACATACAGGCGGCAGTATTTACCTTTGGCCGTGAAGACCTTATTCCCGGTATGTTCATCTCCTTTGTCAGAGAATTAAGCAGCCGGAATCCCGGTAACGTGGATATTTTGAAATACTACCTTGAACGTCACATTGAAGTCGATGGCGATCATCACTCACAGCTGGCCTACCGCATGACGGAAGAACTCTGTGGAGCCGATGAGGCTAAATGGAAGGAAGCGACCGAAGAAGTGAAAAAAGCCCTGCTTGCCAGGATTCGTTTGTGGGACGCCATTGTTGCCACTATCGGTAAGGAAGCCTGAGTGCCTTGCAGGAACGTTTTGTGACCGGCGCTTTGTATTTTGAAATCCCGCCTGGTTTTGTACATTTATAACATCCGGGTGTATCTGTGGAAGCCTGTTGGCAGCTTGCCGGCGGTAGTTTCAATGCATCGAACACAGGAATATCTAAAAGCAACATGGGAAAATACCTGGTCATTCTTTGCCTGTTTTTGGCAAGCTATTCAGTCTCTGCGCAGGTTGACAAGCAAGCGGAGCTGTTTAAAGCCATTATGGCGAAGGATAGCCTGCTCTTTCAGGTTGGCTTCAATACCTGTAACATGTCTCAATTTGAGAATCTGTTAAGTGATACGTTTGAATTTTATCATGATGTCGATGGCATTTCCGATAAAACGAAATTTCTTAAGGATTTGCGGAATGGCTTGTGTGGGAATCCCTCCGGCTATCAGGCGAGAAGAGAGCTGCTTCCCGGAAGCACAGAGGTATTTGCCTTGCATCATAAAAGCAATCAAGGTGAAATTTACGGCGCTATTCAGACCGGGGTACACCGGTTTTTTGAAAAGCAAAGCGGTAAACCCGAACAGTTTGGCAGCTCTGCCAGGTTCACACATGTCTGGCTTTTGGAAAAAGGAGAATGGAAGCTTTCCAGGTCATTCAGCTATGAGCACATCAAAAAGCAGCTGGAAGCTGCTACGACGCCCTTGTTTGCTAATGATGCGGAAATGAAGACATGGCTGAATGAGCATCACGTGCCAATCCTTGGGATCGGGGTGATCGAAGGCGGAAAGCTGAAACACATCAACGTTTTTGGCGACATCAGCCAAGGGCATTCCGCACCTTACAACACCATGTTCAATGTCGCGTCTTTGACAAAGCCTGTCACAGCACTGGTTGCCCTGAAACTGGTAAGCGCAGGCAAATGGGATCTGGATGAGCCGCTTGATAAGTACTGGACCGATCCTGATATCGCCCGGGATCCGCGAACGCACAAACTGACCACACGGCTGATTTTGAGCCACCAATCCGGTTTCCCGAACTGGCGCTGGATGAATGCCGATAACAGGCTTAGTTTTCAATTTGATCCCGGAACAGGCTACCAGTATTCAGGAGAAGGATTTGAATACCTGAGAAAAGCCCTGGAGCATAAATTTAAGAAGTCGCTGCAGCAACTGGCCAGCGAGCTGGTGTTTCAACCACTCCACATGACGGATACCCGCTATACGTGGGATGCGCAGGTGGACACCTCAAGGCTTGCCCCCGGGTATGATAAAGACGGAAAGGCCTACGAAACGGTAAAGCACAAAACGCCAAACGCAGCCGATGATTTATTGACGACCCTTGAAGATTACGGGAAATTTTTGGTCAGCGTCATGAATGGCGAAGGGCTAACAAAAAGCGTGTTTGATGACATGATCTCCCACCAGGTGGCGAGCTCAAGAGGAAAATACTTTGGCCTGGGTTTTGAAATTTACGATCTGGGGCAGGGAGACTATGCCTTGTCGCATGGCGGCTCAGATAAAGGCGTCCAAACGATTGTGTTTCTGTTTCCAAAAACAAAGCAGGGGCTTTTGATCTTTACAAATTCCGACACCGGTGCCCGGCTTTATGAAACCCTGTTGACGCATTATTTAGGAGGGAAGGGGACGAAAATAGTTGACATCGAAACAAAGTGAGGGTTTCCTTCTGCAAGAGACAATCCATAAACAGGTAAAATAGGATGTACAACTTTATTCTGAAACACAATAAAAATAATAAATCATGATAAAAAACCGAAAGATCCAATTGGCCTTAGTTGCCATTTCACTCCTGATTCTAACGTCCTTTGTGTCGCAACAGACCAATGGGGGGATTGTGACTGTCCGGACCCTGGAAGTTTCCAGCGGCATCTGGGACTCAAAAATTTGTATCGTGTACGAAGATGGTAAAACGGAAGAGATTGAATTGGAGAAATTCAGGGATCATACCTTTAGTCCGAATAGTGCAAAGATCAACGACGTATTGAATAAGCTCCTTGGAAAAGGCTACAGCCTGGTATCGGCAAGTTCAGGAAATGGCGATGCCGTGATCACCAATACATTTATCTTTAAGAAATAACATGGCAGATAGCATCTTTGCCTTTTGGGTTTAAGCATGGTCTTTTTTCCTTAGCTTTGCTATGATGACGGAGCTGGAGCAATACATCAGGTCTTATTTTGGAATTCCTGCCGGGGAGCTGGCGCAGATCGCAAGCCTTTTCAAGCCTGCACATCTCAGAAAAGGCGATCATTTTATCAGGACCGGCGGCTCCTGCGATAAGCTGAGCTTTATTAAATCCGGCTCCCTGCGCATCTATGTGACACTGGCTGATAAGGAAGTCACGCAGTGGATCTCTACCAAAGGGCATTTTGTGACGGATCTGTCGGCGCTCCTGTTCGAAACGCCCTGCCGCTGGAGTATCCAGGCATTGAGCGACACAGAGCTGTACACGATCGGCAGTAAAGATTACAGGGAGATCGGCAACATGGTGCCCCAGTGGCACGAGCTTGAAAAGCTGTTCATTGCACGCTGCTTCACCATCCTGGAAGACCGGATCTTCAGCCACCTTTCCATGACGGCGGAAGAGCGCTACGAAGCCTTTTTCGCCTCGCACAAAGAGCTCTTCCACCAGGTGCCTTTGCAATACATTGCTTCCATGCTGGGGATGACCCCCGAAACCCTCAGCAGGGTCCGCAAAAAACAGCTCCCCTGAATTTTCTTGATATATATCAAGATCAAAGCCCTGTTTTGCCGCTCAACTTTGTAGCATCATTTACAAAAACACAAAGTCATGGCAAAACACATCAGCACGCAGATCCTCATCAGGGCTACACCGCAAAGGGTCTGGAACATCTTAACGGATTTTGAGGCCTATCCTCAATGGAACCCTTTCATCAGGTCGCTCAGAGGCCCTGTCGCTCCCGGCAAGGTCATACAGGTGGCGCTTCAGCAGCCCGGCTCAGGTATCATGACGATGAAGCCGACCGTGCTTGCCGTCGAAGAGCCACGGGCCTTTCGCTGGATCGGGCATTTTATGTTCCGGGGCTTGTTCGATGGCGAGCATAGCTTCGAGATCAGGGATAACGGGGACGGCAGCAGCACCTTTGTCCAGAGCGAGCGCTTCGGCGGCATCCTGGTTCCCTTGCTCAGCAGGATGCTGGATACCAAAACCCTGAAGGGATTCTCCCTGATGAATGAAGCACTGAAAGCACAATGTGAAAAAGTTAAATAATTTGGGAATCCGATTTAGATACGATAAATTTTTCAAAGAATGTGTGTGTTTCAGATTAATATCTTACTTTTGACACTTTGTAATTCGTTTTTTAAAGGTAGAGGCCCCGGGATTTATTCCGGGGCTTTTTTCTTTTGATGCATCAAGGGCTTTCTGTGAGCTCAGCCAGGATCACCAGGCTAAAAACTTCAACGCGTTGCCTATGACCTGTTGTGGCCGGCCGGCCTCCTCAACGATCCTGCATGCGTTTCTTTCTTAAGTTTGAGGAGTACGTGTCATCCCGGGAGTATGCTGCGCCAGGATGTTGCGATTTGTTTGAGCTCCTTTGTCTGCCGCGCAGTTCGCCCCCAAAACATAAAGCAACACGATTCGCTCATAAACACACGGATAAATCCTTCCCGGTAATGTGTATTCTGTTATTCTCTGATGGCAACAGCCTCTTCAAATTACTTTATACTATAACATTAATTAACGCAGGCTCTTAAAAAATCCTAATAAGTCTTTGTATGCTGGCGCTTTTTAATACCTTGAGAGACGAACCCTGCTTTCTGTAAAGCAAAAATCACTATCATATTATGGAAACACCACAAAACGAGATCAAAAAAATCCGCCTGCGCAAGCTCAGGAAAGCAGACTATAAGCAGATCACCGAACTCCAGCTGAAATGTTTTCCGGGAATGAAACCCTGGAGCGAAACGCAGTTTCAGAATATTATTTCTATTTTTCCGGAAGGGCAATTGTGTATCCTGATGGACAAGCAAATTGTAGCTTCCTGTTCAAGCCTTGTCATCGACTCGTCGCGTTATGCGGAAACCTCTTCCTGGAACGAGCTGACGGATCACGGCAATATCCGCAACCATACGCTCAGCGGCGATACGCTTTACGGGATGGAGATCATGGTAGATCCGCACTACCGCGGGATGAAGCTCACCAGGCGGCTCTACGACGCCCGGAAGAACCTGGCCAAACATTACAACCTGCACCGCATCCTCATTGGCGGCCGCCTGCCCAACTATCACAAGTATCAGAAGAAGATGAGCATTGATAACTATGTGAACCGTGTGATGGATAAAAAGATTTACGACCCGGTGCTCACGGCACAGCTGGCCAACGGCTTTGCCCTGAAAAGGGTATTGCCCGATTACCTGCCCAATGATAAGGAGTCGGCAGGCTATGCCACCTTATTGGAATGGACGAATATCAGCCATAAAAGCCGGGCACAGAAAGACATGATCAATTACTCGCCTTATGTGCGCGTGAGCGCGGTGCAGTACCAGATGCGTTCCATTCAAAACTTTGAGGAGTTTGCCCGGCAGTGCGAGTATTTTGTAGATGCTTCCTCCGATTACAAAAGTGACTTCGTATTGTTTCCCGAAATGTTCACCATGCAGTTGCTTTCCTTTATGGGAGTCAAAACACCGGCTGCCGCTATCCGCGCGCTGAGCGGCTATACGACACAATACATCGAGCTCTTTACCAACCTTGCCGTCAAGTATAATATCAACATCATCGGCGGTTCGCATTTTTGCGTGGAGAACGATACGCTGTATAACATCTCTTACCTCTTTAAGCGCGATGGCACCTATGGCAAGCAATACAAAATCCATATCACGCCTTACGAAAAAAAGTGGTGGGGTGTGAAAGGCGGTAACAAGCTCGAGATCTTTGATACCGACAAAGGCAAAGTGGCTATCCTCATCTGCTATGACGTGGAGTTTCCTGAGCTGGCCCGGATTGCGGTAAGCAAGGGAGCCAAGATCCTGTTTGTACCCTTCAATACCGACGACCGCAGGGCTTACCTGCGTGTGCGCTATTGTGCGCAGGCGCGGTCGGTCGAAAACCAGGTCTATACGGTTATTACAGGTTGTGTCGGTAATCTTCCGGAGGTGGATAACCTCGACATTCACTTTTCGCAGTCGGCTATTCTCACACCGAGCGATGTCGAGTTCTCGCGCGAGGCCATTGCTTCGGAAGCGGTGCCTAATACCGAAACGCTCATTTACCAGGACCTGGATCTCAACCTGCTGGAGAGGAACAGGGAGCTCGGCAATGCACAGACCTGGAACGACCGTAAGCAAGGCTTTTATAAGCTGACTTACCTCGAAGGAGAAGATACCATTGTGGTATGATCTGTTGGAAAAGATAAGATAGATGGCTTGATGTTTAGTGTGAATACAACTAATGAAGCAACACGGAAATAATAATGACCCTGCAGTAGTGATTTGTAAAGCATTGGTCTAACTTTGACTAGAGCGAGTAGCTTGAAATGAGTTTGGAACACTTTTTGTTTTATCCCGCGTCTTGAACATTATGGGCAAAAAATATAAAGCAATTATAGTGGATGACGAGGCCTTATTGGTCAGCGGTTTGTCGGCCGTGTTAAAAGAATTTTGCCCGGAGGTAGAGATTGTCGGTACAGCAAGCTCAGCCTTTGAAGCGAACTTAAAGATACAGACTACCCAGCCTGATATTGTTTTCCTGGACATCAACCTGCCTAAGGTAAACGGGCTGGAGATGCTGGAAGCGATAGAGCATAAGACCTTCCAGGTAATCATCATCACCGCTTACGAGAGCTATGCCTTACAGGCGCTGAAAGCAGGCGCCATCGACTACATCCTCAAGCCGGTGATGTCATCGGAGGTAAGAACGGCTGTTGATAAGGCCATCGGCCTCATTGATAACGATCCGGAAGCCCCGGGCAGCGATAAAAAAGAACAAGTGCCGGCCACAGAGCCGGAGGTGATGAACCGGATCGTGATCCATCATAACAATTCCTATATCCTGATTGAGTTTGACGACATTCTCTACCTTGAGGCCGATCGCAATTACAGCAACATCGTCCTGGAGAATGGTAAGGTGATATCATCGGCCAGGTCTTTAAAGTCCTATGATGAGCTTCTGGCGAAAGATATTTTTTTCAGGGTACACAAATCTTACCTGATCAACACGCTGAAAATAAAAGAATACCTGAAAGAAGGCAAAGACCGGATTGCTCTGATGAAAAACGGCAAACGCATCGCCGTGTCACAACCCAAGCAGCCCGGCTTTAAAAAATTCCTCACCATGTATCGAAAGTAGGCATCTGCGCCATGAAATGTATACCTTTAAACAGGCTTTTTGCTTCAGTCATGGCCAACAGACAACTTCCACCGGTTTTTCAGAATCCTGCACCTATACGGCAGGGAAGGCCTTCTGTTCTTAAAAAAGCGCAGCTGCTTTGTTTTCTCAGCGTCCTGTTTTTCCTGCAGGCGCAGGCACAGTATATCTACAGGAACTATTCCACCATCAACGGGCTGCCGAGTTCTACAGTATACAGCTGCTTGCAGGACAGCGCGGGCTTTATCTGGTTTGCTACCGACAAAGGCTTATGCCGTTTTGACGGCAGCGATTTTGTGGACCTGGATATGGGCGAATATGAGGATGGGAGCTCAACCGTGATCTCACTATCGATTAGCAAAAACCGGATCATTGCCGGTACCTACGGCGGTTTCCTGATGGTGGGCGAGCACAACCGGGCCCGAAAAATTGGCCTTGGCGTCTCTGATGTGGATTACCTGGGCTACCGGCTGGTGTATGAGAAAAATTTTCTGTATTTCAGGACCTCAGACAACCATGTGGTAGCCTACGATGTGGAGCGGCATAAGAAATACCTGGTGGGCGATCAGAATATTCATGAGCCCTTTTGTATGGCAAAGACCCGCGATGGCAGTATTTACTATGGGCAGAAAGGGCTTTATGCCATCAAAGGCTTCACCTCCGTTAAGCTCAGCAATCCGGTGTTGTCGGGCAAAGACATCGGTGCCTTGAGTGTGGATGCCGACGACCGGCTGTGGATCTCCAGCGGAAACATGATCTATTGCATGAAGAACCGTGAGATTGTCGATTCTGTTGCATGCGGCTTTTATGCAGGCAATACCTTGTTTGTTCATAACAGCCGCATCTTCGGGTTGGTTATCTATGATCATTACGGGCATGGCAATAAGGCTTACCAGGAAATTTCCGGCCTGCTCGATCAGGGAAATGTGTGCATCATCACGAGCATGTTCGAAGACCGTGATGCAAACCTCTGGGTGAACACCTACAACAAAGGCACCTATTGCATCCTGAATTCCTACATCTCTACATTTTCGGGCAATAGCGAGGTCTACGATGCATCGATACACGATGTATACGTCAGTAAGGCGGAGGGAACCTATATGGCAACGTCGCTTGGTATCGTATACAAGGAAGGTAAAGACTTTGCGCGCCTGGGGCATGATGTCAGGGAGCATTTCTATTATGGCATTACCAGGGCCGGCAGTGCCTTGTTGATGGTGGTGGCAGGCATGGAGATGCGCCAGCTGAAAAAAATTGAAGACCGGGCCTCCGGAAAAAGCTATTACCAGATGGCCGCACGCCGGCTCTGCATGATGAACGATTCGCTGGTAGTATACAACCAATGGGAGAATACCGTGCATGTCGCCCTCCTGAACTTCACCAAAGGGACATTGAAAGATAAAGATACGATCAGGCTGGATACAGCCATCGGCCACTGTACAAAGATCTTCCGGAAAGACCCCACGCATGTGATTGTTGCTACTACCGGCGCCTGCTACCTGGTGGATCTGGCAAAAAAGACTTCCCTGCGCATGAAGCAGATCCGCTCGAAGGTGAACGATATCATGGCCGACGCTTCGGGAACGCTATACCTGGCAAGCGAAACGGGGCTTTACATCCTGAAGGGTGATCGCACGCACCTGGTAAAAGAAGTGAAGGGCATGCTGCTGAAAAACCTGTCGTCGCTGGCCATCGACGGTACCGGCCGCTTGTGGATAGGCTTTAACAAGGGCTTGCTGGTATGGAAAGGCAACTTCCTGAAACGCATCTCCGGAAGCCCTTTTATGCGCTCGCATGAGATCAACAGGCTATTCTATGAGAAAACGGCAAACCAGATCTATGTAGCTACCAACAGTGGCTTATCCATCATTGATATTAACAAGATGGATAGCTTTGTGGTAAAGACTCCTGATATCATTTTATGGAAGGTGCAATCGGGCGATAGCATCTATGACGTCACGCGGGAGGTGAAGCTGGCTCCGGGGCATGACGACGTTGATATCTACTTTTCGGCCATAGAGCTGAGCAGCCCTCAGGACCTTTATTTCCGCTATACGCTCAACAAAGGCCGCAGCTGGACGATTATCAATACCAAAAAAATAAGCCTGCGCGAAATAGGTTACGGTGAGCACCAGGTGATCATACAGGCCTCAACGAATGGCGTCAACTGGGGGCGGCAGTCGGAAATAACCATCAGGGCAGATTATCCTTTTTATATCACACTCGCCTTTTGGGTGAAGGTGCTGCTGGTGATCTCCATCGTGGTATTTGTGCTTGTGAAACTATGGATCCGCAAGATCCGTGAAAAAGCAGAGAAAAATGTGGAGCTTCAGCAGAAGCTGGAAGACCTGCGCTACCAGGCCCTGAGCGCTGCCGTGAATCCGCATTTTGTGTTCAATACGCTGGGAGCGATCCAGAGCTTCGTCATGAATAAAGATCCTTTCCAGGCTTCGGATTACATTGCCAAGTTTGCCAGGCTTATCCGGATCACCCTCAGCTATGCCGGCGAAAAATACATCAGTATCAACGAGGAGGTCAACCGGCTAAGCCTGTACCTGGAGCTGGAAAAGCTCCGTTGCGGCGATAAGCTTGAATATGCGATCCGGGTCCATCCTTCGGTCGACAAATTTTCCCTCATTCCCAATATGATCATACAGCCTCTGCTGGAGAATGCCATCCTGCATGGCATCCTGCCACTCGGAGCAGGCATAACAGGTAGCCTGGAAGTAACGATAGCGCAGGATAAAGATTACCTCCACATCCGCGTGCGCGATAATGGCGTAGGCATCTCCTGGCACGAGCATAGCAAACATGGTTATGTGTCTATCGGGATCGACAATCTTAAAGAGCGCCTGTCGCTGGTAAAAGGCTCTGAATTCACCATTAAAAACCTCGGGGAAGCTCATCCCGGTGAGAGGGGCACACTCGTGGAAATCAAACTGCCGGTCTGATTTTTTAGCCGTTGAGAAAAGCGTAAAACCATCTGAAAAAAGCTAAATTGTTAAAAAGAGGGATTCTTGAGCCGGGTTAATTGAAATTTATCTTAGTTAATCATATAAAAGTATGTGATAGTCCTTAATGATGTAGTATCTGTTTGGATGAAGAAAACGTTAAAAATAACAGGCCGCTTCAGTTCACTCCCAATCTCTGCATCGCTCGTTTACTATCTTGTTGATAATCATAGCCTGTGGTTTTCCCCAGGTAAGATCGTCGATCCTGCTTTCAAGAGTAAATAAAGTATAGGATAGTATGGCGTAAGTATTAGTTAATCATATTAAAATCTTAGTTAGTCCTTAATGAGCGATTGGTCTGATAAAACATGCGCTTATAGAATTTATTTTTGTGACGTTCTTTCATACTGTTTTTTTATTACCGGCTTTAGTATTTAGAAGCATAAACCGGGAAAAATCAGGGATGAAAATGGTTCAGGGGAATTTTTTTCGAATGTTAAAAGTGAGGGGGTTTTCCGCAAAAGAAGCTTGGTGCGGCGGTAGAATTTCCTGACAAAAGAGGATTGATATTTAATACTTGAATTAGTGGGTAAAAAACATAAAGCTAAAACAATGCAAACAGAAACAGCCCTCAAAGCCGCAGAGACCGAATCAGGGCAAAGGCCGGAGCCTTCCTCCCTCAGAACTGCTTTTTCAAAAGGCCGGACTACGGCTTTCATTAAGCTTGATACACAAAAGTGGACGAAAATTGATTTCAACGATGTGATTTACATTGAAGCGCGCGAAAAAATATCGCTGCTGTTCTTTAGTAACGGAGAGTGCATGGTTTGCAAAAGCCCTTTGTACAAAGTGCAGTGCATATTGCCTGTAGGTTTCGAAAGGATTCACCGCGCTTATATTGTGAATGTGCAGTGGGTCGATTTTGTAGATGTGAGCAAAAAGCAGGTAGGGCTTAAAAATGAGATGATCCTGGGGCTGGGCCTTGCCTACAAGGATTGCATTGCCAAATATTTTGTGAATCCCTCTAAATACATGACGGAAGATTAAGCGCCGGGAAAATCCCCAAATTGGTTTTAAAGATCACCTTTCATTCTTTATCATCTTGAAAAAAAACGCCATACAACAGCAGGCCGATGATTTTATGCTTTACGTGATCAAGACATGTTCTGATCACCGGAGCTTTATAGAGCATTGCGGTAAAGCCATGCTCAATTATAAAAAGAACATTGATTGCATCGTTTTCCTGGAGAGGCTCCAGGACCTGGTGAAGATCAGCCAGGAGAGGCACCAGCAGTTTTGTGTAGATCCGGACCATAACGAATGCCGCTTCAATAAGTTTTACAAGGTCGTGTTGTTCTACCTGAAGAATGAGCTCGACTACCAGGAGAGGGACCTGCCTTTTGTCTATTTCAAACGGAACGAACGCCGGGAGCTCGACCAGAATATCGAAGACCTGGTGAACCTGATCCCGGCCCTGAAAACGATCGACCGGAGTAATTTTATGAAGCTTAAGCTGGAGCTTAATGAAATGAAAAGTTATTATTTCCTCGATAAAAAAAACTGGAGGCAGCTTTTTCTGGGTAAGGTGATGGTACTCGAAAACTCCCGGATCATTACACCCGACCAAAGCAGCACGCTCCGGGAAAGGATCGAAGAGCGCTTTGTATTGCCGGGGTGAGCTTAGGTGCCGTGTTGGATAAATCTCTTTAGAGATGTTGTAAAAGAGTAGGTTAGTTCTTCAGGGCTTAACTTTTAAGGATATTCCATTTATTTTACTGAACTTGCGAATAAAATACTCCTGTATTAATACGCAATTTATGCCCATTCCCAAACACAACGAACTCCGCCTGCCGGTATTGCAATTTCTGAAAGCTCATGGTGCCGCAGGCTCCAAAGATATGGTGGAGCCGCTCAGCAAACGTCTTGGATTGAGTGATGAAGAAGTAGAGCAGATGTATCCATCCGGTAATGGTCCGGTCTTTAAAGACCGTATTTCATGGGCTCTGACCTACCTTGCCCTCACCGACCTGATTACCAGGCCCAGGCGTGCTTTGTATGAGATCAGTCCGAAAGGAATCCAGATGTTGTCTACTCCCGAAAAAATCGATGCGTACATCGATGAGCAAATGGCACAAAGGGAATCAGGAAAGGCAGATAGTACGGTACCTGACGTGGTAATTCCTAAAACGGTAGCACAGCAGAAACCTGACTCCGGAGAAAAGTTCACGCCCCAGGAAAAACTCTACGAGTCTTATGGGAATATCAAAAAGTCGGTGATGGATGAGATCCTTGATGAGATCATCAGCAAATCATCCAGGGCCTTTGAGTACCTGGTGGTGGCTCTCTTACAGAAAATGGGTTATGGTGGGGAGATCAAAGACTCCGGAACGGTGACTCAGGCCACGAGAGATAAAGGCATTGATGGCATCATCAAAGAAGACGTACTGGGCCTGGGCCGTATTTACATACAGGCAAAGAAAAAAGAGCGCAAAAACAGCATAGGAAGTGAAGACGTTCAGAATTTTGCGGGAGCATTGTTAGTCACCCAATCCAGGAAAGGAATCTTTATCACGACATCTTATTTCAGCAAGCCCGCGCTCGATTATGTCAAAAACCTGAATGGCAGCCCTAATATCGTCCTTATCAGCGGCGAAGATCTGGCGAATTACATTTACGAATATAACCTGGGTATGCAAACCGAGCAGGTCATTACCATCAAGAAACTCGACAGCGATTTTTGGGATGAGATGGAAGATGAGAAATAGACGTTCTGGCTATTCGTTTTTGTCTTTGAATCATACAGTGAGCAGCTAAAGGCTTATAGCTATGAGATTCTGAAACAAGTTCAGAATGACCATGGGTTATCGTAACAAGCTCTCACACCAGTTCATACTCAAACTTAGTTCCTACCTGCGATTCGAACTGGAAAGAAGAAAGGGTGTCGGTGGCTTCGTTGAAGCAGAGGCCCGGAGTGGTGTAATGCGTTTTGGTAACGATCTGCTCCCGGTCTTTCAGGAGGAGGTCGAGGTTGCCGGAGATTAGGAACACCTTCAGGTGAGTCTTGTTGAATACGCCGATTTGTGCTGTTTTTTGTCCTGCCCTGAGTTCCATCTCTTCCCTGAATTTTTCAGCAAAGGTAATGCTATAACAGGAACGGGCTTACATATATGGCTGTTGCAGGAGCAGCTTTGTGTATTTTTAACAGAGCTTGATTTATTTAAGCTCCAGCCTCAGGGGTAAATTCATCTCCGCGCGTTTGGGCTTGCCGTCGAAGGCGCCGGGAATCCAGTCGGGCATCTTTTCGATGGCGCTTTTGAAGAGCGAATCCACGTGCGGTATGTTGCTGCTTCGCACAATGCGGACATTACTCACTTTGCCGCTTTCGCTGATGCTGAACTTCGCATAAGCCGGTTTCAGGATATAGGACTCGTCCAGGCTGACGGATACTTTATTTTTCACGCTGTCCTGCAGGTAATGCATCAGGGCGCTGTTGCCGCCCTTGAATTGAGGCATGAGCTCCGGATCAATGAACACCGTTTCAGTGGCAGCTTCCTTTGCAGGCACCTGTGCCGGAGTAGTAAAATAAAACAGGAGGAATAGAATGGTGAGTTTCATGATATTAAACATATTTGTTACAGAATAAAATGGAATCAGGTGCTTGTCAGTTCGAGTGATTTTTGCTGTCTTTTTTTTGTAATCACGCACGGCGTGAGTATCGGGAACGATCGGGGAAAATATTTTCAAGGAGCACTTCTCTATACACCGGCCGGAAAGAACAGGCGGCCGGCGCTCGAAGTGACAGGATAAGCTTTCGGTCGGTTCGAGTGTTTTTCGCCTGCCTCTTGCGAAAATGTATCGAGAACGGCCGGGCGGAACACTTATTGACTTCGTCCGAAGTGACAGATCCTGTAGCATCATTCAGATCCGTAGTGATAAATTATAAATAAATTATTTCCTCCTTTGCGTAAACCTCATTAAATCCTTATGGATCTCCTTATCGCTTTTGTTGAACTCTTTCAGCTCGTTCACGATGGTTTTATGATGCGCCATCTGTGAAGCCACAATCTCGTAGGCCATTTCGCGGATGGGTTCTTCCAGTTCCTTGTGTTTGTGGTACTCATGCTTGATGACCTGCAAAAAGACAGGACTGTTGCGCTCCGTCATCTCTTTCGTGTAGATCGTTTGAATTTCCTGTTTCAGCGCTTTCACATCCCCGATGTTGCTCAGGTAATTGTTGAGGCAGTTGAAAGCATCCTTCTCTTTGCGCCATCCTTCCAGCAGCAGATCCTGGCTTCCCGGCGCGTTCAGCATTTTCTCGCGGTAGATGAT
Source organism: Hydrocarboniphaga daqingensis (assembly GCA_943362175.1). Taxonomy (GTDB): domain Bacteria; phylum Bacteroidota; class Bacteroidia; order B-17B0; family Aurantibacillaceae; genus UBA4416. The sequence goes on along the minus strand of CALRIU020000002.1, from coordinate 10,990 downwards.
CGCCGCTTTCAGGTATTGGTCCTTCGTGCGGTAGTCGTCTACTACGAGCTCGTAGTGGATATTGGCTTCCTTGCGCTTGTTGATGCTCACGTAAAGATCACCCACCTTCTCGTCCTGTTTCAGCTCTTTGTAAAGGTCGATGGCATCGTCGATCATGCGGCCCTTCTCATAGCATTCCGCGGCCTTCTGTTTGTTGTTGGCATGCTTGAGCCAGACGGTCGCCGCGTCCTGGTAGAGCTTGCCCTCTTCCAGCGTGCCCGCTGCTTTGTGGATGTTCTTTAGCAGCTTCATATACACGAAAGCCGCTTTGTGGTATTCCTTTTTTTTGATCAGGTCTTCCGCCGTCTCGTTGTATTGCTGTTGCAGCCTTTGGTAATGCTCGCTCAGGTCGATGGAGCCCGAGCCTGAACCGGAACCCACGTGCATGTTTGCCAGTGAGAAATCCGACCAGCGCTTCGAGAGGTTAAATTCCATGCTCTCGCCGCCGCGGACGCTGTTGTTATCATCCAGCGGCACTGCATATTTCAGGGCCTCTTCCGGGTTGTTCCTGAAAAGCTCCATCAGCTTCTCGATCTCTTCCTGGTTGCGGCGTTTCAGCTCATCAAAATCTTTCTGCATGCGTTCCGAGAGGCGGCTGTTTTGCGGGATGATGGAATCCAGCATCCTGCCCAGCGCTTCTCCGAGCCTGCTATGACCCTCTCCCTCCGTGGCATTCATAGGCTTGCCATCCTTATCTTTTCCGGTCGCTGAGCTATCTTTGTCTTTTCCGTATAAAAACTCATAGAAGGATAGCCGCGCCCTTTCCATCGGCGTCAGCTCTTCCTTCGGCAGCTCTTCCGATTGCGGGAATAAATTCTCTTCCATCTGTTTCAGCACTTCCTCCGGCGGAAGTGGCTTCACCTGGAAGCTCTTCACCTGCCCGGGAATGAATACCGGCTTCTCCGGGCGCGTCACGTGATAAGACCGGAGCTCCGGCTCCGCGAGCAGGGCTTTCAGGTCGAGCTCTTCCGAAAGCTCCGCCAGTCCGAACTCCGGGTGAAACACATGCACCTGTTGCGGGAACAGCTTTTCTATTTCCTGAATGCTCAACGCCGGTTGCAGCGTGGAGCGCTCCGGGATCAGCAGCTTCGAAGTTACCAGCTGGCACAGCTCATGCTTTCCCGCCAGGTGCTGGTCGATTTTTCCGTGGCATAGCACAAGGCAGCCCCGGATGCTGTTGGCGGTGATGCCCGGTACCGGGAAGATCCGGATGTCGGTCAGGGCGAGGTTCATTGCCTTGATGGCCCTGAGCCAGGCTTCCGCCGATGCGTCCCGGATAAGGATGCCCTGCAGCGGATAGCGGTTGATCGGTGATGGTTTAATGCTAAGCTCCATGTGCTGAAATGGTTTCTATAAAACGTTGAATATAGAGCTCGAAGAACTCCTTTGTTTCCAATACGGTTTGCTCCGGCTTCGCGCTGTGCATTTTTACCAGCTCTGTTTCCGTGCCTTCCGTTTCCAGGTCCCGTTTGATCTGCTGTCCCTTTTGTTCGGTGACATAACGGCAAATCAGGCCCGGCGGGCTTTCTACCAGGTCTTTCACCGCTACCAGGCTTTCCTTGTTCACATCCTTGATTTGTTTGATGAGACCGAGCTTGTTGCTGCCCGCCTTGAGAAGCCGCACATTGTACAGTGGCTCCCGGTAGTAATAGGTATTGCCGGCGAAAGCCGTATCCGTAGCAGCGCCCAGTGTCACATCGATGAGTGTGGGAATGTAGATCTCCGGGATAACAGGATTGCTGCTTGTCAGGACAATGATTCCGCAGCGCTTCACCGTTACCCGGCTGCCGTCCGGAAAAACAAATTCATCGCGTTCTTTCCGGATGGCCGCTACCTTCCGCTCATGGTTCGCCGACCGGTCGAGCAGGAGGTATTTCCCCTGGCTCAGACGCAGGGCGTGAATGTTCAGCACCAGGTTGCCTTCTGCATTGATGTATACCGTGTCGATGTTTTTGAGCGCGCCACCGGCAGCATAAGCTTTTGAGCTCAGCTTGTCCAGCTCCTCTTTACGGTTTTTGAAATAGTCGAATCCCGGCGCATTCGCTTCCTCTATCCGGCCGTCAGGCCAGATGCGCCGACCGGCATCGTTGTAGGTCCTGTACAGAAAAGTCCCGTCCTTGAAAATAAAAGTCGGCGTATTGCTTTTCCAGTAAGGAAAAGGGACAACCTCCGTGAGGTAGCTGTTTTGGTAGAGCTTTTGCAGGTGGAGCTTTTTGGTTTGCGGGTCGAACATCAGCAGGAGGTAGCTTTTGTCTTCAAGGATCCCGATCTCAAACTCTCCCGCCAGCACAGGCAAATGCTCGCATACCATCTCCCAGCCCTTCTCATAGTATTTGGACTCTTTGCTGTAGAAACGGAGCAGGATCCGGTCTGCCGTAACCAGGAACAGCTCACCGTCGCTGGTGGAGATGAAATGTTTGGCGTTGTAGGGCGATTTGATGAGAATCGGAAGATCCGTCTGCATGGTGCCGCGCTCCTGTACCGGCTGAGGCTCCGGAGTTTTAGGCTTGGGTTTCTGCCACAGCGTATGCAAAGGCAGCAGCAGATGCTGAAGATGTTTTTTGCTGTTCTGTTGTTTCTTATACACATCGATGTTGCCTTCCGCATCGGTATAGATCACATAGTTGATCAGTGGCTGGTACTCCTGCATAGCCCGGAGCATGTCGCCCTGCTTTAACGTAGAGGGCTCAGTAATCACAAACACTTCGCGGTTCTCTGCCGAAGGGAATTGCCTGAAGAACGCATCCAGCCCGCGGGCCGGGTGCAGGCCGCCTTCCACGATCTGCAGGCCGTCAATAAGCGTATGCACACTGTCGATACCCACCGCATGAAACTCGTTCCCGATCACATAAGCCTTACAGCTGATGGTTGTTTTCGGATGTTTGGCAATGGCCAGCATGGTCGCAAAAGCCACTGTTTTGGGAGTTCCCCAGTTTTTGAGCGACACGTCGATCAGGATCACGCGCTCCAGCTTATGGCTCTCCGGGGGTACCTCGCGCTGGATGTAAAGCGCCTCGTTATTGGCCAGCCGCGTCAGGAACAGCAGGTCCTCGTTGGCAAACTCCGATAACAGTAATTTATCGAAGTCGCCTTTATTGGTGATGTCGGAGAAACCACCCAGGGGTTGCTGGCTCGGCAAAGAGCTGTGTACCGGAATGTTCAGGCCGCTCCAGATGCGCTTCACCAGGGAGCCTACATGAAAGGTCTTAGCATGCGCGATCAGCTCATCCACAAATTCCTCCACCGGCTTTTGGTGGTTATCCTCCAGCATCAGCTCTTCCGGTACATCCGGGATGCCGGCCATCTGGTTGATGATGGAAGTCGGTGTCGGGAAGCGCTTGTTCAGCAAGGCAACCACCCGGAAGTCGGAGGAGAATACGTTCTTTTGAAAAGGCTGTTTCGTTGATATCTTTTTGGGAAAGCTACGCTGAACAATCACGCTTTTTTGTAGATGCGATTTGGCAATCGCCATTTTATAATGGCAGTTTTCGAAAATAGCCTGGAACATGAGCAGGCGCTTAGGGCCCGACTTGTAATCTTCCGGCAGGCTGTTGAGCGTGTGCAGGAAAGTCATCGCATCATCCAGGATCTCATCTCCGGGCGTGTTTAGCGCTGCTTTAAGGATGCGGTCGATCTCATCCAGGGAAAACTTCGCTCTTGGGTTCGTTGCCACGATCGCCAACAGCAAGGAGCCGAAAGGCGGAAGGCCTTGTGGTGTCAGTTGTTTGATAACCTCGGCCACATAGTCGGTATAAGCAATGGTGCTTTCACCCGGAATCGAGATAACGGAATGTAACTCTTCCCACTGCCAGAAATAATTGCTATATGATTGAAAATAGGCCACGTTGTGTTTGAAAAAAAATCAGGTAGTTTTTAAATGCTGTTGACATGTTGCCCTGAGCGATCCCAGCGATAAAGGCTGCATGTCCTCTTTCGCGATCAGGGCGTAGGTGTTGTCGCTGCTCCAGAGGATCCAGGAATCGTTGTGTGGGTTCAGCAAGTCGTTCATCGTCTGGCAAAGCATGTCCAGCTCAAACTCATAACCGGCCGGGATAATGAAATGCCCTTTCCGCCAGTACACGTCGCCATCTACAGGAAGCATGGGTGTTCCGGCAATGAAGGCTTTACCGTTGTTCAGCAATGCCCAGCTCAGCGGGCCGGAGCGCACGGCAGGCGCAGCGGTCATGTAAGCCTCCAGGACGTCAAGGCCTGTGATCATCACTTCCGCTTCATATTCCGCTTCCGAGGCTACCAGCTGCAAAGCTACTTTTTGATCGATGCCAAAATAATTGTGATTGAAAGACGGCAGCTTCACTGGCAGCGCCCGTTCAATCGGTGTCCATAACAAAGAAGGCATCCGGCGATCGGGCAGGAGGCTGTTCAACAGACAGAGCTTACCCTCGCTTTCGTAGTAAAGCGTTTTATAAGGGATGCATTTCACCTCCGGCGATTCCACCTGCACATAGCTCAGGTCCTTGACCCAGATCTGCGCCTGGTCGTAGGCCAGCTTCAGGTTCTGCCAGGGGCGGATCGCAGCCAGGTCGTCGCGGTGTACCTCGTCAATCACCAGGTAATACACTAGATCGTTTGCAGCATGTTTTGCCATAAGCCCTCTATTTGCGTTTGGATGTGTTGCTTGTGCTCATTGTTTTTGATCCAGTTGCAACGCGTCTGCACGTAGCGCAGCTTATCCTTGATCACGTTCTGCTCCTCAAACGATAAATTTCCCGATTGCCATTTGCCGCTCAGTAAATTCACTTCTTTGATCAGCTCTTCCGCATTCGGTGTTTTATTGAACATGGCCTGCGGATGCGCCTGCGTTGACGTGTCCTTTTCAATGATGGTGTCAATGATCCCTGCCAGGATCTCGATCTGCTCCTCTGTATCCCAGATATACTTGAGCACCCACAGATCGGAAAGGATCGCTTCTTTTCTTCCGCAGATGAGCGCACTTGCCGCCAGCAGGTTCTGCACCTTCACGGCGCGTCTGTCGGAAACCTTGATGCCGGTGTTTCTCAGGTTGTGTACCAGGTCTACATACTGTTTGCGGATCGGCGACAGATCGACCTGCCGCGACAGCTGCTGCAGTTCAATGATCTCTGCCGGTGTGATCTCCGGTTTCTCTGCCGCCTTGTTATTTTCCAGTTTCCAGCCGGCCAGCAATACCTGGTCAAGCAGGTCGGTATCCACATAGTCGCAGCGCACGCGGATGAGGAATCGGTCCAGCAGGGCGTTCAGGGCTTCGTCTTCGGGGAGCACGTTGCTCGCGCCCACAAACATGAGCGCCGGCAATTTTTTGGTTTCCTTTCCGCGGCGGAAGATCTTTTCGTTGAGCGCCATCAGCAAGCTGTTGAGGATGGCACTGTTCGCATTGAAGATCTCATCGAGGAACACCATCGATGCTTCAGGCATCATCCCTTCTGTATTGGTGATGAGCTCACCTTCTTTCAGCCTGCGGATATCGAAAGGACCGAACAGCTCATTCGGCTCCGTAAACCGTGTCAGCAGATACTCGAAATTTTTTCCGTCTTTCACGCAGCCGGCGAGCAGGCGGATGATGGCGCTCTTTGCCGTTCCCGGAGGACCGAGCAAAAATGCATTCTCCCGCGCAATGAGGCTGATGCCCAGCAGATCGACGATCTCGTCCTTGCCGACAAAACTTTCTTTGGTATAACGTAGAACGTTGTTTAATTTTTCAATAGGTGTCATGTATCTGTTTTTCTGTTTGAAATTCTTTCCAGTAGTCGGGAGCATAGAGGCCCAGCGCCGCGCTGATGTGACGGCGGAAGAGCTCATGCTGCGCCAGGCTGATGTTCTTGTAATGAATGATGCGGTCCAGGTAGAGCTGCCTCATGCAGGGATCGGCCAGGCACTTTTCAAGATCCGGCTTGCTGAGATCGAGCGGGTAATGGATTCCAGAGTAATGCCATTGCTGCAGGATATGTTCCAGGATCAGGATCAGCGGATCGAGGCTGTCGATGATCTTCAGCTCGCGCAGCGTGTCGGGAAGGAAGCGCAGGCAGAGGTCGGCAGAGAGCATACAGGACTTGTCAATCTCCCGGTCGAAAGCAGGAAACAAGGTGCTGAGGTCATCGGGCTTATTCTCGCGGTACAGCAGGAGCTGCGCCGCCATGTTCATGGTTTTGGCCGCCCACAGTGCCGCTGCTGCATCAAAGGGTGGGGCGGTGTAGGGATATTCCAGGCTTTCGGCCCTGTACTGCTCCTGCAGGTAGGCCACGGTTTCTGCCGCATCCGTATCATCAATGTGCAGGATATTTCCAAACAGCATCACTTCTTCGTGTTGCCGCAAGTGCTGAACCATATTTAAAAAATAGTTTTGCTTCATGGTAATACCTGTAAAATATCCGGGGTGAATGGCAAAGGCACATCCTTCTCAAATATAATGGTTTTTATTTGATTTGTGGAGTTAAGGTGCCGTTAAGAAGAGCGTTCGAACGAGGTTCATTGTGCCGGTGTTGCTTGTACAACAGATCACTGTTGCACACGCATGATGTTCTTCCTGAGATCATCTCCGTAATTTTTTCATGCCTGTATTCCATGTTGCAGCATTTCTGTTTTTGCCTGCTTCACTGATCCGCTCTTGGTTCTGTCGTTCGCCTCATGCGTCATCACAACGTTACGTGATGTGTGTTCCCTGATCCCTGTTTGATGTCATGGCAAGAATCAGCCCTGTCTTTTTTTAGCTCTTCAGGGAAATGTTAAGTGTCATGGAAGCCTTTTTTTAAAGGGATTTCACAGGGTTTTTGCCAGGCGTGTTAATGTAATACGCCACTGATTTTTTGAAGTGAAAAGCAAAAAAAAAATGCGGTGTTGCGGCAAATACCTAGTGAGTTGACTCCGTATAAATCACCGGATACCCCGATTTATTACGTGGGTAATATTACGCAAGAGGGTATTGTAATTTTACTATGCAAAAAAGCGTATTTGTGCTATGTTCTGGCATGCTTAATATGGCGAACTTTGCATCAGGGAAGGATTTTGCGGGTGAAAAGACAGAAAGTGTTGACATTTTGTGAATAAATAGGCCTCTCATCTTGACCGGTACTCTGTATTAAATCATTATTAAAACATACGATATGAAAAAAACTCTACTCCTTCTGCTTGTTTTGAATTGTTTTTATAAAACAACCGTTTATGCCCAGTGTATTACTGCAGGGCCTAAGAATGGAAACAACTTTTCCGGTAGTGTGCTGCCGGGAGACCAATCATGGGCCAATCCAGGCGCTGCAAAGTTTTCCGATGACTCTTATACCACAAGTGGATTCGTATTGACCTTGTTATCCGTTGCGCCTACAAAATACCTGACTGCCTCTGATTTTCAGTTCGCCATTCCGCCCAATGCCATTATCAAAGGCATCCAGCTCGATATCCAGCGTTTAAGCGGAGGCATTAATCTGCTCGCTAAAATCAGTGATAACTCTGTACGCCTCATGAAGGGCGGTACCTTTGTGGGTACGGATAAAGCATCCAACAGTTTTTGGCCCATCTTCAACAGTGCCTATGAAACATACGGAGGACCGAATGATCTCTGGGGAACTACCTGGACACCGGCGGATATTAATTCCCCGGGTTTCGGCGCGGGCATATCAGCCAACCTTACCGGCTTGTTGATGTTGCTGCCAACCGCCAACATCGATCACATGCGCATCACCGTTAACTACTCCACGATCCCGCTTCTGTCAACCGGCTCAACAAGTATTTGTGCCGGAAGCTCGGATACGCTCAGGGTGAGCGGCAGCACCAGCTATTCCTGGACTCCCGCGCCGGGGCTCACCATCCTTACCGGCACCAGCGCCGTGGTAAGCCCGAGTGTTACAACGACCTACTCGGTGACAGGATTTTCCGGAACCTGTGTGAACACCGGTACAGCAACGGTTATTGTTAAGCCGATGCCATCCATCAGCGTAAGCACGGCATCGGGTAATACCATTTGCCAGGGCGACAGCATCCAGCTATCGGGAAGTGCCGCCACCTCCTATACATGGATGCCTGCCACAGGACTGAGCTCTGCCAATATCGCCAATCCGAAAGCCAGTCCGCCTGCTACCACAACCTATAGCATCTATGCTGTGTCGTCTGATGGCTGCGGCAATACAACGAATCCTTCCACTTACCAGTTGAATGTCAACCCGGCGCCCATCATCACGCTCAACGCCAACGCCAATACCATTTGCAGCGGCGGAAACACCATGCTGACGGCTTCCGGGGCAAACTCCTATACCTGGAGCCCGGCCACAGGATTAAGTTCTGTGAACGGCGCAAGCGTCATCGCAAGTCCTACGGTCACCACGGTTTATCATGTCACGGGCCAATCCCTTAGTGGCTGTGGTGCGCTGAGTAGTGCCAATGTAACAGTCACCGTTAATAATTCCCCGGTGCTGGCTCTCGTCAGTTCCTCGCCCGGTAATACGATCTGCCGCGGAGACTCCACCATCCTGAGTGCGAGTGGCGCCAGCTCTTATACCTGGAGCCCATCTACCGGGCTCAGCACGATTACGGGAGCAAATGTGGTAGCGAAACCTTCCGCTACAACCATCTATACCGTGAGCACCAGTGTTTCTGGTGGTTGCATGGGAGGAGCGAGCACAGGAACGCTGGCCGTAACGGTGAATAACGGACCTACCCTCACCACATCATCGGCCTCCAACACGCTGATCTGCCAGGGAACGAATGCGGTATTATCTGTTGGCGGTGCGAGCTCTTATACCTGGAGTCCTCCTGCCGGCTTAAGCGCCACCGTTGGCGCCAGTGTTACGGCCACGCCTTCCGCCACAACGGTGTATACCGTAACGGGAACGGCGGCAAACGGTTGCAACAATGCATATAGTCCTACAGTCTTTACCGTATCCATCAATGCGGCGCCGACCCTTAGCTTAAATTCATCGGCAAGCAATGGGGTGATCTGCCAGGGAACCAGCGCTACCTTAACGGCGAGCGGTGCCAATACCTATTCCTGGAGCCCTCCGACAGGCCTGAATACAGTGACGGGACCAACGGTAATTGCAAACCCTACCGTTACCACCGTTTATACCCTTCTGGCAACAGGCGCCAATGGCTGTGTCAACTCCGTGATGCCTGCAACATTTACCTTAACCGTAGGCAGTTTGCCAACCGTTAGTATCACATCGTCGTCTTCCGGATACAGTATTTGCAAAGGCAGCAATATTTCCATCAGCGCCAGCGGAGCCTCTTCCTATTCCTGGAGCCCGGCGGCTACCTTAAATACGGCAACGGGTGCTAATGTTATTGCGAGCCCTTCGGTTACCACCGTGTATACCGTTGTTGCCCAATCGCCGGGAGGCTGCTCCAATGCCTCTGCGCCATCTACCGTAACGGTTACCGTTAATCCAAGTCCGGCGATCTCTCTTTCCCAAAACATGAATGACAGCCTCTGCCTCGGGCAAGCCATCTCCATCACGGTGCTGGGATCGGCCAGCTCTTATACCTGGAATAATGGTATGACAGGGCCGAGCATTACCGTAACGCCAACAGTAAATACGGTATATGACGTCATCAGCACCAACTCGTTTAGCTGTACAGCAAGCGCCAGCACCTACGTGGTGGTGATAGATCCTGCCGGCTTAAGCCTTACCTTGTTAAGCTATGCCGCTACCACGGATGTCAATGTTCCTGTCACAACGACTGTTTCTACCGGCGCCTTGCCTTATACGCCTTCCCTGATCACCATCGTCCAGGGCCCGGCTCATGGCTCAGCGACTATTTCCAATGGCGTGATCGTGTACACACCGGCTGCCAATTATGATGGTACAGATACGGTGTACTATGCCATGTGTGATAATTATTGCAACACCATCTGCACACAGGCGAAACTGGTCATTACCATAGAGTCCGACGTGAGGGTGCCGGGCGTTCTCTCTCCTAACGGAGACGGTGTTCACGATGTGTTTTATATCCGGGGCTTAGCAAAATATGACAATCCGGAGCTGGTTATTTTTAACCGCTGGGGAAATGTGGTGTACTCTGCCAAACCTTATGCCAACGACTGGAACGGGCAATCGTCTTCCGGCGGCATGAAGCTTACTGGCTCGGAAGTTCTGGATGGGACATACTTCTATATACTGACGCTGAAAGAAGGAGAAAAGCCGAGCAGGGGTTTCTTCGAGGTGAAACGGAAATAGGAAATTCCGCTTCATTCTATTCATTAAGAATTTATAAAAACGATATATTATGAAAACACTTTACATCCTTGGTCTTGTCATCCTGCTTTCATTAGGTCGCACGGCTGTTTCACAAAACCAGTACAACATGTCGCAATACATGTTATACCAGGGCTTTATAAACCCGGCTGCCATCAGCAATGAGAATGCGTTTAATGCCGCGCTGTTCCACCGGAGCCAGTGGGTGGGCGTTTCCGGGGCGCCTACCACGCAGGGCCTGAGCCTGAATCTGCCATTCAAAGATGCTAAAAATACAGTAGGGCTCCTGGTGTTGCACGATAAAATAGGCGTGAATAACAGCACACAACTGTCTGCGGCCTATGCCTACAAGCTTAAGCTAAGTCCGAAGCTTCACTGGTCTTTCGGGTTAAATGCCTTTGTCAACATCACACAAAGCAATTATAACAGCCTTGAGAGCGATGATGTCTACGATCCGTCTTTTAGCAATAATACGGCTTCCATTGCCATGCCCAATTTTAAATTCGGGACGTATTTGAGAGGCTCTAAATTTTATGCGGGTTTTGCAATTCCGAATATCCTGCAAAATAAGATCGTGGGCACGAATAAGGGTGAAACAAAATTCAATGCTCAGAACCTGCATTACTACCTGCAAGGCGGTTACCTGTTTGAGCTCGATCCGAAAAATGCAATTGGTCTTTCTACCTTAATCAAGCAGGCATCGGGAGCGCCTCTACAGATAGACCTGAATGCCCAGTATATTTATAATAGAAAGCTTGGCATCGGCCTCTCCT
>CALRIU020000001.1:0-485794 GCA_943362175.1 Hydrocarboniphaga daqingensis | reverse complement strand
AGGTACACTATGACCAATGCCCTTATCACAGACCCCAAAAGCAGCGGCGAGAGCATTAGCGAAGACTGTAGCGGAAACATCATTGTTTCGGGCGCTGCCGGCGGGCGCGTGGTGTTGTTATCTGTAAGCTCATCCGGCATTTTCAATTGGTGTGATGTGCTTGATTGTGGCACCTCCGGGAACACGCTGATGAAAGACCCGGCAAGCAACCTGCTTAGCCTGGGCGGTGCCGATATAAATGGCACCTGGGATTATACCTTCCTCCTGAAATTTATACCCCGGAATTGTACAGGGAACTCTGTAAATACTTATATAAGTTGCAACTCCTATAAAACGGATAACACCAATTTCCCAAACATGGTTCATAAAAAAATGCTGAGGACAGCCTCCGGAGGTTATCTGTTCCTGAACGAATATTCACCACCCGCGGGCACCTACGAAGATTACCACTTCAACCTTGTTTCCACCGATAGTTCATTCAAATCCTCAACAGGTATTTTCAGCATGAGCGACTTTTGCATTCCGCACTTGCAAAGTGTTGCAGCCACAAGCTTAACGCCTGCCATATCAGGAACGGCAACTTCAACCGGTACAGTCATATCGGAAGATGTCGATTACAAAATGGTTCAGGCCCGGCTTTTACAGCATACCTATTGCCAGGATTGCCCTGAGCCAACGATGAGCCATGTTACCCTTCACGTCAAATGCCACGAGCGGGTATTTTTATCGAACAACTGCGATGGCTTCCCGGTAGAATGGTTTGATGAGAATGGCCAGCTCATATTGGGAGCCAACACGCATTCGCTTTCTTTTATCGTGAACCAGTCTACCCGCCGTACCTCCAGGGAATACCACAGCAATGGCTGTGTGCGTTGCGAAAAAAATATAGAGATCATCGTCGATCCCCCGGAAGTTTGCTTTAGCCTGCCTGCCACAATCTGCACCAATCAGCCCATCGTGCCCACCTTTACCTGCGACATGAGCAGGGTAAACTGGCACCAATGGGTGGTTACGGAGTTAAACGGCGCCTGGAATAACCGCGTGGTAAAAGGGAATTTTCCGTCGGGTGGTGCGCCGCAAGCCATCGATATCAGGACCTTGTGGAATGGTTTTATTCCCGGAAAATGCTACGCCATTTCTTTGGACCTACAGGACTCCTGCGGCTATTCAAACACCCAATACCAGTTTTTCTGTGTGCCGGCTATCACTGAAAACACGATTACAGTGACCATGTGTCCTTTGAACGGAAACAACAGCCGCTGGTTTGAACCCTCACATCATTGTTCAGGAGCCTACTATATCTTTTTGGGCAACGACTCGAGGAATTATCCTTACGGTTACCCCTTAAGCCCGGGCAGTTATCAATTGGATTGTTTCGATGCCAATGGCTGCCAGACCGGACGCACAACCGTACAGGTTGTATCTATCCCTGTGTTAGCAGCCACCACCTGCACCCACACGGAGTTCTATTGCGAGGTCATCCCAAACCCGGAAGGCATCTTACCCGGGAATTGCCCCGACTGCTACCGCAACGACCCGCGGGTTGAATTGCTTCCGTTGCAGGTAATGAGCGTGAATGGTACGGTTCAGTATCAGCGCAGGATCATTGACTGGGACAATTGCCGGGAATGCGTTTTTTCATTCGGGATTGTGGATAAAGCCTGTGACTTTACCGTGAGTTCGGCCTACTACTTTTCAGCCGCCAATCCGCAAACCCTTACATTTTTCAGTACCTCCTCTTCGGGTCCGGGAACGCAGCCTTGTGGCGCCAGGTGGACCGTCCGGGACCTTTCGGGATCCGTCACCACCATCTATCCCGGCAACATGTTTAGCTTCACCGGAGCAATTGGCGTTACTTATGAGATCTGCCTGTATGTAACCAATTGCGCCTGTGGCAGGGAATGCGAAAAATCAATCTGCACAACACTCACTATGGGCGAAGGGGGACCCTGGCGTATGGCAAGTGGTTCCGGGCAATCAGAAGCCTGGAATCGTGCCGAAGAAAGTACCCTTCCCATCCGTGTAGATAAAGACATCGTGGTGAGGCCAAACCCTTCCAGCGGGAAATTCATTCTTACAAATTCTTTTGGCCTACCGGTGTATAAGCGGGTTGTGATACATGACATGAACGGAAAAATGGTGTTCGCAAAGGAAACGGTATCCTCCGGTTTTGAATACGACCTTTCGGATCTTGCCAAAGGTATTTACGTTATCAACGTAACAACTGATACAGGAATAAAAAACATGAAACTGGTATTGGAATAAAATGCTGCTTACAAGCTCCGGGGCACAACTGTTTTGAGCCAGGCAATGGCTTTCTCCTTATCAGAAAAGCTACGTGTGGGGATCACAGGCTTGTTATACTTTATATAAAAATCAGCAAGTAACTTTTGGGCAAGGTTACAATATGCAATCGCATCTGCCATGCTGTAGATATTACTTTCAGCTGCCGCAGAAAATATGCGGGCTTCCTTATCGACACTGCTGAACACACCGGCATCGATTAAAATAGGATACTTCTTACCGCTCCCCAATTTCCCCATGGCTTCTACAATGTATACCGCATCACTCAACTCAATTTCGCGCGCCGCTTTTATATGTATGTGAATGATGTTCTCATCCAGAAGACTTACAGTTGCTTTTTCAAGGTCAATCACGTTCATCATCATTAAGTGTGGTTTATCGGGTGGTGCATGGAATCAAGCTATTTATAAAAGAAATCTATAGGATCACTAAAGCCCGGCACGAAGGTCACATTCATTGTCAAAGTAAACTTCGCAGATATCTGTCCCAATAAACAGCGTTACTCTGCAATTATAAAATCCGGGGCAGGGGATTTTAGCCCGTAATGAATTGGTTCTGAAGAATTGCCTGAATGGCACCATCAGGGAGGTTTCATCAAGGTAAAAAAACTCCACACGGCCTTTTATCGGCATACTTTTAATGGGTTCTCCTAATGTATCCAAGACATAAATATCCAGATAGTTATCGCATCCTGCTAACTCAATACTGTATTTTCCGGATCTTATGATTGTACAGGCATTGGGGTCACATGTTGATTTTTGGGCACATAACGATCCTGAAACAGAAAGAAGCATCGCGATGAGAAAAAAGCTTTTATAAATTGTTTTCATTGTATCAGCTGTTAATGGTTACTTTCCTCTGATCCTCGAAGAAATAGAGAACATTCTCCATTTCTTTCTTTGATATTCTTTTTGACAGTTCAAAAGTATATTTCCGAAAAAAAAGTTTTCATAAGCGGGGTCATGAAGGGACATGATCTTCATCACCTTTTTCATCCACACAGGGTTTGCATTCAATAAGTAGATGGTCTCAGACCTGTTTATGACAAATCTCATAGAACGTGGTGACCAAATGCATATGATCTTTTTTAGCATTTCAGGTACTTTACGAAACGGTTTACAGGAAGGTACTATCTCCGGAAGTGCAGTTAGCTGATTAAAAATCCGAAAACATATACGCTTTAAATTAAATTCCCATGAAAACAATTCTTATCGCCACCGATTTTTCGCCCGCTGCCACCAATGCCTTAATATATAGCGCAGGTATTATAAAGCACCTGGATCTCAACGTCGTACTTACACATGCCGTAACGCCGCCTTTAGGCCGCTACGACACGTTTACCCCCAAAGAAGTGATTGACGAAGTGAAGAGGGTTTCACACATTACATTAAACGAAAACAAAAATTTACTGATAGACCATATAGGCTACGATCCCGGCATAAAAACGGAGGTGGAAGCAGGTCACGCGGCTGATGTGATACAAAGCATGGCTCATAAGCACAAGGCGGATCTCACGGTCATCGGCATCGTCGGAGAATCAGGAACTTCAAAAAGAAAAGCAATCGGAAGCAATACCTTAAAATTGGCAGGTTCCCTGGAAGCCCCTCTGTTGGTTATCCCTGAAGGTATCAGCTACCGCAATATCCACCGGGTATCTTTTGCCTGCGATCCTGAAGAAATAGAGGAGAAGGCGTTCCGGTACATCATTGAAACATTTTGCAAAACATTTCATGCGCGCCTGGAAGTAGTACATATTAAAACAAATCTGAAAAAAACGGTAAAATCCCTGGTGGCAAACTCCCTGATGGAGCAGATCATAGAAAACGTGGATCATACCATCGTTACGGTTTTCGACACGGACCCGGCAAATGCGTTGAAAGACTATTTTGCACATAACAGAACCGATCTCCTGATGATGGATCCCAAAGAACATTCTCTTTTTGAAAGGCTCTTCAGCCAAAGCGTGAGCCATGAGCTTGTGTCTGCACTCAAAGTGCCCATGCTGATTATTCATTAAGGAAAAAGCCTGCTTAAATCCCATACCGGATCCGGTAAGGGATTATCTTATTAAAACTAACATCAAACAGATATGAAAAATGATCCTAAAGAAAAACCGGGAATAGAGCCAGTACCAACGGATCCGGAGATGCCGGCTCTTCCTGAAACCGAGCCCATCCAAATACCCCCGGAAAGAGAACCAATACCGGAAACAGAGCCAATACCCGAAGCGTTACCCGAGCCGGATTCAGACAACCTTTCATAAAACAGCCATGAACGAAGTCCTAAAAACAATAGCCGAAAGAAGAGCCGTTAGAAAATACAACGGCAAACCTGTAAGCAAGCAGCTTATCGAACAGCTGCTGAACGCCGGGAGAATGGCTCCTTCCGCCATGAACAGGCAACCCTGGAGGTTTTACGTCGTTACGGATAAAGCATATCTCCACTTAGTTTCGAAAGAGATCGTTAAGGGGACACTGAAACGTCTTCCCGGATTGGGATTAAAAAAGATCGCAAAAGCGGTGGTTGGCAATATCAGTCAATTGCTGCACGGCTTCGAATTCTTAAAATCGGATGATCCTGTCTTTCATGGCGCTCCTCTGGTGATATTTTTAGCGGCGGCAAAAGACAATGAATGGGCTGCGCTGGATATCGGGATGTGCTCTCAAAACATCATGCTGGCTGCAAAATCATTAGGCCTGGAAAGCTGCCCCGTGGGCTTCGGTAAATTTATTGAGAAGACCGCTTACTATAAGCAATTAGGCGTACCGGACGATGAGCAGATCCTGCTTTCTATTGTGGCAGGCTATGGTGATGAAAATCCGAAAATGCATAAACGGGACAGCAACAATGCATTTTACAAGCCCTGAAGCTACAATTCGTTGATGCATCCAAGTCCTTTTTCAAAACATTTCAAATTATAGGCTGTCGTATCGGCAATATTTGTCAATGCGGTTTCGGTAAGGAAGGCCTGGTGTCCGGTGATAAGGACATTCCCGTATGTCCGCAGTTGCTCGAAAAGCGGATCCTGGAGAGGTTCATGTCTATGATCCCGAAAGAACAGGCCTTTTTCAAATTCATAAACATCCAGCCCCACAGCGCCAAACACTCCCAGGTCCAGGGCCCGCAACAGGTCTTCTGTTTTGATGACCGGACCCCGGGCCGTATTAATCAGAAACACACCTTTTTTCATGACGGCAAATACAGAGGCATTGAACAAATGCCTGGTGGATGCATTGAGCGGGCAATGGATGGAGATAATATCGGAGCGGCTGCACAGCTCATTGAGCGTCACAAATTGCAGATTCAGTTCTTTAGCTGATTCATGATCCGGATGGGGATCGTAACACAGTAAGTTACATCCAAAGCCATTCATGATCCTGGCAAAGGCCTGGCCTATTTTTCCAAAGCCAACAATACCAACGGTTTTACCATGCACATCAAAGCCTGTCAAACCATCCAACCGGAAATCGTTTGATTTTATGAGCTTTCCCGATTGTGTGAGATGCCGGTTCAGAGCCATTAACAAGGTAACGGCATGCTCGGCTACTGAATAAGGGGAATAGGCCGGTACATTGGCCACTTTGATATTCAGTTCTTTGGCAACTTTCAGATCCACATGATCAAATCCTACCGACCGGAGTGCCATATACCTGACGCCATAAGCCGCCAGTTGCTTCAGGATAGTTTCACCGGCCTTGTCAGAGGTAAATAATACCAGTGCCGAAGAGGACTCCGCCAGATGAACGCTTGTTTCATTCAATTCCTCTTCCGTAACCAGTAACTTATGCTCAGCCTGCAATGCACTTGTCAGGTAAGGCATTTCAAAGGGATGCGCGCTATATACGGTTATGTTCATGGTTCCTGTTTTTGAATGTGCTTATAATGAGCTGGCTGATCTCTATCCGGTTAGTGCTATGGGCTATGGTATTACAGGTAATCACCTCTTTAGCGCCTGAGTTTAATAATTGGTTAAACGTTTCTTCCGTAAATACAGCATGCACACCGATACAAACGGGCGGAGGCATCCCCTTTTTCTTAAGATGGCTTATGGTTTCCATCATGGTATGCGCTGTAGAAATGATATCATCGATGACCACGGGAACATGAGCTTCATAGTTCTCTACTTCGGGGATGGATACTTCAACCTCTGTATCTCCGCGACGGGTCTTTTGCAGGATGATAAAAGGAACTCCGGCCTCCTTTGCAATGCCGGACACCCATTGCTCGCTTTCACTGTCGGGACCGATCAATAACGCATTTGCGATATGCTCTTTGATGTATGCGGAGATCAGTGTTGTGGTGTGCAGCACCTCACAAGGAATGGAGTAGATTTCCTGCATGGAGCGTCTTCTATGCAAATGCGGGTCAATGGTAATTAACCGATCGGCGAAAGAGGATATTAATCTGGCGAAATAAACAGAGGTGATCGCCTCTCCGGGGTTAAATGCCTTATCCTGCCTCATATAGGCCATATAAGGTGCCACAAGGCAGATAGAGGCTGCTTTTAACTCTTTTAACTGGCGGCAAAAGAAAAGCAGGGAGAGGAGCTTATCATCCGGGCGGTTCAGGGTACAAACAAGCACAGCTTCTTTTCCTTCCACTTCACTCAGTATCCTTAAATAAGTTTCCCCGTCGGGAAACTGCCTCAGGATATAATTACCTTTTTCCGCGTGCATTCCTGCCATTATATTTTCAGCAAGAAGCTCGTTTTCCGGAAATGCGAAGACCATGGCTGCCATTATTCAATGCTGATTAAAGATGTAACACTATTTAAATACGCTTTGGCATAGTCCAGCTCTCCCTGCGACTCGGCATAGATCGTAAAGAGGAGATCACCCTCCTCTATTTTTGCTCCGAGAGGGGCATGGTATAATACACCCGCGGAAACCAGGCCCGGCGCACCTGCCAGTTTAGCGATCCGTGCCAGCTTCCTGTTATCAACGGATGTTACGGTTCCTGCTTTATCGGCCAACACCCGGTAAGCATAGTTTGCGAGGGAAGGTTCTTTAAAGCTTCCCTGGGCTAAACATATTTCCATGAACTTTTGATACGCCACGCCACTTTCAAGAATGGTTTTCGCCACAGAAAATTCTGTTCCGGCTGCGTATTTTCCGGAAAGTTTAAGCAAGGCGGCCGAGAGCAGAATGGCCCGCTCTTTCAAATCGGCCGGTGCATCCGGATTATTCCGGAGAACGGCCAGAACATCCATTGCTTCCAGGGAAGGGCCGATGCCCCTACCAACCGGCTGAGCTCCGTCAGTAATAACCACTTCCACATGGATCTGCAGCGATTCACTCACGGCCTTAAAATAATACTGGAGCTTGAGGGCCTCCTCATAAGTCCTGACTTTCGCGGTAGGACCAACAGGAATATCGATCACCACATGGGTTGAGCCCGCGGCTGCTTTTTTGGAAAGCACGGAAGCTACCATTTGTCCTGTACTATCTATATCGAGTGATCTTTCGATAGCGATCAATAAATCATCCGCGGGACTCAAATTGACTGCGCCTCCCCAGGCAAAACAACCTCCGGTTTTGGCTACGACAGCCTGGATCTGCTCCACAGAAAGGTTGACGGCTGTCATGGTTTCCATGGTATCAGATGTGCCCGCAGGAGACGTAATGGCCCGCGACGATGTTTTGGGGATGACAAGACCTGCAGCTGCTGCAATACTCACAATGATGGGTGTGGTGCGGTTACCGGGAAGGCCGCCCACACAATGTTTATCGAAGATCATCTTGCCTTCCCATGTCATGGTTTCTCCAACTTCGATCATCGCTTTGGTTAAGTAAGTAATCTCTTTGAGAGAAAGGTTATCGCCGGAGCAAGCGGCAACAAACGCGGATAGCTCTATGTTAGCGTAATACCCGGCTACGAGATCCCGCATAATTTCCCGGTAGCCCTGTTCATCTATTTCACGCCCGTATATTTTAGCCCTTACATACTTTAAAGAATCGATGGGCTGCAAATGTGAGATAGAGACCATGTCCCCTTCCCTGACGCCTAAACGTTTCATGGCTTCCTGCGACAAACTCACTTCTTCCGGTGCAAGCAGATCCGAATGGATCAGGTTTATAGTAGCCACAATGTGATGAGCTTCCTGATGCACCAAGACGCGTGTCAGCGCTGTTAATCCTTCTGCCAGGCAGATGGGATTATCCGCCCTGATAAAAATAATATTTTCGCGATAGGCCCCTATTCCAAGGTCCTTGATTTTCAGCAGGTGAACAACAGCTTCGGTCATAGGGCAAATGGCAATCAGAGCGTGATGGTTTGATTCAGTTTGGGAATACCGGCGTTCCAATCGTACACCTGTTTTATTTTTTCACTTAAGGCACGCGCAGAAACCTGTTCTCCATGTGTAATAAATATCCTGGATGGCTCGTTTTTTATTTTTGACAACCAGCTGATCAACTCCGCCTGGTCCGCATGGGCCGAAAGGCCTTCCACCATAGCAACAGTGGCTTTCACAGGCCAGAGTTTTCCGCGCATCTTTAGTTCTTTGGCTCCATCCAGTAAGCTTCTCCCGCGGGTGCCCTCGCCCTGGTAACCAACCAGCAAAATGGTAGCGTCCGGATCCCCGAGGTAATGTTCGAAGTAAGACAGCACCCTGCCCCCGGTTGCCATACCGCTGCTGGCAATGACGATTTTAGGGCTTGCTTTAGAAATGAGCCTGGTTGTTTCACTTTCAGTTTGTACAGCTTCAATATCCCGGCTCATCGCGGTCATCTCTTCAGCTGATAATTTATGCCATACAGGGTACCTCCGGAATATGTCAAGCACATGGGATCCCATAGGGCTATCTATATAAACGGGAATAGAGGGGATCTTTTTTTCACACTTCAGCTGCCATAACAAATACATGACCAGCTGGCTCCGCTCCACCGCAAAACTTGGGATGATGATCGTTCCCCGGCGGGAGGCGGCTTTGTTAATTTCATTTGCCAGTAGTTGTTTGGCCTTTGCCGGATGCAACCTGTTGCCGTATGTGGATTCTATAAAAAGAACATCCGCTGCTTCCGGCCTTTCAGGCTCCCGCATTAAAGGATCTTCCCTGCGGCCTATATCCCCTGAAAACACAAAGAGTTTATGACGGATTTTTAATTCTATGAAAGAAGCGCCGATAATATGCCCGTTATAGCGAAAGCGGAATTCGGTATGATCATCTATTCTAGTCCACTGCGAAACAGGCTTTGGAGCAAAGAAAGGAAAAACAGCCTCCGCCTCTTTTGTATCATATAGCGGTTTTGCCGGTTTATGCTTACTGTAATGATAGCGGTTTGCGCGCTCAGCATCTTCTTCCTGAATTTTTGCACTGTCGAGTAATATGAGCCTGGCCACTTCTATGGTAGGGGCTGTTGCATAGATAGTGCCTTTAAACCCTTGCTTTACCAATAAAGGCAGATAACCTACGTGATCCAGGTGCCCGTGTGTCAGCAAGACAACATCAATGGAAGAAACGTCGACAGGCAGGCCTTGCCAATTAAGCAAGCGCAACTCCTTTAAGCCCTGGAACAATCCGCAGTCCACCAGTATTTTTTTATCTGCGGTTTCTACCAGGTACTTTGACCCTGTAACAGTGCCGGCTGCACCCAAAAAACTGATCCTGATATTATTTTCCTGCTTCATAATTCAATAAATGTTGGCATAATTGTTTTGCTTCCTTCATCACTGTGGGAATACGGGCCGTTTTTATGCCTGATGTTTCCAATAGCTGTTCGTTGTTATAGATCTCTTTACATAAGACGATTTTCTTGTCCAGCAGGCGTTGCTTTTCCACTTTGGTTAAAGAGGTCAGGCAGGTGATCGGATATAATCCCAGCAAGTCGATCCGGTCTTTCAGCCCTGCTTTCTGAGGGTAATCCCAGCCCAAAAGCGTGAGACCGGAACAGGTCCCGTAAAGGATGGCATCTGCCGAGAAACGGGTATTGGTAACGACCCATCCTCCCATCGTTTTGGATTTATATTCCGGATTTTTAAGCCACTGCGCTTCCACGTCCTTAAACCTGGATTGTATGTATAAGGGGATTTGGACATCGCTGAACTTACCGCGTTGATTATGGTATTTGCATTCGATCATGGATACATGCTCTTCTTTTTCTGCGATCACATCTATTTCATGCGACACACATTTTCCCTGTACGATCTGGTCTGTTTTGGTCTTATAGCCTTCGGCATTCAAAATTTCAGCTATAAACTTTTCAAAAGGAAATCCGGAAGGCCCCAGCTCCATAATCGCCTGCTTAAGATGGTAGCGTGCGGCAATGTGCCGGGATTCACCTCTTAAGAGATTAAATGCCAGCCGGTAAATCTTTTTGGTAGATATGCCTTCATAAAGGTTTGCATCGATCTCCCTCAAAATGGTATCGGTTTGCTCAGCTGTTGCGCCGGAACGGCTTAATGACTTCCTGATCTTTTCCTCCGAGAACTTACTCTTTTCGCCGGAAGCTTTGGTTATAAAAATATCTTTCATCGTTCTTTTGATCTATTATTTACAGGAATCGCCCTCACAGCGCGTTCGAAGCCCTTAAATTCGCTCTGAGAAGTAATCCGCTGAATAACGCTAAGGCACTCATCATAAGCACGAGAAAATAAGTAGCGAGTATGCCCCTCCATACCATGACCAGTGTTAAACAGGTGATGGTTATATCCATCAGGACGAAAAATGTCAGAAAAACGGGCGCCAGGGTAAAAGCCAGTCTTTTTTTCTGTAACAACATCATCCCTGTGATAAATATTCCCGGCAGCAGGAAGGACAAATCCAGCACATGAACAGGGTTTGTAAAGAGCCCCGACTCTCTTACACTGGCAGGCAAAGTAAAATGAAGGGTTGCAGGGATAATTTCAGATAACCATAACGCGTAAAACAAAACCGGTAGTATCAGAAAATACATGGCTGTTACTTTCACAACAGGCCATTTGAGAGCATTCAGAGCCTGCCTGTTCCTGTAGGAATAAAAAAAATGAAATAACAGGTAAACAGACAAACTCAGGATGATACAATACAGAATAAAAAAGGTATTAAAATGGATATCAAAACAATAGATCAGGTAGGTATACACCATATAAAGAAGACAGCCGGCCCACAGCAGAGGGGCGTATGGCCTGTTAGCAAATAAGAGCAGGGACACACTAATAAAAGAGGGAGTGAGGATCGCCAGGTTTATAAAGTCCTGGGCTTTGCATTGAATTTGCCACTCCCTGCTTTCCGCCTCATAAAAGTCCGGCATAAAAAGACTTACAAAGCTTGTCAGGCCAATCAGCATAGCGGTGATAAGCGACAAGGCCAATATGCTATTCCTATGCTTATGTTGTACCTCTATCATCCTGTAAACAAATATACCTGCACTTATACAGGCCATGTATGATGAACGCTTCGTGAAGGGATGACTTTTGTCAGGTTTTACTATAAACGCCTAATTATAAGCTGTTTTCAGAAGGGTGATGACACCTGTGATAAAGATTAATGCCAGCACCACATATTTAAACTGTGCCTGGGAAATACGTGTCAGTATTTTTTTGCCGGCAAGAGTTCCGATAATGCTCACCACCAGCAAAACAGGAACCAGGTATAAGTCTTGTTGATGCATATAACCGTTCGAGAAATAAACGATGCTTCTGCTGAAATCGATGCCCAGGTCTATAATGGCTGATGTAGCGATAAAAACATCTTTTTCAAGGTTAAAAGCTGCCAGCGTTAGTCCCCGGATAGCCCCTCCCGTTCCCAGGAGCCCCGCAGTAATACCTGACAACGCACCTCCACCGACAGAGTTAAGCACTGTTGGTTTCAGCTTCAGGTTTTTAAAGATCATCAATACCAGGCTGATGCCAAGAAGGAAAACGGAAAGAGAAATTTCCAGTAATTTACTATTAACGTATTTACTCAGAAAAGATCCCAGGATCACAAACAAAACGGCGGGTATACCGATGGTGATCACAAGCTTCCTGTTGAAGCCTTTTCTGAAAAGGGCGATTTTAGAAACATTGCTGGACAAATGAAACAGGGCTGTTATGCCGAGCACCGAATGGAAGTCGAAAAAAAAGCCGGCTACCGGCACAAAAAAGAGTGATGACCCAAAACCACCGATTGTTCCAAGCACCTCGGCAAGAAGTGCCAGCAAAATGAAATATACCAATTTTTCCAGGTCCATAACAATCTATTTTGTGGGTGGCTTGCTTTTTCTTTGCTTAATGGCCAGCTTAATGTTATCGGGCATGTCGCGGCATTGACAGTGTTTTTGGTGTTCGAGGTGCCAGGAGATCCTTTCATCCAGGGTTGCGTTTCCGGGCATTTTGTGTTTCAAATGCCAGTCTCTGTTTAGTTTCATGGCTTCTTTTTTATTTTCCGGAAATATTTTTTGAAAGGCCAGCTGTATTTTAAAGCCTCCATATTTTCATTAAAATTCCCGGCTCCTTTATCGATGCTTTTGAGGCTCTTGTTCAGACTGTAAACGAAGCTGGTATCGTTCAGTAAAACACCCACAGAGCCTTGTCCCTGTTTAAGACGTTTTAAGATGAACGAGAGATCGCCTGTGATGATGGCGGCTGTATCGCTTACCTTTTGAAGGTTTACAATCGTCTGATGGATTCCCGATGCAAAGGAAGTATCCATGATCAGAGCCCCGACACTGCCTTTCCCGTTCTTTATATGGTCTGTTATTCCTTTCAGATTCCCGGTGACAGAAAGCGCCTGGTTGCTCATTAATTTTATATTCACAACCGATGTCTTCAGGTTCCCTGCCACTACGGTATCCATGAGCAAGCTCCAGAGGTTGTTTTCACCATTGAGCTTATCGGTCATGGCCCGCAGATTAGAAGAGATCGCTTTCACATTTTCATTCGTGGCATTCAGGGTTCTCATCATGTCATCCTGCTCAATAGGATTTATGGTGGCCAGCACATCATTTTCGACAACACTGGCAGAAGGCCATGGGCTGGAATTGATATTGACAAGCTTGTTACCCATCAAACCGTCGGTGCCAATACCCGCCACCGCATTTTTTTTAATATACGGCTGTATCTTTTTTTCCACCAGCATGACAACATCCACGGCTGTATCGTTGATGATATCGATCGATTTAACGGTTCCTACATCAATGCCCGCAAACCTGACATTGTTTCCCTTCATCAGGCCATTTACATTGCGGAACTTCGCCATGAGTTCAAATGTGTTACCAAACAGATTTTGCTTAGTGCCAATAAAATAAAGGGCGGCAATCAGCACTAATGTGCCAATGACAACAAATAAGCCGAGTTTTGTATTTTTAGAATCCTGCATGCTAATCATTTATTCGAAAAAGGGTTTGATCTTCACATCGTCCGAATGTTTCAGGCTTTCATAATTTCCCTGGATCGTACATTGGCCGTCGAGTAGCAGGACAATCCTGTCTGAAGTAATCTTTACACAGTTCATATCATGAGAAATAATAATAGACGAGGTTTTGTATTTTATAGCCAATTCCCGCATCAGGTTGCTTATTTCAGTACCGGTTATAGGGTCGAGGCCGGCGGTAGGCTCGTCATATAAAATGATTTCAGGCTTAAGGATCAGGGTCCTAGCCAGGGCTATCCGTTTTTTCATTCCTCCCGAAAGCTCTGATGGCCGGAGATCAACGGTGTGTGCAAGCCCCACATTGCTAAGAGCTTCCATCACTTTGGCATTTACCTCCTGCTTCGAAAACCTGAGCGAATGCCTTCTTAAAGGAAATTCAAGGTTTTCTCTAACGGTCATGGAATCGTACAGGGCGTTGCTTTGAAAGAGAAATCCCACTTTAGCGCGGATCTTATCGAGTTCCTCCTGGTTGAGCTCCGGAATATCCTTTCCCAAAACTTTGATGCTCCCTTTATCGGGTTTAATAAGGCCTATGATACACTTGATCAGAACCGATTTCCCGGAACCGGATTTTCCAAGAACAACTAAATTCTCTCCTTTATTCAAATTCAGGTTAATGTCGGCCAATACATGATTATTACCAAACGACTTATACACGTTCCTTAGCTGTATTACAGGCGCGTCGTTCACAACAACCTCTTTCTGTGTCTGTGTATGTGTTTCTGTAATCATGTCAGCTTCAAAAGATCCGTTATCTGAACGGCAACCAGGTCGAGGATAAATACAAGCAGCGAGGCGATAACGACAGCCGAATTTGCCGACCGGCCAACACCTTCGGTACCTTTACTTGAATGATAGCCTTTATAACAACCGATGAGGCCTATCGCAAAACCAAATAGGAAGGTTTTGGCAATCGAAGGAATCACATCCCCAAAGGACAAGGTACTGAACACCTGGTTCCAGAACAGATCCCAGCTTACCACACCACGGATATTTGTCCCTAAATACCCGCCATAAAGGGAAACAGCATCCGCTAATACAACAAGAATCGGGATCATTAAGGTTGTGGCTACGATCCTGGTTACTATCAAATACTTAAATGGGTTGGTACCCGAAACCTCCATGGCATCAATCTGCTCCGTTACTTTCATGGACCCCAGCTCCGCACCGATACCGCTCCCGATTTTTCCTGCGCAAATAAGCGCCGTAATAACGGGAACAATTTCGCGAACCAAAGAAACAGATACCATTTTAGGGAGCCATGCTTCAGCTCCAAATTCAACCAGTGTCGGCCGTGACTGAATGGTAATGACAAGCCCCATAATAAAAGCGGTAATAATGACCAACGGAACAGACTTGTAGCCGATGTAATAACATTGCCGCAATAATTCAGAAAACTCATAGCGCGGTTTAAAGGCCTCTTTAAAAAACCGGACCGTAAACCTGGAAATGTCTCCGGCTTCAGCTAAAAAATCAGTTAAAGGTTTGGCATTCATCTAAGACGATTTCACTTTTTTGATCCACAGGTAAATAATCCATACAGATGTGATGATGCAGAAACCCGTTATATATGGAAGATAAACCTTCAGGTACTCCTCAAAGCACAGGCCGGCCACGATTCCGAAAGCGAAAACACATAATTTAAACAGCATCAGCTGCGCATTGGTCCAGGTTGTTGTGATGAAAAAAAAGTTCATATCTGTTTGTTTGATAAGCCGTATTATTCATGAATAGACATGACCGGGACTTTAGCGGCAAAGGCTACTTTTTTGGTATTGGATTCGGCAAAAAAATTATAAAATGCCGAATGCTTTTTGCTGATAATGGCAATCATATCCGCGTTCCCGGATGAGCAGTATTTCTTCACTCCGGATTCAATATCATTTGCTTTTGCAACGCCAATCTTCAAGTTCTTACTGTTTATACGAAGCGTATGCAGCACCGGGTCAAACACCTCGCTTTCTGTTCTTACATGAAGGAGATCCAATTTGACTTTTGATTCCTTAATGAAGTTTTCAAACCTATATAGAGAAGATTTCAGCAGCTTCTCATGGCTATCCACAGCCAGTAATACCTTTGATAATTGGTGTTTTTTGTAGTTTGAGGGTACAATAATAACAGGGCAATCTATTTTGCCAGTAATATCAACGCCATGGCTTCCGTATATGTACCTCGAGATCCTGCTCTTGGCTGCCAGTCCCATCACGGCTGCTTCTACCCGGTGGGCTTTCGTAAAAGCCTCCAGCTCCTGCTTAAATCCTCCGGTCGTTACAAAAGAATCGATTTTAAGCTTCGGGAATTGACTTTGCAACCTGGCTATTTGCTTATGCGTCTTAAATTCGCTGGTTGCTTTCTGGCTGCTGTATGAAATTAAATAAAGTCCTGTATTGGAATGAATAACAGGCGCATCAAACAGGTTGAACAACATAAGCTTACAGTTAAGCTTATGCGCCAGGAATGCGGCATATCTGCAGGCATTATAGGAGGCTTCCGAAAAATCCGTGCAGGCGATAATTGTTTTCATAGATTAAGGTTTAATTATTAAAAAAATTAAGCCCAATCCTTGGCATTGAATTGGGCTTGGCGACATCATCAGGCCACTTTTATTTCCTTTTTCGAAAGATGTTGGGTGTCCTCTTTTTTAGGGATGCTGAGCGTAAGAATACCGTCATTGTATTTTGCATCGATATGATCGGCATTCACATTTTGTGGAAGTGTAAATGAGCGGGAAAACGAATTATACGAAAATTCTTTCCGGGTAAAACGGTGATTCTCTTCGTTTTTTTCCTCTTCCTTTTCAGCGCTGATTGCAAGCCGATCTCCCTCCACATTGACCTTAAAATCATGCTTTTTAAAGCCTGGTGCGGCAAACTCTACATTGTATTCTTTGTCTGTCTCTTTGATGTTTACAGCCGGGAGCGTATCGTTAAACGCGCGTGAAACCCAACGTGGCGCTAAAAATGTGTCATTGTCAAAAAAGTCTGACAATACTGATGGAAATAAACTTTCCTTTCTGGTTGTTTTTGCAGGTGTCATGTGGTTACGTTTTGAAGATTAGACATTATTTCTGGTGATACAAAGGTATTTCAGGGACAGTCATTTATAAATGAGCGATATCAATCCCGGTACTGATTGTTATCAGGTCAGGATACTTTACTAAGCTCCTCACCCTGGTTATTTTGTTCTTCCAGGGTCCAGTTATCTGTGACAGTGGTTTCAAGCCAGGTTTTGCCTGATTTCCGGAATACCTGGACACCCAGGCCGTATACATCCCCAAAGCCCTGCTCCAGCTCAGAAACAGTCATTCCGGGAACAATGGTCATGTCGCCGGTATGATGAATGGTCCTGCATTCTCCCAGGGTTTTACTGTTGTGCTTTATAAATTTCTTTGAAGTTGCTCCGCCTCTTTTATGAGGCTTCGAAAAAAACTCAAGTTTAAGGTATGGAAAGAGCTGGTTGAACTCTTCCTGTATGGCATAGATCTTTCGGTGATCATTAATCGTTATTTTCATCGGTTTATAGTTATTTGGTTGTTTCAAAAAATGGCATCGCCACCCTGAAAAAAGAACAGGCAGCCTGAAAACATGCCCGTTAGGAGCGATGCAGCAATATAAAATGGCATTGGCTAATGAGCTCCACGTCCTTCTATTTCAATGGATGATGAAACAAAAGTAGGCAGGAGTTGACGGTTTGAAAATGAGGAAGATCAGAAGCAGGGATGACCTTCATCAGAGCGGTAGATCCTTAGAGCATGCCGCTGCCAGATCCTTCCCCGCAAAGCGGATCAATCACTTCTGATACGGATTCATCATGAGGCGCTCTTGCCACAGGGGCTAATTTTTCATGTTGGCCAGCTTATCGTAATTGAGGATGGTGACAGTGCCGCCGGCTATTTCTATGAATTTATCTTCCTTAAAATCACTCAGGGTACGGATCACCGTTTCGGTAGCCGTTCCTACCATATTGGCGAGGTCTTCCCTCGAAATATTCATACTGAACCTTTGCTCATGGTCTTTTTTGTACTTGTCCGAAAGCTTCACAAGGGCTTCCGCTACTCTTTTTCTCACGGAGTGATAGGCCAGTTTTACCAGCTGCTTTTCATTTTCGCGCAGGTTATTAGACAGCAGCTCTATGAAGCGACGTGATACCTCTGCATTTTTATAGAGCAGTGAAAAAAAATCGTCTTTAGGGATCATATAAATCTCAGAGTCTTCCAGCGCCGTAGCTGAGCTGGCATATTTTTCATCCTGCAGCAGCGAAAGGTATCCGAAAAAATCACCTTCTTTATGCAGCTCCGTAATTAACTCCTTACCCGACTCACTCGCCTGGTAGGCTTTCACTTTGCCCTTGCTTACGAAATAGATCCCTTTTGGATAGCCTCCTTCTTTATAAATATCATCTTTCTTTTTATAAATTCTGACATCACGCTCTTCCGAGAGTTTTTTAAGAGCATCTATCCCTTTGGCTTCATTCATGAAATCATGGATGCCTGCCATATTTTTGGAAAATTCTTTTTTAAAAATGTCGCTTTTCTTCAGACGGCTTTCAATCGCATTCAGTAATTCCACATCATCAAAAGGTTTGGTCAGATAATCATCCGCCCCCATTTCCATGCCTTTTCTAAAATCGCTGCGCTCCGCTTTTGCCGTTAAAAAAATAAAGGGAATCCCTGCTGTTTCCTCATTCTTAGACAATAAATGCAAGGCCCCGTGCCCATCCAGTACAGGCATCATAATATCACAAATGATCAGATCGGGCTTCTCCTTTTTTGCCAGTTCAACACCTTCTTTTCCGTTTATGGCGGTAATCACGTTATATTGCGCCAACGTAAGGATTTCCGCCGTATTTTCACGTACATCAGTGTTGTCTTCTATTAAAAGAATTGTTTTCATACTATTGTGGAATAATGATCGTAAATGTGGTTCCTTTGTTTTCTTCACTCTCAACATTGACAGAGCCATTCATCAACTCGGCATACCTGGCTACGATATTTAAACCTAAGCCTGTGCCTTGTATATGTGTGGCATTATGCCCCCTGAAGAACCGCTCAAACAAATGTTTCTGGTCTTCTTTGGAAATACCAATACCATGGTCCTTAACAGATAGTCTAAAAGAGGAATTCGATGCCTGCGAATCAATTTCAATTGACCCGCCCTCCGGAGAAAATTTGATCGCATTGGAAATAAGATTGAACAACACATTTTTCAATATTCTTTTGTCAACCAAAACCCTTTCCGAACCATTGTGAATATGAGTGATGTTCTGACCCTTAACAGCCATAGGCTTCATTTCTGAGATAATATCCGGGACATACTGATTCACGTTTATTTCCTCAGGCATATTTTCAATTTTGCCTTCCTCCAGCTTACTGACCGAAAGAAAATCATTCAGAATATCCGTTAAATTATTGATAGAGGCTTTTATCTTATGAACGTGCTTGCTTTGGCTCTGCACATCATTTTGCTCGCCGTATTTGGTAACGAGCGATAAAGAAGACATCATCGTTGTCAGCGGTGTCCTGAATTCGTGGGACGCCATAGAAACGAACCTTGATTTCAGCTCATTCAGCTCCTTTTCCTTTTTTAAGGAATTATGAAGGTCTTTCTTGGTTTTTTCCAATTCCTGGATGGCCTCTTCCAGGATCAGTGTCCTGTTTCTAACCTGTTTTTCCAGCTCAAAGGAATAGTTTTTCAACTTTTCTTCCGATTGTTTCCGTAAGGTAATATCTACGATAAAAGCCACGACAAATTTTCCTTCGGGGGTAGAATATGGGCTTAAGCTTATTTCAACGGGCAACTCCGTTCCGTCTTTTCTTAGTCCGTACAATTCCATGCCTGCCCCCATGGCCCTGGCATGAGGGTTTTCGTTGTATTTTTCGCGATGCCGCGTGTGGGCCGAAAACCTGGACGGGATCAGGACTTCAATTTTTTTACCGGATAACTCACCGCTTTCATACCTGAATAGTTTCTCTGCACTCGGATTTGCATTGATAATTTCTCCTTGTCCGTTCGTTATCAGGATCCCTTCTGTTGCGTATAGAAATAAAGCGTTAATGCCTTCCTTGGTCTGCATTTTATATTTGCTAATAGATTTCAAGGCTAAGTTACGAATTAATTAAGATGCTAAGGTAATCCCGGGAATTTACCCAAAATATGACCAAAATCATATCTTCTTCTGACGAGCCTTAGGAATAGTTTCCCACATTTGAAGGACTTTTGTCCTGAACCATTTAATAGCAACAGCCATGAAAACAGAAAAAATTTACACCCTGCATGAAGAAAATAAAGACTGGATGAATGATCTTTTATTCTTCCGCGACGAAATAGCGATTATGAAAACCCGCCTGGAAGAAATTGCAAAAAAGAACACGTCAAAAGAAATACTTGCGCAGGTTGAGCATTTTCAAAACCAATTTATCATCCAGGCAGACAGCATTGATAATCTGAAACATGAGATCAATCTTAGCAATGATGCCATAAACCATGAAATCCGGAAAAATGAGGTTGCCATTGATCGTCGCAGCATGGAAGACCATGCCGTTCTGAGAGAAAAAGTGCTCTATTTCAGGAAAAATTTCGGTTTTCTTAAAACAGAATTCAACACATGTTTAAGTAAGTGGATGTAACATGAAGATCCGGCGCACCCACTGGCATCATACCTGGATCGGCCTTGTATCTGTACTGGCCCCCCTTCTTCTTTCTGCCTATACCTACAAGCGCCTCAATACAGGTACCAGGCAGGAAGAGCCTAAAGTTACGCCGGAGGCATATCACAAAAAAGTTGCCGGTACAAACAAAGCTGTTCTTGTTTACTTTTCAGCCGGCTGGTGCGCTGTATGCCCGAGATTTAAACCCGTAATTGCAGAAATTGAAAAAGAATACAGCGGCAAAATAGAGGTCTTAAGAATCGATACCGAAAGAGATGCGGAAGTAGCAAAAGAACTTGAAATAAACACCCTTCCTCTTTTAATTCTATACAAAAACGGAAAAAAAGAATGGATCAACGCCGGCATCATCCCGATTGCTGATATCCGGAGGGAAATTGATTGTTATTTATAAATAGACGATGATCACATGTAATTTGGTTCTATCCGGCGGCGGCGCCAGGGGCTTTGCCCATTTAGGCGTTGTAAAAGCGCTGCAGGAAAAAGAAGTAACATTTTCTGCGGTTAGCGCCACGAGCTCGGGAGCAATCGTAGGCGCCTTGCTTTGCGATGGCTACACACCGGATGAGATAGCAGACATTTGTTCAACGGCAATTCCTTTAACCCATTTCAATTTCCACCTTAGTCCCGGTATATTATCCATCGATTCCCTGCATAAATTATTTGCAAAATATTTAAGAAAAAAAACCTTTTCCGGACTTAAATATCCTTTACATGTCAGCGTTACCAACTTAAATGACGGGAGCCAGGTGATTATCAACAAAGGAAATATTACCGAAGCCGTCATTGCCTCCGCCTCTATTCCCATCATTTTTCCTCCGGTATTTATTGAGGGCGTACCTTATGCCGATGGCGGGCTGAGCGGGAATCTCCCGGTGGAACCATTTATCGGCTCGGCGCTTAAAACGATAGGCGTGCATGTCAACAAGCCGGATCCCTACGATGCCAATACCAGCATGGTCAAACAACTTGAACGGATGATCCATCTCGGCATCCGGGAAAATGTGCTTCGTGAAATGAAACATGTGGATCTGCTGATTGAGCCTGATGGCCTGGCGGGTTACGGCTTGTTTGATACCAAAAAAATACACGATATCATTAAAACAGGCTACGACTATACGAAACACAGGGTTATGACAGATACGCTTAGCTCATAACCAGCCTGTCCCTGGCAGAGGCGTCATCCATACAATGCCAAGGAGAAAATGCTCTTGTGATACCGAAACAGGTCATATCGCAAAGAATTTTTTGCTGCCAGGCTGTGAAACATCTTCAACAGCTGATTTAATTTCCTGTATTCATCTGGGGTATATCTCATGTGCTGTTTAAACAACCTTGTGAAGCGTTACAGGTATAAACATGCATAAGAGCGTCATTGGCTATAATCTTCTATATAGGAACCAGCGCCACGTGAGGATAAACGGTGCTAGAATAATAGTTCTACCGTGATGATATTTTTCTTTCCTTAGCAAAGGATTAAAAAACTTGCTAAATAACACCTATTTCTTATATTTAAGATGTAAATTATTATGAAATCTAATGCGACGTTACTGACCCTCCTCACAATTTCAGAGCCTGCTGAAGAGAAAATTTTTTTTGGGTATATGAAAGAATTGGAAGAAATCGCCCCTATCAAACCTCATTGGTATAACGGCAAGGGATGTAACGGCGAAGCAACGTTTCTCTGGGAAGAAAAAAAGCTTAAACAGTGGACAATTATAGCGTGCGACGAGTATATTACCTTTCTTTTTAATGACCTTAACTCAAAATCTGAGTTAGATATTAAATGGGGTACAATGATCCGGAAATTTACGATTCCAAAAATGGAAGAGGAAATTGTCACCCAAAACATCTACGCTATTCCAGATATAGTCTCATGCGACAGAGGCGAGGCACCAGATGAATACACGTGCAAAGCTTGGCATACTGATATTAGCTTTTTGCTCAATGAAGAAAATAATTGTGAATTCATCAGCGGGTATAAATCTATTAACAAGATAAAACAAATTCAACCCTATGGGCTTTTTCCCGAAAAATTCTTATTTCATAAATTAAATAAGAAAATCTGTTTTGTGCATGACAAACGAGGTGTATTTTATACTCTGAGTGGCATTCGAAAAGACATAAAAGAGGATCCAAATCAGTTTATCGGCTTTGTTCAACAAGATTCAAATTTCAAAACGAATAGTAAAGTTATAATTCGAAATATAGATGGAAACAAGGTTCTTGGTGAATCTAATATTGACACAGAAACAGGCAGGTGGTCTATCAATTTGTCGGAAGCCGCAAGCTCGGGAGAGTTTATATTCGCAGATAAAACTTCCGGAAAATTTCTGTGCGGCGAAAAGTTTTATTTGATAAAAAACATGAGCCTGAATACTCAGATTGTAAGTACCACTATAAAAGATCTATTTGGAAGAAATATTCATGTTGTTGCAAATGAAAGCCGTATTCCTGCGCTTACAGAGTCGGTTATATGGCATTCTTCCTCTGCCCCAAGCGATAAACAAGGAGAAATTGAATTAAGTGACCGATTGTCACAAATTATACTTTCACTTGGAAAAAACATAATTATAAGTGACCCATACTTTCTGGGTAATATAAATGTGGAGGACAACCAGTTAAAACTTTCAAAAAGCCAGCTTATATTTATGAATGCCCTTATTATAGCCTTAGCCAAAGGGGGTATTGAAGAACTGAATATCCTTGGTAGTTGGAGAAAGGTCTCTAGTGAGGGTGGTCAAGAGAAATACATAGAAAGCTACAAGGCAATTTACAAAGCGTTGCGGGCGACCTTTAATAATTCATCTTACCTGAAATTAAAATCATTTAACATTTGCTTTAGTAAACAACCTTTTCACGATCGATATATTCTGAACGGAGCCGATGAAAACATTATTTATAATGTTTCAAACAGCATTAATGGTATTGTTCATAGCGAAGAGCTAATAGTCATGCCACTTACTCAAATTGACATTTTCAAGATTCGTCCGAAGGTATTACAACGACTGGATGAATCAGAGAAACACAGTTTACTTAGTTAATGTCACCATTTTATAACCATATAAAAAATCAAACCCTTGGCAAGAGCTTAGGTGATAGAATTGACGAGGTTGTCATATTCATTGATGATTTTTTCCAACCGCAGAAAGCAGATCAATTTTTCATAATGGATCCGTACTTTAATGTATTTACTGCTCTGAGGGACCCCTTCAATAATAATAGGCTGGAAGATACAATATGGAGTTCATTAATAACTTTGATGGCTACCGAAGGCTCAACCTTCTCAATAATTACCAATGAGCAAATGTCAATAGGAATTCCACCCTCTATAGTTGAATTTCCTAAAAGCGAGGATAAAACAGTAACCATTGAAGCATGCTATTATCCAAACGGCACAGTTTATGGTGATTATACACTCCATGACAGATATATTTTGAGAAAGAATGACGCTATGATCTCTGGTTTGCACATAGGACCAAGCTTAACAGATATACATAATAAAGACATTTCGATCACCAAATATGAAACGGGCGATGCCAGATTGGCTCTGGATAATTTTATTTTTTTGTGGGAGCAATGTAAATTAAATAAAGGATGGAAGAAAAATTGATTCATATTAAACCAGAGCTTGAAAATTGGCTGAAAGAGATTCTGCTTATGGATACAAGTACATTTTTCGTACTCTATTTATTACGAGACAAGCAAATTATCGATGATTCGATAGAACTTAAATTTTACTCAGACATACGCCGACGCTCTTCTCCCATAAAAAAAGACTTAGGCTTTTTGTTGTTCAAAAGTGATCAAAATGGAGAAATAAAAAAGGAAATCCTCTCTATTATTTTTAATGCATTAGAGTTCAATAAATATACAACGTCTGGCCTTGTCAATATATTGATCCTGATCGACAGGCTGGGCTCAATGCATGATGAATTTCAATATGACATAACCAAAGAAGTTCTCAATAAACTATCGGATGGTCAGCGCAAACAAATTATAGAAATTCTGATCGGTCATTTTAATAAGGAATACCATTTCAGCCAGCAAGAACGCAAAAAAAATCTAACCTGTGAAGAGTGGGACAATCTGTTTTTCACCTTGCAATATGTAGAAAGATTCAACAACCCGATAGATCTCTTACGAAGGATAATTAATTATTCAAATAATGTTGATCTAGTAGATTTAATGAACAAATTACATCCTGACCCAAGGACAGCCTTGTGCGAGTATGGTTTAAATTTTAATTCGATATCAGAACAGGAGGTTTTAGATTTTTTGCATAAAGTACCAGAAGAAGTTACTTTTTATGCGGCATTTATTCTTGATGAGTTTAAGAATAAGCCCACATTTGTCGGCGAAAGTCTTCTCAATTTTTTAGTAACAGAACATTGGTCAAGCGCAGGAAAATACTATTTCCTAAGAGCGGTAAGTAAACCACGTACACCAATAAATGAAAACACAAAAGATTTGATCACTAGAGTTATAGACAAATATCTCAGGATTCAATTTTCTTCTCCGGATTCCCGATTCGAAGTTTTCAGGAATTTTTCATGGCCCGACGATTATTTGGCTTTGGGAGGTTGGCTATTATATATTCACAAGGATGGCGAACCCGATTTCGATTTAGATCAAAAATTTCAAAATCAACTCGCCATAAGCTTCACAAAGACCCTTTCGGAAATAATGGATGAATTACCCCTATGTTTTAGTGATTCAATGAAATCATATAGAATATGGTTCACGGATCTGTTTGATGATAGAGTTCAGTACTCACAAAGCTATATTCAATGGTCAATTCTTCAGTGCTCATCTGAAAACTTCGAAGAATACCATAAACAATTTAAAAATTTATGTTACTCTATTAAGGAATTATATTATGGGTCCTATTCTTCAAATCATTTAGCTCAAAAGCTAGCAAATAATCTCCTGGGTTTAACTTTAGCATACCCTACAATTCAGACCGAAAATCTGAAAAGAGAAGAACAACTTTTAAAAACGTTCAACGATACTATTCTATATTCCTGGGTAATCTATACAGAAAGGGAGGAC
This sequence comes from Hydrocarboniphaga daqingensis, assembly GCA_943362175.1. Taxonomy (GTDB): domain Bacteria; phylum Bacteroidota; class Bacteroidia; order B-17B0; family Aurantibacillaceae; genus UBA4416. The sequence goes on along the minus strand of CALRIU020000001.1, from coordinate 460,442 downwards.
CAGGTTTGGCAATCTGAAAAAAAGCCCTCGGGTCAAGCAGATGTCGAACTTTATAATGTTTTACAAAGGCTAAGAAAACCATCAGAAATTTATTTCCAAGTAGTATCGGAGTTCAAAGATAAGATTGCTGAACACTCGACAATAAAATGGCCGATTTAGTATGGGTAAATCTCACAAAAAAGCCGGTCTGTTTAAAGACCGGGCTTTAAAAGTACCCGGAGCGGTAACGAACTCGAACCCTTTTTCCAGGTGATTGGAGCCATTCCTGATTTAAGCAAACAGAACGATGCTTGCAATTATCTGTATATCAGAAGTTTAAAACTCACAATCACGAGCCAATGTTACAGAGTTCTGTCATTTAGATACTAAAAATACTTCTTAGCTTTGTCCTGAACCTTATTTCAGGATGAATATACTTATTATAGAAGATGAAGAGCGGATCGCCGGCCTTGTAAAACGCGGACTGGAAGAAAACGGTTATTCCGCGACTGTATCCTATGATGGCATCTCCGGGAAAAAGCTGGCCCTGCAACACGATTACGACCTGATTATTACTGACATCATTCTGCCTAAACTCAATGGCGTTGATTTATGCAAAGAGATACGGGCCGCAAAACCTGACACCCCCATTATTATGATCACCGCATTGGGCACAACAGATGACAAAATAGAGGGTTTTGATGCCGGAGCAGATGATTACCTGGTAAAACCCTTTGATTTTCGCGAGCTGCATGTACGTATCCGTGCGCTGATGAAACGTAAGCATGGGGTTGTGAAAACGCAGGGGTTTATCCTGAAATATGCTGATATGGAATTGAACAACCAGACAAAGACCGTAAAACGCTCTGGAACGGAGATCAACCTTACCCCAAAGGAATTTAAGTTGTTGGAGTATATGATGCAAAACAGCGAAAGGGTATTATCGAGAACCGAAATTGCTGAAAAAGTGTGGGAGACCCATTTTGATACCGGAACAAATTTTATTGATGTTTACATCAATTACCTGCGCAACAAGATTGACAAGAATTTTGACCAAAAACTCATCCATACCAAATCAGGTATGGGCTTCATATTCAAGGTGGAATGAAAATAAGGAATAAATTAAGTATTCTCTTTACTGCCCTGACGGCAACCATCTTATTGGTTTTTGCAGCTTTGATTTATTATTCTGCCTATAAAAACCGCGAAACTGAATTTTATAATAGCCTGAAAAAGGAAGCCATCACAAAAGCCAACCTGTTTTTAACGGCGAAAGTGGATGCTACAACCCTTCAAACCATTTACAGAAATAACCGGGAAACCCTGAACGAAGTAGAAGCGGCAATCTATGATACCTCATTTAACCTGCTTTATCATGATGCTGCGGACATTGACTTTGTGAAAGAAACCAGGCAAATGATCCATGAGGTACAATCTCAGAAAGAAATCAGGTTTTACCAGGAACGGTCACAGGTAATAGGCTTATTATTTCATCACAATGAAAAAAATTACATCATCATTGTGGCTGCTTATGACCAATATGGTTATAATAAGCTGAACAATCTTAGTAAAACGATCTTAATCGTTTTCATTTGCTCCATACTTCTCATATACGTTGCCGGGCAGTTCTTTTCGAGGAAAGCGCTGCTGCCGGTAAGGGAAATGGTGACAAACGTAAAGGAAATTACCGCTACCAACCTGGATTTAAGAATCAACAATAATAACGGCAAAGATGAATTGTCGGAACTGGCGAATACGTTTAATGCCATGCTCGACCGCCTGGAAAAGTCATTTGAAGGACAAAAACAATTTGTTTCAAATATCTCACACGAACTCAGAACACCCCTGGCTGCTATCATTACAGAGTTAGAGCTATCGACCAATAAAGAGCGGAGCCTGGAAGAGTACAAATCCGTGATCCAAAATTCACTGAGCGATGCACAGAAACTGGCAAAGCTATCCAACAGCCTCCTTGATTTTGCCAAAGCAAGCTACGATCCCTCAGAAATTTCTTTCAGAAAGGTCCGTATAGATGAAATACTTTTAGATGCCAGGCAACAAGTGCAAAGGCAGCATACAGACTATCATATTGATATACGTTTTGAGAAGGAGTTTGAAAGTGATAATGCTATTTCTGTCAATGGCAATGAATACCTGCTTAAAGTTGCCTTTGCCAACCTGATGGAAAATGCCTGCAAATTTTCCGAGAACCATAAAAACCTGGTATCTATCAGCTTTAATACTGATCTGGTTACCCTGAAGTTTTCAGACAATGGCTTGGGTATCACTAAGGAAGATATTCAGCACATATTTACTCCCTTCTACCGGGGAAGCAATAAAAAATATGCCGAAGGTAATGGGATCGGCTTATCACTGACACAAAAGATCATAAAGCTTCATAATGGCAGCATCAACGTCTTTTCAGACGTTCAAACCGGAACCGTTTTTACCATCGGATTACCACATACCTAAGCGGATGACCGCTCTAATGATTTTCTAATATTTTTCTAAAAGGTCTCTAACTCTCATTGTAATATCTTAACCTGACTTTTGCTCTTGTAATTTCATTAGCAAGAGTGATGCAGTTCCGATACATACTAATAATAGCTATTTTCTTTCTGCTCCGGGTTGTGATGCCACTGTGTGCGCAAACGGACTACGGCCTCCAAAAAGCGTTGCAGACTGCTAAAGCGAATAATCCTGCCCTTAAAACCAACTTATACAATGTTGGCATTGCAGAGGCAGATATGATTACGGCCAAACTACGTCCTAACCTGACATTGAACAATCAATCCCTGCAATTGATGCAGCCTGCTTATTTTGCCCCGAATACGGATTGGCATAACGGGAAGAACAGGCAGGTATGGTGGCAGCTGACAAAACAGTTTCAGCTACCTTCACAACGCCGCTATAAAATTGAAGTCGCCAGGCAGAGCACCTCACTTGCCCAAAAAGACTATGCCGAAACCGAGCGCAACGTGTTTCTTGAGGTCGCCACCAGGTGGCTGGATGCCTGGGCGGCACAAAAACAGCTTAACATCTTACAAGCAGCTAAAAACAATACCGATAGCTTGCTCGCCATCAATAAACTGCGGCTGAAAAACCAGGTAATCACGCAGACCGACCTGTCCAGAACAGAATTGTTATCAGGGCAATACGCCCTTCAAATAGTTTCTGCAGGACAGAATTACAAAAACGAAATATCGGGGCTTAAATTCCTGTTGGGCGTCCGGGAAGATCTGCGCATCGATACGAGTGAGACCTTTTTATTCAGCGTCCCTTCAGATCTTGATACACTTTTGCAACAGGCACTCAATACCCGCACTGACATTGTGTCTTTAAAATCGACTGTTGACCTTGCCAATTCAAACATCCGGCTGCAAAAGTCTTATGCATTTCCAACACCTGAATTGGGCGTTATTTACAATCCTCAGAACACGGTTCCTTATTTAGGGTTTTATGGGACCATCCAAATTCCCCTCTTTTCAAGAAACCAGGGGGAGATCAAAAAATCGGACTTTTTGAAAAAACAGGCAGAGCAGGGATTGCTGACTGCGCAACTGCAAATTCAGACAGAGCTTTCAAGTGCCTATAATACATACCGGATACAGAAACAAAACCTTCAGAATTTTGACCGGCTCCTGGTTCAGTCAGAAAGCATACTGAACAATGTCAAATATTCCTACTTACATGGCGGCACCACCATCATTGACTTTTTGGAAGCTCAACGCAGCTGGTTGGATACCCGGCAACAGTATTATGAAACTATGCAGCAATACAGGCAAAGTTATATTAAGCTTCTGCATGTTTCAGGTTTAATTAATCAAATGGCACAGTAACATGATGAAAAACAATTTAATATACTCCTGGCTTTTAATGGTGCTACTCTCCTCTTGCGGGGGAAAAGACGACCACGAAAAACACGTTAAGAACTCTGCGCCTGTAGTGACTGATACCGGTATTAAAATTGAGTTTCCGGATGCCGAAAGCATAGCCTTTTTTCAAACAGAAAGCGTTGAAAACGGGGTGATGAATGCTGACATGGCAGCTCCGGCAAAGGTGGCTGCTACCGTCATAAAATCAGAAGAAGGCGCTTCACAAAATATTGTGCTGTTTGAAAACCCTGAGCTTGCCAATAATTATACACAACTAATCCAGCACCTGATCAATATCAATCAGATCCAAAACATCAATATCAAGCAGAAAAAAACCCAATTAGAGCGTACCAAAGATCTACAACTTCACGGAGCGGCAACGGGGCAGGATCTGCTGGATGCACAGATGGCCCTGTCCATAGAAGAAACCAACCTGGCCAATGAGAAAACAGCCATTATTGAACATGAAACCAAATTGAAAGCAGGCGGTTTTCAGCCGGAAGTCCTTCGGAAAGCTGTTGCCGGAACGGCTTACATTACATGCGACCTTCCCGAGAATCAAATCAGTAAGATAAAAGAGGGCAGCAATTGCGTTCTGCAATTTACAGCCTTTCCTAACGAAAAATTTACCGGCAAAATTGATGATGTGGCTGATATGATAGACCAGGCTACACGAATGATAAAGCTTCGGGTAAGCATCAATAATGCAAGCGGAAAGCTAAAGTCAGGTATGTTTGCAACAGTATTATTCGGAGTAAGTGAAGGCTGTAATCTGAGTATCAATAAAAATTCATTAGTTACCATACAAGGCCGGAACTATGTTTTTATAAAAACGGGCCATACAACATTCGAACGCAGGGAAGTCAGTATTGGCAGCCAGGTGGGTGAAAGGATCATCGTTTACTCCGGCTTAAATGACAAGGATCATGTTGCGGTGAAAGGCGCCATGCAGTTAAAAGGATTGAGTTTTGGATATTAATACCCATGACCATGATAAAAGATATCAGAACCAGGATTTTGAAGGGTGATCTCAGCGGGTTACTTGGGCTTGGAAGCAACAAAAACCGGCTGCATCCAAATGATGTTGCCCTCCTGCTTCATTCCTTGCCGTATGACACGGCTTTAAAAGCGTTCATGTCACTGCCCAAACAATCGCAGGTGGCCGTATTCTCTTACATGGGTTTTGACTGGCAGAAAAAAACCATCAAGAGCATTTCGGGGGAAAAGGCATCTGCTATATTAAACGAACTGCCCTCTGACGATCGTTTTGATTTCTTCTCGAACCTTAAAGGGATTGAACAGTCTAATTTTCTTGAATACCTGTCAGATAAAAACCGAAATGAGACCCATGATTTTATAGGATACCCTAAAAACAGTATCGCACGCCTTGTCAATACAGATTTCGCTTCTATTACCACGGAGATGACGATTGGCATTGCCACTGAGCACCTGCGGAACAACCATAAAGACACGGATGCCGCTAATGTTATTTACGTGCTGGACGCTGAAGGGAAGTTAGTGGATGATATACCTGTGAGGAGATTCGTTTTAAACGAGCCATCAAAAACGGTGGCAAGCATATTAGACGGATTCTGCCTGAGCCTGAACATTAATGACAGTAAAGAAACCGCTATTGAAAAGTTTAAAGAGTACGACCGGGTGGTGTTACCTGTTGTGAACAGTAATAACATATTGATCGGGGTACTTACCATCGATGATGTCCTGGACATTGCGGATCAGCAGAATACGGAAGACATGCAAAAATTTGGTGGCCTCGAAGCCCTTGACTATCCTTATGTGAAGACTCCCTTCTTTTCTCTGATAAAAAAACGGGCAGGATGGCTGGTTATTCTATTTGTCGGTGAAATGCTTACGGCTACGGCAATGGGCTACTTTGATGCTGAAATATCAAAAGCGGTTGTACTGGCCCTGTTTGTACCACTCATTATCTCAAGCGGTGGCAACAGCGGCTCGCAGGCCGCTACGCTCATCATCAGGGCAATGGCCGTAAAAGAGCTTGGCATTAAAGACTGGTGGTTTGTGATGCGCCGGGAAATTCTTTCAGGACTTACTTTGGGCATTGTTCTGGGATCAATAGGCTTTTTAAGAATTATCCTGTGGCAAAACCTGCACTGGTTCAATTACACAGATCATTACCTGCTGGTAGCGGCTACGATCTTCTTCTCACTCATTGGCATTGTGACCTGGGGGACACTCAGTGGCTCCATGATCCCGATGGTATTAAAAAAACTCGGCCTTGACCCTGCAGCCTCATCGGCTCCGTTTGTAGCAACCCTGGTAGACGTAACCGGCCTGATCATTTATTTTAGTATTGCTGCACTTATACTTAAAGGAACCTTACTCTAAATTCATCAACATGTTGCAAGCTCAGATTTACATAGATTCAGACGAACTTAAAGAAACACAACCCTTATACGAGTTCATTTTACAATTATTAATCAGGCAGAAGATACAAGGTGCGACTGTATTCCGTGGCAGGCTTGGATATGGGGAAGGCCAACATCTGAACAGGCCAAATGATCTGTTCAGTTTTGATGAAGTACCCATCATGATCACATTTATTGATGATGACGATAAAGTAGAGGCAGCTCTGACTGCATTACGAAAAGAGGTAAAAAGTGGTTTTATCATGACACATCATGTAGAAAAGTGGCAATAAATGATCAAGAAGTTACTCATATTCAGTTTGCGCAACCGCTGGGCGGTAATTGCTATCAGTGTCGTGCTGATGGGAATCGGTTATTGGTGCTTTACTCAATTAAAAATAGAAGCCTATCCTGATATTGCCGATACCAATGTGATTGTTGTAGCACAATACCAGGGTAGGGCTGCTGAAGAGGTGGAGCAGCAGGTAACGGTTCCGATCGAAAGGGCATTGCAGAATACCCCCAATGTGCTGGACCGCAGAAGCAGAACCATTTTTGGCCTGTCTGTTGTACAGCTCACCTTTAAAGACGGCACCAATGATTACTTTGCCCGACAACAGGTCATTGAAAGATTGGCCGGGGCTGAGCTTCCTGAAGGTGTTGCTCCTGAGCTGGCCCCATTGAGCACTGCTGTTGGCGAGATTTTCCGCTATGTGGTAGAAGCTCCTCCCAATTACAGCCAGTCTGAATTGAGGGATCTGCAGGATTGGGTCATCAAACCTGCTTTATTGCAGGTGCCTGGTATTGCTGATGTGGTAACATTTGGCGGCCCGCTGAAACAGTTCCATATCATCACAGCCCCTGATAAGCTCAGAAAATACAACCTGACATTACAACATGTCATGGATGCCGTCAATGCCAATAATCAGAATACAGGCGGAAATATCATTGCCCAGGGGGGTCAAGGATTTGCCGTTCGGGGCTTAGGAGCTATTAAAACGGAACAAGACATCCGGAATATTGTATTAAAATCGGAGAATGGCGTGCCTGTTTTTTTACGGGATGTTGCTACGGTTGAAATCACCCCCCCGCCGCCAAGCGGTGTACTGGGCTATACGGTTACCAAAGACAGTATGGATGTCAATAGCGGTGTAGAAGGGATTATCCTGCTAAGGCGCTACGAAAACCCAAGCGAAGTGTTAAAGCTGCTAAAGGATAGAATGGCAGAGCTCCAGGAAAGCGAATTACCGGAAGGCATTACCATGCGTCCTCTTTATGATAGAAGCTTCCTGATCGATCATTCACTTGAAACCGTTGCTCATACCCTGTTTGAAGGTATTTCCATTGTCATTATACTGCTCATATTCTTTTTGGGCAGTATCAGAAGCGCCTTAGTAGTGGCATTAACCATCCCTTTTTCCTTGCTGTTTGCCTTTATTTTAATGCGTCTCACCGGCATCCCTGCCAACCTGCTTTCACTTGGTGCTATTGACTTTGGCATTATCGTGGACGGTGCCTGTGTCATGGCGGAACACCTGATACGGAAATACCGCACTGCCTCGGTGGAAGACAAGCAGCAGGGCATTTTAAAAATCACCTTGCTGGCAGCACAGGAGGTCGGGAAAGAAATCTTCTTTTCCGTCACGATCATTATCCTGGCCTATATGCCTATCCTGCTGATGACCAGGGTAGAGGGCAAACTGTTTTCGCCAATGGCCTTAACCCTGGCTTTTGCAGTAATAGGATCGATGATAGCAGCATTAACATTTATCCCGGTTCTGATTTCATTCGTTTATAAAAAGGCGCTGGCAAATACGGACAAACCAATCAAAGAGCATAAAAATCTCATCCTGGACTTTATTTCAGGGATATATGAAAAAACACTGGCTGTATTTCTGAAGCATTATAAAAAAACAGTGCTGGCAGGTTTTTCGGTGATATTCATTTTCATACTGTTTGGTTTAAAACTGGGAACTGAATTTTTACCAACCCTGGATGAGGGGTCAATTTTCCTGCGTGGCAATTTCCCTGCGGGCATTACGATTCAGGAGAATGCCACCTATGCGCCAAAGATCAGGAGTATTATTGCCAGATATCCCCAGATTGCCTTCGTCATTACACAAACCGGCCGTAATGATGACGGTACTGATCCATTCCCCGCTAACCGGAATGAGATCCTGGTAGGCTTAAAAGATTACAGTTTATGGAGCAAAACCATTTCCAAAAAGGAATTGGTTGAGAAAATAAAAGCAGAACTACAGCAACAATTACCGGCAGTACAATTTTCCTCCGGCCAGCCTATCATCGACCAGGTCATGGAGATTGTTACCGGTAGCGCTGCCGACCTGGCCATATCTGTTGTAGGAGATGATCTGACCATGATGAGGCAAAAGGGTGACAGCATCGCTCAAATCGTCAGGCAAACACAGGGAGCTGAGAATGTCAATATCGAGCAGGAAGGCCCGCAGGATCAACTGGCAATCGATATCAAGCGGGAGCAGGCTGCCCGTTTTGGTATTAACGTCGCTGATATTCAAAATATGATTGAAGCTGCCATAGGCGGCAAAGCGATCTCTACCTTATACGATGGCACCAAACGTTATGATATTGTCGTTCGGTTTTTGCCTGAATACCGCAATTCCATTGATGCCATTAAAAACATACAGGTGCCTTCAGCAAACGGTGCATTAATTCCAATGAGTGAGTTGGCCGATATCCATTTTTTAGAGGGACAGACTAATATTTACCGCTACGGAAGCAAGCGGATGATCACCATCCGCACCAATATTCATGGCCGCGACCAGGGTGGCTTTGTCAAAGAATTGCAGGCCAAAATTGATAAAAACATCCATGTGCCGAAGGGTTATAAAATCATCTACGGAGGGCAATACGAGAACCTTGAACGTGCAGGAAAACAATTAGCTTTTACGATTCCACTGACAATTATCCTGGTATTTTTATTCCTGTTTATGCTGTTTAAAAACATGACACATACATTGGTTACCATGAGCTGCATTCTCTTTGCATTAGGCGGTGGCATCATGGCCCTGCTGATCCGCGGCTACTATTTTAATGTATCTGCCGGTGTCGGATTTGTCAGCATATTCGGGATCTCGGTCATGGCAGGCGTCTTGTTGGTTTCAGCTATAAACAGGACCTGGTTGTACAAAGAGGCGGACATTAAGGGAAGCGTCCTGAAGGCTTCCAAAGAACAGCTGAGAGCTTTGTTGTCTATTTTGATTGTCGCCATTATAGGCCTTGTGCCTGCTGCTATTTCATCCGGCATTGGATCGGATGTGCAGCGGCCATTGGCAACGGTGATCATTGGAGGCTTAACGAGTACCTTGTTATTTGCACCAATCATCATTCCGCCGCTGTATTTGTGGATGGAAAAAAGAAGAAAGATCAGGCCTGATACTGACGATGAAGGTATATAATACCAGGCTAAAGTGAATCAGTGAATACTTCTTCTGTTTGCCTACCCCTAAAGCCGGACTTGAACCAGCGAAAAGCTCTGTAAATACAGAGCTTTTGCTTGTTTTGTACCTTACACGTTGAAATTATCGAACTTTACCGAGGGTTTTAACAAAGTCAGGAGGCTAAGATCTTTCATGGAAATGAAACAGTTTTAGGCATAAAATCCGTAAAGCGGGATTAAACCAAAGTCATTTATCCCCGGTTTTGTATTTTTCCGTCTATTCAAAATGACATCAATTCCTTTGGCTTACGTAAAATACGTGTTCTTTGATGCTGGCCTGGAAATTCCTTGCTGACAGCGCCTTCTAGCTGATTTCCACCAGCCCTGTTTTTATGGCGTACATAACAAGGCCAGTAATATTGCGCGAACCTGTTTTTTGCAGCAGATTGTTACGATGACCGTTAACCGTTTTTGGACTTATGAATAATTTTTCGCCAATCTCTTCGGCGGTTAGCTGCTGGCAAATTAGCTTAATAACCTCCACTTCACGATCCGTCAGCTCATCCATATTTAGCACAGACGTTTTGGCGCCTTTGCTGAGACGGCCCTGTAGGGCCTTTAAGGTTTGTTCATTAATGTAGGAGCCGCTTTGGTTCAGCGTGCGTATTGCAACCTGAAGTTCCTCGGGCGAGCAGTCTTTTGAAAGAAACCCGTGCGCTCCGCATTCGATAATGCTGGCTATTGTCACAGGGTCGTCCTGCACCGAAACGATCAATATTTTAATATCGGGAAAGTATCGCTGCAAATCAAGCGTTAACCGCAATCCGGAATAACTCAAACCATCTTTGTCAGGCAAACGGATGTCGACCAGCACGATGTGAGGTCTGTAGTTCAAGGCCGTCAGCTTTTCAATAACAGAGTGCCCGTCTCCCGACTCAAATACCACCTCTATATCCTCCCAGTTTTGAATAAGTGTTTTAAAACCTGAACGAACCAGTAATTGATCGTCAACCAGGCCAATGCGAATATGCTTTTCCATAAAATTAATTTAAAATCAAAGAATAATGGGAGGCTTTTGGAATGTTAAATATAAGAAAGACCCGGATTATGTGGTAACAGGAATATTTATTCTGGCAAAGAAACCACCTTCAGGCGCATTACCATATTCAAAGTTACCGTTCAGTGCCGTAGCCCTGCCTTCCAGATTTTTTAATCCCAGGCCTTTTGCCAGAAAGGTTTGAGGCAAGCCGATCCCGTTATCGCGGTAGTGGCAACTGAGGCGGCTTTTTTCAGCTGTCAGATCAATAATTATTTCGGAAGCTGACGCATGTCTCAAGGTGTTGCTCAGCAGTTCAGATATAATCCGGTAAAGCCCTACCTGCAAAGGCCAGGGCAATTCGGCTTCCATACCTGTTTTAACCAGGTTTACTTTCAGGTTACCGGCTTTACGTGCCTCATCTGCCAAAACAAGTACGGCCCGGTACAGGCCCAGGTTTACCAGCTGCGGTGGCATCAGCTCATAACTGATGCGCTTGGTGGCAATCAGCGCCTGGTTAAGGTGCTCTTCCAATTCTGTAAGCAGGTGGCGGGTGTTGCCTTCGTGTGTGGATTTATTTGCAGTGTTTTGACGCACAAGCAGGAGCGTCATAGAGAGGCGGGCGCCCAGCTCATCGTGCAAATCGCCTGCTATGCGCTGCCGTTCTTGTTCCTGTACTGTGATAGCCGTGCGCAGCAGCTCGCGCTGGTGGTCGTTTTTAAGGTTTTCTTCACGCAGGCGGCGCCTGAAAAGGCTGCGCTGAAACTGATGCACCATTAAAATAACGCCCAAAGCCACCAGCACTGCCAGGCCAATCAACGGCGCCAGGGTATTAAATAATTTTACATCTTCGGGCTCAGCCATAATCCAATAAATAAACAAAGATATAAAACCATTGCCAGGACCGCATGGATCAGCATGGTGTAGGCACTCCAGCGGCCCGCAATGGCATGGATGATGGTGGCACCATTATAAAATATAAGCAGGCTACCAGTGAAGTATAATAGAATCCCCGAATTAATCCAGTTCAGGCTTCGTGCGATTGAACGCAGGTGCTGATTCAGCTCTTCGTTGAGCGTGAGGATAAAAGTAGACAACGAAAACACAATAAACACCAGTGCCTGAACAGTTAAAGTAATGGAATTAAACGTGCTTAAAGGCTGCCATAGCAGTACGTTGAACACAGCCAGCCATACAAAGCCAATGGATATTCCGGCAAACAGGAATTTTGAAAAAAATGGCTTTAGAAGGTGCTGGTAAAAGCGTAGCAGAATTAAAAAGCTGAGCACGGTGTAGGCATGAGACAGGAACAGGTTGTTGGCCTTATAGACTGCAATAATTTCAGAGAGGCCTTGCACGAAAGCAGATAAAAATACAAATATGGCAAGTGTTCTGAATTCCGCACGTAAACGTTTGAAGCGCCATACGCTCCAAACTGCTGCGCTTGCAAGTACAACATACACCAAATAAATTATCGTATTTTTTGTCATTTGCAGATTACTATTGGCATAAGGCTATCAGCAGTACCAGAATTAACGCCCCGCTGGTAAGCTTTGTAAAGCGCGCTACTATTGTCGCATAAGTTAGGACAAGGCCTCACTAAATCAAAATAATATTTCAATGGGACATCATTACCAGCCCCATTACCCGGGTCTCCGTAGTTTTCTACTATTGCCAAAATCAAATGCAGAGACTGGACTTTGGATGAAGTGTCCAATGCCAGATAAGCCCGGGCATATTTCGGTCCTTTAAGTTTAAGCGAATCCATAATATTAATGATATCAGTCATTGGAATGGTCCAACCGGCCCCTGCTGTCAAACTATCGATCGGCAAATGGAATGGGTTATCTTTACTTTGTAATTGTACTGCTAATTTACCTGCCACGTAACCGTAATTTGTTATCCATTGGCGTGCCTGACACTCAGGAATTCGGTCGGTATCGGATGATTTACTGTTTACATAGAAAACAATGTTGTTGCGTGACCCCAGGTAATACCCAAGCCCGCCAAATACAAGAGCCACAACAATAGCTACAAGCAGTGTTTTTTTTAATGCATGTTTCATTTTGATTTCGTTTTATAGGTTAATACTAATTATTAGGCAAGTATAGCTTGCCGTAAAGGCATTTTACAAGTATTGGCTCCGAAAATTAACAAAAACAGATAGATTGACCCGGATAAATTTTCCTTTCAGACATATCTGTCTGTTTTTTAAATCAGTCTGATTGTATCTGGTGTGGCCATGTGTCCCTCTGTAATTTTGTATTCATCAAAAGCTTTTGAAAAAACGTGGAGCAGAACCCACGCTAAAAAACGGCCTGACCCGCACAGGTATAAAGCGGGGGCGCAACCCGAAAAGCCTTATGAGTAGGAACGGAGGCTGCAGAAAATCCAAAACAGAGTATGCATTATCTCAAATTAAATACATCATGAAATTCACTACACTTTTCTCAGGAAACGGTCACCAAATCGCATCGTGGAATTATACAGCAACAGGTAGTCAGCAGCTCCTGCTGGTTAGCGGCTCCGGCTGTAGCAGAGTTGCGAACAGCCTCATAACCATGAATGTTGTGGTTAACGGAACAATCGTTGGTACAATGAATGTGTGGGCAAACCCTGCTAACCAGCACATAGCCTATGTGAGCACGGCAATTCCGCTGACGCTTGTTCCCAATGCCCAAAGCACTATTACACTGGTAGCAGCAAGCAGTAATACCTACCTGGACTATAATGATTACTACAACGTAACCATTATCGACCAGTAAAACAGGCTGTGCCGTTCGCTGCCATCGGTAAAACAGGCATACAAGGCCAGTAACACTTCAGCACTATCAGCAGGTAAGGTATTCATCTGAAATAAATTCCAGTAAAAAACAAGATGTACAATTTACTGACAAGATAGTGCTGAAAGTGGCAGCAGATCAAAACAAAATTGCGCTGCAGCTATTGGAATCAAATTATTTATGCAAAGCAATTTTAGTGGAGCAGAACCCACTCTCGCCCTGAGCTTGCCGAAGGGAAAAAACGGCCTGGCCCGCACAGGTATAAAGCGGGGGCGTAACCCGAAAAGCCTTATGAGTAGGAAATAATACAAAATGATTATGAGCGAATCCAATCTAAAATTCAATCTAAGCACCACCGCTAACCACAAAGTAGATGTGATGTTTTTGGCAGATGCCACGGGGAGTATGCAACCGGCAATGGATAATGTGAAAACAAATATCCTCTCTGCATACAAAAAATTTAAAACGCAGGTAACATGGGATGTTAAAATAGGGATTGCCTTTTACCGGGATCAATCGGATGTCACACCATTTAAAGTACTTCAAACAATAACAGGAGATGCGGATAAAATTCAGAATGCGGCGAATAAACTGGTGGCAGATGGCGGAGGGGATCGTCCTGAAGGTCAGATGGCAGCATTGACCATGTTAGCATCGCGTTCTGTTGCTGGCTGGCGACCAGGCTCAACCCGGATAATCGCCTGGTTTGGCGATGAACCTGGTCATAACCCTGTCGTTTATAATGGCATATCATATTCATTATCGGGTGCGATCGAAGCTCTTTTAGAAAGGAATGTACAGGTATGCGCTTTCAGTGTTTCACCTTCTAATAGACTGGATGAGACTGGCCAGGCAACAGCTATTACAGAAAGTGCAGATGGAGTATTAACTAACCAATATGTCCAATATAACGTTAAACAAGCCGGGGTAGTGGATTTCATATTTAATTTCATACAAGGCGACACTCCATAATACGCGACAGCAAATGTTACGCTATTACCTTTTAAAAAGCGTGTTCAGGAAATTACACGTGATCCGGCAGGCAATATGTCTTTGATTGCAAAAATGTGGCTTCCCACAGGCAAAAAATGGCAATCGATCGCTTCCATCCACAACAGCTGGCAGCAGAAGCCTGGCAGGAGTCCGCATCCAGCAACGCTGGAAAGCTATTGAAGCAGATAATCAGTTAATAGATGAGTCCAGGATTAGCAAAAAGAGCATACATGCCCGAACTACTCAGCAACGGAGAAACACTAAACCAACTAGTGGCCGGAAGCCGATACCTGCTGTATAAAAGCGAGCATAACCGGACAATAGAACAGAAGCAGCAATGCGTCCGCTGAATCTTTTAATGCTAAAACAAAGCCTTCAGAGCCCGATACAGAGATGTCACGGATGTAAACTTCTCCTGTCCAGAATCCAAAAATTATTTGCCTAGTCCACAGGTTTTATAACTGATCCCGCAGGCGCGGTACGCAGCCAATCCGAAATAGAAAAGGGGAGCCAAAACGGCTCCCCTTCCTGTATGGTACCCTGCACGTTGAAATTATCGAAATTTTTAGAGGATTTTAAAAGAATTAGAAAATTTAAATCTTTCATGGAAATAAAACAGTTCTAAAAAATTATTAAAGCTGAAAAAGCTCACGTTTGCTCCGTTTTTTGTCTTTTCGGCATCCACTTAATTCTCTATTTGACGGATAAAGTCCGACTAAAACAAGTAGTTTGAAAAAGGTCCCGGACATACTGATTTCGAACGAATTGTCAGAAGACATGCGGAAACTTGCGGATTTATTCGACTATTTTAAATTGACCGGTGCCGACTGATCTAGAACTTTAAAAAGGGCGAAAATGGCCGACGTGTGGGCTCCAAAATGATTGAAGGAGGGCTTGGGCCTAATCTAAAAAAGGGGTTAATTGCACCTTTTTTAGATTATTTATTTGGACCAACCAGTCCGGATTGTTCCATCGCGATCATTTTCAGGGAGCGGAAAATACGCCTTAAGGATTTCGATCTTTTCAGTCGATATACTTGTCTGGCAGGATGAATATTGGGATCAGTCAGTCACGCTCTAATTTCTTATTATTATCTGTAGCCCTATCTGATTGTGCTTATATCAGGATTCCGTTCTTTGCTTTTATTGGTTCCGGGATATCTGAATCCTGAATCATGTGCTTTAGATCAATTTCAATTGTTCTACATATTGAGAGCATTGGTACATCATTTCCCAGACCTTCAAATGGATTTTCGGAATAATCACCAACTAACTCCATCATTAAAAAGATCCATGCAATAATCGAAACCACAGGCACAAAGAGCCAGATACCAAATGCACCGCAATTCGCGAACTCCGACATTAATCCGAAGGGTAAAAGAAAAATGAAAATACTAATGAAGATTCTGCTTGCATTTCCATACTGACGCGGTAATGGGAATTTTTTAATCCTTTCTGCCTGACCCTGGTAAATGTAAAGATCATTTAGCAGTTTCTGTAATTCAATATGTCTGAAATCATCTATCAGGTGCTCTTTACGAAGCTGTTTAAGGTGTTGTGACTGAAGGTCGATTATATGCGTTGCCATATTTGCAACTTCAGGTAATTTTTGATGTTCGTCTTTCTCCATGTGTTTCTCTAAAACCTGATATTGATTATGCTCGAATATTCCCACGCCAAATTTTTGCATTCTATTCCGATTGACACTTGCGACCCGTGAATTGAGACTAACATGCTCCCAGGGTGCCGGAACAAGTAATTGTGACCTTAGCGTATAGATGTAGGCGATATGTCTATAAATCATTTTTTTGACAATACCATTTATGTAATCATCTGAAACCGACTTATCGGTAAACTGAGGCGTTATGAATCCACGTAAATTGCTACCCCACATACGGCTTGTATTTATAATTGCACCCCAGATCTTCCTGGCTTCCCATAATCGATCATAAGCCTGATTATTTTTAAAGCCTATGTAAAAGGAAACAGCTGTAGCCACCATTGCAACCGCGGTCCATGGAACGCTTATCCATTTAAGGTCTAAATAGCTAAAAAGGAAAAGGACGGAGCTGGTCCATGCCATGAGCCAAACAAGGTGAATGCCACTTGTTTGCATTACTGTTCTTAAGGGTAAATTTTTATTGACGTACATAGTATTAGTTTTTACGTGATTAATTCTTAGATCTGAAATTTTTCTCCAAGCTTTAATATTTTCAATGTCTTGATCTTTCCTTCAGCGTTGAGCTTGTTTAATATTTGTTCCGGCTCTCCCATTGGTTCATCGGCTGAATCAAATGTCCCATAGTGAAAAGGGATAAAAGTTTTTGCTCCAACTGCATCAAAGGCTTCCAGCGCTTTGTATGGGTCCTGATGATGCTGGCTCATGAACCAGGCAGGCGCATAGGCTCCGGCTCCAATCATAGCCACATCGATATCAGGAAAGTATTTCCCGATCTCTTTAAAGTGAGAACCGTAACCTGAATCTCCACTGAAGTAAATGCACTTATCCCCGGATTGAATAACAAAGCCTCCCCAAAGTGTCGTGTTTACATCAAACAGGCTCCTGTTTGCCCAATGGCGTGATGGTACAAATGTGATAAGCAAATCACCTTTAGTTTCATACCGTTGATACCAACCTGCGGCTTGTACTGAATTGCCAACCCACTTGCTTATAAGTTTGTCGAGGTTTAATCCGCTAAGTATTGTAGCTTGTGGATTATTTTCAGTCAGCAACTTTATGCTTCGCTTGTCGCAATGATCATAATGGGCATGGGATATCAGAATGTAGTCGACGTTGGATAATTTCTTTGGGTCCACAGGCAACTGTGAATGGCGTTTAGCAACTGCCAAATCACCAAACACAGGATCAATCAATATCCGCAAACCAGCCAACTGAATGAAGAAGCTAGCATGACCTAACCACACTATTTTATCCTCAGAATCATTTAACCAAACATCATCTTTAAGTACCGGAATATGCCATGTATCATGTCTCTTAATTGATCGTTGCGGGTTTTTAGTAATCAGGTATTTGAATATTTCCCTGAAACTAAGGATGGTTGGAAATTCAGGATTAATGAATAATCCATCCTGATCAAGGGGTGTACCCTGCCAATCTTTTGCTATTGTTTTCAAAACTTTGTTTGACGTATAGCTTGTAACAACTGGTGTTTTCTTTTTATTAAACATGAGTTTCCAAATTAGTTGTATAAATAATACACTAAGCATTGCTTAAAGTTTTTGTGTTTGTGAAAATGATCCCGAGGACTTGCCTGTTATCGGTCCGATCGCTG
Source organism: Hydrocarboniphaga daqingensis (assembly GCA_943362175.1). GTDB lineage: Bacteria > Bacteroidota > Bacteroidia > B-17B0 > Aurantibacillaceae > UBA4416. The sequence continues at coordinate 442,679 of CALRIU020000001.1, read as the reverse complement.
CTCGATTAAAACGGAGGGAGAGTAACCATATTGCTTTTTGAATGCGTGGGAAAAATGTGACAGGTTTTCAAAACCAACTTCAAAGTACACATCAACAGGCTTCTTCTTTTTTTCGGCAAATTGGTAGTATGCTAATTCCAATCTTTTTTCTGTGAGCCATTTTTGTGGTGTAACATTAAATGCCTTACTGAAATCACGTTTAAACGTTGTTAAGCTGCGACCTGTTAAGTAAGCGAATTTCTCCAACGGCATATTGAACATATAGTTCTTTTCCATATAAGAAGTCAAATCAATCTTTCCGGGTACTTCAAAGTTTGCCAACAGTCCATCAATACCGGGATCAATAATCCGAAGAATACTGATTGCTTCTGTGATTTTCAGCGAAGCGATCTGTTCGGGAAATATCCCGTCCATTTCAAAGTAAGGAATTAAGGAGTCTAAACAGCTTTGCAGCAAGGGGTGATTGTTGAATCTTAGTATTTTTTTGCTGTTTGTAGTTTTTGGCTTGATATCCATTTTGCTGTAAAACTCCTTTAATCTCTCAGTTGTAAGATGCATGGCGACTGATTTATGTGACTCACCATCTTTCGGATTCAAAATCACAGTTGCAATCTGATTCCTTGGTATCAAAAAAATGTCACCAGGATAGAACAGATAAGATCCTTCAGACGTAATTATTTTTGTTTCACCAGAAATAAACCAAATCAGACCATGTTTTTCAAAAGTTACATCAGTTGTATGAAGTTTCTCCTTGTAGTTTGATAACTTGATCTCGGGGGTTATATATTTTGATTGAAAGTCCATGTTTATTGCTTTATAAAGTTACTAAATAACCTGAAATTCAAGGCCTATCATTTCTCCACTTAATTTCCATAGCTTCTTAGCGTTATTCTCATCTAATGAATACGGTGCTACGCCCATGGCCGGTGAATCAGGAGAATCCATCTTGGCAATGTCTACATCCTCACAGTAAACCCCGCCGAGCTCATTAAGCATGGGACTTGTCGCAGCCCAAACTGTTGTTGCTGCGCCTTGGGGAATTGTTTTAAGTGTTGCTGCAACCTCCGGACGAATGTTTCCGGTATCATCCAAAATACCCAACTTCTTGAATAGTTCTAAGTCGGCTTCTCTTCCCAAATCTGTACCGCCTACATTACCTGGATGCACTGAATAAGCACGAACATTAAATTCTTTAGCGCGGCTATCTAACTCTAACGCAAATAAGTTAGTTGCAGTCTTTGATTGTCCATACCCCAATAATGTTTCATACTCTCTATGACCGAAATTAGAATCTTCGAAATTAAAAGGGGAGTAGTGATGACCATAAGACGATAGATTTACAACCCTTGCTCCGTTTGCTTTTTTTAATGCAGGCCATAAACGGGCTGTTAATTGGAAATGACCTAAGTGATTCGTTGCTAATTGAGATTCAAATCCACGGCTATCCTTGCGCAATGGCACCCACATAATTCCTGCGTTGTTAATCAAAAAATGAATGGGTCTGCCACTTGCCATGAATTTCTTTGCAAACGTATCGATAGACGAAGGGTCAGCAAGATCCATTCCTTCAATCTCAACGTTAGAAATGCCGTTTAAATTTTTTTGTGCTTTTGCGACATCTCTTGCAAGAACAATAACAATAGCTCCTGCTTCTGAAAGAGTTTTTGTGGTTTCCTGACCAATGCCACTATGACCGCCCGTTACAATTGCAATTTTCCCTGTAAGATTAATCCCTTTTATAACATCGGATGCTGTAGATTTTGCGTTGAACCCTGAGTTTATTGGTTGTTGTAACGCACCTTGATAATTAGTTGTTTTCATGTTTTTTTGTTTATACAAAGTTGGATCGCTTTCGTTTTTTTCTGTTTGTTTAAAAGACCTGTTTACTTTGCTGAAAAGACCATTTTAGTTGTTTTGTTCATGGACTATTTTGAATAAATATATTTGTCAACGTAGCTGCTGTATGAAGTTAAAAGAAATGACCACGCTTCTTTACTGATTTCAAGCTTGGGAAATGCTACTTCAAAAGCATGGAAGCATCCTTTATACAACTTGAATGTCACGGGTACACCTTCTCTTTTCAGATGTTCAACATAGTCAATGGTTTCATCTCTGAATGGTTCCAGATCGCCAACGAACGTGATCGTTGGAGGTAATTTTGAATAGTGTTTGGCTCTTGCAGGTGCTGCATAATTTGGTATCGCTGCTCCCTGTTCTTTTAAATCTTTCAAATAGTGAGACCATCCGAAATTATTTGATCGGGAGCTCCAAACAGGTGCATTATTCTCTTTTGCTGATTCGGTTGTTTGGCGATCATCCAACATAGGATAAATCGGCATCTGAAAAGCAATGTTTACGGCTTCAGTATCTGTTGCTTTTAGCGATACCGCTGCAGCTAAACCGCCTCCAGCACTATTGCCCGCAACGATTAATTTATCAGGAATTACACCTAGCTGTATTACGTTTTCATTCAGCCAAAGTAGGGTATCATAGCAGTCGTTAAATGGCGCAGGAAAAGGAGCATCAAGCGATTTGCGATAATCAGGAGCCACAATTACGCAGGGTTTAGCGTCAATGTAGTTTTTGATAATTGCCAGGTAGTCTTCAGGGGTTCCTAATACCATACCACCACCATGTATATAAAGCATGCCAGGTAAGCTTTCTCTACAATTCAACGGTCTAAAAATCCGAACACGAATATCAGGGCCACCGTTCCTGCTTGGAATGCATTTTTCTTCGCAATGCAGACCATCAACGTTTTTACCTTTCGATCTGGCACTAATGCTGTTTAGCAGTCGTACGCCGGTTTTGTTCATTAATAGTCTTCCGGTTATTTTCAACATCCAATAGCTTGATTGAAGTTCTTTATTGAGCATATTTTTAGCAACTTTCATGATTTCTGATTATTTGTTGGTGATTAAATCTTTTAATCCATTTGGGAAAAAGGCTTCTACAAACACTACTGTGTTCAAATATTCTTTGTGAGAAATTATTTTCCCATCTTTGGTTGTAACATGAGCAATGTATAATTGCTTGTAGGGTTTGCCACTGGCCATTACTGCTTCGCTTTCGTATTCTGCAACCAGTTCCTTAGGTGTTTCCATCACTACTTTGAAGTTTGAGAAGTGAAAGTTTGGAGCGGCAGCTTTAACTTGGGATAGTGATTGTTCGATCGCTTCATGTCCTGCAATTTTAGAAGGGAACCCTAATGCTTGTACATAAGGGGCATCGATGTAACCATCCGTTGCGAATAATGAGCTTGCTGCTTTCACATCGCCTTTTCCTACCGTTTCTAAAAACTCTTTAAATAGTACAGAGGCTGTCTTTTGATTTTCCGTTGTTTTCATTTTCTTAATTTTTTAGTTGTTAATTGTTTTATTAATTTTTGTTTCATTTAAAATCTCCGGTGATTTGTTAAGACAAAGGTATATGGCAAAAGTCCGAGGGACTTTGTTTAAAAGTCTTATTTACTTTGCTTGAAAGGCCATTTTTATAGTGTGGTGGAGTTTCCGGTCGAAGACAAAATGAACAAACCTAGAATCTTCATTAATGCTGTTATTCCAATACAAGTGGATAAATCTTATACTTGATTGAAAGACCAAGAGTCACCTCAACGGTGTTACAATCTGTTATAGCAATTGATAAATACCGCCATTTAGCCGTTAATACGAGTTGGTATAAAAGATCGATGTTAAAATGAACTTTGCTTTTATTTGCCGCCAGGGAAAATACTAGGTTATGAACTTTGAAAAGAAGTTCGTTATCGACAACGTTCCGGCATCTTTGGCCGATGAAGAATCAGAAAGAAATTCCAATTTGCGACGTTTTACTCCGTCCTCATGAAATAAGAATTCATAAATACCTGCTATAGGCACTTTGACAGTAACTAAAACCGTCAAAATAAAAATAGCCGTCAATTATTGACGGCTATTTTGTGAAATGTACCCCAGACGGGACTTGAACCCGTACGTCCGCGAAGACACAGGATTTTAAGTCCTGCGTGTCTACCAATTCCACCACCGGGGCATTGAACGGTGTTTGCTGCCTGATACTTGAACCAACACCGGGATTTGGATAAAAAAAATAAGCCCATAGGGCTTATTTTCGAGCGAAAGACGGGTCTCGAACCCGCGACCTTAACCTTGGCAAGGTTACGCTCTACCAACTGAGCTACTTTCGCTTATTTAAAAATCCTATCTGAAAGAACGCCAATCTTGGTGATTGGGAGTGCAAAGATATATGTTTTTTTACTTTGACAAAATTTTTTTGAAAAAAATTTTAGAAGGGCCTTTTCCGCCTGCAACGCCCTGATGGCATGAAGGTTCATGGGGCCTTCCTGTAAACCTGTTTTTTCAACCTAAAGCCTGCCTCTCATGAAATCTAAAAACGCCATCCCGCAGGGCTACCACAGCCTGAATGTGCCCCCTTACCGTAAAGCATGCGGAACAGGCCTGGGCCTATTATAAAAGGCCTTCGGGCAACCGGAATAGGGCGCCTCACGATGCCGGGCAATGTCATAAGCCACGCCGGGCTGCAGATCGGCAACTCGCGCCTGATGCCGGCGAAGGAAATGCCGCCATGGGTCAAGAAAAGCCCGCAGCGCCTGGGTGGCTTAGCCATAAGCATCCTGGAAGAGTCCGACAGCGTGCTTCAACAGACCATCGACACAGACGCCAAAGTGCAGGGCAACATGAGCCTCAAAGATCAGTTTTACGGCGAGCGCTCCGGAAGCCTTGTGGATCCCTTCGGATACATCCGGGCCCTTTCTACAAACAGGGAAGAGCTGAGCTATGAAGACATACAGAAGCGCCCGGATGAACAGATAAAAACAACAGGATCTCAGGACTTAGCCCTCCTTATAAGGGAAAACCGTTATGACATATCGTTTAAAGATTAGTATCTTTAAATCGCTCATGCGGCATACCTTTCGCGTCATAGGTTTATGGTATTCCATTATTCTCTGCAACCTCCCGGCCATTGGGCAGATTGAAGGGAATGTGGCTGAGGTTTCCGTTCTCAATAAGAATATTCCTTTCACCGTTACCAGCTATTCTACCAAAGACGGCCTGCCGCAAAACCAGGTCATGAAAATCCTCCGCAAAAAATCAGGAGAGCTGATCCTTCTCACTGCCAATGGCATTGTGGAGTTCAACGGCTATAGGTTCAAGCCGGTAACTACCGACAAACACTATAAAAGGCAACACTTCAAAAGCCTTCACTATTTCGAAAAAAACGATCTGCTCCTGGGCTACGACTGGTATGATAAGCTTTTCATCATCTCGCCGGTATACAAGGAATTTTCCATTGAAGGCTGCCGCCCGATGGCCTGTGTCTCCAATAAGGATTCCCTGATCGTGGTCAGCCGCAGCGGAAGTGTTTACCTCTATGATCCCGTTCAACAAACCAACAAGCTGCTATTTAAAAATCCGGGGGCTCCTATGAAATTCTCGGACGCCTTTAAAACGATCGCTGTACAAAAAGGACAAAAAATTTATCTCAACAGCGAAACGGGAATTATCTGCATAGACCTCGCCTTACAACAGATCAGGCAGGTAAGTAACCTCAAATGCCACGTGCTGAAACAAAACCCATACAACGGGCTGGTGTATGCCGTATTGCAACAAAGTGTTGCCGTCATCCGCAACGACCGGCTCGACGACCTGCAGGCCATAAAAACGGCTGTGCCACATGGCAGAACAGCCGATATGCTGTTCATTGACAGCACCTCTTTCTATTTGGCAACAGACAACGGGCTCATCCATACCGGGAGGGATAAAACTTCCCATTATACCAAAGCCGACGGGCTCCCCTCTACAGGGCTGCAGGTGTTGTTCTACGACTCCCTGAGCCATTGTATTTTTGCAGGCTCAACGGAGAAAGGCTTATTGAAGCTACTCTTCAAGAACAATTATTCACTCCACCTGCCGGATAACCGTTACCGGAAGTCCGTCAACTCGGTGGTGCTCACCTCCGAAAACCAGGTCCTGGCAGTTGCCGGTCCTTCCTTTTACCGGATCGGTGAACATGTGGAAGAGCTGTTTTCGCGTGGAACAGGAGCACATGCTTCCCTGGCGGAGATCGACGGCTACCTCTATATCGGCACCTGGGGTGAGGGTGTTATGATCTATAAAAACAACAGGCCCTTTGATACCATCGCCTGGCCACAACACCTTCCCGACAACGTCGTGCATGCCTGTTTCAAAGACTCCAGGGGTATGATCTGGATCGGCACAGAGCTGGGCATTGCCAGGGGAAAACACAAGCAGGACATCAAACCGTTTTTGAATAAGCGCATCCGTGAATCCATCGTATGCTTTTATGAGCTCAGGAATGGCAACATCTGTGTGGGAACTTCCGACGGCGCTTATATCCTTAAGAACGACAGTGTCGTTGCCAGGCTCGATGCCTCGAATGGCTACTCCGGAAAAGCAGTGCGCGCCTTTCAAGAAGATGCAGGCGGAAAGGTATGGATAGGGACTTACGGCGCGGGCCTGTTCTGCTATGACCAGAACAGGTTTACCTCTATCAACGGGATGAAGAATTGTATGTTGTATGAAGATGTCTTCTGCATCGCCAAAGACCGCTACGGTTTTTTTTACATGACTTCCAACCGGGGCCTTTGGCGCGTTTCGGAGCATGACCTCAACGACTTCTATCAAAAAAAGCTGGCATACCTTATCCCCTTTCATTATACCGAAACCTCAGGCTTCCTGAACACGGAGTTTAACGGGGGCTTTCAAAATAATTTTGTAAAGACCAATGGCTATTTCATTTTCCCAACCATCGAAGGCCTGGTAAAGACCATTCCGGAAAAACCCGTCTATGTGCCGGTCGTGCCTACCATCAGCAATCTCCGGATAAATGATACCCTGGCAGATAAGGCACAAAACATCTTTGAGCGCAGCACCTATTCCCTGCAGTTTGATTTCGAATGCCTGAATTTCGTCTCAAAAAACAACGTGTACTTCCAGCATAAGCTCATCGGCGAAACGAATTACGAATGGAGCCCTCCCCAAAAACAAACCTCGGTTTACCTGAAGATGCTGCCTCCCGGAAAATACACCTTCCAGGTAAGGGCGATTGATGGACTCAATGACAGAAAGCCGCGGGTAGCATCCTATGCCTTCGAGATCCTGCCCTACATCCACGAAACGCTCTGGTTCAAAGTGCTGGCGGCTGTTGCGCTGGTAGCGCTCATCAGTATCATAGCGATGATGCGCATCCGCAGCAACCAGAAAAAAATAGAGCAGAAGGAATATTACAAGCGAAAGATCAGCGAGGTAGAGCTCAATGCCATCCAGGCACAATTGAATCCTCATTTTATCTTCAACTGCATGAACACGATTAAGTACTTCATCCTGGAAAAAGATTTCGCCAATGCCAACGAAGGGCTGAACAAGCTTTCGCGGCTCATCCGCAACAGCATGGAAAACGCGGAGAAGCTCTTTATCCCGATCAGGCAGGAAATGACGTTCATGACCAACTACATCGACCTGGAAAAAATGAGGCTGCGCGAACAGCTGGAATATTCCATCACCATAGATCCCGACATCGACCTCAGCCTCCTGATCCCTCACCTCTTCATTCAGCCCTACATCGAAAATGCCATCAAGCACGGCATTGCCAACCTTGAAAACAAACAAGGCATTCTCCGGATAAACATTACGCAAGATGCCGGTGACATTATTTGCACGGTGGAAGATAACGGCATCGGCCGGGCGGCTGCCGAAAAACTATCGGCCGGCCTGGTACACGTCTCAAAAGGCACGAAGCTGACCCTGGAAAAAAGCCAGCTCCTGAAACAGTATTACAATTACCATTGCAGCATCGGGATCACCGATCTCTATACAGAATGGCAGGAGAGCCGCGGCACACGCGTCACCATAACCATGTCGAAAAAATATTACTCAGGAAATTAGTACCTTTATCATAAACCAGCCCGTCGCCACACTCATGAAAACAGCCATTATTGATGATGAACCGCAAAACCGGCTTGTTATTCGCAGGATCATTGAACATAATTGCCCGCAGCTCGAAATCGTTGTGGATGAAGGAAGCGTTGAAAAAGCTATAGAAAAAATCAATGCTCAAAAACCCGACCTGATCTTCCTCGATATCCGGCTTAAGAACGGCACAGGCTTCGACATCGTGAACAAGCTCACGTATAAGCCAAAGATCATCTTCACCACAGCATACAGCGAGTATGCGCTGCAAGCCTTTAAGGTGCATGCGGTGGATTACCTCCTGAAACCGATCGATGAACAGGAGCTTACCGACAGCGTTGCCAAACTCGAAAAGCTCCTGGCCGCCAGACAACCGCAGGTCTCTAATTCATACGCTTACACCGTAAGCGGCGAGAAGAAAAGCCTCAGCTACGATGAGATCTTCTATTTCGAAAGCGCCGGCACCCATACCTACCTCGCAACGGAAACGCAGCGCCTCCTTCTCCCGAAAAATATCGGCGAGATCGAGAAAGAACTTACAGGAACTAAATTTTACCGGACACACCACAGCTACATTGTGAACCTTAAAAAGATCCGGTCCATCGATGTGAAGCGCAACGGGCAGATCAACCTCTCAAACAATGCGGTTATTCCGGTGTCGCAGCGCAAGCTCAGCGATTTCCTCGACCTTATCAAGCATACCAACGTTTCCTGAACAGGATGAGGCACATAAAAAAACCGTCACGGCCTATCGTAACGGTTTTTTTCAAGAGGGTGTTCCGGTGTTTTAGCTGGAGCAGAATTCGCAGCTTCCGTCGCCGTTATCATTTGCCATCTCACGCATTTTTTTCTGCGCTTCGGCTTCAATTTGTTCAGGCGTCCAGTCAGGATTGGCTATTTTGATCATCGCCTTAATAAAATTGCTGTTTTGTGGAGGTGATTGAGTGTTTTGCATAGCCTAAAAGTATTCAAAGGCCCGCTCCGGTACAAGCGGCCAAACACATTTAAATCACCATTTTTTAAACAGAAAGCCTGTGCAAAACAATCAGCACCTTAACGTTTATTAAGAAAACAAAACGGCCTATGAATATTACAGAGAGCAGGCAAAAGGTTTCACCCGCGTATTATCTACAGGTAAGACCCGGGTTCAGGATGTTTACAAAAACCGGTGAAGCCATTTACGGATAATGCCTCCGATAGCCTGCTGCAGTTCTTCATACATCACGGGCTTCACCACATAGTCGTCGGCACCTGCTGCCAGGGCAGCGTCCTTATCGCCGGCACGGTCGCTGGTAGTAAGCACCACAAGCGGAATATGTTTCGCCACCGGGTTGGCTTTGATTTGCGAAGTCGCCTCGATCCCGTTTACCAGAGGCATGTTGAGGTCCATCGTGATAAGCGCAGGCAGGTCGTGTGCATAAGCCTCGAGGTAACGCAGGCATTCGTCGCCATTATAGGCCTGCGCAATCACTGCATCGGGCATAAGGGATGCCGTTATTTTTTTCAGCATATACTGATCATCGCGGTCGTCATCCACAATCAGGATTTTGAGAGGCATGTCGGAATTCATCGGTTCACGTGTTTTGTAAAAATAGGAAATTACCAACACAAAGCACCTAAGGTTAACCATAGGTGTAATTCTCATTATTACCACAACGATCAGATTCAACTATCAAAAACCAGGCATCCGGAAAAAAATAACTGTTAATCTTTTTGATTACTAAAAAAAAAGTAACTCATTATAAAAAAAGTCATATCTTTATTCTTAATCTCAAAACCCAAATTATCATGGCAAAGAAAGCAACAAAAAAAGCAGTGAAAAAAGCAGCTCCTAAGAAAGCGGCAAAGAAAGCAGTAAAAAAAGCAGCTCCTAAAAAAGCAGCGAAGAAAGCGGCTCCTAAGAAGGCTGTAAAGAAAGCAGCTCCTAAAAAAGCGGTGAAAAAAGCAGCTCCTAAGAAGGCAGCGAAAAAAACAGCACTGAAAAAAGCGGCTGTAAAAAAATCGCCCGGCAAAAACAATGTTATCAAAAACTAACAGTAAAGCCTCTTCATGAGGCTTTTTTTTTGAATATGAATGACCTGCTAAAAAAATTCCAACTTGCTGAGAAAGATAATTTTCTTTTCCATAAAGGAAAGATCATTGGATTTATAAATCCGGGGGCTTTTATTTCTTTCAATAAAAAAACGGGCAGCATAGATGCTTACGGAGCTCTTGGCTATTGCACCTTGGATAAGAACAATCCGTCGGACGTTATAGATAAGCTCACCGCCAATAGATTTATCCTGCCCTGCCGACCAAACGATCAAGCATACATCCTGGGCCTTTTAGAGAACAATGCGTTAAGCAGAAGCAACTCCTACTTATTGAATTTTGTTGACGACCTTGAACAGCTAAAGTCCTTACTGCACAAGATAAGCAGCTACAACATACTCATACTCGGCTGTGGAGGCATAGGCACCAATGTCGTGTACCTGTTGGCGGGACTTGGGTTTAAAAACTTTATCCTGGTAGACGGAGATACCATCGAAGCCTCGAACCTGAACAGGCAGGTGCTTTACAGGAAAGAAGATGCCGGAAAGTTCAAATGCACGGTTCTGGCAAAAGAATTAAAAAAGAGGTTTGATGGATTAAACATAAAAACGGTCGGAGAATTCATGACTCATCAGGATTACTCCGCCTATAAGCCCGACATGATCATTCTAAGCGCCGATAACCCTCAGAACCTGATAGACGTCATACTGCGTCAAAACAACAACCTGCCGGTTTTTCACTCGGGATACGAAATAACGAACGGCGTCATCAATTTCTACAATGGAGTTAAACCCGGAAAGACAGAAGTGCCCCACCAGATCCTTTGCCCGAACATAACCATTGCTCCCAGCTCAGGACCTCTGAATTATAAAGTAGCTGCTTTAACCGTTGAGTATATCCTGCATTATTTATTAACGGGCGGTGTTCCCAAAAAGCGGACAATGATCTACCAGGATTTTTTATTGTGATCGCCCGGCACCGCTAATACAGGCCGGGCCCTTCAAATATGAAAACTTCCATCTTTTAAGTTCATGACACCACCTGCTATTCTTTACGAAGACAACATCCTGCTGGTTTGCAACAAGCCCGCCGGGCTTATGGTGGAGCCCGACCGCAATAACTTCCCCAATTTGCTGCAACAGGTGAAGCACTACCTGAAGGAAAAAACAGGCGACAGCCAGGTGTATGTGCAGCACCTGCACCGCCTCGACAGGCCCACCAGCGGCATTGTGCTTTTCACGAAACAAAAGGAATACCTCCGGAACCTGAGCGAGCAGTTTGCGCAACGCAAAGTTTCCAAACACTACCTGGCCCTCACAGCCGGCGCACCGGAATCAAAAGAAGGAACCCTGGAGCACTGGCATCGCAAAGAAAAGAAGAAAGCCGTGCTGGTGCCCGAAGGAACGCCTTTCGCCGAAAAGGCAAAGCTCGACTACCGCATAGAAACTCATGGGAAACACAGCCTCTGGCACATCCGGCTCCATACCGGGAAATACCACCAGATCAGGGTTCAGCTGGCGAGCCTCGGCTGCCCGATCCTGGGCGATGCCCTCTATGGCTCGCAAGAGACTTACCTGCCCGATGCCATTGCCCTTCACGCAGAAAAATTAAGCATAGCACATCCGGCAAGCGGAGACCCTATAAGCTTTGAAGCGCTGGCACCTTTTTCCTTTCTTTAAACCAAAGGTTTCAGGCGCCCGGACGCAGGGGAAATTCGGGGAACAGAAAAGACCATAGAAGCGCTTACACGCTGAAACGATCTTAACTCTCCTCCTGAAGATGCCTGCCGGTTGCAGGCAAGGTGGCCGCCCTGATCCTTGTTCTGATTCTAGGAATCCGGGGTATCTGCGGGCAAATTATCCCAGCTTGATTTTTTTGACAGGCTTATAGTGGCTTACTTTTTGGTTTTTGATGGTCCTTTCCAGCACCAGGATATGGTCGCAGGTAAAGGAGTCCTGGTATCCCATAGGGGAAAGCTGGGGGAACAGCTCTTCGAAATTGGTGGTGCTGATGGTTTTGGCCACGGTGAGGTGAGGCACATACTCTTTCAAAGGGATCCCGAGGTTGGTATTAAGCAGCGTGTAGATGGCCCCGATCTTGTGAGGGTCCTCAATCTGCAAATAAAGGGTTCGCAGGTCATTGCCATGTGAAAAGTAGTTGAATCCATTGAGCGTAATGTCAAGCGCACCGTATTCCATGAACTCTTTCTGCAGGGCCTTTCCGAACTTACCGAGCTGGCGGTGTACCGATTGCAGCTTCGCCAAGGTAATGTGCGGCACCGAGAACAAATTATAACTTCCCAGGTAGGCAAGGTTATTCAGGTGGTATTTCAGGCGCTTGATCTTATCCATGTGCTCATCAGGCGGGGAAAGCACAAGCAGGTATTGATACACCGTATCGATCTCGATGGGCTTATACTCTTCTTCCGCAAACAAAGACAATTGGTCCGGCCCGCCTGGTGTATTTTTCGCAATGTTCATGATCAAAAAAGAATCAGATGCAAATCTACTATATTCCCTCACAGTCTTGTGCTATAAATCATAGCATGTGGAAAACACGTTAACACATGTGGAAAACACGCAAAATAGCAGTGTTTACAGGGCTTTCACGGTTAAAATCACGTAATTCAACGTATTCCGAATCCGGAAAAAGTTATTAACCTTTGCTCCGAACCCGATCAGCTTCTACCGACTCAAAAGCTCCTCAATTCACAGGTACATCTTATTGCATATTACATGACCCTCCCCCCTCGCATGTAAGTGTATAAGTCGGATCCGGATCGTGTTGACAAACCGCTCACAAAGCTATGATAACTGCCACCAATGCGATAAAATCCTACTCACGGGTTCTGAAGCGTATGATGAATTCGGTATGGAAACTTCTTTTGATCAATACACTGATCCTGGCCATGTTTATATACACGTTTATGTTCACGGATGCGCCGAGACACAGGGACTTCTACCTGAACGATTCCATTTTTAACGGGCTCATCCTGTACCTGATCCTGTTTCCCTGCTTTAAAGCCCTTATCCACCTGACAAGCCTTTGCATCTTCAGGACGCAGCTGGACTCCTATAAGATGCAGATGGTTCAGTTCATTTCCGAATACGACTATATCACCTACATAAAAAACCCTCAGCGCAAAATACAGACCCTGTTTCTGCTCTACCCATTGGTGATCCTGGCTCATGTGGCAATAGCCTTTACCTGCTATTACCTGAAAAATTATAGCTTATAAAAACCCGGAAGCATAATAAACAGGCAGCGGCCTCGTTACTGTTTCATCCAACTGTTTTTCTATGAGCTCTCTTTTCGAACAGGTAGACCGATACATCAGCGGTCTTTTAGCACCGGAAGACCTTGCCCTTTCCGGTACCATTCAATCCTTAGCCGCCAACCGGATTCCCGACATGAGCGTGTCTCCCAACCAGGGCAAGCTTCTTCAGGTGTTTGCCGCAGCCTGTCAGGCAAAAAAAATTCTTGAGCTGGGCACGCTTGGCGGCTACAGTACCATCTTTCTGGCCCGCGCCTTGCCGGAAGGAGGCAAGGTGATCTCCCTGGAATGCGATGAACGCTATGCGGCTGTCGCGCAACAAAACATCGACAACGCAGGCCTTTCGGAAAAAGCAGAGATCCGTACCGGCAAAGCCCTCGATCTGCTGCCTGTCTTACTCGAACAAAACGAAGGGCCGTTCGACCTCTTTTTTATCGATGCGGATAAGCCTCCCTATATAGACTATTTTCAATATGCCCTCAAGCTCTCCAGGCCGGGAAGCATCATTATTTGTGACAACGTGATCCGCAATGGCAAGGTGCTCGACCCGAACAGCAGCGATGAAAAAGTACAGGGTGTGCAACGCCTCAATGCCTTTTTAAAAGACTGCAAAGACGTAACGGCCACCATTCTCCAAACCGTTGGTGTCAAGGAACACGATGGGATGGTGATTGCGGTAGTCAATCAGAAGTAATTGACCTGCAAGCGGGAAAGCTCAAAACGCTCCGTGGCTTCTTCTTTTGTTTTCTCTATAACGTTCCCCAGGCTGCTTTCCCAGAACATATCGCGCGCAAGCTCTGTGACCAGCTCTTCGAGTGCCGGCTTTTGTTTACCGGAGCGGTATGCTTTCAGGATTTCCTCCAGCTCGAAGAGCGAAATTTTCAGATGCCTGTTGCGGATGAGCTGATGGTCATTTTCGAAGGAGGTAGAGACGATGAAGCTATAAAACCGAATCTGCGAAAAATGTTCTTCTGTTATATCCAGATCTTTCAGAAGGTCTTCTTTCAACTTCGGCAAATGTGTTTTCAATAACAGCTCTGCTTTATCCAATTGTTGGGAAGCCGTCAGGATTCCCATACGCAGCTCATCCCAGATTTCATCCAGGTGTACACGAAACTTACTCCGCTTGAGTTCCAGGCAAAGCAGGGTGCCGGCCTCATAAACCAGCACATCCAAATCGCCGGCCATCCCGAAGTTTTTCTCACTATATGGCCTGGCAAACACCACTTGTTTAAATCCCGCTTCTTCAAAAAGCTCCGCAAGCCTTTCTTCCATGCGTTCCGTTTCCTTTTTCTGAACATTCACACGCCATACATTATTTTTATCCAGCAGGTTGACGAGCATATTGGTCATCATATTGCTTTCTCCCATGACTCCATTAAAGGCAATATAAGTACCGCTGACTTTCACAAACGGCTTCCCGAACAGATTGACAGACGGCCTGAAACGGTCATAGCGAGAGGCTTCCAGAAGATCGGTGGATAATAAGCGCTTCAAGTCATCCCGGTTTTCTTCCGAAAATGAAAGCTCACCTAGCCCCTGAAACAGGTTTTCAAAATCGGTGGAGCTCATAAAGCGGGCCAGGGTTGCCGCTTTCCCTGTTTCCAGTACCGCTTTCACCTCCAGCAACCAGTTGGCCGGCTTATGGGTATAACGAAGATCCAGCGGATAAACAAATCTCCCGAAGGCATTACTATTGAAGCCATTCAGAACCCGCATGAGATCCTCCGTACGAATGCTGCGTGCCTTGCTCTCCAGCAGGGAAAAATGCTCTGCCACGGCAAATGCCATGTTCACACGGACCTCCGCCTCCCATTGGATCTGGTCTTTTATGTTCTCATGAGCCGGGTAAGGTATCAGGCCCTCGCACAGATCGCGGTAATGCTTTTGCCAGTATTCCAGCTTGGCGCCCTCGCGGTGCCAGGCTCTGTAAGCACTCATCGATTGCGGAGCAAAGACCAGCTCCTGCCCCTGTCTGGCGACTTCATAATTAAGGTCAAAGCAATAGACATTGAAAATTCCGCTCGTAAAGTACCAGTATTCTGCTGCCGCGTCCAGGCATTGCCACACCGCCTGCTCATGCAATGTGCTGCTTTCATAAGCGCGGAGGCAGTCGTTCAGAATTTTTTCCTGGCTTTCTATTCCTTCCTCAGGCGTAAAAATATAAGCAGACAGCATCTGCTCATGCGCCTTAGCGTAATGGTCGAAAAACAGGCCGATGCTTTCCGTGCAATGCTGAAGATCATAAAACTCAGGCCCATCAGGCTGAAATACCGCATGGCGTTTTTCCTCCAGCCATAAAGCCGCATGATGCACCACATCCGTGAGATCATAAGGAGCCAGCGCATGCACCAACCGGCTAAAGCTGCTGTACAAGCGGTAATCCTGCACGCCCAGCTCGTAGAATACATAAAAATGATATTTCAGGTAGTCATCCGCGCTGTCTTTAAGAAAGACCAGCGACAGCTCGTGGTTGACATTTACAAACGCGCGGTTGAGGCGGATCGTTTTGACCAGGAGGCGCGGATAGTCCTTAGCGAGTCTCTGCAGGAGCGCCTCGCTCGTGTCGCGGTTCTTCGAAAAATAATGATGCAGTAAATGAATGGCCTGCTCTCCTGACATCACCGCATCGAAATAAGGCGAAGCAGGCAGGTAGCTTTTCCAGAAATAATCAGATACAGCGCCTTCTGTAATCCACTCATTATTTTTAAATAAAAAAGTAAAGAAGTCTTCTGCTTTCAGAGCTTCCAGATTACCAAAGCCCTCTGCGATTTCCCCGACCTCAAAATGCTTACGCACCTTATCCTTGAGCTTGTCCCTCATGTCAGAATCCTTTTTTCTGCACCGCGTCGTGGTATTTCAAATACAGGGGCAATGCCGCAGAGCCATACCAGCCATAGAGCTCCGGCTCAAGCAAGCCGGCCTTCACGGCAGGGTCTGTTTCCAAAAGGGTCTTTGCCTCCTCTGTTGTGTTCACATTCAGGATAAAAATACCGCGGTAGTCTTTGTCGTTCTTTTTCAGCGGGCCGGCCACTGTAAGCTTTCCTTCGGAGGCCAGGCGCCCGATGTTTTTCAGGTGGCCGCCGAAGAGGCTGTCTGATGTTGCCTTATCCGCCATCTTCGCCTTTCCCGTTTTCAGGATCACGAGCACATAGCTCTTCATGCCGTAGTCGTCGGCGCCGAGCGAGTCGGCCAGGGCTTTGTTGTAGGCTGTTTTGGCCTGGGCCTGCAATTGGGCTTGTGCAGTGATTAACAGCACAGAGAGAAGAAACAAACGAATCGATACCATGGGGATATTTTTTATAAATGACTCTGATGAAAGTACAAATTTCTTTGCTGAGGTAATACATCCCCGGGCATTTTTGAAAGCGTTTAATTTAGTAAGCCTATTTTTGGCGCCCGGGCGGGCCGTCGCTACTCGCTCTTTTTTGCCCTGCGGGACAAACAAAGGAGCTCAGACAGGCCGCTTCGTCCCTGGCGCATCCCGCCTCAAATAAAAAAGGCAACCCCCAAAATTGATGACGGACCGCGTGAGGGATGGGAGCGAAAATCCTTTTACGCACACTGAGCGGAGTCGAACGGACCCGCTGAGGGATGCGAGCGAAAAGCCTTTTACGCACACTGAGCGGAATCGAACGGACCCGCTGAGGGATGCGAGCGAAAATCCTTTTACGCACACTGAGCGGAATCGAACGGACCCGCGTGAGGAATGCGAGCGAAAATCCTTTTACGCACACTGAGCGGAATCGAACGGACCCGCGTGAGGGATGCGAGCGAAAATCCTTTTACGCACACTGAGCGGAGTCGAAGTGTACGTAAAAGATGGAAGCGGGCAGCCCGACCCTTCCGCACGGCCTCTTTCGCGGAAGGGACACGCCCAAAACATTTAAACGGAGCCACGTTTAACTCCCTGACAAAAAACGGTCTTCTCTGACGCCGCCGTTGGTATGACCACCCGCAGCAACACACGCTTAATAATTGCTAAATTTTATCAATAAGCGCCGAAGATTCAAAATAAACGATAAATTTACTTACCTCTTAATCCTGTATGCGCCAAGTGTTGAAATTCATCCGAAAAGCGGGCTATTTTGTCCCCTTTAGCATGTATTTGATTGTGTTTGCAGCCGTACTCGTTCCCGGTTACATCAAGCTCCACACCCTGGGCCAGCAACCCGACTCCGCTTACACACACATTTTTTCGCTATTGCTTTCCGTGGCGCTGTTCTTCAGCATAAGCATCATCGTCTTTGGCTTCCTCACCGTGTTCAGCGCCTTTCTCTATTTCAAATGGAAACAGCGCCGGCAGGAAATTCACCTGCTCCTGCGTACCGAAGCCAATCCGCAGCAGGAAGGTAAACAGCTCATCAGCCTCGAGCTTCATCCCATCCTATTACCCATTGCGGGCTTCATTAAGATCCGCGTGTTTTACGACGGCACACAGGTCTCCGAAAAATTCACACCCGTTGCCAACCAGAGCAGCTTCTTCAAATTCAGCTTCAAGGGGCAGTTCAGCTGGAACCTGCCGGAGATCAGGGAATACAAGATCGAAAAAGTGCTCATCTACTTCGAGGATTTCTTCCAGTTCTTTTCCATGGCAAGCACCATCGATGCCAGCAACCGCTTTTTCATCAGCCCGGTGCAGCAGGACCTCAATGCCCTGAAAGCCTCGCCCCGCAAGACGGAGGAGACAACGACCCGCATCGAGGAGCTGAAGCGTGTGGAAGGCGAGCTCATCAATTACAAGAGCTTCGAAAGCAATGACGATGTGCGCCGCATCGTCTGGAAGATCTACGCCAAAAACAAAGAGCTGGTGGTGCGTGTGCCCGAGATCATGGATCCCTACGCCTCGCACATCTACCTCTATGCCTCCTTCTACACGCAATTTGCCACGGAAAGCAGTGACGTGGTGGAGGCTCCTTTTTTGAATTATTATAAAACCCTGTGCTGGTCGGTCTATCAGCAGCTTGCCGGCAAAGGCCTCGACGTGCGCTATATACCCGATCAGCCTGTCCCGGCTAACAACCTGCCTTCGGCGCAGGAGCAGGTGCGCTATGCCATCACGGTGAGCCACTGGCAGGAAGAGCATAACCTGAAAGACATTGTGAAGCCGGGCAACGCCTCGGTGCTCGTGGTATCCTCGCTGAGCGATCCGGAGCAGCTGCGCGAATTTGCGGAAAGCTATGGCAATGAAGTGTCCATTATCTTTATTCCGCTGAGCGATGCGCTGGATGAGAACGGCATGGCCGGCTGGGTGAAATGGCTTTTTGTGGAAAACGAAAAAGACCGCCATGCCTCGTACAAAACCAAATGGAGCCTGTCGCCGCTGCGTTTCAAATTAAAGGAAAACGAAAAAGAGATCCTGTCCATCATCAAATCAACATCCCGCGCCACCGTCCTCTGATATGCCTATAGGAAAAGTACATAGCCTCAAAAAACTGGTTTTCCAGGTGCTGCTGCTGGCGCTGCCTACGGTGGTGTTCATGTGTTTTTTGCTATGGCGCCTGAATAATTTCTACACGATCCTCCAAAATGAGTGGCTGTCACAGGGCCTCTATTTCGCTGCGGGCTGCGCCGCGGCCCTGGTCAGTTACCGCTACCGCTTTCGCTTCATCACCACAACTTTGCTGGTATTCCTCATCAACCTGCTCATCTACAACAGCCTTCAAGGCATTAACTTCGGCGAGTTCGACAGCTTTTACATCTCCGTTAAGTTTTATATTTTCTTTATCCTCTTCACTGCCGGCTGGCTGGCCGGCTACGCCTTCAGCCGCTCCAAATACCTGACCATTGCCTGGAGCGCCCTGGTGCTCATTGCCCAGATCGTGCTCGTTACCAAAACCAGCGACATGACCGTGAATGCCCTGGTGGGAGGCATCGTACCTCCACTGGCCTATGCGTTTTATATGATCTACACCGCGGGGCTCATCCGCAACCTGAACGAGGAGGAAAGCAGCTTCTTTAAAGTCATCGGCAAACGCCTGTCCATCTTCGCCCTCATCATCCTCCTGCTCTTTGCCGGCATTCTCAGTCTCTTCAATGCCAGTTTCCAGGCTGTGGAAAAAGAATGGGGAGGAAAGGGCCAGACAGAAAAAAAAGAAGGAAAGGGCGACAGCGAATCGATGACCCAGCAGGGGAAGAACGGCGGTGTGCAAAACAAAGACCAGTCGAAACTTTCGGGCTCCCTGAGCAAAGACAAGCAATTGCTCTTCGTGGCAAGGCTCGACCATTTCTTCGGAAACACCAACATTCCGAACCCGCTGTACTTTACGAACCGCTACTATACCAAATTCGATACGGCCACGCAAACCTTTGAAACGGATGCGAACATGCCCTATAATGATTTGTTCAATCCCGATCCCTCGCAGATCCCGCTCTACTTCAAAAAAACGGATAACAACGTCATCAAACAATCCTTAGGAACCCTCAACCGGAAAGTGGTTACCACCGAGGTGTATAACGTGAACCTCTCTCCGGAAACCTTCCTGGCACCTTCCACAGCCTTTTATTGCCAGCCGGTGTCGGTACCCAAAGAATTCAAGAAGCAATACCGCAGCGCCTACCAGGCCAAGATGTGGGTGAGCGATCTCAACAGCGCTTACTTCATCTACAATCCTGCCGGTAATGTGGAGCTGGAAAATTTCCAGCAGGAGCGCTTTGAAACACTCCGGCAGGTGAAGGCGATTGAAGGGCCCGATAAGGCCTTCATGGATTACTATACCTATATGCCTTCCAATGCCGATTACAAGCGCATTGGCGAGCTCGCCAGGGAAGTGACCCAAAACGCGGAAGCGCCCATCGATAAGATCATCGCCATCCGCGATTATTTTACCAGCAAAGATGAGTTCAACCAGCCCCTTTTCAAATACTCCGATAATCCTGGCATTCCGGGGATGCCGAGTGCCAGCAAGCTCAATTACTTTCTGTTTGAGAACCGCAAAGGCTATTGCGCTTACTTTGCCGGTGCCACCTTATTCATGCTGCGCTCCCTGGGTATCCCCTCGCGTGTGGCCGCCGGCTTTTCCACCACCGACCGCAGCAGCAAAAACCCGGGCTGGTATTGGTTCTACCAGGATCAGGCGCATGCCTGGGTGCAGGTCTATTTTCAGGGCTATGGCTGGATCGACTTCGACACCACCATCCCGGATGTGAACACACAACAGGCCTCCCAGCCGGATGGAACGCCACCGACCGATATTCCTGCCACCTACCTGGTGGTGGAAGGAGAAGTGGTGTCCACGGATACCATCAAAAAACAGGTAAGCATCCGCACCGCCAGGATCCTTTACCACGATAGCGAATTTGTTTCCAAAGCCCTCGTCCATATCCTAACGGATGCTTCCCTGGCCAGCATTTCATCAGACACCGGCGAGGTAAAATTCAACAGCCTCCTCAAAGGGATGCAGGTAACCGCGGTCTCTCATGCTGAAGTATTGAAAACGATTTACACCAAGCCTAAGGATTCCCTGGCCTCGGTCATTGCCCGCCTGAAAGAGCCGGTGCCCGTAGATGAGATCAAGATCCGCAAGAAAGACGACAAGAAAGAACAGCAAAAACAAAACGCCAAAAAAGACCAGGAAGCCATCAACTGGCTGAACGTCTTATACACCGTGCTTTTCAGCCTGGCCGGCCTGGGCTTGCTGCTGCTCTTCCTACCTTTGTTTACCTGGTGGTGGCTGCATGCCAAAGCGAAACGGACTTACGCCGATCCGCTGGAAAAAGGCTATCATGTGAACCGGGCCCTGCTCTACTACCTCGGGCAAATGGGCTATGCCTACGATCAGCAATCGCCGGGAGCTTACGCGGCATCCATTGACAAGACCTTTGGCACAAGCCTCTCGCAATTCCATCTCAGCTACCAAAAAGCCAAATACAGTAAAACCTCTCTGAATGAGAACGATCGCACCCGGCTCCAACATTTTTATCCTCCATTCATCAAAACCGTCAAAACCCGCATTCCGCTTAAACACCGCATCAAACACTTTTTAAACCTCTACCGGACCTTACATTATTTTTCAAAACCAAAACTCAGTTAACATGGAAGAAACGATTCAGATAGAACAGGCGCTCGGCAACATTCAGAAACTGGTCAGCAACATCGAAACGGTGATCAGGGGAAAGCAGAACCAGATCAAATTTGTGCTGACCGCCTTGTTGGCCAAAGGCCACGTCCTCATGGAAGACAATCCGGGAACGGGAAAAACGGTGATGGCCAAAACGCTGGCGCAAAGCATCTCGGGCCCGCACCATGAGCATGGCGTGGCGTTCAAGCGCATCCAGTTCACGCCCGATCTCCTGCCGATGGACCTGATCGGCTCCCATATTTTTGACGACATCAAAAAAGAATTTGTCTTTAAGAAAGGGCCTTTATTCTGCAATTTGTTACTGGCCGATGAGATCAACCGCGCTTCGCCGAAAGTACAGTCGGCTTTGCTGGAATGCATGGCCGAGCAGCAGATCACGATCGGGGAAACCACCTACCCGCTCGAAAAACTGTTCTTCACCATTGCCACGCAAAACCCTGTGGAAACGGAAGGCACCTATCCTCTGCCGAATGCGCAGCTCGACCGCTTCTTCATCAAGATCTACTTCGGTTATGTGGATGAAGCCACCGAGCTGGATATCTACCGCGATTACCTCGGCATTCAGAATAACCTGAACCATGTGAAACAGGTGCTCACCATGAACGAGATCTTATTTCTTCAACAGGAAACGGAGAAAGTAAGCATCCACGACGAGCTGGTAACAGCCGTGCGCAACATTGTACGCGACACGCGCCAGCACCCGGAGATTACACTCGGCGCCTCCACACGAAGCGGCATCACCTTCCTGAAATGCCTGAAAGCCTACGCCCTGGTGAGTGGCCGTACCTTTGTGACGGAAGATGATATCCACGACATCACGCAGGCCGTGCTCGACCACAGGCTGATCTACCGCACGAAGGAAGGAAAGCAAAAAGCCCTGGCCCAGATCCTGAACAAGGAAATGGACCGCCTGAGAAAATTAAATTTAGGGAAAGCGAATGTTTAGATCGCAGAAACATAGTGTCTTTCACGCCCTGTTGCCTTCGGGAGCCTCAGGCGACAGATGGATCTATGATGTCCACACGGTGTCTTCGGGAGCCTCAGACACCGGCACAAGAACCACCAAGCGCCATATCCAAACCATTATACTTTTCTTACTCACATTCTTCTCCCTGAGTGCCGGCGCACAGGTCAATGAGCAGGCGCGTTACGAGATCGACGCCAAACGCATCGGCGTGAACCCGGAAGACAAGGATGCCCTCCCGAGAAGCCGGGAGTTCATCCGCCTCGACAGCACCTATTATGTAGGCTGGATGTATGAAGGCCTCTACAAATACGACCGCAGTAGCGACTACCTCGGTTACCAGCAGGCTTTAGGTCCCCTGCAAAAAGCGCTGGCCCTCTTTGAAAAAGATTACGGCTATGAGATGCGGAATATCTTTTCCTCGATGGATTATTTCCGGGCCAAAGGCAACCGCTTCAACGATTTCTATTACCTCGCCACCACGCTGCAATCCTGCTACAACAGCATTGAGATGCCCGACTCAGCGATGGCCCTGCTCGACAGGCTGGAAGGCTATCACTTCCAGCGCGACTTTTTTTATGTGCATACGGGACGTGCCTGGCTTTACCACCGCAACCGCTTCTATACGTCGGAGAAGCATCCTTTCCTCGGCAATTCCATCGAGGAGAACGAAGCCCTGGCGTTCAAAGAATGCTATGCCGCCATTTCCGAAGTGGAAAAGAACAAATCGGTAAACGACCTGTGGTATGGCCCTTACCAGAGCGAGGGCGATTTGCTGAACACTTACCATTACCTGGCCATCCTGCACGATTACAACCAGAATTTCGACAGCTCCAAATATTACTATGAACAGCTCATCAACGGGGGGCAGGTCTCCTGGAGCAACTATGCCAACCTCGAGCACGTGATCGGTGATTTCAGTGGGGCCGTGCGCGACTACTCGAAGGTACAGTACAAGCGCCGCTTCTCCCTGAGCGAATCGGATTATTTCATGCCGATGATCCTCGTGTATGGTGGTGATACGAAGAATGCCATCCGCATGGCCCAGGAAAAGATTACGGAAAGCGGCTCCACCCCCGGCTTCGGCTGGTACAATATTGCCCTTGCCCGGGGCTATCTCTACGACGGGCAGCTCGACAGCTGCGAGTTCTTCCTGAACAAAGCCGCCAATTTCAAAGAGCTGCACATCAATACCACGCTCACCCAATCGGTATATGAATTTACCATCAACCTTCTCCGGATCCAGCTGATCGAGAAAAAGGTTGCCCTGGTGAAATTCCTCGATACCGGCTGGTGGTACTCCTTCGGGGCATGGTATGACATTGCCGCCCTGAAGATCGAAAAGATCATGCTCGAATATGCCGTCGTGAATTCGATGGCCAACAACCCTGAGCGGGACCGCCTGATCTACGACCTCTTCTGTGCGGAGGCCACCTTCACCTATGACGAAAGCATGTACTTGCTGAAAGATTTCTGCATTCCTTTCTTTCAGAAAAAATACGAGGACTATACGGTCTCCGACCCGCGCAAAAAGATCAACCGTTACTTCCGTCTTTTCACCTGTAAGTTTATGCTGGAAGGCGGAAAAGAGGAGGAGGCGGAACGGGCCTGCCGGAAGCTGCTCGACGACAGCGACCCTTCCAATTACCAGGAAGGCTATAGTGAGGATGCGGCCGACATCCGCTATGAGAAGCTTTACCTTTACCGGGTGATGGAGATCCTTTCGGAAACAACCAGCGGCAGCGATCGCGATTATTTCAGAACACAGTGTTTTAAAATGTATCCGCAGCAAATGCTCTATTCCGGCATTCCGGCCAAAATCAACATCAGCTTTTCGGGATTGGAAAATGATGAGAAGGTGCGCGCCGTAATCGATGAGGTGAAAGCCTGCAACATCGAACTCAGCGATAGCCCGGATGCCGCCAGAGCGGATGTACAGTTTTTGAAAACAGGAGATACCTACCAGGTGATGATCAATGTCACCGACGAATACGGCGCTCCTGTGGTAGTCAACAGCGAGCTCCTCTTCAAGGAAAGCAAAGGCATCGGCCGGGAGCTGGCGATGCGCCTGTTCGGCAAGGGTGGCGCGGTGAAACCTGATTTTGCTGCTAACTAGTAGAAAGGCAATACCATTTGACTCCTATAGAACACGCATATTATACGTCTTTCTCTATCTTCTTCACCTGGAAAGCTTCCGGTCCGCGTTTGGCCTCACGGATCTCAAACTCTACCTCCTCGCCTTCCCCGGGGATTTCGCCGCTGATGGCCCTGGCGTGTACATAGTATTCCTGCCCGTTTTCACCTTTGATGAATCCGAATTTACTTTTGGCATTGAAGAATATGATCTTTCCCTTTGGCATGGCTGCATAGATAGCTAGGGCGTTTATTAAAAAACCGCCGGCCCTAAAAAAAGCCGGCGGATGAATACCTTATAAATTACTGCACCAAAATCTTTTTACTGCTTTGACCTTCTGCCCCGCTTACCTTCAACACATAGAGGCCTCTGCTCAACTCGCTGATATGAAGCGTATGCTGCATCGCCTGTACTTTCTCCGAATACACCAGCTCTCCGTTCATGGAGTAGATGCTGATGGTTCGCGGCTCCATATCAGGGAAGCTCACATGAAGGTCGTCGCTTGCAGGATTGGGATATACCTCGAATGCCAAGGCCCGGTTGAGCTCTTCCATACCCGTGCAATTCGCCACAATGATGTTGGTATGCGCAATACCCGAACAGGTATTGGAGCCTGTATAGCTGTAGCTTACCACAAAGGTTCCTGTACCTGCTGCCTGGGGGCTAAAAGTATTCCCGACAATTCCCGTACCCGTAAATGTTCCGCCAAAAGGACTTCCTGCCAGGTTCACCGTACCTGTTGTATTGCAGAGCGCCTGGGCAATGGCTGCAATAGATACGGAAGGAAGGGCGCTCACCGTTATGGCGGCTGTTTGAGACACCGCAACCGGACATCCCGCCAGGTTGCCGCTCACGGTATATATTGTTGCTGCCGAAGGAGAAACCG
Source organism: Hydrocarboniphaga daqingensis (assembly GCA_943362175.1). Lineage (GTDB taxonomy): Bacteria > Bacteroidota > Bacteroidia > B-17B0 > Aurantibacillaceae > UBA4416. Next base: position 417,366 of record CALRIU020000001.1, on the reverse strand, counting down.
TCACGGAGCTGCTGACAGAACCCGTGCTCCAGGTATAGCTGCTCACGCCGGAGGCCGTTAAGGTAGCCGTAGCGCCCGAGCAGATTGTGGATGAGTTCACCGTGATAACAGGAGCGGCGCTCATCGTCACCTGGGTGGTAAAGCTATTCACGCAACCATTCCCATCGGTGCCTGTAACTGTATAAGCCGTATTGGCCGTTGGGCTTACCGTGATGCTGGTGGCGGCCTGCGCTGTGCTCCAGGTATACGTAGAGGCACCGGAGGCCGTTAAGGTCGTGGTGCCTCCTGCACACACCGTTGGAGCATTGGCAGCTACCGTAGGCAGGGTGTTAACCATTACCTGGGTTACAAAAGTAGTCTCACAACCGCTCAGGTCTGTACCGGTTACGGTATATACTGTCGTGGCTGATGGGCTCACCGTTATGCTTGCAGCAGCCTGTGTAGCATTCCAGGTATAAGTATCGGCTCCGCTGGCGGTTAAGGTAGCCGTACCGCCTGTACAAACCGAAGGAGCGTTGGCAATAACCGTAGGCAAGGCATTGACCGTGACGTAGGTCGTGTAGGTACTCTCACAACCGTTCAGGTCGGTTCCTGTAACCGTATACATCGTAGTGCCTGTCGGGTTCACCGTCATACTGGTGGAAGCCTGGGTGGCATTCCAGGTGTAGGTGGCAGCGCCGCCGGCTGTCAGCGTGGTGGTAGAACCTGCACAAACAGAAGGTGAGTTGGCTGTCACCAAAGGCAGGGCGTTAACCGTTACCTGGGTGGTATAGCTGTTCACACAGCCGTTGAGATCAGTTCCCGCTACCGTGTAAGTTGTACTGGTTATTGGATTAACCGTCATGCTTGCGGCCGCCTGTGTGGCATTCCAGGTATAAGTACTGGCACCCGAGGCGTTTAATGTTGTCGTGGATCCGGCGCATACAGAAGGGGAATTGGCACTGATGACAGGAAGGGCATTTACAGCCACCGCTGTTGTGTAGGTGGCCTTACAACCGTTCAGGTCGGTACCTGTTACGGTATACACCGAGTTTGAAACAGGATTTACCGTGGTACTTGATGTCGTCTGGCCCGTGCTCCAGCTATAGGTAGCCGCACTGGAGGCGGTTAACGTTCCTGTTGAGCCGGCACATATAAGCAGGGAGTTGGAAGCGACAGCAGGCAGTGTGTTAACCGTTACACTTACCGCTGCACTGGCTGTTCCACAAGCATTAGAGATACTAACGGTGTAGTCACTGCTACCGGAGCTTGTAACGGTGGTGCTTGCTGTATTAGCAGAGCCGAAGGTTCCTGCCCCTGTCCAGGTATACGTTAATGCTGTACCGGCGGCGGTTACCGAGAGGCTTAGCGGTGCTCCCACACATACAGCCGTAGCGGAGGTCACAGCTGTAACCGTAGGCGATACGCAACCGGCAACGGTTGTAAAAGAAGTGGTAGTCCAGGTCGAATAGCCGGAGCCGCAATCGGTGCGGATATGCGCGTAATACACCGTTCCGGGATTAAGGCTCGCAGCGGCATAAGAATTTGTCGTGACCGCTGTTCCTGTACCTGCCGGTAAGGCCGGTGTCTGGTCGATCACGTATTCATAGCCGCTCACACCTGAGATGCTGTTCCAGTTCAGGTCGGCAGAGTTTGTAGTCACATTGGAAGCCGTCAGGCCTGCCGGAGCGGTACATGAAGGAACAGCAACCACCGTTCCGTTCAGTCGCAGGCTATTGGTAGAGCCCGTAAGGTACCAGTTGCCACCCGAAGCACCGGGAAAAGAGATCCTGAATTTAATTACCGTACCGGCAGCTACATTCTGAAGCAGGGCAACGGCCGATAAATTCGTGCTGTTGGCAGTCCCTGTTGTTCCGGATGTGCTGCTGACATTCCAGGTTCCGACAAGCGTGTAAGCACCTCCGTTAAGAGAGTATTCCACGTTACAGGTCGTAGGGCCGGTGCTCGATCTCCTGAGCGCGCTGCTGATGCTGCTCAGAGACACTTTATAACCGGCATTGGCGGTAAAGGAAAAATAAACGCTCCCAGGGTCGGTGGTTCCCCAGCCGCCACCGCCGCCGCCCCAGCAACCGCCGGCAGGTGTACCGCTGGTCATGATGCCGGAACCACGGATCAGGCCCGTATTGCTCATGCTGAGGTTGCTGTTCAGCGTCACAGGAGCCCAGGGGCTCGCTCCGAAGCCTCCGCCATTATTGGACGCATCCCAGCCGATCAGCTGGGCGTTCAGGTTTGCCGCAAAAAAGAAAAGGAAAACAGGGATCAGGAGCTTCCTCAGGCTTTTCAAAGGTCGTAGTAGTAAAAGTGATGTGTTCATGTTTGATGTTGGATGTTTAGGTTAGCATTATCAAAATTCAACCATCAGGAGCTGGCCGGCTCATAGCTTATGATTGTTGATACCATCCGGCCATGCGGGATCCATAGCCACAAAGGCCGCGAAGTACAAACAGTAACATTGAGAGTGGTTTTGGATAAGGTATATCCTCTAGGATTTTCACTTCAACTAAAAAACCTAAGTACTGATAACTTAAATCATTAATCTACGGCACAAATGTATCCTGCCAACTTTCAGTTAGCATGACGTGGAAATTAAGTAATTGTAAACTTAAGCTTATGTGTAACGAAGCTAAAGCGTATAGAAAGGCACAGCGCTTCGATCAACCGGCGCGCTCAGGCAGACGAAAACAGGATCTGAAAAGATCAGGCGTTTCCTTTGAATACTTTATTGAATTCCTCCTCGTAGGTATTTCCCAAAGGGATACTTTGGTTCTCAACGGAGATCATTTTATTGCGTACACTTTTTACCCTGCTCAGGGGAACAATGAAGGAGCGGTGTACACGGATAAAATCTTTCGACGGCAGCTTTTCCAGGATGCCTTTCATGGTCATACGCGCCACCACGGTTTTTTCATTGTGCAGATGGATCTTCAGGTAATCATCCAGGGCTTCAATATACAGGATGTTGGGAATAGAAATCTTGACAAGGCTGTAATCGGCGCGCACAAAGAAAAAATGATCCTCCTGGCTCCTGCTGCTGTTGGTCTGGTAATTGTAAAACTCCCGCGCCTTGTTCACCGCCTGCAGAAAACGCTCTTCCGTATAAGGCTTGAGCAGGTAATCCACCGCGTTCAGGTTAAAGCCCTCAATGGCATGCTCTACAGAGGTGGTTGTAAAAATAACCATCGTATTTTGCTTCAGGGATTTATAAAACTCAATGCCGTTGAGCTGCGGCATATTAATGTCCAGAAATAAAAGATCCGCCGGAAACTTATTGAGGTGCTTCAGGGCATCCACCGGCCTGGTAAAACTTTTCTCCAGCTTGATGAAATCAACACTTTCACAGAAGTGCTCAATGACTTTAAGAGCCATGGGCTCATCATCTACGGCAATTGCTTTTATCATATCTATCGAATTTAAATTATTTATTCATGAATTCCAAACCTTCCAGGGCCGATTTGTCGGAAGGATCAGCCAGCAGCACTTTATGAAAGAGCACAAGGGCTTCCCGTGTTTTGCCCATCCGCAGGTTTGTCCAGGCAAACATCAGCAGGCCGTCGTGCCCGAAAGGATAAAGGTTCACCAGCTTCTCAAAGTGCTTGAACGCCAGGGCATATTCTTTCTTGTCGTAATGGATCATGCCCCTCCAATAGTTGGCCGTTGTATTTTGCGGATCGATGCTCAGTACCTGGTCGTATTGCGAGATCAGCTCTGCCGTATTTCCCAAGGCTGCTGCCGGGTATGTGCAGCCAAGCTTCGCCTCGACCGCATAAGGCATCAGGGAAGCGGCGATCTTATAATAGCCCAGGGATTCCTTATGCATCGCGGCCTTATAGCAAAGCCAGCCCATCCGCAGATTCGTTTCATAGGAAGAGCGGTCGTACACCGCTTTCAGCGCGTTGATTGCTTCCGGGTAATTCAGCCTGGCCTCATGGCCATAGCTCTTTGCAAATGCTTCTGAGAGCGCTGTCTGAGCCTTTGCCGGCAATAGCAGCAGCAGGAAAAAAAGGTGTATCACATGGTGTTTTTTCATCAGTACGTCATTTTTTTTGGTGTGTTTATCTCTGTATGCCGCATGGCTGTGTCATGGGATGAATTTTATTCCCAGCAAGGCTAAATGGTAATGGTATTGAAAACGGGTAAATTTTTCCTGCCTGGTATCGTAGCTGTAGACGGCATATACATTAACGTGCCGCGAGAGGACGTATTCAACCATCCCATTGAAACGCGACAGGGAAACATCGATGGAGTTATTGATGAGGTAGGCATTGCTCTCCGCAACATTGCCTCCGCGGTTGCGCAGCCAGGAGGCAGATACCAGCAGCTTCCGGTGAATCAGCGACGATATGCAGGGAGCCACGGCCAGGTTGCTTTGCCTGTAATCTGTTTCCGTATGATGGTATACCAAAGCTCCCACCGCCAGCTTCCTGTTTCCGAAAGGATAGAGGGTGAGGCCGGCCTGCACCTGGTATTGATTGGCTGTGTCAAACACGCAGGCAGTGAGGCCAAGCGACACATCGCCGTAAGTCAGTTTTTGCGTAAGCGTAAGGGCTCCGGCAATCGCTGAGGTTTGCTTTGGCACATAGGTCGTAGCCGTATTCACCGTTACCGTAGGCTGCGGTGGCGGCTGCCCCGGCTGCGGCGGCTGTTGTGGCGGCATTTTTACGGTTGTCGTCGTTACAAACTGCCGCACGCTCAGATCATTGTAAAGCACATGAACCGCGGGCGATAAAAGCAAACGATGCTTTAAAGGAATGCCTGAGGAAAGGTAATACTGGTATTGCTGAATTTTTTGGCGGTATTCATCCTGGCCGTAATAGGTGAGCGCATGAAACAGTGAGAACCGTTTTTTGATGTAATGCTGCCCGGCAAGCTGCATATACACAGCCGGTTTGAATTTCGCCGTGCTGTCGCTGAACTTCACCGCTCCTTCCAGAGACACAAACGACAAGGCTTTCAGCCGGCCTGCTCCTGTTATTCGCAGCGATGCCGTATCCAGGTGGCGGCTGATGTTCCGGGCCTCTTCGTATTGCCCCGCATGCTGATAGCTCTCATACAGGTAGCGCATGGCTGTTTCGTCGCCACTGTTGAAATCAAGCGCCTTTAAAAAATGCCGGATCGCTCTCCGGTAATTCCCGGTTTCATAGCAGGCAATCCCCGCGCGCATCCTCAGGTAGTAATAGTCGTAATCCGCCCGGATAGCCCGGTCACAGAATCCACCCAGCAGCTTCCAGTCCTTCGCGAGGTAGAGCCGGTAAGAGGTCTCCTCCACACCGGCAGACGTCAGTGTATCACCCTGCTGTCCACGCGCGCAGAGCGACATGAGCAGCAAAGCCACTACCCAATATAGCGTGCGGAGAAGCATAGGTCTTTTTCTTTAACGTTAATCTGTTTAATGGTGTGATCTGCCAGCAGCAGCTCTACATCCACCGATGTTGAAAGTGTTGAACCGGCATACGCTTTTACCTGCGATTGAATGCTGAGCCCCGAAGGCGATTGGGTATTATCTGCCGATGCGTAACGGGCGCTGAAGGTCGTTTTCAAAAACACATAGAAAGGAGCAATGGCATCCTGCAGGAGTTTTAAGCCCCCGGCATATAACTCCCCGGGAGGCAAACGGTCTTCCACCAGAAGGTCCCGGTAATAGGCCAACAGGATCTTTTGCGCTCCCAGGTAAAAATAGTACAGGAGGGATTCTTTATCCCCGGCAAAGCTCGTGAAATAAAATACCGTGCCGTTGTTGCTGAACCAGGCCGAGGAAGCAGTCTTTGCGCAATACAGGTAAGAAAGATCAGCGGAATTCGTCATCACCTCCCAGCATTCCGTTTCGCTCCGGCTTCCTTTCTCCACCTCAAACTGCAGCTTCATGCCGGGGATAAAATGAAAGGCTTCCACCAGCAAGGGTGTAGACAAGGGCCGCATCACACATTCGCCTTCGGCAGGCACTTCAAAGCTATGCAGCTTATACGCCTTGTGTTCACGGCTCACATAATAACTCAAGGGATAATCCAGGGTTTTGGCACCGATATAAGGAACAGCCTGCAATTGAAAATGCAGGTGCGGCTCCGGCGAACGCCCTGAGCTGCCACACAAGGCAAGCAGATCACCTTTTTTCACACGGTCGCCTGCCTTTACTTTGAAGCTGTCCTTTTTCAAATGGCTGAGCTTGCTGTAGAGCTGTTCCGCATGTTTGATGATGATGGTATTGCCCCAGTTATGCTGCAAATCGACATCACCGATCCGGTTATCACTGATGCCGTCTTCAATGGTTACCACTTCTCCGTCGGCCGGAGCCAGCACCGGAAGCTGGTAGCAGTAATAATCGCTGAGCTGATCGCCCGGCAGGCGATAGGTTTTCTGATCGTCATCCTTAACCACAAAATCAAGGGCATAACGCCAGTCGTCTTTATGCGTCAGGCTTCCGTCATGTGCCTGCGACACGGTCCACTCTCCGTAAAACGGCAGGTGAATATGCACCGGGGCTTCTTTGCGAAAGCGCTCCGTGTAGTGGCGGAACAGGTAAAGGTTTTTCTCAGGTGAAAAAAGCTGGTATTGTACCGGGTAGAGGTACCTCAGCCGGTAACGGTTATGCAGGGCATACAGGATCAGCAATACAACCAGGGTGAAGGGCAGTGAATATAAAGACAGCATATAGCCCGACGCTACGCTGCCGAGAGCGCCTACAAACAGGCTGACAAGCGGCGCGGAAACAGCAGCCAGCAGGTAAGAGCCAATGGAAGGTACCAGGTAAAAGCCACCGATGGCCATGGCTGTGAGGATATAATTGAATCCGATGTAGCTGTATTCCATATCGCTGAGGTTTCCCTGTACCAGCGTGCAGAAAAAATAACCCGATAAAAAGCCGATGACGGAAAGGGAAAAAGCAATGCGCGAAAAGACCAGCAAGCCTATAGTGATGAGAAGCCCGGCAATGATATGATTTTGAAAAAAGATGGCTCCCATCGATTTAAAATACACGACCAGGATCGGCGGTAATCCAAAGTCGTTCAGGCTCAGGTATAAATTGACAAAGCCAATCCCTGCGAATCCCGATAAATCATTGTACACAAAGATGCCCCGCTCGTTGAGCCCCATCGCCTGAAAATTCCGCGCACTCAACAGGATAATCCAGATCCCCAGCACAAAAGGCAGACTTAGCATGGGCAGTTTTTTGAGAGCGAGCGATGTGCTTAGCCACACACTCAGCAATAAAGTGATGAGGGAAGCCAGCAGCAAGACCACAAAAAAAACAGCATTGAGCCGGAAGTAGGCTCCCATGGTGAGCCCTACCAATAAGACATTATAGGTGTAGGTCCCATTCGACAGAAAATCCTTATGAAAGCCCAGGACGTTTCCGAGCACGAGTGCGATCACCACGGCCGACAGGCCGCTGATGCCTACATACAGATCGGTAAAGGAAGCGACGAAGAGTGCCAGCGCAAACCAGCGGCTATCCGAAAAGAACACCTGGTTGTAACTGGAACGGATGCCCCTTCCCAGGAATGACAGATATGTGCGCAGTCCCTCCAAAATCTAAAGATCAGGATATTTCAGATGCCCGGGTACCTGTTCTTCCTGACGGATACTCGCCATCGTTTCCCGCTTCCTGATGGTGCTAACGGTCTGGTCCTTGCCTGTCATCACCACAGCCGGTCGCAGGGTGATGAACTGCATCCATTGGGTCATGTTATAGGCGCCCACCGTGTGTACTACCACCTGGTCGCCTTTTTTGAGCGGAGGCAGGGTAATGTGCTCTCTTACCACATCGATGTTCATGCACAAAGGCCCGTAGAGCACAGTATCCTCGGTGTACTGCCCGAAGGGCTGCGCAGGACTGATCCTGTGATCGTACCAGAAAGACGTGAATAAAATATTGACGCCGAAATCAAGGATGGTGGCTCTCCTGCCGTCGGCCAGGCGTTTGTTGGAGACTACCGTTCCCAGCAGGTAGCCCGCTTCATCTATCAGCGCGCGGCCCGTTTCGAGGATCAGCAAGGGCAATTCCTGCTCCGTAAACCCTGCGTTGAGGATCGCCGTGCAGATGGCTTCCGCATACTGGTCGAAGGTAGGACAGGCATCAACTCCCTGTAAATAAGAGCCTTTGAGTGTGTTCTTCGAGGCAAAGCCCCCGCCGAGGTCTATGTAATGCAGGCTCTTGTCGTATGTTTTCTTCACGGCGATGACCAGCTCCGAAAGCCTGGTTGCCGCAATGCCGTAAGCACTGGGCGCCAGCATGAAGGTGCCGATGTGGCAGTGCAATCCTACGAGCTCAAGCTTATCATGCTGCATGATCTTGCTGATCGCCTCCCAGGCCTGCCCGTCCTCGTAATTGAAGCCGAAGCGGTCCCACATCGGGTATACGCCTGTATCCATGTTCACGCGGATAGCCACGCGGGGCCGCTTGTTCATGGTTTCGGCCAGCTGCGTCAGACTATACAGCTCATCAAGGTGATCGATGTGGATCAGGGAATCATGATTGATTGCCAGGCTGAGGTCTTCGTCGCTTTTATCGGGTCCGTTGAAAATAATTTTGGTGCCGGGTACGTTATTATCCAGCGCTTTCTGGTATTCGAAGCCGGAGACCACCTCGGCCCAGGAGCCTTCCTGGTGGTATACGTTGCATACCGCGCTGATGTAATTTGTTTTATACGACCAGGCAAACTGCACCTTCGGATAGCGGGTTTTAAACGCGCGGTTGGCATCCCTGAACGCCTGGCGCATGCTCTTCTCCGAAAGCACGAAGAGCGGCGATCCGTGGGCCTGCAACAGGTCCTGTACCGCATGCCCGTCGATATGCGTCACGGGCTCGTATTCGGTTTTGGTGCCGTACTTATTCATCAGGCCGGTGTTCAGCTTCTGGATAATGGGGCGCTCGTATTGTAATTTTTTCATAGCCATTATAATTCGCCCTGTGTGGAGATCTTCATAAATTCGTCCAGCTCCACAATCATATCGTAAGAGTACCGGATAAAGAGCTTGCCCACATCGTAGCGTTCAAAGGGTTTCACTTCTTCTCCCAGGGCCATGCGTACCAGGGCCTCCGGGTGGTTTTGTCCGCAGCCTACCGCCAGGTAGATCCAGGCAGGAAAACGCGGGTTGATTTCGATCAGGTAATACTCCTCCTCTTCCGTGCGGATTACTTCCAGCTCCAGGCCACCACGCCAGCGGCTCGTTGCAAACAAGCGGCGCGCCATGTCCAGCAGCTTTTCATCATCAATGGAAATCCCCGACCAGGCTTTTCCTTTGTCGGTTACATATTGCTTCCGCATCGGCACAGCGCCGATCATCTGTCCTTTTCCGTCGCCCAGCGCCGTCACATTCACTTCCTGCCCCCGGATACATTCCTGAACGATAACCGGTGTGCCCCATTTGGCGCTAAGCTTGTAAAAACTGCTTTGCACCTGCTCCGGAGTATAAGCGATATAGGCATCGTAGAACTTTCCTTTTACCATCAGCGGGTAAGTGAACTCATGCGAAAGGGAAGCAATTTCAGCCTGCTGTGTGAGGCTCCTGCTTTTAGGAATCCTCAGGCCGTGGGCCTTGCCATAAGCTTCGAGGTTTATTTTATGGCGGGCTTCAAAAGCCTCCATCTCCGGGAGAAAGGTATGGATGCCCATCTCGTCGCGCAGCACATCTGCCAGCTTAATAAAGTTGAAAAGCTCCGCATCGAAATTCGGAATGATCAGCTCAAGCTGCTCGGCTTCATGGATGTAACGGAGCCTGTTCAGGAGCTGCCCGGCACCGGCAGCCGGCAGGGGAATCTGGTAGGTTTTATCTACCAGGTCGTGCATGTAGATGCCGGGTTCTAGTGCTTCGTACGAAAGGCCAATGATCCGCACATCGAAGAGGCTGCTCTCGCGCAGCGCCCTGATCACGGGAATGCCGGGACCGGGGCTGTCGATGGCATTGAGGCCTGTCACGGCAATATTAATCCGTCGCTTTGCCATGTCCATCCATTAGTTTCAGCTTTTGAAGCATATTCACAAAATCCGCAAAATCTTTTTCAAAGCCCGGCCCGTCGGTTTCATAGCGTTCTGTGATCTCCTGCCTGATCTCTTCCGGGGATCTGCCTTCTTTCAGGTAGCTGATGATCTCCAGGCCAATCGGGTTCACGGTAAATGAATTGCCGGTAGAAGGGTCGAAGACAAAACCCGTCTCACTCAATGCAATATTTTTTTTCAGTTTCATGTGAAGATATTCTCTATCTGTTATTTGCCATTTCTATCCTGTTACCGCGGCTTGCCGTGATCGTGATGCCGAAGTATGGCCTGGCTAAATTACTTTTTTATTTGTGTTGACGGTAATAGGCCTGTTCCATGTCGTCACTTCGGTTCGCTCAGGCCCATATTCCACTCTGCAATAAGGCATTCAGTTCCGCAACCGCATCCGCGCATCCGGCTTTCACCGGCGCAAATTTCCCCCGGATCTCCTGTATCCCCTGTTGTTGTTTACCGAGCTCCTCTATCTCATGTAGTGGCTTCATCAGGTCTTTCAGGCCCATGAAGCCCACAGAAGTTTTCATGCGGTGCGCCACGCTGCTGATGCTTTCGTAATCACCCAGGGTAATCCCCTTTTCCAGCTCTTCAATATCCCCGGGGTTCTGAGCTACAAAAATTTCTGCCATCTCGCGGATGAAGCCCTTATTTCCTTTTGCCATCGCATACAGGTCGCTCAGGTCGAGCTTACCTGCGGGCACCGGCTTTTCTCCTGCAACTCCTCTTTCCTTACCGAGGTATTTCCTGATGACCTGGTACAGCTCCTCTTCCTTAAACGGCTTGGAGATGTAATCGTTCATCCCGAAGCTGATACATTTCTGCAGCTCGCCTTCCATGCTGTGGGCCGTCATCGCAATCACAGGAAGCTCCAGCTCCAGCTCTTTTCTGAGCTGCTGTGTGGCATGATAACCGTCGAGCACCGGCATCTGGATATCCATCAGCACCAGGTCGAACCTTTCCTTTTGCAATTTCTCGAGGGCCTCGGCTCCATTCTCCGCCACCTCGCATTCAAGGCCGAAGCCTTTCAGCAGCGTCCTGGTAAGTTTTTGATTGAGGGCATTGTCCTCCGCCAAAAGCACCCTGTATCTCTTTTCAAAAAGCTTAGGCGAATCTGCCGGGATCTCCTCGGGAATTTCCACACGTTCCTGCGACACGGCGTAGGGGATCGTAAAGCTGAACTCCGTACCGACATACTCCTTGCTCGTGAATGCGATCGTTCCGTGCTGCATAGCGACCAGGCTTTTCACGATGGAAAGCCCGAGGCCTGTGCCGCCATATTTACGGGTTGTTTCAGCATTCCCCTGGTTGAAACGCTCAAATACGCCTTCCTGCTTATCGGCAGGGATACCAACCCCGGTATCTTTTACCCTGAAACAGAGCGTCACCTGTTTCGGCTGAATGTCTTTCATTTCCAGCACCAGACTTACCGATCCGTGATCTGTAAATTTAAATGCATTATTCAACAGGTTCACGAGGATCTGCGTCAGGCGCATAGGATCTCCGAATACCGTTTCGGGAATACGCCCGTCGGTGACGATCCGGAAGCTGAGCCCTTTTTCGCGTGCCTTCTCCTCAAAAATAATCCGCAGGGAGCGGATCACCTCATCCACACTAAACGGAATGCTCTCAATGCGCAGCATACCGGCTTCAATCTTCGAAAAATCGAGGATGTCGTTGATGATGCTCAGGAGGTTGGCGCTGCTGTGTCTGATAGCCGACAGGTATTCTGTTTGCGTACTGTCGAGCCTGGTTTTATGAAGCAGGTCGGTAAACCCCAGGATGGCATTCATCGGCGTGCGGATCTCGTGGCTCATATTGGCCATGAATTGCTCCTTCATCATCGCATTCTCATCAGCCTGTTTTTTCGCAATGCGCAATTCTGCTTCGAGCCTGTTTCGCAGATTGACATCCCTGAACAAAATAACCACGGCAATGAGTGTAGCCAGGATTCCGGCGCTTACTTCGAGCATGCCCCAGTTCCTCGATGACCGGACGTAGGTCACGCTGTTATCGATCAGGCCCCGCGTGGTTTTGCCAAGGCTGTGGTTAATGAGGTCGATGGTGGAGTTGATGCTGTCCATGGTCTGAAGGCCCGCGTTTTGCTCTTCCTCCTCTTCTTCCGGCATCAGCGGAATTCCCGGCATGGTATGGGAGAGGTTCTTCGCCTGCATGATCTTCCGGTAGGTGAGTATTTTCAACTGCCTGAACAATCCTTCCTCAGGCTTTTCCACAAAATATTTTTCCATCAGCTGCAGATAAGCCTTGGACTCGCTTTCCTTGAGCTTATACTCCTCGCGGAATTTGGCATCACCCGTCACGATATAGCTGCGCTCCTTGTTGCTCATCACGGTAATGTTGCTCCGGAAGGATTTCATCAGCTCCGAAATGCGGTAAGCATCATAAAGCCGGGAATTATTTTCCGACATGCTTTTCATGAAGCGGTTAGCATTTACCGCAATGAATACGATCAGGCAAATCGTTACCAGGAAGCTGGTGCTGATGATAAATTTGGTCTGGTTTTTTACTGCCATAACTGCTGAGCATGCTGCTCATTAAATAGTGAAAATAAGGAATTGTTTGCTGACTTGTCGAATTTAAAAGGCTCTGACGGAAACATCAACGGCTCAGTACCCGGGTGACCAAATCCGGAGAGCGATCAGCGCACCCACCATCAGCGCCATCGATACGGCGAGGATATTGCTTTTCGCCCGTTGCGAGCGGATCTCCGATTTCAGCTGTTTCAGTTTGATGCACTGCATCACCGACATGCTGAGCTTACGGAACATATAATCGTTCTTCACAATATAGTCGTGTGCGCCATGGTGCATGGCTTTCAGGGCAATGTCGGCATGCTCTTCGGCGATAAACATGATCACTTCCGTATCGGGGCTTTCCTCTTTGATCATGTCCACGATCTTCACTCCGTTCATCGCATCCCTGCCTTTACCGTTCAGGCAATCATCCACGATGGCGAGGTCGGGTTTTGCGGAAATGTGAGCCCGGCTTTCTTCTCCTGTTTCGAATAAGGAAATATGCAGGTCGTGGTTCGGAAAGGTCCTTTCCAGGTCGCTCTTCAGGGCTGTCGCCAGCATCCGGTCATCATCGATGATCAGGATGCTAATATGTTCTCTTTTTTCCATCGGGCTGGGTTTACTGAGTCACTTAAAGTTAGGCCTGAAAACGTAGGACACGAAATGATTGCGGTGAACAGGGGAAATTACAGGGCTAAAAAGAGGTGAACGACTGCAAAAATGACTATTCTGCCTGATACGACACCTGTGCCCTATTCTGTGGTATTATCTGTTTTTGAGCTATCCCATGCTGAAAAGGGCCGGGAAAGAGCCGGGGGCAGGGCCAAATCCTGAACAGCGTTCAACCATCGCACGCAGGTGAACGCCTGAACGCCTGCCATCCCGGGATCCAAACGCCTGGGGTTGCCGGAATTCGGCTCACCGGCATCAAAGCTTTTTGAGAGCGGCTTTGGCTTCCTCGGATTGAGGGTTGTACTCGATCGCTTTGTTGAAATACTTTTTGGCTTCGGCATTTTTCGCTTGTGCCATCATCACCTTTCCGGCGAGCAGGTTGCTGTCGTAATCAAAGGGATACATTTTAATCACCTTACCGGTATAAATCATGGCATTGGCGTAATCTTTCCTCGAATAGTAGATATAGCCGGTGCGGTAATTGGCAATGGAATTATTGGGATCGATTTTCAGAATGTCGAGGTAGTGGCCCAGCACGGCATTCCAGTTGCCAAGGGCTGCCAGCGGCAGTACAATCCCAAAGCGGGCCTCTACGGATGAAGGCTCGGAGGCAATCGCCTTCTTATAGAATGTTTCCGATTTCAAATAATCTTTACTCAGGTAATAAAGCCAGCCCAGCCTCAGGCTTACTTCGTAGGCATCGGAGTTGAGCGCCGTCATTGCCTCAATGGCTTTGGCATATTGCGTATCGTACTCAAACGAGTAGCTTTTGGAAAAGGCAAGCTCGGAGCTGCTTTGTGCGCCCAGAGGCTTCACCAACACCATAAAGGATGCCAGGGCAATTGTATAGTATAAGGGGGTTCTCATGCTTTACAAATATCTGAATATTTACGGGTTAAAAAAATGGAACAGGGTATTCTCCCCGGAAGGGGCCACAATCATGCCAGTTTTGCCGCTAAAAGCGGGGAATATAAAAAACTAATCAACACCGCTTCACACTATTTCAAACAGAGCAGGCATTACTTACCAAACATATTCAGCTGATCGTTTTAAAGACACGCCCTGCTAAAACCAACTACACCGGTATCAGAGCTCATCCATATCGCTCACAAACATAAATCTTTTTTTAATTTTGCGGTAGCATTCAAACGGATTCCCGGAAGACATAAACAATATGCCCGGGTTCCTGTTACCTCATAAACCCATCAACCACTAAACCAAATTACGTATGACAACAACGAAAGCTTATGCCGCACAAAGCGCCGATACCGCACTCGGCCCTTATTCCATCGACCGCAGGGATGTAGGCCCTCACGATGTAAAATTCGAGATCCTGTATTGTGGCGTGTGCCACTCCGACCTGCACGTTGTGAAGAACGAATGGCAGGGCACCCATTACCCGGTTGTTCCCGGCCACGAAATCGTAGGCCGTGTGACGGAAGTGGGCGCGCACGTCAAAAAATTCAAAGCCGGCGACCTCGCGGGCGTGGGCTGCCTGGTAGATTCCTGCCGCGAATGCGACAATTGCCGGAAAGGCCTCGAGCAATTTTGCAGGAACGGATCAACCGGCACCTACAATGCCAAAGACAAACACCTGGGCGGCTTCACCTTCGGTGGTTACTCCAAGGAGATCGTGGTGGATGAGAGCTTCGTCCTGAAAGTATCGGACAAGCTCCCGCTGAATGCCGTAGCACCGCTCTTATGTGCAGGCATCACCACCTACTCGCCGCTGAGGCACTGGAAAGTGGGCAAAGGCCATCAAGTAGGCATCGTCGGGCTTGGCGGCCTGGGACACATGGCGGTAAAATTCGCCGCGTCCTTCGGCGCAGAAGTCACCATGCTCAGCTCGTCTCCCGGAAAAGAAAAAGATGCGCAGCGCCTCGGCGCCCATCATTTTGCACTCACCAAAGATCCGGCACAAATCAATGAGCTGAAAGGCAAATTCGATTTCATCATCAATACCGTATCGGCTCCGCACAATTACAACGATTACCTGAATATGCTGAATACCGACGGCGTGATGATTTGTGTAGGCGCTCCTCCTACGCCATCACAGATCATGGCGTTCAGCCTCATCGGCGGCAGGAAGAGCCTGGCCGGCTCGCTGATCGGCGGGTTGCCCGAAACACAGGAAATGCTGGACTACTGCGCCGAGCACAACATCGTTTCGGACGTGGAAATGATTGCCATGAAGGACATCAACACCGCTTACGAGCGCATGCTGAAAGGCGATGTGAAATACCGTTTTGTGATTGATATGGCGAGTCTGACTTAGGCGAACACATGCCACAAAGCGTCATTGCGAACGTAACGAAGTGTCGTGAAGCAACCTCATAAGATTGCTTCACGACACTTCGCAATGATGGATCATAAAAACAGCACAGAAAAATCTATACCAGCCTTTTCCGTTCGGATACAATGATGTACACGAGAATGAGGGCAATGGCCAGCAACAGGATGTTACCGCCGATGAGCAGGTTGAAGCCGGTACGGTCGGCCTCGTCAGCAATGGAATCGGCGGCTTTCTGCTGGTCTGAAAACACTTTCAGCAGAAAGTTGTCCTGGCGCTCCTGGAAGCTCTCCAGGGCCGGACGCAGAATCATGCGGCGGTAGTAGAGCTTGTCTTCTCCCGACACTGTCTTGAGCATCGCCAGGTATTTTTCGTAACGCAACCTGTACTTTTTATTGGCGACTTTTAAGGCGGCAAAAGAGAGTGCTTTTTCGAAGCTGTAGAGGTTGTACCGGATGATCTTGTTTTCAATAAGCTGAATTTTAGAAGCAATCGTATCCTCTGAGTTGTCAAGACTCTGAGTAAATTTCTTTACTTCACTGCTGTCGGTCGTAAATGAAAGATTAAGAACGGCACGGTGGATGTTAGCGGTTTCAAAGGAAATAGAATTGGTCAGCATAACAATCTCAGTGGCCTGCCTGAACAATGCTTTGTATTTTTTGGTCGCTCTTTTAGTGGTGGTATACTGAAATACCTGGAAGATGATGATGAAGAGAACAAAGTATAAAAGATAATGAATCTGCCTGAATTCTGTCTTCGTGAAACGGGGGACTTCATGAATCATAGTATAGTTTAAAAAAAATGGGTGATTAAGGGCTTAAAGATACTATTCATCGCGGAAAATAAAAATTTTGTATCCTGCAGGCAGCAATCCAAGGCCTTTTGGAAATGTAACAGGGCCGACGTATCTTTATTAAAATAATTACCGGACATGCCGCACGATCACGCACATCATCACCCGACACAAAGCCTCACCCATGTGGGAAGAGCCTTTCTCATCGGCATTGTTCTCAACCTTGCTTTTGTGATCATCGAATTTATCTCCGGGTTTTATACCAACTCTCTGGCTTTGCTATCCGATGCCGGGCACAACCTGAGCGATGTGGCAACCCTGGCTCTTTCACTCTTTGCCTTTGGCATGGCGAAGCGCAAAGCCACAACGGTGTATACCTACGGTTATCATAAAAGCACCATCCTGGCATCACTGGCCAATGCCGTGATCCTGCTGGTGGCAGTGGGGAGTATTGGCTGGGAAGCGATCCAACGCTTCATGCACCCGGAGCCCACTCCCGGCTATACCATCAGCATAGTGGCCGGTATCGGCATCGTCATCAATGCGGCTTCCGCTTTTTTGTTTTTTAAGAATAAGGACAGCGACCTTAATGTAAAAGGGGCTTACCTCCACCTGATAACCGATGCGCTGGTATCTGCCGGCGTGGTCGTGGCGGGCTTCATCATCGCCTTCACAGGCATCGCCTGGATCGATCCGCTCATCAGCATCGTCATCATGGCCATTGTGCTGTACAGCACCTGGGGCCTGCTCACCGAAAGCCTGAAGCTCTCTATGGATGCGGTTCCTACGGGTATCGACGCAGAGAAGATAAAACAGGCTATGGAAAGCCAGAAAGGCGTGAGCCGGGTTCACCACATTCACATCTGGGCGATAGGCACCACGCGCAATGCCATGACGGCTCACCTCATCCTGGAGAAAGACCTCGGCGACCAGGAAGTAACCGACCTCAAGCAGCAGCTCAGGCACCGGCTTCAGGACCTGAACATCCAGCATGCGACTCTTGAGACAGAGCTTGTGTCTTCCGGCGAAGATTGCAAAGCTGATTAACCGCTTTTTCTCCCTGTATTCTTTGCGTTTTCTCTGCGCCCTCCGCGGTTAAATTAAATGCCTCTCCCTGTTTCTACGTGCCTCAATAGCGCATTCCTTCTCCTGGTAACGAGCCTGCAATCCCGCAATTTTACGTGTTTTTCAGGTATTAATACGAGTGGCGCCCTAAGGGTTTTTAGTCTATCATTGCCAGATGCATCCAAGCGCAACCGAAAAGCTTTAACAGAGTAGATTAAACATTTCAAACATCAAATCTTATGAAAAGACTGGCAAGAACATTAGTGACAGCTGCTACACTCTATGTAACAACAGCTGTAACAGCACAGACCTGGAGCTGGGTCACAGAATCAACAGGCACCGGCATTGAGTATGGCTATTCGGTGGCAACCGATGCCTCCGGAAATAATTACGTGGGTGGCGCTTATATCAACGGCCCCGCAACATTCGGATCAACAACTCTGTTGGACATCAGCAACGGCGATGGCTATTTAGCCAAATACAATGCTTCGGGAAGCCCTCTCTGGGCAGTGAGGATGGCAGGCACACTTCACGACAGGGTCAAGGATGTGATCGTCGACGGCTCGAATGTGTTTGTGGCGGGCACCTACCGGGGAACCATCACCTTTGAAAGTACCAATGCAACCACTACCGCTCTCACCGGTGGCAGCGGCAGCGACAACTGTTTCCTCGCGAAATATAACAGCAGCGGCGTCGTACAATGGGCCGTTACTTACAGCGGCGGCTCACAGCCCTGGGATCTGGCCATCAGCCCTTCCCAGCAAAAAGTATTTATGACAGGGGACCGGGCCGGGGAGATGTTTGCCGCTTGCTATAGCTACAGCGCAACGCCCGTTTCGCCGGTATGGTCTGTCACCTGCGCCACCGGCGGAACAGGCAGCTATGCGATGGGCATTGCCGCCGACGCCTCCGGAAATGCGTATATGCTGGGCACCTATTCAGGCCCCGCTACAGGCACCTTATCCACAGGCTACACCTTTACAGGCACTTACGGCATGCTGCTCATGAAGATAGCACCAACAGGCACCTTAACCTGGGTGAGCAACATCGGGAACGGCAGCGGAGGAAATGAAACAGGCAGAGGCCTTGAGCTCGACGCAGCAGGCAACATCTACATCGGCGGACACTTTTACGGGACGGCCAATATCTCGGGGACATCCCTCACCTGCTCCGGAGTCTACGATGTATTCGTCGCCAAATACTCGAATGCCGGTAGCATTCAATGGGCCAGGCGCATGGGAGGACCGGGAACAACCGGGGGAGATCTCCTGAACGGATTTACGGTGAGCCCTGCCGGCGACAGCTACCTCTTCACCATAAACAGTGACAACAACCTCGTTCCTTTTGGCTGTAAGAGCTATCCGGCGGTTTTCGGTAATAACGATAATAAAATGATCCTGGCCAAGTACAACACACAGGGCCTGATGAAAGGCTCTGCCGCTCCTTCCCTCGACAATATTCCAAATCCCAGCTCTGTATGCCTCGACGCTTCCGGCAATGCGATCCTCACGGGTTATAAGGTGGGAGCCTTTTCCGCAGGCAGCACGACGCTCACCACCGCAGCCAATATGTTTCTCATCAAGGTAGCTATCGCCGACGAGTTGCCGGTAGTCGCATCCACCAGCGTCAACATCTGCGGCCTGGGAGCCAGCGCCGCCCTTTCGGCATCAGGCCCCGCAGGCTCTACCATCAAATGGTACAACTCGGCGCTGGTCCTTCAGTCGACAGGTACCACCTACAATACACCGGCGTCAGGCGCCTACTCTTCGGTGATCTACTATGTGAGCTCCACGGTAGCGGGCTGCGAAAGCGAGAAGCTTGCCATCACCGTCACCACGCTTCCCACAAACCAGATCAGCGTAACACCTACCAACACAACCATCTGTAACGGCAGCTGCGTCACCGTAAACTTCAGCAATGCTACCACGGCTGTTCTTACACCGGGTGGAACCATACAGTCATCGCCTTTTGTATTCTGCCCTACGGCAGGCAACCAGTTCACATTGACCAACACAGCCGGAGGCTATTGCGAGATACCCGGAACGTTCAGCGTCAACGTTATCATCACGCCGGCCTTTGCCGGTACTTACAGCGCTTCTATCGGCACTGCCACCAGCTGTACTCCGGCCGTGACAGGCACCAGCAAGCCCATCTCCACCAGCCCTGTGATCTCCAACCTCAGCATGCCGACCAGCACCGTGATCTCCACGTTCCGCTGCCAGCTGGCCAATACCGTAGGCTGGATGGGCGCAAGGTCTGTCGGCATCAGTGATTTCACCTTTATAGGAACCTATACCGTGGAAGTGTACGAGGTGGATAATGCCGGGGTGAGGAATGTGATCGGCGGGCAGGTAGCGCCGAATATCTACCAGATCACAGGGACAGCGCCTTTCGCGGGAAACCTCGATTTCAACGATCCGGTATATTGTGTGGGCTACGACCCGGCAGCCGGGCCGTATTTTGTGGACCCTACACCGGGCATCGGCGATTACTTCTATGAGTACTACAGGGAGGCCGCCAATTCACTGCCTAATACAACACCGCTCAACGATTACAGCGCCAAAATCTTCTGCACCGATGTCAGGCAGATCACCAGCGCCGGCTGCACCATCAATAAGAAAAGCTATTTCAGGATCGCCAATAACGGCAATGCCAATGGAAGGAACGGCCGGATGGCTACCGACAGCGAAGAGGAGCCGGCAGAAGGCTATCCTTCCCTGGAGATCTATCCCAATCCTACCAACGGCATCGTATACATCCCTTTAACGGGGGATGATAAAAACGTGAAGGTAACCGTTACCGACAACATCGGCAGGCAGGTGCTGAAAAGCAATAACCTGGAAACGAACCGCGGTGAGCTGAACATGACAGAGCTTCCTGCCGGTATTTATTTTTATACAGTCTTGAAAAATAATACGGCTTACAGAGGCAAGATTGTAAAACACTAAGGAAGGATTTGTTTTTGTTTGTTTGTTTGGGAAAACCTCCTGTAGTGATGCAGGAGGTTTTTTTTAGTTACGTCTTATAGATTGCTTCTCAATATAGAAAATTGTATCTAAGCTATTAGTCATCCTTTTTCATCTCTTCTATTTCTTTTTGCTTGACCAAAAAGAAACAAAAAGTCAAGACAAAACGATCCCTTCGCGCTCTTTTAATTTTAAAGATTCGCAACCGAAAGAGAACTAAAGCTCTTTCGGGCTCATCTAAAAAATTAAAATTCACACCACACCGCCGCCGCGTTTTGTCAGGCCTCGCACTTCCACTCATGTCATTAATTTGAAATTTGGTGTGAAACTCTTTGACTACTTAATGGAATACACATGAAATTTTTGGGTCTGATTTTGTGAAGCAATAGCCGTAAAAGCAATGAAGGGCAGGCACGCGCAAGCGGATTGCTTTTATCGGCGGTTCCGCCGTTTTTCAGGCGGAAATTGCCTACCACAAAATCAGAAGCTTTTGGATACTTTTGGCTTCAAAAGTATCTAAGAATAATTCGTATTTTTGGAAGAACCGGTCCGGTACATGAATACACGGACCGGCATGCTATGCCTCAAACAATTCCTTCTTTACGAACCGTAAACGTCACGCGTTACATCACGCCCCTGCGCGAAGGCGGCTCCCTGCCTGCCCTCGCCGAGGCCGACGATGATTTTAAATACGTCCTCAAATTCAAAGGCTCCGGCCATCGCGAAAAAGCGCTCATTGCCGAGCTCATCGGTGGCGAGATGGCAAGGGCCTTGGGCCTGCCTGTTCCGGAGCTGGTATTTGCCAACCTCGATGAGTCCTTTGGCCGCACCGAGGGCGACGAGGAGATCCAGGACCTGCTGCAGGCCAGCCAGGGGATGAACCTCGCCCTGCACTTTTTGTCGGGAGCCATTACCTTCGACCCTGTTGTCACCAAGGTGGAGCCAAAGCTCGCTTCGCAGATCGTATGGCTCGATGCCTTTATCACCAACGTGGACCGCACCTTTAAAAATACCAATATGCTGATGTGGCATAAGGAGCTCTGGCTCATCGACCACGGCGCCTGTTTGTATTTCCACCATTCCTGGAGCAACTGGGAAACGGCCGCCAAAAGCCCGTTTGCCTTCATCAAAGACCATGTCCTGCTTCCACAGGCTTCCCTGTTGGAGGAAGTGGATAAAGAGTACAAAGCTCTTCTGAACGAAAGCACCATCAACGCCATTGTGAACCTGATCCCCGATGAGTGGCTCCGCTGGGACGACACGGAAGACACACCTGAGCAGCTACGGCAGGTTTACCAACAATTCCTGCTGACGAGATTACAACATTCCACGAACTTTTTAAACGAAGCGCAGCATGCCAGGAAAGCACTTATATGAGTATGCGGTGATCCGGGTCCTGCCGGTAGTGGAGCGCGAAGAGTTTCTCAACGTGGGCATTATCCTGTTCAGCAAGCAGCAAAAGTTCATCAGGGTTTTATATCACCTGGACGAAGCGAAGCTGCGTTGCTTTTCGAAGGAAACAGACATCGAGCCGATCATACAGAACTTACAATCCTTCGGGAAGATCGCCGCAGGGCAAAAGCATTGCGGGCCTATCGCCGAAATGGACATTCCTTCCCGCTTCCGCTGGCTCACAGCCGTGCGCAGCTCAGCCATCCAAACCTCGAGGCCGCACCCGGGGCTTTGTGATGACCTGGAAGAAACGGTGCAGAGGTTGTTTGAGGAGCTGGTGTTGTGATGGTATGAGTTTTATCCAAAGAAAGAAATCTGTACTTTTATAATATGACACAACTTCCCTTCATACCTAATAAGCTCTATAAAAGAAGTGCGCTTCATGATGAATTTGGTGGTAATAGGCAACGCGGGATTTCGCCATCAAGACAACATCGTTACATTTTCATATTTTCAGGTAAAAGTGGTCGACAACATGGTTACCGGGATGGCTGGGATAATCCAAACGTTTTCTCCTATACTGGCGAAGGGAAAGTGGGAGACATGCAATTCGTAGAGGGAAATTTAGCCTTGCGCGATCATTTAGAAAATGGCAAACGCGTTTTCCTATTTGAAATCGAGAGGAATGGCTATGTTAAATTTATTGATGAAGTAGAATGTTTCGATACCGATTTCTTTCCAACTCATGATACAAATGGAAACATTAGATCGGGCATTAAATTCTTTTTCAAACGAAAAATTACTTTGTCGGTTCAACCAGAACTTTTAAGGCCCGCGGGTCAAGTAGCTGAAGCTCCAGGAAAACATGATAAAATTCCAATTCTTATCAAGCCCGAAGAATCAGTAATTTCAAAAGTTGGTAAAGGTGTTTATTTAAAACGGATTATTCATCGTTGGGAGTATAAATGCGCTGTCACTGGTTTCGATAGCTTAAGCCTACTGATTGCCTCTAACATTGAGCCCTGGCCTGAGGATGATCAACCCGAAAGACAAGATATTGATAATGGGATTTTATTATCCCCAACCTATGATGCCTTGTTTGAGCAACACTTAATTAGTTTTGAGGATTCAGGCAAAATCTTGCTTTCCGATACCATTGAAAAAACCGCCTTTCAAAAAATTGGCGTCACTGGAAAAGAAAGTATCAAAAATTTAAATGATTACAATTTGATTTACTTAGACAAACACAGATTGCGATTCCATGAAGCCAATTAAAGTCGTCTGTGGCATTATATGGAAGAATCAGCAGGTGTTTATTGCCAAACGAAAGCCTGAAAAAGTACAAGGCGGCTTATGGGAATTTCCGGGTGGCAAGCTTGAAGAAGATGAAAACCCTGATACCGCTTTAATCAGAGAGCTTTCTGAGGAACTTGGCATGCAAGTGAACAATTGCAACTTTTTCAGCAGCCATATCCATCATTACGAGAGTATCTCGATTGAGTTGTTAGCGTATGAATGTGAATTTGTAAGTGCTACCTTCAAATTAACGGATCATGACGAATTCAAATTTATCATGCCGGAAGAACTCACAAATTATGCAATGGCAGCAGCCGATAAATTTATTGTCGACACACTACTCTAAAAAACAGAAATTCCCTACCTTCACCCTATGCTTCACAAACACACCGTGATCCTCGAATCCTGCTGCGACAATAACGGCGAACGCAGCGTGTTCCGTAGGGTGCTGGAGCCTTATGCCACGGAGCAGCCACATTTCCATACGCTGTTTAAAGAGAGCTTTTATGTGGAGGCCGGGACCCTCGACCTCTGGAACGGCTTCGGTAAGGTACATCTGGAATTGGCCCAGGCGATGAGCATAGAGCCCAATACCCCCCACCACTATGTAGCCGGCAGGACAGGCGCTACTGTCACAGTTACCCTTGAACCGGGAAATTTGAATTTCGAAGAGGCCGTCCGGATCATCCGGGGACTTGAGCACGAGGCCGCTTATTCTACCTTCGGAATAAGCGAAGCCGATCAGCGCCTGCTCCAGGCTGTCATCGCGGAACTCTGCGATGCCCACTTCACAGGCGAGGCCAAAGAGCAAATCGATGCCTTATTGAGTTCGCCGGAGGCAGAGAAGGTAAAGGCGTTGAAGAACGCTTTACTGGCACAGTATGGCTTATAATCTTTCTCATTCGAACTTACTTTTTTCCTTGATGAAAAAAGTAACAAAAAAATCACTTCACCTCCTGTCCATCCTTGATCTCCTCAGAGCCTTTGGTGATCAGCCTGTCGTTTAGCTTCAGCTCACCGAACACCTCCGACTGGTCGTTGATGTCGCGGCCTTTTTTCACGCTGACGCGCTGCGCCTTGCCGTTTACCACTTTGATGACGAAGAGCCCTTCGGAAGAATTAACAAGAGCTGTTTTAGGAACCACGAAGGTGCTGTCTTTTGCCGTCAGCGGAATAGTGACCTCCGCTACGGTTCCGGGCAGCAAGGACTTGTTCTCATTCATCACATCCATTTCGATACGCTCCGAGCGCAGGCGCAGGTCGAGGGCGCCGGCCATACGCTTCACTTTGGCTTTGTAAACTTCCGCCGGCTGTGAGCGCACTTTGAAGCTGATCTCATCCTCCTGTTTCAGGTAGCCGGTATAGGCTTCCGGCACCGATACTGCAAGGCGCAGCTGTTTTTGTTGCTGTAAGGTGAGCAAGGGAAATTCGGAGCCCTTACCCGCCGGGCCCACATAAGCGCCCAGGTTGACGTTACGGGCGGTGATGATGCCGCTGAAAGGCGCGCGGATCTCGAGGTAGCCCTTGATGGTGGAGATCTCTTTGGAGCCGGCACGCGCCGCTTCCAGGTTGGCGAGGTCGGAGCTCTTTTTGGCCTGGGCCATGTCGAGGTCGTTCTGCGACACCGTTCCCGGCGTCTTGCTGGTTTCCACCAAACGGTTGTAGTTGGCATTGCTCGCGGCATAGATGGCCTCCTGCGATTTCAGGCGCGACTCTGCCGCCAACATCTGCGAGGAAAGCTCGGGCGCTTCGAGCACCATGAGCAACTGCCCTTCGCTCACTTCGGAGCCGATGTCTACTTTCAGCTCTTTCACAAAGCTGGTGACTTTGGCATAGATATCCACCTGCTGGAATGCGATGAGCTCACCGGGAATCTGGAGCGTGGTCGAGAATTTATCTTTCTTCAGCAAGAACGTTTCTGTTGGTGCAGGGACTTCCGTACCGCTTGCCGAAGCGTCAGACTCGTGTGCTGCTGCGCCGCAGCGGCTGAGCAAAGCGATCATGGCTAAGCCTGATAAGGTGGCGGTGATATAATGGCGTGCTGTCATATTAGTTGCTGTGATGAGGTACATAAAATTTACTGTTTATATCGGTTGGATCAAGTGAAGGAGATTGCGTGGTGGTTTTTCCCTGCACCCAGGCAAAGATGGAAGGTAGGATGAGGAGCACGGCAAAGGTAGAGAACAAGAGCCCGCCGATCACCGCTCGTCCGAGAGGCGACACCTGGTCGCCGCCTTCGCCGTGACCGATGGCCATGGGCAACATACCCATGATCATGGCCACGCTCGTCATGATGATGGGGCGCAACCTCAGGGAAGCCGCTTCCCTGGCTGATTTGAGGGCATCACCGTTCTGGCGGCGCAGCTGCTCGGCATTGGTCACCAGCAGGACGGCATTGGCAATGGACACCCCGACCGACATGATAATGCCCATGTAGGATTGCAGGTTGAGCGTGGAGCCGGTCAGTGTCAGCAATAAGAGCGAGCCCAACACTACCGCCGGTACGGTGGTGAGGATCACAAAGGATACTTTGAAAGACTGGAAGTTGGCCGCCAGCATCAGGAAGATCACCACAATGGCCACAAGCAAACCCGACTGCAAGCTGCTTAAGGTTTCGTTCAACACTTTGGTGAGACCGATGGGCTCGATGAACAAGCCGCGGGGTAGCTCTCCCAGGGAGGCCACCGCCTTTCGTGCATCCGCACCGGCCGTTCCGAGATCTGTATCGTATAAGTTGGCAGTCACGGAAAGGTAAGGCATCGCACCGAGATTGTCATTCTCGCCATAGGTGATGCCCGGCGTGATGGTAGCCACATCGCCGAGGATCGGGCGAAGGGAATTTCTCAGCAAAGGAATTTCATTGATCTCCTCTTTGCTCTTCATCTGGTTCAAAGGCACCTGCACCTGTACGTTATAGGACAGGCCTGCCTTTTCGTCTACCCAGATATTTTTATCGGTGTAGCGTGAGGAAGAGGTTGAGGCGATGAGCGATTTGGAAATATCGTTCATGTCGATGCCCAGCTGTGCCGCGCGTGTGCGGTCGATGTCGATGTTCAGCGAAGGGTATTTGATAGGCTGCGCAATCTGCACATCCCGCAGGTAAGCAATCTTTTTCAGCTTCTCCACGATCTTATTCGCGTACTCTTCATTCTGCTTTTTATTCTTACCCGCAATCCGTACTTCCACCGGCGTCGGCGAGCCCTGGCTCAGCACTTTATCCGTGAGCTCAATCGGCTCGAAGGATAATTTCACATCGGGCAGGATGGTTTTGATGCGCTCCCGCACTTTGTCCTTGAATGCATCCATGTTCACATGATAGTCTTTGAGGCTTACCTGGAACACCGCTTCATGCGGCCCCGCGGTGAAGAGGTAGATCGGGTTCACGGAGAAAAGCGAGGGATGCTGCCCCACATAGGCGGAGGTGATGGCAATGTGCTCCTTGCCCACCATGTTCTCCAGCTCTTTCAGAACGGCAATGGCTTTCTCTTCGGTACGCTCCACGCGGGTGCCGTCCGGTGCGCGCAGCCTCAGCTGGAACTGGCTGGAGTTCACTTTTGGCAAGACGTCGCGGCCAATGGTATTCAGCATCAGGACCGCCAGCGCGGTAATGCCCAACAGGTAGAGGATCGTCACCGGCTTGCGGTAATTCAATAAGCGTTCGATAAAGCGGTTGAAGCGCATGCGGAATTTTTCGAAGCGGCCGATCTTCCCGTCATTGTCAAGATCCGCTGTTTGCGACAGCAGGTGTTTTTGCTCCGTCTCATCTTCAGTCGATTCCGAAGGCGTGGGATGCGTGTGCGCTTTGTCATGTGCCTTCATGAACCAATTAGCCATAACCGGTACAAAGGTTTGTGACAATAAAAAAGACACCACCATCGAGAAGCCAATGGCCAGCGCGAGCGGCAGAAATAAGGCTCCCGGAATGCCAACCATCGTAAAGGCCGGAGCAAATACGGCGAGGATACAAAAGAGGATCAATAATTTCGGAAGGGCGATCTCCTTACAGGCGTCCCAGATAGCCAGGGCTTTGGGCTTGCCCATATCGAAATGCTGGTGAATGTTCTCGATCGTCACCGTGCTCTCATCCACGAGAATACCAATCGCCAACGCCAGGCCGCTCAGTGACATGATATTGATTGTTTGCCCGAAAAGCTTCAGGAACAAGACACCGGCAATGATAGATGTCGGGATCGTGAGGATCACAATCAGCGCCGCACGACGGTCCCCCAAAAACAGGAGCACCATCAGGCCCGTCAGCACCGCACCGATGATCCCTTCGCTCACAAGGCTCTTCACCGCATTGATCACATACACCGACTGGTCGAACTCGTAAGACAGCGTCACGTCTTCCGGCAGTGTGCTCTGGATCTTCGGCAGGTTTTCTTTCAGCTTGCTCACCACGTCCCAGGTAGAGGCATCGCCCGATTTGGCAATGCTGATGTACACCGAACGCTTGCCATTGATGAGGGCATAACCCGCAGGCACATCGGCGCCGTCTTTCACGGTGGCGACATCGCCTAAATATAAATTCTGCACACCGCCTTTGAACAGGGGAATGCGCTCAAAGTCTTTCACTTCTTTGATGGTATTATTGGTCGGTGTAATGTAGTTTTTATCACCGATACGGATATTTCCTCCCGGGGCCGTCTGGTTATTCAGGCGCACGGCCTCCACGATCTGGTCGGGCGTGAGGTTGTGCGAGCGCAGCAGCTGAGGATCCACATTAATTTCGATGGTACGCACATTTCCGCCGAAAGGCGCCGGTGCCAGCAAACCGGGAATCGCGGTAAAGGAGGCCCTCACATACACATTCGCCATATCCTGCAATTCGTTGTTGGTGCGGATAGGGCTGCTCAATACCAATTGCCCCACGGGTAAAGACGAAGCATCAAAGCGGATGATAAAGGGCGGGTTGGAGCCCGGCGGGAAAATGGCCTGGATCCTGTTGGATAAGGCACTGAGCTCCGAAGCAGCCTGCGCCATATTCGTGCCTTCATAATAGGTAAGCTTCATCAGCGTGAGGCCCTGGATGTTTTTGGTTTCAATGGATTTGACGCCATTGGCAAACAGGAGGATGTTGATGTAAGCTTTTCCGAAATAGGTTTCCATTTGCGTGGGCGTGTAGCCCCCGAAAGGGTGCGCGATGTAAATTACCGGGAGGTTCATCTTCGGCAGGATGTCGATCTTAATATCCTTCACCGCCGTGATCCCGAAAAAGAAGAGACCGGCAACAAGGACTAAAACAGAGATGGGTTTGCGGAGCGCGAGGCGTATGAGGTTCATAGGTTATGTGATGGAAAATGTAAAATGTAAAAGGGAAAATGGAGCAGGGAAAAAGGAAATTCAAAAACAGAAAAGCTCATCACGAAAGAGCCATGCACAACTACCTTTGCCATATTGCCTTTTCCTTTTTCCATTCATTAAAATTCTTTCGTAAACAGCTCCAGGTCTCCGGCTGCTGCGGCTTTCAACAAGAGGGCCTGCCACACATTGCTATAAGCGATATCCCTATCGGTTTCCGCGCGGTTGAGCGCGTAAAGTGTTTGTGTCACCTCCACCATGGTAGCAAGCCCGTTTTTGTACAAAGCATTCTTTTGGTTATAGGCATCCGTGGCGGCTTTCACCTGCTGCGGCGCTTCGTTGTAATTATCGAGTGCATTTTTTATTTTCTGATCGGCGAGCACCAGCTGCGCTTTGATCTGCTGGCCGGCCAGTTCGTACTCATTCTGCAGGGCATCGGTGATAAACCTCTGCGATTTCACCTGCGCGCCGTTGCGGGCAATGGTGGTAAGGTTCCAGTTGAGGCCTATGCCAAACAAATAATTGGCGCGCGTGGGCGAGATGCCCGTCACATAATCCTGCGTGTAGGCTGTCTGGTCTTGCGTGTAAGCCGCTTTAAATCCGGAGGCGCGGTCCTGGAAGATCCCGAACATCGACAAGGAAGGATAGTAGAGCCGTTTGTAAAAACGCGTTTGCTCACCCGCCATGTCGATCCTGCTTTTATAATAAGCCAGCACCGGGTGCGCTCCTTCCTTCACGGTGGCGGCACTGAGGATGGAATTCGGGATGCGGCTCACAAAAGAGCTGTCGAGGCTAAAGGCCGTCGCCGGCACCGCCAGCAATACCGCCAGCCGGTTGGCCTGCTCCTGCTCTGCATCTTTTGCCCGTGTTAAAGCAATCTTCGCATTCGATACTTCGGCATTGGCCAGCGAGGAGTCCACGCCGGCAATGAGGCCGCTTGTGGAACGCGCAACGGCATTGGCTTTAAAGACCAGGGCACGCTCCAGGTTTTTTTCCTGGGAGACCGTGATCTTCTGGAAGGCCAGCAGATTCAGGTAAGC
The DNA here is from genome assembly GCA_943362175.1 of Hydrocarboniphaga daqingensis. GTDB lineage: Bacteria > Bacteroidota > Bacteroidia > B-17B0 > Aurantibacillaceae > UBA4416. The sequence goes on along the minus strand of CALRIU020000001.1, from coordinate 388,031 downwards.
AGCTGCGACTTTAATTTGGTGTTGAAATTTTTCCTGGGCCAGGTCGTTCTCGTCGCGTTGCAGGGTAGCCTCCGCCACCTTAATGCGTTCGCGGATACGGCCGAAAGTAAAAAACTCCCAGTTGACATTGGCCAGGTACAAGGCACCGAAGGCCGCATTCCAGTTCTGGCTATTGAGTGGCAAACCCGAAGAGGCTACGCCGAAGCCACCGAAACCGTAGAGCGGGCCGTTCTGCCCGTTCACCGTGCCGTAATCCTGCTGCGCGGAAAGTACCACGTTGGGCAGGTAGTCCCTCCTGCTCTGCTGCACGGATGCTTTCGAAGCATTGGCATAATTGGTTTTTGCTTTAATGGTACCGTAATTGGAAAGGGCTGCCTGGAGCGCATCCTTCATCCCGAGCCGCTGGGCCTGGCCGTAGCCTGCCTGTGCGACCCATGAACAAAAGAAAACAGCGGTGTATCGAATGATTCTCATAATCTGCCTGGAGAAATCCCAACTGTATGAAACAGGTCACACAGGAAATTTCAGGCTGCAAAGTTGAGAAGGGAGCGCAAAACATGAATTATGCATTTCAAACCATTAGCTATTCAAATCAAACAATTTGAAAAGCCGCTTATTAAAAAACGTTAAAGCATGCTGCGGATCATTTTCGGTGTTTGGCGGGTTTGCTTTTTGAAAAAGATATTGAAGTTGGAAGGATGCTCGAAGCCCAGGCTGTAGGCGATCTCCGCCACCGTATTATCGGTATGCCTCAGGAGAGCGCTGGCTTCGTTGGCAATGCGGGCGGAAATAATCTCGGAGGTGCTCTTGCCCGTCACGTCTTTCACCGCGCGGTTCAGGTGATTGACATGTACCGACAGACGGTCTGCAAAATCGTGTGGTGTTTTAAGCTTAAGCGACTGCTCCGTGGAATCTACCGGGAACTGGCGCTCCAGCAGCTCGATGAAGAGCGAGCAGATGCGCGAGGAGGCATTGGCATATTTATCGGAAGCCGAATTGACCGGCTGCATCTTGTGCGCCTGGTGGATGAGGATGTGCAGGTAATGATGCAGGATATCGTATTTGTTGACATAATCCGTTTCCACTTCCTCCAGCATTTTTTTGAAGATGATGCTCAGATCATCGGCCTGCTCTTTGGTGAGGGGATACACGGCGTTCAGGTTCGTATTGAACAGCGGCGAGTTCCTGAAATTATTATCGGCCATCGAAGGAGCGATGAAATGGTCGTTGAACAAACAAAAATATCCTTCCTGCTTTTCGGACACCGACTCCCAAAGATGCGGCACCGAAGGGTTGTAGAAGATCAGGGCTTTTCCCTTCACCTCCACCACCTTTTCTTCGGTATGCAACAGGCCCGTACCGATCACCAAAGCCACCTTGTAAAAATCGGTGCGGTGGATCTGCGTGAAGCGCTTGCAGAACATCTCGCCCCGCTTAAACACATTGAAATGGCCCATCTTCGGTGATAACACACATTGGCTGGCAGAATCCTTCGGCAGGTATTCGCTGTAAAACTCCTGGAGGGTGAGGGTATGGCTCATGATCAAATAATTATGAATTTCAAACAACAAAGGTAAACAAAAAGTTTACACGGATAAAAACTGTTAAATCCGGATTTCATTTTATTTTAAATGATTATTTTAGCAAATGGGGAAATTCCCCGGGCGCATTTAAGGTAGCAAGTCCTCCATTGCACATATAAACGCTGGATACTAACTTAAACTATTAACAATGGAACCTGTGGTCATACACTACGCCGACGATGATACCGACGACCTGCAGCTATTTAAGAGCGCAGTTGACAAAACAGCGGAACGGATCGCTCTTCACACCTACAATAAAGGGGATGAATTCCTGAAAAGCATTAAAGCAAAAGCTGATAAGAATTCGATTGTGTTTCTCGACATCAACATGCCCGGTAAAAGCGGCTTCGAGATCCTGAAAGAGATCCGGCGCGACGACCTTCTCAAAAAAGTACCGGTGATCATGTATTCTACCAGTGGCGACGACAAGGCCATTGCCGTGAGCAAGGAAATAGGCGCCACCATGTATGCCGTGAAGCCGACATCGTTCAGCGATCTCAAGATGCTTATCAAAAAAGCCATTGCTATCGACTGGAATGTTTTTAAATCCCCACCCGACAGCTTCGTCCTAAAAGTGGCATAATATCGCGTATGGAGCCTTTTAATCTTGTTCTGAAAAACGCAACCTCGGAACTGCACCGTTCCGTGGAAGCCACTCCGATCTCCAGAGCGATCGTATCGCCTGAGCTTACCACGGCACTATATGCCGACTACCTTCATAGATCCTTCCTCGTGCAGGCTGACGTGGAGAACTATGTATTTCCGGTAGTGGCCGCCGTTGTAAAAGATGTGAAAAGCCGCCTCAAAACGCCGTTTATCCTCGACGACCTGATGCGCCTGGGCAAAACACACAGGCCCGGCGATGATTCCCTGCTCGACGGGAATTACCGCAACAGCCTGGCATTTAACCTGGGCCTCCTGTACGTGGCCGAAGGCTCTGTGCTGGGAGGGCAATACCTGTTAAAGCACATAAAAAAAACGCTGGGTGAAGAGACTCCGGGATCTTTCCTGAATATATATGGCGAACGAACGGGCAGCACCTGGAAAGATTTCCTGGAAGCGCTGAACCAATATGCCGCAACTGTTACTGAAGAGCAAAGACAGGAAATCATCGAAGGTGCTTTGTACGGCTTTAAACGGGTAGAGCACGTATTCCGTTTAGCGGCGCTGGCCTGAAAGTTGATTACAGGAACCGGACGTCATTCTCATACCCCTCATTATATGTAACCGACCGCATTCCATGCTATGACTATTAAAGACATTGTTAACCGAGACATCATCAATCTTACCAACTGCGACCAGGAACCTATCCACATACCGGGAAGCATTCAGCCCCAGGGGTTTTTACTGGGCATCGACCTTTCCACCTTCCACATTTTATTTTGCAGCGGCAATGTCCAGGAATTCCTGGACTTCACCCATCAGCAGTTATTAGGTAAATCCATCGACGAGGTTTTTGGCAAAGATCTGGGACAGGAGCTCAGGGGCTGCACCGACCATACCGACGGGCGCTTAAAGATTCTCCACATGGTTTTCGGCGATAAGGACTTCGAATTATCCGTACACGCGCACGCGGGTTACCTGATCGTGGAATCGGAAGCCAAGATGAGCCATGAACAGGAAAAACAGGACCTGCTGAGCCTCTCGAAAGAATTTTTAGGCTACATGGAAGAAACGCATACGCTGAAACAATTGTGTACGCTGGTGGCCCGCGGCATCCGTCATGTGACCGGCTACGACCGCGTGATGATCTACCGTTTCGACAAAGACTATAACGGCGAGGTGATTGCCGAAAGCAAGCGCGACGACCTGGAAGGCTTCCTGGGACTGCATTATCCGCACACCGATATTCCGCCGCAGGCACGCGAGCTCTATATTAAGAATCAACTGCGCATCATTGCGGATGTTAATTACATGCCGGTTCCGCTTTATACCATCGACGACGGAAAAGACCGGAACCTGGACCTGAGCTACGCCTCGCTGCGAAGCGTATCTCCTATTCACGTACAGTACCTTCATAACATGGGCGTGGGCGCCACGCTGACGATTTCGCTCATCCATAAGAAAAAACTCTGGGGATTGGTGGCCTGCCATCACTACTCACCGAAATACCTGAGCCAGGAAACACGCCTGGCGGCAAAGCTGCAGGGCAATTTCATTACCTCGCAGATCGACGTGAGGCAGCTGAACGAGGAATACGAGGCAACCCAAAAAATCAACGATGCCGCCAAACGACTTATCTCACGCAAGCTGGAGCTCGACCGCAATTCGTTCGCCGAAGTCACCGGCGATCCGGATCTTCTCTTGCTGTGCAATGCTTCCGGTGTGTCGCTGCTCATTGACAACCACATCTATAAAGCGGGCATCACCCCGGATGACAACGATATCCGCCAGCTGGCGGCCTACCTCTCCGTCTATACCGGCAATACGCAATTTCACACGGATTCCATCGGTAAATTGCTACCGGAGTCGAAAAGCTATGCCGGGAAAATACCGGGCGTCAATTACGTATCGCTGAACATCTCTTCCAACAACTGCATCATCTGGTACAAACCCGAAACCATCGCGGAGGTGAACTGGGCCGGCGATCCGGCCAAAGCCATTGAGAAGGACAAGAACGGGCTATCGCCACGAAAATCCTTTGAGCTGTGGAAGGAAACGCTGAAGTTCCAGAGTAACCCCTGGTTACAATCGGAAATCGCCGCATCGTCCAATTTTGCCAGCGTGTTGCTGAAACACATGGGCTCGGTTTTCCTGGCCGAGGAGGAGGAGAAACAACGCGAGCTGGCCAGGATCCTGATGGAAACCAATGCCGAGCTTGAAAACATCAATTGGATCAGCACACACGACCTGCAGGAGCCTTTGCGAAAGATCCAGATGATGTCGTCCTTTATCCTTTCGGAAGAGGAAAAAGAAATCCCCGAAGATGTTTATGAAAAAGTATTGCGCATGAACAAATCCGCAGAGCGCATGCAGGTACTGGTAAAAGATATCCTGAAATATACACGCCTGAACTACAGCAAAGAGGCTTTTGAAGACATCGACCTGGGCCGGCTCCTGGAAGAAGTGGCGGTAGAAACAAACGACTCACTGATGGCGACGGAAGCTACACTCACGATCGGAAAACTTCCGGAAGTGAAAGGCGTTTCCTTCCTGCTCAAGCAGCTCTTCTCCAATTTAATTTACAACTCCCTGAAATTTTCGCATGCCGACCGCCGGCCTCAACTCAGCGTTGCGTTGGTGGAAGGTGCATTCGTTCCGGACCTGCCGGCAGGTAAAACAGACGAGTATCATGTGATCCGCTATTCGGATAACGGGATTGGCTTCGAAAAAAATTATAACGAATCAGTGTTCAACATTTTCACGAGGCTCAATAATACCGGCGAATACCAGGGCTCCGGCATAGGCCTGGCGCTTTGCAAGAAAATCATGAACACACACAAAGGCATCATCAAAGCAGATGGCCGGCCGGGTGAAGGAGTTGATTTTTTTATTTATTTTCCGAAAACCAACCGGAGTATATGATGTTTGTGACAAGGCAGACTTCTGTGCCCGGGCTTATATGAAAACGCGCGGCACTCCCTGTGGAAGCGGCCATCACCAAAAAAAGAATTTAAAAATAAACCTGGTATGTCAAAACTCTTTACACCCTTAAACATCCGAAGCATCAAGCTGAAAAACCGTATCGTGGTATCGCCTATGTGCCAGTATTCCAGCGAAGACGGCTATGCCAACGACTGGCACCTCGTACACCTGGGCAGCCGGGCAGTGGGTGGCGCCGCACTGGTGATTTCCGAAGCCACGGCCGTATCTCCCGAAGGCCGCATCTCACCCGCCGACCTGGGCATCTGGAAAGATGAGCACATTGATTTTTTAAAGCGTATCACGTCTTTTATTGAGCAGCAGGGCTCTGTTGCCGGCATCCAGCTGGCTCATGCGGGCCGGAAATCAAGCATCCAGGTCAGCTGGAAAGGCGGTGAGAATCTGACGCCGGAGAACGGCGGCTGGAAAACCCTGGCGCCAAGCGCTGTCGCTTTCAAAGAGGGCGACCTGGTTCCGGAAGCATTAAGCCTGGCCGAAGTGAAACGCATCATCGGGGATTTTAAAAGCGCAGCGGCCCGCGCCTTGAAAGCAGGCTTTAAAGTGATTGAGCTGCACGGGGCACACGGCTACCTCATCCACGAGTTTTTATCTCCCTTAAGTAATTTCAGGAAAGACGGTTACGGCGGCTCTTTCGAAAACCGCATCCGCTTCCTGCTGGAAATCACAGAGGCCGTGAGAAGCGTATGGCCGGAGGAACTGCCTTTATTTGTACGCATCTCCGCCACCGACTGGGTAGAGAACGGCTGGTCGGAACAGGATTCGGTGAAGCTGGCTTCTGTGCTGAAAACAAAAGGCGTCGACCTCATCGATTGCTCTACCGGCGGCAATATCACCGGCGTGCGGATTCCTTTGAAACCGATGTACCAGGCAGGCTTTGCCGAAACCATCAGAAAAGAAACGGGCATCCTCACCGGTGCCGTAGGATTGATTACTACCCCGGAAGAGGCTGAAAGCCTGATCGCTGAAGGAAAAGCGGATGCCGTATTTATCGCCCGCGAATTGCTGCGCGATCCTTACTTCCCGTACCGCGCTGCCGATGAGCTTCAGGTAGGAGCACAATGGCCGGTGCAATATGAGAGGGCCAGGCGGAAAGCTTTATAAAAATTTATTTCGGCCCCAGGTAAGCGGCCAGTACTTTTACCCGCATCACATTCAGGTCAACGGTATGCGTGTTGGATAAGATGATGCAGCTAATTCCTTTATCCGGCAGGTGTACCCAGTTCGAGGCATGCCCGTAGCCTGAGCCCTGCCGCTCGATAAATAAGGTGGAGTCATTTCCGATTTTTTTAGGATACACCCAAAAGCCAAAGGCGGCGTCGCCAAGCTTCTCATAAGGCCTAAGCATCACATCCACGGTTTCCTTTTTAAGCAGGGTATGGTTAAAAATAGCCTGGTCAAAGATCAGCAGGTCTTCGGGAGTAGAATACATCGCGCCTGCCGAATACAAATTATCGATGTAATAATTGGTCGGCATAAACAGGGCCCTGACGCTGGAATCCCTGTTCGAATAGCCTTCGTCCAGGTTCCTGATAATATCGTCGTGGTGCAGGTAGTCTGTATGCCGCATTCCCAAAGGGATCAGGATCTTTTCCCTTAGCACCTGCTCATAGGGCTTATGACAGATGTTTTCGATGATTTTTCCCAACAGGATGTAATCGCCGTTATTGTAATTGAACTTCGTTCCCGGCGTGTCCACCAGGTTTTCAGACAAATACCGGGTGATAAATGTATCCAGGGGCCAGATCGTTTTGTCATAGGCCTCATGGATCATCTCCGGGTTACGGATATCCTTATGCTCGCGGCCGCTGCTATAGGTCAGCAGGTTCCGGATCTTGACCTTGTTAGCCGCCTCTCCTTTATACTCCGGATAATAGGTTGAAATAACGGAATCCAGGCTGATCTTCTTTTCTTCGTACAGCTGCATGATCAAAGCCGCCGTAAAGGCTTTGGTGATGGAAAAAATATGGAACAGCGATTTCGGAGAATAGGGAATAGCGTAATGCCTGTTGGCGAGGCCTGTGTATTTCAGATACTCTATCTTCCCGTTTTTCGCAATCAGCACGGCGCCATTAAAATTACCATGTGCCACACAGGAATCCACCACCTTCCTCACCCTTTCCGCAGGCCCCTGTGCAGATAAAACGGTACATAAACAAAGGAGGACAAAGACAAGACTCTTTTTCAGATCAGCCATAAGACAATGTATTACAGATACAGTCCTAAATATAGGCATTTCGTAAACACCCATACATGTACGGATACAGGCTTAACGGTTTCCTGACAATGAATTATCAACAGGAGCTTTAATCAGCCTTCTGCCTGCTCCTGGCTGGCTTAACATTTGATTGGGGCCTAAGAATTGTTAAAACAGGGGCTTTAATAAGTCCTGTATATAAGCGTCGTACAAAGGAATTTTAAATTTACCTTGTAAGAGGTGGCAAGGCATCAAGAGAATCATAGGGGCATGAAACGCATCCTGAAATTGTTAGTGAAAACAATTTTATGGATCATTGCCGTTCCCCTTATTTTGTTGCTGATGATCATCCTGCTTCTGCAGATTCCGGAGGTTCAGCACTTCGTCACCTCGAAAGCCACCTCCTTTGTTTCCAAAAAAACCGGCACCAAAGTCACGCTGGGAAAACTGAGCATCGTCTTTCCGAAATCGGTAGCCCTGGAAGATGTATATGTAGAGGACCTGGCAAAAGATACCCTGCTCTATGCCCATCACCTGCAGGTAGACATTGCCCTGCTCGACCTGCTCGATCACCAGATCACCGTGAATCATGTGGAGCTGAATACAATGACGGCCCATGTATCGCGGCCAAGCAACGACAGTGCTTTTAATTTTAACTTTATCATCGACGCCTTCTCAAAACCCGGTAAACCCGGAGAGAAAGCAAAAGAGCCCAAAGATACCACTGCGGCGCCCTGGGCTTTCAGCTTAAAGACCGTCGAGCTGCACAACATCTTCGCAACCTTTCATGACGGCTACACCGGGACCTTTGCCGACCTGGAGCTGGGCGATCTTGAAACGGAAGTCAACACCCTGGACTTTGTGAAGAAAGCAATTGATGTGAAGAGTGTGGCGCTGAAAAATACCCGGGTAAAATTCATACAAAAAGTATCGCACAAAGCTCCTGAGCCGCCAACACCATCCAAACCCTTCGACTATAGCCTAAGCCTCGGAAAAATAGAATTGAATAACATCAACGCCATTTACCATAACACCATTCAAAACCAGCAGGCGGCCCTGGCGCTGGGAAGGCTCGTCCTGAAACCTCAGCGCATCGACCTCCTGCATGAACGCATCGAGCTGGAAAGCCTTTCCCTCGCAAATACAACAGCAAAATACGTGATGGGCTTTCCCAATGACACAGCAACACATGCTCCTGCCGGCATCGCCGATACGATCCATACAACCCCTCCCGATTGGGTAGTGACCCTGAAGCAGCTCGACCTCGACTCCAACCACTTTTATTTTGATAATAACCGGGTTCCGAAAACCAAAAGCGGTGTGGATTACAACCACATCTTTGCGGATAACTTCAACCTGCATGCAAGCGAGGTGTATGGCAATGCCAAAGCCTCCCGCTTAACGCTTGAAGACCTGAGCTTCAAAGAGCAGTGCGGCTTTGAGTTGAAAACGTTCAGCGGCAGGCTCGTATACGATACCACGCACATAGATGCTTCCGAACTGCACATTGAAACCAATCACAGCACGATCAGGGATCATCTGTCGATCCGCTATGCATCCATTGAGGACATCGGAAAAGACGTTGGTAATCTTTATGTATCCGTCCGGTTGAAGAAGAGTGATGTGAAAGTGAGCGACATCCTTTATTTCGTGCCGAACCTCACGGAGATCAAAGCCCTGAACCTCACTCCGCAAACAGAAGTGAAGCTGAGCCTGGATGCGAAGGGCATCATCAACGACCTGCGCATCGACCGCTTTGATCTCTTCACACCCAAAAACACCATCGTCAAACTGAAAGGAGCGCTCAAACAGGTATTGAACCCCGACAGGATGTTCCTCGATTTTCCTGACATTCACATCACCTCTACCAGGAGCGACCTGTTCAGCATTATTTCTCCAGGCCTCATTCCGCAAAGCATCAGCCTGCCCGAAACCTTTGCAGTAACAGGCAACATCAAAGGCTACCTGAACAACTTCAACACCTCTCTGAATGTGCAAACGTCGATGGGCAATATCCTCGCCGACATCCGGATGAACCCCAAAGCCGGCAATACAGAGCAGCCTTATGAAGGCTCGGTGAAAGTGGAGCACTTCCATATCGGTCAGCTCATCAGGCAGCCGGCCACGCTGGGCGAGGTCAGCACCTCTCTCCACTTCAAAGGAAGCGGGCTCAGCGCCGGAACGGTAAATACAGAGCTAAACCTGGCCCTGGAGAAAGCACAGGTCATGGGTTATGCGTATACGAACTTACAGGTAAACGGGCAGCTCGTCAAAAAATCCTTTACAGGTAAAGCGGTGATGGATGATCCGAACCTGGCTTTTGTCTTCGATGGCTCGTTGAGCATGGACAGTGCCGCTCCCAGATATGTGTTCACCTTCGATCTGAAAGGCGCCGATCTGAAAGCGCTGAAGGTATCCACGGAAGACACGCGCATCAGCACGTTTATCAAATCGGACCTGCAACAGGAAGGCGATAATATTACCGGCGCGGCGCGTATGTATAACACACTCCTGATCAAAAAAAACAAACGCTACCCCATCGACTCAGTGATCCTCACCAGCGAAATGAAAGACGGGATCTCTGAAGTGAGGCTGCAATCGGGCATCGTGGAGGCCGGCCTCAAAGGTACGTTGCACATGAATGAGCTGGCAGCCTCCTTTAAGCAATTCACCGGCAACTACTATACCCTGCCCGGTCCGGCAGAGACCAAACTCTTAAAACCGCAGCAGTTCGATTATTACCTGAATGTGACCGATCCAAGGCTTATTGTGGAGAATGCCGTTCCGGGGCTGGAAGAGATGACGCCGGTATTTATTAACGGAAGCTACAACAGCACGGAGAAAAAGCTGATCACGGATCTTTCCGTACCTCATGTCAAATATACGGGCACCAAAGCCGACAGCATCAGGCTCAGAATCAGCTCCGATGCGACCACGCTTAACTATGCCCTGAGCACGGCAGAGGTTTCCAATCCTACCATCCGTATAGAGAACATGTCGCTGAACGGCAACATCAAACAGGATGTAATTACCTTTCAGCTGACCACAGCCAAAGATGACAGCCTGAAATTACTGGCTGCCGGCGGCACGCTCACAAACACCAAAAACGGCGGTCATGAGTTGAAACTGAATCCGGAGCTGACCCTCAACTCCCAGGGCTGGAAGGTCAGCCCCGGAAATTACCTGCAGATTCTTCCCCAAGGCCTGATTGCCCATGAGCTCAACATCAGCAACGGAGCACAGGCCATTGACATAAACTCGGAAACAAAAACAACGGCGGCACCTCTGAAGGTCGACTTCACGCGGTTTGACCTGAGCACCATTTCCAATATGCTGGAAAATAAAAAGGACCTGGTGAAAGGCGAAGTGAACGGAACAGTCACACTGGAAAAACATGAGAAAGCCAATGCCTTTTCTTCCGATCTTACGGTTTCTGATTTTGTCTTTCAATCGGTGCCGATAGGCACGGTGAAGGTAAAAGCCAATAACCATGCGAACCCACAGCTCTATGATCTTAACCTGGAGGTGAACGGCCCGGGGAACGACATCAGCGTGAACGGCACATACAATGTGGCAACTAAAGAAAATGCCCTGAACTTCATCCTCGATATCAGGTCGCTGAACATGAAAACCATCGAGCCCTTTACCTTCGGGCAGGTCACGCGGATGTCGGGGAGCGTGGATGGAAAAATCAGCATCAAGGGTGGCGTGGAGACACCGGGCCTCACCGGAAATCTTCACTTTAAAGAAAGCGCTTTGAACCCGACCTTCATCGATTCGTATTTAAAGATCCCGGATGGCAACCTGGGCTTCGAGAATCACAAAGTCATCTTCCGCGATTTTACGATTGTAGATTCACTGGATCATAAAGCGGTGCTGAGCGGAAATGTAAACATCAAGGACCTGAAGAATCCAGACCTCGACGTACGGCTGAAGTCGGAGGATTTCCTGGCAATGAATACCACGAAGCAGGACAATTCCCTGTATTTCGGAACGGTATTCCTCAACAGCGACATCAGCATACGGGGCAATGTGAACACACCTGTGGTAAAAGCGAAAATGCGCCTCAATAAAGGATCGCAGATTACCTACATCAAACCGGAAAGCGAGGTGGGCAAAGAAGAAAATAAAGGCATTGTGGAGTTCGTAGACAGCCTGAATACAAAGAAGAACATCATGACAAGGCAACACGATACCATCGAACAGATCACGATGATGAAAGGCATTGATCTTGACGCCTCGATTACCTTTGACAAGGAGGTACAACTGAAAATGCTGGTGGATCAGCAATCCGGCGACTCCCTCTTCATTGTAGGCGGAGGCACACTCAATTTTACGCTGGACCAGAGCGGCAAAACGACACTCACCGGCAAATACAGTATCCAGGATGGCGGCTACCACCTCACGATCAGTGAGGTGGTGCAACGCGATTTCAGGATAGAGCCGGGAAGCTCCGTGACCTGGTCGGGCGACCTCCTGGATGCCTATGTGGACATCAAAGCGATATATACCATCAAGACGTCACCCATCGACCTGATCCAGAATGACCTGGCCGGCGTGGATGAGCTGGAGCGCAACAAATACCGCAACATGCTCACCTTCCTGGTGTATCTGAAAATGAACGGCTTCCTCTCCTCGCCGGAGATCAGCTTCGATATTCAGCTGGCACCGAAGGACAAAGGCGCCGTGAACGGCACGGTGAACTCCAAGCTGGAAGAGCTGAGGGGCGATGAGACGCAGCTCAACAAACAGGTGTTTGCCCTGCTCACGCTGCGGCGCTTCATCAGCGATAATCCGCTGGACAACGGCGGCGGTGGCGGCGGGCTTTCCTCGGCCTCACGCACCAGCGCCAGCAAAGTGCTCACGCAGCAACTAAGCTCCTTGTCGCAGAAATACATCAAGGGCGTAGACCTCGACCTGGGCGTCAATTCCTTTGAGGATTATTCCACAGGACAGGAGCAGGGCCGCACACAGCTCCAGATCGGCGTGTCGAAGCAATTGTTCAAGGATAAGGTAACGATCCGTGTGGGCGGCAACGTGGAGCTGGAAGGCGAGCGGGCCAAGCAGAATAATGCCAGCGACGTGGCCGGCAACATCAACATCGACTATAAGCTCACGGAAGACGGGCGTTACAAGCTGCGGGGCTTCAGGCAGAACCAATACGAAAACCCGATAGAGGGCGAGATCACCAAAACCGGTGTGGGTGTGGTATACGTCAGAAACTACAATAAGCTGAGAGAATTGCTCAGAAAACCGAAACAAGCTCAGAAATCAGGAAACACAACCGACTCCACCAAAACCAAATGAGGCGCAGGATAACATATAAACCCAGGCGAACAGGTCCGGCACTGATCTGCCTGTTGCTGCTTGTTCTCAGCGCCTGCAATAATATCAGGCGCTTGCCCGAAGGTGAGAACCTGTACATTGGCGCGAAGGTAAACGTAGAATCAAAAGACAAGGTGAATAAGGGCGACATTAAAACCGAGCTCCTGAAGATTCCACGGCCGAAGCCCAACGAGAAGCTGCTGGGCATGCGCATCAGGCTCAGCCTTTACAATTACTATACAGGCGACGCTCCGAAAAAGAAATTCAAAAGCATGGTGCGCCGGAAATATGCTGAAAAGCCGGTATTCGAAAGCCAGTTGAACGCCTCCAATGTGGCCGACATCATGGTGAACCGGCTCAACACCCTCGGCTATTTCGATGCGAGCGTGAGCTACAGCATCACCACCAGAAAACGCAAGACCAGCGTGGAATACACCGCCACAGTAACAGCGCCCTACACCATCAACAGCATCATCTTTCCGAAAGACAGCGGGCTTATCGGGCGTATGATCCGGGAATCGGAAAGCGAATCGCTGATAAAACCGGGCATGCAGTACAGCCTCGACTTACTGAAAGCAGAACGGGTGCGCATCGATTACTACCTGAAGAACAACGGTTTTTATTATTTCAACCAGGACTACCTCCTGTTCAAAGCCGATAGCACCGTCGGAACAAAAACCGTCGACATCCGGCTGACGGTAAAAAGAAATCTTCCGGCGAAAGCTTACATGCCTTACAATATCAGGAATGTGTATGTGAACCCGGGATACAGGCGCAGCCAGGATACCATCACGATGAGGAACGATACACTAAAGGTCGATGGTTATTATTATTTCAACAAAGACAGTGCTTTCCGCCCCGAGGTTGTACTCCGCTCCATCTTCATCAAAAAAGGAGATTACTATAGCCGTAAAAAATACAGCCTTACGGTCAACCGCCTGATGGGCATGGGTGTATTCCGGAATGTGACTATCAAATTTACGGATACCATCATTGGCGGCATCGGCTATATGGACGCGCTCATCAACCTGACACCGATGCCGAAAAAATCCATCCAGGTAGAAGTGGAAACGGTGACGAAAACGAACAACTACACCGGGCCGGCAGCTACGCTGAGCTTTAAGAACCGCAACCTGTTCCGGGGTGCGGAGCTCTGGCTCTTCAACCTCAACGGCAACTTCGAAACGCAGTTCAGCAAGCTGCAATCGGGCTTCAACTCCTATGAGTTCGGCGCCAACACGCAATTGTATTTTCCGAAATTCATCGCGCCTTTCAACATCCGGAACGTGTCGAGCATTTATGTCCCGAAAACCAAGGTGGACCTGGGCTTCCGCTTACTGAACCGTGTTCTCTATTTCAGGATGGCGGCTTTCAATGCATCGTTTGGCTATGTCTGGAAAGAGTCGGCACAGAAGGAATGGGAGGTCACGCCTTTCTCGGTAAACTTCGCACGCCTGCTCGGAACAACCAGCGCTTTCGAAACGCTGCTCATCGACAATCCTTTCCTGCGAAAAAGCTTCGAAGAGCAATTCACCATCGGCGGCAAATATGGCTTTACCTATAACTCCCTGGTAGGAACAGAAAAACGTAACCAGTATTACTTCAACAGTATGTTTGATGTGTCGGGCAATGCTTTCAGCACGGTGCAATCGCTCATCGAAGGAAGAAAGCCAAGCGATGCCGATCCTTTCCTCCTGTTCGGGTACAGGTATTCCCAATATGCCAAACTCTCGATCGATGCCCGCTATTACCTCAACATCAATAAGGATAACCGGATCGCTACGCGCGTGCTGGCCGGCGTGGGCGTGCCTTACGGAAACTCCAACAGCATGCCTTACATCAAACAGTTTTTCAGCGGCGGCTCCAATAGCATCCGTGCGTTCCTGCCCCGTACCATCGGACCGGGTTCTTATGTTATCCCGGACAGCCTCGCCAACAAAGGTTATCTTGACCAGGCCGGTGATATCAAGCTCGAAGCCAATATCGAATACCGCTTTACCATCGTGAGTGTCCTTAAAGGAGCGCTCTTCCTGGATGCAGGCAATGTATGGCTTACCAGGAAAAACGATATAGTACCCAACGGCGAATTTAACCCGAACCGCTACTACAAAGAGTTTGCGGTAGGCACAGGCTTGGGTTTAAGAGCCGATATTTCTTTCTTCGTCATCCGCCTGGATGTGGGCATGCCCCTGAGAAAGCCTTCCCTGCCGGAGAACGAACGCTGGGTGTATAACAGGATCCAATTCGGCGATGGCAAATGGCGAAAGCAGAACCTCGTGCTCAATATTGCCATTGGCTATCCGTTTTAGCAGGATTATCAGGGTTTCCGGAAGAACAGTTGTCGCAACGTACTTAACAATAGGATAACGATATTTTTGTTGTTTTTACTTGACATGAGGCTAAACTTGGCTTACCTTTAAAGAACTGAACAAAGCAACGTTGTTGAACCCTATTAACCACTACTACATGACTCAGGGAATTATAAACAACATTCGTTTACTGATGGCCGATGATGATGCCGACGATCTGGAGCTGATGGAATCTGCCTTCCGTGAGGTTGGTTTCAGGTCTCCGATCAAAACATTTAGCGATGGTGGCGCGATGCTGGACTACCTGCTCTCGGAAGAAGGAAAAAGTGCCTGCCTCGTGATTCTCGATTTGAATATGCCAAAACAAAACGGCAAATTCATTCTCAATAAAATAAAGCACCATCCTGAGCTGACACATGTATCTGTTGTTGTTTACAGCACCAGCAATGCTCAACAGGACATCGTGGAAGCTTATCAACTCGGCTGCAATGCCTATGTGGTGAAACCCAATTGCTATAGCGAGATCAAGAAAATTGCCGCCGGAATTAAAAAGCTCTGGTTCGATACCAGCCACCTGCTGACGTTCCGGCTAAGCCTCACACCTACTGTTTGAGCGCTTCCGGGACTTCAAATCCGGATATTTCCTTCAAGTCCATCGTCCAACGACTTGCCGATGATCGCCCCAATGGCCAGCTTCAGCAATTGCACCATTTTATTGTTTTTGGTATCCCAGTAATGCCCGTCTTCGGGTGTTACTTTTAACACCGTGATCGTAGGATCGTCTTTACCATCGAACCAAACCTTTGCGAGCGGGTTCCACAGATTGTCAATCACGCGGCGATCGGTCACCACCTCTGCCCGGCCGTAGAGGCTCAGGTATTCGGAGGAAGAACTGTGTGCGTAAAACAATTGAACACGGTCGTCCTGCTTAAGGTGCATGTTTTTATCCGAATCTATTTTGCTAAAAAACCAGATAATCCCGTTCTCATCTACCCGGAGTGTACTCATAGGCCTGGAAGATAAAGGAACGGTTGTCAGCTTAGTGATAAAGAGGCAGGTATTGGCCTTTTCGATCAGCTCTTTGATTTTGTTGACAGCTTCTATGCTGCGGAGGTTTTCTGTATTTCCCATGTTGACAGTGATTAAAATAAGATATTGGGAAGAATGCATGTTCAATGCCAAAAAACAGATGCCCTGCTCCCTCCTATGGGGAAATATGTCAACGCGGAGAAGCATTATGTCCCCTTAAAACCTCTTATAGTTCCACATTGGAATCAGGACGCGATGGTACGACAATTGAAAAATTCATGGCGAATCAAATCACTAACATTAAAACTAACATTTAAAAAAACACCATTATGGAAACTCAGAAAATCGATGCGATAAACTCACTGATCATTATTAATAATGACCGTTCGGAAGGCTATAAGAAAGCAGCTGAAGAAGCGAAAGACTCAGAATTAAAATCCCTGTTTAACAAATTCAGCGATCAAAGCCGGGGCTTCTCTTCCGAGTTGAGAAAGTTCGTTCCAAACGCCGAAGAGCCGGATCATGATGAAACAAAAACAACCGGCAAGCTATTCCGCTTATGGATGGACCTGAAAGCGGCCGTAACGAGCAACAACCGTAAGGCTATCCTTTCCTCATGCGAGTTTGGCGAAGATGCTGCCAAAAATGAATACAAAAGCGTTTTGGAAAAAGCAGAAGAATTACCTGCCGATGCATTAAGTGTGATCACTAAGCAAAATGCGGAAATTCTCAAATCCCATGACCAGATCAAAGCGATGCGCGATGCCGCTTAATTGATTCTATCATGACAACATAAAAAGCAACTATAACCGGTTGCTTTTTATGTTATACGCAGATGGTTTCGACTCACGATATGTCGTGAACCGAAGTCAAACAATGAAAATATATTAATGACAACGTTCTTATGTATGAAAAAAATAATCCTCGGTATCTTCGCCACAGTACTGGCCATTACCACCCAAGCCCAAAGCACATTAACAAAGAAAGAAGCAAAGACCCTCATCAAAACCTATGAGATCAGCGTGCTCACCGTGAAGATCGGCGAGCTGGCGCCAACGCATGCGATGGCCGCAGAAACCAAAGCCGCTGCCGGCCGCCTGGTTGACGATTACAAACACATCCAACAACAGGTAGAAGGACTGGCGTCGAAAAAAAACATACCCTTACCTGCCACCATGTCTGAAAAAGAGAGAAAGATCTTATCCTGGTTTGAAAAAAAGCAGGGAAAAGCGTACGACAAGGCTTACCTGAAAGGCGCCACCAAAGTAAACAAAGGTGGCCGGTGCAAAATCAAAAAGCTTTACACACGCACGAATGACGCTGAGCTTAAAGACTGGTCGGGCAAGCTGCTCTCTACACTTGAAATGCACAACACTTTATTGAAACAAAGCTGTAAAACCGTAAAGCATATAAAATGATGGGAACGCCGGTGACACAGAGCATCAGGACAAGGGGGTCAATATAATTCTTTACAATCTCCGGCTTATCCGTACAGGATTTACCCGGTTACACGCAACTACGCCTCTTTATGCTGCAGGCAGTCTACCAGGGCTTGTTCCAGCAAGGAAATATCGGAAGGCTTGGTAATGAAATGAGCGGCGCCAAGATCCAGCATTTCCTTCATCTCCTGCTTATTGGAAGAGGTGGAGTACACAATGATGGTGGAATCTTTCAGCTTCGTCATTTTTTTCAGCTCAACGATGCATTCGCGGCCATTCATCAAAGGCATATTCAGATCCAAAAAAATAAAATCGGGGATCATCTCCTCATCGTCTTTCAGCAGCTTAAGGGCCTGGATAGCACTATTGGCCACAATACAGTCAACAGATATTTTAGTTCTTTCGATAGCCAGCTGAAACATTTCACTATCATCGTGGTCATCGTCGATCAGAAGGCAGATAAGTGGCTCGGTCATAAGGAACGGTTTTGTAGTGGTATAGACAAAGATAAGGTCTGATAAAAATTTATGTTAAAATTTTAAAGTATTTTAAGATAATTTCATGCCAGAACAGCCCTGCCTTATGCCCCCTCTGGGATTTTATCCTTAATTTTAGTAGATGAGTCCTTTTGTTAAACTAATGCTCTTTCTTTCCCTGGGCCTGTGTGCCGCTTTCACAACGCGGAGCGGCGATGAGGAGACCAAAGAGGTGATCGTCGATAAAGACAGCCTGGTTAATTTCAGTAAAGCCCAGCTGGGAAAAAATTACAATTATGCTAACTGCTCGCCTCAAACAGGCTTCGATTGCTCGGGCTTTGTATATTATGTCTTCAGCCATTTTAAAGTGACGGTACCCCGCTCCTCGTCGGAGTATGGTAAATTCGGCAGGGAGATCCCGATGGACTCCTGCAAAACGGGTGATGTGATCGTGTTTACAGGCACCAATGCTTCCATCCGCAAACCCGGGCATGTCGGTATTATTCTAACAGGAGGAAACAATCCCAGCTTTATTCACAGTTCATCCGACAAGCGGACCCCGGGCGTTAAAATTTCCGATTTCAAAGCATCTCCCAATTACCAGAAACGTTTTATAAAGATTGTGCGGGTGTGCCGGGTCGTTTAAAAAGCGTCCCTGAAATGCCGGTTGAGAATAAAACCGGGTTGGATAACGGTATGGCCTAATTGAGTGAGGCAATAGTGAAGGTACTCTTTGAGGTCGTTAAAATTAGTAGGCTTCTGGATATAAATACTCGCACCGAAACGGTAGCTCTGTTCCACCATCGGCTCCGACATGGCTGTAGACAACATTACCACGTGTAGGTCGCTGGACGGATGTATCGCTTTGATGGCTTTCAATGCCTCGATCCCGTTTAGCTTAGGCATGTTAATATCTAAAAACACAAAATCGGGTAAAATTTTACTCACTGAGAAGTAGTTCACGGCATGTTCCCCATTATTCACGACAATCAACTCGCAGGGAAGAGAAAGGGAATGAATGGCTTCACGAAAGAAGAGAATGTCATCTTCATCGTCTTCAGCCAATAGGATATGTTGCTTTTTTTTGCTCAACCGTTAAACCCCATAATTGTATGGATTATTGCCCGAAGGTAACTGAAAATCCCGTAAAAGTAACAGGGAAATTTATAAGGTAAAACCCTTATACCCTGATTCTAAATATTTAGTAGCTTTGTATCCCTCTGAACCAAATCAGGAATCCAATTTGCTATCTCTCTTTTATGCGTGAAAAACTAAAAGTTGCTTATATCGAGGACCATAAATCCGTTAAAGAAGGCATAAACTACCTGCTATCCAAACAACCGGAAATTGAAATTGTAGAAGATGAATTTGAACTTGCCCACATGGACGAGTTTATTGCCACTCACCGCATTTCCATTTTCATCCTGGACCTGCAGTTGTACACAGTAAAACAGCCCTGGGCGCTCAACGGTTATGAGATCTGTGAAAGGATCACCCGGAAATATCCTGATGTCAGGATCATCGCCCACTCCATGTATGATCAGATCGACAGCGTGAATACCATTTTCGGCAAAGGGGCCATGGGCTTTGTCTCCAAAAAATCGGGTTGCTCGGAACTCATCAATGCCATTGAGCAGGTGGCAGCCGGCAAGCGTTATATCTGCCCGGAGATTGAGCTTAAATCCAAAAACGCCAGGAATTTCCTGAAAAACAACGATGAGCTTCTGAAAGGCATCGAAGAGCCCTTCACCAGGGCCGAGAAACAGATCCTCGAAAAAATCGCCAGGGGCTTTTCCACAAAGGAGATCGCCCAGCAATTTGACGTATCCGAAAAAACCATTGAAACACACCGGAAACACCTGTTTGTAAAAGCCAACGTCAAAAATGCCGCCGAGCTGATCGCCTTTACCTATTCAAGACGTCTTTTAATGGATTGAGCTATGGAAAACATCAGCAATTATAACTTCATCAAAAAGATCGGTGATATTACGGATGACGGCATCGCTGTTTACGATATCAAAAAAAAATCGTTCCTCTATGTGAATGCGAACTTCACACGCATCTTTGGCATCGATGAAAAAGAGCTGTTCTTTGATTCGAAGATCATCCTGAAGTTTATTTTAGCGGAAGACAGTGCGTACCTGCAGATGAGGTATGACGAGCTGATGGAAACCGGCTGCATCAATACCACCGAGTTCAGGCTCATTTTCCCCGATCATGTCCTGAAACATATCAGTTGCGATGTGCTGGTGCTGGAAGATACCAACCTCATTACCGCGTTTGTGAAAGACATCAGCGAGGCCAAGAAGCACGAAGACTACCTGATCAAATACACGGCCCAGAAAGATACGCTCCTCGATATGCTGACGCATAACCTGAGCGGACCGCTCCAGCTTTCCAAAGACATGATCTCTTCGTTGCAGAAAGGCTATAATGAAAACAACCTGGCCGATATCAACAAGCTGCTGAACATCATGCAGGAAAACACGCAGCAATGCATCGACATCGTCAACGACTTTTTAAGGCAGGAACACTTTGAGTCGGCGCATACCTATGTACGCAAAACGCGCTTCGACCTGGTGGAAAAAATCCATGTGACCCTCGATAAGCTCAGGGCCATGAACAAAGACAAAGTCTTTACACTTACCTCCGACTCCGAAAATATCAATATCACCTCCGATGCTGTGAAGTTCTTCCAGGTCATTCATAATGTGCTGTCCAACGCCATTAAATTTACCGGCGACCAGGGCATTATCGATATCAATGTGAAAGAGCAGGATACCTCTTACCTCATTTCTTTTAAAGACAATGGCGTAGGCATTCCGGAGACAGACCGTACCGATATCTTCCTGAAAAAAGTAAAGGGGCGCGTCGGGCTGAAAGGCGAAAAATCCTCGGGCCTTGGCCTGTCTATTGCCAAAAAGCTGGTCGATCTCCTGAATGGCACCATCTGGTTCGAGAGTAAAGAGAACGAAGGCTCTACCTTTTATATCCAGCTGCCAAAAGAATAATCCCTGTTTCTATTTTCCCCTGCTGGCTTTGCGGTTCTTTTCGCGAAGGTCCTTGTATTTTTTCCGGGGATTCCTGTTATCAAATTCGTTGATCGTGCGGTAAGCTTCCAGCAGCTCATCCGGAACATCTCCTTTATAATTGATGCGGTAGAGTGAAAAGCCATTGTAAGGAATCTTCACGG
The DNA here is from genome assembly GCA_943362175.1 of Hydrocarboniphaga daqingensis. GTDB lineage: Bacteria > Bacteroidota > Bacteroidia > B-17B0 > Aurantibacillaceae > UBA4416. The sequence continues at coordinate 366,880 of CALRIU020000001.1, read as the reverse complement.
TCACAGCCTGCATCTTCACACGCGCCTCTACACCCTCTTCCTTAAAATAAGCCGTAAAAGCTACCCAGCGCTGTTTCAGCAGATCCTGGTAACGGCTGTTGACAATCTCAGCACTCACAATCTGCCGGCACTTGTCCTGTACCGTAAATAGCCATTTGGATTTTACCCGGGCATTGAGGTAGTTGATAAACGTGGAATCCTTGATGGAAATCTTTTCAATGTGTGCGGTATCCTTGTTGCGCAGCTCTTTACCGGTGAGCTTGTTGGCGAAGAGGTAAAACTGTTTTTTGGCTTCAAAGAACAGGATGTACTCTTTTTCTTTTTCCTCCCATACCAGGGGTGTCACGCTGATGGTAATTTTCGGATTGTCTTTCAGGAAGCCGGCGATATGCTCCACAAACTCTTCCTGGTCACGTTCCAGTACCGCCTTGCGCTTATCCCAGCGCACCACCATCGACTTCTCGATTTCATTTTCGACAGACCGTACCTCTGTGCGGTAAAGGGTGGTAGCAGGCTTCACAAAGACATTCGTAATCACATCCAGGATCACATCGCCCAGCCTGAACTTCGGATCTTTGAGATCACCCCTGATCGGCACCTCATAATCGGTCACATTTCCACGGTCGCGTACAAAGAACATCACCAGCTTCAGCGGGACCCACTTCGCACCGTTCCTTTTCTGCCGTTTGCTCACACGCGCATCGATCACCGTAAGGCGGTTATTGCTGTTGATATAGCCATTGCGCACAGCCCAGTTCCCTTTCAGCTCAACCGTTCCCCTGTCTAAAGGAAAAGAAGTATAGGTGATCAGGTATGGATTGAACATGGCCAGCGGAATCTTCTGCAGGTGGTAATGAATATCGAAATCCGTGCTGTCCATCGGGTTAATGCTTAGTCCGAAGTTCACATCCCCATAAGGGTAAAGGCCTGTTTTGAGCTTCAGATCTACCCATTTTTTACTCCGCTCGATAGAGTCGGCAATGATGGTGAGCGGCACGGCAGCTACCGCAAATTTTTCCGTAAGCGCATAATCGTCGTAGTGCAGATCGGCATCGTAAATGGCAAGGCGCCTGATCTCATAATTACTCTTAAAAAAGTTCTTGGCCAGGATCTTCACATAATCTGCGATCTGGAATAAGATATTGGCTTTGCCGTTTTCCTGTTTCGCCTCCTTTACGTTCTCACCGCCTTTCCCAAACATATTCTGCAGGTTATCGAGGTGGTCGTAGCGCTCATATTTGAAGTAAGGCTTTACAAGAGCAATGGAATCGAAGGCATATTTTTTTCCTGCCGGGCTCAGCTGCCGGATGTCGACGATCAGCTTTTGAAAAGCCAGGTAATCTTCCGAAGAATCTTTCCCGAAATGAAGATCGTTGACCATCACCATACCGGCAGCATTGAGGTCTTCCTGGTTTTTGATATTGCCGGTCGCTTTCACATCCGCATCCAGGTTGGCTCTGAACGTCCCGTAGTTAGCAAGGTCTTTGATGTATTGCTCCATGATGCCGAGGTCGAACTTATTCACCACGGCGCCCAGCCTGTAGTCCAGCGATTTCATGTTGATCATAAAGGTGGCGTTCACGGTTCCTGTTCCCGGCCCCGATTCCAGGTAGAGCTTAGCCGCCATACTGTCCACGTCCCAGCGCAGGCCATCGGATTCCGCATCCAGCTTTTTGACATAGTAAAAGACGGGAACCGTTCTCTCAACATAGTAGAACGTAGCATCCTTGATTTTCATATTCAGGATGTTGAGGTGCAACGGCTCTTTAAGCGGGTCTTTAGGTTTGGGGACAGTATCCTTGGAAGAAAAGCGCTCGATGATGTCACTGAAGTTCAACGTTACCGAATCCTGCTGGATGATCTTACCTACAGGTGTATCGAGGGTCACGGAGCTAACCTCATAGGTCTTGTTCAGCAACTTCAGCATTTCCATGTTTACCTTAAGCGCTTTAGCGGAAAAGAAGACACTATCGCTGTTAGCCTCATAGATCCTGAGGTTACGAAGATGCACATACCCCGTAAACGGATTGATGTAGGGAAGATCCATCGTGATCTCCCGGCCCGAGTATTTAACGTCATATTTCTCCACAGCCCATTTCGCAATAGGCGAAATAAAAGCGATGATCACCACTACCAGGATAACGCTAACGAGTAAGGTCCGGAATATGATTTTTCTGAATCGAGTATTCAATAGCTTCATAGAATTCGTGCGGCGATGACATCAGTGTACAGGCCCCGTTCCTTAGTGCATTTTGATGCCAGACAGGCATGTCGCTGAAATTCGAAAAACGAAAACATGCAATCCCGACTTGTGTGGAAAAATTACCCCACAAGTTATCAGGGTTTGATAGAGGTGATCTTCAACTCTACCCTTCTGTTGAGCTGCCTGCCTTCAGGATCGTCGCTCCCATCTGGTTTCTGGTTGGCGGCATCGGGGTTCTTTTCTCCATATCCCCTGGCCGTCATACGGTCGCTACCAATGCCCTTGCTTAAGAGGTAGGCAACAACGGCCTGGGCCCTGCTCTGCGACAGCTTCAGATTATACTCTTCTGTTCCTTTCGAATCGGTGTAACCCGAAATCTCCACACTCACGGCAGGGTATTTATTCATAAAGCGTACGAGGTTTCTCAGTTCCACATTCGACGTTGTGCGAAGCGTGGCCTTATCGAAATCAAAGAAGATATTGTTGAGCACCACTTTCGACCCTACAATAAGCGGGGGCAACAGAACAGGCCTGTAGATCTCATAGTAATTGGTGTTTTTGGGAATATCACGGTTTTCCGAATAGAACATAAAGCCCTCGGCCTCATACACGAGGTTGTAATTTTTTCCGGGCGTGAGGATCATCACATACTGCCCCGTTTTACTGTTGGTGCGGTACACACCCACCAGCTTGCCGGTTTCATTATCCATGACGGTAATCACAATATTCTTCGGAACTTTTCCAGCCTCATCTTTCACTTCCCCTTTCAGTAAGGTCAGCGGCTCCTGTTTCTGATCCAGGAAGGTGATCATGTAATTGTCTTTCTCGCCTACCCCACCTTCCTTGTAAGAAGAATAATACGCTTTGGTTTTGTCGGGCGATACCACATAAAAAACATCGTCGTCGGGTGAGTTCACCGGGAAGCCTACATTCACAGGCTCCTGCCAGTCACCATTCTCCGACATTGTACTGTAAAAAATATCGAAGCCACCCATCGTTTGATGTCCCGTCGAACTAAAGAACAAGGTGATGCCGTCCGGATGCAGGAAAGGGCCGTCTTCATCGTACTTCGTATTAATTTTACTGCCGAGGTTCATGGCTTTCCCCCATTGCCCGTCATCCATCAGGTTGCTTTTGTAAATATCGCGGCCACCATAGCCACCAGGTCTGTCGCTCACAAAATACATGGTATTGCCATCAGCGGTGATAAAGGCGCTGGGCTCCCAGTATTTACTGTTGATATTGGCATTCAGCTTTTCCGGCTCGCTCCAGGTATCGCCATTGAGGTGTGTGCGGTAAATATTCCCATCGCCGTTATCGTCCTTATAGATGAGGATATTTTGCCCGTCGATGGTAATGCCTACGGTAGCATCGTTGCCCTCCGTATTAACAGGAGGCCCGATGTTCTTCGCTTCCGTCCATTTGCCGTTGACATAATCGGTGATATAAATATCCTCAAAATATTTTCCGTCATCATAGGTGTCATTTCCTATGCCTCCCTCCCGCCGGGAGGTAAAGATCATCGTGTTACCGTCGGCGGTGAGCACCGGTGAATAATCGGCATACCTGGAATTGATGCTTTTACCCATGTTCTCCACTTTCAGTTTCACAGGAACCTTCATTAGCTCTTTGGCGGTGTAGCACATCCGGATCTTACGGTCAGCGTCCTCTTCATTGGCCTTATCTTTCTTGTGATGCTTTTTCATTTCCTGGCGGTACACATTATAGGTCTCAACCGCTTTGTCAAACTGTGAGTCGATGTGATAGGCATCCGCCAGGAGCTTCCACGCCAGGAGGGGCGCACGGCGCTCCGCCGGATCGTGGTCTTTGTAATCCACTGCAACAGTCTTCACCGCCTTTTCCAGGTAAGAAACCGCTTTTTCCTTGCGGCCTATCGATTGCAGATAGCAATAGCCGACTTTGTGAGCCAGGTTGGCATTCGACGAATCGCTCTTGTAAAGGTCAAGGTACATAGCCAATGCTTTGTCGTATTTTTTCTCTTTGAGGGTCTCTTCCGACTTCTTAAACTTCACCTCAAAATCTTTTTGTGAAAACAGAAAAACACTATTCAGAATGAATACGAATGACAAAACTTTCTTCATAAAACAAAATTTAATTAATAAATAAGATGCTTAGTCGCAAGGCACGGCAGGCAGGGTAAGCAAGGGAATATCCACGTGAAACGCCATTTTCCTGGTATTGCTTTCCTTAAAAAGCCGCTCGATGAGGTTATGTTTCTGAGGGATCATCGTTACCATATCGACATGCTGGCTCACGATAAACTCGCTGATGCCCTCGATGATATCATTGTTCTCGAGGAAGTGATAAACATGCTCCCTGTTCTCAAAATATTTTTCAATCCGTCGGCCTGAAACACCGTCGTCTTTGCCGATCTTGTCGCTTTGCTCCTTTACCACATTCAATATGGCGATATGAGCGCTGAAAGCGTCGATCATATCCTTCAGGGGCTCATGAATCTTCATCTCGCATTCCATTTTCAGATCGCTGGCAAAGGCAATCTTTTTGATCTCTTTAAAATGACAGGCCTCCGGCACGATAATCACCGGTGTTTGCACACTCTTCACGACATCAGTGCCGGTACTGCCAAATACAAATTCGCTGATTCTATCCGCAGGGCTCAGGCCCATCACAATCAGACCGGGCTTTTCTTTTTCTTCGATCCCTGCAATTTCATCTACTGTAAATCCACTGGTGGCCTGGCATTCAATGATCACATCTGTCCCTTTTTTCAACAGCTCCGCTTCTTCCTCCAGGCGTTGCTTATGGTCCTGCTCCAGCTCATGGAGATCCAGTAGTTCCGTGTCAGAAAACGCTCCCTCCAACAATAGGGGCATATTGAACACATGAAACAATAACACCTTGTAATTTAAAAATTTAGCGAGATTAACCGCATACCGGGAAGCGTTACGCGATGCATCTGAAAAATCGGTAGGAACTAAGATGGTTTTCATGATACCATGGCATTTCAACTTTAATGCCATCGCTTTTTTCAAACTATTCTACCAAAAAAACAGCCCCCGCTTCAAAATTGCTTAAATTCAGCTGCGATTATGAAGGATACCTTAAGTCACTTTTTTAAAGAATTTACCTCCAGCGAAAAAAATGCCGGCATGGTGCTGATTGCCTGCACAATTATTTCACTTATCATTTCCAACACTGCCTTTTCGGAACACTACCTTCATTTCTGGCATACGCAAACGGGCTTTTCCCTGATGGGTATCGACATGCATTTAAGTATAGAGCATTGGATCAACGACGGACTGATGACCATTTTCTTCTTAATGGTAGGGCTTGAGATCGAGCGGGAATTATACAACGGTGAGCTTCATCCTTTGCGAAAAGCGGTTCTTCCTGTCGGCGGCGCCATTGGAGGGATGCTTCTGCCTGCTCTCCTGTATACCTTGATCAATCACGGATCGGGAACAGAAGAAGGCTTCGGGATCCCGATGGGCACGGACATTGCCTTTGCCCTGGCCGTTATTGCAATGGCCGGCGACCGCGTACCGGTGAGCATTAAGATTATCCTGACGGCCATTGCCATCATCGACGACCTGGGCTCCGTGCTTATCATTGCTTTCTTTTACGGATCGTCCATTCACACGGTATTCCTGCTGGCTGCACTCGGAGTATTTGCCATCCTGCTGCTGCTCAACAGGCTCAGGGTACACTCGTTCATTCCTTACATAGTGCTTGGGTTCATCATGTGGTTTTGCATGATGCAATCGGGGATCCATCCCACCATTGCCGGTGTGATGCTGGCTTTCGCCTACCCTTTCGGTGATGGCTCCGACCATTCGCCCTCACATCGCTTGCAGCACAAATTGCACCTGCCGGTCGCCTACCTTATTTTGCCGCTCTTTACCCTGGCCAATACGGCCATTCCCTTGAAACCCGAATTTATTTCGGGACTGAGCCAGCCGCATGCCCTGGGAATCCTGGCCGGCCTGCTGATCGGGAAACCCTTAGGCATAAGCCTTGCAATCCTCTTGCTGGTAAAATTAAAAGCGTCGGTATTACCGGAAGGCATTAGCTGGTACGACATCATCAGTATGGGATGTGTTGCCGGCATTGGCTTTACGATGTCGGTCTTCATCACGCAATTAGCCTTTACAGATGAGGAGCACATCCAGTCTTCCAAAATGATGATCCTCATCGCCTCCTGCCTGGCGGGGTTAATAGGATTTATCCTCTTCAGGCTGAGGACTGTATTAAGAAAAACGTAAAATAAAACCGGAATGGTTTAAACATTAAATGTTACATTGCAGGTTTGCAATTTGAAAATGATAACCAATTTAAAATGATTGTGTCAGCATGAGGTCTATCCTTTCACTTTTTTTTAAATCCAACAGGCTCATTATCTGGATCCAGCATAAGCTGACGCCAAAACAGTTTATTATTTTCGCTGCCATCCTTATCGGGCTCACAGCGGGGCTTGCAGCCGTGTCCCTTAAGTTCTTCGTACATTTCTTTATCCGCAACATTGAGTTCATTTCCTCCGACAATCCTTTCGTTATTGCCCTGTTTCCTTTTGTAGGGATCTCGCTTTGCGCGATGTATATCCATTACCTTAATGGCAATAAGCTTGGAAAAGGTATTGCCAATATCCTTTACGCCATTGCCCGGAAATCAAGCATCCTCCCCAAAGACCAGACCTACAGCCACATTATCAGCTCCGCGCTCACTGTAGGCTTCGGTGGCTCGGCCGGTCTGGAGTCGCCGATCGTGACCACGGGCTCCGCCATCGGCTCCAACTTCGGGCGCACCTATAAGCTAAGCTACAAGGAACGGACGCTCCTGCTGGCAGCCGGTGCCGCGGCAGGGATTGCGGCAGCCTTCAACACGCCCATTGCCGGTGTGCTCTTTGCGCTCGAAGTATTGCTGGTAGAGGCCAACATTTCCGCCTTTATTCCCATCCTGATTGCAGCGGCCTCGGGAGCCTTGTGCTCCAAGATCATCCTGCATGAAGACGTACTTCTCCTGTTCAAATTACAGGAGCCTTTCGATTACAATAATGTTCCTTTCTATTTAGTGCTCGGCTTGGTTTGCGGTGCCTCGTCCTATTATTACTCCAAAGTATTTCTGGCTACCGAGCAGTATTTCAAGCGCTTCGAAAACCGTAAGGTCATCAAAGCCGTCGTGGGCGGCCTCGGTCTCTTTGTGCTCATCCTGGTGATTCCTCCATTATTAGGCGAAGGCTATGAAAGCATCAAGCTCCTTTCGGAAAGCCATCCCAGCCTGGTCTTCAGCCATTCCCTCTTTCCCTTATCTTCTTTATCCAAGCCATTGTTATACATCCTGTTGCTGGTTGTGATCCTGCTGAAACCCATTGCCACCGGCATTACACTGGGCAGTGGAGGCAATGGCGGAAACTTTGCACCCTCCTTGTTTTTAGGTGCCTTCATCGGCTATTTGTTTTCATCAGCCATCAGCGACCTCGGCTTTGTCACTTTACCCGTCAGCAACTTCACCATTGTGGCGATGGCTGGATTGCTGAGCGGCATTTTTCAGGCACCGCTTACAGGCATCTTCCTGATCGCAGAAATCACCGGCGGCTATGAGCTCATCATTCCGCTGATGATCGTGTCGGCCCTGAGCTATGCCGTGTCTAAATACTTTATGCCTTTCAGCATCGATATGCTGAAGCTGGTGGAAAAAGAGAAGATCGTGACCACCAACACCGATTCTTACCTGCTCAGCAACATCGACCTTTCTGCCTATGTGGAGCGCGATTTCTCGGAAGTACCGGTAGAGGTGAACCTGCGCAAGCTCATCGAGCTGATCACGCTGTCGAAGCGTAATATATTTCCGGTGCTGGATAAGGACTACACGCTGAAAGGACTGATCAGCATCGACGACATCCGCGAGATTATGTTCAAGCAGGAAATGTATGACACGGTCAGTGTGAAGGAAATCATGCACCCGCCCAAGTATGTGATCACCGAAAAAGACGACATCATTTCGGCCATGAAATTATTTTCCGAATCGCACCTCTGGAATATCCCGGTGATTTATGAAGGGCGTTACCAGGGCTTTATTTCCAAATCCACCATCCTCGAAAAATACAGAGAGGTATTGATTGAAAGCTCTTTGGAATAAATCCCGGGATTGCCGAAGCATTTTTTTTGAAGGTAATGTCTGCATGTCATAAAAAGCACGACTGGAGAAAATCATAACTCATGCATGGTAAACACAACTCGTCTGACGTCGATAAGATCGCTTTGAATCCCGAAACCGGCTGGTGACCAGGCCATAACAGACCCGATTCTTGACATTGGCTCGTACTTTACCAATACAAACTCAGCGTAACTATCAACTCACCAAAAAACGCTCATTATCGCATTCCAATTGAATTTTTCAATTTTAACTAAATCAATTTAGTAATTTAGGCTTAACCTAAACTTTATTTGAAATGAAATCATTTGTACTCCCACTTTTTCTTTTGGGCAGCTCATGCATGCCCGCACAAACGTACACACCGGTTACGGTTACCGGCTTTAACATGGATGCTGTGGCCGAAAACACAGTCGCCTCTACAACAACCAGCGGCCCTATCGACGGCAGCAATTATGCGATGTACTCGGCCGCTTATGGTGCCTTATACAGCATTAACAAAGGCTTACCAAACAACGGCACAGTGACCAGCGGGACACGCACCTACCAGTTGGGCTCCTACACTGGCAACAACAACTGTTATATTCTAAGCGGACAGAAAGATTCCCTGATCCTCACAACACCGGCGTCATTCGCTGCCCTGAGCATGCTGGGCTTTGCCACGGAGGGCAATTGCGCCATGACGATCACCGTACGCTTTACCGACGGAACCAACCAGGTATTCAGCGGCCTGACCCTGTCTGATTGGTACAATGGATCAAATGCCATTCTCAGCGGCATCGATCGCGTGGATCGTACCACAGGTAACCCAGGCAACGTATCCGGCAACCCACGGTTATATGCAACTGACCTCGTTCTGAGTTGTGCCAACCGAAGCAAACTGGTATCGAAGCTCGTGATCCAGAATGGAGGCACCAACCCAAGGATCTGTGCCTTTGCAGTATCCGGAGCGGCTTTACCAAGCTATACGGCAAATATAACAGATGCCTGCTTTGGCATGACTAACGGAAAGGCTACGATTGCCGCAACGGGTGGCGTCCCTGCATATACCTATACATGGACAAGCAGCCCTGTACAGAATACCGTAACCGCTACAGGCTTGCCTCCGGGCACTTACACCGTTACGATCAACGACGGACCGGGCTGTACCAACACCATTACTGCTACCGTGAGCCAGCCAACAGCGGCTTTAACCACAACGATTTCAGCATCCTCCGCTACGTTGTGCGCCGGAAAAAGCAGCACCTTAACCACCAGCGGTGCAACCACTTATACCTGGAGTACAAGCGCTTCTACAGCAAGTACTGTGGTTACCCCAACGGGTTCAGCTACCTACAGTGTTTCAGGAACAACAGCCGCAGGCTGCCCGATCACCGGAAGCATCAACATAACGGTTAACCCCCTGCCTGTGATCTCATTTTCTTTAGCCCAGCCAATGCTCTGCACCAACTCGTCTACCATTGCCCTGAATGCGACACCGGTGGGTGGCGTTTACGTGGGCACGGGAGTGACAGGCTCCAACTATTCACCTTCAGCAGCAGGTGCAGGTACACATACCATTTCTTATACTTATACCAATACCAACGGCTGTACCTCTACTTCGGTGATTTCTTCAACGGTGAATACGGCACCGGTGGTTACTTTCTCCTTAACGCAAACACAATTCTGCCCTAACTCAGATGTTTTGTTCTTATCCGGAACACCGGCCAGTGGCGTCTTCTCCGGCACGGGAGTAACCGGAACGGTCTTCACGCCATCATCGGCCGGAATCGGCACACATACCGTGACGTATTCTTACACCAATGCGTCCAATTGTACCGCCTCTGCCTCATCCATTGCTACCGTGAGCGCCTGCACAGGCATCGAAGAGCTGGGAACGACAAAGCTGAGCATTTACCCGAATCCGGGTACTGGTGTCTTTAAGATCCACGCCACAACAGATTTGAACGTAACGGTGACTAACCAAACAGGCCAGGTATTAAGTATACAAAGCATCAAGGCAGGTGATAGCACCATTGACCTTAGCGGTTTTTCTTCCGGTATCTATTTCATCAGCGGACAAAACGGCCAACAGCTCCTGAAACAAAAAATAGTGATCCTGGAGTAATCCATCGGTTCATTCCCCATAAAAAGCCTGTCACAGCTATTGTGACAGGCTTTGATTTTTATAAGTATTCCATCCGCATCATGTTGACATCAGACCTTGTCACTTCGAGCGCAGTCGAGAAGCCTTCTAATAATGCCTGTTTAGTTCCCGACTGCGCTCGAACTGACGGATAACCTCACACTATTCTGATACTCTGTGCCAACTAATTCGGAGCTAATTAAACCATTAGTTTGCTGTATCTCCCGCCCTATATTCCTGTAACACGGCTTCAATCTCTCCCAGTGAATTCCAGAGCTGCTCAAAAGACTCAATCACAAAATAGGTCTCCTGGAAAATGTCGGTGCGGAAAGGCGTATTGAATACAGTGCGCACATCAAAGGGCAGATGGCGTACCCGGGCGCTGAGGCTGTTCTCCGTTTCCCCTACCGATGAAATAATGCCTGCGCCATAGATCTTTAATTGTCCGTATTCCCTGATGAGGCCGAACTCAATGGTAAACCAGTACATCCGGCCCAGCAGCTCGGTAACCCTTTCGTCTTTGCCATGCTTCAGAAAAATATCGCTGATGCCTTTGAAGAAAGCCACATAGTTATGATTGCTCAACAGGGGCACATGCCCGAACACATCGTGAAACATGTCCGGCTCTTCCAGGTAATCCAATTGCTCCAGGCTCCGCAGCCAGCAGGTGGCCGTGAATTTTTTCCGCGAGAGGCATTCGAAAAATTCTGCCTGTGGGCTGATGTTGGGTACTACCTGCAATTCCCATCCTGTCAATGGCTTCAGCAGGGCATTGATCTCCCTGAAGTCCGGGATCCTATCATTGGTAAATTTTACAGCATCGAGTGCTTTCAAAAATTCAGAAGACACGACGGTCTCCAGGTTTTCCATCTGGCGGTCAAACAAGAGCTTCCATACCAGGAAGTCCTGTGCGGTGTAATGGGCATACACCTGTTGTGTTGGTTTTTGAGTAATCATGGTGTTGTGTTTTTGGAGGTTAATAAATGGGCACAAAAAAACCCGCTTCATGATGAAACGGGTTTATATATTAAGTTTGACTTAGACTTATGGATGCGCGCAAACTACCGTTTCATAAATGAAATGGTATAATAATAAAGAGAGGTGTATTGTTGCGCCATGAGGACAATATTAGGAGATTAATTTTAAAATTGCAAAAAATTAAAAAATGAAGGGGTAATGCGCCAGGGACAGAGCGGCCTGTTTGAGCTCCTTTGCTTGTCCCGCAGGGCAGGCAAAGAGCGAGTAGCGAAGGCCCGCCCGGGCGCCCACATAACTGAAAACCTTCAGCGATTTACTGAAGGTTTTCCCGTTAAATTTTCAAATGAAGGCATTCCCCTTGTATGCTATGCAGGCTACTTACAGCCTGCCTCTTTGTAATCCGCTTTGGCATTGGGATTCCCCAGCACCTGGAATGACATGCGCGGCTCGCCGAAGAGCTGGCAATACCTTTCCGGATTACGCTCCTTCGCTTTGTGCAAAGCATCATTGAAGGTGCGGCTGTAGAATTTCTCCGGCAAATGCGAAGCAATGGAAATATAGCTGAATAACAGGCCCTCGTCCACATTCTCTACTTTCAGGAAAGGCTCTAAAATATTGCTGGAGAATTTATAGTCTTTTCCTCGCGTGAAAGCATAAGCCAGTTTCAGGGCATTTTGCCAGGAAGCATCCTTGAAATTATAGAAGCTTTTGATGCGCGTGATGCAGGCTTCGATCTGCGGCTCGGCATTCTCCACTGTATCCAGAGATTCCATGATCTTGAATTGCCACTCGATGTTTAAGCCGTCCACCAGTTTTTTCTCGATCTTCGATTTATACAAGGCATCAATGTCCTGTTGCAGTTTCGATTGCTGCTCTTTGGTGCCCAACGTTGTATCGAGCTTAATAGAGCTGTAAATGCGGTTGTAACGCACCACATCATTTGCCGGGTCGAGCTTTTCGAGGCGCTTCAGCTCTTCGTAATCATCTTCATCTACCAGGCTGCTTTTGGCGAGGTAAGCGAAATACACTTTATTGTTCATGAAGTTCACAAACTTTGCATCATTCGGCACTTTCATACTGTCCAGTGCATCGTCGCTGTATTTTTTCTTAATCACCTGCGTGGCGGCATACTCCATGATCTTGTAAGCCTGCTGCGTTTTGTTGGCCTTGATGGCGCGGTTGAAGGACACCACGGAAAAGCGCTGCTCCTTGTCACCGGAAATATCATAGGTCACATCCATCACGATCTGTGCAAAGCGTTGCTTCGCTAATACCGGCTCCAGCTCGCTGAGCAAAGAGCCGTCGCTGTTGATTTTTTTAATGGCCTTGTCTTTTCCCATTTTAACGAGGTCGGCATATTTTCCGTCTTCCATTTCCATTTCAAAGAGGTTCCAGGAATCACGCGTTTCGATGGTCGGGTTGATCTTATTCTGCTGCATGCCCTGCAACACTTTGGTCACGCTTTCGGCCCGCTTGCGCTGCAGCTTGGCATTGGCCGTTGCATCACCTTCAATCGACGAGTACGCATAAATGTATAAGCCGTCGATCACAAAATCAGGCTCATTCAGTGCTTTGATGAAAGGCTGGATATCTTCCGGCTTGAACTCCGATTTATTTTTTTCAAAAGGAATGGTGAAGTTCAGGATCGAGCTTTCGGATTTAGGTTCAAAAGGAGGTTTCAGCCCCACGCTTTCCAGGGCAGGAATCAGGCCGATGGGGGTGTTGCTTTCCTGGTCGCCTTCCTCGAGGTAGCTCCTCGTTACGGTCCGGCATACGTGCCCGTCCTGTACCACAATCAGGTTAAGCTCATAAGGACCTGTAATTTTTTTGTTGAACTTGCCCATCTCAATTTTCAGGCTGTTGATCTTGACTTTTTTCTTGGCCTTCGGGTCCTGCTTGATCAGGTTTTTGGAGAAGATCTTGTCTTTGTAAACGACTTTCTGCATCACTCCTTTGCTTTGCAGGTTATTGTCCACAATGTTGTAGTCGGGCTTCTCATATTGCGCACGCTGAACGATGTCGACCGCCAGGCCGTCTTTCGTTTTTTTCATGAGGCGCTTGAGGTCTTTCAGGTTGGCATATTCCAGGTAGATCTTGCCGTTCTCTACTTTCAGGCCTTGCTGCAACAGATCATAGTTCTTCCACTTATCACAGTTTTTGCAGGACTTAAGATCAGCCGCCAGTAATTTTTTGGATTTGGTATTGTAGGGAACCTCCAGCTCCTTTTTCTTTTTAGCACCGGCGTTGAAGCTGTCGTAGCCACCATAAACCGCTACCACCGTTACTTTCTTGTTATCTTTGTCCATCACGCATTTGATGCCGATCATCATATACTGTGGGTTCAGCAGAACAGCCTTATCTTTTTTGGTATTCTCCCAGCGTGTCCAGATCACTTTGGCCACCTGCGCGGTGTTATAGGTATCGCGGCCTTTGCTCACCGGCGCCAGCAGCGCGGTTTCTTCACCTTTATTGGTGCCTCCGGCTTTTACCAGGTTTTTCTTTACTTTCTCAGGATCTACCTTGGCCTGCCCCGATTTCGCCATTTTCACGGCATCGATGTTGGCAGCGTTGATCAGGATGTCATTCACCTCAAAGGTGTCGAGGCCATTCTGCATCCTGAACCTGTTCAGCTCCCGCACCAGGTGGTTGGGAAGGTCATCGAGGTTAAAATCCTGGGCTTGCGACACAAACGAAAAAAACAAAGCGAAGAGGCAGGGTAGCAGTTTTTTCATAAATTGGAGAAATAAGTATTTTAACAAATATTACAAAAAACAGCTTATATCATACCCTATTGTATTCACAAACTATTAACAACGATACAATGATAGAACACAGATGACACCGCTGCTTATGATTAATCAGATTTTGGAACAAATAAGAACTCGGATTGAACGGATCAGGCTGATTTGCACAGATTTATTATAGGACGCAGATTAAAACAGATCGGACTGACCTGCCCAGATTCCATATTACAGAACGCTGATGACGCAGATGCCTATGATTTTTAAGATGTAGAACATAAATTAAAACAGATAGGACTGATCTGCATGGATTTGTTTTCGATTTGTTCCCATCCGCATCATCTGCGTTACATTTGCATCCCATCTTCTATTGTAAATAAATAGTATATTCGTTGTTCTTAAACAGACCGACTATTTGATGAAAAAGATACTGATTGCCAACCGAGGAGAAATCGCCCTGCGCGTGATGCGCAGTGCCAAAGAAATGGGCATACAAACCGTAGCCATATACAGCGAAGCCGACAGGAATGCGCCTTTTGTGCGCTATGCCGACGAAGCCGTGTGTGTTGGCCCTCCGCCAAGTGCGCAATCTTACCTGCAGGGCGATAAGATCATTGCCATTTGTAAGGAACTGGGCGTGGACGGTATCCACCCGGGTTACGGCTTCCTTTCGGAAAACGCCGATTTTGTGAGAAAAGTGCAGAAAGCAGGCATTACGTTTATTGGCCCGGGCGCGGAAGCGATGGATATGATGGGCGACAAGCTCAGCGCCAAAGCCACAGCAAAAAAATACAAGGTGCCGATGATCCCCGGATCAGAAGGCGCCATCAGCGACCTCGCGGAAGCCACGAAGCTGGCGAAGGAGATCGGATTCCCTTTACTGATCAAAGCTTCCGCCGGCGGTGGTGGCAAGGGCATGCGCCTCGTAGAGAAGGAAAGTGAAGTGGAGGAACAAATGAAGCTGGCCATCAGCGAAGCCATCTCTGCCTTTGGCAACGGAGCGGTGTTTATCGAGCGCTATGCCTCGGGGCCGCGCCACATTGAGATCCAGCTCCTGGCCGACAATTATGGCAACTGTGTGTATTTATTCGAGCGCGAATGCAGCATCCAGCGCCGTCACCAGAAGCTGATCGAAGAAGCACCATCTTCGGTACTCACTCCCGAGCTTCGCAAAGCCATGGGCGAATGTGCCGTGAATGTGGCCAAAGCCTGCAACTACAGCGGCGCCGGAACCGTCGAGTTCCTGGTGGACGACCAGCTGAACTTCTACTTCCTGGAAATGAACACCCGCCTGCAGGTGGAGCACCCGGTATCGGAGCTCATCACCGGCCTCGACCTCGTGAAGGAGCAGATCAAAGTAGCCCGCGGCGAAAAATTATCGTTCACTCAGGAAGACCTGAAGATCAACGGCCACTCCATCGAAGTGCGGGTATGTGCCGAAGATCCTGCCAATAACTTTTTGCCGGATATCGGGAAGCTGAAAACCTACCGCACCCCCACAGGACCGGGTGTGCGCGTGGACGATTCCTTTGAAGAGGGCATGGATATTCCTATCTTTTACGATCCGATGATTGCCAAGCTCATTGTACATGGAAAGGACCGGACCGAAGCCATTGAAAAAATGCTGCGTGCCATTGCCGATTACGAAATTACGGGCGTGGAAACGACGCTGAACTTTTGCGCTTTTGTACTGAGGCACGAAGCCTTTGTAAGCGGCAAATTCGACACGGGTTTCATCGGAAAATACTTCAAGCCGGAGATGTTAAATAAGTTTAATAAAAGCGAGGAAGAGCTCGCTGCGATCTTTGGCGCGTTTGTGGCATCCAATTTGTCTAAAGGTACTCAGAACCTACAAAGCAACCCACGGAAAAAATCGAAATGGCGCGCCAACCGCGTGTAATTTTGAAAGGTAACCCAGGGGTTACCTTTTTCGTTTAAGGTATTAATTGATAATGAACACACACCCTAAAAAAGGCTTTTCGCAATTTATCACCCCGATAAATGTCCTTAGGGCCTTTACAGGTTACAGAACATCCTACATCCTGGCTCTGCTGTTTCTTGGTTTTTCTTTATCCCATTCCGTAAGCGCCCAGGAAGGCGACCAGGTGAGTGTTCCTGCCTCTTCGCTTAAAATGCAATACCGGGTGAATGCGGAGATTTATAACGGCGACACCATTCCATCTATCCGTTTCCAGGACGTGTATGTGTATGCCGACTATGTGTACAAGAACAAGAAGCAGTACGAGGTGTGGACACGTACCAAATACAACGTCAAAAAAGTATATCCCTATGCCATTTTAGCGGCAGCCAAACTCAAAGAGTATAACACCATCATGGAGAAGATGGATGAGAAAACCAGGAAGGCTTACCTGAAGGTGGTGGAGAAACAATTGAAGGATGAGTTTGAGGAGCCTTTGAAAAACCTGAGCATGACGCAGGGTAAAATCCTGTTAAAGCTCATCGACCGCGAAACGGGGAACACCAGCTACACCCTCGTGAAAGACCTCCGTGGCGATTTCCAGGCCTTTATGTGGCAAAGCCTCGCCCGCTTGTTTGGCAGCAACATGAAAGATGAGTATGACCCAACGGGCGAGGACATCATGATCGAGCGCGCCATCAAGCTCATCGAAGCCGGGCAGTTTTAAAAAAACAGCCTCCGGCAACCATTCCAACGAAACAATAGCAGTGATTTTTTAAAAGATTTTTTTGCGCCCGGGCGGGCTTTCCGCTCCAATCTTTTGCCACACTTCGACTGCGCCCAGTGTCCGGCAAAAGGATTTCTCCGTCCGTACCGCATGGGCGGGCGCTGCAATCGCTCACGCACCCTTTCAATGAGCCTGAATCAAAAACCGGAGGTGAGCCTGCGTGAAGCCCGCTTGCATACGATCCGGATCAACAGGCGAAAATACCGCAACACATCTCCTTCCGATCATTTCCGGGCTTAGATCAAAAAAGCGTACATTTAGGTCCAAAATTTCCAGGTTATGATGAACAAGAAACTGGCCTTGATCTTCTGTGTGATTGGTGCTTTTCAGCTGAAAGCCCAGAACGCGGACAGCATCGCACTTCGCAACATTTTCGACTTTTACCTCACACAAAGCTCCTGCTACCAAAACCTGGGAAACCTTTGCCACAAGGTCGGTGCGCGGCTGAGCGGCTCGCCGGAGGCAGCCAAGGCCGTGCTGTGGGCCAAAAAAGCGATGTATGATGCCGGAGCAGATACGGTATACCTGCAGCCCTGCATGGTGCCGCATTGGGTGCGCGGCACAAAGGAAGTGTGCAGCTCTGTCAATTCAAAAACCAAACAGAAAATGACGTACTCTATTTGCGCCCTGGGAGGCTCGGTGGCAACACCGCCGGCCGGCACCAACGCGGAAGTGATTGAGGTGAAAAGCTTTGAAGAGCTGGAGCAGCTGGGAGAAGCGGGCATCAAAGGCAAGATTGTGTTTTACAATGTGTTCTTTAATCACACACGGCTG
This sequence comes from Hydrocarboniphaga daqingensis, assembly GCA_943362175.1. Lineage (GTDB taxonomy): Bacteria > Bacteroidota > Bacteroidia > B-17B0 > Aurantibacillaceae > UBA4416. The sequence goes on along the minus strand of CALRIU020000001.1, from coordinate 349,222 downwards.
CATACAGGCGCCTGCTATGGAGAAACGGTGAAATACCGCTGGGCCGGGCCGAGCAAAGCCGCCAGATACGGCGCGGTAGCGACCGTTGTACGCAGCATGAGCTCTATTGATAATGATTTTCCGCATACGGGAGCCATGGGCTATGATACCACGGTTTCCAAAACTAAAATTCCCTGCTGCGCGATCAGCTATGCGGGCGCTGACAGGCTTATGGCTGAGCTGAAAAAAGATCCGAAGCTGAAACTGAGCTTAAGGATGAGCTGCCAGACCCTGAAAGACGAACCTTCCTTTAACGTGGTGGGCGAGATCAAAGGCTCCATCAAGCCAAACGAGATTATTCTGGCAGGCGGGCACCTCGACTCCTGGGACCTGGGAGACGGCGCGCACGATGATGGCGCTGGTGTGGTGCAGGGCATCGAGGTATTGGCCATGTACAAAAAGATGGGGCTTAAACCGAACCATACGATCCGCGCCGTGGCATTTATGAATGAGGAAAACGGTGGCGCAGGCGGCCGGGCTTATTTCGAGGACACGAAAAAAAACAATCTGAAGCATATTGCCGCCCTGGAAAGTGATGCAGGAGGCTTTGCCCCGCGTGGCATCGGCGCCGACACGGCCTCGGGCCTTTACCAGAAGCTGCTGGGCTGGAAAACCTTGCTGGATCCGTATTTTCTGCAATACATTGATGAAGGGGGCGGAGGCGCCGATATCTACCCGCTGAAAAAACTGGATGTTCCTCTGATCGGCTTTCAGCCCGACGGACAGCGCTACTTCGATTATCACCATACGGCCGACGATACCTTCGATAAGGTACACAAGCGCGAGCTGGAGCTGAGTGCCGGCGTCATCGGTGCCCTCATCTACCTCATTGACCTGCATAGCCATTAACACAACGTACAACAACCCACATGAAACTGAACCAAAAAACACTAAGCTACGCGGTTGTTTCTTTTGTCATTGCTTTCTCTGTTCTCTGCGGCTTTAAGCTCAAGGACCTACAGTTTAATTACGACTTCGAAGCTTTTTTCCCGAACGAGGACAGCGAGCTGGAACGCTACCACACGCACCGCGACCGCTTCGAGTGGGACAATGAGTTTGTGCTGCTTGGCCTCGAAAACAAAAAGGGTATCTTCAAAAAAGACTTCCTCCAAAAGGTAGAAAGCCTCTCCAGGGAGCTGAAAGAAATTCCTTATGTGAATAAGGTGATCTCGCCAACCAACATCAAAAATGTATCCTTAAGTGGTTTGGCGCCGGTACAGAAACGGCTGCTGCACATCGAGGATGAAAGCCTGTATGCGGAAGACAGTACCACCATTTACAACACCCCGGAGCTCATCGGCTCTTTTTTTCCGGCGGATGCGAAATCCGTTTCCATTTTTATTAAAACGGATGAAGGGATCAGTAAGGTAAAATGTGACAGCCTGGCGAAGAACATCCGCAAGGCTTTTGAGAAATACCACTTTGATGATGTCCATTTTGTAGGGCGTATTGTGGCGCAGGCGGTGTACCTCGAAAACCTGCAAACGGAGTTCCGGTATTTCCTGATTATTTCCTTTTGTGTGATCGTGATCTTTCTCTGGCTCTCTTTCCGCTCTACCTACGGAGTGGTGGTGCCTATCACGATTGTGATCGTCTCCATCTTCTGGACGCTGGGCATTATGGCCATGGTGGGCCAACCGCTGGATATTATGACGGTAATGCTGCCGGTGATGATCTTTATTGCAGGCATGAGCGATGTCGTGCATTTTTTCTCCAAGTACTTTGAAGAGCTCGGCAAAGGAACCGCGCGGGAGAAAATCTTTCCGCTGATCCTGAAGGAAGTCGGCTTCCCTACTTTCTTGACACTGATCACCACCGTGGTGGGCTTTCTTTCCTTACTCTTCTCCAGCATTGTGCCTATCCGCGATTTCGGCATCTTTACCTCGGTAGGGATTGTCATTGCCTTCATACTCACCTATACCCTCCTTCCTGCCCTGCTCTATTTTTTCACACCGAAAAAGCTGGTGGAGGTACACGGGCACGATAACAAAGCGTATAACATTATGCGCCGGGTCCTGTTCTGGATCTTCCGCAGCCAGAAGACGATCATTGTGATTTCCATCCTGGTGGTGATCTTTTCCATTATTGGTGTGTATAAGATCAGGGTCAATAACATCCTGCTGGAAGACCTGTCGGACAAGGTGCGCATCAAGCAGGACTTTATGTTCTTTGATAAGCATTACAGCGGCGTGCGCCCGCTGGAGCTGGCCATCGGGATCAAAAACCCTAATAAAACGGTGTGGGACTATGACATCATGTACCAGCTGAACGGCCTGGATGAGTTCCTGAAACAGGAATACAAAGCGGGCTTTATGTATTCGCCGGCCATGCTTTCCAAAACCATTTACAAAGCGCTGAACGACCTGCCGCCAAATACCACGGCTTTCCCTAACCGGGAAGATTACGAGGCGGTGAAGAAGCAGCTGATGAGCAACAAAAAGAACAAGGACATCAAGCGCATCATCACGCCCGACGGGAAATACGCCCGCATCAACGGGAAGATCACCGACATCGGGAGCATCGTGGTGAATGAGCAGAACAAGCACCTGGAGGAATACATCCGCACACACATCAACCAAAACGATATGGAGGTCCGCATTACGGGCGCGGCGCACCTCATAGACCGCAACAACGAGTACATGGTGACGAATATGACGCAGGGCTTCGTGTTCTCCATTATCGTGATCGCGCTCCTTACCTACTTCCTGCACCGGAGCTGGCGCATGGTCATCGTGTTCATCCTGCCCAATGTGGTTCCGCTGCTCATCATTGCGGGCATTATGGGCTATGCGGGTATCGAGCTGAAAGCCGCCACATCCCTGGTGTTCAGCATTGCCTTTGGCGTGGCCACCGACGATACCATTCACTTTATCTCGCGGCTCAAGATCGAGCTGGGTTACGGCAAATCGCTGGTATATGCCTTTAAGCGCACCTACTTTGAAACCGGGAAACCGATCTTATTGACGACCTTTATCCTTATCGGTGGCTTTATGAGCTTAATGATCAGTAATTTTCAAAGTACCTTTTACTTTGGCTTCCTGATCTGCATCACGATCATCATTGCTGTATTTGCCGACATTTTTTTACTCCCGGTATTGCTGTTCTGGATATTGGGAAAGAAAAAGAAAAGCGACACCACGACAAACCGCAGACAGTTACCGACCGAAAACAATAACTAGTATGAGTATGCCTATCAGCCTCAGACCCTGGAGCAGCGAAGACCTGCCTGAATTGGTGAGACTCGCCAACAACGTAAACATTGCGCGCTTCATGGCCGATGTATTTCCGCATCCTTATGCGAACGAGAACGGCAAGGCGTTTATTGAATTTGCCAATTCGAAACATCCGGCCAGCATCTTTGCCATCATTGTGGATGAGCGGCCTGTGGGAAGCATTGGCCTGCACATGCAGGCCGATATCCTCCGTAAGAATTACGAGATCGGCTACTGGCTGGGAGAAGAGCACTGGGGCAAGGGCATTGCCGTGGAAGCCGTGAGGCAGATCTGCGAATACGGCTTTGCGAGCCTGGACTGTACCCGCATCTTTGCGCGCATCTTCGGCAATAACATCGCGTCGCAAAAAGTAGTACAGAAAGCGGGCTTCGTGCTGGAAGCCACATTTGAAAAAACAATCTTTAAGAACGGCGAGTTCCTGGATGAGCTGATTTATGGCCTGAGAAAATGATGGCCGGGTTTGCCTGCCCGGAAAATCCTCCGTAACGGCGACCAGGACAGACTGCCATCTGTTAAGAGCTACAACCCAACATTTGTCCATTTGTTGCTGATGCTTTGCTGCCGGCCAAGCAGCTTCCAGGCTCCTTCCTTCAATACCAGCTGGAACCTTACAGGGTGCTCTCTTTCCAGGTAATAAGCATCGATCTTTGATTTCGTTACCTGGTGCAGAATAACCGGTACATGTTCCTTGTACGAGAAATATTGAAAATGACAGCCATACTCCGTATATCGCCTTACGGCTTTTACATCACATAACCGGTCAAACAAGCTATTGAAGCGCCGGTACTGCTCCATTTTTAAAGAATCTCCCCCTTTGTCTTTATCCAGCTTCTCCAGGCTTTCCTCAATTCCGGTGATTTCATTCATGAACATTGAAATAAGACCACTCACAGCGGCTTCTGTTTGCTCATTTACAGGTGGGGAATCTATAGTCAAGGCAATCTGCCGTTTCCTGAATTCGAAAATATCCTTTTCTGTAAAGATACCACCTGCCGTAACCGTGAGGTGCCTGAGCGCTGCAAGGGTCCACAGGCCTTCGTTTGTGACCTCCGTAAAGTGCATTAAGAGTGTACTTAATTTTGGGAACAGCTCAAAACAGCTCAAATTCTGATCGTTGAGTTTCGTCCGTCGAAGCCAGATGACCTCCAGCTTCTCCAAGCCGCCTAACGCCCGGAAACCAGAGCCTGTGATGTTTCCACCATCAAGGTTCAGAAATTTCAGCTTTGGGAAATTGGACAAAATCTTCAGCCCCTCATCCGTAACATCAGAATTTGTTATACTAAAATCCTGTATCTTAACCAGGTTGGCAAAACAGCTCATATCCTCATCGTTCATCTTTCGTAGTACAGTGCCATCCTGAACCTGGCAGCTTTGAAACCACACCACCGTTAACTTCAGACACTTTCCGATTTCCTTCAAATCTTCCGGTGTTAGTACTTTGCCACTCAAGCTTAAGTACGTTTGATTTTTCGTCAATTTCTCCATTTCCTTTGATGACATTATTTTTCAGGCCGGTCAAATATACCATTTCCGGAAAAAAGCAGAAATGAAAACCGGTATTTTTGAAAGCCGGCTTGAACACAATCCCGGAGAACAAATGTTTGGCTCCTATGGAGCCACAGTTCCTTACGACATGACACAGGTTTAATTATGTTCTGCTCCGTAGGAGCAGACACAAATGAATCGTTTAGCCGCAATGGCTATTATTGCTCCGTAGGAGCAAAATATTATCAATTAACGCGTCTGAATGAAGCATAACGGCTACAGCGTAGCCGTACATTCTGCTCTTTACTTCGATTTAATGTTGGCTCTCCCCGCAAATACTGCATAAACCTGATGGGTTACGGATGGAAAAGAACCAGAATATTTTTAAATTTACGTATGATTAAAAAAATAGGACTCATTACATCCGGCGGCGATGCGCCCGGCATGAATGCCTGCATCAGGGCTATTGTGCGTACGGCCAGGAACGAGAACATCGACGTGCTTGCTTTCTACCGCGGCTATGAAGGGATTATCGAAAACGATTTCATCAAGCTTACCAAAAGCAAGGTATCCAATATCATTCACCGTGGCGGCACGATCCTGAAAACCGCGCGCAGCGAACGTTTCCGCACGCCCGAAGGCATGCAGCAGGCATTGAAGACCTTTGAGCAACACCAGCTCGACGGATTCATCGTGATTGGCGGCGACGGCAGCTTCAAAGGTGCCCTGGAATTCAGCAAGCTGCACCAGGTGAAAACAGTGGGCTGCCCGGGAACGATCGACAACGACCTCATCGGAACGGATTTTACCATCGGCTACGATACGGCCATCAATAACGTGGTAGAGTCTATTGATAAGATCAGGGACACGGCCGAGAGCCACGACCGCATTTTTGTGGTGGAGGTGATGGGGCGCGATGCGGGGCTCATTGCCCTGCGAAGTGCTATTGGCAGCGGCGCGGAGGCGATCCTCATCCCGGAGAAAAAAGACGATGTGGATGTGCTCCTGAAAAAAATAAAATCCTGGCGCACTTCCAAATCGAGCAAGATCATCATTGTGGCGGAAGGCGACGAAACGGGCGGCGCCACAGAAGTGAGTAAAATCATCAAAAAAGAATGTCCGGAATTCGATGTGCGCGTCACTATCCTGGGGCATATCCAGCGCGGCGGCAACCCTACCTGCATGGAGCGTGTGAATGCCAGCCTGATGGGCTATTATGCGGTGAAAGCGTTGCAAAACGGGCATAATAACGAGATGATCGGGATCGTGAACAAGAAAGTGCATTACACGCCTTTCAAGGACGCGATCAAACATATCAACGAGCTCGACCCGGAGCTGCTGCTCATCCTCGATGTCCTCTCTGCCTGATCCTTTATCTGCTTACAAAAACTATGAAATTACATTTCCTGTTAGTTCTTCTCTGCCTGTATGGCAGCCTCTGCGCCCAGCGGGACCTTGAAGATAAGGATCCTTTGTTTTCGAGCGCCTATAAAAAGTTTGAGGAGAAAGACTTCCGCGGCGCTTACACCGACTACACGGCTTACCTCACGAAAAAACCGAAAGATGCGGATGCGACCTATAACCGCGGGCTCTGCGCCTACGAGCTAAAGGATTACCCGGACGGCATCAGCAATTTCAGCAAGAGCATCGGCATGGGCCGCAGGAAGGGGGATGCCTATTACAGCCGCGGGCTCTGCAACTACCGCCTGAAAAAGTACGAGCTGGCCATTGCCGATTTCGACACCGCCATTTCCATCAGGCCCAACTATGCGAAGGCGCTTACCTACAAAGGGGCCTCGCTCGATGAGCTGGACAAACACAAAGAATCGCTGAGCGCGCTGGACCTGGCCGTGCAGGCTGATCCAAAATACAGTACAGCGTATTATTTCAGGGGCATCACCAGGTATCACCTTAAGGATTTTGAAGGCAGCCTCTCGGATTATAATGCCTCACTCAGCCTGAAACCCTTCGACGACACTTACTTCTGGCGCGGCCTCACCTACATCAGCCTGAAGCGCTACCAGGAGGCCATCACCGATTATGACACTGTGCTGCGGAGAGATCCGAAACATGCCACGTCCTATTACAACAGGGCCATTGCTTACTTCGACCTGAAGGATTATGAAAAATCGCTGAGCGACAATAACAAGGCGCTGGAGCTGGATCCCGGAAAAGTATCAGCTTATTACAACCGCGCACTCGACAAGTACGAGCTGGGGAAATACAAGGAAGCGGAGCCGGATTTCAATGCGGCCATCGACCTGAAGCTGAACGAGGCGAAACATTACTACTGGCGGGGAGTCAATTACTTTGAGCAGGGGAAATGCAGCGAGGCGATCAGCGACCTGAACATCTCAATCCAGAAAGACAAGACCAGGGCAAAATCCTATTTTTACCGGGCCTGCTGTAGATATACACTGGGCGATCAGGCGGGGGCGATCGAAGATTGCAATACGTCGCTGTCTATCGAAAAAACACAAGGCGCTTATTGCCAGCGCGGGATGAGCAAATACGAGTTGAGCGATTACAGTGGTGCGGTAGAAGATCTCACGGAAGCGATAAAGCTGCAACCCGCTTTAAGAGTGGCCTTGCAGGAACGGGGCATTGCCTATTACATGCTCAAAAAAAATGAGCCGGCGATGGCCGACCTCAATAAGTCGATAGAAATGGGCGATAAAACCGGGCGCTCATATTACTACCGCGGCAAGCTCAAAAAACACATGAACGATGTAGCCGGGGCCTGCGCCGACCTTAAGGAGGCCAAAGCCCTGAAATACGACGATGCGAATGAGGAGCTGGTGAAGAATGGATGTAAATAGCAGGTAGGTTTCTCCCGGCAAAGCAGCCTGGTTTATGAAGGGTTTGCGAAGAAATCTGTCGGGTTCTTACTTCCCTCTCTTGGCCTTAGGCTTAGGGCTTTCCAGGAGGTTGATGATCTTTTTGAGGTAAACCACTTCCTTGAGAAGGGCTTCGTTTTGCTGCTGGAGCATCTGGATCTCCTCGGCATGCTTGCCGTAATTGGCAGGCGGCTCGCCGGAGTTAAAATGCTTGATGCTTTCGAGGCTGAACTCTTTCTGGGAGGAATAGAGGGAGAAAAAATCGACGTTGAGCACTTTGGCAATCCGGTTGAGCAGGGCTGTATCGATGCTCTCCCGCTCAAAGATATCATAGGCCACATTGCGGCTCCGGTTGATCTTCTTAGCGAAATCCGTTACCGAGATGCCCTGGGAGTATAACTCTTCTTTTATCTTTTTGCCAATGTGAATTGCCATTACTCAAAGGTAAAGGCCACCTGAAAAAAGCAATTTTTTAACCGCACCAAATATTGTGTCAGTTTGCCATAAATAATCGGGCAATCCGTTGTGCTGCGGATGTTAGGGCGCCGGCGACTGCATGCCGGCAAGGTGAACAGGGAATTATTTGCCTTTCGTTTTTGAGCTTTCGAGCAGGGTGATAATTTTCTTAAGGTATTCGACTTCTTTTTGAAGGGTCTCATGCTGCTGCTGAAGGGCGGCTAATTCTTCTGCCTGCCGGTTATAAGCATCCAGCGGTTCGCTGTAGTGCTTTACATGCCGGTGGCTTAGCTCTTTTTGGGAAGAATAGAGGGAAAAGAAATCACAGTTCAGGATCTTTGCCATTTTATTTAACAATTCCGTATCGATGCTTTCCCGCTCAAAAATCTTATAGACAACATTCCTGCTCCGGTTGATCTTTTTTGCAAATACACTTACCGATATTCCCTGCGCATACAACTCTTCCTTGATCTTCTGACCTATGTGAATTCCCATATATACAAAGGTATAAGGACATCATGGAAGCTCATTTCGACCATGCCTCAAATATTGTTTCAAATTGTAATTATTTACATTACATTTGTAATTAAAAAAGAGACAAGCGAGATGTTCTGAAAAACCAAATACTAACCATCATGCGTTTTAAACTGAACTGTTAGCCTCAAAAACCGCGAATTTTTAACAGTAAGACTTTCAGTGTAGAACGCCCGTAAGGGCGTACACTAATTATTCTTACGAAGGGGCTTCGCGGTTTCCTGAGGTTTAATAATTCGGTGCTACGCCCCAATTATTATGAGATTTAACTCCCCGGACATTAAGATCCTGCTTGTGGATGACCATAAGCTGATCATACAGGCCTATTCATCCTTGCTGAACGAGGTCGCTCATTTTGATATTGTAGGAAGTGCTTCCAACGGGCGTGAGGCGCTGAATCTGCTCAACGAGCTGAGGGCCGATGTGATCCTCCTGGATGCAAACATGCCGGTAATGAACGGCTACGAGACCCTGAAGGCAATTCGCCGGAGGCAAAGCCACGTCAAGGTCATTGTATTGACGATGTACACGGAGCCTGCCTTCATCTTCAATTACCTGCTTAGTGGCGCCAACGCTTTCCTGGGGAAGAACTGCGAACGGCAGGAGCTGATCAATGCGATCAATACGGTGGTTACGGAAGATTACTATTTCAGCTCCACGGTATCCAAACATATTATTTCCAGGACCCTGGACGACCCGGGGTTCAGAGAAACCTACAGGCAGCTCCGCTTAACGGAACGGGAAACGGACATCCTGAAACTGATCTGCAACGACTTCCCGAACGACGACATTGCCAGGCTCCTGAATCTCTCCGCTAATACGGTTAAATTTTTCAGAAAGAATATTTACCGGAAAACAAATACCAATACTTCCATAGGGCTCATCAAATACGCGATCCGGCACGGCATCTTTGCAATAGAGCAATGAAAAAGGACTGCCCTAAAAAGGGTAACTTTTCAACAAAACCTACCCCCAGGGGTAGGTATTTCCAGCAGCAAGGGATGTATTTTTTTGAAATAATCAGTTACTTGCACTACTTTTTGGTACATTCATAAAATTTTACTGCGCTCTGACCGGTCAACAAAGCACGCAATGGATAACAGGAAGTACAAACCAACAGGCAGCCTCATGAGCTGCCGGCGGATAAACCCTGTTGCTCCGCCTTTTAATTGGCAGCAGGCGGCGTTCCGGCCGATCCGGAACACTAATAAAAATACATACTATGAAACATTTAACCATAAGCTTACTCTGTGCCGGGCTGGTGGCGCTGGCAGCCTGTAGCAAGGAAAAACAGTTGGCGCCCCAAACAAGGGCAGCCAACTCAACTGAAAAAGGGACAATTTCTTCTTCCCACCTGTATAAATCGCCCTACAAGATATTCAGCCGGACACTGGGTAATTTTGGCTGTGGATCCAGAGGCGGAAACTGCCTGGACGAGGTGATCGTAAAGCCTAAAACGGCGGAATACACCGTTATGGCCAACATCATCACCGCGGCAGACAATCATGATACGGCGGCCCTGTCGTCCATTTTTACGACTTACGCTACCCAGCTCGAAACGATCCTTTATCCTGAGGTAATCACCGGCGTGCAAAATGGCACTTACAGTGTTATCAATTATCATGATTCAGGCTCCAACACCTACTACCTGGAATTCATCAATACGCCTTACGAGATAAGCGTGGAAGTGATGCCCGTAACCTTTTCTGAATAATACCATCTTTTCAAAAGCAGCAGAAAATTTTCTGCTGCTTTTATAATATTTACCGCATGAAACATCTGATCCTATTTTACCTTGTTGTTATTTTTCTTTCCGGATGTAAGCCTGTAAAAACCCAGGAAAATGTTTTTGAAAGGGATTTCCTCTTCCACGTGGGCTACGATGCCTCTCCAAGATTTTGCGGAGCGCTCCGCATGCCGGCCGATACCAACCAATACATGTATTTTACGGATGTGCAGACGAATAAGTGCATCAAAGTATTTACCTTGGGCAAGCCGGAGCCGGTACTCACTATTTCTCTACAGCAGGCGATTGACACGCTCGAAAGCATTCATAGCCTTACCGTCCGGCACATGGACACGATTATCCTCCTCTCGTCCTACACAAATAAGATAGCCGTGATCGACCGCAGCGGCAGGTGCTACCGGTATTTCGATTTGAATAAGAACGTGAACCTCCCGAACGGCGATGTGTATGAGCTTTCCGGAACCTATCTGAATTCCGAAACAAGCGCCAACTCAATAATCCTGCGCGCGGAATGGCGCAGCAACCGCTTCGACGATATTTCGGGAAAAACGCCGGAAACGGATCTGGAATATATGTTGTATTGGTTCGACAGGAACTATCATGCGGCATACATAGCTAATGTCAGCGGCATCTCCGCTGACAGCGTTAAGGTCAGTTTCGGGCTCTACGATTTTCATAAACAGGCCGGCGGAAGCGATTGCGTGTACGACGATCCCCCCGATATTGTAAGGACGAACGATAGGCTTTTTATTTTTTCGAGATATACCAATGCTGTTATAGAGCTGAACAGGTCTACGCTCGAAATCGTCAAGCAAACCCCTATAAACTCGAAATTTGCGAGGCTGGACGCCAAACCATTGAAGATCGAACCAAAAAGCCTCGGAAAATTCCAGGATTACACCGACGATGTAGACAACATGGAAGCCTTGGTTACCGGGTTCAACTACGACCATCACAAGCATGTGTATTATCTAACCCTATGTCATAAACTGCCGAAGGGCGTAGAGGAAGAGCAGGGCTACAAAAAAAGGCCGTTCTCAGTAATGGTATTGGACGATGACCTGAAACTGATTGAAGAAATTGCATTTACGGATGGTCGCTATTTTGCGTCAACCATCCTTAGCAAATACGGATTGCTTTTGTATAAAATAAACGAAGACCTGAAAAATGAAAATATTACCTATACGCTGCTTCATCTTGATTAGCATAATTTTGTCCGCTTGTAAGACAAGCACCCAAGCCGATGATAAGTCGAAGCTATTTGCCGAGCTGTCAGATTATCTGATCCATACTCATAACTATAGAATCAATGCGGCTACCAAAACTGTTTTTATAATCACAGATGCCGGATGCTTTCCCTGCAATAAAAAATTCTCGGATTTCGCGGCCCGATATGCAAATAACAGCAGCGTTTTGTTCATTATTACTGCTAATGGAACGAACCTGGATGTATCGCTATTTCCAGAATCCAATAACAATATTTTTTATGATTCTAAAAACAAAAACTACAAATGGCTGAAAAAATCAAGCGCCTTAATGATTAGCGAAGCAAGAGTAGATTCAATGTTGATTATAGATGCTAAGTCAATAGAATCGCAAATTGAATATGTGGAACAAACAACAACCTTTACATCCAAACTGTAGACGCTGGAAAACAAATTACTCGCCTTTGCAAAAGAAACGAAAACCAGGAAGGCCCTGATGAATAGATGATAACTGACCTTACCCTTTTCAGTGTCATGGTAATTGGGACACAGAGCCGGCCGGCCCCAGATGCTCTGTTTCAGCCCAACGGCATGACGCCGGAACCAATAGGCAGCCTCATGACCTGCCGGCGGATAAACCCTGTTGCTCCGCTTTTTAAACAGATAACAGGCAGCTTCCGGCTGATCCGGAAAAACCTAAAAAACAAAACATGAAACATTTGACTATGAGCTTACTTTGTGCCGGGCTGGTGGCACTCGCAGCCTGCAACAAGGAAAAAGCAATTCAACCCACACAGCAGACTGCTACTGAAACAAAAACCATTCCGGGATCGGTAAAAAAGGAAAAGAACCCTCCCAAAATGTTCCATGCACAGTATAATCCCAAAACCGGAAACTGCTGGTGGAGATTTGGCAACTGTATCGTGATCGAAACGATCATCATAAAGCCCCGCACCGCGGAGCTGGTATTCAACGCCGGCAACAGCGGCTCGGCAGGCGAAGTGGCCGCCACCTTCAACCTGGAAGCGCTAAGTGACCTTACCAAGTACTGCCTCACGGAAGATGGCTACGCCGCCAAACTTCAATCGGGCAGCTACTACATCACGCGTACAAGCGATAACGGTTCGGAGGCCTGCTACATTGCCGGTACACAGTATCCTGTAACAGCCGAGAACATGGAATTCGCCTTCCAGTTCCCTTACGGCGAGATCGAAGAATAACACACCAACCTAAAAGCTGCCGGAGGGCTCCGGCAGCTTTTTATTAAATACGTAAAAAAATGAAAACCTATCGTTTTATAACTGCCTCATGCCTTTCGGCCCTGCTGCTTTCATGCGGCAAAAACATCCGGCTGCAGGAAGCCACCCAGCCGCCGCCGGTAGACTCGTTCAGCGTCAGCGGGCTTGATGCCGGCCAGCAAACCAATAGCTTTGCCTTCATCAACGACAGCACGCTTTGCAGCTACGACCTCACGAACATGAGTCTGGTATTTTTTCATAAGGACAGCAGCGGCAATTACCGGGCAGGCATCAAAAAGGAGATCGATACGGAGTTCTGGAGCATGCATTTCAGGGGAGATGACGGCAAAAACTATTTTACGGACCGTGACAACGCCGTGATCGTGTATAACGCTACAGCCGACAGCCTGCTGAAACGCTATACGATCCCGCACCGCTTCCGTTCTCTTAAGGACTCCTTCGCGCTGTCCTGCGCCAATAATTCACCCGTGCTGGTGCTTCACGATACGCTCATCAGCGTCATCAGCCCCAACTCCAACGAAAGCGAGCGGCTCTACTACCAGGAGCAGGAGATCGCCGAGTTCAGGATCGATCCTGCCAGCGACAAGCTGCATTACCTCCGCAGCTATATCAGCAAGCCTCCGCATCTTTCCGATTACGATTTTCCGTTGGGCATGTATGCCTTTCATCACAACACCGTCTTTCTGGTCTATCCGCAGTTCGACACCATCTACAGCTTCAACCGCTCCACCAATACCCTTCTGAAAACCGCCATCCACAACCAGGATTTCGTACCTTCGGCCAGGTTTACGTGCGTGCCTTTTACACCGGAATATGGAAGCTGCGCCACCAAATACTACCTGCACAACTTCAGATATTATGGCCTTCATTACAATCCGCTCAGCAAGCACTTTCTACTGTTTTACAATTCGCCTGTAAAAGAAGTGAAAGGGCGGATTGCCTCCCATAAAGATCAGCCGCTGCAAGCCATAGTTTTAGACGAACAGCTTAATACATTAAAATACTATACGTTCACAAAGAACCTGGAAGCAGGGACAAGCTTTTTTATGATTCCGGGCAAAGGCCTGGCTATGCCAATACTTGATAAAAATTATGAAACAACTCGCTTTTATATTTATAACCTGTAACTTCCTTTTGGTTGGCTCATGCAGCAAACAGGATGCTGCAAGCAAAGAAGTGGAAATCTACCTGTCGGAGAACTATCAGCTGCAAATAAACGACAGTACCCTCTATTGTTTTTTCCCGGCCAACCAGTGCAAAAACTGTTTTCTTTACAATGCCAATTATCTGGCTCCGGAGATTAACGACCATACCGTGATTATCACGGGCTATGACGCCGGCAACTTCAAAGGTTTCCGGCATGTGCTGCACGATGGCGACGATGCCATGCTACAGCTACAGGCACTCGATTACGGCAACAGGATCATCACCTTCCAGAACGGCAACATCAGCCGCAACGACGTGGTAAAAGATCTCTATGCCCAATTGGGGAATGCGTGGCTGGGGATGTGAGGCAATGAAGGGTTTTTATCCTCACAGGAGAATATACCAATAGATAACAGCGCCTCACTGCTGAAAATTATATTTAAGGTCCGCGTCTTTTCCAAAACCGCTTTTTGCGTCTTCCTTCCTTCTTGTAATATTGTAAATAAACTTCAATGAAATAGATCTTACAAACGTATTCTTAAAATAAGTCTTATTTGTTTCATCAAGCGAAACGATTGGAATATTACTCACCATGATCTGTTTCCCTAAACTGTCTGAATAACTTTGCCGTAATGTGGGAACAAGAGTGAAATCTACCATCAGCCCAATAATCATAATATTTTGAATATTCGCACCAAGACCAAGACCGCCACTAAATTTTGTGTTGAAACCGGTAGAGGTGTTAAGCTGAGCCAAATTAAAGCTACCTAAGAGAGACAACGGACCGGGAGATTTAATCTTCTTGTCTCCGCGTTTATAAGTAAAATCAGGGCTATAAGCAATTACTACCGAACCAACAAAACTGGTCCCGTCTATTTCGTCCCTTTGCAGCGTATTGTTTCTTGGATCTATGTAATAGTCATATTGTTTAACATTTGTGTAATTTGCTCCAACCCCTAATCCTACCTGCAATGCAGGTGGAAATTGGGATTGCGTTGTTGATGTTTGGCCCAGCAAGGTCATATCAGACACCATAAAGGTCAAGAGAAGGATTGTAAGTGTTCTCATTTTTTTTATTTTTTAATTTGAGTAATCAGCTATTTATGCATTTCAGAACCATTCAGGCAACGGTGATCTTATTGTTTTCCGTGACTTTAGCGATTGCATCAAGATACCCCTGGCCTAAATCACTAAGCAACTCTTCTGGTGTACCTTTTTCCCTCACCATGTTCACACCGTGCTCTCTGAATAAGTACCCCACTTTATAAACGACATCATTTCTATCCGGAGTACTGGAAAGATGGCGATATCCGGCTACATGCATCCATTCATACATCCAATGAGCAGCGAGAGACAGAGCGTCCTTTTTTTCATCCAGGATCTGATGTAATACAAATTGGTAGTGATTAAAGGGTTTGGCGGCGTCATCCCCCCACAACAGTATCATTTCTATATTCCTCAAAAATGATTTTCAGATCAACGCATCCGTCGGCAGTGCTTTTATATTCTTTACCACTTACAATAGATTGAAGAATTTCTTCATTTGTCGCATGGCTTGCCGCTCCCTGATCGGGTTGGAATCTTGCGGACGAATATTTAGCAGCAAGCACTGCGTCTAAAAATGGCTGGTGATTTACAACACTCTTTATAAAGCCTATAGCTTCATTGGCAAACACTTTTTGTATTGCAGTAGCGTTCTCAAGGGAATTTAGCTTAACGTTTGTCATCATTTCGATTTTACAGCAAAATTATATTACTATCTAACTCAACACAGGAGTATAATTCACCATCACCAGAGGGTACTTTTCCCGTTTTTTGTTTCTGAAAGATGCCTTGCTACAGCTGCAGGCGCCCGATTACCTCGCATGTCAACACCATGTTTTGAGCTGTTTCATCAACTGGTTGCTCCGCAAATAATCGGACTGCCACTTCGGGTCATCAGACAAATGGCTCCAGATATCTTCTCCGGCATCAAATTTTTCTTTTAGATAAGCCCTCCAGCGGTAATGATTATACATCGCCATACAGGCCACCGCGTAGTGCTCGGCAAGCTTTCTGTTATTCCGGATCACGACAAAGTTCTCATCATTTGCAATGCTTGCTGACTTTGAAAAGTTATGAGAACCGGTTATGACCTTACTGTGATCGCTGAATGGGTCAATGACGATCATTTTTGCATGTGTTATTGCGAAGCCAATACCAGGTCTTCCGCCATAGGGAATAAACTGGCCGCGGGTTACTTCTTTTATCCACCATTTAAAATTTCGGCCAATCCCTTCCGGTTGTTTTAAGTCCATGGTGTATGGCGTACCGCCGGATAATGCGAATTGTTCCTTATTAGCTGCGATTACTGTGCTCACAACTCCTTTTACATAAAAATCGTTTTCAGTCCGCCTTTCCAGAATTGATTGCAGCGGTTCAAGCCCGGGCTGAAACATCACATACAAAATGGATGTTTCAGCTTCATCAACCATCTGTTTTAAGGCAGCAATATCAACGGTAAGGGATTTTGCCGGAACGGGCTTCCTGCCCCTTGTAAACCACACATCCATATTTCCGACTGTGCCGGGAGAGGAGCTGTTGGATGCAACCAATGCCTCCGGGAATCCGTTGCCTGCTGCCTGAAGCTTCTTCCATTGTTCATAATAGATGGAGGCAACACCGGGATTCTGAATCAGCACACCATTATTTAATTGCGTGCAAAGACCGGTAGGAGACCAGTTTGTACTTCCTGTCCAGACCAATAATGGCTCGTCCGTCCGATTGTCGACAAGAACCAAAAATTTATTGTGCCCAAGGCCTTTTGCACCTAATATCCTGTCGAAAACATTTACACCCGCCTTATTAAGCTTGTCTCGCGCATCGGCGTTACCGTCCACATAAACCGTGTGCCCATCCTCCTGCGCCGAATTTGAGCCATCTGACAAAACGATATTAGCTCTTGACCTGATCAATTTCAGCTTACCGATCAATTCCTTGTCGGAAAGCTCGTAGAGTGCTGCATAAACAGAGTAAAAGGGATTGGCAATGGTATCATCCAATATCTTCAGCAAGGCATTTCTGAGTTCACCCGATAAAAAAATCCGCAGCGGCTCTTCAATTTCTGAGATATGATTTTTGATGTCCGCGGCAGACCACTTGTTTTTTCTTGCTATCCTTGCCACATATTGAGACATTACGGTTCCCCTGTTAAAAAAAACAGAGATGCCATCTCCGGCGTCCGCATTTACCTCAATTTTATCTGTCCAGCCGGAATCGGAAATTTCGGTTAGCTCATCTGTTCCAAGCACATTCGCCTGCCCCATGCTCATCGCAACAACACGGTAACGAACAGTTTCATTGATGTTAGCACCATGATCAGTCCAGTCGTATCGCTGAAATGGCCTTACCGAAGATGGCTTTGCCGTTTGATCCAGGTCATTCTCGTCAACTATTTCGTTCCCGAATCCCACGCGGTTCCGGAGCACTTCTGTTTTTTGCCAGCGCCCCTGCTTAAATCTTTGCCTCTCAATCTTAAACCCTAAACATCCGGGCAAAGGAGCATCTTTACCGTTTGAGTTTAATACCCGCCAGCAAAGGTGAACATTATCGCAATCGTTATAGGCTTTTAGCCTGATCGTATAATTGTTTTGTGTGTCTGATGATGTTGCTGCCATGTTATTGATTATTTTGTTTCATATCCTGCTATTGTTTTATCACTCAAGTCGCCTGGTGTAATTTGCTTGCTTTCAAAAAAACCAGGGATCAGATCTCCTATCCCACGTTTTTTTTCAATTCTAAGTTCATTCAGCAAAACCCAGATGTTCCACTCATCATGCCCGCCCAGGCTATAATTCATCCCTGCTTTCAGAGCATAAAAACGGAAAAAATCTTTTCGCTTCTGCTCCCACTCTTCAATTTTTTTTTGTTCATCATCAGGTCGTGGATGATCCTTGCTATATGCTCCCCACTGAATACCGCTTTGTGTGTAGTAATCCCTAAACTCGGCATCGGCGGCGTATTTTCGGGCAAAGTAGTTATTGACACTCGATGTTAAGTCGCCGGCATCGCTGTTAAGGAAATAAGCCTTTACATCTGTTGGGCCCAAAAAGTAAAAGCCGTCAAAATAATCGCCCATGTTCCGGTCACCATCTTCTACCAAAACCTTGGTCCACATTCGCATGTAATCTCCGCCCGATGGTTCTGAAATTTTCAAAAGCTGCTTCAGCTTCTCTTCTGCGCCGCTTTCGCCCAATACATGGCCATTCTCATCCCTCTCATTCTTCCAAAGATTGCGCGCATGCCTGAACATCAGGCCTGTTCCGGCTTTAGATTCCATTTGATACATCGCGGGGTTCAAAATCCAGAATCCCGTTCCCCATTCGCTTAACAACCTCATCCGGGTAAATTCCGTTATTTCTACA
The DNA here is from genome assembly GCA_943362175.1 of Hydrocarboniphaga daqingensis. GTDB lineage: Bacteria > Bacteroidota > Bacteroidia > B-17B0 > Aurantibacillaceae > UBA4416. Next base: position 330,878 of record CALRIU020000001.1, on the reverse strand, counting down.
TTTGTACCCGAATAGCCTCCACCTCTGCTGCTTATGGGGCAGCTTAAATAGATTACCATCCGGCCCTGCACTCTTGCACGGTAAATATCTTCTTTGATAAGCTTGATTTGTTCATCAAAAAGCGAGTTCCAATCCTCCTGCCAGGAGAATTTCATGGGGAAGCCCTGAACGGGAAAGCCTGTTGTCATTTTTTCTTTTGTTTTCATTTTATTTTTTTTATCAGGTTATTTCTTAGGATTATCAGCAAGTATGACATCGCTCGCCTTTTCTGCGATCATGTATATTGGCACAACGATGAAGAGCCCGGGTATTTTAGGAAATACAGAAGCATCTACGATCCTTAAGCCTTTTGTTTTATGCACGCGAAACCGGCTATCGACAACAGCCCATGGATCATCGCTCCGTCCGATCCGGTTGGTGCAGGAAGCATGATGCCCCCATGTTTCATTTTTAATAAACTGACGAAGCTGGTCATCCGTTTCGCATGAAATGCCGGGGCTTATTTCACCTTCAGCAGGCCCCTCTGCCCCGTTAGCAGCCATTTTACGGGCCATCTTTACCCCATTCAACAGGGCTTCCAGGTCTTCGCCCTTTGTGTCGGTCCCATCTTCAAAATTATTAAAGTTGATCTCCGGCAGATCCCTTGGGTTGGCTGATTTCAATGTCACTGTGCCTCCCGTGTTCCGGGTATGACCTGATAATGTAAACCAGGTGAAGGTGTCTTTTTGCAGCATTGGTTCGGTCGACGGATAATAATACCCCCGAAAAGTGCCTGTAAACCCGAAGATAACCAGGTTGGGAACTTCCCGTTTGGCATCTGATTTCATAACCATATACATCTGGCGGGAAAGGCGGCTTCTATAGGCCCCGTCAGGTTTTCCGGATTCAAATTCAAGCATGCAGGGGTCGCCCAATGCCCCCCAGGTACACCCTTTGTAAATGTTAGGCTCAAAGGGGATTTTACACACAATTCCTGTTTCAAGCCGGTCCTGCAAATTTTTTCCTACTCCGGGCAGATGAACACGCACCGGAATGCCATGTTTGCTTAATTCCTCCTCTGCGCCAATTCCTGAAAGCATCAGCAATTGCGGACTGTTGAAAGCGCCTGCTGAAACAATAACCTCACAGCTTGCAAATTCCTGCCGCTTCACTCCTTTCCGGCCGGCAAATTCTTCCGCAAGCAATGAAGCCCCGTAAAGATGCGCCCCCTCCAGATATTCAACGCCTATCACTTTATCCGGCTCCTTACTATCGAATAGTAACCGTGTCACCAGGCAATCTGTTCGGATAGTAAGATACTGCGGAAAATCTTTAGCGGTGTTCAGCAGTAATTCGCGGGTACCCCTGCGCTCGCCATTTTCAGAAGTTCGTGGAGGGTCAGCGATCCCTGTCCCTTTGTTCTGTACAAAGCTCCAGTCATTGGGGTCCTTTTGGAATTCCCCGCCATGCTCTACCGCATCCATAAATTCATGGCCGTTATTCACGTGCCGGATACGTGTCGCAACATATTTAGCAAGGGATTTATCTTTACACAGGTTATTCCTGATCCCAACTGTTTCCAAAGGAAGCCAGCCGTCAAAGCCATGCCTTTCCGGGTTTCCTTCTACCGGCTTTTTGTACCTTACTTTTTCGAGGCGCTCAAAATAGTTTCGCATGTTTGAACTATGCCACGAATCGTCCCCCGTCAGTTCGGCTATATAATCCCAATCACTGTTATCAGGATACAGAGCAATCATGGCATTAACGGCCGTAGAGCCTCCGATGGATGTGCCACGGGGATAATAAATCCCTTTGCCGGGAACATAAAAATGCTGTTTCTCCCGATCAGCCTGATTGGCCCTGCTGTTTACCCAATAAGCCCAACCAAGCTCGGGATTGGTCCGGGCATTGTTTCCGGGAATCTTGTACTTGCTTAATGAGCGCGGGTTATTGCCGTCACCACCCGCTTCAAGAACCAATACACGTCTACCTGCCCTGGCAAGATTTGATGCTACCGGACCACCACCAGCACCCGTCCCGATGACAATAAACTCAAACTTATCATTTGTTGTTTGCTCTTTCGGGTTTTGCGATGTATCGTTTGATTGCTTCATTTGATCCTTTTTTTACTGTGTGATTTGACCTCTTTATGTTTCCACCAAAAACGCCAGGCTTCCGGCAATACCTTTGACAACAGGATCGCATCGAGCCCCGCCTTTTTAATCTTATGATGGAGCTCAGGAGATTTGTCCTTCAAACGTTCAAGCAGAAAGCCTGCTTCCAGCAGGGTCTTAGCGGTTACGACTCCTGCAAATGTTGGCTCTTTCTCAGAAGCCAGACCCGGGTCTTCCAAATATGTTCCTTTCACAGGCTTTGCTTTAGAAACAGCGGTGGTAACATAAATCCCAAACACGCCTATTGTTCCAAAATGATAGACTTGCTCAAGGGTAATGCCGCCAGCCCATAAGATCCTGATCCCCATTTTTTGGCCCAGCTCATCCAGCTTTTGAATTTGCGTCAGAGTCAGAATGCCCTTAGGATCGTTATCCGTTTTGAGGATCTTCCATCCCCTGGATTTATCCACGGTATCAATGAGAACAACCTGCACGTTGTGCTTTGCCATGGTGCGAAGCCAATCTTCACAGCCCTTCGCTATATCTTCGCCGGCAAAGACTTTTTTGGAGGTCATCAGTGGCTGGTCGATATAGAAAACCGGAGCAGCCGTCCAGTCAGAGAACCAGTGTTGTATTTGCCTGACTGCCTTATCACACTCTTCCAGGCTTAAAGGGAAAAGACCATACTTCCCAAGATTGAAGCCCATCATTTTTGCAACGTTAAGCCCTGACCAGATCTCTCTCGCAACAGAATCAATATCCGTCCTATTGACAATATCAACCTGAATTTTATTCTTGATAGCGGATTGAAGTATGGAATTAACCAATTCCGGCGTAAAGTAATTCAATAATCCTGGCAGTGAAATCAGCTTATCGGCATCTTTTGTAACAACACCATCTACCGATACATAGCCAATTCCAACGGATTTTGCAAGTTCAATAGCTCTAAGCACAGAGTCACGTCCCTTGGTGCCCCAGCCGACCCGAATATTAAGTCCGATATGATGGATTTTGGGATTGGTAATCCCGCTATGGCGAACATAATTTACAATGGCACGAAGCGTTGCCTGCTGAACGGCCGGCGCTATTTTCTTACCGAATTCAAATTCCACAAAAACGACTAAGGGGCGTTTCGCTTCAACGAAAGGCTTAAAGGCTTTATCAAGCTCCGCGTGCAATGCTTTTAGCATTGTTTCTATACCGCTTGAAGGGATCGTTATCAAAAGGGCCCGGTTGTATAGACGAATATTAGCACGGCTTCCGACATTCGTGCTCATAAGCAAACGACCGGCACATTCACTCCAGATATCCATGTATTCATCAGGGCCAACGGGAATTTCCCCCACGCTTCCGAGCCGTTCTGCGTCAACCGCAAGCCCTAATGTATCAGGGGATGTATGACGCCCGAGCGACCGCGCCTTAGGACTGACGAAAGCGGCTTGACGTATGGTCGATGCAGCGCTTCCCTCGTCACTTATCCCTAAATAGGGCCCATATTTCTGATGATCATACTCTTTTAATGAAAAAGAATTACGATCAGCTTGCCCCCCAAGAAAACTTAATGCATCACGAATGAGGAGATACCAGGTGTTACCAGGTGATCCGTTTTTAGTTTCAGATACAAGCTTACCGTAAATTTGTAACGCTTCCCGATATACCTGGGAAAGTTGAACATAGTCTTTTTCCGACACATGTTTCTTTAGCCGCTTTATAAGTGCTTTAGGCGGCTCATTATAACTGATCGTTTCCATACGCTGTATTGTTTGAAATTTTAAATAGCTTTCGGGATTCAGGATTGAACACTCAAAATTATTTCCCCGGAATGAAAAAAAAGAGGGTATTAAACCAAAACCTACAGGGGTATTATTCCCGTAAATGCCCAGGGTCCTTTTCCCATTTTCGGTTGCTGCAATTTTTCATAAGACACTCTCAGGAGTCAGCAGGATCTAGTACCAGCCGTATTTTCCTATTGTTTTTTTCTCTATTTTAAGGGCTGCAAAGCGACAGCCCAAAGCGATTATCCGCTTAGCGATCGTTTAGCAGATCAAACACAGACGACACCACATGTACGACGTCCTATATCCTGAATCGCCCGTTACCCGGCAGCACATCGTGAACTATGACAGGCTCCAGGAGTTTACAGCTCCGCTTCCTGTAAAATACATTGCCTTTCCTCAAAAGGGCACCACCATGGCCATCTTAAAAGATGCGCTTGTCGAAACCGGAGAAAACAGTGTGACCATTTCAAAGAGCGACAGCAGCAACCTCAACGTCATTTTCTTTAACCGCTATCTTCATCCTCTGACGATTACTTACCGGGATGTTGTCCGGGAAATTGCCATCAATTTTAATGAAACAGGGATCAACTATTTTTTCCCGGAGCTGTTTTCCAATCCCCGTGTGATCCGGGTTTATGATGGCGGATCTCTGCATCTGACAGCGGAAAACTTATTTAACGAAAGCAGGGCGCTACCGTTAGAGTACCTGGAAAGTTATTTTAAGGGGCGGCATCGCATATTGCCTATTTCCGGTATCGAAAAGGCCATCGCCCTTATTCAGGAAGATCCGGCGCTGCCTGTCACAAAAATTGCCGCGCAGGTATTTCTGACGGAAAAGACCTTAAACAGGCAGTTTCAGAAATACGTAGGCTGTACCATTTCAAAGTACAAAAGCATCATCCGCTTCAGAAATACGATAGACAGCCACTTTAAGAATACCACGCTGAACCTGACCGAGCTTTGCCTGGAAAACAACTATTTCGACTCCCCGCATTTTTATAAGGAAATCAAAAAAATAGCCAGTTTCAATCCAAAAGAATTCTTCAACCAGGTAACAGCAAGCGGGTTTAGCTCCTATCCCTATATCTTCGGTTAATTTGTCCTTTTCGTACAATTCCCTTCATCTTTTTTAGCGGAGATTTGAGCCATCAATCTTTACAACCGATGAAAAAAACAGGAATTATCAAATCAGTAGCCGTGATCGTGGCTTTCACACTATTTGCCCTTAGCAGAACTTCCGTATTGGAAGGAAATATAGCAGCCATTAGCATCAGCGCAGCTTTAATGGCAGGTGTTTTAATCGCGTTCATGGCACAAGCCTTTATGAACATCTCCAAAGCATCCAAATCCGATAACAACCATTCAACCCATTAAGGACTATGCAGGTAGAATGCATCGATCAACAGACATTCCGGTTAACCGACCACGAACAGGTACCGGGCACATTAATCTATCACAGCTTGTTTTCCTATAAGGCCGAGATCGTATTGACGGATACCGGTTTTTACGATGTCAGGCCCCGGGGCTTCTTTGGAACGAGCATCCTTGTGACCAACAAGGATGTGGAAGTGGCAGAATTACGGATGAACCTGAAAGGACACATCGTGATAAGCTACCCGGCCGGGCAGGAATTCATTTTCAAAAACACCGGCATCTTTCACAACAAATTCATCCTTGAAAACAAGGAAGCCCAAAAGCTGATTTCTTATGAGCCTGTGTTGAATCTGAACAAGCTCAACTATAATTTCAACATCACTCACGGGCCGGGGTCAGAAGACCTTTTATTGATCTTACTTGGGGTGTATGCTTCCAACTACTACATGGCGGCTATGGCCGGCCTGGTATAAGCAACAGGAAAGGGTTAAATAAAAAATCCCGTCACGGCTGCTCGTGACGGGATTTTCAAAATGACCTGCACAAAAAAATCAGTACCCGAAGATCTCTTTCATGGTCAGGAATTTTACCTTTCCGTATTTTTCAAGCGTTTTCATATCCAGGTTATCTTTTTTGCCCAGTACCACAAAGGCAGAAGGCTTGTTTTTGATCTTCGCATCCTGGAAGGCTTTCACATCGGCAAAGGTCATCGTGGATACTTTTCCAAAGATCTCTTTACGGATATCGGTTTTCAAACCGAATTTCTCGGCATTGATGTAGTTGAATAAAATGTCGGCCTTATCTAAACGGTCGGTGCGGATGTTTTGCAGGATCGCGTCTTTCGCGGCACCGAAGGAAATATCCGATTTCGGCACATTGTTCAGGAGGCTGGTCATACCGGCCATGGCTTCCGGTAATTTATCGGCCTGGGAGCCGATGTAGGAAAAATTGTAAGCCGGGAGCTTAGGATCGGTTGGGTTGCGGTAAGAGGAATAGCAGGAATACGCGAGTGCTTTCGATTCCCTAAGGTCCTGGAATACGACAGAGCTCATGCCGCCGCCGAAGTATTCGTTGTACATGGTAATGATAGGAACAGTGGCTTCGTTGTACATCTCTCCTTCCGATAAGATCACGATTTCAGCCTGCTTCATGTCATAATCCACCACATACACGGTGTTATCGAATTTCAATGGCGTGAATACTTTCGCCACAGGCACAGGCTTTAAGCCGCCTGCCGGAATTTTATGATTGGCATTCAACGAGAGCTTCACATCACCGATGAGCTTAGGGCCGTAGTACAATACCTTGTGCTCATAGCCTGTCAGGGATTTGATAAGGGCGGCGATCTGCCCGGTAGTCAGCTTGTTCAGCTCTTCTTCCGACAGGATATTGGTGACAGGGTTCTCTGGGCCGTATTTCGCGTAGCTTACCATCATCTTCTGTAAAATGGTGCGCTTCTCCTGTTTGGCATCGCTGCGTTTTTTCAGGATGTCGGAGATCAGGTTTTTCAGACTGGCCTCATCCACTTTAGGATCGTTCAGCACATTCTCAAACAACTGAGTGGCCTTATCGAAATTCTCATTGAGGCCTGTTAAGCTCACCCAGGTTTCGGTGTTGGAGTTGAATACATTGAAGGAGCAGCCGAGCTTGTAAAACTCCTGCTGTACTTCCGCAGGACTCATTTTAGAAGTCCCCAGGTAAGGAATGTAATCAATAGCAACCGGCAGCAGCTTGTCGTTGTTGGTTCCCATGTCGAACACATAGTACAGGTCAAACAGCTGATTCTCGGTGTTCTGGTTATAGATCAGGCGTACATTGCCGTTGAGCAGTGTTCTGGCAATGTCTGTATTGTAATCGATAAATTTCGGCTGGATCGCCGGGGGCACCGTGCCCAGAATGTTCTTCACAAAAGGCGACTGGTCTTCTTTGTTCACTTCTACCGGCGTAATGGCAGGCTTTTCTACCTTTTGCACATTAGTATCTTCGCCCACGCGTTTATAAACCACCACGTAATTATCCGGCGTGTAATTCTTATTCACAAAATCAATCACATCCTGCTTGGTAATTTTAGAAAGGCGCTCAATCAGGTTCACGGATTGCTGCCATTTGGTATCGTTCACAAAGGCATCCACAAAGGCCATGGCCCTTGACGAGTTGCTTTCCAGCTCTTTTGTCTTCTGAAGCTTCAGATCGGTGATCACCGCGCTCATCAACCAATCCGGGAACTCACCTTTTTTCAGAAGCTCCAGCTGGGAATAAAGTAATTTCTCCACGTCTTCCAGCTTCTGCCCTTCTTTAGGCTCACCGAATAAAATATGCAGGCTGTAATCTTTCAGGATGTATGAATAGCTTCCGCTGTTCAGCACCTTTTGCTTCTGGTTCAGATTCAGGTCGAGCAACCCTGCGCGGCCATTGCTTAACAGGAGGTTGATGAGCGTGATCATATCCGACTCTTTGCTGCCTGTACCCGGGAAACGCCAGGCCATCGCCAGGTTGGCAGCATCCGGCCCGGTCACCTCTTTCACAATTTTGCTGGTAATAGGCGCTTCTTTTCCGAAGGTGTAAGGCGTTACCGGTTTGGAAGGCATCGATCCGAAATATTTATCAATGAGCCTGATGGTCGCGTCCGGATCGAAATCACCGCTCAGGCAGATCGCCATGTTATTGGGCACATAGTTGGCATTGAAATATTTCATAATCTCCTTCATGGAAGGATTTTTCAGGTGGTCGATGGTACCGATCGTGGTTTGCGTGCCATACGTATGGTTCTGGAACAGGCCCGAAAATACAGCCTCCCACAATTTGTTGTTATCATTGTCCAGCCCTCTGTTCTTCTCTTCATATACCGCTTCCAGCTCGGTGTGGAATAAGCGCAGCACCGGTTTGCGGTAGCGCTCCGCTTCTATTTTCAGGAAGTTCTCGATCTGGTTGGCCGGAATATCATTCACATACACTGTCTGGTCAAAAGAGGTAAAGGCATTCGTGCCCTGCCCGCCGATGCCAGCCAGCATTTTGTCGTACTCGTTGGCAATGGCATATTTTGCAGCCACTCCCGAAATACTGTCGATCTCATGGTAAATCTTTTTGCGCTGTGCCTCATCTTTGGTGGCGCGGTACACCTCGTACAGGTTCTCAATTTTGGCCACCTCAACCGATTCCCTGGCAAAATCCTTTGTCCCGAATTTGTCGGTGCCTTTAAACACCATGTGCTCCAGGTAATGCGCAAGCCCCGTCGCGTTGGCCGGATCATTCTTACTTCCGGCTTTCACCGCAATATAGGTCTGGATGCGCGGCGCATTCTTATACACCGTCATGTATACCTTCAGGCCGTTTTTGAGTGTATAGATTCTTGCTTTGAAAGGATCGTTCAGAGCATATTCAAAATTCAGCGAAGGCGTTTGCTTTACATCCTTAACAGCTGTTGTACTTTTTTTCGCATCCGGTTTGGATGTTTGAGCAAAGGCAGCGGCCGATACGAGCAAAAGTGCGGCAGCCAAAACATTCAATTTAATCATAGAGGGGTATTAATAAGATTAAGTTAAGATAACTAAAAAAATGAAATCACCGGCTATTTGAAATCCAGCCCGTCCTGGTTGCCTTCCTGGCCACCCATGCCCTTCATCTGCTTGGCACGCTTAAAGATAGACGCATCCATTTTTCCGAAGATATAAGTTACCGTAAAGCGGAAGTAGCGCGATTCCCTTCTCCTCGACAGGTCCTGGATATAGTAAGGTGTTTCGTAATGCGTGCCCATGCGGCGTGTGTTGAAAACGTCGCTCAGCGTGGCATTGAACACCCACTTGGTGCCAATCATTTTATTCAGGGAAATATCCATCGAGTAAATCTCTTTGGCTACACCCAGCAATAAAATCTTCGGCGATTCGTAATTACCATTAACCTGCAACGTGAATTGTTTCGGGAATTTATAAGACAGGGTTGTTTTGGCATTGTACGCATAGCCTTCCGCTTTCACGACAGGCTCGGTTGGCACGACCAGGCCTTTGATGTAAATGTAATAGGCATTGACGTTGATGGTCCAGTCGAGGTTTTTGAAGAAGGTATACTTAAATGTATTCTCGATCCCGTAGCGGATACTGTTGTCGCCGTTGATGCTGGTGTTCACCAATACATTCGGGTCGCCCTCCGAAGGATAGGCCACATCGGTGATCGGCTGCTCCTCGTACCTGAAATAACCCGAAGCCAGGTAGCTGCCTTTCGAAAAGATCTTGTTATAGTTGGCCTCCGCGATGTTCTTGAACTCCGGCTTCAGTTGCGGGTTCCCGATCCGGTAGTTCTGCTTGTCGGCAAACATCACGAATGGCATCAACTGGAAAAAGTTCGGGCGGTTGATCTTACGGCTGAAGTTCAACTGCACTTCCTGGCTTTTCTTCAGCTTCTTGGAAAAATACAAAGCAGGAAACAGGGACTTCAGAATATCGTTGGAGGTTGAAGGATAATTGTAAGAGAACTTCTGGTTCTTGTCTACAATATTACCCGCATAGTAGGATTGCTCGAAACGCAAACCGGCCTGGTAGCCGATGTCCCAGAAGGATTTCGCACTATAGTTCACATAAGCGGCGTTGATCATGTCATCGATCACATAGCGGTTGCTCATGATGCTGTCGCGTGTGTAAGAGTCGGTAGAACCCGTGGCTCCGAAAGTACTGTTGGAGCTCAGGGAATTTTTATAATAGGATTTTAGTCCGGCTTCAAATTTCCGTGTTTCGCTGAGCGGGTTCACAAAGTCGAGCTGGAACACGCCCTGGTTGGAATTGGAATAACCGTCGTTCTTCTGATACTGCACAGGCAGGTCGGTGGCCGGGTTGTCCAGACGTGTGGTCGTGGTAAACAAATAACCGTTGGCCCCGTCCATGTAGTTATAGTTGGCATCCATGGTGAGCTCCTTACCTACTGTCGGGTAAGTTTTGCGGTAGAGGATCTGCGCATTGTAATTCTTAAAGCCGGCACGCTGCTCGTTCTTTCTCCAGCCATCAAGCTTGAAGGTGGTTGGGTCGTAATAATCCAGGCTATAGGTCTGCTCATCGTTGGTATTGAATTTTCCGGCTACGATCATCCCGTTCAATGAGATGGTATTCCGGTTGTTGATGCTGTAGTCAATGCCCAGCCTTCCGAAGTTGAACAGGGTCAGCATGCGCGTTGTATTATTCTGATCGAAGATAGCCGTGGTAGCGCCGCTGTCGAGCTGCGTACGCCTGGTGAAGCCCTTGGTCGTGTTCATCGCCTGGTTGTAGGAATACATCATCGACACATTCCACTTCCCGTCTTTCAGGTTCAGGTTGCCCATCCCGCCGTAGCGGTCGCCGGTACCCACATAAGCCATCAGCATCCCGTTATAGCCCGGCAGGCCGTTCTTTTTCATGATTACATTAAGCACACCACCCGTAGTATTGGCATCGAATTTTACAGAAGGATTGGTGATGATCTCCACACGGTCGATCTGGTCGGCAGGAATCTGTTGCAGCGTTAAGGTCGTCGGGCGGCCATCCACATAAATGATCGGGCTTTGATTTCTCAGCTGCACATTGCCATCCGCATCCACTGTAAGGCCTGGAATGTTTTTCATCACGTCGACGGCCGTGCCGCCTTTCACCGAAAGGTCTTTTTCCACGTTATAGGTCCGTTTGTCGATGGATAATACCACCGCACTTTTCTCAGCAACCACATCCACCTCTTTCAACATCTTATCGTCTACCGCCAGCTTGATGTTACCGAGATCCTGGTCTACCTTGTCCGGCGGCACAATGAATACTTTCTGCAGGTAATCTTTATAGCCGATGAATTTGATCCTCACCCGCACCTGCCCGAAAGACGGAAGGCCTTCTACAGCGAAATCGCCGTTCTCCTTGACCAGCGCTCCGCCCAAAAGGCTGTCTTTATTAAACCAGAGGACTTGCACAGAAGCATATTCTACGGGCTTTCCGGTAGAGGCATCCAACACCTTGCCGTATACACGGCCAAGCTTCGGATCTTTCATGTTCTTCATATTTCCCATACCTCCGGGCATTTGCGCAATGGAGAGCATGGAAAAAGAGAGTAAAAACGTAATAAGGTAAGCAATTTTCATATGTAGTTTCTATTTTTTTATTGATATATGGTATAGCCATGTTGGTTTTATAAAGCATTTTCATGTTGCAACAGGGCTATTTCATAGGAGTGAAATAAGGCTGTAAAGGTACTAAATATTAAGATTTAGCCTTATAATTTGGATGAGCGGTAAGACGGATCCGCAGATTTTCGGTAGAATGTGGATAATGGTCGGTATTTGATGCCGGCCGGACCTGGAAGGTCTCCCCGGAATTAGCCACTGAGGGGCCTTTCAGGTCTGGCCAACGCGATTACTTCAGCAATTCCAGCGCTTCCTGGATAGAGATCACCTCACCTTTGAAAACCGCAATCACGAAGGCTTCCGCAAAGCCTTTGTCATTGAGCTGCTTCCTGTAGTCGTCTGCTTTGGAGTAATCGGTGAAGGAGCCCGCCGTATAACGGATCATACCGGAGCCGGTACCCTGTTTCTCCACATCCGGAATATCTTTGGTCTTATCCTCCATATCATTGCCTCCTGCCCTGCGCAGAGCGCCGAGCTGTACCTTGAAGCTGATCTGTGATTTATCGACCGAGCTGAAAGCCACATTGTCGTTCAGGTTTTCTTTGGCTTTGCTGTCTACGGTTGCTTTCGTAGCACTGAGCGGAATCCGCTTACCGTTTTTGTAAGCCGTAATAAAGGCATCCCCGTAACCTTCCACTACGAGGTCGGCACGGAGGCCTGCGGCACCCTCTATGGTCTTAAAGCCTTTGGTGCTGTAGTGGAAATACCCGTCTTCCCCTTTCATTTCAAGCACCTCGCCACCGGTATTCCTGAAAATACCCTTAGAGATCCTGTTCCTGTAAGCTCCAAGCTGCACACGGTAAACGATATCGCCTTTGGCAAACTGGTTCTCGTTCTCATCCAGCGAATTTTCCATAGCAGCATTGGAGGTTTTATTTCCGCCTGCATTTGTTGCGTTGGTCTTGTTACCGCCGTTGTTTGCGGTCGTGCTATTCGTGTTCGCTGCTGTATTATTTCCGTTGTTATTGTTTGCAGCCGCGTTTGTGTTTGTTTGAGCAGCTGTGCTATTGGTATTCACAGCCAGCGGATCACCGCTTGTTTTCTGCCCGGCCATCAACGCAGCGATTTCTTCATTGCTCAGCCTTACCAGGTCGCCATCTTTTTTAAAGTAACCTACCTGCGCATTCTTATTTCCCTCGGCAATAAATTCATCGCGGCGTTTCACGGCATTCTGGATTTCCTTGTAGTTACCGGCTGTATACATCACCGTGGTGTTGTCCGGCAACATGGTCGACCTCACATCACCGATACTCAGGAGCTTCGCCATCTCTTCCGTGGGCACCGGGCCGTTGTAGCGCGCCAGCTCCACGGTATAGATCTTATCCGATTTGGACGGATCGGCCTTACCATTTGCAGAAGCTGTATTCGTGCTGTCCACCGTCGTTTTCCTGGCGTAGAAATTTTCCACGACCTGCTGGTTCGTTACATTACCGCTATCGTTGTACTGATCGTACCAGTTTTGCCAGTAATCGTCTGTGAGGCCCACACCGTGCATATTTACTTCCAGGCCCGGAGCCGTTGCCAGCTCATCATCTGCATGGTTAGGCACACCATCTTTATCATCGTCAAACGGACAGCCGAACTGGTCTACCGGTACATTTTCCGGCGTACCGTGGCACTTATCATCCCAATCCCTCACGCCATCCTTATCGTAATCGTCCTTATCCAATGCCAGCCAATCAACGCCATCAAAATAGTCGTCAGACAGGGTATCCATTTTGCTCTTTCTCTTGGTCACAAGGTCGTATTGCAGGGAGAACGAGGTGTACACAAAGTTATCCTTCGCCCTGGTTCCTTCGCGTGTACCAATGCTTTTGTTGCTCAGGCCATCGATGTAATCGGTGCTCGTGAAATAATACTGAAAGCCGATCTTGAAATCAAAACGGTCGGTAAGCTTCATCAAGGCGCCCGCCCCTACAGGCATGGCCCAGGCGCGCTCCTGGTATTTGCCAAAGCCATCCTTGTTCGATTCCCTGATGTCTGTTTCGTACCTGTAATCACGCACCAGGTCAACGGCATGGGCCGCGTTGGGCGAATGCTCGTCCATGTTCTTGATGGAGCCATCGCTCCAGTAATAATATTTATTGCCTTTATTATCGTACAGATCGGTTTTGGAAAGGTATTCGAAGGAGGAGATGCCTAAAGAGACCCAGGGCCTGATCCGGTAATGGTCAGGGATAAAATTTCCGAAGTCATAGCTTAAGCTGACACCTCCGGCCCTGATCTCCGATTGAAAATTTTCCTGGCGGTTGTCGCGCCACTCATTCCCACCCAGCTTTCCGAACAGGATATTAAAATTCAATTGCAGGGGCTTAAATAAACGCTGAGAAACATTAAGGTCGTAGCCGGTTTTGGCGGTCCAGGGTGCCTGGTAATGCCTTGAATAAAGATCGCCGTGAAAGGACATCAGGCCTGCTCCCAAAGCGATTTTGGGTTGGAATACATCGCCCAGCGCGGGCGGTGTCTGATCACGGGCTTTTTTCTCTTTGGAAGCTTTGTTCACCGTTTCTGCGGGGGCGGCAGGCACTGCAGAGGAACTGTCTGTTTGTGCATTCACCAGTAAACCAAAGAATATAAAAATTATAGAGAGTACCTTTTTAAGCATAGCTGAGCCGTATACGCAAATATAAACAAATGGTTCTATTTATACCATTTCTGGCTGGAGATCATCAGCGCTTCCTGCACCGTGATCCGCTTAGGACCATTGTATGCCGCTACAAAAGCGCTGTTACAGCCCTTCTGTTTCATGTTTTCCCTGTGGTCTCTTGCCTGCTTATATTCACCGTAGCTTCCTACCATAAATTTGCTATAGCCATCGGCCATTTCACTTTTAATGGTTTCCGAAATATTGAATTTTTTACTGAGCACATCCGGTTGGATGGCATTGCGGAACGCTCCGATCTGTACGACGTAGGACACATTGCCCTCTTTTTTGGCCACCACGTCATTAGGCGTAGAGGCAGGATCGCTGCCCGTAGCGGTGGCTTTAGGCTCGCTGCTTGCCACCGTCGTTGCCGGTGTTGGCGTTACATTCGTGGCAGGGGCCGGCTCCGTTGGCGTTGGCGTAGTCGACTGCCTGGCGTTGTTCCCGGCAGGGCCGGTGGCTGCAAGCACATCGCCCGTCGCAGAGATCACGTCAAAGGGTAATTTTATTTTTTTAGTCTGATCGTTTTCCAGGTAAGAGAATTCGCCTTCCAGCCTGGCATCCTGATTTTCCGTTCCTTCTTTTACCAGGGTGTACGAAAGCAGGAGCTCATCTTCGGCAGGCAGTGATACCCATACGAATTTGGCTTTACCATCTGATACGGAGAATGAGCTGCCGTTTGTTTTTCCCTGCCTGGCATTATAGCCTGCCGGCAAAATTTCCTGGAACTTGGCAAAACCCTTGATGCCCGGTTTTTTTATTTTAACATCTACATTGTATTCCCCGGCAGTAGCGCCTTTGGTAATGGTGCGGGCACATACCACATCGGATAAAGGCTCGGAGCTGCTGCTCACAGGAGCAGGCTGAGGATCGGTAGTGGCCGGTGTGGTGACAGGCTGCGTGGTGGTGACTGGCTGAGTCGCTTCGGTTGTGTTGGTAGCAGCTGCCGGCTCGCTTGTCGCTACGGGTTCAGAAGAGCCTTCTCCAATCTGGATCTCGGCAGGCATCATCTCCACGACTTCCTTGCTGTTGTTACTGACATAGGAAAATTTGGAGCCGATGGTTTTAAGGCCTGTGGCGCTGGCGTCAGCTACAATGGCAAATTTTACGGTAAACTGCTCTTCGGCAGGCACGGAGGTCCAGATAATCTTGGCGATGGTGCCCGCAAAGGAAAAATTCCCCGTTTTGCTGTCTACTTCCTTCACCGTAAAGCCCTGCGGCACATCGAGCTGAAGCTTGGCAAAGCCGCTGACATTGGTCTTTTTAACCGTTACCTCTGCGGTAAATTCAGAGCCCACCGGGGCGCTCTTCGGAAAATTGCCGGTAACACTCACCGGCGCATCACCAAAGAAAAAACTGAAAAAAAATACAGATACCGTGTTAAATAAAATAAGAAGTGGTTTGATCATAATACGATGTTACTGCTCAAAGAAAAAGTCGATGAGGCGGTTTAGTCTTTCTACGTTAAACGAATTGTCACCTTCGAAGAATGCATCAATGGTTTGGGTAATTTCTTTAGCGGAAATGTAGCCATCCTTATTAATATCAGCAGGCAACAATTCAGCTGGAATTTTCGAAACGCTACCGGTTTTCGCTTTGACTTCTTTCGACTTGCTTTCAACCGTCTCCAGGTAAGCCACACTTGGTGCAGCGTTAAAGCCCTCGCTCCGTTCGCTGGAAAGGCTGTCCCACTCCATCTGGCGTTTTGCCATCAGCTCTTCGTCAATGGTAACCCCCATGGCATCTACTTTCGCGCCTTTTTTGGAATTGACTTCCTTGTCCATGTAATCGAATACACCGTCGTTATCAGAATCGTCCGGGCAGCCTTTTCCGTCAACCTTCACGCCTTTTGGCGTTCCCTGGCAGCGGTCGTCGAGATCTTTCACACCGTCACCGTCGAGATCGGAATTGTCAATATCCTGGAAGTTGATATTGGAAAAGCCGTCTTTCGGTTTTTTAGCAAAGTTGAAATTGAGGGCAATGTTAGCGGATGCCCAGCTATCGTTACCACCTTTCTTGTAATTGTCGATATAATCGCTCAGGCACAGGTTATACACCACACCTACGCGCAAGCTGGCCCGGAATCCCATATTGAATTTGGCACCAATGCCCAGGGGCACATAAAATGTATTGCGCGAATAATTGGCAGTGCTGTCTTTCAGCTGCGTTTCGTAATTGTAATCCCTTTTGATGATCATGGAGAGAGGCTCATTCTGCGTGGATTCAGACAGGTTCCGGATAGAGCCGTCTGACCAGTAATTGTAGCGTGTGCCGCTCTTGTCGCGCAGATCGCCGCGAGGATCGAACATCAGGTAGCCAAAGCCGGCGTGGATATAGGGTGATACGTCTTTTTCCTTAGAACCGATCTTATCGAAAAAGGCATACACATTAAGACCTCCGCCCATCACCTGCGATTGAAAATTCAGGTGCGAGGTTTTGTCGTTGTCCGTACCGGCCAGGTGCCCATACATGCCATCGATACCAATGCCTAATACTTTTCCGATTCGGTACTCAAGGCCCAGATTATAGCCAAGCCGCATGTCGCTAAAAAAATTAGAATTATTTTTTTGTCCAACATCTCCAAGAAACTTAAGACCTCCGGCTTGTCCTGTAATGGACAATTGAGCGTATCCTGCGTTAAAAACAACCAGACCAGCAACTAAAACACATAATTTAGTAAACGTTTTATCCATATTGCCTGAATTTAATTATTCGATTAAATTAGTCGTTTTTCCGATAAAAACAAAGCTAAACCAAAAAAAAGCGATGTTTATCAGGCAGATACCAACTTTTAAACAAAAGTCTGTTAGTTAAGCCAACGTTAAGCCTGTGTTTAAAAGGCTTTAGCTCACAGGAGTCCCTTTCTGTACCTGATCGCCCTGATGATACCCGGAACAGGAATGGTATTTTTCCGGATGATGCAGGCGATGGCTATGATTTCGAGCTGAACCACCACGCCGCACCAAAACATGAGTGAGAAGCTCAACACTGCCGGCCGGCCACAGACGAGCTCGGCAAAGCACCAGAATAAAAGCAGCGACCAGAGCCTGGAGAGAAGGGTATGAAAAGAGATACGCTCCCGGAACCTGAGCAGGCCAAACAAAATAATGAAGAGCTCGGCGAAGACCAGGATAAAAAAACCGGCAATGTGCTCTCTCAGAAAATCATGGCGATGCACGCAGAGGTAGAACAGGCAACAGAACCAGAAGATGGTATCGATTTTTGTATCGAGCTGCAATAAGTCTTTATATTTCCTGCTTTCGCGCCGGGTGGCAATGCCGCACAGGATATCACAAAGGATCGAATACCCGCACAGGGCCATGATGGCCGCCGGCGAAAGATCCATAAAGGCAAACATGAGCAGCAGCACAGAAACCAGGAGCCTTGAATAGTGCAGCAACCAGGGGATGGAACGGAGGAGTTGTTTCATGAGTTTTTTAGTTGAGAGGGTTAGTGATCGTATAATTGCCGTTGCGGGCAAAGCGAAGCAATCTCATTCACAGCAAGATTGCTTCGCTGCACTTCGTTACGCCCGCCATGACGGGATTATTTATTCTTCGCATTAAAGCCCAGCGAGGCGCCGGCGCGGAAGCCTTCCCTGCCGGGGATCACGTACACATTGACCGGCAGGTTTAATTTGCCGGACCTGAAGGTACGGCCGAAGGCCAGCACAAATCCGGATTGCAGGGCATAATCGCCGCGGCTATCCAAACGCTCTCTGATCGGAAACGGGTTTTTCACACCTTCGTGGGCAGGATCGTTTGTCCAGTCACTCTCCCGGTGCCACACATTGCCCTGGTCATAGTAGCCATGTGCTTTTGGCGAGAGATTGACGGTGGGCCCAAGCGCAAACTCCCAACCGTTGACATTACTCCTCAGGCCATGCAGCAAGGTAAAGCTGGGAATGAAATAACCCTGGTCGACACCCGTAATCATGGGAAGGAATTCAAACAAGGCCTGGATCTTTCCTTCGTTCAGGTATTGCTTTTCGAACTGGTAGCCAAACTGAAACATGAGCGGAAAGGCTTCGAAGCCACCGACGCTTTTGTCGGCCTGCAAAATGTTGGCCGTATTGCCGGTGTAGGTTACAAAGCCCAGGCGCGGGCCATCGAGGCGCAGACGTTCTTTCTTTGGGTTGTTGATGGCATTGTCAAAGCCGTTGCGCTGGGTGAGCTTATCCAGCAACGCCTTATCCACCGGCCGGTTGAACATGCTGCACACAATCACATGGGTGAAAGCCTGGAGCTCCTCGGGCAGGTTGAGGAATTCCATAACCGTGGTTTTTTCAACCGCTTTGGTTTTCACGTCGATGAGGCGCAGCGTATAGATCACCGATTTGGGATAAAGCTCTACGGTTCCGCTCAGCATTTTATCGGACTTAATAATTTCTCCTATCTCCGTGAGGCATAACTTTCCGTAGCAGTTGTTGATATTCAGCTTATTCTTATCGACCATATAGGCCACATCGTAGCGGTCCATCACATCGAAGGTATCGAGCTTCTCGAGCTCGGTGCGTACCAGGTTCCCCATTTGCTGCGGCTCGCTTTTGAAGCCACTGATATCGATGGACAAAATGGTAAGCGTTAACCGTTTGGGGGCTTCAGTTTGTGCCTGTGCAGGCGCTGCACTCAAAAAACAAGCGCCTGCCAGGACTAAGGATTTAAACAATGAGTTCATAATGATTCATATTTTGATGGTTATTTTCATGGTATTAAATAAATTCATTACTAATTTGTGAGTAAGCAAGAGTTGATTGTTGTAATAACCTGACAATTACAAAGAAGTGTTTGATGCTCATGTAATCCTTATCCTGCTGATGCTATGAATAGAAGACCAACTGAAATAATCAAAAAAACAAATTCCAGTACACGCATAAATTTACCTCCGTTTCTACCGGTCAGCGCCGCGATGGCAACGACAATGCCCATTGTGGCATAGATACAAAGAGCCAATCCAAATATCCAGGGCCCGGAAGCTACAGGGTAAGTTGCCATCCCCAGGATTGACGCAAACAATGCAAATGCCATCATTACCAGTAAGCAGATCAATAAAACCCTTTTCAGATCTTCGAACAACTCTTCGAAGAAATCGCCCCTCATGCTCTGATCAGATTGTTGTTGCATGACAACAGAGCTTGTTTTCAATTCCTGTTCAAGGCTTTGCTGATGTATGTTTACATTAAATTGCCTGGAGTTCAGGCAATATATATCCGCTGCGGATAACTTTAATGTATTATGTTTGATGATACTTTCATATCCTTTTGAGGTATGTTTCGCCAGGGGCATAGTAACAACATCTTCATGAGAATCAGCAACAGCAAGCGTATCATGTTTCATAGGGATATAGGCATTTCCGGAAACTTTTTTTTCTTCATGAATTGTTTTACAAACCAAGGAAGTATCGCGAGGGGAAATTATTTCCGTAGCTTTCTTCTGTTTCAAACGGATTATCCTTTCGATAAATATCCCTTTCCTGTATTTCCTCTTTGAAAATGTGGATTGCGAAAAGGATTGAATCCCTATGCTCATGAGTATGATCAGAATGGTTGTTTTCATAGTTTTCATTTGATGGTTAAAATAATTTACTGCATCATATCGTAGAAGCAGGCTTTACCGCTCCCGGCAGGCAACATGCTGTACTCGTGTTTTACATCCTTTACAATATTTCCGGCAATGACTACAGATGAGAGGATGATAGCAATAACAAGGATAATTTGTACTGTTTTTTTGAGAGAGATCGTTGTTTTCATCATTTTGATTTTTATGGTTTGGTATTAGTTTAGAATATTATATAACCGCGCGATGTCATTTCTTTTGTGATAGCGTTTATTCTGACTTATCTTAAAGAATACGTGCGAGGCAATCCGGATCACGGCACCACTGACTATGCCGGCAAAGGCAATTTTCCAGGTTTCGGGTGAGTAATCTAAGACTGACCGGTCGGAGTCTCTAACGATCGGGGCGGTTG
This sequence comes from Hydrocarboniphaga daqingensis, assembly GCA_943362175.1. GTDB lineage: Bacteria > Bacteroidota > Bacteroidia > B-17B0 > Aurantibacillaceae > UBA4416. The sequence goes on along the minus strand of CALRIU020000001.1, from coordinate 310,895 downwards.
CCACCACAATCCCAAAGCCAGTGAGAAGCCCCAGGGGTGCAATTATTTTCTGGTTACGCTCATGCATTTTCATGATAGAAAATTCTTTTTTTAAGGTGTCTTTTGCGTGTTGGCCGGCACAATTATCAATCAGGAATTTCAGCTTGCGGTCGCTAAGTCTTTTACCCTGATAGACCAGTTTTTCATCATGGATCTCAATGTCATTGGCTTCCATCGCGGGTATTTTCACCGGCGCTTGTTGAAGCGCTTTGATCGTATCCACCATCCCATTCCGGTATTTGATATAAGCGATCCGGTTTTTATCAGCCTTATAAATAAAGCCTGAAGAATCGGAGGTATGCTTATAGGAAATTTGATCCATAGTGACTTCCAGGATCTTTGCCGACAAGAGCCCCTGATTTTTAAAGCAAATGGTATCCTGCGCAGAGATATTCGGGATCCCTATCGTTAAACCCGATAGGCTGATGATGATTCTAAAAATGTAGTTCATGTTAAGGGAGTTTATGGTTTGTTTCTGAGGTCAAAATTAGATCGCTTGCCGGCGGAGATGAAACGGATAAACAAGGCGGCATCAGCAGAATTTGCAGAAAGCCATAATCGGAGAAGAAAGGACCCGAACAGAAAAGTTAATTTTTGCAATAATTCCTATCCTGAAATCGCATTTTTGCATTTTTTGCAAATAATCCGTAGTTTTAGTTGGACTAAATACAAGAGAAATGCCCCTGAAAAAAACAGATTTTGAGATGCAGGAAGTGTTCATCAAGCACTTAAAGCAGGTTGTGCCGGCCAATGTATCGCTGGTAGATGACATCGCCGACCTTTTGAAGATCAGCAACGACAGTGCTTACAGGCGCCTCCGGAACGAAACGGAGCTAAGCCTGGATGAAACCTATAAAATCTGCAAGCACTACCGGATCTCGATCGATTCGGTATTTTCCAATAAAGGCGACTCCGTGACCTGCAATTATATTAAGCTCACCGATTCGGCCCATAACTTTGAAAGCTACCTCACCAGCCTTTTGACACAATTGCAAAGGCTGTCGAAATCGGAGGATTCCAAAATCATATACGCCGCGGAGGAGATTCCTATTTTTCATTCCTTTTATTCGAAAGAGCTCGCAGCCTTTAAGCTCTTTTACTGGCAGCGCTCGGTATTAAACGTTCCCGAATACCAGACCCGCAAGTTCGACTGGGACTCTATCCCGGAAAAACAGCTGCAGCTGGCGGTCGATATTCACGATACCTACATCAAAGTGCCGAGCATCGAGGTCTGGACGGATGAAACCATCCAAACCACGATCAAGCAGATAGAATACTATTTTGAATCGGGCGCCTTCAAGGAAAAAGACGATGCCATTACCGTGCTCCAGGAGCTGAAAAAGATGATGCAGGCCATTAACCACTATGCCGAATCGGAAAGCAAGAACGAAGCCGGTAAAAAACCGGTCACTTCCTTCAACCTGTATAACAGCGACCTGGTCATCGGTACCAACTGCATCCATGTGAATCTTGGCGGCGTGGTATTCTCCTACATTTCCTTTAATACGCTCAACTCGCTGACCACGGGCAACCAGGAGTTTTGCGAGGAGATAGAGCACTGGATGAAAAACCTGATCAAAAAATCAACGCTGATCAGCGGTATTGCCGAGAAGCAACGCTTCCAGTTCTTCAGCAAAGCCTACAAGGCCATTGACCAGTGTATTGAACGGGTGAAGAATTATTAGTAGATGTGAGTATTGAGATACAAAAGAGACGCTTGAAAGCATCGATTTTAAATGGTTAAACTTAGGAAAAACATACTTTTATTTTTGCTTGCGACAGCCGTAAACCCGGCATTTTCGCAAACAACCAATTGTGTTTCTAAATTAGATAGCAACGAAGTCATACAGATCGCCCGGAAGAAAAAGGTTTACTGGACGGAGGACTGGCAATGTAAACCCCATTTAACGTTTGATGCATTAACCTGTGAATGGACCGTTACTTCATGTAAAATAGCTCATACTAACCGCGGCGATTGCAGGTACACAAATGGTTGCACGGTAACCACGATTGCGACATTAGTGATCCATGCAACAACGCATAAAGTTGTACGTCTGGAAAAGGAAAAACATGTAACGCATAATTTTGAGTAACACGGCATTACACATATGACATCTGATACCATGGGATTGCTCCGCCCCGGAGAGAAACGGGACCTGCAATGACATCTAACCAAAAACAAGAATATGAACCATTCGCAATATAACGTGATCATTGTTGCCGGGGGCACCGGAACGCGCATGCATTCTCCTGTTCCCAAGCAGTTCATCGAGATCAAAGGTAAGCCCGTCATCATCCACACCATCGAAAAATTCCTGGAGTTTGATGAATACATCAACATCATCGTATCGGTACACCCCGAATACATGACCGATGCCAATTTTATGCTGGCGGAGTATTTTCCGGACAAGAACATTCATACCGTGGCCGGTGGAGAAACGCGCTTCCACTCCGTGAAGAACGGCCTCCAGGTGATCTCCAATAAGAATGACATTGTGGGCATCCACGATGCCGCCCGGCCGTTCGTGAGCCTCGAAACGATCAGGCGTTGCTTTGAGACGGCTGCGCTGAAGGGCAACGCCATCCCGGTTTCGCCGGTCAATGAAAGCCTCCGCATGATCAGCAACGGTATCAACAAAGCGGTGAGCCGCGAAGATTATAAGATCGTTCAGACACCGCAATGTTTTGTGGTTGCCAAAATAAAAGAGGCCTTCAACCAGGAGTACTCCCCTTTCTTTACCGACGATGCCACCGTGCTGGAAGGCATGGATGAGCGCATCCATCTCGTGGAAGGCAATCCCGAAAATATTAAGATCACCAATCCTTACGATTTAAAATTTGCAGAACTGTATTTATGATGACGACCGAAGATATCGCCGACGCCCTGGAGCTTACCGCCAAGCTCATGGAGCTTCACAACGAAAATCCTTTCAAGGTAAAAGCCATTAGCGCTGCTGCCTACAAGCTGGGAAAAACGCGCATGGACCTGAATAACCAAAGCGTGGAGGAGCTGACCAAAATAGAAGGCATCGGCAAAAGCATTGCCGAAAAGATCCATGAGTTCACTACCACGGGCATGAGCCACGAGCTGCGTGAGCTCACCACCAAAACACCGGTGGGCGTAGTGGACATGTTGGGCATCAAGGGACTCGGCCCGAAAAAAGTACGGCAGCTCTGGCTGGAGCTGGAACTGGAAAGTGTGACGGACCTGCTGTATGCCTGCCACGAAAACCGCCTGGTAGAGCTCAAAGGCTTCGGCGAGAAAACACAAAATACGATCATCCAGAACATTGAGTTCAAGCTCAGCAATACCGGCAAATTCCATTTTGCCTATGCCGAAAAGGTAGGCCAGGCGATTATTGATGCCATTAAGGAACACACCGACCTGGTAAGCTTTACAGGAGCCATGTGCCGCAAATGCGAGGTGATTGAAGAGATCGATATCCTCGTGGGCGATGAGAGCATCGACCTGGACGAATATGGCTCTGAAACGGTTCCCATCAATTTTATACAGGTAAACGAAGCCGTGTTTTACAGGACGCTCGTCGAGACCTCCTCTACGCCGGAGCACCTCGCGGGCATTGGCTTTTCGCAGCTCGCCATCAAAAAGTACAACAGCCAGGAAGAGGTGTATGCGGGTTTACATGTTCAGTACTGCGAACCGGAATTACGCGAAGGACATTTTGAAATAGAAAAGGCAAAAAACCATGAGCTGCCGAAATTGATTGAATACAGCGACCTGAAAGGCATTTTGCACAACCACTCGACCTACAGCGACGGAATGAACTCGCTCCAGGAAATGGCGGTGTACTGTAAGGAGCTTGGCTACCAATACCTGGGCATCTGCGACCACTCGCAAACGGCGGTGTATGCCGACGGGCTGAAGCCGGAAACAGTCCTGATCCAGCAACAGGAGATCGAGCGGCTCAACCAGCAGTTGTTTCCTTTCAAAATTTTCAAGGGCATCGAGAGTGATATTTTAAGTAACGGCGAGCTTGATTACGAAGAAGAGGTGTTGAAAAGCTTTGATTTTATTGTGGCTTCGGTGCATGCCAACTTAAAAATGGATGAGGCCAAAGCCAATGCCCGCCTCATCAAAGCCATTGAAAATCCTTATACGACCATCCTGGGGCATCCTACCGGGCGCTTGTTGCTGGGGCGGCCGGGCTACCCGATCGATCATAAAAAGATCATCGATGCCTGCGCAGCCAACAAGGTGGTGATCGAGCTCAATGCGCACCCTTACCGCCTCGATATCGACTGGCGCTGGATTCCGTATTGCCTTGAAAAAGGCGTGATGATTTCCATCAACCCGGATGCCCACCAGCTGAAAGGCTATCACGACATGCGCTATGGCACCTATGCCGCGCGCAAAGGGCTTTTAACAAAAGATAACTGCCTGAATGCCATGGATCTGAATACATTTGAGAATTACCTGTCAACCAAAAAATAAGAGGTGTATAAACTAACGGTCTTCTTCCTGCTTGCCTGCGGGCTTGCTTCTGCACAGAAGGACAGCTGTGCCTTTTTTGGCAATAAGCCGGTCTTTCCCTATTACCATCCATCGCTGGCAAGCGGAAACGATTTTTATACCACCAAAAAAGAGTTCAGGAAGATCATCACGGCAAAAACCGATTTCGACGGCATCATTACCGTCATCTTCTTTATTAACTACAAAGGAGAAGCGGGCTATTACCGCGTACAGGTGTGCGATGCAGCTTATGCGCCATTGGAAGTTGGGGGCAACAACAGCCTGCTTTGCGGGCAGGCCCTGCAAGCGGTGAAACAAAGCGGTCCGTGGAAACCGGCATTCTACACAGAAACCGGCATCGTCAATTCCAGGAAATTTTATTCATTCAGATTTAAACAAGGGACACTCGTTGAAATACTTCCTAAATAATTACCTTCTTCTCCTCCTGTTGTGTCGTTGCGGGCTGCATGCGCAGACAGACACAATGAGCCTTGGCTATAAGTTCAGCCACTGCACGAGAACATGTGACCCCCTGGTATTGTATAAATTCCTGAAAGAAAAGAACTATAGCAAGGAAGACATCCTGGAGATGGGGACTTACATCTCCTACCACGGCAACGACCAATGCTCGAATGCGATGATGAAATTATGCATGGCCGCGCACGACAGCATGACGGCTGCTAACTGGCATGTGTATTCCGTGCAGAATACCAAAAACGGCAACTATGCGGAAGCAGTCGCGGCATTGGAGAAAGCGGTTCTGCTTGATCCGATAGACATCGAAGGCTATTACGGCTGGGTGCTCCTGTATTATTACAGGGATTATGAGCGTTCTTTAAAACACCTCGAGCACTACGATCAGCTGAGCCCCGGCGTGGAAGCGCCCGTGGGAGAGAATATCCATTTTCTGAAAGGGCTTTGCCATTACCAGATGAGCAACTATCAAAAGGCTATAGAAGAGTTTGGACTGAATGAGGACTTCGAAGTAACACGCTTTGGCCGGAAAAACGCCAACGGCTATATTTACTTTTACATCGCCCGTTGCTATGACCGGCTTGGAAATATCAAAGCGGCGGAAACCTATTATAAAAAAGCGGTCAAATACACCGTGTTTCCGACAGAGGCTTATTACTACCTGGGCATGCTTCATAAATACAACAAGGGAAATGCCTCTTCGGGAATCCGGTACCTGAAAGATGCATACAACCTGCTGTTGAAAGGCTATAAGCAACAGGATATTTACGTGGAGCTGTTTGATGAAGTTTACCTGACCCAGGTCACAGAAGAATTGATTATTGATTAAACCGAAACACTATGCCTATCCTCAATTCCATCGCATCCTGGTTCATGAAGAAGCGCATGCACCAGATCGAGCTGTTCATGAAATACCCGCACGATGTGCAGGATGAATGGATGCATAGCCTCATCTCTTCTGCCAGGGATACGGAATATGGCAGGCGCTACCATTTTCGCTCTATCCGCAATTACGAACAGTTCCGGCAACTGGTGCCTGTAAACGACTACGAAAGCCTGAAACCCCTGATCGAGCGCACACGCCGGGGCGAGCAGAATTTATTATGGAACACCGACATCAAATGGTTTGCCAAAAGCAGCGGCACCACCGACAAGAGCAAGTTTATCCCGGTAAGCAAGGAGTTCCTCGACGGCTGCCACTACAACGGCGGGCGCGATATGATTACCTTTCAGTGCATCAATAATGCAGACACCAAATTGTTCACAGGAAAAAACCTGGCCCTGGGCGGTAGCTTTAAAACGGACCAGTTCGGCGACCATCATTCTTACCACGGCGATGTGAGCGCCATCATCATTCAGAACCTGCCGATGTGGGCGGAATATTTCCGGGCACCGGATGTGAACATTGCCCTGATGGATAACTGGGAGGAGAAGCTGGAGCAGATGGCCAACAGCATGGCCAACGAAAATGTGACCAGCCTCGCCGGCGTGCCAAGCTGGATGCTGGTGCTGATCAAGCGCATTCTGGAGTTAAAGAAAACAGACAGCTTAAAGGAGATCTGGCCCAACCTGGAGGTGTATTTTCACGGGGGCGTGAGCTTCACGCCTTACAGGGAATTGTTTGAACGACTCATCAATAATGACAAAATCGCCTACATGCAGCTCTACAGCGCCTCCGAAGGATTTTTCGGCATCCAGGATGAGCGCGTGAGCAACGAAATGCTCCTGATGCTGGATTATGGCATCTACTATGAATTTATTCCGGTACATGAGCTCGGGAAAGAACATCCACGCACCTACAATTTATCGGAAGTACAAAAAGATAAGGACTACGCCATGCTCATCAGCACCAATGCCGGCCTGTGGCGCTACCAGATCGGGGATACCATCCGCTTTACCAACCTGAGCCCTTACCGCTTTATCATTACCGGGCGCACACGGCAGCACATCAACGTCTTCGGTGAGGAGCTGATGATCCACAATGCGGAACAAGCCCTGAAAACCGCCTGTGAAAAAACACGCGCCCACATTGTGGATTATACCGTGGCTCCTGTATTCATGAATGAGCACACCGGTGCGCATGAATGGCTCATTGAATTTGAGGAAGAGCCCACCAATCTCGGTTTTTTCAAAAGCGTGCTCGATGATACGCTTAAGCGTGTGAACTCGGATTATGAAGCCAAGCGCTTCAACGATTATGTATTACAAACACCTGTGGTGAGGTCTGTCCCTAAGGGGACCTTTTACAACTGGCTAAAAGCGAATCACAAGCTTGGCGGACAATACAAGGTACCCCGCCTCAGCAACGACCGGAAGCTGGTGGAAGAATTGCTCAAAGCGATGGAGGCATAGGTATTCAATCACCAGATTTGATAAAGCGCGAGTGAAAACGCTGCGTGCTGGTTTTCATGCGTACGAGGTACATTCCCGGCTGTAAGGCCGACACATCCAGCGTTTCAGAAAACGGTCCTGATAACACCAATTCTCCAAGATCATTATAAACTTCCACCACTGCCTCTTCGTTTGTCAGCCCTGCAACCGATACCGTTATGACATCCTGCGCAGGATTGGGATAAAGGCTAACGCGTTCATGTTCATTCCTCTCTTTCATTCCCACAAGACCAGCCGCTTTCCAGGTTTCTTTCACTCTTGCGGAATTGGTAACGCCCGTTGTGGTATAAAACCAGCCATTCAGGGAGAAAGCCATCCCACCTTTTCTTCCGAAGGTAGGAATGCCCGGTTTCCAGGCCAGGGAGTTGTCCAGGGGATCGAATACCATCAACTCATTGATGATATTCCCGGTGGAATCCTGCCCTCCGTATAAACCGGCGCCATTGCCGCAAACCGCGGTGCCCACATAGCGCCGCGCGGGTAAACTGATCCCGGGAAGCTGTATCCAATTATCCGATTGGTGCTGATAAGCATACATCTGATGATTATACGACTGGCTGTCAGCCATTCCATAAGCGATGTAGGCCACCGTATCGATGGCGAAGCCGGAGCCGCGCCACATGCCTCTTACAGGAAGATCGTTCTTTTGCGTCCAGGCGGCTGTGAGAAAATTATACTGCCAGAGGTCTTTCAGGATCGTGCCATCCGCCAGCTTTCCGCCTGCGATGTAGATGCTGCCCTTAATAACGAAGCTGCTCATGCCCTGCCGGGCCACACCCGGAAAATCCGGCAGAGCCGTCCAGCTATCGCTCAGCGGATCGTATTTCCAGAAGTCTTTCAGGCAGGCATTACTGCCATTAATTCCTCCAAGCACATAGCCGTATGCGCCATAAGTAAATGCGGTGGCATATTGCCGCTCTTTGCCTGCAGGCAGGGAAGCCATCACAGACCAGCTTTCCGTAGCGCCATCCAACACAAATCCGTTAGCCGTGCAATTGAAGTTCACATCCAGCCCGCTCAGGCAATAGGCTTTGTTGTTAATCACAAAGGTCACGCCATCGTCGCGCTCCGTGCCCGGGAAATCAGGGAGCTGGAACCAGGACTGGGAAAGCAGCTTGGCGGCAACACACAGAAAAAGTAAGGTTAGTTTCATGTGCTGTTTAAACGCGTAGCAGAGTAGTTATATTGTACTTACAATTTGAAACATTGTATTGGTTATTTCGGGGCGCCCGGGCGGGCCATCGTGGCTCGCTCTTTGCCTGCCCTTCGGGACAAACAAAGGAGCTCAAACAAACCACTCTGTCCCTGGCGCAGGGGCTCTCTGCTCATGGAGAGAAACTCATAACCCCGGCAAATCTGCGTGAAGGTCCCGATAACTATCGGGAGTAGCGAAAATCTTTTTTGCCGTGCTTCGACTGCGCTCGGCAACCGGCAAAAAAGTCCCGATATCTATCGGGAGGAACGGAAAGCCTGACGGCGCCTGCTCTTTGCGCCGGCGCGCCCTGTTATTTACCCGGGCCCAAAGAATCGGCTTTGCTTCATGCCTCCCCAAAAAACAAATTCTACTAATAAAAAATATTCGGACAGGTATAGCCATTCAGGAACAGCTTCGGTTTGCGGATTTTCTGATCCTTGCGGTACAGGTATTGGTTCCCGGCGCTGTCGATCATCGGGATGTGAAGGTTCTGCGCCTTGTTGAGCTTTTTGGGCACAAAGGGCATATCATGGATGAAGCGGTTCTGCACGGCATTCCGCACCTGCTCGGCATCGATGCCTGCATTGGCCTGCAGGTATTGCCCGTAATCGTTGGCCACTTTTACCTGCGCGCTCAGCAGGCCATGTGACAGGTTTCCGTAAGTACTACCCTTTGTATTTAAATAACCGGTAGAGGGAAACAGGGAGTCGTTCCTCACACTCTCCCCCATGCGCCCGGTCCAGAGGCTGCAATTGACGGCATATTGCACCTCCCGGTCCTGGTACTGTAACAGGAAAGCGCCCGTGCGAAAACGGTCGAGCATCGGCTTCGCCAGCAAATCATTTTCGAGAATCACAGAAACACGGTCGAACTGAAAGGCCACAATGCCGGTAACCTGCGAGGTATGCACCCGGTTGTACCAAACATTGTAGCTGTAGGCAACCGAATTTTTATAACCCGTCTGATTGCCTATGGAGCTGACAAAGCGGTTGAGATCTGTGCTGGTTTTGCCATAGCCCAGGCAGAGGCCCAATGCCCCGTTGAACTCCGTATGCTCGCCGCGCGGGCCAAGATCCCTGAAATTATTGTAGACACGCACGGCGGCATTGACCTGCACAAAGCGCTCCACATAATATCCCTGGAACACAAAACCGAAACGCCGCACATGCGTCCCGATCGCTCCCACAAAGCCGACATTGATCCCGTAATTCTGATGAAGCTCAAGCTGCGAAAAGCCTTCGGAGCAGAGCATCATGACTAGTATCAGGGTCAGCTTGCCACGCATTTATGATTTCATAAAATGCAGAAGGGCCTCTTTCATCTCCTCTTCCTGCAGATTGTTGTTATGAATGACCAGATCCGCCTGGCTATAAAAAGCCTCACGCGTTTTCAATAAGTGTTCGATGTATTGCAGCATCTCCTTGTCCTCCTGGTTGGCGAGCAAAGGGCGCTGGGCCTTGATGCCAAACACCCGCTTGTACAGAGCCTCCGGGTCCATTTTCAGATACACGAGCTTGCCCGAGGCTTTGATCAGGTCCAGGTTATCATTGAAGCAGGGCGTTCCTCCTCCCAGCGCAATCACGGTTTTTTGATTATCGCGAATGCATTCTTTTAAGGATTCCGTTTCAATGTTCCTGAATTCAGCCTCTCCCTTTTCTTTAAATAAATCGGTAATGTCCTGGTCGAATTTCGTTTCGGTATAATCGTCCAGGTCAATGAAGTGATAGCCGATATTCCTGGCCAGTTGCTTGCCGTGTGTGGTCTTTCCGCAGGCCATGAAACCGCAGATAAACAGTAAATTTTTGTCTTCCATTATTCTTTGATGTTCATTAAGCGGATCACTTTCTCAATATCCTCCGGGGTATCGATGCAGTGGCTATCGAAGGTGGTAACAGCGCATTGCACTTTAAATCCGTTTTCCAGCCAGCGCAACTGCTCCAGCGATTCCGCAATTTCCAGGGAAGAAGGCTTTAGCTTCGTGATCTTCTCCAGCACATCGCGCCTATAGGCATACATGCCCACATGCCTGTAATAAGTATGATGCAAATGCCATTCGCTCTCCGGCTTTCCTTTGATGAAAGGAATGACCATGCGGCTGAAATACAGGGCTTCCATTTCCGTGTTGAGCGTGATCTTTACCTCGCCCGGATCGAAGAGAACTTCATGAGTGTCCACCGGAATCATCAGCGTTGCCAGCTCGGTCAGGCCATCGCACACCTCGCACAGCAGGTCAATCTGCGTCGGGTCGATGAAAGGCTCATCGCCCTGGATATTCACGATGTAATCGTAGTCGTCGTCGATCTGCTGAAAGGCTTCAAAGCAACGGTCGGTGCCGCTGGGATGGTCTTCGCGCGTAAACACCACGTTGCCTCCGAAAGACTGTACATGGTCGTAGATGCGCTGATCGTCTGTAGCGACGAAGACGTCGGTAAGCAAAGGCGATTTCACCGCCTGCTCATACACGCGCTGGATCATCGTTTTTCCTAAAATGTTGATGAGGGGTTTTCCGGGGAACCGGGTAGACGCATACCTCGCCGGTATAATACCTAAAATAGGGTTCATAAATATGAGTTTAGAGTATAAAGGGATGACTGCCAAAGCCGTGCAAACCCGGGTTAAATTTACTAAAAATAACTGGCACCTATTTGTATTATACTAACATAACCGCTACCTTTAAACAAACTATGAAATTTTACGGCCTCCTGATACTCTCCCTGTATTCCTATGTCTTGTCGGCTCAATATTCCAAAGAGCAGCTGAAAGAATTCAAGATCATCACCGATATGATGGACTCCGTAAAAAAGAACACGTATCTGCGCTGCAATATGAGATCGCTGGAGCGTGTGGAAACGGGTTACGCGGCAGCCAGCACATCCATTAAGGTACAGGCCATGCCCCGCAAGTGCTACCTTCGCAATGCCGAAAAAAAACTGGAAGTATTATACAACGCTGATCTGTCGAAGAGTAAATGCATCGTCAAGCCTCATGTGTTTCCGTATTTCACGCTCAACCTCGATCCCAGCGGCAACCTCATGCGCAAGAACCAGCACTTCACCATTTTCGAGCTGGGCTTTGAGTTCATCGGGAAAACCATTGCCATTGCGCTCAGCAAGGAAAAAGACCAGATTGCCAAACACCTGACGCTGATGCCCAACAAGGTGGAGAAAAATAAAATGAGCTGCCACCTCTTCGTGTATGAAAATAATTCATTCGGCTACCACGACTATGTGGTGCAGGACAAAGAAACGGTGTCGAGCATTTCCGCCAAATTCGTGGTGAACGATTACATGGTGCGTACCAAAAACAAACTGTATGATGATTATGGTTATCTCAAAAAAGGCAACGTGATCAAGATTCCGACCTTCTATTGCAAAAAGGCGCTGTTCTATATTGATGACAAAACCCTGCTTCCGGTATGCGTGATCATCTACGACGAGGTTGGCCTCTTTGAAAGCTACGAGTACTTCGACCTCGAGGTCAATAAACCTATTCCTGCTCCGGAATTTACCAGGAGCTTTAAAGGCTACGGCTTTTAATAGTTTATTATAGAACGCAGATGACACGGATCCGGCAGATTAGCACGGATTTAGAACAGAATAAAACCACATAGGCACATAGAAAATATAGAGAACAGATCAGGAATCATAGGGTATTCATTCTTCTGAATATCTGCCTCTAATCTTTGTTCTAATCTGTTCGATCCGTTTAATCCGTGTCGATTACATTATCATATTCATCAGCGTCATCTGCGTTCCATTTTCCTAATAACTCATTCCGAGATTGTAGAACACAAAGCTCCACATATCGGCAAACTCTGCGATCTGCTTATCCGTAGGCTTTCCGGAGCCATGCCCTGCATTCACATCAATGCGGATCAGGGTCGGATTTTTCCCGCTGTTATTCTTTTGCAAAGTAGCGGCAAACTTGAACGAGTGCGCCGGCACCACGCGGTCGTCATGATCGCCCGTCAGGATCAGCGTAGCCGGATACGCTGCTTTCTTCACATGGTGGAGTGGCGAATACTTATAGAGGCAGGCGAATTCCTCTTTATTCTCGCTGCAACCATAGTCGATCGTCCAGGCACGGCCAATGGTAAACACATGAAAGCGCAGCATATCGAGCACACCCACAGTCGGGATCGCCACTTTGGCGATGTCGGGCCGCTGGGTCATCACCGCGCCGATCAGTAAGCCACCGTTACTCCTGCCGTGAATGGCCAGCTTCTCATGGTTCGTGTATTTGGCTTCTACCAGGTAATCGCAGGCTGCTATAAAATCATCGAACACATTCTGCTTTTTACATTTGGTGCCGCTCATGTGCCAATCCTCGCCATATTCGCCACCACCACGCAAATTCGGCACGCAGTATACACCACCCGCTTCGAGGAATAAAGCGCGGTCGATCCTGAACTCCGGCGTATAGGAAATATTGAAGCCTCCGTAACCGAAGACAAAACACGGATTCTTTCCATTCAGCTCCAGTCCTTTTTTGTGCGTGATGAACATCGACACTTTTGTGCCGTCCTTGCTTTTATAAAACACCTGCTTCGTTTCGTAGTCGGCCGACCTGAATGAGCTGACGGGCTTAAAGATCCGCTTGCTGGTGCCGGCTTTCACATCGTAGAAATACACCTCTTCCGGTGCGATGTAAGAAACCACGGAATAGGTCATAAAATCGTCTTCGCGGCTGGAATACACGCCATTGACCTTACACAGGCCGGGCAGGGAAATTTCTTTTTCCATTTTACCCGACAGGTCATGGACGTATAAGCGGGAGGAAACATCTCTGAGATAATTGGAAATAATTTTTGTGCCGCTGAATGATACGCCTTCCAGCAGATCCTTGCTTTCGGGAAGCACATTTTCCCAGTGATCCATCGCCGGATTATTCAGGCTGATCTTCATGAGGCGGTAATTCGGCGCCTTGTAATTGGTATACACATAGAGCTGGTTGCCGATGTTTTCCATCACGCTGTATTCATTATCGAAATCGGTGACCAGCTCCAGGGCTTTGGTGGCGGGCTTCGAGAGGTCTTTCACCATCATGCTTTGCCCGCTGGTAGTTTCGCTGCCGTAGATCACCAGGTAATTTTCATCGTGAGTTACCTGCGCCGAAAAATTCCGGTCGGGATGTGCCTTGTCTTCATACACCAGCACGTCCTCGCGTTGAGGCTTGCCAAGCGTATGAAAATATACCTTATGAAATTCATTTTTCTGCGTAAAGGTTTTGTCTCCCTTCGGTGCATCATAGCGGCTGTAATAGAAGCCATCGCCTTTCCAGGAAATATCGGAGAACTTGACCCAGCTGATGATATCCGGCAGTTCCTGCCCGCTTTCAATATCCTTCACGTGGATCTCTACCCAGTCGCTTCCTGCTTTTGAAATACCATAGGCCAGGTATTTTCCGTTTTTTGAAATAGCCATCCCGCTCAGGGAAGTGGTGCCATCCGTGGAGAGCAGGTTCGGATCGAGCACAACAAGGGGCTTATCGAGCAGCGAGGCCTGGGAATACAGCACCGACTGATTCTGCAGGCCGTTGTTCCGGAACGAAAAAAATAAATTCCCCTTTTTAAAAGGGGGCGTCATCTTATCAAAATTCCACAGCTCCGTTAAGCGCTCTTTCACTTTTTGACGGTAGGGCACCGTGGCCAGGTAAGCATTCGTCACCGCATTTTGCTCCGTTACCCAGGCTTTGGTTTCCGCGGAGTTATCGTCTTCGAGCCAGCGGTAAGGATCTTCCACGGTCACCCCGTGGTACACATCGCTCTGTTTAACGGTTTTAGAGGCCGGGTAAGTGAGCTGGGCCGAGCTATTTAAACACAAACCTGTGAATAGAAGGCCAGACAAAATAGGTTTTGAATGTTGCATTGTTAGTATTTTTGATGAGGGATGACGCTCGCTACAAACAAATATACCAAAGAACTGGAAAATACCCTAAAAGCCCTTTCTTCCCACATCAGCAAAGAAAGTGCCGAACGGGCGAAGCAGTACATGAGCACCACGCACCATGTGTATGGCCTGGGGACCAAAGCTCAGAACGAGCTTGGCAAAAAGGGCTTCAGCTTTCACGGTGAGGATCGGGAGAAAACATTTTTGATCTATGATACGGTGTTTCGCAACAGCCGGACCTTTGAAGCCAAGAACCTCGCCTTTATTTTCCTTGATCAGAACTACAAACACATTCCCGCGAACGTTCAATTGAACATTCTGCCTGCATGGGTCAAACACGTTGATAACTGGGGACATTCCGATAACCTCTCCAAGTTTCTCTCACGCCTGGTAGAGCTACCGGAAACGCAGAAAAAAATGCTTAGGTACATCAACACCTGGAACAGGTCCAAAAATCTGTGGGAAAGACGCCAATCGCTGGTAGCCCTGTTTTATTATGCGCGCACCCGGAAGCAACATCTGCCTTTTGACTATGTCATCGGCCTGATCCGGCACCTGCTCCCGGACCCGGAATACTTTGTGCAAAAGGCGGTGGGCTGGACGTTACGCGAAAGCTATAACGTATATCCGAAAGAGACGTATAACTTCCTGTCGGAGCACATTGCTTCCTTATCGCCTTATGCTTTTACGGCAAGCACAGAAAAGATGAATGCCAAAGAGAAAGCGGTTTTGAAGGAGAAAAGAGCAAAAGACAAGAAGAGATTGAAGGGATAGAAGAGACAAGAGATATACCGCGCCAGGGATTGCAGTGAAAATCCTTTTGCCGCACACTGAGTCTATATATCGGTAGACACGCGAACCCGATTGCGGCAAAAGATTGGAACGAAAAGCCCGTTCGGCGCCCAAAAAGTAAAAGCTTTATTTCTTAACGTAGCGACAACCTAATACACTCTAAAATAAGTTCATCAAGCATCAAAAGACAAAATCAAAAAATGAAACGCCTCTCCTTTTTGTTATTACTCGCAACGCTTCACGTGTATGGCCAAAAAGCCTTTACACCCGAAGATTACATTGCCAAATACAAGGACGATGCTATCAAGGAAATGTACCTGCATAAGGTGCCGGCCTGCATTACCCTGGCGCAAGGCATGCTGGAAAGCGGCAATGGCAACAGCGACCTGGCAAAGAAAGCCAATAACCATTTCGGGATCAAATGCCACAAGGAATGGAGCGGGGAAACCTACACCATGGACGACGATGCCAAAGACGAATGTTTCCGCAAATACGAAAGCGTCCTCGACTCCTATTCCGATCACAGCATGTTCCTCTATTCGCGATCACGCTATGCCTTTTTGTTTGAATTACCCATCACCGATTACAAAGGCTGGTGCAACGGGCTGAAAGCGGCAGGCTATGCCACCGACCCCAAATACCCGGAGCGCCTGATCGAGCTCATCGAGCGCTACAAGCTCAACGAGCTGAATACGATCGAGAAAACGCCGAAGCTTAACTTCCCTTCCAATGAAGATGTAAAGCCACAGCTTGCCCTGAGGGAAGTATACCGGTTCAACCGCATCAAATTTGTGATTGCCCGCGAGAACGATTCGTACTACAAGATCGCGCATGATTTCGACATCGAGCTGGAAGACCTGCTGGAATACAACGACTTTTCGAAGACCGACAAGATCCAGTACGGGCAAAAAATATACATCGAGAAAAAACGTCGCAGGGCGCTCGAGCCTTACCACGTCGTGCAAAAAAACGAAACGCTGAAATCCATTTCCCAGCTGCATGGCATCCGCCTGAACATGCTCTGCAAAAAGAACCGCCTGAAGCCGGATGCCAAGCTCAAGGTAGGCGACGTGCTTTACCTGAGGCAGAAAAAGAATTTGCCTTCGTAGCCTGACCCGACAGGTTTCACAGCACCCGCCGGACAATCCTGTCAGGTCAGGCCAAACAAGCTCCCCCCCTTCTCAAACAGCTTATCGACTTTTTTCTCGATGGCAGGGTCTTTTTCCAGCGCGGGAGCATGATGCGGTTTTATGCGGGCATCGATAATCATGTTATCACAGCCGAAATGCTTGAACTCGGTTGTAGGATTGATGCCGTAAATATCGTGGCTCGGGTTGGAGCGTGTAAAGGTTACCCAGAGCCAGTTCTTGAGCGTAGCTGCCGTAAAGGACGCATCATCGGCAATGACGATCATCGGGAAACCTTTCAGGTCGGTTTGCTTCTCCCCTACCTCGCGGTTGAAGTTTGCGAACTCCTCTTTCGCTTTCTGATAGCTTTCAAATTTGCCTCCCTGCAATACCAGCACTCCCGGGATGGCTACCTGTGGGTTGACAAAGGTAGCCAATGACTGATGTTGCGCAGTCGCTGTTTTTGAAAGCTCTCTGAGCTTATCTCCGTAGGCCGCCACTACCAGCTTGCTCCCGCTGTTAAGGCCGGTGCCGCTATAGTCGAGCGTATCGATGCTGGTATTGGTCTGGAAATGCAGGTCGCGTTTTAAGTTGAGGCGTTCCAGCATGTACTGGTAAAAGGCCGACTCGTCGTGTGTGCTGAGCTGATGAGTATCATCGGCCGTAATGAATAAATATTTGGCAAGGCTCAGCTGTCCTTTTCCTAAAATGTGGTTCGCAATGGTGAGGAGCTCCGAAGGCTGTTTGGTCTGGCTGTAGGGCGTGTACCGCTCGCTGCCGATGGCCAGCAACAGAGGGTGTACACCGGCCGCATCCACGGCATGAACTTCTTTCACCCCCGGCAATTCATGACGGATAGCATCGCCGGTGATCTCGTGGATGAGCTGCCCGAAGCTCGTATCTTCCTGTGGCGGCCTGCCGACCACCGTAAACGGCCAGATGGCTCCTTCGCGGTGATAGACTTTATGCACGCGCATCAGCGGAAAATCATGCTTCAGGCTGTAATAGCCCAAATGATCGCCGAAAGGTCCTTCGGGCTTGTTCTCATGGGGATACACCTCCCCGGTGATCACAAAATCGGCATCGGTGCTGATGCAAAAGCCATCGCGGTACACGTAGCGAAAGCGCCTGTTGCCAAGGGCTCCGGCGAAGGTCATTTCACTCAGTCCTTCCGGCAAAGGCATCACCGCCGATAAGGTATGGCTCGGCGGGCCCCCCACAAAAACGGAGACCTTAAGCGGCTGCCCTTTTTTATTGGCTTTGCTCTGGTGTACACCTATCCCGCGGTGGATCTGGTAATGCAGGCCGATCTCCTTATTCAGGATATACTCATTGCCATCGAGCTGAATGCGGTACATCCCCAAATTGGAATTCATGATCCCGGGCTTGTCGAGGTCTTCCGTATATACTTGTGGCAGTGTCACAAAAGCACCGCCATCCATAGGCCAGTGCTTGATCAAAGGCAATTGGCTGATCGTGGTTTCCTTAAACAGCACCGGCTTCGACAGCGGATTTTTCAGAGGCAAGGCCGAAAGGGCAGTGAGCGAAACGTTAGCATACTTAAAGGGATTTTTCAGGGCTTTTACCGGGTTATTCTTAATCTCTACAAGCGTCTGCATTTTTTCCAGGGTATCGCGAAAGATAAATTTACTACGCTCCAATGTTCCGAAGATGTTGGAAGCGCATTGAAAAGAAGAGCCTTTCACCTTCTCGTATAAGAGCGCCGGGCCGCCCATTTCATGCACACGCAAATGGATTGCCGCCATTTCCAGGTTCGGATC
Source organism: Hydrocarboniphaga daqingensis (assembly GCA_943362175.1). Taxonomy (GTDB): domain Bacteria; phylum Bacteroidota; class Bacteroidia; order B-17B0; family Aurantibacillaceae; genus UBA4416. The sequence goes on along the minus strand of CALRIU020000001.1, from coordinate 292,737 downwards.
TACCTCTTCCTTGATGCGCACCAAATGCCCGTGTCGTTCAAGGTCATCGAGGCAGGCTTTTAAATGTTTATATCCCATAGAAAAATCTCACAAAATTTAGTTTAACGAAAACACATTCTCACCATTGATAAACGTATAAAGCACCTTAGTGTTTAAAATAACATGCTCTTTACAGTTCATGAGGTCTGTGTCCAGGATCACGAAATCCGCATACTTACCGGGTTCCAGGCTTCCCTTCTCCTTTTCCTCAAAATTGGAGTAGGCCGCCCAGATCGTCATACCCCGGATGGCCTGCTGCCGGCTGAGCGCATTCTCCATCTGGAAGCCGTTCGGCGGGTAGCCTTTCCTGTCTTTCCGGATCACCGCTGCGTAAAATGTTTTGATGGCGGAAATATCCTCCACCGGAAAATCGGTTCCGAGGGCAATGGTTCCCGCTGCATCCAGCAGATTCTTATAGGCATAGGCATATTTCACACGCGCTGCACCCAGCCGCTCCTGCACCCAGTACATATCGCTGGTGGCGTGAGTGGGCTGCACGGAAGGAATGATGTCTTCGCTGAAATTTTTAAAGTCGTCGGGCGTAACCACCTGCGCATGCTCTATCCGCCAGCGGTGGTCCTTTTTCTCGTTGCAATAGCGGATGTAAATATCCATCACCATGTTCAGGGCCGAATCCCCGATGCAATGGGTATTCATCTGGAAGCCTTTGCGATCCATCATCTCTGCGTATTTTTTGAAATGCGCCATATCGCTCAACAGGAACCCTCTCCAATGAGGCTTGTCTGCATAATCCTTGAACAGGCAGGCACCGCGCGAACCCAAAGCCCCGTCGGCATAAAATTTAAACGCACGCACATTGAGGCGCTCCGTCTTATAAGGGCCTTTATCCAGGTAATGTGTATAGTTGGGCGCACTGTCGGAAAGCATGGCATAGATCCTCATCCTGAGCTTACCGGCCTTCTGCAGCTCGTCCATCGCTTCCACATCGCTGTACATGACCCCGGCATCGTCAACAGTGGTAAGTCCTGCAGCAAAACAATTGTTCTGCGCATTCAATAAAGCCGTATAGAGTTGCTCCCTGCCACTTTGGGGGATCGCCGCCTTTACGAGGTCTACCGCATTGTCAATGAGAATGCCCGAGAGCTTGTCCCCGTTCTTTAAAAGCTCACCACCGGCTAAAGCGGTGTTTTCATCCACCTGCGCCAGCTGCAAGGCTTTGGAATTGACCAGGGCCGCATGCCCGTCGATGCGGGCGAGGAATACCGGCCTGTGTGGAAACAAACTGTCTAATTTATCTTTTGTGGGATATTCCTTTTTATCCCAGTCGTTCTGATCCCAGCCACGGCCAATGATCCAGGCTGTTTCCTGCTGCTTGCTGCCGGTAGAGCGGTTTGCTTCTTCGGGAAATGCTTTTTCCCGTTTCACAAAATCCACCACTTTGGTTATTACCTCAGCAAAGGATTTGGTTCCTGTCAGATCTACCTGCTGCAGGCCGAGGCCATATCCCAGGAAATGGCAGTGCGCGTCAATAAAGCCCGGGAAAATAAATTTCCCATTGGCATCCCGCGTTTCTTTGGCTTCGTATTTTTTCAGGATATGCTTATTGCTTCCCAGCTCCACAATCTTTCCATCACGGATGCACATGGCTTCATAAACAGTAAAGGAAGCGTCTACCGAATAAATCGTGGCGTGATGAATGACGAGATCCGCCGCTAGTTTTTCTTCAGAGCAGGAACTCAGGATCAGGGCAATTCCCAGGAAGCCCAACATCGTTTTTAGCATGCTGAAAGATACCACTATTTATGCTATTTTTTTGTAAATTGCAGGGAGCTTACCTCCTGATCTTATGCACCAGCCGCCTGTTGAAATCAAAAAACCCTGCTACGAGGTTCCCGAAAAGAGGAAATCCGGAGAACAAGGCCATTACTGCAAAAGCTGCCAGACCCTGGTGATTGATTTTACCGGGATGACACCCGAAGAGATTTCCGCTTTTTTTTCTGATAAAAAAAACCAATCGGTTTGCGGCACTTACAACAGAACCGATGTAAAAACAGACGATGCCTTTTACAATTTCATCTCCTGGCTTCACGCGAAAAAATTGAGGTTTTTGGCTTTGTTGATCGTTGGCATATTGGTGTTAACCGGCTGCAAAACAAAACAACAAATGGGTACCAGGACAAGTGGCAGCCGGATTCTGGATGAGCATAAACCTTCCGTCGAAAACTTAAAATAATGCAGATAACCTCTCTCTCCAATAAGCAGATCGCCACAACCTGGTTCGAAGCTTTCAATGAACACAACCTCGAAAAGCTCTTGTCGCTCTACGACGACCATGCACAGCATTACAGCCCCAAGCTGAAAGCACGCCTCCCGGAAACCAAAGGGCTCATCAAAGGCAAGGATGCCCTGAGAAGCTGGTGGCAGGACGCGTTCGACCGCCTTCCGACGTTACGCTATGAGGTCATCAAACTCACCTCCGATGAGGAGCAGGTCTTCATGGAATACATCCGCCACGTGGAGGGCGAGGAAGATCTTTCGGTAGGAGAAGTCCTGCAGATCAAAAACGGCTTGATTGTTTTTTCAAGAGTTTACCATGGATAAATCTTAATGTCATTTGATTAAAAGAAATTGCCGGAGAAAGCGTCGTTAAGCGAAAAACATATACCGACAGCGTTGTTGCGCCAGGGACACGGAGGGGCAGTTCTTTTTGGCGATGCCTCTTTTATCGCCCAAAAAACCGGAACGAAGTACGGCAAAAGCCCAGTGGGCTTTTGAGCGAGGGTGTATACAAGGCGGAGTGACCCGCCCGGGCGCCAAAAAATAAAACAAAATAAAAAAATTAAAATTGTCAAAAAACAAACCAAAAGAAAACATTTAACAGCTATTAACGGCGGCGGCGCCAAAGAATTCCGTAATTTAGAACGTCATGAAAAAGCTGCTTTTACTCCCTGTTCTTCTGCTGATTTCGCTCCATAGCGTGGCAAGCTACCTGCTGCTGCCGATGGACGAAACACAAAAGAACCATTTAAAATCATACGGCATTGCTTACTGGGCGCTCAAGGGCGAACTGGAGATCCAATGGCTCACCAATTACCGCGGCGGAAGTTTTTTAATTCCCAACTCCAAACCTGTAGCGAATGAATGTACGATCCGCGGTGTTACCTTCGAGGTGATCTCCGATGCACAGGCTAACGGGATCCTGGCGGAGATTGCAAATCCGGAAGTGAACCAGGACGCCATCAAGCTGGAAAAAGCACCGAAGATCGCCGTGTACTCCCCCAAGATCAAACAGCCCTGGGATGATGCGGTGACACTGGTTCTGAAGTACGCCGAGATTCCTTATGATGTGGTGTATGACGACGAAATCATCGGCGACAAGCTGAAAGACTACGACTGGCTTCACCTGCACCACGAGGATTTTACGGGGCAATATGGTCGTTTCTACGCGGGCTTTGCCAACAGCGCCTGGTACCAGAACGAGGTACGCGACAACGAAGCAACCGCCAAGCGGCTCGGCTTTGAAAAGGTGTCGCAACTCAAACTGGCTGTTGCCAAAAAGATCAACGATTACGTCTTTACCGGCGGCTTCTTATTTGCGATGTGCAGCGCCACCGACAGCTACGATATTGCGCTGGCCTGCGAGGGCATCGACATCTGCGAAACCATGTTTGACCACGACCCGGCCGACCCGGCCATGAACCGTAAGATCGATTACAGTAAGGGCTATGCCTTTGAGAAATACCAGCTCAGCACCAATCCTTACGAGTATGAATTTTCCACGATCGACGCAACGACCACACGGATGCAATATGGCATGACGGAAGCCACCGACGTGTTTACCCTCTTCGACTTTTCCGCCAAATGGGACCCGGTGCCTACCATGCTTTGCCAGAACCACACCCAAACCATCAAGGGCTTTTACGGACAAACCACGGCTTTTACAAAAAATTACATCAAGAAAAACATCCTGATCCTGGGCGAGTCGAAAGCTTATAATGAAGCGCGTTATATTCACGGCGACCACGGCAAAGGCACCTGGACCTTTTACGGAGGCCACGACCCGGAAGATTACCAGCACCGCGTGGAAGATCCACCGACCGACCTCAACCTACATCCCAATTCGCCGGGCTACCGCCTCATCCTGAATAACATTTTATTCCCGGCTGCCAAAAAGAAAAAACAGAAGACTTAAACATCAGGGCAAGCGAAACGACATGGCGCGAAGCAACCTTACCTTACCGCTGTTGGTGTTATCACTTCTCAAAACAGCTCCTCTTCTTGCCGCTGTTGGTGTTATCACCAACAGCCATCAGATGCTCATCAAAGGCATCATCACTCCCCAAAATAACTCCTCACCTCATCCCGGAGGTTATACCTGCTGGCCATTACTTCGCCATAGGCTCCCGCACTGCGGATGGCGATGAGATCGCCGCGCTGTGTGAGCGGCAGATCGATCGCCTTCCCGAAGCAATCGCTGCTCTCGCAGATAGGCCCTACCACATCGTATTTCAGCTGCTCGCCGGATGAAGATGTCAGATTCTCAATTTTATGATAAGCCTGGTACAAAGCCGGACGGATCAGCTCCGTCATGCCCGCGTCGAGGATCGCAAAATTGGTATTGATGCCGTTCTTGATGTAAAGCACCTTGCCGATCAGGCTTCCACACTGCGCGACAATGGCCCGGCCCAGCTCGAAGTGAAGCTGCTGCCCCGGACGAAGCTCCATAAAATCCTTAAATACTTTGAAATAAGCCGCAAAGTCGATTATCGATTCCTTATCCGGCTCGCGGTAGTTGATGCCCACGCCGCCACCGACATTCATCACCGGCAAATCATAGCCCTTCTGAAAAAACCAGGCATTGATCTCATTCACCTTCAGGCAGAGTTGCTTGAAAGGCGCCAGGTCGGTGATCTGCGAGCCAATATGAAAGTGCAGGCCGATCAGCCTGATGTGGCTCAGGGTTTGCAATAAGGCCATCACCTCCTCAAACTCGTAGGGATTGATCCCGAACTTATTTTCCTCAAGCCCCGTGGTAATGTATTTATGCGTGTGAGCATCCACGTTGGGATTGATCCGCAACGCGATGGATGCCGTTTTTCCTTTGGCGGCTGCCAGCTCATGAATCACCTTCAGCTCATGTGTACTTTCGCAATTGAAACAGAAGATGTTTTTATCCAGGGCATACTTAATTTCCTCGTCGCTCTTCCCCACACCGGCAAACACGATCTTCGACGGATCAAAGCCGTTCTCATAGGCGCATTTCACCTCGTTGCCGCTCACACAATCGGCACCGAGGCCTGCAGCCCGCACATGCTCAATGATCGCCGGATTAGCGTTGGCCTTAAAAGCATAATGCACATGATAGCCATACCTCCGGCTTTCTTCATTCACCACATCCAGCGTGCGTTTCAGAAGCGCCGTATCGTAATAGTAATAAGGTGTTTTATACTGCTGCAAGTATTGTATCGTTTTTTTATCAAACATAAATCAAACCTTTCTAAAACTTATAAATTTCTTTTATCCGGACATGCTCAGTCCGCTGCAATCCCATATCAATCGGCTGATAAGATGATGGCGTGCCCCTCCGGGCCGGGCTGTCGCTACTCGCTTTTTTTGCTGCCCTCCGGGACATCAAAAAAGAGCTCAGACAAGCCGCTCCATCCCTCACGCAAAAATAGCACTGTTACTCCTGGCTTAGGCCATCTTCACGGCTGACTGTATTTATACCTGCTCGCTCCGCTCCGTATCCTTTCTTTACTCACGACCCGCTAATACCCAAATAGCCCTTCGTTCAAGGCGATCAGCGCTTCTTTCTTATGATGGGAATTGATCAGTACGCTCACATTGTTGGCGCTGCCTCCGTAAGACACCATGCGCAAAGGAATGTGCTTAAAGGCTTCCAGCACCTTGAATCCATAACCTGCCTTATCTTTCGGGATATTACCAACGATGCAAATAATGGTTTGATCTTCCTCATAATCCACATTGGCAAAATCTTCCAGCTCTTTTACGATCTCTTTCAGAAACCGCGTGTTGTCTATCGTCAGCGACACTGCAATCTCCGAGGTCGTGATCATATCGATGGAGGTTTTATACCGTTCAAAAATCTCGAATACCGCCCTCAGGAAACCGTGAGCCAGGAGCATGCGGTCGCTTTTGACATTGATGGCGCAGATCCCGTCTTTGGCTGCCACCGCTTTGATGCCTTCCGCAGGCTCTATGTTGGAGATGCGCGTTCCCCGGGCTTCGGGCTGCATAGTATTTTTGAGCAGCACCGGGATGTTTCGCTTTTGCGCCGGAAGAATGCAGGTCGGATGCAGGATCTTGGCCCCGAAATAAGCAAGCTCTGCCGCTTCATCAAAGCTCAGCTCATGGATCGGGTGCGTTTTGGAAACGATACGCGGATCGTTGTTATGCATCCCGTCAATGTCTGTCCAGATCTGTACTTCCCCGGCTTTTATCGCAGCACCGATAATTGAGGCCGTGTAATCGCTTCCGCCACGTTTCAGGTTGTCGATCTCCCCAAAAGCATTGCGGCAGATGTAACCCTGCGTGATGAAAAGGTCGGTACCCGGATATTTCGCCAGTTCCGCCTGCAGGTGCTTTTCAATATAGGAAAGATCAGGTTCATCGTTCCCGTCGATGCGCATGAAATTAAGTGCCGGCAAAAGCTCTGCCTTGATCCCACTTTCCTGCAAGTAAAAAAAGAACAGGGCCGTACTCAGCAATTCTCCCTGGGCAAGGATCGCCTTTTCTTCATTGGCCGTAAACATGTCGAGTGTAAACGAGCGCAGGTAATTGAAATGGTGCTTGACCAGGTCTTTACCTTTGGTAAGGTATTCGGCTACACTGTACAGCTTATGCACTTCGCCGGTATAAATTTGCTCCAGGCGGTTGATGGCCTCATTGGCGGCCTGATGCTGCTTTTGATAAAGCTGGCTACAGATATCCACCAGGGCATTGGTGGTACCGCTCATCGCCGAAAGAACAACGATCTTCCGGGTATTGTCATGGATCAGTTTTACGAGCGCTTTCATCCGCTCTGCACTTCCGACGCTGGTTCCTCCGAATTTTAAAATATTCATAGTTCTGAAAATAAAAACATGATGGGCTTTATAGCCTGTTAACTGTAATAAACTAATGATTGATCTCTGTGTGTGCTAAAACCACCTGTGATTTTGATGCACGTTATGATTAGCGGCTCTGGCGAGCCTTACACTTTGTCTTTATGTATAATGTGTTGATCATACGACGCTGCAAAGAAACCATTATTTTCTTAATATACAAAAAAAGCCCCCACGATCGGTCATGAGGGCTTTGTCAAAAATTGCTTCAGTAACAGCTTATTGCTTTAGAACTTTATAGGTTCTTGCCGCATCTTTTGTTTCGAGCTTCAGGTAATAAATGCCATTGGCCAGTTCGGAAATATCAATGGCTTTCGTCATCACACCGTTGCCGGAGATGACGTCGTTATACACCAGTCTGCCGTCAATCGTGATGACCTGGATCCTGGCGTCGATCTCTTTACCGGTCGATACTTCGAGGGTAAAGGCACCGTTGTTTGGATTAGGATAAACGTTCAGGCCGAGCTCGTTTTCCAGCTCCTCGACACCAACACAGGCGTATACCCTTAAGGTGTCTTTTGCAATGTTCGAGCATCCGTTAGGACCTGTATAATTATACAGGATTACATAGGTACCCTGGCCGGCGCCCGATGCATTGAAGGTATTACCTGTAACACCAGAGCCGATATAAGTTCCGCCGGAAGGGGTACCCTCTGTGAGTGGCCTGCCGGTGCTGGTAGGACAGAAAATTTCCGGGTTGGCAAAAGTTAAACCGACCGTAGGCAGTGGTTTCGTCACAATGTTTACGACATCGGAGTTTTTGCAGGAGCTTGGGTGAGTGACCGTAACAGAGTAAGTACCCGGTGACGAAACGGTGATGGATGAAGATGTTGAGCCTGTACTCCAGATATAGGATGAGCCCGGATTACCGGCATACAATACCATCGACGATCCCTGGCAATAGCCTGTATCAGGTCCCAGTGTTACCACCGGAGAAACGCCCTGCGTGATAATGACCGTATCTGCTCCGGCACAGCCGTTGGGGCCTGTCACCCTTACCCAGTATTTGCCGGGCCCGCTGATGCTGATATTCTGGCTGACAAAGCCCGTGTTCCAGAGATAGCTGCTTCCCGTAATATGCGGGCTGAGTGTGAGAGGCACAGCACATACCAGAGAGTCGCTGCCGAGGTTAGGGCGTGGCGTTGGCTTGATCTCGATATGCACCACTTCCCGGCTCGTACAGCCGAGGTATGCAGAGGTAAGGGTATACGTAGTAGATGCAGGAGCTGTAATGGTTGGACTGGCTACCGATGCAGAAGACAACCCGACAGAGGGGCTCCAGGCATAGGTGGCCGTTACAGGCTGATCGAAGAAAATATCAGGGCGGTTATTGGCCGTAGCGGTAACCGCCGTTGTATTGGAGCATAAGGCGGATACGTTATCTGCCGCATACCATACCGACGATGAAAACGGCGTGTTGCTTGAGCTGAAGGACACGTTGCTGGATGTAGTATTAGACTGCTGGTAATTATTGAAGCAGGTTTCCACAATAAGGTTCGATGTTCCGTTCCAGGCAAAAGGCGTCGTCAGCACGTGGCGGTTGATGCCCATCACCGGCGTATAGCTGGCCGTTGTAAAAGCGCTCGGCACACCACCCTGGAAAGCAGTGAGGTTCGACACCGTTGTTGTAGCGATGCCGATGTTGAAGCCGTTGATCGGCGCTGTACTGTTCAGGTTGACGGCATTGAAGGAAACAGAGGTGATATTGCCGGGAGTAAGCCCTGCCGCCGTTAATTCGGAAGCCAGGATCAGGAACTGGTGCTTGGCGCCATGATAGTAATTACCGTAAGGAGCGGGATAAGTCGTAGAGGTATTGCTCATGTCCCCGGTTCCGAGCTGGTACATCGGGTTCAGCGAGTTATTAGCGATTACCGGCACGCCAAGGCATACGGTATCGTTTGGTGTAAGGTTTAAGGTAAAGAATGGTTTTCGCTGAACCGTGACGATGGTCGTATCATCGGGGGCATAGCCATCGCCTGCTGCCGTGGTATAGCCTTTCAGGTTATAGTTGCCATTCAGGTTCATGTTGTAATTGGTGGCGATTGTATAATCCTGCGATGCAAAAGTAGCAATGGTTCCGCTATTCAAGGCCAGTGTGTAGGTATTCGTGATCATACCGGTTGATCTGACCGTTACGGTTGCCGGCGTTACAGCGAAATTGACGGTCACGGTTCCGCTATTGGCAACCCTGGCCACGATGGTATCGATACCAAAGCATTTTTTCAGGTTCGTTGGCTTCACCAGGGCCGAAACCCCGATATTGAATGGTATGGAAGGAACGATATTTACAGAGTAATCTTCCGTTTCGCCATAGCCCGGATTGGTGCAGGGCCCCGGATTGGTGCTGGACTCATACATAATCACGCGCATCCTGGTTACTCCGGGCGTAGCTCCCACCGGAATGGTAATACCGCCGGTGGCGCTGACTATCGTTCCTGCAACTGCAAAAGACGTATAAGGAGACATAAAAATCTCTTCTCCCGGATCGGTGAATAAACCGTTCTGGTTATAATCGATCCAGGCTCCTACGATACAGCTATAGGCATTACTGCCGCACTGACCTCCCGTTACCGAAAAAGGATAGTTATTCCCCGCCACATAACTGGTAGGCGCCAGGGGGGTATAATTGGAATATTTGAAAGCCAGGGACCCCGGACCGGGAGCTACCGCCCCACACACACTGGTATTGTTAAGTGCTCCGAAAGTAACGTTGAAAATCTCGTCATCAGCAGTCTGAGTTGGCACTGATGAACAGTACTGAGCCTTAGCATCCATACCCATCAAAAGCACGGCGCTCATCGCCGCCCATAGTTTATAGGATTTGGCTAAAGGAGAGATAAGGGTAGAGTAGATTTTTATCATACGTGTTTAGTTTAAAACAAATCTAACTGAATAAAATGTTAAATCCTAAAACAGTGGTTAACAAAAATTGCTTAAAAAAGCCCTAATTCTCTGATTCTTATTTGTACTTTTGCGACCATGAATGGTCTGTTTGTCTTATTTCTTAACCTGGGCGGTGGCGAAGTGGTGGTTATTGTACTGGTCATTCTCCTGCTCTTCGGAGGCAAAGGCGTCCCTAATCTTGCCAAAGCGCTGGGAAAAGGCCTGAGAGAATTTAAGGATGCCGCCAACGGCATCCAGAAAGACATCCAGGAGAGTACAGGTGGCATTACACACACCATCCAGGAGCACATCCAGGAAGTAAAAAAAGAAGTGGACAACATCCACAATCCCGAAAAATAATGTATTTTTATACATGCCTTTCCGATTTTACAACCCCCTTTCCCTTACCTTAATAGCGCTTACCTTGCTGAGCTCCTGCCAGGAAAGTCCTAAAACAGTCAATCCGCCGCAAATTAATCCGGTCAAGCTCAAAGACCAGTTCATCAAGGCCAACCAGCAGGTGGTTGCCAAAGAAAACGATGAAATGGATTATTACCAGAAATCGCATCACCTGTCTTTTATCAAAACCAGGGAGGGCATCCGCTATTATGTGTATCAACCGGGGCCTCTCAAAAGCGATTCGGTGCAGGATGGGGCCATCATTAAGATCAATTATACGGTATCGCTGCTGGATGGAACAGAATGCTACTCCTCCAAAACAGCAGGTCCCAAAGAGTTTAAAGTGGGCATGGATAACCTGGAAGACGGCCTGCATAAAGCGGTGCTGTACCTGAAGGATCAAGACAAGGCTCTTATCATGATTCCTTCTCACCTGGCGCATGGCCTGCTCGGTGATTCCAGGAAAATACCGCCCCAGGTTCCCATCCTCTATGATATTGAGATCCTGTCTGTGACTAACCCGGCTCATTAAGCGATGATACGGTTTCTATGCTTCGGCCTCCTGGCAGCCTGGCTATTCAGTGCCTGCACAGGTTCTCACGGAAACGGGTATACGGAAGCCCCCGAAGGCTATGCCTATAAGCTTCTTGCCATCGGCGATGGCAGGCAATGTGCTACCGGAACAGGCGCCATTATCTGTGATGCCGTGTTGCGCAGCGAACGCGATTCCATTTTTTTCAACAGCCGCTACCATGCCCCGCAGGGCTTTTACATCAGGCTCCGCGGCTCTTCCGCAGCATCGGGCAAGCAGCACCTGGCCAACCTCACGGAAGGAGACAGCCTATCGCTCATGGTAGGAAAAACCTGCTTTTTCAGGGAGTATTTCGATACACTCGTCCCCTACTTTCTGTTACAGGATTCGCTGGTCAAACTCGATCTGAAAATCCTGCGTGTTCTCCAGGCGGATACTGCACACATGGCCGGCACCTACACCCAGGAAGACCGGGAGCTTGATGAGCTCAAACAGATCGACGAGTACCTGAAACGCAACTACCCCAATGCCAAAGCCGACAGTTATGGCCTCTATATCCTGGAGCATACTAAAACAGCGGCAGAAACGGTGAGCCCGGGCAAGCGCATCCGGGTGGAATACAGTGGTTTTTACCTTAACGGAAGCCCCCTGGATCATGGGCGCCAGCAACTCGAATTTGCCTTTGGAACGCCCGACCAGCTTGTGAAAGGGTTAAATATTGTTATTGGTAATCTAAAAAAAGGCGAAACTACGAAAATAATAGTACCTTCGCGGCTGGCTTTTGGAGAAACAGGAAGTACAAACGGCTCGATCCCCCCTTACACCCCATTGCTTTACAACGTAACATTAATTGATATAAAATAAACAACCAATGAACAAAACCTTAATTGTATTAAGTGCTGCCGCGCTTGCAGGTCTTGCCTCCTGTAACAAGTCAGATTTCGAAGGCTATACCAAAGCCGAAAACGGTTTACACTACCAGTTTTTCAACCACGACGAGAATGGCACAAAGCCACAGATCGGTGATGGTGTGAGCTTCAAATATGTATTTACCCTTCACCCGAAAGATTCTGTATTGGTCAACTCTTCACAGGTAAGCCAGGATGGTACCGGCATCACCAAGTTCATTATGCCGAAATCGTCTTTCGTGGGAAGTATTGAAGATGCCCTCATGATGATGAGCGTAAACGACAGTGCTTCGTTCATGGTTAACGCCGATTCATTTTTCCTGAAAACCAACCAGATGACGGCGCTTCCGCCATACGTAAAGCCGGGCGACTTCATTAAAGTGAACCTGAAGCTGGTAGAGATCAAAACCAAAGCGGAACTCGACAAAAACCAGAAAGAGCAGGAAGACCGCATGGCGAAGATGGCAGAAGAGGAAAAACCGATCCTCGAAAAATACATTGCCGACAACAAAATTACCGTAGCTCCAACAGCAAGCGGTCTTTACTATATTGAAACCAAAAAAGGAAAAGGTGCTAATCCTAAGCCAGGAGATATTGTGACCGTGCAATACAAAGGCATGCTGCTGGATGGTAAAGAGTTCGACTCCTCTTACGGCAGACCTGAGCCTTTCAAATTTATCTTAGGACAAGGACAAGTAATTCCGGGATGGGATGAGGCGATCCAGCTGATGGCTAAAGGCGGTACCGCCAAGATCGTTCTTCCTTCTGCTATCGGGTATGGTGCAAGAGGTGCTGGCGGCGTGATTCCTCCTTTCTCTCCACTGGTATTTGAAGTGGAACTGGTAAGCTTTGAAGCGGCTCCTGCAGCGCCTCAAATGCCCGGTCAATAATTCATAAACGGAAGATTATTCATTCATCATAAACCACCAAGTCATGAAAAAAATCATTCTGGCGTCTTTATGTGCCCTGTTTGCTGTAACCGGCTTTGCAGCAAACCCTGATAAACCCAAAAAACCGAAAAAAGCAAAACTGAGTAAAATGGATAAAGAATTTTTAAGCAAGCAGCCTGATGGCATCTATGCCAAATTTGAAACCTCAAAAGGCAATATCTATTGCAATTTAGAGTATAAAAAAACACCGATGACTGTAGCCAACTTTGTGGGCCTGGCAGAGGGAACAATTAAAAACAACATGAAAGCGGAAGGTGTGCCGTACTACGACGGACTGAAATTTCACCGCGTGATTCCTAACTTCATGATCCAGGGCGGATGCCCCTTGGGAAATGGTACCGGCGGACCGGGCTACAACTTCCCTGACGAGATCGACCCGACGTTAAAACATACAGGACCTGGCATTTTATCGATGGCCAATGCCGGACCAGGCACCAACGGCAGCCAGTTTTTCATTACACACGTGAAAACCGATTGGCTCGACGGAAAACATACCGTATTCGGTAATGTGGTAGAAGGCATGGATGTGGTAAACAAAATTGTAGGAAACGACAGCATTGCGCATGTGCTCATCCTGAGAAAAGGAAAAGAAGCGGAAGCATTCGACGCTGCCAAAACCTTTGAATTTGAAAAGACTAATGCAGGTGCAAAGGCAGAGGCCAAAGCCAAAGCAGCAAAAGAAGCGATGGAGAAAACCCTGAACGAAACCTACGGTGGCGCTCAGAAAACAGCCAGCGGCTTACGTTACATCACTGAGAAAGAAGGAACAGGAAAAGCGCCTGTAGCTACCGACCAGGTAACGGTACACTATACCGGCTATTTACTGGACGGCACTAAATTCGATAGCTCAGTTGATCGTGGACAGCCGGCTACCTTCCCGCTGAACCAGGTAATTCCGGGCTGGACAGAAGGCTTACAGCTGATGAAAGAAGGCGGTAAAACCAAGCTGATTATTCCTTCGGAATTGGGTTACGGCGCTAATGGTGCCGGTGGCGTCATCCCTCCGAATGCCTGGCTGGTGTTCGATGTGGAGCTCATCAAAGTCAACTAAGAATTGTATAGATAAATAGTAAGAGAAGGAGCTTTAGGGCTCCTTTTTTTGTGAGAACTTGTTAAAGGGTTATGTTTCGTGGTGATAATGTTTTATTTTAGAGCATCCCTTCACCAGCATCCCCAATGCTAATATGAAACATGCTATTGCCTTTTGGAGCCTATCGTTTTGCCTGCTTGGCTCCTGTAACAAAAAAAAGGCCCAAACACCCGAACTTGCCGACATTATGTACAGCAACATGAAAGACACGACTGTAAACAGAGAGCAACGCATGTTCTTTGACATCGACAAAGACGGGAAATGGGATTTAACCCTTGTCGGAGAAAGGGCATTTTACGCGTACGGGCTAGGTTCAAAACAGATTGAAATTGCTTCCTGGACAAATGACGGGGTGAGCTACGGATATACCAATGCCGGGCAAACCTATTTATTGGAAGAAGGCTCTCCTGTATTTTCAGGAGTAAACTGGGTAAATAGTATGCTCCTGAAGCTGACAAGCCTCCCTTCCGGAAAAGAGGATGGTTTCTGGGGCGCCGGTCGCCTTAAGGGCTATGTGGGGCTCCGCCTTCATACCTCGCTGGGCTTATGCTACGGCTGGGCCAGGATCAGCCTCTCGGATAGTGGTGCTGTGACCCTGCACGATTATGCCGTTAATAAAAAAGCCGGCCAGCCTATCACTGCCGGACAACGGGAGTAAGCGGAATATCCGGTCAGGGCTACTTTCCCACAATTTCATGCCCAGCTTTTACAACCACGCTCATCGTAACACTCATGTGGCTTGCCTGCTCATTTTCACCTACCGTTGGCGCCCAAATGGTATTAAGCATGGTATTGGTGGCCACGGGATCGTTGAAATCAAAATAAATATAGGCGGTGTTTTTGATTTCCGTGCCCAGGGCGTTGTTTGCTTTTTGCGGGATCCGGTACTGGATGTGGCCTTGGCTGCCGGGCTCATTGCTATTGCTGTCCGGCAACTGGATGTTACCGAATTTCCAGCGCAGGATATTTCCCGGAAGAATGCCTGTTTTATAAGGATGGGCTCATCGAAAGTATTTCAAAGTCATCATATCTACAAAAAGGCGACAGCGTATCGTTTACCACTGCATGGACAGCCGGCCCCTTGCCGGGTTTGGGTGTATTATACCTTTTACGCGCAATGACTTTCTGTAAAGAGGGGAACACCCCTGGTCGGGATGATGTAACGGAAAACGGAGGCAGGCTTCCTAACACTTCCCGCAGTCATCCGTTACGCGCCCACAAACAGCCTCAAATCATCGACCGATCTTATAAACATCTGTTCAAAAATTACGTTATACACTAGACCTAAATTTCTTAATTTTAGCATCTTATAAAAATTAAATATGACCACAGATAAATTCGTTTCCCGTCATAACGGACCCCGCGAACATGAAGTACAACAGATGCTGGCAAAGATCGGCGTTTCTTCTGTTGATGAACTGATCAGCCAGACCGTTCCACCGAACATCCGCCTGAAGCAGCCTCTTCGTGTAGCTCCTGCCATGAGCGAGTTTCAGTACAGCAAACATCTGAAAGCTTTGGGCAAAAAAAACAAGGTATTCCGTTCATACATCGGCCTGGGTTATTATAACACTATTTTACCGGCTGTGATCCAGCGCAACGTACTCGAAAATCCGGGTTGGTATACAGCTTACACACCTTACCAGGCAGAAATTGCACAGGGCCGCTTGGAGGCGATTCTGAACTTCCAGACCATGGTGATGGACCTCACGGCAATGCCGATTGCCAATGCCTCTTTACTGGATGAGGCGACGGCGGCGGCGGAAGCTTTATTCATGTTTTACAGCAACCGCAGCAAAGACAAGGTAAAGAACAATGCCAATAAATTTTTTGTGAGCAACACCTGCTTCCCGCAAACGATTGACGTGGTGAAAACCCGCGCGGTGCCTTACGGTATTGAGCTGGTGATTGGAGCTGTGAACACCACAAGCCTGGACGATTCTTTCTTCGGGGCCTTAATACAGTATCCTGATATTAACGGGGAAGTGTCGGATTACAAAGCTTTTGTGGAAGGAGCCAAATCCAAAGACATTCAGGTGGTGGTTGCCACGGACCTTTTAGCCCTTGCTTTGCTAACGCCTCCGGGCGAATGGGGTGCCGACTGCGTGGTTGGCAATTCCCAGCGTTTCGGCGTACCATTGGGATACGGCGGACCTCACGCAGCGTTCTTTGCCTGCCGCGAAGATTATAAGCGTTTGATCCCGGGACGGATCATCGGCGTGTCCATCGATGCTGAAGGAAACCAGGCGCTACGCATGGCTCTGCAAACCCGCGAGCAACATATCAAGCGCGATAAAGCAACCTCCAATATTTGTACGGCACAGGCACTGCTGGCCATTATGGCGAGCATGTATGCCGTGTACCACGGGCAGGAAGGTATCAAAGCCATTGCGGAAAGCGTACACCGTGCGACTGCTTTTGTGGCTTCCGAATTAAAAAAACTGGGTTACACGATCAACACCCAATTATTCTTCGACACCATCGTGGTGGAAGCCGACGCTAAAAAAGTACGCGCCCTGGCAGAAGCGAAGGAGATTAACTTCCGCTACATCGACGATAAACACGTGGTACTTTCTTTAGACCAAACGGTAGAGGAAAACGATGTAAACGATATTCTGTCTGTATTTGCAGAGGCTATTGGGGCTTCCGTAAGTGCAGTTCCTGTAGCGGCGCAAAATTTAGTAAAAGGGACATTTGCCGAACGTAAATCGTCTTACTTAACGCACCCGGTATTCAATACGCACCACAGCGAAAGCGACATGATG
The DNA here is from genome assembly GCA_943362175.1 of Hydrocarboniphaga daqingensis. Taxonomy (GTDB): domain Bacteria; phylum Bacteroidota; class Bacteroidia; order B-17B0; family Aurantibacillaceae; genus UBA4416. Next base: position 276,086 of record CALRIU020000001.1, on the reverse strand, counting down.
CGTTACATCAAGCGACTGGAGAACAAGGATTTTTCTTTGGTGCATTCCATGATCTCCCTGGGGTCCTGCACCATGAAGCTGAATGCGGCTTCGGAACTGCTTCCTATCACGTGGCCAGAGTTTGCCAGCATCCACCCTTTTGTTCCTGTTGAACAGGCACAGGGTTATGCGGAGCTGATCGAGCAATTGAATAAGGATTTATCAGAGATTACAGGCTTCGCACGCATGAGCTTCCAGCCAAACTCCGGAGCTCAGGGCGAGTATGCGGGCCTGATGGTGATCCGCGCTTACCATATTGCCAATGGCAATGCCAACAGGAATGTCGCATTGATCCCTTCGTCGGCACACGGCACCAACCCGGCTTCTGCTGCGATGGCCGGAATGCAGATCGTGGTCACGAAATGTGATGAGAAAGGAAACATCGACTTTGCCGACCTGAAAGAAAAAGCGGAAAAACACAAAGACAACCTGTCCTGCCTGATGGTGACTTATCCATCGACATTCGGCGTATATGAAGAATCTATTATGGACATCACCAAGCTGATCCACGATAACGGTGGCCTGGTATACATGGACGGTGCCAATATGAATGCACAGGTGGGCTTAACGTCTCCGGGCAATATCGGGGCCGATGTTTGCCACCTGAACCTTCATAAAACATTTGCGATTCCTCATGGCGGCGGTGGTCCCGGCATGGGACCTATCGGCGTGGTGGAAAAGCTGGTGCCTTTCTTACCGTCTCACACCATCGTCAATACATCCGGCGACAAAGGCATTACGGCTGTATCGGCTGCTCCATACGGCAGCGCGCTCATCCTGCTGATCTCTTACGGCTATATCAAAATGCTGGGGAACGAGGGCCTGAAACAGGCAACCGAGATGGCGATCCTGAATGCCAACTACATGAAGGATACTCTGAAAGATCATTATAAAATTCTGTATACCGGCAAGAACGGCCGTTGCGCGCACGAGATGATCCTCGACTGCAACGATTTCAAAATGGCGAGTGGCGTAGAAGTGGCGGACATTGCCAAACGCCTGATGGACTATGGCTTCCACGCACCTACGGTAGCTTTCCCTGTAGTGAACACCCTGATGGTGGAGCCAACAGAATCGGAATCGAAAGCGGAGCTGGACCGTTTCTGCGAAGCAATGATCAGCATCCGTAAAGAGATCCAGGAAATTGAGGACGGTAAATTCGACAAAGCGGATAACGTGATCAAGCATGCACCTCATACCTGCAGGCTGGTGGTAAACGATGACTGGAAAAGGCCATACAGCCGTGAGAAAGCCGCTTACCCGCTGAACTGGGTACGCGACAATAAGTTCTGGCCAAGCGTATCGCGCGTGGACAATGCTTACGGCGACCGGAACCTGGTTTGCTCCTGCGCTCCTATTGAAGCGTACATGGAAGAGCCGGTGGGCGCATAAGTTATAAGTACGTTGGTGGCTCCGACTCCGGTTAGCCACCACTAAAAGCCTTTCAGCAATGAGAGGCTTTTTTTATTGTCAATAACCACAGGATCGGATCACTTCTGATTTCAGCGGAATAGCTCCCTGCGATGAAAAGACGACTGAACAATATCGGAATACAAGCTTTGCAGACGGCCTGATCTTTTGTATCTTTAATTATGCGTTATATACTCACATTCGTGTTCATGATCTTTTCCATGGCGCTTTCTTCTCAATCGAGGGAAATAGATAGCGTGCGTATTCTGCTAAAGCAGAAGAATATCCAGGACACGTTGAAGGCAAGCTACATCAATGAGCTTAGCTGGCAGTTCCTGGACTATTCGGTCGATTCGTCGGAAAAATATGTGGCGCAGGCCATCGGCTTGTCGCAACACATCAATTATACGGAAGGGATTGTTGTTGGAAAAAACACACAGGGTATTATTTACCGGATGCGTAACGAGCCCGACAAAGCCATTCAACTATACAAAGACATTATACCTATACGGATTGCCCAGAACCGGAAAGACCGGCTGACGGGCGTATATGCCAATCTGGGAACGGTATATTATGAAATGGATGATCCTGCGATGGCTCTGAGCTATTATACGAAAGCCTATGACAATGCCAGGAACTATAAACAAACGGAGAATGAAATCGCTGTTTTGAATAACCTCGGCGCAACTTATAAATCAGCCGGGCTCTATGATCTGGCCTTAGAGACGTTCCGGAAAGCCCTGCAATTAAATAAAATTTTGAAGAACGACATCCAGGAGGGTCAGTTATACCTGAACCTGGCTACCGTTTATAATCAGCGGGGGGCCTATCAGCAAGGATTTGAATACGACCAGCATGCTTACCGCATTTTTAAACGCACGGATAATCTCCGGCAATTGAGCATTGTTGTGTATAACCTCACCATTTCTGCGCGGCAGACTAAGCACATGAAAGCTGCAGAAGCATATATCCGCGAGATGGAAAGCATCGCTGCCCAACTGGATGAACAAGAATATTACTCGAGCCTGCACCATACCAAATCAAATTATTTCCTGACTCTACATCATTACCAGGAAGCACTGGACGAGATTAACCGGGCTTTATCCTATGCCGATACAACACAGGGGGTATATGCATACAGTATCATGCTGCTGGTAAAATCAGATTGCTATAAAGGAATGGGGCAATACAAATCAGCCATGCTGTATGCCGACCGCGGCATAAGCCTGCTGAAAGACATGAGTGACGCCACGGCTTTGAGCAAGGCATATATGAGCAAGTCGAACATATACCGGGGAATGCATGATTATCAGAACGCATTATCGTATTATGAAAAGGCCAATGACCTCAAAGATTCGGTCATTACAGATGATTTTGACACCAAAGTAGCCACCTTAAATTCCTTTAACCAGCTCGACCGGAAAGAACGGGAGCTGGAGCTTTCCAATAAGGAAAAGGAGAAGGTTTCGGCTGAAAACAAGCGGCAATATACCTTGCTGATAGGGAGTGTCATCGTCGTTTTTCTGATTATTGTGTTGTTGGTGCTAAGCTGGAGGGCATACAAGCGCAAACAAAAAGACAATACATTGCTTCACCATCAGAAACAGGAAATCGAAACAAAAAATAAAACGCTGGAGGAGCAGAAAGCTGTGATCACCCATCAGAAAGATATTGTGGAGGAAAAGCAAAAGGAAATTCTCGACTCCATCCTTTACGCCGAGCAAATACAGAGGACATTACTGGCAAACCACTCCCTGGTAAATGAGATCATCCCGGACAGCTTCGTATACTTCCAGCCCAAGGATATTGTCAGCGGTGATTTCTACTGGGCTACCAAAAAAGAAAACCGGTTTTACCTTGCTGTATGCGATAGTACGGGGCATGGGGTTCCGGGCGCTTTTATGAGCCTGCTCAACATGACTTACCTGAACGAGGCCATCAATGAGAAAAACATGAAAGAGCCCAACGAGGTGTTTGATCATGTGCGCCGGCGGCTCATCGAAAATATTGCGCAATACGGGCGGCAGGATGGCATGGACGCCATTCTTCTCTGCTTTGAAGACAAGTCGGACACCGTGTACTACGCCGCCGCCAATAATGCGCCGGTATTGATTTCGGGCGGTGTACTTACCGAGCTGCCTGCCGATAAAATGCCTATTGGCAAAGGCGAAAAGCAGGATGCGTTTACAGCGTACCGCTTCGACATCAAAAAGAACGACGTCATCTACCTGTACACGGATGGATTTGCCGATCAGTTCGGCGGGCCGAAAGGAAAAAAATTCAAGTACAAGCAACTCGAAGATCTTCTGCTGTCGATCCATGCAAAGCCGGTAAAGGAACAGGAACTAACGCTTGAAAAAAGCTTCCTGGATTGGCGCGGCTCACTTGAGCAGATCGACGACGTGTGCATTATCGGCATCCGGGTTTAGCGGCGAATAAGGTAATCTTCACACCACAGCCGCTTCCAGGAGCTGAATACTTCCCCGGTCCGCGTCTATTTCCGCCTGAATCTCCAAAGGAACCGTGAGCTTGTTTTCGATGTGGCCGATCATGGCTCCATAAAAAGCCGGAATGCCCAAAGGCTTGAGGTGTTGGGACAGTACCTCCTGGAAGGTAAAAGCTTTATGAGGCTCTTCCGCCAGGCATTTGGCGCATCTACCGAATACAAAACCACTGATGGCATCCAATACACCGCAGAGCTTTAGCTGCGTAAGCAGGCGGTCGATGCTGTAAGGCTCTTCCTTCACTTCCTCCAGGAACAGGATCTTTCCTTTCCAATCCGGCAGGTACATCGTTCCCATCAGCGAAGCTATTACCGTCAGGTTCCCGCCGATTAGCTCTCCCCTGGCCTTGCCCGGATGGATGGTTACGAAAGGCTCTTCCGTAGAAGGATTCGAGAACAATGGCAAGCCATCGTTGTTCATCACCACGCTTTTGAAAACGGAGCTGGTCCAGGCATTCCAGCCGGAATTACCGACAGGCCCGTGAAAGGTCACCAGTCCTGTCTTTGCCGTGATCGCTACCAGCAGGGTGGTAATATCACTAAAGCCTATGAGTATCTTAGGATTCCGTTTGATCAGCTCAAAATCCAGCTTATCTAAAAGCCGCGCACAGCCCCAGCCACCCTTCATACAGAAAATGCCTTTGATGCTTTTATCTGCAAACAAGCTATTAAGCTCACCGGCTCTCAGCTCATCCGTCCCGGCAAAGTAGCCGTATTTTTCACTCAGTGTTTTTCCTAAGACAACTTTAAAACCAAAGCCTTTCAGAATGTTGCTAAAGGTTTCTACCTGCGCCGCATCCCACACAGCACCGGCCGGGGAGCTGATGGCAATGGTATCGCCGGGTTTTAAAGCCTGAGGCTTTAGTTTGGCGGCCTGAGGAGGAAGGGCAGTGGCCAGAACGTTAGTTGGTGACAGCAAGCTTGCTGCGGCCATAATGCCTGCGGCTTTTAAAAAATGACGGCGGTTATCCATAAAATTAAATTACTTAATAATATGATAGCCGGCAATAAATCCAGGATTAAATTTCCGGGGTATGATAACTCAGGGAACTCTCATACGTGCCGTTCTTAAAATCGTAGTACATGCCCACACTTCCCCAGGGATAAGGCAAGTGATACTGCTTTCCCGCCTCGCTCGTATCCCAGTTAAAGCCGCTCTCATCGCCCGTCTGCCGGGCAATCCAGCTGGTTTCAAAGTCACGGTTATTCCCCCAGGGATTTCTTTCTTTGGCTTCCTCCTCAATCTCAAAGCCAATACTCTTTAACAGCTCATTTTCAAAGTAGAACCGGAACACAAAGTATAAGTCCCCTATTTTTATCTGCCGGGGAAGGTACCAGCAGTCTTTCGCGAACTCACTTTTCTTTAAGCTATCTTTCCCGTAATGATCCTGCAAATCCTCAAGCCGTGTTGCCGGAGAAACCATAAAATCATTGTCGAGGGTAAACCCGCCTGTTTCTATGTTTATAAGCTGTGGTGTCATTTCAGATCGTAAGACAAAAGTGGGTAGCTGTTGTTGCCGATTACGCCGCTGGTAGTGGTTAAGATCACGCCTACGCCTCTTGCATAATAATTTTGTGTAAAAGCGTTCATGGTCATACGCGTTCCGTTAATGACATAGAAGCTCTCCAGCTCTATCATAACAACATCCAGGTACTCTTTTCCTCCCACCGTTTTAGACGGCAACATTTCTTTTACCGTATAGGTATAGATGCAGTCGAGTCCGTTAGCTTTGAATGTCACTTCCCAATTCTCACCCTGCATCAGGGTATCTTTCAGGATCAGCTGCATATTGTCTTTTTCGAAGCCGTCGCTAAAATAATCGCCGTTCACTTTTTTCAGTTTCCCGGCTACCGGGTTCAATGAATTAATGGTTATAAATTCTTCGCCGCTAAGGCTCTCAATCGTATTCACCATGTGTTGACCTGCGTAATCGTAAGTCCAGGTATTGCCTACAGCTATAGGATAGTAAGCATTTTCATTATTCAGACTTTCGCTTCCGGTGCCACCTGAACTTTCATTTTCTTCTGTATAAAACCAGCGTTGTTGTGCATTCTCCACCCAATCTAAAAAGTTAACGGTTGAGGCTGAATTGTCTTTAAACCAGACTTCAGGGTATAAATGAAAGTAAGGGTCATCCTCATCATCACCATAAGCTCCGGAATCAACCAGGTTGCCGGCGGCATCCCTCATTTCAAAGGTCAGCTTATTGGCATTCGGTTTTTGAAGGTACCAGATCTGCCCCGGCACCGGCCCGTTCAGCGGCATCACGTAATAGCCGCCACAGCCATATTCCGATACAAACAGGTAGCCACCGGCATTTTTGTCAATCTTAATTGGAATGGCCTGTTCGTTCCGATGATGGATCCGGTGATTTAAATAATCAATGATCTGTTGTTCGCTCACCGGGAATTCTTTGGAAAAGTGATCCGGATTTTTTTCGAGGTATTTCACAAAGGTACCGTCGTTAACACTCCCGCTGTTCAAGGCAATCAATGAATTTTCGAGACTGTACATGCCATAGAAAGGGCCTACGCCACCGTTGTTCACCAATTTCAAGTAGCGGCGGTATTCTGCGGGCAGTGTGCATCCATATTGCTTTTCAAATGCGGAAAGACTCTCTTCTGTTAAAACAGGATTCATCTGATAGTGATGCATAAAAGCTCCAAAAACGCTTTCACCCTTGTCATACGCCGCCAGGTTGAACCAGGTGACCTTCACGGCTGCCAGCCTGTGATCGAGCGCTGTATTTGTATTGAACCAGTTTTGTTGTGCATCTTCTATCCATTCTAAAAAGCTCAGTGTTTTGATCTGGTCATTCACGAATCTTACTTCCGGCCAGAGCTTAAAATACAATTCTTCTTTTCCGTCCCCATTTACGCGCTTCGCTTCCTTCATTACCCAGATCTCGTTCACGCAAGCGCCGTTCACCGGCATGATATAATGTTTCCCGGGTTCCGGGGTACATAAGAACAAATAGCCCGGCTCGCCGGCTGCCATATCTATCGGCGGCGTTTCAACGGTGGCATGATTTATTTTGTAGGTTAGCCAGGCAATGATCTGCTCTTCCGTCACGGGGAACTCCGATGTATAATGGCCGCGGTTATTTTCCAGCCAGTCATAATAACCTTCCTCCCCTTTTTTTCCCTTGTTCAAGGGACGTAAGGCATCATGCAAAGGATACATGACATGGAACGGACCTGCCCCGCCATTGCTCACCTGGATCAGGTATTCGCGGTATTCTTCCGGAAGCTTAAAGCCATTGTGATTCTCGAAATTTTCGATGCCCTGGCGGGGAACATTCTCCTGGTCGAGGTAATATTTGTGAGACATCGCACCGGGTGCCGTATAGCCGGGATCCTTTTCTTTAATACTTAACCAATTGGTTTTAATCTGTTGTAAACGCTCCTTGAGTTCCATACTTATTTTTTTTGATGATTGAAAATATATCTGTTCTACTTATTGTTTCTTCTCAAGGGCTTTCAGCCTCGCTTCCAGGTCTTTGTTTTTGAGCCTCAGCTCTTCGATCATGTCCTGCTGTTCCTGGATAGCCTTCACCATAGGCGCGATCAGGTCGTTGTATCGCATACTCAACATGCCTTCATCATCTTTGGTGATCATCCCGTTGTTGGCTGCCCCGGAGGCATTGAGCAGCACTTCCACTTCCTGTGCGATGAATCCGTATTCCGTTTTTTTTGCCTCGTCATTAAGGCGCACATAGGAAACAGGATGCAGGGCTTTGATAAAATTCAATCCCAGGTTGGAAGGCTTAATGTCTGTTTTCCATCGCTTGTCGGAGGTAATCGTCCAGGCTACCTGGATGCCTGCATACGTGATGGCGGTGTTGCCGATGCGCACCTGGTTACTGGCTGTAGCATTGGGCACGTTGGCGTTATATCCAAAGCCTGAATTATTAGAACCGGTTGTAACACTTGTGAGTGCATAAACTCCCATGGCTGTATTTTGGGAACCCAGCGTATTTTTATTTAATGCACAAACACCATGTGCTGAATTGGTATACCCAATGAGGTTTGAATAAAGACAGGAATCCCCGACAGCGGTATTTTTATATCCAATGTTGTTTTTGTTTAAAGCGTTAAATCCAACGGCTGTATTCCTGGAGCCAGATGAATTCTGATAAAGCGCGAGGCGCCCTATCCCTGTATTCTGAAAACCGGTTGTATTTGTAAACAAAGCAGCTGAACCGGCGGCACAGTTTTCGGAACCGGTTGTATTGCCATACAAGGCATAACTGCCAAAAGCCGAATTAAAGGATGGGCTTGTATTGGCATAAAGGGCATTGGCACCGCAGGACGTATTGTCGCTTCCCGTCGTATTGAGGAAAAGTGCCTGGCGACCGATGGCTGTGTTGCTATTACCGGCGGTATTGGTTGCCAGCGCCTGCAGGCCAATAGCTGTATTATAATTGCCGCTGGTATTCAATAAAAGAGAATAAAACCCGTTGGCTGTATTACCCAAGCCGGAAGAATTTGCATTACCGGATTGGCTTCCGAAAAAACTATTTCCGAGTATGTGATCGATCCTTCCTGCTGTCACGTTATTTACCCTGAAGCTTAGCGGCACATTATCACTCGTTCCGATAAAATGGGTGCCGTCCATCGTTCCGCCATTTCCCGACAAGCTCCAGTTTTTACTTCCATCGCCGGCCAGCGCCACCCACTCCGCTCCGTCCCAATAATAATAACCGGGTACTACGTTGCTTGGGGCAATACCTGCCGTCGCAGTATTGTATACCAATAAACTGGCGATAACAGATGCACCAACCGGCGCATTGGAGTTTGTTCCGATAAGAGCTACGCGAGGAATAAGCAGGCCTTTGTTTGTGCTGGCAATATCCAACATGGCTGCGGCATTAGGCACCGCGCCGGTAGCATTAATGCCTACGTTTTGAGAAAAGGCCGCTATTGAACATACAAAGCCGCTCAGAAATAACAGGTGCTTCACACGATCGGGTGCGCATGCCTTTCCTATTAACCGGGTAACTTTTGAGGATCTGCTATCTGTCCACTTCATAAAATGCTTTTTGCAATAGTTCAGGGTAGTCAGGCGGCAGAAGCTTGGCATGCCGGTTCATCTCTGCAAAACCGAATCCGAACTGCATCATGAAGATCCCGGTGTGCTCGGTACTTTTATGAATAAAGACGGTTCCCGAATCCACATTGTATTCCCAGAAATCATATAATACTTCTTTGCTGTCGGCATCTATAATATGGTATAAGGAAGCAAAAGCCCAACGCTCTGTTTCTTCATCAAACAGGTTGGCGATGTTACTTGTATCGATTTGAGCAGCCTCCTCCTCGCCATAATACAAAGGTAAACAGGTATGCAATTGTTCAATCTGTATGGGTGTCAGGCTTGTCAGGTTTCCAAACTGCTTACCATACTCTTCCACAAAGGTAAAAGCGATCGTTCTCATAAATGGTTTTTGAATAGGATGATTACTTATAGAAGGTCAGCGTACCGGATAATACTCCCGGATTTGCATACTCCCCCGTATTGAGGTTCGTATAAAAGCCACTGTTTGTCTGCGCCGCCAGGCTAATGCCCGCCAGGTTCACGGTCACTTTATTTCCACTCACCACCAGCGTGAGGTTTCCGGAAGAAGCAACAGAGCTCCATTCCAGCAAACCATTACCGATCTGCTCGGAAAAGCTCATGCTCACGTGCGTCGGGTCGGTATCATTCACATCATAGGCCACCAGGGCATAGGTGGTAGTTTGGGCAGGAAGGTTTTGAATATTAAAAGAGGCTTCCAGAACGCGCAGGCTGTTTGCCTGGTCTTTGGCACCGATATAGTTTACGCCACCTGCCGTAGCCCAGCCGCAGGAGCCGGAAAGGGTCGTCGTTTTGGTTCCGGAAGTGACGGTAATACTGGCCACGCTTGCAGGAGTAGTCGTCGATGTGGTAGAGGTGGTGGATACAGGCGCAGGATCATCCTGCTGCTCTTTTTCCTTTTTTTTACAAGCCAGTAAGGTAATGGCCAACGACAGAATAAATAGTGTGGTTTTCATGATTCTACTTTTTAGATGTATACATTCCTTGTTATTTATAAAATGTCAAACTTCCTGAAAGGATTCCCGGCTTTGCGTACTCTCCTACATTTAAGTTCGTAAAGCCCGACTGAACGGTATCTGCCTTTAAGGTGATACCCGCCAGGTTCGCCGTTACTTTATTTCCGGCAACAGCCAGAGTAAGGCTGCCGGACTCTGAATACCAGGAGAGATAACCGCTTCCTATCTGTTCGGTGAAGCTCATAAAAATGTGTGTAGGATCTGTATCATTGTTATCATAGGGGACAAGCGAATAGGTAGTGGTCTGAGTTGGCAGGGCCGAAATATTGAAAGGGATATGAAGCACCCTGAGGCTTTTATTCTGATCCTGGGAGGTGATGTATCTGCGGCCTACCGAACTGTTGGACCAGAGGCAGGAACCGGTGATGGTGGTCGTTTTGGCGCCTGAGGTCAAGGTAACTGTTGCCAGGCTTGTTTGTGAAGGGCCGGAGGTGGTTGATCCTCCGGTGGTGGTGGATACAGGCGTAGGATCATTTTGCGGGTCCTTATCCTTCTTTTTGCAGGCCACCAGGACAGCAGCCAACGACAGGATACATACAATAGTTTTCATGACAAATGGTGTTAATGGATTATGATCAAAGGTCGGGGATAGTGCTCATTTAAAAATTGCCAATAGACGAGCGTCTTTTTAACTAGACGAATGGCATTTGAATTAAAAATGGTAGCTTTGAGATGCCGGCCGGTATGAAAAAATTCAACTGCATAATTATGGATGACGATGATATTGACCGGCTGACGGTGGTGTCCCATGTCAGGAAGTTCGCGACGCTTCATATTGCCGGTGTTTTTGCTTCTGCCGCTGAAGCCCTTCCCCTGATTGCCTCGCAGGACATCGACATTCTTTTCCTGGACATTGATATGCCAACGGGCAGCGGCCTGGATTTCAGGAGAAGCCTGCAGCACATTCCCGTTTGTATTTTTATTACAGCCCATGCCGAGCATGCCGTGGAAAGCTTTGAGCTCGAAGCGCTCGACTTTATTGTCAAACCATTGAAACATGATCGCTTCGCCAAAACCATTGCCCGCATCGAAGAGTTTATGGCTGTAAAGCACAAGGTAGCCCTGTATGAAGCCGGTTTGGGAACCGATACGATTTTCATCAAGGAAGGCCACGAACAGGTAAAAATAAAGCTTCACGATATCCTGTACCTGGAGGCACTGAAAGACTATACGCTGATCATTACCAATCAAAAAAGGCATTGTGTGCTTTCGAGCCTGGGCACACTTTTAAAAGAAACGCACTTCACGTCTTTTGTGAGGATCCACCGGAGCTATGCCATCCATAAGACCTTTGTCAAAAAAATAGGCAGCGCAGAAGTGGAGCTGATCGACGCCACGACCTTACCGGTTGGCAGAAGCTATAAGGAAAACCTAAGCCTTTTACAATGATGAAAAAAGTGTTCCTTCTTCTGGCTCTGTGTTCGTTAAGGCTGGGTGCGCAACCACTCAGCCAAAGGCAGGCAGATTCCCTGGCCCTGGCGGTTGAGAGGATGAAGGATGATACGGTAAAATGCGATGCCTATGGGCGCTTGTCCAATCATTATCTGTATATCAGCATCAGCAAGGGCTTATTCTATGCCGATAAGGAAATCAACCTGGGAACGGGATTGGGCTGGCAAAAAGGTATTGGCACCGGTCACATCAATATGGCGCGGCACCTGATCTCCAAAGGCGATCTCATGAAAGCGCTGAAACAGCTAAGCATTGCCGAAGAGATCTTTACAAGAACGGCAGACCGCCATAGCCTGGCCACCGTCAATAACCAGCTGGGAATTTTAAAAGCGAACCAAAACCGTTTTCCGGAAGCACTGGATCATTTTTTTAAAGCATCGAAGGGCTTCGAAAGCTCCCGGGAGAAAAATGCCAAAATGAATGCAGCCTCTGTGTATCAAAACATCGCCAATATTTATACCGCGACGGAGAGCTACGATAAAGCACTGGAGAATTACGAGGCCGCCATCACGCTGTTCAGCGCGCTTGGCAATGAAGACGAGGCTATGGCGATGAACATTGCCAGCAAAGGGCTCGTGTATCAGAAACAAAACCGGCATGCAGAAGCCTTGCGGGCGTACCAGGAAGCCGAAAAAATACTGATCTCCAAAAACGACGATGGCTCAAACCTGGTATTTATCCATAGCTGGCTTGGCTCTGCCTACCTGTCTTTAGAGCAATATGAGCTCAGCCTTGAGTATTCAAATAAAGCCCTTAAAATCATCCAAACCATGGGCGATGAGATCCTGATGGCTTCCACCTTGCAGAACATCGGCTATGCTCATCTCAAAAAAGGCATGCTTTCCAACAAGGAAACAGAACTGGCATTGGGCAAGGAAAACATCATGAAGTCGCTGGAGATTAATCAGCGGCTGGGGAATATCGAAGCGCTCATCAACGACTACCTGTACCTCTCGGAATATTACGATTTCAAAAAAGAACCGGAAAACAGCCTGGCGGCTTATAAAAGCTATTCGCTGTATAAGGATTCCATTTATAATTCGAAGAACAAGCAATCGCTCCAGAACTTACAGGACGAGCGCACCATTGAAATGCGCGATACGGAGATTGAAGTGACGAAACTAAACCTGGAGGCCAAGGAAAAGCAAAAGTGGTTTCTCATTTCCGGCATCTTATTGTTTGTGGTCATTGTGATCTTGCTGATCTACCAGAACCGCAGCCGCCGGAAAATCAATGAGAAGCTGCATGCCCTGAATGCAGAGCTGGAAGAAGCAAACCGGATCAAGACCCGTTTCTTCTCGATTCTGAACCATGACCTGAGAAGCCCGGTAAGCAACCTGATCCACTTTCTGCACCTGAAGAACGAAAGCCCCGAACTACTCATGGAACAGGATAAGCAGAAGATGGAAAACAAGGTGGTAAACGCGGCCGAAAACCTGCTGGTTTCTATGGAGGATCTGTTACTATGGAGCAAAGGGCAAATGCAGAACTTCAAGCCGGTCTTTAAACCGGTGAGCGTTGCGCAATTATTTGAAGATCTGCGAAATCATTTCCTGAGCGCCGAAACGATCCGGATAAATTTTGATGTTCCTGAGAACCTTATCCTCACCAGTGATCCCGACTATTTAAAAACGATCATGCGAAACCTCACCGGCAATGCGGTGGCAGCTTTGGAAAAAACCGGCGATCCTGTCATCGTATGGAAAGCCTGGCGGGAAGATCACAACACCTATTTATCCATTACCGACAATGGCCCCGGTGGCAGCGAGCAGCAGTTTAAAGCCCTGTATGATGAAACGGAAGTGGTTGGGATAAAAACCGGCCTGGGCTTACACCTCATCCGCGACCTTGCCAAAGCGATTCATTGCCGGATTAAGGTTGAAAGTCTACTAAACGGAGGAACCACGATTGTACTGAGGTTTGATTAAATCAAAAAGATCAACCCTTCTCCGCAATCATCTCCGCCACGATCTTAGCGCTCAGCAAGCCCAGGGGAATGCCACCGCCGGGATGCACACTGCCTCCACAGAAATACAGGTTTTTAATTTTGCTGCTGTTGTTGGCATGCCGTAAAAAAGCGGCGTATTTATTATTGGAAGAATTGCCATAAAGCGAACCACCCGAAGAACCGGTGCGCTGCTCGATGAGGTAAGGATCGAGTACATCCTCCACTTCAATAAACGATTCGATATCGGTATTCAGCACGCGGTTGATCTTAGCAACCATGTGCTTTCGCATCTCCCGGACGTATTCAATCGGCTCCCCGGAACTATTATGCGGCACGTTCGCCATCACAAACCAGTTCTCACAACCTTCCGGCGCATCGCCGGGCGTCACTTTCGAGGTGATGTTGATATAGGTTGTTGGATCATGATAGGGCTCTTTCTCACCGAACATGGTTCTAAATTCCTCTTCGCCATTGGCGCTGAAGAGGATATTGTGCAGGCCGAGCTCTTTGAATTCCTTTTTAATGCCCCAGTAAAAGATCAGCGCCGATAAGGATTTTTCCTGCGACAGGATTTTTTCCGGGTAATAGCTTTTGTCGAGGAGCTTTGTGTAGAGCTGCTTGATGTCTACATCGCTCACCACGATATCGGCAGGAAATTCTCCCTGGTCGGTGACCACGCCAACGGCTTTGCCATTTTGTGTCTTCACCTGTTTTACTTTGGTAGCAAGCCGGTATTGGGCGCCAAGCTCTTTACTGATGTCGTAGAGGTGCATCGTAATATCGTGCATGCCGCCTTTGGGAGCAAAAGCCCCAATGTTGTGCTCGAGGTGCGCAATGATATTGATGATAGCCGGCGCCTGGTAAGGGTCCGAACCATTATAGGTCGCAAAGCGGTTGAAGAGCTGCACCGTCTTCCTGTTTTTGAAACGCGCGCTGTTCAACTCATTCATGGTCTTGTTCATCTTCAGCTTCCCGATGTTCAGGATCGCTTTGGCTGTTTTCAGGTTGAGAAAGGTGGAAAGCCTGTGCAGGGACTTCTCCATGAAAATTTCCGACGTGAGCTCGTAGGCCGTGGCGCTGTATTTCAGCTGATCGTAGACCGATTGCTTATCCTCGCCAAGCTTCGCAGCCACTTCTTCTGCAAATTTATGCTTGTCGGTATAAGCAATCAGCCGGGTGCCGTCCTCATAAAAATAGTTGCAGATCTTGTCCAGCACCAGGTAGTCGAATGTGCGTTTGCTGCCGCTGATGTTTGTCAGCTCTTCTACCAGTTGGGGAAGTGTAAATACCGAAGGCCCCATGTCGAACCGGTAGCGCCCGATGTTTTGTGCGGTGAGCTTTCCGCCCACATAATCGTTGGCTTCCACTACCGTAACCTTGTGCCCTGCCGCCGAAAGCCTTACGGCCGCTGCCAGACCAGCCACACCGGAGCCGATGATGATGATGTTTTTTTGCATTGATAACGTATTCATAATAGAACAAGTCATGCTGAACTTGATTCAGCATCTTATGAGACCCTGAAACAAATTCCGGGTGACCTATAAAGGATTGATTATGCTCAAAAAATTCTCCAAATATTCCGTAAGTTTAAGCATTATTTTTCGTGTTCTCCAATGTCAAAACAAGTGACTATTATCGGCTCCGGATTTTCAGGCTTATCGGCCGCCTGTTACCTCGCCAAAGAAGGCTTCAACGTAACCGTGCTCGAAAAACACGACCGCGTGGGTGGCAGGGCCAGGCAGTTTGAAGCACAGGGCTTTGCCTTCGATATGGGGCCCAGCTGGTACTGGATGCCCGACATCTTTGAAAAATTCTTTGCCGATTTCGGAAAAAAAGTGTCGGACTATTACGAGCTCGAACGGCTCTCTCCCTCTTACCGTGTGTTTTACCAGGATGGCCCCGTGGACATTCCTTCGGACATGAACGGGCTCTACGCCCTCTTTGAAAGCGTGGAAAAAGGCAGTGCAGAAAAATTAAAGCAGTTTTTGAAAGAAGCGGCATACAAATACGAAGTGGGAATGCACGACCTTGTGTACAGGCCCGGGATCTCCTTAACAGAATTCATGGATGCCCGTTTTCTGAAAGGCCTGTTTAAGCTGGACGTGCTCACCTCCATGTCGAAGCACATCCGCAAATCGTTCTCCAGCCCCAAGCTCATTCAGCTGCTCGAATTTCCGGTGCTGTTCCTGGGCGCTTTGCCTCAAAACACCCCGGCATTATACAGCCTGATGAATTACGCCGATATGGTGGGCGGCACCTGGTACCCGAAAGGCGGCATGGTAAAGATTGTGGAAGCCATGCACCGGCTGGCACTGGAGCTTGGCGTCACCTTTATCTTCAAGGCCGATGTTTCTAAAATTTCCGTAGAGGATAAAAAAGCAAGGGTCATCAAAGCAGATGTCGACTATCAAGACTTCGATGCGCTCGTCTCCTCTGCCGACTACCGGTTTACGGATAAGGTGCTCCTCGATCCGGCTTACAGCAATTATTCCGACAGCTACTGGGAAAGCCGGAAAATGGCACCTTCCAGCCTGATCTTTTATATAGGTGTCAACAAACCGCTTAAAGGCCTGCTGCACCACAACTTGTTTTTTGATGAGGATTTCGATGCGCATGCCAAAGAAATATACACGACACCGCAATGGCCGGCAAAGCCTTTATTCTATGTGAGCTGCCCGTCGAAGACGGATCCGCACACCGCACCCGAAGGAAAAGAAAACCTGTTTATCCTTATCCCTATTGCCCCGGATCTGGCAGATGACAAAGCGACCAACGACCATTACTTCGACCTGGTGATCAGGCGCATCGAGCGGTTTACGGGGGAGTCGTTCAAAGCGGATGTGATCTACCGGCGTGATTTTGCGACCCGGGATTTCATCACGGAATACAATTCCTTTAAGGGTAACGCTTACGGGCTAGCCAATACACTTTCTCAAACAGCCATTTTAAAACCGGCCTTAAAGAATAAAAATGTTAAAAATTTATTCTATACCGGACAGCTTACCGTTCCCGGACCCGGTGTCCCGCCAAGCCTCATTTCCGGAAAGCTGGTGGCAGAGCAGGTTAAAAAGTACCTGGCAGGCAATTAAAAATACACAGAGATGGGTATTGCTAAATTATATAAGGACAAATAATTTTGTTATCTTAGCAAACTTGAAGCATGAAACAATTATTTGACAAGGTTAGTGTAAGAACCAGTAAAATGGTGACCAACAGCTACAGCACTTCTTTTTCGCTGGGGATCCGCTTTTTACACACTCATTTTCGCGAGCCTATCTACGGCATTTATGGCTTTGTACGCTTTGCCGATGAGATCGTGGATACCTTTCATGATTATGATAAAAAAACACTGCTCGACGAATTCAGGGAAGACACGTTCAGGGCCATTGAACGGGGCATCAGCCTGAACCCCGTGCTGAACAGCTTTCAGAAAGTAGTGAACGACTATAAGATAGACCATACGCTCATTACTACCTTTCTGAAAAGCATGGAAATGGATCTTGACAAAAAGGCTTATGACGTCAACGGCTATAAGGAGTACATCCTGGGAAGTGCGGAAGTGGTAGGCCTGATGTGCCTGAAGGTATTTGTGAAAGCCGATGAGAAGATGTACAAAGAGCTCACGCCTTATGCAATGGCCCTGGGATCGGCCTTCCAGAAGATCAATTTCCTGCGCGACCTGCACGCCGATTACCTGGGCATGGGCCGTGTGTACTTTCCGAATGTGGAATTAAACGAGCTGGACCCTGAAACCAAGGCGGCGCTGGAAGACGATATTGAAATCGACTTTAATAAAGGACTGGAAGGGATCAAGCTACTTCCGAAAGACTCCCGCTTTGGAGTATATGTGGCCTATATCTATTACCGGAAGCTTTTCAATAAAATAAAATCCCTTCATCCTGAGCGCATTCTTGAAGAGCGGATCCGTATTCCTAATTCGCAGAAGATGGCGTTATTTGCCAGCTCTTATGTCCGTCATAGCCTGAATCTTTTATAATTTTGACGATAACCAAATTCCTCTTTTGCTGGAGGTGCCCGGGAAGGGCGGAGGATGTTAGTTACTCATTAAATCAAAGGCAAGTTCCCATACCAAAAAGATTGTTTAATGGCCGTTGAGTACGTGATATTGGTAGATGAGCAGGACAACGACATCGGGGTGATGGAAAAGCTCCAGGCACACCGCGAAGGAAGGCTACACCGGGCTTTCTCCATTTTTATTTTCAACGCTCAAAACGAATTGCTGCTGCAACAGCGCGCGCTCGATAAGTACCATAGCGGCGGCTTATGGACCAACACCTGCTGCTCGCATCCACGCCCGCATGAAACGGTGAAGGATGCCGCTCACCGTCGCCTGTTTGAAGAGATGGGAATTGCCTGCGAACTCAGCATCAAATCCTCCTTTATCTATCAAACACCTTTTGAGAACGGGCTGACCGAGCATGAGCTCGACTATGTACTCACAGGAACGATCCATACCGATCCCATCATCAACCCGGAAGAGGTCAATGCCTTTCGGTGGTTAAGCCTGGAAGCTGTCAGGCAGGACGTGGCGCGTCATCCGGAGCAATATACCAGCTGGTTTAAGATTGCCCTGGAAAGGGTATTTTAGATTCCTGTCCCGCTTCAAACCATAGAAGACACTAATGATCACATATTAAGGGACCCGTAAAGATCATCCTTCCATACTGTCAGGCAGGCATTCCATAATATGAAGTAAAGTGCCTCAGAAACGGATGACCTGTATACAACCAATGTAGCCTTGCTCCGTTTTCCACCATACGAATGGCATTCCCTGTAAGGCCGTTAAGGATTACGCGTATCTTTTTATCCCTCTCACCTGGCTCCCGGCTTAACAAATAGCACAATTCACTCATTATCAATAAATTAATTATTTTTAATTTTCAGATTATTCCTTATTTTTGCAACCCTTATTTAACTTTATTTGACACTATGAACGATTATGTAATTTATCTGGTACCGGTATTAGGTATCATTGGTTTATTGGTAATGGCTATAAAATCTGCCTGGGTAAGCAAGCAGGACGCCGGTGACCAGAATATGAAAGAACTGGCCGGCTATATTGCCGACGGTGCGATGGCTTTCTTAAAAGCCGAATGGAAAGTATTAAGCATTTTTGTGGTGTTTGCTGCGGCTTTATTAGCGTATTCGGGAACCATCCATGAAATTCATGGCCGCGAGATCCACTCCAGCTGGATCATCTGCATCGCCTTTATCATCGGTGCGGTATTCTCTGCCACTGCCGGTTATATCGGCATGAGGGTAGCTACCAAAGCCAATGTGCGTACCACGCAGGCGGCACGTACCAGCTTAAAGCAAGCCTTAAAAGTATCGTTCACAGGCGGTACGGTAATGGGCCTGGGTGTTGCCGGTTTGGCCATCTTGGGCTTAGGCGGTTTATTCATTGTATTTCTTGCTATGTTTGCAAACCTGGAGCACCACCAGGTGAGCACGGCTATCGAAGTATTGACGGGCTTCTCCTTAGGAGCAGAGTCTATCGCCTTATTTGCCCGTGTGGGTGGCGGTATCTATACCAAAGCGGCCGACGTTGGTGCGGATTTAGTAGGTAAGGTAGAGGCGGGCATTCCTGAGGATGACGTGCGTAACCCGGCAACCATTGCCGATAACGTCGGTGATAACGTCGGTGACGTGGCCGGTATGGGCGCTGACTTATTCGGCTCTTATGTAGCGACTATTTTAGCAACGATGGTACTGGGCCAGGAAGTGATCGTTAAAGATGCCTTCGGCGGTATGTCCCCGATCTTATTGCCCATGGTGATCTGCGGCTTAGGGATCTTATTCTCCATCGTCGGTACCTGGTTCGTAACCATTAAGGATGAAAAATCCAATGTGCAGAACGCCCTGAACATGGGTAACTGGGCATCGATGGCTTTAACAGTCATTGCTTCCTATTTTGTGGTGATGTACATGTTACCGGACGGCGACATCGTTTTACGTTCGGCTACCTTCACCAAAATGGGTGTATTCCTGGCTATTTTAGTAGGTACCGTAGTTGGTGCTATTATGAGTATTGTTACCGAGTATTACACCGCGATGGGTAAAAAACCGGTATTATCGATCATTCAACAATCTTCTACAGGCCATGCCACCAACATCATCGGTGGTTTATCCGTAGGGATGAAATCTACCGTGATCCCTATCCTGACCTTAGCGGGTGGTATCATGGGTTCTTATTACTGTGCCGGTTTATACGGTGTGGCGATTGCTGCTGCGGGTATGATGGCTACAACGGCTATGCAATTAGCGATCGACGCTTTCGGCCCTATCGCTGATAACGCCGGTGGTATTGCCGAGATGAGCCAGCTTCCTCCTGAAGTACGTGAGCGTACGGATAATTTAGATGCGGTTGGTAACACCACCGCGGCTACCGGAAAAGGATTCGCCATTGCTTCCGCTGCATTAACGTCTTTAGCGTTATTTGCTGCCTTCGTAGGTATCGCCGGTATCGACGCCATTGATATTTACAAAGCGCCTGTATTGGCCGGTTTGTTTGTGGGTGGCATGATCCCGTTCATTTTCTCGGCTTTATGCATCCAGGCAGTTGGTAAAGCGGCCATGGACATGGTACAGGAAGTACGTCGCCAGTTCCGCGAGATTCCGGGCATCATGGAATACAAAGCCAAGCCTGAGTACGAAAAATGCGTGGCGATCTCTACCAAAGCGTCTATCCGCGAAATGATGCTGCCGGGTGGTATTGCCCTGGTGACGCCTGTTATTGTTGGTTTCATCTGGGGGCCTGAAGTACTCGGTGGCTTATTAGCCGGTGTAACGGTATCGGGTGTGTTAATGGGGATCTTCCAGTCAAACGCCGGTGGCGCCTGGGATAACGCTAAAAAATCATTCGAGAAAGGTGTGCTGATCAACGGTGAAATGTTCTACAAAAAATCAGAGCCGCACAAAGCGTCTGTAACCGGTGACACCGTTGGTGATCCGTTCAAAGATACGTCCGGTCCTTCTATGAACATCCTCATCAAGTTAATGTCGATCGTGTCATTGGTAATCGCTCCTTATATCTACGGAATCGGTGGCGGTTCTGAGCACAAAACAGCGGTTGTAACCGAAGAGGTGAAGAAATGTGTGGTTGACGGTAAAGAAGTGAACTGCGACAGCCTTGCAAAAGCTAATGAGAAAGACGTGAACGAGCTGAAAGGCTTCTACAAAGTGGATGGCTCTCACTCGGCATTGGATTTCAGCATCAAGCACATCGTGACCAATACCAAAGGGACTGCGCTGATCGACAGCGGTTGGGTGAATTTAGAAAACCCGGGCACCAAGATCTTTATCCAGATCGATGCTAAAACCCTGAACACACAGAACAACATGCGCGATGAGCACATCAAAGGTGCTGACTTCTTCGACGCGGCCAAATATCCGAAAATCACTTACGAAGCAGCAGAGATCGTAAAAGACACGCTGAAAGGTGAGTTTGCTTACGTGGCCAAAGGGAAACTGACCATCAAAGGCAAAACCGTAGACACCAATATTCCTTTCAACTACATGGGCATGGAAGCCAAAGACATGGGCGACTGGGGTAAATTCAACGTGGGTGGCTTTGAAGGCAAAGCGGTGATTAACCGTACGCAGTTCGGTATCGGCGAAGGCGGTGGCTTAGGCGAAAACGTAACCATCAACATTACCTTAGAGGTGATGCAGCCTATTAAATAAAATGTATTGTTTGTTGGTGATAACACCAACAAAACAGAAACCCGTTGCAGGAAAACTGTAACGGGTTTTTTGTTTGACGTAAGAAAAGCAGGAACCGCAAAGAAGCGAAGGAGGCGCAAAGAAACGCAGAGAGAAAAGAACGGAGGTTTTTGCCCCCCAGGCACACCATACAGGATTATCAGAATGCGATGCCAATTGCTTAAAGAGAAGCCAAACATTCCTTTCCTAATTCTAATACGAAACATTCCACAGGCGGCATGCTCCCCTGAACGGATACTCCTCTATATCATTTTGTGCGCTATTATATGTACATTAAGCTCAACATGAAAAAAGCCCTGCAGACATTATCTACAGGGCTTTTGGTTTTATTAAGGGTTTGTTATTCTTTCACGATCCGTTTCACCACCTGGCTGTTGCCCGATACAATTCTCAGGGTATAAATGCCTTTGGCAAAAGCCTGCACATCCAGTGTTAGCAGCTGCTCCGTGGCTTTTTGTGACACCACCATTTTCCCGATGGCGTCATACAGCTCCACGGTAGCCGTGTGATCCGGTGTGGCTCCGAATTTCACGGTGAGCGTTTCTTTCGCCGGATTAGGGTAGATGACCAGCTCTCCGCCGTTGATCTCTTCCAGGCCGGTGCAAAGCTCTACGGTGATTGTTTTGGAAGAGGTATTGGTACAGCCGTTGCTATTGGTATACGCATACGTGATGGTGTAAGTACCGGCTGTTGTCGGGTTGAAGGTGTTGCCGCTTACCCCAGGGCCGGAATAGCTGCCACCTGCCGGTGTGCCGTTCATGTTTACCGGGCCATTATTTACACAAGCCACATCCATGGCGAGTGCCAGGTTTACCGACGGCAGGGCGTAAACCGTTACCGTAGCCGTTTGCACGGCCTGCGTGCTGCAGCCGGCGAGGCTGCCGCTCACGGTGTATACCGTGGTGGACGAAGGCGAAACCGACAGGCCCGAACCGTTAGCTCCCGTATTCCAGGTATAGGACGTGACACCGCTGGCCGTTAGTAAAGCCGCTGAGCCGGCACATACCGAAGCTGAGTTAACTGTAATGACAGGCGCTGCGGTCACATACACCTGTGCCGTGGCATCGGCCGTACAGCCCTGGGCAGAGCTTCCCGTTACCGTATACATCGTTGTGGAGGCAGGGCTTACACTGAGGTTTGCCGTGGTAGCGCCTGTATTCCAGACATAAGAGGAAGCGCCTGATGCATTGAGATTAGCAGCCGAGCCCGCGCAGATGGTGACCGAGCCTACCGAAACATTCGGCAAGGCGTTCACGAGCACATTGGCGATAGCCGTATTCACACAGCCTGCTGCGGATGTCCCTGTTACCGTATAGGATGTTGTCGTAGAAGGATTCACAGAGGTATTGGCGGTGGTGGCACCGTTGTTCCAGGCATAGGAAGAAGCCCCGGAAGCACTCAGGTTGGCCGTATTCCCGGCACAGACTGTTGCCGAAGTGGCTGCCACATTAGGAAGTGCATTGACGGTTACCGTCGCGGTTTTGACAGCAGCCGTAGCGCAGCCGGTAAGATTTCCGGAGACGGTATACACCGTTGTGGCGGCAGGTGTTACGGTATAGGTAGCTGTATTTGGTCCTGAGGTCCAGGTATAACTGGTAACGCCGCTGGCAGAGAGCACTACCGAGCCTCCGGCACATACTGTCGCCGAGCTCAGGGAAATAGCCGGGGCGCTGCCTACCGTAATGGAGGCAGTAGCGGTTTTTACACAGCCAGCAGCAGAAGTGCCTGTGACGGTGTAATTGGTATTGGAAGACGGACTGGCCGTGAGGTTGGCCCCTGTAGCGCCTGTGTTCCAGGAATAGGTGCTGGCGCCGCTGGCGCTGAGCGTCCCGGTGGCCCCGGCACAGATCGTGGCAGAGATCACCGCCGTCGAAGGCAGGGCGTTGACCGTTACATTGGCGGTTTGGGTATTCACGCAGGCATTGGAGCCGGTGCCCGTTACCGTATAGATGCTTGTGGTAGCAGGACTCACCGTATAAGCCGCCGTAGCCGGTCCGCTTGTCCAGGTGTAGGTAGAGGCGCCACTGGCCGTGATCACTGCACTGGCACCGGCACAGATGGTCGCGCTGCCGGCAGTTACCGTCGGCAGGGCCTTCACCGTAATAGTGCCGGTAGCCACATTGGTACAGCTGGCGGCGGAAGTTCCTGTAACCGTATACACTGTGGTGGCCGTTGGAGTATTGCTGATAGCTGCCGTGCCCTGACCTGTATTCCACGCATAAGAAGAAGCACCGGAGGCCGTGATGGTAGCGCTTGTTCCGGCACATACCGTAGCAGATGCCACCGCCACGGTAGGCTTAGGATTGATGGTAACGACCTGCGTATAAGGTGTACTCGACCCGGTAGAATTAGTGGCCGTCAGGCTGATGGTATAAGTACCGCTGGCTGTATAGGTAATGCCTGGGTTCTGAGCCGTGGAAGTTGGCGGAGACGCTCCCGGCATGGACCAGGACCAGCTGGTTGGCCCGTTGAGGGACTGATCGGCTAAGGTGATTGTTGTGCCCTGGCAATTGGCCGGCACCGAAGCAAAGCTGGCAGTAGGTGCGGCAGCAATGGTATTCCTCACGTTGATGTTATCGAGGTATACATTATTGCCCCAGTTGCTGCGCGATTCGAATTTCAGGTAGACACTCGGTTGGCCGGCATAGGCGGAAAGGCTGATGCTATCGCGGCGCCACTGCGCATTGGCTGTTGGCGTATAAGCCGATGTCTGCCCGCCCGTCACGGTTGCCAGCTGGGCACCACCTTTGGTGTACAGGCGCGTCCAGGTAGTGGCACAATCGGTAGAGATGTAAACATTGAGCGAATCGCTGGTAGAGGTATTATAGATACGGTGCGAGACATCGAAGCGCACTTTAAGGCTGCTGTTGGCCGCGGAGAAATCGAGGGCCGGGCTCCGCAGGGCGTCCAGCTGCCCTGTAATGTCGAGCGTAGAGCCGGAATAGTTATCCATCTTGGCAATGGCCGTGCTGCCGGCCGTGAGGCCCGTGGTATTGGCCAGCCTCGACCAGGAATTGACCGTATTAACGGTTGCTGCCCTGAGCAATTGCCATCCTGCCGGTGGAAAGGTCGTCGTTTCAAAACCTTCTGTAAACGGAAGCGCAGAGCCTGTCGGCACCGCCGTCACCGTAAAATTCGACACCATGACGTTATTCGCGGCATTCTGGTCGCTTGAGCCGTTAGGCGCTGTTACCCATACCGAGAAGGTATGCGCGGCGGCGGTCAGTCCGGTATAGCTGTTGAGCGTGAGCACGGTAGAAGCCGACGTGGCGAGAGATCCCGACCAGTTGAGGGTTTGCGTGGCGGTGGCATCCATTTTATATAATACTTTGACCGAGGTGAGTGTTGTGGAGCCGGCATTCACCAGGTTGATCTTAGGCGTCACGCTCGTGATACAGGCCGAGGAACCGTTCACAGGGTTGATGATGCCGGAGATCCCGGCATCCAGTGTGGTCACCGGCGTACAGCCGTTGGAGCTTTGCAGGACATTCCAGGGAGCGGTATTCACCACCGCTTCCATGCGCGCGCATTGCTGTGCGGTGAACATATACATACAGGCATCATCGGTATAGTCCATATAGTTCATCCACATCACACCGGGGCTGGCGCTGGTGCAGCCATCCGTCTGGATGGAGCCCTGCGCAAAGCAGCCGTAATGCTCACCGGCCTGGTTGGGCGTGTCGGAGCACTGGTCGCTGCCGGAGCAGCCGGTGCCGTCGTCGCCCCAGATGTGCAGTAAATTAAAACAGTGCCCGAACTCGTGGGTACCTGTTCTTCCTAAGTTATAAGGCGCAATGGCCGAGCCGCCGCTGCCGGTATATTTATAGTGGATCACAAGGCCCCAGGTGTTGCTCAGGGAAGCCGTTGGAAATTCGCCATAGCCAAGCAGGGTGCTGCCCAGGTCGCATACCCAGATGTTCACATAGCGCGTCACATCCCAGGCATCGTCGCCACCCGAAGAATTATGTTTAACGGCATCGTTGGTGCCGAAGGAAGAAACCGTGGTGGCTTTATGGACCACGCCGGTTGTAGCATTGCCGCTGGGGTCGCGCTGTGCGAGGCAGAAGCGGATGTTGGCACCCGAGGCCACCGTCGAGAACGTAGGCTGCGTGACCTTGCTGGCATCGGCATTGAATTTGGCAAAGTCGTCGTTGAGCACCTGCACCTGCGAGGCCGCCTGCGCGTCGGTAATGTTCTCGGCAGCGCCGTTGTATAATACGTGTACCACCACCGGGATGGTGACAATGGGGTTGGAGCTGGTACGGGCAGCCAGCGTGCCGCTGGCTTTATCCTGCAGGTATTGGTTGATCACCTGCTCGTACTGGATAAGATCGTTCTGGTAATTGGGCCTTGTTTGCAATAAGTAATTGTGGTGCTGCATGGTGCCGCAATTCCGTTGTGGAGGGGTTTGAGCGAACATGTTTCCAAAGAACAGGGTCAAACCAAAAAGTAATAAACGTTTCATCATGTGGGGAATGGTTTTGGTTAAGACTAAATTAAAAGCAGCGGCGCCTTAGTTCAAAATTATTGAGGTGAAATTTTTTCAAGAATCCGGCGGTGATTTTTCCGTTTGTTAAAAACACCGGAACCGGCTGAAAAATCAGGTGATCCAAAGTATCCCACTAATGTCCTTTAAATCAAAAGCCTGCTCCTTATCGCCTCCCGAAATTGTAGGCATTTTGTAAAAGCCAAACGCCGACCTGTTTTTTAACGCCGATTTTTAACAGCAATCAGACGGGAAATGCCTCAAAACAGGAGAGGATTTTTCCAAACAAGAAAACATATCAACAGGGTCTGGGGAGGTCGTTGGTTTTAAGGGCCTTGCTTGCAGCATGTGGATGTTTGGTTGCGGCTGGAAATAATGGTGAGCTATCGGTAGCCATGAAGGTGCTCCCAATAATGTTTTGGGCTTTGCCCCGTGTTCGGGTGCCCTTCGTCTCCGCTCAGGGTGGCACGCTCGAGCTAACAAGCCTCGGGTAAGCTTACACAATTATTCCCTTCACCCAAAACACCGGTACGACGGCTTGGCATCCTCGCCCGCATAATCCACACCTCCAAATAAGCTATCGCTCCTTCACCGGATAGAACACATACTTTTTGATTTCTGCATTCGCACCCGGAGTGAAAAAGTTTTTGACTGAATCCGGCAGGATCAGGTCCATCCTTAATCCCATTTCTTTATTCGAGATTTTTCCACTGTAGCGAATGGTATACTCGTCGTTTATTTCCTTAAAGACGATACTGTCATTGCTCCGTAATTCGTAGGTCAGGTCTTTGATCCATTGCGACTTCTTTTGAGCCTCCAGGTAATCTTTATCGTTTATGATTTTCGTATAGATATGCTGAACACTTTCCTGAAAGTGTGCTTTATCCACTATTTCGGCAACTCTGATTGCTTCCTTATCATTCAGAAGTTTAATGATAATGACATTCGGAACACCAAGCACTTTGCCGTTGTTCATTTTGGTCATAAGATCCATATCCTGCTCATTAACGAACAAGCCTTCGTAATAAGGATTACCGGCAACAGCAACCTCTTTATTCGTATTGCATGAGAAAAGCAGGGAACAGAATGTAACGAGGTATAACAGCTTCATGTTTTTTTATTAAAAATAGCTTTTATCCTGACAGGATAAAAGCTATTCAGAGGTTTAAAGGAAATTAATGACTGTTTTGGCTGTGTTGGAAGCTCCAACCTTAAAGTAAGCAGGCCCGCTAACTGAATTGGGCACATTAACAGATAATGTATTTAATCCCTTGTTAAGTGTCACATTCGTTGTGTAGGTAAAAGAGGCCCCCGTTACTTTGATCTGAACGGTTTGGAAAACGGTAGACAACACTTTACAGTTTACGTCATGTCCTGAAAATGGATTACCCATGATTTTCAGACCATAGATATTTAAACCATCTGCTTTTGCCAGCTCCTCAGCTATATCCTGATTTAAAAGAAAGGGGTCGAGATAATATTTCGGATTAATAGCGCTTTTATACTTCATAACTGTATCCAAAGGGACAGTAGATGTGGTATCTGTAACGTTATTTATACCATTAAGCGCAGAATAAACTTCGGCAGTAGCAGACATACCATCTTCTCCGGTTGCATCGACAGATACTACTAAACTATTGGCTTTCCACATAAACCCATCCGGCAGGCAATTTCCATTCGTAAAGGTTTGAAGTACGTTGCCATTTCCATCCGTGATAACAAAGATTGCTTTTCCATTTATACAAAAAGCATACAGCGTGCTAAAGCCACTTATAGCAATCAGCATACAGAAACTAAAGAAAAATAGTGTTAGTTTTTTCATATCATTATTTATTTAAAAATTTCTGCCTTATGGCATTAAAACCAAATGTAGAGCAACCAAACAAAGGATTATCACGTAAAATACATTGTAACAGAATACATTACATCTATTTCATAAAAACTATAATTCCTGATATTTTAATCCGTTAAAAATCAATATCTTTGATTTTATACTTAACATCGTAAAATACATTTATGGTCACACCAACAGATATTAAATATGCCCAAAGATTAAGAGGTCTACGTTTATCTAAAGACTATAAACAGGAGCTCATGGCTGATAAGCTAGGCTTTAATAGTCAACAACAATATTCAAAACTTGAGAATGGGCAAATGAATTTCTCAGACGAGATTATTCAAAAAATCTGCAAAGAATTTGAGATCAGTTTTGATGACTTTACGATGTCAGGGCAATTTGTCAATTTTTCGAATAGTCCTAACTCCAATTCATACAATAGCATCAACAATGATTTAGCTCTTATAAAAGAGCTACTGGATGCAAAAGACGAAGTGATCCGGAGTCTGAAAGAGCAGATTGAATTTCTGAAAAAATAAGTTTACTCCCTACCAAAATTATAATTAGTCGTCCAAAACCGGTACGGCAGCTTCGCATCCTCTCCCGCATAATCCACACCAATGCGTGGGCCTACCTGGATGTCTTTCGGATCAATTTTTACACCATCATCCTGGAGCCAGACCTCTTTGCCCCTTAACGACAGGTTGTTGTGCAGGAGGTCGATTCCCAGCGCCTGTGTGACTTTACCCGGCCCTACGCATAGTGCAGGAGAAAGCTTGGCACCACGGCGCCTCAGGATCTCTTCGATGCCTATGGTTGGGGAGATGGCGCGCACGAGCACCGCGTGGGGAATACCTTTCACGTTCGTCACAATATTAAACAAGCGGTGAATGCCATAGCACAAATACACGTAGCTGGTGCCGCCCTGGCCGTACATTGTTTCGGTGCGTTTGGTTCTGCGGTCGCCATAGGCATGCGAAGCTTTGTCTATCACTCCGGCGTAGGCTTCGGTTTCGGTGATGATGCCACCCGTCAATACATCGTTGATGCGCGTGCATAGTGTTTTGCCAATGAGATCGCGGGCCAGGAACACCACGTCGGGGTTTGCGTAATAAGAGGCTTTGAGCATGTATGTTTAAAGATACGTTTTTAGGAATGAGGCGCAAAACCGCTCTTGTAAAATGCGGGACCTGCGTGAGGGATGGAGCGTCCCGATAGCTATCGGGATGTTTGAGCTCCTTTATGGAGCGATAGCGGAATAAAGAGCGAGTAGCGACAGCCCGGCCCGAAGGGACACGCCCGAATTGATCTGACATGGAGCTCGTACGGGTTTCAACTTACCGTGAGATGCTGAAACATCACGTCTCCCGAACTCATATCCCGGTGGCTGAGCGGAGTCGAAGCCACACAACCTCTACTCCGAATACATCCCAAAAATAGTCGGCTTCTTATGAAATTCCGGAACGGGTACTTTCTTCCAGGCGGCAATGGTTTTCACCTGGATGGATTCATCGCCCAAGGTAATGTTCGTCGCTACCAGCAATTTGGAAGAGGGATTTAAGGTTTTGAGCAGGTCCTCGAACAAGGGCTGGTTGCGGTAAGGCGTTTCGATGAAGAACTGCGCCTGCTTCTGCTTAATCGTAAGTTGCTCGAGGTCTTTGAGGCGCTTACTACGCTCGTTCTTATCAATGGGCAAATAGCCCACAAAGGCAAAGTTCTGCCCGTTGAAGCCGCTGGCCATAATGGATAGCACAATAGAGCTCGGTCCTACGAGAGGAACCACTTTAATATTCTTCTGATGCGCAATGCGAATCACCTCGGCGCCCGGATCGGCAATGCCCGGACAACCGGCATCGCTCATCAGGCCCATGTGGTGGCCTTGCAACAGGGGATCCAAAAAAGACCGGAGCTCTTCGGTTTTGGTATGTTGATTAATTAAAGAAAGCCGGGCGCGGCTGATCTCGGGGTAAGCGCACTGTTTTAAAAAAGCCCTGGCCTCTTTGGCATTTTCGGCAATGAACCAGCTGAGCTCACGGATGATCTCCATATTTTTCCGGGGCAGCACGGCGCTCAGATCGCTGTCGCCCAGGCCAACCGGCAAGAGGTATAATATTCCTGTCATAGTGAACTGGATGTAATGTTTTTATGTTTATCAATAGACAAGATACCATCGTCTATCATGGTGTTGATGACTGTCATCATACGCCTGGCCTCCACAGAAGGGAAGTGCTTCACCAGCTCGTCGAGCTTCATTTTTTTATAGGTAAGCTCTTTCCGGATCTCGGCCATTAATCCCTGATCGGTGCTCAGCTGTGTCTTGTATTTTTCGATGCACACATCGCAGTAGCCGCAATCGGTAAACTCGGTTTCGTTGAAATAGGCCAGCAGCAGGCGGCTGCGGCAAATGGTATTTTCACTCACATAGTTTACCACGCTGTTGAGCCTCAGCAGCGCTTTTTGCTTAAGCACCGGGTAATTGATGAGGCTGATGTTCTGATGCTTAAGGTTGATGCGGTTCTGCAAAAAGATGAGTTTGGGCTGCGTAGTTTGCGGGATGAAGGAAAGCACGCCCTGCTTATTCAACACTTCGAGCTGCTGCTGCAGGAGCGATTCGGAATATTTGGTGCGGTAGGCCAGGTCCTTTTCCTTAATATACACATAGCCTTCCCACAGGCCGCCGTAGCTCCTCAGCAGGGTTTTGATGAGGGGCTCGTAGCTCGGGAATTTCAGCTGAAAGCTGTAGAGGTCTTCCTTGCCCATGAGCATCATTACCTTGGGCGGCTCATAGCCGCTGTCGAGGAAGGAGAAATAGCCTTCTTTTTCGAGGCACTTGATGCTGTTGAATAAGGTCACCGGCCTGATATTGTAATTGCGCGTTACCTCGTCCATGTTGAAGCTCACGGCCAGGCCTTCGCCACTCTCTACCGGCACCTGGTAATAATTGAAGATGGCCTGATAGGCTTGTTTGATCTCGGATTCGGTAGGCGTTTTTTCTTCGAACTGTTGTTTCAAAGAATCAATGTCCTGCTGATGCGATAATAACACCGCAAAGGCCGGCTTGCCGTCGCGCCCTGCCCTGCCCGCTTCCTGGAAATAGGCTTCGAGGCTTTCCGGCAAATCGAGGTGTACCACAAAACGCACATCGGGCTTATCGATGCCCATGCCAAAGGCATTGGTAGCTACAATGACCTGGGCCTTGTTCGCAATCCAATCCTGCTGGATAGAGGCGCGTTGGTTGGCATTGATACCCGCATGGTAAAAGGTAGAGGACACTTTATTCTCAATCAGCCATTTGCAGATCTCCTGGGTTTTCTTGCGGTTGCGCACATACACGATGCCTGAGCCGCCGATATTGTGAATGATCTTAAGCAGGCGCTCGTATTTATTATCTTCCTGCTGTACGATGTAGCGGATGTTCCTGCGCTCGAAGGACTGGCGGAATACCCCGGCGTTTTTGAAATCGAGCTTAAGCTGGATGTCTTCCACCACATCTTTGGTGGCGGAAGCCGTCACGGCCATGATGTTCACATGCGGGAAGTACTCCCGGAGCTCGGCAATCTTTAAATAGCTCGGCCTGAAATCGTAGCCCCACTGCGAGATGCAATGCGCCTCATCCACGGCAATCATGCCGATGGGCAGGTAGGACAATTTCTGACGAAAGGTTTCGCTCTCGATCCGCTCGGGAGAGAGGTACAAAAACTGGACATGGCCGAAAGCCGCATTGTTGAGGGCAATATCGATCTCCTTGGCATTCATCACCGAGGTAATGGCCACCGCGCTGATTCCGCGCGCTTTTAGATTCTGCACCTGGTCGTTCATCAGGGCAATGAGCGGCGAGATCACGAGGCAGGTACCGCCGATGACCAGGCCGGGAATCTGGAAACAGATGGACTTTCCGCCACCGGTAGGCAGCAGGGCCAGGGTGTCTTTTTTCTGAAGCACCGACAGGATGATCTCTTCCTGCAAAGGCCGGAACGAATCGTAGCCCCAGTGCTTTTTTAAATACAGGTAAATATCTTCTTTCTCCGCCATTCTGAAAATGTGCTTTCTAAAGTACTCATTTTTTCACTGTTATTTGAAAATAAGCCCTTTGCCGGATATTCGCCGAAACAGCACGAATATAGCCTGGAAGCGGCCGGATATTGGTTCGGGGACTGATCTTATGTGAAAAGGTGTATTTTAGCAAAAAAAAACGGCTATGAAAAAACTCTACTTTCTCTTCCTTCTTCTTTCATCAGTTACAGCTACTCTGGAAGCTCAAATATGGGCACCGAGCGTTGGCACTTATTGGTATTATGATTCGCATAGTGCTTTCTGCCACGGCTACTCAAAATACGATTATTACAAAGACTCCCTTATTAATGGTAATAATTGCCAGATGATCAGGCGCTACGGAAAGAGGTCGTGCCCGAGTGGCAATTTTGCCAGCTATGACAAGCCCATTTTCACCTATACCAACAGCAACCAGGTGGTATACGTCAATGATTACACTTCCACAGCCAGTGTCCAGGGTCAGGTATTCGATACCCTGTTCTGGTTCAATGCGCCTATAGGCGCTAAATGGCAAATGATACACCAGTCTTACAATTGCACCGGTACTGTAACCTGTATTGTCACCGTAGAGAATACCGGGCAGCGTATCATCCAGGGACAAAGCCTGAAATGGCAGAAGGTAAACTACATGGCCCAGGGCGGTGGCCCGGCACAGATGGTTACAGATACGATCTACGAGCGCTTCGGGTACTTAAAAACAGATCCGTTCAATCCGAATAATTTTTGCTCACTGACCTCCGATATTCAGAACACTAGCATTTTCAGGTGCTATGGCGACAACCAGATCACCAACCTCAAGTACAAGTATAGCGGTGCCTGCGATTATTTTGAGGATGTGAGCGTCCATGAGCTAAACGCTGCTCACAATGACCTCCGTGTATTTCCGAATCCGGCAAATACGTATGTATCGTTCAGCTACACTGATCCGGCCTGGGAACGTGCAAAGGTAGAGGTGCAGGATGCGCTTGGAAGAGTTGTCTTACAACAGGCCTTTTCCACAAAGCTTAATCTCGGCTCTCTTGTGCCCGGCATTTATATCGTGACTGTTAAAAACGATAGCGCTCTCAGATCTTTTAAGATCATCAAAGAATAATGCTTATTTTAATGGCTTGTAGTTTGATGCTGTGACCTCACAGATCAGACGGCGGCCGGGCAAAAACTCCGGCCGGATGTTGCTAAACCTATGAGCCGGATAACGTATTTTTTCTTCCTGATGACAGGGCTTTTACTGAGCTCCTGCCTGCTGTTTCAGCCCTCGGCCTCGAAGCTCACCAAACGGGCTCTGGCCAAACACAGCACCTACGATGCCATCATTGTGCCAGGCGTGCCCTTCATTGCGCCCAAATGGGACATGACCATGCAGATGCGCGTGATCTGGGGTGTGCATGTATACAAGCGCGGCCTCGCCAAAAAAATCATCATGAGCGGCAGCGCCGTCTATTCGCCTTATGTGGAAGCGGAGATCATGAAGCTATACGCGATCTCCCTGGGGGTGCCCGAAGGAGATATCATTGTGGAAAGCAGGGCGCAGCACAGTACCGAAAATATCTGGTACAGCTATCAACTTGGAAAATCATTGGGCCTGGAGCACATGGCGCTGAGCACCGACCCTTTCCAGACACGCATGACCTACCGCTTCGGCAAGCGCCGCCTGAAGCCGCTCCAGTACCTGCCGGTGATATTCGATACCCTCAAAACCCTGCCGCGCGCCGATCCTGAAATTAAATACGAAGCCTATAAGCTGGATTCCTTCAGACCCATCACCGAGACGCAAAGCTTCTGGTACCGCTTCAGGGGAACGATGGGGAAGCACATTGATTTTAAGGAGAAATAAGATGCTTTCAGCCAGACAATTTGTTCCTTAGATTGTTATAGGGCGCCCGGGCGGGCCCGCGCTACTCGCTCTTTGTTTGCCCTGCGGGACACACAAAGGAGCTCAGACAGGCCGCTTGTTCCCTGGCGCAGCATTACCCTATCTTAAAGAGTGAAACTTGCGCCAGCGTCCCGATAGTTATCGCGAGCAGCGAAAATCCTTTTGCTGCTTGCTGAGCGCAGCCGAAGCACGGCAAAGATTGCAGCAGGACAGCAAGCCAGTGGCTTGATGGGCCAGCATGAGTATGGAGCGCGCCCGGGCGCCCAAAAAATAAATACATCAAAGCAAGGCGCCAGCATCTGCGCAAGCGATGATTCCTTTCACTCATTTGTTTTGCCTGTTTTGGTTTTTTTCACATTCATATTCAGGCATTATTGTTTAAATTTAGGTTTGTACAATTCAAACCCGATGAAAAGAACTTTACTTGTAGCCCTCAGCGTTTTTATGTCGTATTGCTCCGTTGCCCAGGCCTCAGAAGAAGGCCTCGTGAAATGGCTGAGCTTCAGGGAAGCCCAGGAGCTCAACCAAAAACAGCCCAGGCCCTTCCTCATAGATGTGTATACCAACTGGTGCGGCTGGTGCAAGCACATGATGAAAACCACCTACTCCAACCCTAACATTGCGGGCTACATCAACCAGTACTTCTACCCCGTAAAGTTCAACGCGGAAACCAAAGATACCATCGAATACAACGGCAAAGTGTATAAGACCACTTCCCTGGATAACCCGAAAGCGCCGCATGAGCTGGCCATTAAATTCCTGGGGCAAAGCCTGAGCTACCCGTCCACGATTTTTGTCAGCAACAATTTTGAGTTCAACCTCCTGTCGCAGGGCTTCCTGGAAGAGCGGAAGCTGGAGCCTTTGCTGATCTACACCGTAGAAAACATTTTCAGGTCCTCGGGCTATGAGGACTTTGCCAGACAATTTGACCATACCTTTTATGACACCAATTTTGTGAAAGCTCCGGTGAAAATCTACTCCATGAAAGAAGTAGAGAAGCTGCAAAAGAAGAAACCGAAAAAGATCCTGGTGAATATCTATGCCGGCTTTTGCAACTCCTGCAAGGTACAAACGAACACCACGTTTAAAGATACAGCCATTGCCAATTACATCAACAAGCACTATTACCTGGTAAACTACGATGCAGAGAGCGCCGACACGGTAATGTTTCGCGGCGAGAAATGCTTTAAGACCGTGGTGAACGGCTATCCCTTCAACAGCTTTGCCCTCAAGGCCACCAACAACCGCCTGACCTTCCCGACCATTGCCGTGCTCGATGACAAGCAAAACACATTGGATGCCCTCAACTCCTTCCTGACACCGGGCGCCCTGCTTCCGATCCTGAAATTCTACTCGGAAGATAAATATAAGACCATGCCCTGGGCAGACTACATCAAGGCTTATAACGAAAAGAAGCTGTAATGGTATGGAACGTGGAGGTCGCGGATTATTATGATTGAATAAGATTTCGAATTCAGCATAGACAATGCAAAGAGAGGGAAACGTGACTTCGACTCCGCTCAGTCACCAGCAGGATAGAACCTGAACGAAATGAAAACGGGGACTGATCACGCCACGGTGTGACCCGAAGGCTCCAAGATCATGGAACGCGGATGACGCAGATGCTTATGATTAATAAGATTTAGAATTCAGCATAGACAATGCAAAGAGAGGGAAACGTGACTTCGACTCCGCTCAGTCACCAGCAGGATAGAACCTGAACGGAATGAAAACGGGGACTGATCACGCCACAGCGTGACCCGAAGGCTCCAAGATCATGGAACGCGGATGACGCAGGTGCTTATGATTGAATAAGAGAAAGATAACGAAATCATGTCCAAAGAAAAAACAATGGCCGAAACGCGTCATTCCCGGATTAACGGATCGCGACATACTGCCTTCCTGATCTATGGTTTGATTCTGGCAGGATGCTCCTCTGAAATGAAAGAGCAGGTATCAACCACCACCGGTCATGAAGCTGCCAAAGACCCTGTGAATATAACTGCCCAAGTGCCTGCTGAAAACCAAGCGCCTGTGCTTTCCTGCAACTGTAACCCTGCAAAGAACTATGACTCACAGGAGATCCGTGTTTCATTTTCGCATTGGACTTACCTCAACGACAGGAATGAATTTGACAGCATTTACAGGCACTATAGCCACGATTCCATACGGCTGCATGTCAGAGCAATTGAACTGAACGGATTCGACAGCATTCCGTCGGTGATGCGCACCTTCAAATACCTGGAGCACATTTACCTGACTGGCTCCGGAGATCTGTTTGGAAAAACAAAGCTGCTAAAAGGGCTGGATAACTTCCCCAAGCTCGTGTCGGTGAACCTCGAGGGCTGCAACCTCAGCATCGACAGCACTCATACCTGGCTCAGACAGGTCGAAACGCTCTTTATCAGCAAATCAAAGTTAAAAGGCCTGACATCCTTCAAACACACACCACGCTTAAAATCCCTGATAATCGGGCATTCGGGCTTCGAATATTTTCCCAAGGATTTCAATGCCCTGAGCTGTTTGCAGGAACTGAATATCGAAGAATATAAATTCGGAAAAGACCATCCGCGCCTGGAGGAAATAGACCTCCGGAACTTTGCCTGCCTCAGAATATTCAGGGTCTGGGGAGGTGCCTCGGGATTACCGCAAGGCGTAGACTCTATCGGGAAGATTGAACTGATTCTGCGCCCCTGGGCCATGAGTGATGCCGGGCTGAAAACATACAAGGCCTGGAAGAAACGCATAAAAAATGCCGGATAAAATTACCCGGCATTAGTATATCATCTCATAAGAGATTAGAATTCGAATTTGTAGCCGATGCCTTTGATGGTTTTGATGTAATTATCTCCCAGCTTCTCACGCAGCTTGCGCACGTGTACGTCAATGGTCCTGTCGCCTACCACCACTTCATCGCCCCACACCTGCTCCAGGATGTACTCGCGGGTAAATACCTTGCCCGGCTTGCTGGCCAGTAAGGACAGGAGCTTGAATTCCTTTTTAGGGAATGCGATCTCCACATCATCCTTATACACCATGTATTTTTCCTTGTCGATCCTCACACCGCCCAAATCAACCTGCGTAGGCTTTTGCTGCTCCGGAGAATACCTTCTGAGCAAGGCTTTGATCCGGCTGATAAATACTCTTGGCTTGATCGGCTTGGTAATATAATCATCGGCTCCTACTTCAAAGCCTGCAATCTGCGAATAATCTTCGTTCCTCGCACTGAGGAAAGCGATCATCACATCCTTCAGCGCCGGTATTTCCCTGATCTCGCGGCAGGTGTCGATCCCATCCATTTCAGGCATCATCACATCAAGCACGATCAGGTTCGGAACCTCTTTTTTAGCAATCGTTATGGCGTCTTTCCCGTTCAGGGCGGTAAACACCTGAAAGTCTTCTTTCTTTAAATTGTAACTCAAAAAATCCAGGATATCCTGCTCATCATCTACCAGGAGGATCTTATATAGGTTGTTGTTTTCTGTACTCATAGCTTTCTGTCGGGACAAAGGTATATCGAATGCAGGTCGCTAACGTTAAATTAACATTAAGAAATCGCTTCGTTAAAGTTGTGTTTTAAATTGCTCAGGCCTCCCTGTTATTCGCTGTTTTAAAGATACGGATTTTATCCCGATTAGTCGACGTATAGCCTGAATTAATCTAAGTTCAGTATCCGCTAACATTCGCTTTGCAAAAACGTAATGTGCGGCGCTTTACTTTACCCCATAAACAACCCTTTTACTGACCTTTATGACCTTTACAAAAACCCCTGTTCTCCTGGCCCTGGCAGCACTCACTGCTTTTTCATGCAACACGAAACACTATACGGAAGACGATAAACGCCTGGCCAATCACGTGATCCACATCAAAGGCTCCGACACCGAGTTTCACATGGTAAAGTCGCTGGCAGATGCTTACATGAAGCTTCACCCGGAAATCACGATTATTGTAGACGGAGGCGGCTCCAACGAAGGGATCAAAGCGCTGATCCATCATGAAACGGATATCTG
This sequence comes from Hydrocarboniphaga daqingensis, assembly GCA_943362175.1. Lineage (GTDB taxonomy): Bacteria > Bacteroidota > Bacteroidia > B-17B0 > Aurantibacillaceae > UBA4416. Next base: position 238,642 of record CALRIU020000001.1, on the reverse strand, counting down.
CAATTCTTCCCACCAGTTTAAAGACGAAGACCTGACGATGGCCAAAGCAAATAACATCACTCCTAACCCAATCATTTTTTCGGTAGATGCCGTGGCAATCATTACCAATTACAGGCTCTCGATCGACAGCTTATCTACTGAACAGGTATCGCAGCTCCTCAGCGGAGAAATCAAAAACTGGAAAGAGCTCGGTGGTGCCGATATTCCGGTGACAGTATACGGACGTAACAAATCATCGGGCACGGGAGACTATATCAAAGAAAAATTCATCAAAGACAATCATAAGGCGTCTACGGTTGAATTGAAAACCAACGAGGAGATTGTGGAGTCCGTGATCAAAGACCTTGGCGGCATCGGCTATGTAGGTGCCGGCTTCCTTATCGACAGCACCGGAAAGCCCAATGGAAAGATCTGGGCCATGCCGGTATATATAGACAACCACAATGCCTACTCTCCTTACGAAACAGCGGCAGTGAAAAGCGGCGACTATGTGCTGACACGACCGCTGTACCAGTACGTGAACGGTGTGCCGGGCGATATCATAGAGGACTTTATTTTGTTTGAGCTTACCAAACAGGGACAGGACATCGTGAAACGCTTCGGCTTTTTCCCACTCAACGACAACCAACAGCAGATCAACCGCCTGAAAGGGCTGGCAGATGCCAGGCTCTGAGCAGTAAAGGAAGCTGCATTTTATTTAATGTAGAGTTTACAATTAGTTATCTAACTTAGTACTTTAATTATACATAACTTATATGGCCATTACAATTAAGCAACTCATTGACAAAAACAAGAAGGCATTTGATCAGGGATTTTTCATCGAGTCAATTAATTTAAGCTTTATTTTAGTGAACAAAGCGCTGAAACAGATTGTGAAGGAAGAGCTGAAGCAGGAAGTGCTGGATCAGAAAATCAAAACGTCGTCCCTGATCAGCGCTATCAAGAAAGAGCTGTCGTCCAATATCGCCTTAAAGAAAAAAGTATCCAAGAAAGTTCTGAAAGACCTCCAGCTCTTTATCAAACTGCATAAGGAGATCCAGAAGGAGCTTAAGTTTCAGTTCCCTGAGAAAAAGATTGCGGAAACCTCGCAGCTGGGCATCAACAGCATCGTGATCCTGAATACCAACCTCATCAAGATCAAAAATAACAAAGTCGATTAATCTGTTATCTTATTGATATTTTCGACCAAAAAAGTATTCTCTATCCTGAATGGTTCTATTTTCCTGACGCCTGTAACAAATACCCCTTCCGCAACGGTGATAAGGCTTTCAGGGCCTGGCGAGAGTTAATAATTCGCTAATCTTAACATATCGGGCAATTCATTTTGCCGCCTGATCTTTGCGCACGAAATGAATCCGGCGATGATATTTGAAACTTCTGTACAATCTTATGAAAGCAATCTTGTATATGCACAAACCATTCAGAACGGCCTGCTGCCCAAAGCAAGGCATTTTGAAAAAGCATTCAGGGATTGCTTCGTGCTCTATAAACCCCAGGATAAGATAGGCGGCGATTTCTACTGGCTCACTAAAAAAGATGATACCGTTTTTTTTGCTTTGGCAGACTGCACAGGCCACGGCGTATCGGGTGCCATGCTCTCCGTACTGGGGATCAGCCTGCTTAACTATGTGGTACAGAAAAACTTCACACAGATAGGCGATTACCTGACAGAGCTGGATAAAAAATGGGTGGAAACCTTTAACGACGAAGCCCAGGACTCTACCTTCAACAACGATTGGATGGAAATCACCCTGTTCTCCTACAACACGGCGACGCGTGAGTTCCAGTATGCCAGTGCCGGCGGTGAGTTCGTCATCCACCAGGATAACGGCGCACAAACCTATAAGGGCAACAGCTTCCCGATCGGCGGCTGGCAGATCGAAAAGGACAGGCAATTTACAACACACCAGGTTACCATCTCTCCCAATGCCCGCCTGTATTTTTTCTCGGATGGCCTGAAGCACCAGTTCGACAACGGCAACAGAAAAAAATTTGGCCGCAAGCGCCTGCTCAATGCCATCGAACATTACCACACCTTTTCGATGGATCACCAATATGAAATGATCGAATACATCTTTAATGCCTGGAAAGATACAACTCCCCAGACGGATGATGTAACGCTGGTAGGAATAGAGCTCGCTTAGCAGTTCACCTCATGTTAACAAAACATTAAGTATCCGGACCTTTACCGGTTTACCTTTTAACATTAAGGTAACCTGTGCGTAATAAAAAACTTAACCGGCCTTTGTTTTTTTGCGGTCGTAAAATCACTACTATGTTTCAAAAAATAAAACTGATCGTTGGCTTATTAGCCCTTACTTATACCATCCATGCACAAACCGGGAAGATCGCCGGAAAGATCGTGGACGGAAAAACAGGCGAAACGCTTCCGGGCGCGACGGTACTGATAGAAGGCACAACGAAAGGCGCCTCCAGCGACTTTGACGGAAATTATAACCTCGCCGGCCTGCAGCCGGGGAAATACACCATCATCGCCAGCTATATTACCTACGACAATAAAAAATTTGTGGACGTGGTGGTGAAAGCCAACGATGTGACCACCTTCAACATCACGCTCGACCAGGCCAGCTCAGCCACCCTGATCGAAGTCGTGGTACAGGCCGAAATGAATAAGGAGAACACCAGCACGCTCTTCGTCATGCAAAAGAACAACGCCAGCGTGAGCGACGGGATCTCTTCCGAAAGCATTAAAAAAACGCCGGACAGGAATACCAGCGACGTTCTGAAACGCGTGAGCGGCGCCAGTATCCAGGATAACAAATTTGCGATCATCCGCGGGATGAGCGACCGTTACAATGCCTCTTACCTGAACGGCTCACCGCTTCCAAGCTCGGAAAGCGACCGCCGGGCATTTGCCTTCGATATTTTTCCGGCGGGCATCCTCGACAATCTCATTATCCTGAAAACAGCCACTCCTGATATGCCGGGCGACTTCGCCGGTGGGATCATCCTGGTGAATACCAAAAGCATCCCGGAGAAAAATAACACGAGCATTTCCATTGGTGCCGGTTACAATCCACTGACAACCTTCAAGGATTTCAAAACCTACAAAGGCGGAAAAACAGACTGGCTGGGCGTAGATGACGGCAGCAGACAGCTTCCTTCTTCCATCCCGTCGACGGAAGACTACTCCAAGATCACGCTGAATACCGACAAGATCGAGCAGGCGCAAAAGCTGAATTACGACTGGAGCATCAAAAACAAACAGGCGCTTCCTAACCTTAACCTGCAGTTCACACAATCCAATGTGTTTAAATTATTCAAGCGCGATTTCGGTAGCGTAGCTGCCATCACTTACCTGAACAACAATACCACCACCATCAGCGACCGGAGGGAATTTGAAGAGCAGGGCGAAACGGTACAAAAAACACGGGATTATAAAGATTCCACCTACATCAACAATATCCTGGCCAGCGTGCTGTGGAACTTATCCTACAAGCTGAACGATAATAACCAGCTGGGCTTTAAAAACCTCTACTCCATTAACAGCGACAACAGAACCATTACCAGAACGGGGATTGCCGATGCAACCGATGTGAGCAATCCCTTATGGCAGAAATCGAATGTGCGCTTCTTTACGCAGAATACAATCTATAGCGGGCAGCTGAACGGCGACCACTACATCCCCAAAGGAAAGATCAAGATCAAATGGATCGGAGGCCTCAGCGACATTAAGCGTGACATTCCCAACCTGAGAAGAATGGTGTACCAGAAATCCAGCGCTGCGGAAAACGATTCGGTAAAATACGCCGCACAGATCCTGGGAGATGCCGTAGGGCCAACCAGTGCAGGCTCTATGTTCTTTGCCAAAACACAGGAGCGCATCTACAGTATAAAATATGACGTTTCGAAAATGCTCGAATTCAAAACATCGAAGCACGAGATCAAACTGGGTGGCTTTAACCAATACAGGGACCGTAACTTTGCAGCACGCCTCCTGGGTTATACCTTCTACCAGAAAGGCAGTGCCGTACGCCCTAATACCGACCTGACCTTTTTACCGGAAAGCGAGATCTTTCAGCCGGGTAATATCGGCCTGACAGACGGGCCCGGCAGAAACGACGGTGGCTTTAAGCTATCCGAATCTACAACGTACATCGACAGCTACAGCGCTTCTTCTTTACTGAATGCGGGCTACCTGATGGCTGACTCGAGGATTCTGGACAAGCTGCGCTTCATCTATGGTATGCGTGTGGAATCTTACATGCAATCGCTGAAAACCTATAATCCTGATTTCTCTGAAAAGACCCAGGACACCACAGTGATCGACTTCCTGCCATCCATCAATGCGGTATGGTCGATCAACGACAGGGCAAACCTGAGAGCGGCCTACTACAGAACGGTAAACCGGCCTGAGTTCAGGGAGCTGGCGCCATTCAACTTTTACGATTTCGTAACGGATTACCAGATCTCCGGTAACAATACCCTGCAACGGGCAACCATCAACAACTACGACCTGAGGTTTGAATATTATCCTAAGAAACCGGGACAGATTTTCTCCGTATCAGCTTTCTACAAGGACCTGACGAATGCCATTGAGCAGATTGCAGGTAACGGGCAGATCCGTTCCATCAACTTCGCCAATATTCCCAAAGCCACCAATATCGGCCTGGAGCTGGAATACAGGGTATTGCTGTCTACCATCTTCAACAACGATTCTTCCAAATTCTTAAGCGCAACCACCTTATTCACAAACTTCTCCTATGTACAATCGCAGGTAGATGTCTCGAAGTTAAACAATGTGGAGGCAAGGCCATTACAAGGACAGAGCCCGGTTATCATCAATGCCGGCCTTCAGTACCTCGATCCTAAGTTCGATTACGGGATTGCCATCTCCTACAACTATGTGGGAAGACGCATCGTGATCGTTGGGAATAGCGACGAGCCGAACATCTGGGAGAATCCAAGACACGTGCTGGACTTACAGGTATCCAAAACCTTCAAAGAGCGGCTGGAGCTGAAGCTGAACGTCAGGGATGCGATTGCGCAAAACCTCATCTACTACCAGGACATCAACAAGAACGGAAAATTTGATAAAGCATCCCTCGATGCCGCCAAAGGTTTCCAACATAGCTCTTCCGTAGACAACGTGATGGTAAATACCAAACTGGCGCCAACCATCAGCCTTTCGGTAAGCTATAAATTCAAATAAACAAAGGTTAACAAAACATTATCCGAAATGCCTGTTTATTTACATTAACATAAAGTGTCAGTAAATATAAGGTAAAGTCATCCTAACCTAAACACAAGACCGGCGCTCTTACTTTGTACCGGTAAATTTCAAACTACTAAACAATACTAACAACAAATAAAGAACATGAAAAAAATCTACACACTGGCAGCATTAGCACTTTTGAGCGTGCCGGCTCTCGCACAAAACGCGTTCTGGACAGCGACTTCCTATAAGGGCGCTTTTCCTGTAACCGACGGACAAAACGGAACTTCATCCAACAATTGGATGGCAGGCTGGACAAACTGGGATCCTGAAAACACGGTTTACCCGACTCCCACAACAACGGTTTCTGCAAACATTACCAGCAATACCACCTGGTCTTCAGGCAACACCTACTTATTGGTTGGTAATATTTCTGTAACTCCGGGCAACACCTTAACCATTCAGCCGGGAACAGTCATCAGGGGCGACAAAGCTTCCAAAGCATGTCTGATCATCACCGCCGGAGCAAAGATCAACGCACAGGGAACTGTGACTCAGCCAATCGTATTTACCTCTAACGAAAACCCTTCCGGAAACGGCCGTGCGCCTGCCGATTGGGGTGGTGTGGTATTATTAGGAAAAGGTGTGGTCAACACGGCTTGCGCTACCTGCGCAACTTCTCCAAACCAAAACTACATTGAAGGTTTCGCTACCAACTTCCCTGAAATTCTTTACGGTGGAAATGACAACACGGATAATTCCGGGATCATGTCTTATGTAAGGATCGAATTTGCAGGTGTTGCGTTATCAACAACTCCAAACTCCGAGCTGAACAGCTTAACGATGGGTGGTGTAGGTTCAGGCACACAGATCGACCACATCCAGTCTTCTTTTGGTGGTGACGATTCTTTCGAATGGTTCGGTGGTGCAGTAAACGCTAAATACCTGGTGGCTTTCAGAGGCCTGGACGACGATTTCGATACAGATTTCGGTTACAGCGGACGTGTACAATTCGGACTGATCGTAAGAGATAAAGACATTTCTGATGCGGCCGGTGACTCTAACGGTTTTGAGTCTGACAACTTCAGCACAGGCTTAGGCAGAACGCCTATCACCAAAGCAGTATTCTCTAACATCACGTCTATCGGGCCAAAAAGAGATGGCAACACAGCTTTACCTGCCGGTGAGAAATTTGAAAGAGGAATCTTCACAAGAAGGAATACAGCACTTTCTGTTCACAACTCTATCATCATCGGTTGGGAAAAAGGATGGCATGTATCGGGTAGCATCACCTTCGATAACTACGATGCAACCACCAGCCTCGACTCTATGGGTGTTGTAAGAAGCACAATCATTGCCAACAACGTATTCCCTCACTTCGTGTATGACGCCGGTGGAGCAACGGCAGCCTGGTACAATACCTATGCTGGCGCTCACGCCATCGACACAGTTTCTACCCCGACACAAATTGCTTTTGTTAATGCATTCCCTACTAACCTGGAAGACAACAGCGATTTCCGCTTATCTGCTTCTTCAGTAGCAGCGTCAGGTGCTGATTTCTCAGGACCTCAATTCACCGGCGGTTTCGTAGGCATCCAGGAAGCTAAAGCCAATGAAACAGCTTTCATGATCTTCCCTAACCCTGCGGGCAACCAAACAACCTTAGCCTTCACAACGAATGAAAAAGCGACCGTATCGGTTGAAGTATATGATGTATTAGGTCACCTCGTATCCGTTGCTGCTCAAAACAACGGCTTCGAAAAAGGATACAATACCATCAGCCTGAACACTGCTGATTTATCAAACGGCATCTACTACATTGCCCTGGACGTAAACGGTGTAAAAGAAACCAAAAAACTGATTATCAATAAATAATCTATTCCTCATTAGCAGAAAAACGCTCCCCCCCGGGGGAGCGTTTTTTTAAACCAAGCAAATCCCTCTACGCTGCGAATTCCAACGAAAGCATGAATAAAGATTTCAATATCGTCATTTGCTCAAACTCTGAACCTTCTATCAAAAAGATCATTGAGTTTCTGGAAGAGAAAAAATATGCTGTAGTTTTTGTGAAGAACGAAGAGGAATTACTCAAACAGCTCCATACTAACCGCGTCAGCATTGTGATCCTGGAGCTGGACCTAAAACACAAAGACGGCATTACCATCACCTCCGACATCCGGAACCTGAAAGACATCGAACAGCCTTTCATCATCATCTTCTCCAGCAAACAGGACGATTACATCCAGATCACGGCCTTCAACGCCGGCGCCGATGATTTTATCACCACGCCTGTAAAGCCTATACTTCTGGAAGCCAGGATCTGCACCCTCAAAAAAAGACATGCGCATTCTCAGAATAAACAGGAAGCCAAAGAAGAAAGTGTGAAGTTCTTTGTAGACCGGGAGCAATACCTGATTGTCACCGAGAATGGAAAAATAAGCCTGCCGAGAAAAGAATTTGAAATGATCGACCTGATGTTTCAAAATGCACACAAAGTATTCACCCGGCAGGATTTCGCCAGGCTCATCTGGAACGCTCCGGAAGTAGCCAACAGCCGCACCATCGATATCCACATCCGGAACATCCGCCGCATCCTCGGCAATGACATCATCAAAACATCCAAAGGAGTGGGCTATACCATCAACCGGGATTTCCTCTAACTTCAGCACAGCTTACCCTTCAAAACTTTCAACGTCTTCCCGGCGCTGTAGGCTGGGCATAATCGAAGCCAAAGCTCTCCTCAGTCAAGGGCAAACCTTCCTTTGATAAGACTTTCAAGGCCTTACTCCTGACGGAAAAAATCAGAAAAAAAATTAAGACTTAGGCTTTCGTTGCGCCAGAACAGGCGGAAAGCAAACCGGTAGCTGAGCGAAGCCGAAGCTAGCGGCGTTTCGGATAGGTATCGATCAGCAACTGCAGGGTGTTGTTAATGGAATTGGCTTTCACCTTTGTATCAGGTGCCGCTGCTTCAACCCATTTGGCGATATGATCCGCAAAAAACTCATCGGTATCTTCCAGCACCATCACCCCCATTTTTTTGAGGGCGGCAGCATTGCATTGCTGCTCATAATGGTTACGGATAGGAATGCTCATGAGTTTTTTACCCAGGTACAAAGCCTCGGAAGGCGTTTCGAAGCCACCGCCTGTAATCAGGCCATGGCAGCTCAGGAGGCTCTCGTTGAAGAATTGCTGGCTCACGGGGTAAAAAGTAATATTATCTTTCACCGTCACTTCGGTGACGCCATTCAGAAACCAGTGAAAATGCAGGTCTTTCAATTTGCTGAAAGCACTCAGCAGGCAATGCTCCTGGAAGGAAGGCAGGTAAACCGTGATATGCCCGCGGTCGGTCACCGTAGCATGAATGAATTCCTCTTTGATCACCGGGGGTAGCACAAAGGAATCGTAAGGCTGAAAATGAAAGCCGATGTGCTTGGTGGCATGGGCATAATGTTTCAGGATCGTTTCGCCGACCAGGCTTTTTTTATCGGGCCTCGGCGTGTTATCCGACTGAAAGCTGGCCTGGTGGCCCAGCTGCACGGATGGCAGCTTCTTGAGCTTGCAGGCCAGGGAAGTCACAAAATCAAAATCATTGATGATGATATCGTAGTGCTCCAGCGGCAACGAAGCCGCATCTTTGTACATGGCCAGGGGCCTGATGTTCTTTGCAATGCTGAAGTAGTTGAGCCCGCCACACTTGCTGTAATGCAGGCTGCAGCCTTTGCTCCGGTATTTCACGGGGAAATTAAAATCAAGGTTCGAATTATTGCCACTGACAAAAAAATCGACCTCCCCGAATTTTTTCAGATAAGGATATAACTGGGTGGCACGGCTCACGTGACCGTTACCTGTAGCTTGCGCAGCGTAAAATATCTTCATGTGCTTATTGTATTGTTTTTTAAAGCCCTGTGGAATAGCCTGTAAATCATCCCTGTTGATGCATGCCGCTTATAGCTGATTCATGGATCAGGACGCTAAGATCTTTTTAACGATGTCCTGCTCATCAGGCTTGTCCGTAGAATAAATCAGGTCGAGGTAATTTTTGTCGTAGCTGAAAATTTCCCATTTGCCCTTGTCGTATTCCAGGGCCGTCAGGTTCTCTATCCAGTCACCGCTGTTCAGATAAGTGACCTTTCCCTTATGCGTCACCACATCCTTGATCTGGGGAACGTGGATGTGCCCGCAGATCACATAATCGTAATTTTTATCGATGGCGATTTCCGTGGCCGTCTTTTCGAAATTGCTGACGAAGGCCACCGCTTTCTTCACGCTGTCCTTCACCTTTTTGGAAAAGCTCATTTTGTCCCTGCCAAAGAGCTCGAGCACCCAGTTGACAAAGCGGTTGATGAGGATAAGCAGATCATAGCCCTTGCCCCCGAGCTTGGCCAGCAGCTTCGCTGAGCCGTGTACGGAAGAGTCGAATACATCCCCATGAAAGATCCAGGCCGATTTACCATCGATGTTCAGCAGGAGTTTGTCCACGATTTCCAGGTTCCCTAAGATAAGATCGGTATACTTACGCAGCATCTCATCATGGTTGCCGGTAATATAGATGACCCGTGTGCCCTGGCTGGCCATTTTCATAATATGCCTCAACACATCCATGTGTGAAGCCGGAAAATAGCTTTTGCTGAAGTTCCACATATCAATGATGTCACCGTTAAGCACCAGGGTTTTCGGGTTTACCGTTTTCAGGTAATGCAGCAGTTCTTTGGCGTGGCAGCCGTAGGTACCGAGGTGTACGTCGCTGATGACTAATAGTTGCAGATCTCTTTTACTATACATCATTCGTTTTTGCAAACTTAAAGGCCGAATATTAAGCCCATGTGCGATGCATATTAAGGATGCAAAAAGAAATGCAGGCCTGATCTGAAGCCTGCATTATCCGAATGTAAATTAATTTCAGGGTATTCCCTTATTCCTCAGCAATTTGCCTGATCTGTTCCAGGATAGAGCTCCAGCCACCGCCCGCCATACTATCGTTGTAGCGGCTCTCCCCGTCGGCTACCCTGGCATAATCGCCCTGCGTGATGGTGAGCTCTGTACTGCCGCCTTTTTCAGCGAGGTGACAGGTCACCGTCGTGTAATTTTCCGGAACATCCGGGATAGCGGCATTATTGGGATCGATCGTCGTGTAAGCCAGCAATTTCTCCGGGTGAAAAGCCACCACATGGCCTTTGACCGCCACCAGCTCCACACCGTCGAACACACCGCGCCACAACAGCTCGCTTCCTACTTTCCAGTCGCTCACGGTTTCGCAGCCAAACATGTACTTTTTGGTTTGCTGCGGATTCACGAGGATGTCCCACACTTTATGTGCGGGAGCACCGATCTTGATGGAATTTTTAATGATGAGTTCTTTTTCCATAGCAAGAATCGTTCAGAACCTATTATTTCCCCGCCGCTGCCGCGCTCTTCGCTTTAGCGTCTTCCAGGATCTTATTGCCCTTCGCATCCGCGTCGTCCAGGACTTTCTGTGCTTTCTTATCCACTTCTTTCTTGGCAGCTTCCGCCACTTTTTTAGCCGCCACTTTTGCCAGCGGATTTTTCACTTCCTCCAGTTGCTTATCAGCAGCCGCATAACCTTCGGCACGGATCTTATCCGAAGCCGCCTGTGCATCGGCTTTCAGCTTGGCTACCTGCGCCTGCGCGTCTGCCAGGATCTTCTGCGCCTCTTCGTTGGCCTTGTCTTTGACAGCTGTTACCACCTGCTCTTTCACATTCTCCACCGCCGATTTGCCGTCGCTCTTCATGTTGGTTTTGATCGTTGGCTTCATGATCGTTCCACCGAAGCCTACATTCACATTGATGATTTTAGGAACGCTCAGGTTAGTTCCCGCGGCAGTATTGGCCTGGCCCAGCAAGCCTGCCACCACGGTATTGGCCTGTGAGCCGAACAGCTCGGTAGGCACTGCCATTTTCCAGTTGTAATCAATAGTCTGGTCGAAGCCCGTAGAACCGGTGATGTCGGCATTGATCGATTTCCCGATCTTCACTTTCACGGGATTGCGCAAGGCAATGCGGCCGTCTTTAAACTCATAATCTGCGTTCACATTATCCAGGGTCAGGTTTTTCAGCTGCTCGATCTTCAGCGCTTCACCCAGCTTCATAAACGGAGGGAAGCCGCTAAAGGCCACACTGTTGGTTTTAAACACACCGTTGCCGCTCAGCGAGGTGAGGATCGGCGACATGTGAGGATCGAGGTCTGCTTTAAAGTTCTCTAAAGTAGCCGTGAACATCCCTTTGGCATACTGGCCGATCGGCGCAATTTTCTGTACGGTGTTAAACGTTGTAAAGGTTTTCTGGATATCGAAATTCTCGACACGGATGTTAAAGTCGATGGTCGGCTTCTTAGGATTTGTGGTTTCATAATAGCCGTTCAGCAACACGTTTCCACCCAACATTCCCATTTTCAGATTGGTCATGTCCAGTTTTTTCTTGCGTACCACAATGTTGCCGTTGGTATTTTCGATTACTAAATTGTCATACAACAATTTGCCGATCGTGGCATTCAGTACGAAGTCGATATTGCCAGGCACTTCCACCACGCTCATAGACGAAGGGCTGTCTCCGGCAGCAGGTTTTGCAGGCTCAGCAGAAGCAGTAGATGTAGAAGAAGGTCCCATCAGCTGATTAATATCCATTAAGTTCGATTGCATGTTAAAGTGCCCTACAATAAGGGAGTCTTTAAAAATGTATTGCATGAAGTTATCAATCTTACCATCCGCTTTAATGTCAGACTTACCCATTCTGGCATCGAAAGCCGTCAGCTCTACAAACTGGTTCGTAAAATTCATCTTCATCAGGTTCAACAGCACATCGTAAGGCAGGCTCGCGGTTTTGTATTTCATTTGTTCAACATCGAGCGTACCGGCCAGCTTGAATTTTTCATATTCTTTGCGCTCGATGCTGCTCATACGGCCCGCAGCAGCAATATCTGCTTTGATGATCCCGCTCATGTCATCGCCTTTTTCCTGCGGAATAAATTCTTTCACAGAAGCCAGGTTAATCATGGCTTTCACTTCTGCGCTCAGGTCAGGGTCGGAGATCGGTGTTTTCACGTGCGCCCACAGATTGATAGGATTGCCACCCATCTCGAGGTGGAATTTGTTCACGTCGATCACCGTGGCATCGAGGTAATCTTTTTTGTTCTCCACATGCACATCGATGTTGATGTTATTCACCGCTTTCGGTAAGGAAGGATATTTGAACATCGCATCCGCAATACCTAAATTAACTTCAAACGATGGGTACTTATCGCTCTTGCCGTCAGGGCTGCTATGCATGGTGCCTTTGGCCATACCATCCAGTTTCAGCTTGCCCGATGTTTTCACACTGGCAAAGTCTTTGGAATACACGCTCGGAATCAGGGACAGGATGGATTTAAACTCGGTTTGCTTGGTCGCAAATTTCAGGTCCATGTTAATGTCCTCTTTCGGCATCGCCACAAAACCATCGAAGGCTAACAATAAATCATTCAGCCCAAACTCATTTTCCTTAAAGGCAAACTTCATGTTCGGCATATCCATATCGAGGTCGGCCTTGAAATAGGTTTTCACTTTGGTGAGATAGCCTACGCCGCTCATGTCGAAGGAGGTTTCCGCAATTTCCAGCAGGTTGCTCAGGACAAACACATCCTGCGTAAAATCACCGCTCATGGTATAGTTCATGTCTTTCAGCACGGCCGACATGGAGCCCTTCATATCATTGTAGGAAATATTGGCATGTTTGATCTGCAGGGATTTCAGCTGCAGGGCAAATTTGGTAGCACTCGTATCCGGCGCTCCGGTCGTGGTATCGGTTGATGGCTTGGTAATATCGTAGCTCGCCCTGCCATCCGGAAGTACCGTGGCATTAATCACCGGGCTATCCAGGAGAATGGAGTTCACCTGGTATTTATCACCGCTGATCACACTCTTCAGGTTAAGGTCAAAGGATAATTCCTTAATGAACGCCAGCGTATCCCCTAAGAAAGGCTCTTTATTGATCACACTCACATTCTGGATTTTAAACCTGAAATCGGGGAAAGAGCTGAACAGTGTCAGATCGAATTCACCGAAATCCACTTTGGCATTGAGGCTCTTGTTGGCTTCATCCTTAGCAAGCTGGATCAGCTTATCCTTGAAAAGAAAAGGCGCTATGATTACAAGGATCAATAACAGGACAAAGGTAATCCCTGTCCATTTAAAAATACGTCTGATTAAGCTTTTCTTTTTCCGTGGTTGAGTTGTTTCCATAAAATAGGGTGTTATATAATGCAACTAAGATAATCATTTACCGGCTATAGGGATTCGCCGGGCCACACTAAAACGATAATAATTTATAAAACAGCCGGTCCTGCTTCAAAAGCCGGTGATTTACAGATTATCCGTTAATCCTCCATTGCCCCTTAGTCCGGATTGCCCACCGGCATGCGTTTTTACAGCGAATTTACTGATTTTTGCAATTTGGTAGATTTTTTGTAAAGTCTTGACGAAAACTTAACCTGTTTCGGTATTTTTTTCGATAGTTTTGCGTCCTCAATTATGACGACCCTGAAACTTCTTTGCTCTTCCCTTCTCCTGCTCTCCCTTGTCTCCAAAGCCCAGATCCTGAACGCCTATGCCAAAATCAGCGCCGTCACCGGCGGGACCCAGCTCACGGTGGTCAATGTCAACCAGGCCAGCCATACCTTTACGGTGGGCGGCAAAGTTGTGATCATGCAGATGCAGGACGATGTGATTGGCTCCAACACGGGCGATGTTTCTACTTTTGGTGATCTTGCTTCTATTTCAAGTGCGGGCCTTTATGAGCTCGGCACCATTGCCTCCCGCTCACCGGCTACCGGCACTCCAACCACCATTACCCTTTCCTCTGCTTTAGCCAATACCTACCATACAGGCACCAACGCTTCGCTCCAGCTCATCAGCTACCGCAACATGGGCAGCAATTACACAACCAGCGCTCCCATCACCGGTCTTGCCTGGGACGGCAACGTGGGTGGGGTGATCGCCTTTGAAGTTACCAATACCCTAACCCTCAATCACCCGGTGAATGCCGACCTCATCGGTTTCCGGAAAGGCCTCATCAACTCCAATGCCGTGGCAGGCACATGCCTTCCCAACTTATTCAGAACAAGCTCCAACAGCCAGGCATTTAAAGGAGAAGGCATTTACAAATCAACCGATGTGAATTATACCAATGCCCGCGGTAAGATCCTGAATGGTGGCGGTGGCGGCAACGAACACAATGGCGGCGGCGGTGGCGGCGGAAACTATTCGGCCGGTGGCGATGGTGGCTTTGGCTACAGCTGCGGCACCGGCGTAAACAGCGCCGGTGGCCTCGGCGGAATTTCCCTCAGCGCCCGGATTGCCAGCAACCGCATCTTCATGGGCGGCGGCGGCGGCGGCGGACAACAAAATAATACCGTCGGGCTCGACGGCGGTGCCGGGGGAGGCATTATCCTCCTGAAAGCCACAACGCTTGTAACCAACACCGTGTGCAGCAGCGCTATTAAAATCACAGCAAACGGCGGCAGCACAGCCAGCTGCGGAAACGACGGCGCCGGTGGCGGTGGCGCAGCAGGAACAATCGTGCTGCAGGTAACGAATTATTCAGCAAGCAGCACCTGCCCACTGAGTATCAATGCCAACGGCGGCAACGGCGGTAATGTAGGCGATGGAGCGGAGCACGGCGGTGGTGGTGGTGGTGGACAAGGCGCCATCATCTTTTCTACAATGCAGCCAACGGTAAACATTGCAAGCACCACAACCAATGGCTCCGGCGGTATGAATAATGCTTCGGGCGCTTCTTACGCAGGCAATGGCGGAGGCGTAAACAACAGCGGTATTCTGAGCATGGGCGGACCTCTGCCGGTAGAGCTCTTAAACTTTACAGGCGAAAAAATAGCGGGCCAGGTGAAGCTGTCATGGACCACAACGGGCGAGCAGCATGCAGCATCCTTCACTGTTGAGCACAGCAAGGACGCACAGCATTATACAACGCTCGGTGACAAAAAGGCCACAGGCTCCCTCTACGGCAGCAGCTACGAGATGCTTGATGAAGATCCCTTCGAAGGGATGACTTATTACAGGCTCAAACAAACAGATCATAACAGAACATCCAATTATTCTCCTATTGTTGCCATCAGCTTCGAATACGAAAAAGAGTTCAGCCTCTTCCCCAATCCTTCCGCCACAGGCATGAGCGTTTACCTGTCCTTACACCAGGCATCTTCGGGGAGTGCAGAGATCGCCCTATTCGACCTGACAGGAAAATGCATTTACACTCAGCAGGGCATCTTTGAGGCTGGCAAAGCGGTTCAGATCAATGCCTCACTTCAGCAAGGCATCTACCTGGTACGCCTGTATACCGGCAACCGGAGCCTCATCAAAAAACTGGTGGTAAATTAAGGCGGAAGCTATCCGTTTTTAAATTTCAGCACAAAGGTGGTTCCCGTAGCAGAGGAGTAGTCGAAGCTTCCGTTCAACTGCTCGCTGAGTGCTTCAATTACCGACAAGCCCAGCGATTCCTTTTCCTGGTAACCCGAGGCAAGACCAATCCCGTTATCGCTGACGGATAAGGTGTAGGTCTCCCGTTCCTGTTTGAAGGACACATGGATCGTTCCCTGCCCTTTGCCGGTAAAGGCATGCTTGTAGCAATTGGTGAGCAGCTCGTTCAGGATCAGGCCACAGGGCACGGCAATATTAATGTTCAGCACCACATCGCCAATATCCGTTGTTACCTTTACAGAGCCGGAGATGGAAGGATAGGACGCATTGATCTCGGAAATAAGCTCTGCAATGTATTGCTCGAAATTGACATCCGTGAAATTGTTGTTTTTATAGAGGCGGTTATGAATAAGTGACATGGAGATAACACGGTTCCTGCTTTCCACGAGTACGTTCCTGGCTTCCGAAGGCGGATCGTTGCCGATCTTCAGGCTGAACAAGCCGGAAATAATGGCCAGGTTGTTTTTGACGCGATGGTGCAGCTCCGATAACAGGACTTCTTTCTCTGCCAGGGCCTCCTTGATCTTCTTTTCTGCCTGCTCATGCTCAGCAATCCGCTGGCTGTACAGCTCCGATTCCTTGAGCCCGTTCTTGATCGTGAGGTAAATAAAAAACCCTACCGCCAGGCAGCTGAATAACAGGTTGAATATAAACATCTGGTAACGCTTTTCATCGGTAATGAAGCTACTCGTGAATAATTCATAACGTGTCAGGAGGTTGACCAGAATCAGCAGGATGATAAAAAACAGGTTCAGGAAAATCACCTTCTGATCCGTCCGGATGTTGAACACAAAAGCAATCGCAAGAATCAGCGGAAAATAATAGAGGTAGGTCCCTGATAAAATGCCCGAATAGGAATTAAAATAGAACAAGGCCAGGTTAATGGTCATAAATAAAAAGATGATCGCAAAGTCGTGATGGTGACGGCTATTCATATACAGACCAAAGAGGCACACCAGCACAAAGCCTTCGAGCAAAACACCCGAGAAGGTATCTCCCAGGGAAAGATTATTGAGCCCGCTGAAAAAAAAGATCGTCAGGGCAATGACACTGAACTGGTTCGTGAGCGTAATACGTTTGGTCAAGCTATCATCATACCCTTCCCTGATCCCTATCCTTGAAACCCGACTCCAGTATTTTCGGAACATAAATTACTTACTCAAAATTTTAAAATCGGTACGCCTGTTCATCTGCCTGCCTTCGTCCGTATCATTGGTAGCTACCGGAACCGTCTCGCCATAACCTTTAGCCACCAGCCTGTCGCCCGAAATGCCTTTGCCGATCAGGTAAGTTACCACCGACTGGGAACGCGATTGCGATAATTTCTGGTTGTAATCGTCGCTGCCTTTGCTATCGGTATGACTACCCAGCTCTATTTTGATGGTTGGATTCTCGCTCAGCAATTTGATGAGCCTGTCGAGCTCATTGGCCGATTCCGCCCGGATCGTGGCTTTATCGAAGTCAAAGAAGATGTTACGCAGCGTGATCGTTTTACCGATGTCGATCTTCTTCAGCTCAATGTTTTTTTCCACTTCCTGGAAATTGGCGGTTGCCGGCAAATCGAAGTTCTCCGAATGGAAGAGGTAGCCTTCTTTCTTCACAGCAATACCATAGTTCTTACCGCTTGGCAAGGACACCAGGTATTTCCCGGTGGTGCTGTTCGATTTGAATACCGCAATGACTTCGTTCTTCGTATTATCTACCAGCTCAATGCTGGCCTCCAGCGGTTGCTTCGTTTGCTCATCCGTGATCACCCCTTTCAGGATGGTCATTTTCGGACCGCTTGATTCTATCTTCTCCGCTTTGAATTCGCTGACAGGTGCCGTCACGCTGGCCAGGAGGTTATCCTCGTTCATCATGAGCGGCGCTTTTTCAGGCCCCAGGAAGGTGATCTTGTAAATATCCTTATCACCGTAACCACCCTGCTTGGCCGAGGCGAAATAGCCATGATGCCCGCTGCCACTGATCACGAAAAACACATCATCATCCGGCCCGTTGATCGGGTAACCTAAATTTTCCGGCTCGCCCCATTTCCCATTCTCAAACACCGATTTAAAAATATCGTAGCCCCCCATGTTGTTATGTCCTTTCGAACTGAAATAAATAGTCTTGCCATCCGGGTGAATGAACACACCTTCCTCAGCATACTTGGTATTCAGCACAGGCCCTGCATTCACCGCAGGCCCCCACTCGCCTTTGGCGTCTTTATCGGAGTAATAGATATCACGGTCCCCGAGGCCACCTTCGCGGTCACTCACAAAATACAGACGCTTACCATCATAAGACAAGCTCACAGACGATTCGTGCGCTTTGGAATTGATGTTTTTATTGAGGTGCTCCGGCTTGGTCCACACATTTCCGTTCAGGTAACTCACATAAATATCGCCGCCGTCTTTTTCCTTGAACTTATACACAAACAGGATGGTACCGTCTGAAGACAAGCCCGCCGTGGCATCGTGGTCCTCACTGTTAACGATAGGCCCGAAGTTCTGCGCCTGCGCCCATTTGCGGCCTTTTCTTCCGGAAATATAGAGGTCCTCGAAATAGCCGCCATTCTCGCCATCGCTTTTACCTCCCGTAGTTGTATTGCGGCAGGCGGTGAAAGCAATCATCGATTCATCGGCTGTAATAAAAGCGCTGTACTCCGGGTAATTCGTATTGATCTCCGGTCCCAGGTTGTCAACGAAAATGCGTTGCGGGCTTGCTACTAACAATTTACCGGTTTTGCATTCCTGGATCTTTTTGGTAACGTCAGCCATAGGTACGGCATTCTCTTTGGCATTGGCCGAATAGCGGCTCATGGCTACTTGGTAATATTTAATGGCATCGTCCCATTTCAGGTTGATCTGGCAGGCCCAGCCGAGCAGGTAAATCCCGTCTTCCGGAATCTGTGGGTTCAGGGAATATGCCTTTTCCAGGTATTTAATCGCCTCAGGCGATTGCGGGTTCAGGTTGAAGGAAATGAAACCCAGCATATAATTCAAATCGGCATTGTTCGGGTTAAACTCCTGGGCTTTTTCCAAAAAGGGCTTTGCCTGCTTGAAATAAATATCGCCCGCATGCCTGTAGTCGTTCCTGCTCGCCGGGTAATAGCCGTGTGCGTTCACGTACTCATCGAGGATAAACTGGTACTCCTTCCTTCCAAGGACAAAAGCGTCCTTCCCTTCATCCAGTGCTTTCCTGGCTTCCTTCAGCTGGTCCTTTCTGTCGGGGAAATTAGCCTTTTCAAATTCTACATTCTGCGCCAGCATGGATGAGCTGAGGCAAAGCAAAAACAATACTGTCTTAAGTGAATTCATATAGTTATGTTATAATGATTAAAGTGGTAAGGTGTTTATGTAAGTTCATCTATTCCGATGTTCAATGATCATTTTTCAATTATCAATGTTCAATCATGTATCATTGAACATTTAAAATTTTTCGAAACCGATCAATCGCACAATCCTGAGGAATAGCGCTTCCCTTCCGGGATGCCCAGCTCTGCGGCTTTCTTCCAGTCTTCGCAGGCGCCTTCTTCGTTTTGCTGCATTTGCTTGATGATGCCCCTGTTCAGGTAAGCAGCACCGGCTTTGGCGTCGGCCCTGATCGCTTTGTTCACCCAGTCTTCCGCCGACTTGTAATCTTTTTTCTTAATATAGGCAGAAGCCATGTTGTTCATCGCGAGGGCGTAATCCGCCTTCTGGCGAAGAGCGGCATCAAAATCGGCAATGGCGCCGTTGATGTCATTGTTGTTGAGTTTAGCCGAGCCACGGTTGTTGAGGGCCAGGTAATAATCGGATTTCAGCGAAAGGGCTTTGTTATAAGCCTCGATCGCTCCCGCATGATCGCCTTTGTTACGCTTGCAGGAGCCGAGGTTATTGTAAGCGAAATACATTTTAGGATCGGTGGCTACTGCTTTTTCATAATCTGCTATCGCGCCTGTTTCATCGCCCAGCTGCCTTTTGGCAGAAGCGCGGTCGTTGTAGGCATAAGCATAATCGGGCCTGGCGGCAATGGCTTTATCATACTCGGCAACGGCTTCCTTATAATCTCCGCTTTCAAATTTCAATTGCCCGGCGAGGTAATACGCCTTGCTGTAGTCTTCGTCCACCAGCGTGGTCTTATTGAGGTAAGAGAGGCAGGAGTCTTTTTTGTGGAGCGCATAAAAGCTTTGGGCCTTTCCATAGAGCGCATCGGTATACAGCGATTTGATGCCCAGCGCTTTGTTGTAATCTTCGAGAGAGCCCTCGTAGTTCTTTGATTCGAACTTTGCAAAGCCCCTGTTGTAGTAAGCCTTTTCAAAAGCGGGATTCAGGGCAATGGCCTTCGAGAAACTCTCGATCGCCATGTTGGTATTCTTCTGGTTCATGAATTCCAATCCCTGGTTGTAGGCATTTTCTGCTTCCTGGGCGGGAGTGAGGTTGGTTTTAACTTTTACGGTATCCTGCGCATTTAACTGAAAACACAGCAGTCCGAAGCTAATCAAGACTATCTTTTGCATCATCGTTTTGTTAGTAACGAATTAAAGATAGAAAAATAAATGGAGAATGTCCAGCCGGGCTAAAAATTAACGTAGTAATCTTTGGTGAACTCCTTGTATTCCTCGGTGTAGTCGTGCCTTCCGCCCTTTTCGATCACGAGGGTTTTTTCCGAAAATTCAGTAGGCACAAATTCGAACTGCATGAGGTGGCGCTTGTCGGTGTCTTTATCCGCACGCGATTTCACCCTGAGTAATTTGGACAGGTAGAGTCCTTTTTTTTCAGCCAGGAGCCTGAAACGCTCTGCTTCCGGCCTTGGCAGGATCAGGCAGAACTTTCCTTTGGGATCCAGGATTTTCACAACACCCTCCAGCAATTCCTCGAAGGGAAGTGTATAGGCATGGCGTGCCTGCGAGCGCTGCTCATCCGATGATTTCAGACATTGCTCAAAATAGGGAGGATTGGAAACGATCAGGTTAAATTTCCGTTCGGTGCTTTTGGCGTATTCCTGGAAGGAATGCTGGGATACATGAATTTTGTCCGCGAACTTACTTTCGGAAATGTTTTGTGAAGCCTGTTTAACGGCATCTTCATCGATATCGATCGCATCGATCTGGGCTTCTGTTTTCTGAGCAAGCATGAGAGCGATGATGCCTGTGCCGGTACCGATGTCGAGAATTGACTTGCTGCCGTTAGGCACGATCCATGCTCCCAGTAACACCGCATCAGTCCCCACCTTCATCGCACAGCGGTCCTGATGGATTATAAATTGCTTAAACGCAAATGAAGTACCGGGCATAAACCATTAATGAAAATTTTACTCTTAAAGTTAAAACAAAAAAGGGTATTTTTAATTTCTAAATTAACAAAAAAAGTTAAACCCATGGGAATCCGATTTTCATTTCCGAAATTTTTGCTTAGCGTTGGGATTGCCCCGGGGATTTCCGGCTTCGCCAAAAAAAGCCTGAACTGTGACTGTATTTCCGCCAGTGACGATCACTCCACCGGTATCAACAATACAACCAAGTTTAACGCCGGTAAAAAATGCGGCGACTATGGCAAAGGAATCGGGAGCCAACAGGGGAATTATATCTACACATGCAATGTCCACTCATGAACCTGAAACGATCCTCTCTCATTTTTTTGTTCTGCACCCTGGCTCTGTGTGCCTTGCCGCAGAAGGGCATTGAGGACATTTTGAAATCGTACCAGGCCGATAAGGACCTGCAACATGCGCAGATCAGCTTTTGCGTGATGGAAGCCGCCACGGGAAAAATCCTGAAAGAATACCAATCCGATATGGCCATGATCCCGGCCAGCACGCTGAAAATTGTGACGACATCGGCGGCCCTGGGAATCCTCGGAAAAAATTACACGTACAAAACCAACTTTTACTTAACGGAAAGCCCGGATGCCGCAACAGGAAACTATAACGGCGACCTCCTCATCAAAGGCAGCGGCGACCCATCCTTCAACTCTTCCTATTTTTACAGCAGCGATTCCTTGTTCCTGAGTGCCTTTATCAAAAAACTGAAAGCCAAAGGCATTAAAAAAATAAAAGGTACGGTCAAAGCAGATGCTTCCTGCTTCGACAACAGCATTCCCGGAACCTGGATCTGGAGCGACATCGGGAACTACTTCGGCGCGGGCGCCAATGGCCTATCGTACCGTGACAATAAATTCTCCCTGTTCTATTCCACGGCAGAATCAGGGTCTATGGCCAGCCTCGACAAGATCAAACCCGATTATTTCGAAAAGAACATGTCCGTGCAATCTTTTGTGAAAGCTTATGGCTCGGAAGACGATGCCTTTGTGTATGGCGACCCCAACGGCTACACACGAAAAGTCAGCGGAACCATTCCTCCGAATCAGAAAAGCTATGAAGTGGAGGCGCAGATGCCGGAGCCAGCCTTGTACTTTGGCGCCAGCCTGATTCTTGAACTTAATAAGCATGCGCTCCTCGCTACGAAAGACAGCAAAGCGCTGGTAAATGAAACGCCCGGCGTTTATGCCTATAAGCCCGAACTGCTGGTTCACTCACACGTTTCCCCCACACTCGAAAAGATCGTTTTCTATACCAATACCAAAAGCAATAACCATTATGCGGAGAGCCTCTTGAAAACGATCGGGGCCGCCAAAACAGGAAAACAGGGAACAACGTCAAATGGAATTGATGCGATCGAGGCTTACTGGAAGGAACGCGGCGTGGATGTTTCGGGATTACACATGAGCGACGGTAGCGGCTTATCGCGTGCCAACACCGTCACCACAAAATTGCAGGCAACGATCCTTTCCAAAATATCGCGCGACAGCCTGCTCTATCCGGCTTTCAATGCCTCGCTCCCGGTAGCGGGAAAAAGCGGAAGCATGGCCAGCCTTTGCAAGGGGACGTTCGCAGAAAACAACATGCGTGCCAAGACAGGCTATATCAACCGCGCACGGGGTTATTGCGGTTATGTGAAAACAAAATCAGGAAAAGAATTGGCATTCTCCGTTCTTTTCAATAATTACGATTGCTCTCCTAAGGAAGCAAAACTAAAGATCGAGAAATTGCTGGTGGCTCTGGTGGATTTGTAATGTATTACACTAAATTTTCAGGCAACCACATAGCTACATAGAATCATAGAGAACCGAAAGAAATCATAGAGTTTTCACAAACCAAATCCTGTTCTCATCTTTAATCTGCGCGCCATTTTTAACTATGCCATCCATGTGCCTATGTGGTTAAAAAAGCCTCATCAATGCTTTTCAAAATAACCTCACAGGCTTTCCGGATCTCATCTTCTGTAATGACGAGTGGCGGCGCGATGCGCATGGAGTGAGCATTGAACAGGAACCAATCCACGATCAGCCCGTTTTGCACGCAGGTTTCGATGATCTTCATGTTGAGATCAACCTCTCCGAAATCTAGGGACAGCATCAGGCCTTTGCCTTTGATCTGCTTAATGGCCGGATGCACGAGCAGGGAACGGATCAGCTTTGACTTTTGGCCGATCCCTTCCAATAAGCGCTCGTTTTGTATGACTTGCAGGCAAGCCAAAGAAGCCGCACAGCAAACGGCATTCCCACCGAAAGTATTGATATTTCCTAAAACGGGACTGTGTGTAAATTCATTCAGCAATTCCCTGGAGCTGATGAAGCAGCCGATAGGCAGGCCACCGCCCATACCTTTTGCCAGCAGGAGGATATCGGGCACAATACCCGTTTGCTCGAAAGCAAAAAAGGTTCCGCTGCGGCCAAAGCCATTCTGGATCTCGTCGAGGATGAGCAGGGTGCCGGTTTCCGTACAACGTCCGCGAAGGGCTTTCAAAAATTCATTGGTGGCAACGGTGTAGCCCGTTTCACTTTGTACAGGTTCCAGAATCACACACGCTGTTCTTTCTGTAATTCCGGTAGCAAGGTCTTCCACTGAATTATATTCTATGATCCTGACATCGGGCAACAGCGGCCTGAACGCCTGCTTGAAGGTTTCATTTCCCATCACGCTCAGTGAGCCATGAGAGCTGCCATGATAGGCATCTTTAAAGCAGACGATCTCCGTTCTCCCGGTCACGCGCTTGGCCAGCTTCAGAGCGCCCTCCGTGGCTTCCGTCCCCGAATTGGTATAGAACACTGAGTTCAGGTGCTTGGGCAACAAATCGGTGAGGGCTTTCGCCAGCAGGATCTGCGGCGCCTGCACATATTCGCCGTATACCATCAGGTGCATATAGGTTTCGGCTTGCTGCTGAATGGCTTTGACCACATGAGGATGGCAATGACCCACATTGCTCACCGAGATGCCTGAAATAAAATCGATGTAGGATTTGCCCTGGATGTCGTGAAGGGAAACACCTTCTGCCTTGACGATCTCCAGGTCCATCGGCTTGGGCGACACCTGGGCCACGTGATTGAGAAATAGCTGGCGGTTGGAAAAATGCATGTGCAAAGATACGCTAAATCCCCACACCCGGAAGATTTCAAAAACCTTCTGGGTGTGGGGGCTAACTAAAAGAAATCGAAAAAGAACATCACCGCAGCCTGTTCTTTTTTCACGCCGCTGGCCGAGCCAACGATACTGCCGTTCCTGCGGACATCGCCGTTGCTTTCGATCTTCCCGACAATGCTGCCGTTGAGGCGCACATCTCCGTTCGATTCTACTTTTCCCACGATAGAGCCATTCTTACGAATATCGCCGTTGGATTCGATCTTACCCTTGATGCTGCCATCCACGCGAATGTCGCCATTGGATTCAAATTTTCCTTTGATGCTGCCGTTGATCCGGACATCGCCGTTGGATTCTACTTTTCCGTAAATAGAACCGTTTTTCCGGAGGTCTTGTGCCGTTGCTACGTTTACACTGAGGCAAACCGCAAACGCGAAGAAGAAGTGTTTTAATGTCATGAGCTTATATTTTTAGTTTATATAAATATACTCATTTACCCGGTGAACTGACCTGATCCGGAAGATTTGGGCGTGTCTCAGATTGACTAGTGTTCGTACCAGGCTGCTTTAGGCCTGTTTGTGGGGTAGCCGTTCTCAAGCCTGTATCGTTTTCGTTCTTCGGTAAAGTCCCACCAATTTTTTGTAGCATCGTTTGTATTGGCATAATACACGGCTAAGCGGAATTGATCTTCCACGCAAGGGTCGGTGGTAAATCCTTTCTTAAATTCATATTCTTCAAGCAAAGAGGCGCCGGTGCTTTCTTTCAGCTCGCTGATGGAATACAGGCCCAGAAAAACCAGGTCTTCGGCGAATTTAATCCCGATCGACGGAATGGTTTGGAACTCTGCCAGGGCATGAATTTCTTTAGCCCGCTCAAAGGGCACATCCAATAGCACCACCAGCTCATCCGTGGCGAAGTTCAGGATCTCCGCTATTTTCAGCTTGTTCGCCCTGAGCCTTTGCTTCTCGGCATCGCTGAGTGTTAATTTGATCGTGCTTTTCTTCTTCATCTTTAAATGTCAATCTATCGTCCTTAGCGGTATTCCAGGGTCAGGCCTTCCGTCTTCTTCAACTTCTCCTCGCAGGCTTCGCTACTGGCTTTCCGGATGTTGAAGCTGATCTTACACTGGTTATCAAATTCCTGCGCAGTGATCTTGGAATCTGATTGCTTGAGGATCTTCATCACATCGTTGAGCTGCTCAAAGGGAAAATGGATGGTATAGGAAAACAGGATCTGCTTCTCAACGATCTTAGACACCTTGATGGCCTCCGCAGCCGTTGTTTTGTAGGCATGGATAAGGCCGCTCACACCCAGCAGGGTACCCCCGAAATAGCGCACCACCACAATGAGAATATCCGTGAGGTCGTTGGACTGGATCTGCCCCAGGATAGGCTTGCCGGCCGTGTTGGAAGGCTCGCCATCGTCGTTGGCCCTGAACGTGAGCTTATCGGCTCCCAGGCGGTAAGCATAACAATGGTGGTTGGCGGTATGATGCTCTTTTTTCAATCCCTGTAAGATCTCTTTGACCTGTTGTTCGTTTTGTACGGGATAAGCCAGGCCAATGAATTTACTGCCCTTGTCTTTATACAGGGCTTCTACGGGCTGCCCGATGGTGAGGTATGTATCGGAGAATAGCATCAGAACAAGCGTGGCAATAAGCCGAGGATAAAAATAGCCAATAAGCTGAGTGCGATACCCAGCCAGTTTTTCCCGGATAATTTTTCTTTGAACACCAGGACGGAAATGATGGTGGAGAGGGTGAGGATGCTCAGGTTATTCACCGGAAACAGCGCCGATGGCTCCAGCACTTCGGAGTTGAGCGCCTGTACAATAAAATACATGGTGCCGAAATTAATAACGCCGAGAAGGGCACCGGCCGGTATCGCTTTCACCTGGAAGCTATGCCTCTGAATAGCCAGCTGGTAAAGCAAAGCGAGAAAACCGAATACAAAGGCCGTCATAAATACCGTGGAAAGAAAGGCATCGAAATCGTTCTCACTCAGCAAAAAGCGCTGGGCATAGTTAATGGAAGAATCGATGATACCGCTGCAAACAAAGATCACCAGGGGGAAGAGCCACCACAGCTTTTGTTTTTCCTTTCCGCTTTCTTCCTTATGAGAAACAAGGTACACTGAAACTACAGCGAGGATGATGCCCGCCACCTTAAACACGGTCAAGGCATCACCGTAATACATCATCGCCACGGAAATAGGGATCACCACCGCCATGCGGTTGGATACCTGGGCTACCGAAATCCCGGAACGCGCGGTGGTTTCGGCAATCACAAACAGGCTGCTCACAAACACGATCCCAAGTCCTATGGCCACCCAGGTCCACTTCTGCTCGAAAATTGTAAAGGGCGTCACATCCGAGCTGGTGGTAATAAAACCCAAAGAGCCGGCCACCAGGTAATTGATGACAATGGCCTGGAATGACTTGATATTGTTGACGGCAATGACCTTAAACGAAATACCGAATAGGGTAGAAATGAGAATGGAAAGAATTAAATAGGACATAAAATTTTAGTAAAACCCATGAAGGTTATTGTTTTTAAAACCATATAAGGCATGTAAGGACATATAAAGTTGCTGTTGTTTAGTAGTCGAGTGGGCCGAAGACGTTCTTTTTCTTCTTATGATCTTTATGCCTTCTATGATTGTTTCTTTATGTTAAGCCTTGTTCTTAATGGTGTAGAGCAGATCGCTTCCGATCGTAACCGGCTTATGATCTTTCAACCCGATTTCCGGCGCGTTGATGCCATGCGTAAATTGCCTGGCCGGATTGACAAAGACCCTGGCTTCGTCCCAGAGGTCCTGGTTCATAAAGTTGTAAATGGTATTGGTGCCTCCTTCCACGATGATGCTTGTAATCTGCCGCGCATAACAGAGATCAAGCACTTCTTTTACCTTATTGCTCCAATCGATTTTCACATACTCGACGAAATGCTTCATTTCACTCTTTACGCCATTCAGCACAACGGTTTTGGCATCCTTATTAAACACCTGCAAATGCGCTGGCAGCTCGGCTTCACGCGTCAGGATCAACCTCAGCGGATTGTTCCCCTTTGCCAGGCGCGTGGTGAGCAAAGGATCGTCGTTGATGAGCGTATTATAGCCGATGAGGATGGCCTGCTCTTCGGAGCGCCATTGATGAGACAGGGCTTTGCTCTCTGCCCCGGTGATCCAGTTATCCTCTTTGTTCTCGGGCAAAGGCCACTGGCTGATAAACCCGTCCTGCGTCTGCGCCCATTTCAGAATAATGTAAGGCCGTTTGTTTTCGTGAAACGTATTGAAGCGCTTATTGAGCTCCCGGCATTGCTTTTCTAAAACACCGTGTACTACCTCAATGCCGGCGTCTTTCAATTTCTGAAGGCCTTTGCCTGCCACCAAGGGATTGGGATCGAGGCTACCAACCACGACTTTCCGGATGCCCTTATGGATGATGAGATCTGCACAGGGCGGTGTTTTTCCGTAATGCGAGCAGGGTTCAAGGTTGACATACAAGGTACTTTCCTTTAAGACTTCATCGCTGAGCTGACGGATGGCATTGGGCTCTGCATGCGGCGCACCGAATGTTTCGTGGTAGCCTTCCGACACAATCTTGCCGTCATGCACCACCACGCAGCCTACCATCGGGTTAGGCGCTACACGCCCCATTCCTTTTACTGCCAGCCCCAGGCAGCGCTGCATATATGTTTTATCTGCGCTCACAATGTTTCAATTAAACAGGTCAAGCTGTGTGCCGTCGAAACCGGCAAACACCATTTTAGGATGCGAATCCTGGTGATACATATTTCCGGATCTGTCAATGGCAATCGCGCCGGCAAAGCCATCGTAAGGCTTCAGCTCGGCAAATGTTTTTTCAAAGGCAGTGGCTACAGGCATACCGTCGGTAACCCGTGTCACAATTTTTGTTGCCACGGCGGCGCTCACAATGTCCTCCCCTACTCCCGTGCAGCTCACGCCACAAAAGGCATTGGCGTAATTGCCCGCAGCCGTCGCCGAATCGGAGATCCGGCCCGGGATCTCGAAGCCTTTACCACCGGTGGATGTGGCAGCTGCAATATTCCCTTTGGCATCAAGCGCTACACAACCCACAGTGCCTGTTCCCTGCGACTTCACTTTCTCCTCGTATTCTTTCCGGCGCTGCGGGATCTCGGTGCTGAATGCCTCAAACCCGTTCTTCCGTGCAAAGTGCGTTGCTCCTTCGCCGCCAAGCACGCGGTCGTCGTAGGTCAAGAGCTTTTCCGCCACACGGATCGGGTTTTTAACGTCCTCGATGTTGATGACACCGCTGAACTTACAGGTAACGCTATCCATGAGCGAAGCGCTCATGCGGATCTTGCTGTCGCTCTGGATCTGCGAGCCGGTCCCGGCATTAAACAGCGCATCGTCCTCCAGCTGCTCTACCGCATATACCACGGTTTCGAGGGCGGTATGATTTTTCAGGTACTCGTAGGAGCTTCTGACAATGAGCTCCAAAGCGTCCTGCTTGGCTTTCTTGGTCTCGTGGGATTGTGAGGATTCACTGAAAAATCCGCCGTGTATAATGAGTTTCATAAGTCGAGGTTTTTTGTTTTTTTAATTGCCTTATGGTATAGCCGTGGTATCTTCATTCGTTCCTGTGTTGTCCGCATGGCTATTTCATGGTTTTCGGTTTAGCCGTCGTTTCCGGTCTTTATGGCAATTTCATGCCTGGATTCAAAAGACCTGTTCGCTATACAATAATAAGAATTCCTTTGCTTTTGTGGGCTATTTCGCTCAAAAATTTTACTTTTGCCTATGCTAAAATCAATGACTGGCTTCGGGAAAGCCACACAGGAATTCCACAACAAAACCGTACACGTGGAGATCCGGTCTCTCAACAGTAAAAATGTCGATCTGAGCCTCCGACTCTCCTCTGTATACCGCGACAAAGAACACGAGCTGAAAAGCGAGATCGCCAGGCTGCTGGAGCGCGGAAAGATTGACCTCTCGGTATATGTAGAGCCGAAAGTACAGGAAACGCCGGTGGAGGTCAACACCGAACTGGCCAAAGCTTATTATGAAAAAATCAGGCAGCTGGCTATTGAGCTGAACGAACCCACCGACCATTTATTGTCGCATGTGCTGAAAATGCCCGAGGTGCTGAAAACCGAGCGCAAAGAGCCTAACGAGCAGGACTGGACAGACATTCACCAGGTGATCCTGAAAGCCATCGACGGCCTGAATACCTTCCGCAGCGACGAGGGCCAATCCATTGAAAAGGATTTTGAGCACCGCATTGCCCTGATCGGCAAAGCGCTGGAAGACATCAAGGTGCATGACGCCGCCCGCATCCGGAACATCAAAGACCGCATCCACAAAAACCTGGAAGAGGTGGTTGGCACAGACAAAATAGACAAGAACCGCTTCGAGCAGGAGCTGATCTATTACATCGAGAAGCTGGACATTAACGAGGAAAAAGTCAGGTTGAAAACGCACCTCGACTATTTCATCAAAACCATGAAAGAGCCGGCCGGCGGGCGTAAGCTGAATTTCATCGGCCAGGAGATCGGCCGGGAGATCAATACCATCGGCTCCAAGGCCAACGATGCCGAGATGCAAAAGCTGGTGGTGCTGATGAAAGACGAGCTGGAAAAAATAAAAGAACAGACCAACAACGTGTTATAAGCGGAACAAGATCATGAACCTTTATAAATCAACCGGCTATTTATCCCTTGTGTTTGGCGCATTGTGCTGCCTCTTCATTGTGCTGCTGGTGATCACCGACAATCCTTTGTTCCTGATGCTTTCCCTGATCAATACCTTCCTGGGGTTTGTCAGCGCCATCATCAATATTTTTTTGAATGCCAAGTACGAGATCTCCAAAAAGAATTTCAGCATGGGCTTTGCAGGACTGATCCTGTCTTCGGTTCCCGTTGCCTTTCTCATGATCCTCATTCTTAAACGCTAAATCCATGAGCACTGTCAAGCATTATTTGTCACTCGTTAAGTTCAGCCACACGATCTTCGCCCTGCCCTTTGCATTGATCGGCTTTATGCTTTCGATCCATGAAGGTTACAGCTTCTCCTGGAAGTTATTCCTGCTGGTGCTGGCCTGCATGGCCACGGCGCGCAATTCGGCGATGGCTTTCAACCGCTATATCGACCGCAGGTTTGATGCGCTCAACCCGAGGACTGCCATCCGCGAAATTCCCGCAGGCATTATCAATCCCGGAAATGCGCTCTTCTTCATCATTTTAAATTCTGCCTTATTCGTGACAGCCACGTTTTTTATCAATACCATCTGTTTCTACTTATCACCGGTGGCCTTGTTCGTGATCCTCTTCTACAGCTATACCAAACGCTTTACACCGCTCTGCCACCTGGTGCTGGGCGTGGGGCTGGCCCTTGCTCCTATCGGCGCTTACCTGGCGGTAACCGGCCATTTTTCCTGGCTGCCTTTATTATTTTCCTTCACGGTGTTTTGCTGGGTGAGCGGCTTCGATATCATTTATGCCCTGCAGGATGAAACGTTTGATCGTGAACATCGTTTGAATTCGATCCCTGTGCTCCTCGGAACCAAAGGAGCCCTGCGCTTTTCGGAAGTCCTGCATGCTTTCAGCATTGCCTTTGTGGTTGCAGCCGGTTTCTACGGCCATTTCAATTTCCTGTACTGGCTTGGCGTAGCCTTTTTCATTGGCCTTATCGTATACCAGCATAGCATTGTGAAGCCCAATGACCTCTCGCGTGTGAACCTGGCCTTTGGCACCACCAATGGAATTGCCAGCGTGGTGTTTGCTACGTTTACGATCACTTCTTTATTCATTTAATGAAAGCCTTTTTCATCCGATACAAGCGTTTCTTCAAATGGCTTTTCATCCTGGTGCTGCTTTGCTTCTTATCCCTGTTGCTTTGCAACTCCTGGATCAACCGCTCTACGGTATCGCAACTCTACACGGATAGCAGCGCAATTCCCGCGCGCAAGGTGGGCCTTGTATTGGGCGCTTCCAAAAACACGATCCGTGGCACCAACAATATGTATTTCACCTATCGCATGCAGGCCGCTTATGAGCTTTATAAAACAGGCAAAGTGCAATACCTCCTGCTGAGCGGCGACAACCACACCGAAGGATACGACGAGCCCACCGACATGCGCGATGCCCTGATCAAGCTCGGCATTCCCGATTCCTGTATTGTGCTCGACTATGCGGGCTTCCGCACCCTGGACAGCGTGGTGAGGTGTAAAGAAGTGTTCGGGGAAGATTCCATCACCATCATTTCGCAGGAGTTCCATAACCAGCGTGCGGTGTTCATTGCCAATAAAAGCGGCGTTCATGCCATTGCCTTCAATGCGCAGGAAGTCAACAAAAATTATTCTTTAAAGACGCGCATCCGCGAATACTTTGCGCGGGTAAAATGTGTGCTGGATATTTACATCCTGCACACCGATCCGAAGTTCCTGGGAGAGAAAATCAAGATAGGAAAATAACAGGCCATGGGCATTCAACCGTCTTCTTTCAAGAGCGAACTTCCTATCACATCTCAAATCCACAGCCTGTACTACTCAAGACCTTTTTTTCTTTGGATTTTTCTTTGTTTTGTTGCACTTTGCGCTTGTTGGCCCGGCGCCAGGGCAGACAGATTTCATATCACTCCTTTTCTTATCTTTTGCTTTAGCTCAGCGATTATTATTTTTCTCGGAACTCTTTTAGCCATTTCTGCAAAACAAGGAATGTTGATAGACCAGGAAAAGATCAGCTGCAAAAACCGCCTTTCAAAAACCGTAACCATTTATATGTTATCAGACATTATTGATTTCAACTGGGGAAATCCTTCCCGAAAATTCGCCGGCAGGGTGGGACAAACCAGGCTGAAGAATGAATACATAGAATTGTGTTTTAAAAATCAGGTTCCTTTACAGATCACTTATGACGAATACGAAAATTTTGATCAGATCAAAAACTTCTTTTACAGTTACTGTATCCGAAATAAAATAATTACCGTTCGCCCACTGGAAGAAAGAAAACGAAGCAGATCCAGACGCGGTTAAGCCTCATACATGAGGCAAACCACCTAAAAGACAGGCTTACTTCACAACGGCAATGAAACCGGTTTTTTTATAAATGGCATGATCAATGCCTTCTGCGATCAGGCGGTAATTATACACATCATCTTTCACCGGCTCTCCTTTATACGTGCCGTCCCAGCCTTTCCCCATATCATCGGATTCAAATACCAGGTTCCCCCAGCGGTTGTAGATCATCAAATGGTAGGTGACGATATTAGTGCCGGGAGTGTACAACACATCATTGAGATCGTCTCCGTTCGGAGTAAAGGCATTGGGAATATAAAGCGTGGATTCCGGCGACACTTCTATGGTGATGCAGGCTTTTTGCTCACAGCCCTCGGCGGTCCTTACTGTCACACAGTAATCGCTGGTCTGCAATGGCGCCACGGCAATCAGGGATGTGCCCATACCGTTCGACCACAGGTAGCCGGCGCCTCCGGAAGCAGTGAGCGATACACTTTCACCCGGCGTATTGATCAGGGTGTTGCTTGCCCCGATAGCAGCATTGGGCAGGGAATTCACATGCACGACTGCTTGTAAGGTAGAGGTACACATTCCTGTTGAGCCGCTTACAACATACACGGTGGAAACCGATGGCGTGGCAATGACCGAAGCCCCGGAGGCCGTATTCAGATACGTGGACGGCGACCAGCTGTAGACCGATGCTCCCGAGGCGATGAGATCGGCAGAGAAGCCATCACACACGGTGGCGGAATTTACCGTTAAGGCCGGAAGCGGATTTACCGTGACGGTGCTTTCCGTGGTGTCGGAACAATTCCCCAGGAGCCCGATCACCGTGTAGGTCATGCTTACCGGCGAAGAAGAGCTGACGGTGCTTCCGGTGGTGGCGCTCAGGCCCGATGAAGGAAACCAGGTGTAGCTCGTTGCGCCGTTTACCGATAGCAAGGCGTCCGAACCCCTGCAAATACTGAGGGAGTTAACTGTCAGCGTGGGCGTAGGTGTAATAGTTACCGATGCATTCACCACCGCCGTGCAGGAGCCTACCGTGCCGGTGATGGTATATATCATGCTTGCATCCGGCCTTGCCACCACGGAAGAACCGGACACACTATTCAGGTAAAGGGCAGGACTCCAGGAATAAAGGGATGCGCCCGATGCAGACAATGTTGCTGAAGAACCGCTACAGATTGTCGTTGAATTGACACTGAGCACCGGCAGAGGGTTTACCGTCACCTGCGTTGTGATGGTGTCGTGGCAGTTCCCATTGGAGCCAACGATGGTATAAGCGGTGGTAGCCGTAGGATTAGCGCTCACCGTGCCGGAGGATGTTGTATTGAGCCCGGTGGCAGGTGTCCAGGTGTAACCGGCTGCTCCGCCTGCTGTTAAAGTTGCTGTTTGCTGGCCCAGGCAGATCGTTGCCGCGTTAACGCTTAAGGTGGGGGTCTGAGGCATCACCACGTTGACGGTGTCCTTGATCAGCGGGCAATGGCTGTTGTTCTGAAAATAGTAACTGTACAAATACTGCCCCTGCACATGAAGCGAAGGATTGTAGGTGCCTGAATAACCGCCCCCCAGGGAAGAAGGACCTGCCCAGGTTCCGTAAGTCGGACGAACCGGATTGAACAGCCCGTATAAATTTAAGGTGGGCGAGGTGCTGCACAAGGCCGTTTGTGTTTTGATCCCCGGTGAGGTGAAGCATTGCTCGATGAGCAGGTCATCCACTCCCAGGTCGTTCCCGCCGCCGCCGCCCACATTGGTATACAGGTCGAGGATGATGGTGCTTGTGGTGGGAGTAACAACACCCGAGTTATATTGTCCGAAGGTAGGAGCATAAGGACAGGGAAAATTATTCACTGCATTTAAAACAGCGCCGTTGGCATCTTTCAAAACAATTTTAACGTTGCACTGCAATCCTGAAAATGTGGTGCATAACCACAGCGACACCCTGTAGGGGATGTTCGGGCAAACATTGATGGTCTTCCTGTAGAATAAAGTTCCTGCACGCGTTCCGGGAGGCGAGGTGGAGTTGCTGTCGACAAAATTAAGGTATACCGACTGGCTTCCCGAGTGCGCTGCATAGCTTGCAGGATGTGGCAGAGCATAACTGAGACCTGTTATAAAATCCGGGCTGGTGGTAGATTGGGAGTATTCAAACCCATCAGCTAACAGGTTGTTCCAGCTACATTGTCCATACTGTGTTTTATGGAATACAAGCAAAGCCATAACTGCCAGCCAAAGCTTTGTGATCCGGAGAAACTGAGAGGGATTGGTGACCGTCATGACTTGTTTACTTATGAGATTATCGCACCAGGGTAATGAATCCGGCCTTTTCATAAAGCGTATCGTCAAGGCCTTTCGCATGCAGGATGTAAGAGTATACTCCGGCCGAGGCATTCGCGCCATCTACTTTCCCGTCCCATCCGCTGTTTCTGTCAGGGTCCGACGATTCGAAGACTTTGATGCCCCAGCGGTTAAAAATGGAAAGACTAAAGGATTCCAGGTTACTGTAAGGAAAAAAGAACCGGTCGTTATAGCCGTCGCCGTTAGGCGTAAAGACATTCGGGAACTCAAGCTCCGATTTGAACTCAGCGAATATGGTCACGCAGGCCGTATCGGGACAAAAGCCATTCTCGCTTACCTCCACGCAATAGGAGCTCGTTTTTTGAGGGCTCACCTGGAGCTCATTGGAAAAATTGCCTTGCAGGATCCAGTTGAAGGTATTGCCTCCTGAAGCCGTTAGGACGCTCACCGGATCGGAGGAGGTAATGGAAAAATTACTGGCACTGATCGCAGCGGAAGCTGCCTGGCGGACTATTACGGTAGCGGTGGCTCTTGCCGAACAGCCTGATGACACACCGGTAACTGTGTAGACGACAGATGCTCCGGGACCGGCGATAACGGTAGGTGCTGAACTGCCGTTGAGCCCTGCGGAAGGAAGCCAGGAGTAGGAAGAGGCGCCGGAGGCGCTTAAAAGAGTAGTTTTCCCCCGGCAGATCTCTCCGGAGTTAACCGTGACTACGGGCAGGGGAATCACCGTGACGGTTGTGGTTTGTGTGGCGGAGCACATCCCGAAGGTTCCGGTAATGGAATATACCGTTGTGGAAAAAGGCGCGGCGGAAACCGAAGTACCGCTTACGGCATTAAGCCCCGTGATAGGCGTCCACGTGTAGTTGGCCGCTCCGCTGGCGACAAGCACTGCTTGTTTTCCGGCACAGATGGTTGCCTGGTTCACACTGATCGTGGGAGAGCTGATCACCGTGACTTTTGCAGTGTCTCTGATCAGCGGGCAATTGATGTTGTTCTGATAGTTATAACTGTACACGTAATTCCCCTGCACATGAAGGCCCGGGTTGAAGGTGCCCTGGTAACCTCCCGTCAGCACGGAAGGGCCGCCCCAGGAGCCGAACGTGGGCTGCGAGGAGCCCAGCAGCCCAAACAGGTTCAATGCAGGAGAGGCGCTGCATAGTGTGGTTTGTGTTGTCACGCTGCCGGAGGCATTCAGGCATTGCTCCACCAGGAGGTCATCCATTCCCAGATCGTTTCCGCCGCCGCCGCCGACGTTGGTAATTAATTCCAATACCATGGTGCTGGTGGTAGGAGTAATAACGCCGGAGCTATACTGGCTGAAACTCGGTGCATACGTACAGGGAAAGCTGTTGACCGAATTCAGGATCCCTCCGCTTCCATCTTTTAAGCGGATCTTCAGATTGCATTGCATACCGGCAAAGGTGGTGCAAAACCAGGCAGACATTTTATACTGGGTATTGGGACATACCGTAAAGGTTTTACTGTAGAATAGTGTGCCGGCATGTGTTCCGTTGGCCAGATTGCTGTCTATAAAATTAATGTATGCCGACTGATTCGGGCTGTGGGAAGCATAGGTGTCGGGATGAGCCGGAGAATAAGAAACACTGGGCACAAAATCAGGACTGGCAGTGGATGTGGCATACTCGAAGTTGTCGTATAACAGGTTGCTCCAGACACATTGGGAAACCAATTTCAGGTTCATAAACATCATACAAACAACTATCTTCAGAATTAAATGCTTATGGAGGAATTGAGCGCTCATGCGAAAAAGGAATTGAATTTGTTATGCTAACTTATTTACTAAATAGTTAAGCTTTATGTCATAATACATAAGTGAGCAGATAGGGGAATAAGTGGGTATATTTTTGCAGTTATGAGCCTGTCCTTATAGAAATAACGGCGGATTTGGCATATCAGAAGGCATCACTCCCCCTTAAAGTTTTATACGGAGGCATTTATTTTTTACCTTTACAGCTCTTTAAAGAAAGTATTATCGACACTTCCGCCAGATCATATTTTTTCATCAAGGTCCTGCTTATTCTCATTCAAAACACCATGTATGCGCAGGCATCCTATGTTTCGGAAGAGAGTTTGAATGCCCGCTTCGACTACTCCATCAAAATATGGAACTCGGAGAACGGACTTACTCAAAAAAAGATTTTGAACATGGCCCAGTCAAAGGACGGGTTCATTTGGTTTATCTCCGAAAGCATCCTCACCCGCTTCGATGGCGTTACGTTCCGGACTTACCATTCGGGTAATACACCGGGTTTCCCAAAAGACGGGATCATGGGCATGTTTGAAGATTCTGAAAAAACCATGTGGCTTATCCGCAACAGCGGCCTTGTCAAATTCTCCGGCGAAAAACCGGTCAGCTATCCACTCCTGCAAGCTGCGGGCCACGTGTCTTCTGTCTGTGAAGATGATCAGGGCAACCTCCTTATAGGATGTAGTAACGGAAAGATCTACCGGCTGCAAAATGATGCCTATTCCCTTTTTTATGACATGGCACCCGCTTTCATTACAAAGATGACTTATTATAATAAGACCCTGCACATAGGAACCAGGACAGGGCTTTTTGTGCTGAGGAAACAGCAATTGGTTCGCTTGCAGGTGCCACAGCATTTGCCGGTACTAAATATGAAGCATGGCGCCGACAACTCGCTTTATGTTTCCAATCATTACCATCTTTACCGGGTCAGGCAGGATTCTGTGCAGGAATGCAAACTCCCGGGCGCTATTATCAATGAAAAATCAGATGCCTACTTCAACGATTTCCTGATCGACCAGGACAGGATATGGATAGCCGGCAAAAACGGGGTGTTTATTGTCAAAGGAAACTCCTATTCATCGATGGACGTTCACAACGGGCTTACGGCAAACGAAATACAAAATTTCCTGAAAGACCGGGAAAATAATATCTGGCTATGTACGGGCAATGCCGGGATCAACAAGCTGAAGCCGAAAGTGATCAGGTCTTACTCCGAAACCGAGAATTTTTATGGCAGCAGCTGTGGCTCTATCATCAATGGTTCCCGGGGCTCTATCCTGATCAGTAGTTACTGCAAAGGTGTGTTTGAGTTTACCGGCTCTCAGTTTAAGCCGGCGCCTTCCAACGGCTGTGTCTGGACCCTGCTGATAGACCAGAAAGGGGCTTTATGGAGCGGTTCCTATGGCGGAGGGATCTCCAGGTTCTATCACAACAAGCTTGAACAAAGCTATAAAATGGCCGATGGTCTTCCTTCCGACCAGGTTTTCTGTTTGTACGAGGACAAGGCACATACGATATGGGCAGGAACCTCCGAAGGACTTTGCTATTACAAGAACGGAAAGTTTAAGTGGATAGAGGAGGCAACTACGAACTCCATCAATCAGATCATACAGGATAAAAAAGATCAGCTTTGGTTTTGTTCCAAAAACGGCCTGGGTGTTATCAGGAATGGCAAGGTGCGGATCTATACGACAGATGACGGACTGCCGCACAATAATGTACGCTATATTTATGAAGACCCCGCCGATACCGGCACTTACTGGATCGTCACCTATGGCGGCGGCATTGCAAGACTGAAAAACGGCGTTTTTTTCGCCTATAATAAAGGCGTCGAGCTGGTCGATGATTTTGCTTCCTGTATTCTCGAAGACGATCATCTGAAATTCTGGATCAGCACCAATGCCGGTATTTACTCTGTGTATAAGAAAGACCTGAATGACTACGCCGAGGGCAGATCGTCTTTTGTGTCGTCCACCTTCTACGGACGCGAAAGCGGGATGAAATATACCGAATGCAACGGCGCGTTCCAATCGCCCGGGTTGAAGAGGGAAAACGGAGAATTGGTTTTTCCAACCATCAACGGCTTTGTGATAACTGATCCGAAAAAAGAATATGTATCGGATTATGTGCCTGACCTTTTCATCGAAAAAATCGTAGCCGATAATACTGAGTTCTCCTATAGCGATTCGCTGATCCGCCTGCCCGGGCAGACAGGCAAGCTGGAAATTCAATTCAGCGCGCCGTTTTTCAGCGATCCCAAAAATTTACTCATCCGCTACAGGCTCGAAGGATTGGAAAAGGACTGGAATTACATGAGGGATAAAAGACTGATCACCTATACCAATCTGATGCCTTCGGATTACAGCTTAGCGATTGAGGTGATCGGCAGCAGGGGGGAGAAGCTGAATAAGAGCAAACGGATCCTCTTTACGATTCCGTCTCCCTTTTATAAAACCTGGTCTTTTCTATATACCATGCTTGCAGGTGTTATCATGATCGTGCTGATCATCGTGTACATCCGGGTAAAGATTATTCGCAGAAATGAAGCTGAAAAAACGGAAATCAACAAGAACTATGCGCTGCTTGAATTAAAAGCCCTGCAGGGCCAGATGAATCCCCACTTTATTTTTAACTGCCTGAATACGATCAAATATTTCATCTCCACCGACGATAAAGTATCGGCCGGAAAATACCTCGGAAAATTTGCGCGGCTGGTCCGCATGTTCCTCATCAACTCCAACAACAATTATATTTTCCTGCAAACAGAAATCGATTTACTGAAGCTGTATGTTGAGCTCGAGCAATTACGACTCGACCACAAATTTGAATTTGTGCTGGAGATCGATCCGCTCCTGGAAAAAGAAAAAATTGAAATACCCGGAATGCTGTTTCAACCTTTCGTTGAAAATGCGATTCATCACGGCCTCCGGGAATCCGAACAGGAAAGGATTTTAAAAATCCGGTTCATCAAGAAGGATGGATGCCTGATCGGGATGATCGATGACAATGGGATTGGTCGCGGCGAATCTACCAGAAAAAAATCCATGCACAGCGACTCCCATATTTCGATGGGGATCAGAACCATCGGGGAGCGGATCCGGACCATCAATTACATCGAAAACAACCAGATCAGCCTGGAGATTACCGACAAGGTAAATGCGCAGGGCGAGGCTGAGGGGACCCTGGTCAGCATCACCATTCCTCTAAAAAAAATACCGCTATTTTAAATCCATTTCATGTATTTTATTCTATACCATTGCCCATGATAAACACTGTAATTGTTGACGACGAAAAAAAAGGCAGGGATTTGTTACAGATCCTGCTCCGGGAACACTGCCCGGCCGTGAATGTTGTAGGAGTTGCCGAAGACATCTCAAAAGCCCTTGACCTCATCAATTTATTAAATCCTGACCTTATCTTCCTCGACATTCAAATGCCCGGGGGATCGGGTTTCGACCTGCTGGAAAAAATCGGCGAACGCAAAATAAACGTCATCTTCGTATCTGCCTACCATGAGCATGCCATCAAAGCCTTTAAGTTTTCGGCGCTGGATTACCTCCTCAAGCCGGTTGACGAGGAAGAGCTCATCAAAGCCGTTAAAAAAGCGGAAACGATGACAAC
The DNA here is from genome assembly GCA_943362175.1 of Hydrocarboniphaga daqingensis. Taxonomy (GTDB): domain Bacteria; phylum Bacteroidota; class Bacteroidia; order B-17B0; family Aurantibacillaceae; genus UBA4416. The sequence continues at coordinate 198,909 of CALRIU020000001.1, read as the reverse complement.
TAAGGCGCCGGCCTCAAAAGAAACAGAACTCTTGAAAACCAGTGGAGGCAGCAGCAAAAATAACCGCCTGGCCTTAAGCACCAACCTGGGCCTGGTGTTTGTTGAGATCGGGGACATCGAGCGCTGCGAGGCCGCAGGAAAATACACCGTTTGTTTTCTCACCGATGGTAAAGAAATCATTGTCACCAAAAACCTAAAGGAATTTGAAGATGTACTCAGCGACTACAATTTTATCCGGGTACACCATTCGCACCTCATTAACCTCGAATACATCAGGCAATACCACAAAGGCCGTGGAGGCTACATCATGATGAAAAGCGGCAGCACCATCACCGTATCGCAACGCAAAAAAGATGAATTCCTGAAGCGTCTCAATAAAATATAAGCACCGGGAAATCATCGGTATAAAAAAGACTCTGTAGCTGCTGTCTACAGAGTCTTTTGTTATATAACAGGATTGAAATCTTTCACAGCCCTAAAGGCTTACAATGAACTTCCGCGTAACGATGCCCTGTTTTGTTTTTGCGGAAACAATATACAGACCTGCCTGATCCAGCTGCAGACTTGTTGTACTCTGTCTTGCATGAGTTCTCAGCACTTCCTGCCCGAGCGCGTTGGTCACGGTTATTTCAGCCTCAGGGTCTTCCAGCTCAATGGTGAACTGCCCTTTCGACGGGTTGGGATATACTGAAAGCAAACGGTCTTTTACAACATCATCCATAATTCCTAAGGGCAGCTGCCCCGATGTTTTCCCATGAAAATAGAGAGAAAGCGGAAAATTACCGTCTCCTCCGTTAAACGTTGCCGAAGGGACGCGGATCAAGAACGAGTGACTGCCGGCCGCAACGGGACCTAAAGGAATCTTGCGGATATCGATGACATCGCCGGGGCACCAATTGCTGAAGGACTGCCATTGCGCAGGAGTTTTTACGGTAGAGCCATAAATGCCATTTCCCTGCGTATTATAAGGACGAAATGGCTCGCATGTGAGGCGGCCCGGCTTGTACGTAAGCACCTGGGCATTATCGAAGTAAGCATAATGCACCCTTCTGTTATATTCTTCGCCACCGGAATTTGCACCGTGGTTAGAGGTGATCAGCGTAAGCTCAGCATCTGTCATATTAGACGGCACATTAAAGGTGATGCGCCTGGTGGTAAGCCCGATCGTATCCGTGGCACCGGTTTGATAATTATTGAAGTTGGCATTGAAGAACAGGGGCACTAATACATTTGTAGTTTGTGTGGGCGCCGCTGAGTTGGTTACGAATTGCAGCTTTCCCCTGAATACATCGTTGCGGCCTGAGCATCCCGCTACCTGGGTATTGGCGGCGTAAGGAACACCGAACAGCGACAGCTCGATCCAGATGTCGAAATTCGTGGTGATGCTCACCTCTTTCAAAAGCATAGCGACATTATCAATATTAAAAGTGTAAGAAACCACATCCGGCTGAATGTTCTTGTTCATGAACGGCGTGATAAACCGGCCAAGCTCGATGCGCTGTACATTATCGGGGTTATAGGTTGTAGAACCCACAGGGACCAGGGCCAGGTTGACATTTCCTATCCGGTCGTAATTATCACACAATGCTTTGATGCTGACATTCATCTGCAGACTTGTACCGATTGACGACAGCTCTGCACTTGTCAGTTTCCGGGCAAACAGATCGTTCCGGTGCCTGATGACTCCGGGCGGTGTGGGGTTAGATACGACAGAGGCATAGCCGTCATAAAAAACGACGCTATCCATGACGGTAATGGTGGTTTGTGCTGGCACCTGCATGAAGCAGGCGGCAAAGAGAAGAGATACTAATCTTTTTTTCATCTGGGGCGATTTTAATTGGTAATTGGTGAATGCTCAAAAGCAAGCTTAAAGGAGTCCGGCAATTAGTATAAAACCTTTTACATGAAGCCGAACCCCCTTAAACCTTCTTTTTATATTATTGTTTGATCAGGCGGATCGTCTGAACACGCCCTGCCTGCGTCACTTTAGCCAGGTAGATGCCGTTGGCATAAGGATGCAGATCGATGGATTGTTTCCCTCCCATCACATCATAGGTCATGAGGATGTTTCCGAGAACATCGTAAACACTTACCGCAAAAGTATTTTCTGCTTCAATGGTAAATAAGCCGCTGGATGGATTCGGGTAAATAACAACCGGTGAGCTTCCTGCGTTTACTTCATGAAGACCTGTACACAGGCTTACATTCTGTGTGAGCAGGGCCACACCGGTACATCCGTTAGTTCCGAGGCTGGCAACGGAATAGGTGGTATTGACAGAAGGGCTCACAACAATGGAGGCCGCATTGGAGCCTGTGCTCCATGTATAGCTGCTGACGCCTGATGCGGTGAGCGTGGCGCTCTCTCCGGTACAGATCATGGAGCTGCTGCTGGCAGCGGTGATGGCAGGCGATGGCATTACCGTAACAATAGATGTCGCCGGCAGGGATTTGCAGCCGATGGCATCGAAGCCGAGGATAGAATAAAAGGTTGTGGAGTTGGGTGACACTACGGGCGATCCGGACGAATAGATATAGGTGGAAGCGCCTGTCGGCAATATGGTAAAGGATTGCCCCTGGCAGATAACGCCGTCATTTGCTGTCACAACAGGCAGTGCATTCACCGTTAGGGTAATCGCAGTACGCGTCGCGCTTGGAGCGCAGGTAGACGACTCTGCATAGTAGGTGTAATTTCCTGCAGCCATCACCGGCGTTATGTAATTGGTGCCTGTGCCTAATGCCAGCGTTGAGGTAGCACTCGAAAACCAGCTAACGGTTCCGGTGCTTGTTGTCGCAGACAGGGTGGCAGTGGTGCTCACACAAATTGTTTGCCTGCTCAGCGCCGTGGCATTGGTGGCCGATACCGGCGAGGCGCACGGGAAAAGCTTCATCACAAAAATATCGTTGCTGCCTGCTGACGTTAAGGTATTCACCATCGTAGGGCTTGTGTTCGGATTAAAATCCGGGTTCACTTTAAAGGTTCCGGTAGTTACCAGGTTTCCTGCCGCATCGGATGAAATATAAAATGCATCATCATAACCCGAGCCACCTATCTGGCCTGCCCACACATAATTGCCGGAAGCGTCCAGGTTTAAAATAAAGATGTCGTTACTGCCATTGGAGGTAAGCGTGTAGCTTGTGGCAGCAGCAGGATCGAAATCGGTCGTATTCTGGAAGCTTCCGGCAACATACACCTTCCCTGCTCCATCAACCGCTACAGCCCTTCCATTATCGTCGGAAGTACCGCCAAATGATTTTGCCCACACCAGGTTTCCCGACGCATCAATTTTGGAAACAAAAGCGTCATAGCCTCCGTTCGAAGCCAGCGTATACGTTACCGCGGAAGGATCAGCATCCGCCGTTCCCGAAAATTGTCCCGTCACATAAACATTCCCTGCATTGACTTTGAGCGCTGTGGCCCAATCGTCGGCAGTGCTTGACATCACATCTTTTGCCCACACGTAGTTTCCGGTAGCATCCAGCTTACACACATAAAGATCAGTCGCTCCACCCGATACCAGGTTGGCGACTGCGGCGCCCGGATCCATATCGGCCGTTCCTGCAAACTCTCCATTGATGAACACATTACCCGAAGCATCCAGGTCGACCGAAAACCCCTTATCGTCGGCAGTACCGCCCATGGTTTTTGCCCACACAAAATTGCCTGTAGCATCCAGCCTGGAAACAAAAGCATCCTGGCCGCCTGCGGATGCTACGGTAAAGGTAGCGGCAGAAGGATCGAAATCTACCGTGCCGGTAAAGTTCCCGGTCGTATAGGAGTTGCCACCGGCATCCACGACAATCCCTCTGCCGTTATCTCCGCCGGTACTGCCAATCTGTTTGGCCCACACAAAGTTTCCGGAGGCATCCAGCTTCACGATAAACGCATCGCTGCTGCCGGCCGAAACCAGGTTAAAGGTTGCACTCGCCGAAGGATCGAAATCCACGGTACCGTTGAACCATCCTGTGGCATATACATTTCCGGAGGCATCAACAGCTATCGAATTGCCTTTGTCGCTTCCGGAGGCTCCCATTTTTTTAGCCCATACAAGGTTTCCGGAGGCATCGAGCTTCGAGATAAAAACATCATCGCTTCCCGCAGAGCTTACATTAAAGCTTGCAGAAGAAGGATCCAGATCGGCTGTTCCCTGGAAGAATCCGGTAGTGTATACATTCCCGGAAGCATCCATCGCAACGGATAATCCAAAATCGTCGGAGGAGCCTCCCATATTCTTTGCCCATTGGAGAGTTGGCACAGGCGCCTGTGCATGGGCCATAAAAGCTATTACCAAACAGCCTATAGAAAGTAATGTTTTTTTCATGTCAGTTTTATATTTTACAACGAATTTACATGAGCTTAACACGGGGTTTATACCCAAATACATAAGTGCGTTGCCTGCGTCATAAGTGAGCGTATCCGGGCACGGCTGTGCTCAGAAGAAAGCTGTATGCAGCATGTGTACGACGCTTCGCCCTCCTTCTCAAAAAAGCAAGCGACTGCGGCTGCCCCTATCCTCAATTCCGGATTCGGCTTATCCGGGGGATAGCATCGCTACCATCTCCTGCCATACTTCCAAACAAAAAAGCCTCCACAGCATTGTGGAGGCTTTCTTAATTATGAATACGAAAAACTAGTGGTGAGCTTCTTCCTTGTGCTCAGCGCCATGTTCTGCACCTGCAGGAGCAGCCTCATGGTGGCCATGACCTGCCCTCAGTTTCTCCTGTTGTTGGATGAGGATAGGATCCACTTTGGTGCGGTTAATTTCTTCTGCGCTGTATACACCTTCATCAAGGATGATAAAGATACCGTAGCTCATAAAAACCAGGTAAGGAATAAGCACGACCATTTTGAAGAATTTCACCTCGTGGCCTAAGTGCATGAAGGACATCACAATGAAACCTGCTTTCAGGATGGTTAAACCGATAAATAAAACTTTCAGCCACAGGGTACCGCTCCAGCCGTTACCCGGCGCCAGGGAACCAATAACGAGCTCAAAAATGGTAATGGCCAGCATGTACCAGAATACTCTCCAAAGTTTTTTCCTGGTTACTTTTCCTTCTTCTTCGCTGTGGTGAGCCATGTGCTCGTAGGAAGGATAATTATCGTGAAATTCTGACATAATAATTGAATTTGTGTGTTTGCGAATGATTGAATTGGTGATTTACTAAAATACGTTTTACAATAAGTAGAAGAAGGTAAAGACGAATACCCATACCAAATCCACGAAGTGCCAGTACAGACCTACTTTTTCAACCATTTCGTAATGGCCTCTTCTCTCGTAAGTACCGTTAATCACATTGAGGAAGATAACGAGGTTGATGATCACACCCGAGAATACGTGGAACCCGTGGAAGCCCGTGATGAAGAAGAAGTAGTTGGCAAACTGCGGCACACCGTACTCATTCACCACCATGTTGGCCCCATAGACCACCTTCTCGACGTATTTTCCGGTTTCCATATCCCATACGTGACGTAAAGCACCCTCAGCAGTACCATGGATGAAGTGATACCACTCCCAGGCCTGTGAACCTACGAAGGTTGCACCGCCAACGATGGTCCAGAACATCCACATGATCACTTTACGCTTATCGTTACGGTGACCGGCCTCAACCGCTAATACCATCGTTACAGAAGACATGATGAGGATGAAAGTCATTAAACCCACATAAGCCAAAGGCAAATGCTTATCCACGAAAGGAAAGTGCGTAAACACGTTCTCTGCTTTCGGCCACACATCAGCGTACTTGTGACGGATAAAACCATAAGATACCAGGAGGCCACCGAACGTGAGGGCATCCGATATCAGGAAGAACCACATCATCATTTTACCATAACTGATGCGGAACGGTGATTCGCCGCCACCCCAGGCTGTTTTAGAATCGATTTCTGTACTATGAGACATAAATTAAAATTTTACGTTTTAACGGTTTTTATGAAATAATGCTGCAAGTTTAACGAATATAATAGAGAAATAAAAACAAATACACCCACAAAATATCAAGAAAATGCCAATAAATGGATGTGAGCTCCAGGCCGAGGGTGTTTCCCGCGCTGTACTTGCCTCTCAGGCTATTTATAAGCGTTACAAATAAGGAAATTAAACCCCCGAATAAATGCAGGAGATGCAGGGCGGTGATGAAGTATAAAAACGACCCGGCAGCATTGGCATATTTCCCCATAGCCACAATGCCTTTTCCTGTCAGCTCGCTATACCCGGCAAACTGTGTATAGGTGAATACCAGGCCCAGGATAAAGGTGAGCAGCACCCCGATCACCGTGCCGGTTTTATTGCTTTTCTTAGCCATGCGGAGGGCCATGAATAAGGTAATGCTGCTGGTAATGATCACGGCTGTGCTTAGGAAAAAGGCATTCGGCAAATTAAAGATGAGCCAGTTTCCATTATCAGCCCTCACCACATAGGCGCTGGTCGTTCCGGCAAAGAGCATCACGATGCTCACAATACCCAGCCAGAGCAGGGGTTTCGCCGTTTTTTTCCTGGCGGCTGTCAGCTCGCTCCTGTAAGTAGGGCTGGGCTTCAGGGCCTTTTCCTCATTTTTTAAGTCGGTGCCCGGGTTCAGGGATTCTTCCATGATCTTTAGAAATTAGATTAAAAATTTATGCCCTACCATGAGGGCAAGTTGTACGATCGGTAAAAAAATAAAAGAGCCGAACATCAGTTTGCGCGCGGCTTCGATGCTTCCGAGCCTGTAGAGGTTGTAGGCCTGGCAGGAGAACAGGAAGCCCATAAAGCTGACAACAGCCGCCGACACCCAGCCGCTGTAGCCAAACACGTAAGGCGTCAGCACAATCGGGAATAAGGATAAGGTATACACCAGGATGCGTGAGCGTGTGGATTTATCGCGCCCGCCTTTGGAAGGCAGCATAAAGAAGCCGGCCTTTTGGTAATCATCATGGCTCACCCAGGCAATGGCCCAGAAGTGAGGGAACTGCCAGAAAAACTGGATGAAGAACAGCAACAGCGCAAAAAAGGTGATATGGCCGAAGCCGTCGGTAGCCGCTACTGCCCCTATGAGCGTAGGGAAGGCACCCGGGAAAGCGCCTATAAATACCGAAAAAGGTGTTTTGCGCTTCAGCGGCGTATACACCAGCGCATATAAAATGATGGATGCAAAACCAACAATAGCGCTCAGCGGATTGGTGAATACCCAGAGCAGGGCTGTTCCTGCCATACCGCAGAGGGTACAAAACACAAACGCTTCCGTAACCGACAGATTGCCTGTGGGAAGCGGCCTGAGCCTGGTGCGGTTCATGAGCTTATCGAGGTCTCTTTCGATGATCTGGTTAAAGCCATTGGCCGCCGAGGTGACAAGGAAACCACCCACGCAAATGGCCACAATATGCTGCCAGGTATAAGTCTCCGCTACTGTGAAATAGGTAATGATCGCCGAAAACACGACCAGGGCCGACAGGGTAAATTTGGTCAATTTAAACAGGGACTGAACCTTACCGTAAGTAATTGTTTCCGGATTTGCTATGTGTTGCGTGGTTTGCAAAGCGGGACAAATTTAGGAAATAAATTAGCATTTCCTGAGGGATTTGGGCTATATTTGTTAGGCTTCCGTGAGGCTTTTTACCGGAAAAACCGGTTTTTTGCATCCGGCAAACCAAAATAAACGTATCTATACAAAACCCATTATTTAAATCCTCATGACATAGCCCTATTGCCGGACAACACAAATGAAAGGTAACAGGGCTATACCATAAGACCACTAAAAAAACATAACATCTACTTATGAAAACATTCATCGCTTTGGCACTTACCGCAATTACCATGTCATTTACTACATCCGGCAGCAAAAGCCTCCACGATTTCAAAGTGAAAACCCTCGAAGGCGCTGATTTTAATTTTGCCAGCCTCAAAGGCAAAAAAGTACTGATCGTCAACACCGCTTCCGAATGCGGCTACACCCCGCAATACAAGGACCTCGAGGTATTGTATGAAAAATACAACACAAAAAATTTCACGATCATCGGCTTTCCCTGCAACGATTTCGGCGGACAGGAACCCGGCAGCAGCAACGACATCAAAACCTTTTGCACCAAAAATTATGGGGTGACGTTTCCGATGATGGAAAAGGTAAGCATCGCCACAAGCCCCGTGTATCAATGGCTGACATCTAAAGCGCAAAACGGCGTGCTGGATGCGACGGTGAAATGGAACTTCAATAAGTTCCTGGTAGACGAGAACGGCAAAGTGGTGAAGCACCTCCCTTCCTCTGTAAAACCAATGGATGCAGAGATCACCAACTGGATCGAAGGGAAATAATTTTCCCTCACCTTAAAATCGATAAAAGAAAAGGAACAGCGATCTGTTCCCTTTCTTTTTGCATGACATTCTGAGCCTGATTCAGGCTCTCATAATATCGTTGATTTTAAATTGGGTGAGCCCTTGAAACATACCGATAACTATCGGTATCAGGGTGACACATCAATATGGGCCTATACTAAAATAAATTTTAATTCACAATCTCCACTTTGTTCACCATGTAAGGCGTCTCACCCTGCCAGAAGAACACCTTCAGCACCTCATCGTAATAGAGCCTCACATGCTTGCCCTGTGAACGCACGATCTGATTATACACTGCCGTATCTCCCCTCGGAATAGAAAACGACCAGATCTTGGTCGGCATCAGCGTGCCATCGCCTTCCGAGATCCCCCCGAGGTTGAGCTCGCCTTCATAGGTCTTGAACAGGAAGCCTTTGTGCGAGGCTTTGATTACCACACCCGTGCGGGCACCGTCGGAGTAGTGCATTCCGCAGATCAGCACAAAGCCAACGAAGAGCAGGATTATAATCAGGAAGGAAAGGAGCAGTCGCTTCTTCCATTTACTTTTCCGTGGCGCTACTGCCTGGCTGCTTGTATTATCCATAAAACAAATGTAAGTATTTAATACATGACTCCGCAAACGGTGATTTTTAGTTATTGAAAGACTATTTTTTGTTTTGGGCGCCCGGGCGGGCCATCGCTACTCGCTCTTTATTTGCCCTGCGGGACAAATAAAGGAGCTCAAACATCCCGATAGTTATCGGGACGCTCTGTCCCTGGCGCAGCATTTCTCGCCGTCTGAACTTTGTGCTCAGAGTTAGCCTGCCACCTGTCCGGAAAATCCGGATCACTAAATCATGGTCTCATTTATTTAATCGACAGCTCTTTCGCGCGTTTTCCGGCATGACACAGGGCTTCTACAATAGCATCATGCACGGCTCTTTTTTCGAAAGTACTTAACGCAGCTTCCGTTGTGCCACCTTTCGAGGCCACCGAGGCAATGTAGTCTTCCAGCGTTTTCTCCCCGTTATTGATCAGGTGAAAGGAGCCCAGCATGGTTTGCCTGGCCAGGATGGCCGCCACATGCTCGTCGAGGCCCATTTGGATCCCGGCATCGATCAGGCTTTTCATAAAGTAAAAGAAATAAGCCGGGCCACTGCCGCTGAGCGCTGTCACAGCATTGAGCTGCTCCTCCTCTTTCAGGTAAATGGTCCTTCCGGTCGTGGATAAGAGATTTTCCACCAGCATGATCTGCTCATGCGATAAGCCCGGTGAAGCGGCAAAAGCCGTCATGCCCATGCTGATGGCTACCGGGAGGTTAGGCATGGCACGCACAAGGTTCCGGTGTTCCAGCGCCGACGCCATAAAGGCAATCTCTGTACCTGCCATGATAGACAATACCACGCTGTCTTTATGGATCACCTGTTTCAGGTCCTGCGCCAACGCCCTGAAATCCTGGGGCTTCACCGCCAGGATCACGATGTTGCAGGCCGTAATTGCTGCGTTGTCAACGGTTACCACTTTGCCGATATGGAGCTCCGACAGCACTTTCCGGCGTTCCTCATTTTTTTCCACCAACAGCAGGTTTTCGGTGCTGGTAATCTTATACTTCAAAAAAGAGTTGGCGTAGATGAGGCCCATATTGCCGCACCCGATAATAGCGATGTGATTCATAAACCGGTATTTAATTGATTCATATATTCTTCTTCGGTAATCGTTTCCGCGAATGCGGGATCATGCAGCAGGTCCTGGACGAGGTTTCGGTCGGGCAGGATCGTTGCGCGGTACTGCCGCACGATGCGCTTGCTGCCAATAAAGCTGATCTCTTCAAAGTCTTCCGCAGAGCGGATCTTAAAAAAATTCCGGTTGTTGGAGTACTTTCGGTATTGAGGGAATACTGGTGTCATATTTATAGTTTTAGTGTTGTATCAGCATACGATTAGATTCTCTGTCAGTTTCAACATACCCCTGACACACCTTATTTTAATAAAAACTAAAAAAGGCCTCCGATACATACCGGAGGCCTTTCTTCAAAAAAATGGATGAGCACTTATTGAATCTCCTGCGGTATCTGCTGGTTTTCGGGCATTAATTCGTCCATGGGCACAACAGCGGATAAGCGTTTCATCAGCTGCTCGGAATAAGCCTCTTGTTTAAACTGGCCTGCCAGCATCACCAAACGCCTCATGATCTCTTTTGCCTGGCCCATTTCCCTGCCAAAAGCGGCACGGTGGATCGGTTTCTGCGCCTGGTACACTTTCAGGTCCCCTTCATAAATATCAAACAGCTTCGTGGAAAGCTCCATCGCTTTTTTGGTATTGCCTACCTGGTAGTAGCCCGCTACAATGGTGTAAATCGTGGCTTCGTAACGCACATTCTCGTCAGGAATTTTCTCCAGGCAAAGGTCGAGCACCTTCTCTGCTTTTTGTTTCTGGCCTTTGGCGATCAGCGCATTGGCCAGGGTGGCCATCTGCATCCGCATGTTCGACAACATCCGTGTACAGTTCTCATCGAGGTTCACCCCTTCTTGATCAGCGCCACCCCATAAGAATTTGTTCATCACGTTATCGTACATCACATCCGTATTTACCCTTCCGCCCTGGGCCATCTCTGCTTCGGTATTTTTGATCGGCGTAAAGCGGTAAGCCAGGCCGTCGAGTTCAAAATACTCTTCCATGCCCAGGTAAGCTTCTGCACCGGTTGTCACCGCGAAGTAAATCGGCCGCTTCCAGTTATTGTGCGCAATGAGATCGAGCACCATCAGGTCGTTCTTGGTCAGGTAAGAACGGTTGATCGACCACTTGATTGTTTTAGCCAGGCGCGCCGTATCTTTCACGGCAATCACCTTCTCACGCATCACCGCCGCTGAGTCCACCGGGATGTAGAATGTTTTGCTTGGCAGGTAATCCAGCGGCTTGCCGTAGCCTTCATATTTATTGGCAATATCATCAGACTCCACAAAATCGATGGCCTTTCTCAGATCCATGGCCCCCGCTCCTTTATCCATGATATACACCACGTCGCGGGTTCCCTGCACATATTTTTCGGCCGGGATGGTAAACGGCACCGGTGCCGACTCGTAAGCCGCACGGCGCATCTGGTTAATGTACCAGTCGGTTTGTAATAAGCTCAGGTTCACCACGCGCACATCTGTGCGGATGCCTTCCACTTCCTGGGCATACCATAACGGGAAAGTATCGTTATCGCCATTGGTAAAGAGGATCGCGTTTGGCGCACAGGAGTTGAGGTAGTTGATCGCAAAATCGCGACTCATCGTCCGTTTCGAACGGTTATGATCGTCCCATCCTTCGGCAGCCATCAGGGTCGGGATAATAAGGCCGGCAATGGTAGCAATAGCCGCTGCCGGCATGGCGTTGGCCTTTTTCGATAAGAGATCGAAAATAAACAAGACACCGAAGCCGATCCAGAAGGCAAAGGCATAGAAGGAGGCAGCATAGGCGTAGTCACGCTCACGCGGCTGGTAAGGATATTGGTTCAGGTACACCACAATGGCTAAGCCCGTGAGCAGGAACAATAATCCTACCACCCACAGATCGGCTTTGTGTTTCCGGTATTGGAAGGCAAAGCCCAACACGCCTAAAATGAAAGGCAAGGCATAGAAAGAGTTGTTTGCCTTATTATTGGAGGTCTGGTGTGTCTCCAGGGAGCTGTTGCTGTCCAGCACCACATCGTCAATCCCTTTGATACCGGTTTTCCAGTTGCCCTCCAGCGGATTCCCGTTCAGGCCCTGGATGTCGTTCTGACGGCCGATGAAGTTCCAGGCGAAATAACGCAGGTACATGTATTTAACCTGGTAATTGATAAAATAAGTAAAGTTGGCGCTCCAGGTAGGGATCTGCACTTCCTCCATTTCCCCGGTTTGCTCGTTCTGCCTTACTTTGCTGCGGTGGTGTTTCTGCACATCACCCCAATAGCGGTAGGCGGCTTCGTGGTTGCCCTGCTGGCTCCACATCCTCGGAAAAATCGTCGTATACTCTTCTTCATACACCGGGATAGACTTTTTACGGTCGTCGGTGATTTTATATTTTTTGGTTTTCTCGTCTTTGGCGTATACCGGCTCCCCGTCGCCAAAGTACTGCTGTGATTTGGTAGGAGCGTTGTAATACTGCCCTTTCACGAGTGGCCAGTCGCCATACTGCTCACGGTTGAGGTAAGAGAGCATGGTGATCGCATTTTCCGGATCATTCTCATCCATCGGCGTATTGGCCTGAGAACGGATGATGAGGATAAAGAAGGACGAATAGCCGATGATGAGCGTGGTAAAGCTGATGAGGATGACATTCAGCGTATTGATGTTTTTATTTTTGAGGTAATGCACCCCGTACAGCAGGCCACCCAGCACCAGCAGGCGGGTGAACATCCCCATGCCGGAATAAGCGGAAATCACGGCCAGGATGGCAAACAGGATGCCCGTGTAGAAACCAAGCTTGTACATGGTTTCGTTTTTCTTCACGGTGTAAAGGATCAGCCCGGTGAGCGACACAAACAGTAACAGGAAGTAAATGATGGAGCCGATGTTGAAGCCCATCCCCAGCTTGTTCACAAAGAAGATCTCGTAGTCAGCGGCAAATTTCACGATCTTCGGGATCATGATGTTCTGGATGCCTCCCAGCAACAGCAAGGAGATCAGGCCGGTATAAATGAAGGTTTTCCACTCGAATTTGTATTTTTTGAAATAGTAGATAAAGCAGATCGCCGGGATAACCAGTAAGTTCAATAAATGGACACCGATGGAAAGCCCCATCAGGTAAGCGATCAGCACCAGCCAGCGCATGGCGGACAAAGGATTTTCGGAATCTTCCGCTTCCCATTTCAGAACGGCCCAGAAAACGATCGCCGTAAAGAAAGAAGACATGGCGTATACCTCGCCCTCTACAGCCGAGAACCAGAACGAATCGGAAAAGGTATAGGCCAGCGCGCCTACCATACCGGCACCCAATACGGCCCATTGCTTGGCCTGGGTAAACTCCTGGCCCGGCTTCACCACCATCTTGATGCTCAGGCGGGTAATGCTCCAGAATAAAAATAAAATGCTGAACGAGCTGCACAGGGCCGACATGATATTGATCATTTTACCGGCCAGGGCCGGATCGCCACCTGCCAACAGGGAAAAGAACCTGCCTACAATGAGGAAGAACGGGGCTCCCGGAGGGTGACCTACTTCCAGCTTAAAGGCACAGGCAATGTACTCTCCGCAATCCCAGAAACTGGCCGTTGGCTCAATCGTGGCACAATAAGTATATGTGGCAATCGTAAAGACCAGCCAGCCGATAATGTTGTTGAGATTTTTAAATTGCATAGTGTGTTCTGAATTCGGATGAAATGCGAATTTAACTAAAATAAGGTAGCTGGCTAACTGAATAATTTTTTTTATCATTTTTTTGTAAATAAAGAAAATGATTGTATTTTTGTCGCCCGAACTTTCAATAAGTTCAAAATTGTCCGATGGTGTAACTGGCAACACATCTGATTTTGGTTCAGAGGAGTCTAGGTTCGAGCCCTAGTCGGACAACCAAAACACTTAGTATCAGTAAACAGAAAAGCCCCGCATGTGCAGGGCTTTTTCTTTTTGAAATCACTTCTGACAGACTACCGCTCCACCACTATTTTCTCCGTAAAATACACGCTGTTCTCCATCGTCACTTTGAGCATATAAATGCCATTGGCCAATGGAGCCAGGTCGAGGTTCAGCAAAGGCTCTGTGCCGATGTGCGTTAAGACCTGCTTTCCTGTGTTGTCGTATAGCTCAATGGCTTTCTGTCCGCTTAAAGAGCTGAAGTCAAGCGACAGGAAGTGATTGGCAGGGTTAGGATAGATCCTAACGCTTTCTCTCAACTGCTCTCCGACGCTGGTGCAGGTTTTCACAATCACGAAGGCATTGGTTTTGGCAAAACATCCGTTTGAGAAGCCGGTGACCGTATATAAGGCCGAAACCGTTGGAGTGAGTGTGATGGAAGCGCCGGATGCCCCGGTGCTCCAGGTATAGGTGGAGGCTCCCGAAGCCGTCAGAACAGCCGTAGCACCCTCACAAATGGTCACAGAACCAAGGACCACTACAGGCGCCGGAGAAACCGTAATGGTTTTGGTGATCACGGTACCTGCCCCAAAAGCATTGGAGGTCGTCAAACTCACCGTATAGGTTCCTGCCGTGTAATAGGTAGCCGATACGTTTTGATTAGCGGAAGTAGTCGGCAAAGCGCCCGGCAATGTCCAGCTCCAGCTGTCCGGGCCATTCGTAGTATTATCCATAAAGGTGAGCGGCTCGCCTGCACACACACTCACGGAAGGTACTGTAAAAGCCGTGAGGGGCGGTGTATTCGTTAAGCCATCGTTGCGGGTATACCAGATTGGTGAGGTCCAGGCAATATTGCCATCGGCCTGTGTGACCCTCGCATAATAGTAACAGGTGGCATTGTTGGCAAGCGCATGCGTGTAAGACAGATTAGCGGTATTGGTAGCAGAGGTCAGGAGGGTGGCATTTGATCCGCTGCCCGGTACACCATAGTATATTGAAATATTCGATACATTTTCCCCATCCGCATCGCTTGCCGAAACGCTGATCACCGGAGTGCCCGTGTGAGTCATGCTGCTGCCCATAGGCTGGCCGGCAATGGTAAAATTCACTTTCAGGTTCCAATCATCCGAACTGTAAAACCGCATGTTGCGGAGCGCGTCCAGAACATCGGCTCGGGTCAGAGCCGGCGCCAGTACCACTAGCCTGCCCGCCGTCTGCCTCCCGAAAACCGAATTGTGCGTATCATGATCCAGCCCCACCCCCAGGTGATAGCCTCGTTTGAGGGCATCGTTATAGCGCGCAATGTAATTTCCGGAAGAAGGATTAGAGTAAGACGAGTTGGTGGAAGCCGCGGGGCCGCTCCTGGCAGCCATTCCTATAATCGCATTATCTGCCAGAACGCTGGAAGCCGTCGTAAATAAATTCCCGTAGTCGGAAGCCTGCGGATGTGCCAGGTAAGCAAAGGAACCGGGTTTTTCATTGATTTTCTGAAACAACGCGCTGTAATCATCCTCTGCCACATACACGTCATAATCATTACTATCCCAGCCCATCAGCGAATCGTAGCCATACACGATCACATGCCCGCCGCCGGAAATGACGCCCCACTCCATCCCGTACAAGGCCACAAAAGATCCGTCGGCATTCGCGGTATTGGCATCAGCAATTCCCCGGTGAAAATTGGCCGGATTAGTCATGCCTGCGCTGTAGTGGTTATGCTCCGAAATGCCATAAAAATCAATATGCTGGGAAGCCTTCGCATAATTGAAATCCTGCAGGGGCTTTGTCATTAACGAAGTCGCACTGTCCTGGTTTCCGTCGGAATAGGAAGAGTGCGCGTGAATGTTGCCGAAATAATAATTATAGGTTTGAGCCTTTGTGGGTATTGTGATAAAAGCTCCAAGGATGAAAAGGAGTATAAACGATAACTTGAACATGAATCCTGGTTTAATAAATGCCGTGATAAAGGTATAAATAATACAGTGCCTGTGTTGTTAAATCCATTTCCGGTAAAATTTATTAAGTCAAAAACCTTTCGCCAGACCGCCAACAAAGAATCGCTGCCGGCAGGCGATAAGGAATTACGTTTTGGGCGTCCGGGCGCGCTTTTCACTACAATCTCCCGGGGCTTCGAGGGCCTCCGCCTCCAGGAGGACTTTCGCTACTTCCGATAGCTATCGGAAGAAGTGGAAATCCTTTTTGCCTTGCCTCTCCGGCAAAAAAGTCCCGATATCTATCGGGAGGAACGTAAAGCCTGACGGCTTTTCGCCGGCACGCCCTGATGACATACTCAATAAAAAAAATTTTAATTGAAAATTTTACCTTTTAAATCCCAAAAACTTCGCATGCCCGGCCTCGACACCCTTCTAAACGCCTAAGCATGAGTGCCATTTTTCAAAAATCTACAAAACGTAGCAAACACCTGCTATATTTTGTACTAATTTTGGGGTTATAATTCAGCTTTTATGGAGATACCCGAAAGTGATTTTTTATTTTACAGCGGCAAAGACGGAAAAGCCAACATTGCCATCATCGCTGACAGGGACCGGGAGACGGTCTGGACCTCACAAAAGAACATCGGCCAGATTTTTAACGTCGATGTGAGAACGGTCAGCGAACATATCCAGAACACATTCAACTCCAAGGAGTTGGAGAGGGATTCAACTGTCCGGAAAATCCGGATAGTTCAAACCGAAGGCAGCCGGGAAGTAGAGCGGCAGGTGGATTTTTACAACCTGGACGTGATTATTGCCATCGGCTACCGGGTCAATTCCTATGAGGCTACCCAGTTCAGGATGTGGTCGACCAAAACCCTGAAAGATTACCTGATTAAAGGTTTTGTGATGGACGACGAACGTTTCAAACAGGGCAAAGAGCTCTTCGGAAAGCATTACTTTTCGGAATTGCTGGAGCGGATCAAGGAGATCAGGGCATCGGAGCGCATGTTCTACCAGAAAGTCACCGACCTGTACGCCGAAAGCATCGACTATGATGTCAACTCCCCGATCACCCAGAAATTTTATGCGACGGTGCAAAATAAGCTGCACTGGGCCATCCATCAGCATACTGCCGCCGAGCTGATCCAGCTGAGAGCAAAAGCAGACCTGCCGAATATGGGCTTAACCACCTGGAAAAATGCAGCGAAAGGCGGCAAGATCATCAAAACGGATATTGGCGTTGCCAAAAACTACCTCACCAAAGAAGAATCGGATGATTTAAACCGCCTGGTATCGATGTACCTGGATTATGCGGAAAACCTGGTGCAAAGGGGCGTTGCCCTCAAAATGGCCGGCTGGGCCTCGAAGCTGGATGCCTTCCTGCAATTCAACGAGTATGAGCTCATCAACGATACCGGGAAAGTGAAGCATGAGATCGCCGCAAAAATCGCCGAAAAAGAATATGCCAAATTCAGGGTGAAACAGGACAAGGAATTCAGATCCGATTTCGACAAAACGCTTGAGCAAGTCAAAAAAACAAAATCAGTTCAACACACATAAATCAGCCGCCTCAAAACTCCCCTGTATTTTCTCCTCTCTTTTATGTAAAAACTGACATGCCTCTTCTCATGGAGGGCCGACCAGCATGTCCTGGCTTTGGCATGGGACCTCCTCAGCGTTTGCCCGGAATACCAGGCCATTTGTGCAGGCCCCCACCTTCCCGGAGAAGCCGTATTTATTAAAAACACAAAAACAATTTTACCTCTTATGAAAAAAGTACTATGCATTCACGGCATTGGCGGCAAAGACGCCTCCATGCACCTCTGGAAAGACGATTGGGAAAAAGGCATCTCCTCTGCTTTGGGAATGGGCTCACAGGAGCTCCGCTTCGAATTTCTGAAAATTGACGACCTCTTCGAAAACTATGAAAAAAGGAACGGAATTAAATACCTGCCGACGGTTTTGAAACTGATCAAAGACTGGGTCACGGTTGCCTTGTTCAAAGAGCGTGATATTTTCGGGAAAGACGGCGCCATACGCTGGTATGCGGGCATGGTGGTGCAGTTTGCTCAGGATGAGGAATTGCGCCGTGAACTGTGCGAGCGCCTGAAGACATTCCTCGATGAGGAAAAGCCGGACCTCGTGTATTGCCACAGCCTGGGCACCCTGCTCACCTACGACCTGCTGCGCCAGGAGGCCGTGAAAGGGACGTACAGAGATCTTACACTCGTCACCTCCGGCTCGCAGATCGGCCACCCTGCCCTGCTCAAATTATTCGGCGGCACCCTCATGCCGCTGAACATCAGGCACTGGTTCAATTTCCATAACCCCTACGATTATGTCTTTGCCTACGACTCCATTGACATCGATAGCATCAATTACACACAGATCGAAACGCCCTTTAAGGAAAGAAACCCCATCAAAAATCATGAGGTAACGACCTACCTATCGCACCCGGCGGCTTTGCTGGAAGGCTGGCCGAACATCCTCAAATCACTCCACACAACAGAACGCGCTCTGAAATCCATGCTCGAAAAACTCAACCCGGTGCTGATGCCGAATACCGCCGCGCTTCCTCAAAAGGCAAACAGCAGCGGCACACAGCGCAAGGCTTTACTCATCGGCATCAACGATTATCCGGATCCGGAAAACCAGCTGAACGGCTGTGTGAACGATGTGTTCCGGATGAGCGAAGTATTGCAGGAAATGGGCTTCGACCCTTCCGAAATAAAAGTGGTGCTGAATGAGCGTGCCACCAGCGGAAACCTCCGCACCATGATGGACTGGCTTCTGAAAGATGCGCAGAACGGGGATACGCGCATGTTCTATTACAGCGGGCACGGCGCCCAGATCCCTTCCTCAGATGCCGATGGCATTGACGATGATCACCTGGATGAATGCCTCGTGACTTACGATTTCGACTGGAAGCGCGAGAATGCCTATACCGATAAGGAATTTCTGAAATCGTACAGCCAGGTGCCTTATGGTGTTGATTTTGTCACGATCCTGGATTGCTGCCACTCGGGCGGTATGACGCGCGATGCGGGCTTCAAGGCCCGTGGGCTGAACCCACCCGACGACATCCGCCACCGGACGATTAAGTGGGATGCCAAACGCCAGATGTGGATCCAGCGCGAGCAGGACCTGGCCAAAAAGAATTTATTTGCCAAAAGCACCAAAAAAACGGAGCTCTTTACCGGTGCAGAGGGCGGCACACAGCGCTTCGGCAGGGCGATCTCCCTATGGTCGGAAGTGGATGAATTTGCAGAAGCCAAAAAGAAATACGGCACGATGGGGCCCTTTATGCCGCTGGTCATCGAAGCCTGCATGGAAAAAGAATATTCCTACGAATACAGGCATGGCGTGACTTCTTACGGTGCCTTTACCTATTCGCTCACCACCATCCTGCGCGACATCAACCGCCAAAAGGCGCACAAGACAGTGAGTTTTAAAGAGCTGATCGAGATCACCTCGAAACAGCTGGCAGAGCTGGGTTACCGACAAACACCGCAGATTGTGGGACCCGCGGTGAAAGTAAATGCCAAT
Source organism: Hydrocarboniphaga daqingensis (assembly GCA_943362175.1). GTDB lineage: Bacteria > Bacteroidota > Bacteroidia > B-17B0 > Aurantibacillaceae > UBA4416. The sequence goes on along the minus strand of CALRIU020000001.1, from coordinate 179,605 downwards.
GTGCCTTTCCTGAACCTGGGCTAGGAAGGATACAAACAACGGTGGCTACGTCCCGCTAATTACCGGGACAGTCAGCACTGATCACAACTTGTCGTGACTCAGCGTCAAGCGCAGCCTGTTAAGCCGCCAGCTTCAAGCGCTCCGTTATTTTCTCTTTAATGATGCTCTGCACCGGGCGCCGGGTAATCTTACTTTCGAGCCAGGAGATAATATCGAAGTACAGGAAGGCGCGGCGCTCGAATTTATTTTTTTGAAGCGACTCCATTTGCTCTTTCAGCAGCATGAACCTGCTCTGCACATTCTTCACCTCTTTGGCAATGAGGAGGCCTTTGAGGAAGTCGAGGATGTATTTCTGATACAGCGACAGGTCGCCGCGTTTGATGAAATACCGGTACGTAGAGCGGATATAGGATTCCACCAGATCATCATTGCCCAGCTCGAAATGGCTAATGAGCGACAAAATACGCGCAAAGGAATGAAGATCCTCCCGCAGGGCGATCTCCCGCTCATTAGTGATCTTGTTGAGCCAGCTCAGGCCCGTGCGGTAATTGCCGCATCCGAAATACAGGCAGGCGATCTTGTAATAAAACAGCATGACCGAGTGCTTGTCGAGCCGCGTGATGAATTTATTAAGCTCACCTTCGAGGGCAGCCACAATGCGGGTTCCGGACTTAAACTCGCCCAGCATGAAATGCCGGTTGATCTCGTGGATATAGATCGCTTTGAATAAATTAAGGTTCAGGTTTTCGGTGAGGTTGATCTTGCCATCCCGCTTAATCGCCACCAGGCGTTTCAGCGTTTCCGAAAACTCATTGTAGCGGAAAAGCTTGGTTTGCACGGCCAACAGGCTGTTCAGCGATTTGATGTACATCTCGGGCTTCAGCACCTGCATTTCCGGCTGCTCTTCAAAGAGGCCCACGAGTTTTTTGGCGTAGAAATACCCTTCCTTGAAATCGCGGATAAAAAAGTAAAAGCTCACATAAGATTTATAGAGGTAAAGTTTTTCCTGGAACGACAGGCTCTCCAGCTTATACTCCGGCAGGCTGGCCGTGAAAAAGCGCGTCACTTTTTCCTGGTCGCGCTGGTTGCGCACAAAACCCGATTTTTTGTAATAGGAGTCGAGCTTCATGGAGAGGTTGGAAAAGAGGTTGATGTTCCGGATACTTTCCGTGACCTTGGCGGTTTCGTGGATGATATGGTTCACGCGCTCCTCATTGCCGGCATCGTGGGTTTTGGAGATCACCAGTTTTTCGATTTCCAGGATCTCCAGCAGGAACACCGACTGGTCGTTGCCAATGGCCATTTTTTTGGCCTTGTCGATCATCTTCACGCATTCCTTGTAGAGGCATTTGCTGTATAGCAGACGGGCATAGTCGATGAGCTCCATCATGCGGATGCTTCGCAGGTTATTGCTGTTGCAGAGGCGAAGGCTTTTGAGCAGCTGGAAATACAGGTTGGTTTTAAGATTGGGCAATTGCTGCGGGAGCAAGGACTTTTCTTTTTTCAGGATCTTTTCCTCATCGTACACTTTTTGTTTTTCGATGGCGTCGAACAGGGTGATGAACTTCTTATCCGCTGCGTCGCCCGAACGGGAGACGTAGAGCTTAAAAAAGCGCTTTTCTCCCTTGGAAAGGGATTGAATGAGGTTGAATAACTGATCGGATTTGACGTTGGACATCGTATAAATAAAATAGAAAAGATTCTTATTTTAAAGGACTTTCAGCAAATTTACCATTATAAAACTGATTTTAGATAGCGTAAGGTAATTTTATTTTAATTCTTTAGTTGAGGACGTCCGGAATACATTTGCAGCATAACCCCAACATCTTATGAAAACTACAGCGGCCATTACAGCAGTCTCAGCATATCTTCCGGATTATGTCATGACAAACAAAGAAATGGAGACCATGATGGATACCACCGATGAGTGGATCCGTACCCGCAGCGGCATTCATGAGCGCCGCATCCTGAAGGACAAAGACAAGGCCACCGCGTTTATGGCCGCCGAAGCTGCCAAAAAAATCCTGGCCAAAAAGAACCTTTCCCCGCTCGATATTGAACTGATTATTGTGGCTACCGTCACGCCGGATCATCAATACCCGGCTACCGCCAACATCGTGGGCGACATGATCGGCGCGACCAATGCCTGGAGCTTCGATATCCAGGCCGCCTGCTCCAGCTTTATCTATGCCCTTACTACCGCTTCCAAATTCATTGAAACAGGGGTACATAAAAAAGTGCTGGTGATCGGTGCCGACAAAATGAGCAGCATCATCGACTTCAGCGACCGTAAAACCGCCATCCTATTCGGCGACGGCGCAGGCGCTGTCTTGCTGGAGCCTACCACCGACGGCACCGGCGTGCTCGACAGCCGCATGTACTCCGACGGGGCCGGCAAAAAACATTTGTACCAGCCGGCCGGCGGAAGCTTGATTCCTTCTTCTATTGAGTCGGTGACCAACAAGCAGCATTATGTGGAAATGGACGGACAGGCGGTATTTAAAGTAGCGGTGATCAAAATGGCCGACGTGGCCGAAGAGATCATGCAGCGCAATAACCTCACTGCCGACGATGTGGCTTTCCTGGTGCCCCACCAGGCCAACAAGCGTATCATTGAAGGAACCGCCAACCGCATGGGCATTGGCATGGAAAAAGTGATGCTCAACATTCAGAAATACGGCAACACCACTTCTGCCACCTTACCGATCTGCCTGGCCGAATGGGAAAGCCAGCTCAAAAAAGGCGACAACCTCATCCTCACCACATTCGGCGCGGGCTTCACCTGGGGGGGCTTGTATCTGAAGTGGAGTTATTAGGAGAAATTGATAATACTATTTCTACTTTAAATTTATAATCAAAAATTAGTAAATTTATAATTACTTATCTGATTATAAATGCCAACCAGGATAGAAAATAATTCCCATAAAGACTGGATGATAAACGAATTATCAATCCAAAACTTTAAATCAATAAAACTTCAAAAAATAAGTTGCAAAAAATTCAATTTATTTTTGGGCAAGCCTAATGTAGGAAAATCAAATATTTTAGAAGCTATTAGCTTATTAAGCGCTTATAACAGCACAGAACACGAGAAAATTTTTTCTGAATATATCAGATATGAGAAAATTCGGAATTTATTTTATGATAATGATAGAAACCTAGAGCTTTTAATAAATAGCAATTTAGGCTACGTGTTCAGCAGATTTCATTTAAACACTATTAATCAATATGATTTTTTCTTTGGACAAAATCTTATTAATTTAGAAAGAATTTTATCTAGTGAGTCTGCCTACTATAGCATTGGTGACATTTCGGAGAATTTCAAGAAGCATACATTAAACGAAATGCGACAAAAAACTTCTCTTGTTCAACCACTTTACTTAACTACTACCGACGCCGGAAAAGCAAGTTTTTATACTCAAAAAAACAACATGTATTGGGGTAACATAAAAAAATATGTTTATAAAAATGACATCAATTTAACTGATAGAAATACAATTTTTCTGAAACCACCTTTTGGGGAGAATGTATTTTCATTATTAGAATCAAATCCAGACATATTTGATGAATTCGCTTCTATGTTTGAGCAATATGGCTTGAACTTACTATTTGATAATGACACTAGTAAACTAGAAATCCAGAAAATTGTTGGCAAAAGAGTTTACAAAATCCCATATTCGTTATGTGCTGATACATTAAAGCGTTTTATTTTTAATCTATTGGCTATAAAAACAAATAAAGAATCAGTTATCATATTGGAAGAGCCTGAAGCTCATTGCTTTCCTCCATATATAACAAAAATTTCTGATGAAATCATTAATGATGAAAGAAATCAATATTTTATCGCTACCCATAGCCCATATTTATTAGCTGACTTTATTGAAAAATGTAACCCAAAAGATTTAGCACTATTTGTTACAGATTACAGAGATTATAAAACCTCTTACAGGGAATTAACGCAAAAGGAAATCAAAAATATCTTAGAAGTAGGGATAGATTTTTTCTATAATATTGACGCATTTAAAAATGATTGATATAAAGAACGTTTTTCCAGAATGTGATGCTGATACACTCCTGATTGAATTAATTACTCAAAGAGGAAATGCAAATCATAATAAAGGATGCTCGAATGTATCTCGAAGTTTATTAAGAAATTCACATCTCAAAGGGCCATTTTTTGGCGTCATTGACTCAGATAAATTCAAAAATATTGACAAAGACCCTTATCTTCCAAAATTCAGTGAAGTTATTTCTGATAAAATCAACGAAACCGAAAATATCAGGTTAAAGAAAATTCCCGGTAAAAATCACTATCTAATATTTATACATCCCGAATTCGAACCCTGGATATTATCACAAGCGAAAATAGTCGGAATTAGTTTAGCGGAGTTTGGATATTCCAATTATAAAGAATTTGAAAAAGAATCAAAAAACTATGGCTTAGTTAGAAGTCAAAGACTTAAAAAATTCGTAAATGCTATCGTAAAAGCAAATCCACCAGGCATAATTCTTCTTAAGAAATGGATCATTGAGAATGATCTATAAATAATTTCCTTGCCATTTTGTCACTTTTTAGCGCTTGGTATAACCTTTGCCCTTATTCAGCTGCAAAGCATTATATTTAATCTAAAATTTATATACCATTATGAGCACAGGAAAGATTAACGTCCAGACAGAGAACATTTTCCCCATCATCAAGAAATTCCTTTACAGCGATCACGAGATTTTTTTGCGTGAGCTGGTGAGTAACGCGACAGACGCGACCCAGAAACTGAAAGCCCTGGCCTCCATGGGGGAAGCCAAAGGCGACCTCGGAGACCTGAAAATTGAAGTGGTGCTCGACAAGGATGCCAAAACCCTCACGATCAAGGATAAAGGCCTCGGGATGACCGCCGAGGAGATCGAAAAATACATTACCCAGATTGCCTTCAGCGGTGCGGAAGAGTTTGTAAACCAATATAAAGACAAGGTTGACAAAAATGTCGTAATCGGCCATTTTGGCTTAGGTTTCTACTCCGCCTTTATGGTGGCCAAAAAAGTAGAGATTTTCTCTTTATCCTACAAGGAAGGCGCTAAAGCCGTGCGTTGGGAATGCGACGGCAGCCCGGAATATACCATCGAGGAAACCGACGCTAAAACAGAGCGCGGCACCAACATCGTCCTGCACATTGCCGACGACAGCGAGGAGTTCCTGGAAAAAGAGCGCATCCAGACTTTACTCACCAAATATTGTAAATTCTTACCGGTAGAGATCGTGTTCGGAACACGCTCTTCCTGGGTTCCTTCCGGAGAAAAAGATGAGAAAGGACATGAGAAGGAGAAAGAGATCCAGGTAGAGAACATCATCAACAACCCGACTCCGGCCTGGATCAAAAAACCGGCTGAGCTGAAAGATGAAGACTACAAAGCCTTCTACCGCGAGCTGTACCCGATGCAGTTCGAAGAGCCGCTGTTCCACATCCACATGAACGTGGATTATCCTTTCAACCTGACCGGCATTTTATATTTCCCGAAATTATCCAACAAATTCGAAGCGCCGAAAGACCGCATCCAGCTCTACAGCAACCAGGTGTTCGTCACCGACAATGTGGAGAACATCGTGCCTGATTTCTTAACGATGCTGCGCGGCGTGATCGACAGTCCGGATATTCCGCTGAACGTGAGCCGTAGCTACTTACAGGCCGATGGCAACGTAAAAAAAATCTCGGCACACATCACCAAAAAAGTAGCCGACAAATTAGAAGAGATCTTCAAAAAAGAGCGCGCGGATTTCGAAGCTAAATGGGATGACATCAAGATCTTTGTGCAATACGGCATGATCAGCGATGAGAAGTTCTATGAAAAAGCCGTGAAGTTTGCCCTGCTGAAAAATACGGATGGCAAATCCTACACCTTCGAAGAATACGAGAACCACGTGAAGCCGAACCAAACGGATAAGGACAACAAAGTGGTATACCTTTACGCAACCAATAGCGACGAGCAATACAGCTACATCGATGCTGCCAAATCAAGAGGATATGATGTCCTGATGATGGACTCTCCGCTGGATGCGCACTTCATCAACCACCTGGAAAGCAAGCTGAACAATGTCCAGTTTGTGCGAGTAGACAGCGACACGGTTGACAAGCTTATCAAAAAAGACGATGCGCAGGTAAGCAAACTGAGCGAAGAGGAACAGAATACCCTGAAACCGATTGTGGAAGGCGTAGTGGCCAAAGAGAAATTCTCCGTGGTGTTTGAAAGCCTCAGTGAAAGCGATTCGCCGATGCTCATTACCCGCCCTGAGTTTATGCGCCGTATGAAAGACATGAGCGCGATGGGCGGCGGTGGCATGAACTTTTACGGTTCTATGCCCGATATGTATAACTTAGTGGTAAACTCAAACCACCCGCTGATCAGCAAGATCCTGTCTGAGAAAAACAGTGACACGCAAACGCAGCTGGCCAAGCAGGCCGCCGACCTGGCGATGTTATCGCAAGGCTTGCTGAAAGGTGAAGAGCTCACGAAGTTCATCAAGCGGTCGGTGGAGATGATCAATTAATCTGAACTTTGAACGGGATAAATTACCGGGCCTTCGACTCCGCTCAGGCACCGGTAATTTTTTTTCGCTTAATGCAGTTGTAACAATGCCTTCTGAAATCATTTGACGTTGACTGAGCGGAGTCGAAGGCAACAAACCGGAATTGAAATAAAAACCCTTACCTTTAATCAAATTTACATCATGGAAAATCAGAACCCTGAAAACCAACTGAACATCGAGCTTTCTGAAGAGATTGCAGAAGGAATCTATTCGAACCTTGCTATCATTACGCATTCTCCTACCGAGTTCGTGGTGGATTTTATCAAGGTCATGCCGGGCGTTCCGAAAGCCAAAGTAAAATCGCGGATCGTATTAACGCCTCAGCACGCCAAGCGCCTGATGAAAGCCTTATCGGAAAACGTACAGCGCTTTGAGCAGATGAACGGTAAGATCAAAGACAGTGAAATGAACGCGCTGCCGCTTAACTTCGGCGGCCCAACGGCACAGGCATAATGGACATCGCAGCTAAAATCATTACCGGCCTTGTTGCCCTGATCCACCTCTATATTTTGTGGCTTGAAATGTTTGCCTGGGAAACCAAAGGCAAAGAGGTCTTCAAAGGATCTCTTGCTCCGGAATTGTTTAAGCCTACCAAAACGCTGGCAGCTAACCAGGGCCTATACAACGGCTTCCTGGCAGCAGGGCTCATCTGGAGTTTTTTTATTTCCGATGCTTTGTGGCAAAATTACGTGGCGCTTTTCTTCTTAGGCTGCGTGGCGGTTGCAGGCTTATATGGCGCTCTGACGGCCTCTAAAAAAATCCTTTTCGTTCAAACCATTCCGGCGTCGATTGGAATTATCCTGATCCTGTTGAAGTAGTGTTGAAGTAGTTTACACTGCAGGGCACGTGCTGATGCCGAAGAGCTCTATCAGGCCGCCGACCACTGGCGCTCTAATGGTTCTGCCAGCCCGGTTTAAATTCCTGAAAATGCCTGGAGCGGTTATTCTCACAAACAATCTGTAAATTCGCATCCTAAAAGCGGCAATAGCACATGGCGAATTTTATACTGATCGGATTTTGTATTGCTATCGGCATCCTATTCAGGTATAAAAAACTGGTTCCGGCAGATACACACAAAGGCATCAACACCTGGATCATCAACATTGCCTTACCCGCTGTATCGTTCAAATACCTCGTTCACCTACAACTCTCGCCCGGCTTACTGGTTCCTGCCCTTTCGCCGGTATTGATTTTTTTCGGAGCGATTGGCTTTATTTACCTCATCAGCCGTTTTCACACGCTCCCTAAAGAACGCCGCGGCGCTATGCAGCTGGCTTCGGGGCTAAGCAATACCTCCTTCGTAGGTTTTCCGCTGATCCTGGCTTACTTCAGCGAAAAAGAAATCAGCACGGCCATCATCTGCGACCAGGTCACCTTCCTCCTCTTTTCCATCTTCGGCATCAGCATTGCCATCAGCGCTACCGGTGCAGGAAAAACAAGCCCGGGTCAGCTTCTTAAAAAAGTCATGACCTTCCCTCCTCTCCTGGGTTGCCTCGCGGCATTACTCATTCCCAAAGAAACCGATCTCTCCCTTTTGGAACCTTTTTTTCATACACTGGCCGCTACCGTAGCACCGCTGGCGCTGTTCTCCGTAGGCCTGCAGCTCTCCCTCAAAGGCTGGCAGGAGGAAGTCAAGCCTATGCTTATTGTTATGTCCTATAAATTAATCCTTGCCCCAGCCCTGGTGCTGGCGGTTCTATGTGCCTTTAAAATTTCCGGAACGACAGCCAAAATAGCCGTATTTGAAGCGGCCATGCCGGTGTTCCTCTCGGCAAGTATCTTAGCAGAGCGTTATGGCTTAAGCCCGCGTTTCATGAACCTCATCATCGGCATCAGCATTCTATTATCCTTCTTTACTACCTGGCTGTGGTGGCAGGTGGTGGAGCGTTTGTTGTAAGAGTATTTTCTAACCGCAGAGAGGCGGAGAAGACGCAGAGAACCACAAAAACTATGCGAGGGAAGCCTGAAGGGCTTCAACATGCATAACAAATAAACATATCCCATCAACAACCCCGGAGGGGTTGACTATAAAAAATAAAAAGGAGAGAACAAATGATTCTCTCCTTTTTATTTGAAATTAATAGTGTGGGTTTTAGTCTAAAACAGGTTTAGTATCAAGAAATCTGATTTCATAATAATTATCCAAAGGAATCCTATGAATGTCACCACTCTCTCCTTCAATAATTGCCGTAACGTACTCAGAACCATTCTCGTCAACAAGTTTTTTCCAAAGGTGAAAATAGCCTTTGTATTTCTTGGTTGTCGCAGAGTGTGATTCTCCATCAATGTTACTAGCTGGCCGATATTCTGTCCATTCCACAGGTCTCAAATCTTGCTTTTCCATTAGCTATATGTTTTTATTAAAGCCAAAGTTACTGGAAAACAAGAACAAAAATTTTGCGTTAACAGAAATTAAATCTAATTATGAACAATTGTCCATAAATATTCATCATTTACGACCTACATTCCTAAACCGTTAGCTTCTTATAACGCGGGCGTTTCGGCTCCACATTGCCTAAGCGCTTCTTACGGTTTTCCTCGTATTCGCTGTAGCCGCCTTCAAACCAGTATACCGTACTGTCGCCCTCAAAGGCCAGGATGTGCGTACACACCCGGTCCAGGAACCAACGGTCGTGGCTGATGATCACGGCACAACCGGCAAAGTTTTCCAGACCTTCCTCCAAGGCACGGAGCGTATTCACGTCGAGGTCATTGGTAGGCTCATCGAGCAGCAACACGTTGCCTTCCTCTTTCAAAGCCATCGCTAAATGCAGGCGGTTACGCTCACCACCGGAGAGCACGCTTACTTTTTTTCCCTGGTCGCTGCCACCGAAGTTGAAGCGCGAAATATAAGCCCTCGCATTCATCGGCTTGCCGCCCATCGTAATATTATCAAGACCTCCGCTCAATACATCGTATACCGTTTTGTTAGGATCGAGCTCCTTGTGGTTCTGATCCACATAAGCAATCTTCACCGTCGGCCCTACTTTGAACTCACCGCTGTTCGGCGTTTCCTCGCCCATGATCATGCGGAATAAGGTGGTTTTACCCGCGCCGTTAGGCCCGATGATCCCTACGATTCCCGCAGGAGGTAATTTAAAATTCAAATGCTCGTACAATAAGCGGTCGCCGAATCCCTTCGATACTTCGATGGCTTCGATCACTTCATTACCAAGGCGCGGACCGTTAGGAATGAAGATCTCCAGCTTCTCTTCCTTGTCCTTGATGTCTTCGCTCATCAATTTATCGTAATTGCTCAAACGGGCCTTTTGCTTCACCCCGCGGCCTTTCACGCCCTGGCGCACCCAGTCGAGCTCACGCGCTAAGGTCTTCTGACGCTTGCTCTCCGTTTTCTCCTCCTGTTTCAGGCGGTTGCCTTTCTGCTCCAGCCAGGAAGAGTAATTTCCTTTCCATGGAATCCCTTCGCCACGGTCAAGCTCCAGGATCCAGCCTGCCACGTTATCCAGGAAGTACCTGTCGTGGGTGACGGCGATCACCGTTCCTTTGTATTGTTTTAAGTGCTGCTCCAGCCAGTCGACGCTCTCCGCATCGAGGTGGTTGGTAGGCTCATCGAGTAACAAGATGTCCGGCTCCTGTAATAACAGGCGGCACAGGGCCACACGGCGGCGCTCACCACCCGATAATACTTTGATCGGTGTGTCGCTGTCGGCACAACGCAGGGCATCCATCGCCAGCTCCAGGCGCTGGTCGAGGTTCCAGAGATCGAACTGGTCGATCAGGTCCTGCAGCTGCGCCTGGCGGTTGATGAGCTTATCCATTTTATCCGGATCGTTCAGGATCTCTTCGTCCATGAACTTATTGTTCACTTCCTCAAACTCGTTCAGAATGTCCACGTGCTTCTGCGCGCCTTCACGTACCACTTCCAGCACCGTTTTGTTCTCGTCGAGCTTTGGCTCCTGCTCCAGCAGGCCGATGCTATAGCCCGGCGACTGGTGGATCTCTCCCAGGTAATCCTTATCGATACCCGCCATGATGCGCAGTAAGGAGGATTTACCCGAACCGTTCAAACCGAGGACGCCTATCTTTGCTCCATAATAAAAGGAGATGTAAATATCTTTTAAAACCTGCTTGCTCGGCGGATGTATCTTGGATACATTCACCATGCTGTAAATGATTTGTCTTCCTACTTCTGACATGTTCTGAATTTTTTTAAGGTTATAAAGTTAAACTAAAAATGCTATAAATTACCGGTAAAGTAAAAAAAGAGAGGCGTCCAAATTCAGCATTTAAGCCCATTCTTAGCTAACCCTACTTTTTCAAAAGGCATTTTTTGGGCGCCCGGGCGGGCCATTCCGGGCTCCGCTATGCTACGGTTCTTTACCGCAAAGAACAGGCGGTAAAGGAACCAGGCCCTGCATGTCCCTGGCGCAAGTATATACCGGCTATTAAGCGTTACGCTCACTTTCAACGCTAAACCCGCGTGAAGGTCCCGATAGCTATCGGGAACAGTGAAAATCCTTTTTTGCCGGGCGCTGAGCCGGTGACTGAGCAGCCTGTCCCGAATTTATTTCGGGAGAGTCGAAGTGACAGCCGAAGCGCGGCAAAAAAGTCCCGATATCTATCGGGAGGAACGAAAAGCCTGACGGCGCCTGTTCTTTGCGCCGGCACGCCCGGATCTTAAAACCAAAGCAAGCTTCTCAAAAATGTCTTATCGCATAGTTTTATGAGATGCAGAAACGGGTTCAGCATGGCTACAATCACTTATTCGCGGCTTTCCATTTCGCGTAATATTCTTTCTGGATCTGTTTGATGACCTGCTTCATGGCACCGGCCCAATAATTGCGAAGGCCTATTCCCGTTGGCTTTCCGGTAATTTTTTCGCTGATGAGAATGGCTTTGGTTTTAATATCGAACACTACGGCATACACGGTCGCCTCATCCATCGTTTTGTTAAAGCTCTCCACCACAAAGGTAGCCGCAATGCCTGCGTTCTTTTCGCCACCGCTCATTCTGGCGATGGCATTTTTGATGGATTTCTGAGGATCGGCAAAACTGAATGCGTTAGGAGTCATCAGCTCACCCGTTTTGATCGACTGGTTAGCTTTCTCTGCCGGACCGATATCATAATAAACGCTTTCTTTTTCAAAGGCTTCTTTGAGCTTGTAGTTTTGCGGCTCGGCAATCATCAACCCGTTCCAGGCCGACATCCACTTAGTTTTGATCTCGGAAGCTGTGGCAGCACCAGCCCCCATGGCCTGGTCGAAAGAGCCTACCATTTTAGCTTCTGTAAAGTTGAGGCCGTACCAAACGATCTCTTTGGCCTGGAACAGGTCTTTGGCGGTATTTTGTGAACTCAGATTCAGCGATAAAGCTGCACAGGCAATCAGTAGTCGTGTTTTCATGGCTGTTGGTTTTGGATTAACATAAAGATAAGAACTTCTTTCCCCAATGCATCAAACGCGCTTAACCTTTGGGGAAATACACCTGGTGCTTTTCATTATACATGCGGATGTATTTGGTGGCCAGCTCCTTTTTCTTTTTACGGCCCAGGGCCATGTATTCCTTGTACACGGCCTCATCCCTTTTCAGGTATTCCTCGAGCTGCTCGGTGCTGAAAGGCGTGATATCGCCGGTATAAAAATCGAAAAGGTATTGCCTGATCTCCAGCGTCTTCATCTGCGTGCTGCCGATAGGCGCATTCATAAAAGGATCATAGCCGGGCGAATAGTTGATCACCTCTACCGTCCCGATAAAATTACTGATGGCCCCGAATACCGGGATGCGGAAAAACTTCTTGTTCTGGTTGATGAAAATATTGTTGTTCTGGCAATAGCCCCACACCTTTTCGGAGCGGACCTTCGACACGGAGCCATCGCGCTCATAGTATTCCACAAACTCGCCTTCGATGAGCTTGGTATAAAAATCGAGCTGGTCCTTGTTGATCTTAGTGATGATCTTTTCTTTGGGAATAGGCCAGTTGTAGCGAAAATCCTGGTAGCCGAGGTACAGGCCTTCGTATAACCTGAAATCCCGGGAGTAAGCTACAGAGTCCTGCGCCAGCACTTTAGTAAGGCTGCAACACATCATCAAAAACAATACAACTCGCATCTTGTAAATATCTAAATTTTTTGTAATTTAATGTGATAAATCGTTCCCTATGCCCAAACATTTTGCATTTTTTACGGTCCTGCTGCTCTCCTTATTAAGCGAGGCACAAAGTGTTTTCAACGCGGAGCTGATCCGTAAGCTGGAAGAGGCGGACACGGGAGAGCGTTTCAGGGTGTATATCATGGTGAAAGCCGGTACTGAGCTCGATGGCAGCGGCCTTGAGGAAAGCACCCTGCATTACAGAAACGGGACTATTTATGCGGCTACCTCTACGGTCCGCGATTTGAAAAAACTGGCCACATTGAAACAGGTTGTCAGGATAGAGCAGATAACTCACAAGCTGCAACTGATGGGCGACACCTGCGTGGTGAGAAACCGCATCAAAGGCATTCACGACGGGCTGGCCCCGCTCACACAGGCTTATGACGGCACGGGAGTCGTGGTAGGCATCATCGATTCGGGTACGGATTTCAGCCACCCTGATTTTAAAGACGCCAACGGCAAGAGCCGGATCAAATACCTCTGGGATATGAACAAAGCCCTGGCCGCCAACACACCGACGCTGTTTGGCTATGGGCAGGAATGGAATAATACGGAAATAGACCTCGGCCAGTGTACGCACGACGACCTTGCCCATTACGGCCATGGCACCGCCAGCTCGGGCATTGCTGCCGGCAATGGCTTAGCCATCAACCATTTCAGGGGCATGGCTCCCAAAGCGGACATCGTGGTGGTAGCATTGGATTTCAGCAATCCCAACCACACCATCGCCGATGCAGTACAGTATATTTTTGATAAAGCCACGCTCATGGGTAAGCCTGTGGTAATCAATGCCAGCGTGGGTGATTACGACGGCAGCCACGACGGCACCGACCTCGAGTCCAGGATCATCGATACCATGATCACGCAAACAACGGGAAGAGCTCTGGTGGCTTCGGCCGGTAATGCCGGACATATTCCTTTCCACGTAGGTTACAACAGCACAGCGGCCGATACGAATTTTTCCTGGATCCAGGGAAACACGATCCTGCGACTGGATGAATACGCCGATACAGCCGACATCAAAAACGTCACCTGGTCTGTGGGCGTCAATAATCCGGCCTTCCACAACCTGGGCCGTACCGGTTTTAAAGTGTACAATTATGCCCTGAACACCCTGAAACGGGATACCATTTACCATAATGCCCAGCGCATCGGCATCGTGGAAAGCATTGCCGATATCAACCCTTTTGGCGTATATCGCCTGAACCTGAAAATCCGCGCCGACAGCGCTAACTTCCTGTGGCGCATCGAGCACAACGGCGCGGGCCGCACGGATTCCTGGAGCTTTGATTATGTGACGAGCGGACTGCCCACCGGCGCACAATATCCTGATATCAGCCACTACAAAAAAGCCGACACAGCCCAAACGATCGTGAGTGGCTTCCAGTGCAGCAAAGAGGTGATTGCCGTCGCCAATTATGTGAACCGCAACCAATACGCCGATGTGAATAATACGGTGCAAACCACGACCGAAATTCCGGGTGATATTGCCGCCAGCAGCAGCATCGGGCCATCGCGCGACCATAAGGTAAAGCCGGATATTACGGCTTCGGGCGCCACGATCCTGACCTGTGCTGCGATGGGCATGCTTCCAAACCTGATTGCCAATGCGCCGCAGGTGGTGGCACAGGGCGGCTATCATATTACGGCGGGTGGCACATCGGCGTCAAGCCCTGTGGTTGCAGGGCTGGCAGCTTTGTACTTTCAAAAAAATCCTACGGCTACCAACCGGCAGCTCAAGCTGGCCATTATCAATTGCGCGTACAACGATGTGTACACTACGGGCTCTCTCCCCAACAGCCGCTGGGGTTACGGCAAGCTCGACGGCTTCAGCGCCATGACCTGCAATACTTCTACAGCAGGGCTCGACCAGTTGGCACAGGATCCGGGCTTTGCGGTATATCCTAATCCTGTAAGAGACGAGGCCATGCTGGTATTCAGCGACAACAGCCCCAGGACCATCAGGGTATATAACAGCGCAGGGCAGCTCGTGAGGCAGGATACCTGCGGATCGGATAGCTACCTTTTCAAAAAAAACAACCTGGCTCCGGGTTTGTATGTGGTGCTAACGGAGGGCAAAAACGAGCTTCGTAAGGTAAAAATGCTAATTTTGTGAAGATGTATACTAATTTTAAAGTTGAAGCGTTTTAATCCCTGATGAGGTATTTTCTACATAGTGTGGTATTCTGCCTGTTGCTGACAAGCAATGCCTTTTCGCAGGCATCCAAGCGTCATTTCAAACAGCATGAAGCCGGGCTTATCCTGGGTGGCTCCTATTACATCGGCGAGCTGAATCCCCGGAAACAGTTCAATATGACACAGCCGGCAGGCGGCCTTTTTTACCGCTTTACACCTAATTACCGTTATGCCTTTCGCTTTGGCTTCAATTTTGGGAATATTATGGGCGACGACTCTCAAAGCAGCGATCCCGATCAGCTGCAACGCAACCTGAATTTCAAATCGCAGATCAGGGAGTTTAACGCGCTTGCCGAATTTAACTTCCTGGAATACCGCATCAGCAACGACAAATACAAATTCACGACCTACCTGTTTCTTGGCATCAGTGTTTTTAATTTCAGACCGAGGGCACAGGTCGGCAACTTCTGGTATGACCTGCAACCATTGAGAACTGAGGGCCAGGACAAACGCTACAAGCTGACGCAAATGTCGATTCCTTTCGGGATCGGCCTGAAAATGAACGTGTCGAAACAAGTAGGGATAGGCTTTGAGTGGGGCCCGAGAAAAACATTTACGGATTACCTGGATGATGTGAGCGGCACGTATCCTGATCCGGCCCTCAAGCCTTATACCTCCGAGCTGAGCCAGTCTTTATCCGACCGCTCGAAGAATGCGGGTGTCAACATCAATGAGCAGCGTGGCAATCCGCGCAACAAAGACTGGTACATCTTTTTCGGGGTTACCTTATCGATCAAGCTCAACATCAAGCCTCCGCCTTGCTACGCCACGCCGGATTAAAGCGGGGCTTCGACTCCGCTCAGCCACCGCACTGGCACTGTTGCCATTTACTTAACATCATTCGTTGACTGAGCGGAGCCGAAGGCAACATTGGTTTAAGCACAAAACACACCCGTCAATTGCTTTCGACTCCGCTCAGCCACCGCACTGGCACTGTTGCCATTTACCTAACATCATTCGTTGACTGAGCGAAGAGCCGAAGGCAACATTGGTTTAAGCACAAAACGCGCCCACCAATTGCTTTCGACTGCGCTCAGCCACCGCACTGGCACTGTTGCCATTTACTTAACATCATTCGTTGACTGAGCGGAGCCGAAGGCAACATTGCTTCAAGCACAAAACACACCCGCCAATTGCTTTCGAGTGAATCAGCCACCGCACTGGCACTGTTGCCATTTACTTAACATCATTCGTTGACTGAGCTGAGCCCAAGGCAACATTGGCTCAAGCACAAAACACACCCGTCAATTGCTTTCGACTGCGCTCAGCCACCGCACTGGCACTGTTGCCATTTACTTAACATCATTCGTTGACTGAGCGAAGCCGAAGGCAACATTGGTTTAAGCACAAAACACGCCCACCAATTGCTTTCGAGTGAATCAGCCAACGTCCATATACTAAAACGCTCATTAAATATAACCGTTGACCGAGCGGAGCCGAAGGCAACGCCAGCAGGCACCCCGCCTGGTGGTTGAGGCTCCCGAAAGCGCCACACCATCGTTTATTTCTTTTTCCCCTTTTCCTCGTTCCAGGTTTTGTATTCGTTTTGTTGACTGGGGCGGTAAGCCGGCATTCTCCGCAAAGGCTCACAGGGTTTCAGGGTTGCATAGCAATCGGCAGGCAACTGCTGGTAGAGGGCGGTTCCTTTGGTTTTCCAGGCGATCATTTCATCGCTGACGTCTTTTACAACTTTCGCAGGGTTGCCCACCACTACCTTGCGCTCTTCGATGATGGTATCGGCCGGCACAAAGCACAAGGCCCCGATGATGCAGTTATCGCCGATCACGCAGTTGTCCATCACCACAGCATTCATGCCTACCAGTACATTCCTGCCAATGGTGCCGCCGTGGATGATCGCGCCATGACCAATGTGCGCCGCCTCCTTCAACAAAACCGTTGTTCCGGGAAACATGTGTAGCGTGCAATTCTCCTGCACGTTGCAGCCATCCTCAATGATGATCTGCCCCCAATCGCCGCGAATGGCGGCGCCGGGGCCTATGTACACATCTTTCCCGATGATGACATTCCCGGTAACGGTCGCGTTGGGGTGTACGAAAGAGCTTCTGTGAATAACAGGCTTATAGCCGTTGAACTCAAAAATATTTGCCATAGTATAAAATTACTTAGTACGTTGTTTCATCTCTTCGATCCACTGTTTTGCCAGCTCCGGATCATTAAATGTTTTGGTAGGAACAGAGGGTTTATTGAAGGTCATATAGAAATTGACCAGGAGCCGCATGGCCAGCGTGTTGATAATAAAGGCATCGGCGTAGCGGTATTGATTGTATTCATTGTTTGCATAATAGTCTGTGACTCCCTGGGTAGCGCCGGCATTGACACGGACATCCACAATGGAATAGTATTTCCGAGACCCGCTAAGCTGCACGCATGCTTTGAGTAATTCCTCCATATCCTCCACACTTACAACACTGTCATCTTTCACCTCAATCCACAAAATGTCGTCTTTATAGGACAGATACGCAATGCCGGTTTCAGCTCCATCTGATGAAATATCGGGCTGGTCATGACCTTGTTCAATTCCCATACCTTGAAGATAGGGAATTTAAAATTCACTTGTTGTGCTGGAATGTGATGCATGATTTTTTTTTCCGGCTTATCTTCTTCTTGTTTTAATTCAAACGCTGCCTCAGCTCATTGATCCATTTGGTTGCCTGCGCCGGATCGGTAAACGTTTTGGTAGGAACAGCGGGTTTGTTGACAGAGATATAAAAATTCACCATCAGGCGAACCGCCAGGGATTTGACGATAAACGCGTCGGCATACCTGTACTTTGAATAGTCGTTATCGGCGTAATAATCCCTGACATCCGCCTCTGAATGAAAACCGGCCCTGGCATCAACGATCACAAAATATTTTTTAAAGCCGGCTATCCTCACCGCCTCCTTTAGGAGCTCGTCCATTTTCTCTACGGAGATGTTCACATTTTCCTTCACTTCTGCCGTGACGATATCGCCGCGGCGTGAGAGGTAAGCAATTTCCGTCTGGCTGCTGACCGCTTCCGGATCGCTTTCTTCTGTGTGTTCCGACAGTAGCTCCATGCTAAAACTCACTTTTCTGGTGGAAGGTGATGTCGGGAAATTTTTCCTGCGCCATTTGCAGCAACCAGGCCGACTCTGCCAGGAATACCAGTCGGTTTTCCTTATCGTAAGCAATATGATTGGACTTATCCACCAGGAACTCATCCAGCTTCTTTTTGTCGTTGCATTCGATCCAGAGCGCCTTATACAGACTGATGGAATCATAGCCACAGGAGGCATTGTACTCACTTTTCAAACGGTGCTGGATCACCTCGAACTGTAAGGCTCCCACGGTTCCCACAATTTTACGCCCGTCGGCTTTTTTAGTGAACAACTGCGCCACGCCTTCGTCGGTGAGCTGCTCCAGGCCTTTTTGCAGCTGCTTGGTTTTCATCGGGTCGAGGTTGGTCACGTATTTGAAAAGCTCCGGCGAGAAGCTCGGGATACCTTTAAAATTAAATTTAGCGCCTTCCGTCAAGGTATCGCCGATCTTGAAGTTGCCGGCATCGTATAAGCCGATCACATCTCCCGGGTAGGATTCATCGATCACCGATTTTTGCTGGGCCATAAAGGCCGTCGGGTTGCTGAAACGCATGTCCTTATTCTCCCGTACGTTGTAATAATATTTGTTACGCTCGAATTTTCCGGAAACGATCCTCAGAAAGGCAATACGGTCGCGGTGTTTGGGATCGAGGTTGGCGTGGATCTTGAATACAAAACCGCTGAACTTCGGAGAGTCGGGCTTAATTTCCCCCACCACATCCGTATCGCGGCCCTGTGGCGTTGGCGCAATCTCCACAAAGCAGTCCAGCAATTCCTTAATCCCGAAATTATTGACCGCACTTCCGAAAAATACCGGGCTGAGGTTGGCTTCCAGGTATTTCTGCTTTTCGAACTCATCATAGACACCATCCAGCAATTCCACATCGGCGCGCAGCTGCTCTGCAAAATCCTCGCTGATGTATTTCTCCACCTGCCCGTCATTCAGGCTGCCCAGCTCAATGCTTTCCTCTACCGTTGTTTTGCTGTCGCCCTGGAAGAGGGATAATTTTTTTTCGTAGAGGTTATAAACGCCTTTGAATGTTTTTCCGATGCCGATCGGCCAGGTGAGAGGGCGCACTTTGATCTTCAGCTCTTTCTCGATCTCATCGAGCAGATCGAAGGGATTTTGTCCTTCCCGGTCCATTTTATTGACGAATACAATTACGGGCGTGTTGCGCATGCGGCATACCTCCAGCAGCTTACGCGTCTGAGGCTCCACGCCTTTCACACAGTCGATCACCATGATTACACTATCCACAGCAGAAAGCGTGCGGTAAGTATCTTCCGCAAAATCTTCGTGACCGGGTGTATCGAGGATGTTTACCTTAAAATCCCTGTAGTCGAAGGCCATCACGGATGTGGAAACGGAGATTCCCCGCTGCTTTTCGATTTCCATGAAATCGGAGGTGGTAGCCTTCTTGATCTTATTGGATTTTACCGCACCGGCCGTTTGGATAGCGCCACCGAATAATAATAATTTTTCAGTCAGCGTGGTTTTCCCGGCATCCGGGTGGGCGATAATGGCAAAAGTTTTCCGTTTATGCAGTTCTTCCGTAAAGCTCATGGTATAAATTAAGGCTGCAAAGATAGCAAAAAACGCTACTATCTGGTAGTAGCGTTCCGGGGCCTTATTTCCTCCCGTTTACGGCCGGTTAATTTTGCAGAATGCGCTTGCGGTTCTTGAAAACACGGTGTTTTTTGCCCGTTCTTTCCTCCGGGGCTTTTTGCTCTTTGGGTGGAGAAAAAATATAGCGTAGCGATAACTCATGATACACCTGGCCCGGGTAGAAAGACCTGAGACGAGGCTCTATGCTATAACCGATGATGCATTTCCGGCTGTAATAGCCTGCCAGCACGTTATAACGCCAGCCACCGCTGCCCATGATAAGACCCGCCCCTAATACCGCAAACTTATACCTGGCGGAAAAGCTGGGCCTTACTTCAGTGTAATAAGTACCCTGCCTCTGAAACAGGAGCGATGCCGTTGCTGAAAACTTAGAGCCGGGATGCTTCTGAATGGTATAGCCCATCTGGGCGATATAGGCTCTTTCGATCTGTGCGCTGGCGGATGGCAACATGTTGGGTTGATTAATGTGATCGATCGCGAAACCCGCATGGAAGCGCTCCGTGTTGACCACGATACCGGCCGAAATATCCATATTACCTTTCGAAATTGCGGTCTCGCCCCCAAAGCGGGAATCGTCTTTGCGGTAACCGAACCTGACTGCGGGAGAAACAGCCAGCTTGTTGAACAGGTTGAATTTGGCAGCGTAAGCAAGTCCCACATATAGCGAGCTTCCGGAATAGCCCGGAACTCCCCAATACCGGTGGTACATCTCCAGGCCAACTCCCGAATGCAGTCTCTTGATGGCCTGATCGTAGGCCACGTATGTATTTGAACCGTAATAAGGCGTCGCCCTCCCGTACAACAGGCTCAGCCTTGGGCTTTCGACAGAACCGGCGTATCCCGGATTATAGCGCATCTGAGCGGCATTGAACTGTGTGAAATCCTGGGCCTGTGAAGCCAGGGCGACCAACGTCGCAAAAGAAAGAATCAGTTGTTTCATAGCTTATAGAATCTGTGTTTAAAATCCGGTGTCGCGGATGCGGATAACCGTCATTGGTTTTTTACGTGTTTTCCGTTTGGAGGATTTACCTGCCGGGTGGCTTACCGGCTGCGGCATCACGATGATCTCCAGGGAATCGGAAGAAGGCGATTGGTTATTAGAAAGAATCTCATTTACATCAACTTGTCTTTGCATCAGGAAAGGACCGGTCGTTTCGGAAGGTTCCACTTCTGTGTTTTTCCGGTAAATATCTTTCCCTGTTTGGACTGAACGTACCGTATGCTCCGGTTTTTTCCGAATAGCGTTTGCTTTGGTTTCTTCTTCCGGCCTTGAAGGCGGAGCAGCCTGCATTTTTTTCAGATCTTCTGAAGCAGCAGGCTGCTCTTTCGCCGGTTCTGCCGGCAGCTCTTTCTGATCTTTTAAAAGGATAGGGAAGAAGACCAGCAGGCTCAGAGCCAGCAACAATGCCAGTCCCCATCCTATCCACTTTTTGATCGCCGACGCCGGCACCGGCTGCAATAACTCACCGGCATTGGGATAAGCGATGGGAACTTCCGACACATAGCTCGCCTTCCACGCATCGTAATCTGCCTTCAGCGCCGGGTTGGCATTCAGGAAGCGGGTCAGCGTCTCGCTTTCCTGAGGATTCAGGTTTCCCTCAAAATAATTGAACAGCCATTCATCTATATTTTTATGATCAATTGTACTCATGACAGGTCATTATATGCTTTAGTGTTTCTTTTATTTTTTGCCTTCCCCTGAAGAGGTACACCTTCACCTGCGACTCACTCAGGCTGAGAATATCGCCAATCTCTTTATAGTCATACCCTTCCAGGTCACGCAGGAGGATGATCGACTTTTGCAGCTCGGGCAGCTGGTTCAGGCTTTTATCCAGCAATTCCTTCAGTTCAAAATGATGCTGGCTGGCGTAAGGCTCGGTGAATTTTGCCATTTCCATCGATTCCATTTTCTTATTCCTTTTCAGTTGGTTCAACATGGTATTGCGCGCGGTGGTAAATAACCAAGACTTTGCTTTAGCGGCTTCCACTTCCGCCAGGTGCTCCCACAGTTTCATGTAAGCCTCCTGCACAATGTCGTTAGCCATATCCGCATCCTTCGTCATCTTCAGGATAAACCGGTAAAGATTGCCCGAATAGGCAGCGACACTTGTGTTATATTCCCGGGTATTCAAATTGTAAAGGGTTCGGCTAATGTATTCAAATGATTTCACCCGGCCATATTCCTGTAACTCCCAACCATTGCAGAGCTTTAACCGGATGACTTAATGAAGTTCTTATGTATAGAACAATTTGCTAAAGCCAAAAGTTACAGCCTTGTTATTTTTATTTCCCGGAACCAAATACCCACTGGCACGGATACGAAATACCAGCCACTGGGTAAGCCAGGGAGCAGCCCTGGTGGTAATTTTGTACCTGAGACATAAAACCTAAACTTAAAATAAAAGCTATGAAATCAACGATTAAAATAGTAAGCCTGCTGGCCGTCGCCGGCGCTTTTTTAGTAACGGCCTGCAAGAAAAAAGACGATGTGATTCCTGACAACCCTGTAACCACCACCGGAACAACGGGCTCCACCACCTCGACCCCGGTGACTCCTACCGCCGTTACGCCAAGCCTGAGCGATGCCGACGGAGTATGCATTGCCACCAAACTGAATACAACAATGGCCATTCCGAATACGACTATGACCGTTAATACCGTGATCGGCAGTGCGGTCGCGTCCCTGTATTCTGCTACGGGCGGTACTGTGCTCACCGATGGCGGAACAGTAAAAGCAAACGACTCAACCCTGGCCAAACAATCCAACAATGCCTACATTTTTATGCCGAAATCCACCGGCATCAGCTATAATTCCAACTCTCGCTGGAACATCTCCGGAAACGGAACCGTACCGGCATTTACCTACACAGCTTATGGTTTCCCGGGAACACCTACCATCAACAACGTGACCTCCGTAAGCAGGAGCGCCAGCTTTACCATGAACACCAACAGCATTTCCAATGCCGATTCAGTATGCTTCCAGATCACGGCAGGCAGCAAAACCATTTTTAAGATCAAGGGGGGCAGCCAGACTTCGCACACCTTCAGCGCTGCGGAAATGGGCACCCTGGATGCGACCTCCAATGGCTTCTTAACCATTACCGGCTATAAATTCAATACGAATACCGTATCGGGTAAAAAATATTATTTCATCAACCTGAGCACCAAGAACCAGATGGTGAGCGTGAACTAAACATTCCTGCTGACCTCCCCCACAACCATGAGGCCCTGGTACACACTGTATCAGGGCCTTATCTGTTTCCTGGCGGCATATACAGAGGTTCACTATCCGAACATTTATCTTTTGGCGCCCGGGCGGGCTGTCGTGACACGTTCTTTGTTTGCCTTGCGGGAACAAACAAAGGAGCTCAGACAAATCACTCCATCCCTGTCGCAGATTACTTCCTGATGAAAAGCAAGTTTGTAAACTTCGAAGAACGCTGTAAGTATGAGATTAAAACGGATAACCGATACCGAAGTTCAGGACCGTAGAGCGCACCGGCGCCTTGTCAAAGGTCCAGCGGTCGTTTTCCGCATATTTAGGATCGCGGATCTTGATAGCAGCATCGAGGCGGAGAATAAAGAAGCTAAAGTCATAACGCAGACCAAATCCGGAGCCCACGGCAATCTCCTTGTAAAAATTCTGGAAGGTGAATTTCCCGCCCGGCTTACTCGGATCGTCATAGGTCAGCCAGATATTACCGGCATCTACGAACCAGGCGCCGTAAAAGGATTTGAAAATGTGGAAACGGTATTCGATGTTGCTTTCGATCTGTATGTTCCCGATCTTATCGTATTTGGCGCTGATGGAATCAGGCTGGCTGTAGCCTCCGGGACCGAGTGTCCGCGCCCGCCAGGCCCTGATGCCGTTGGGACCACCACCGAAAAAGCTTTGCTCATAAGGCAATACCGATAAATTGTCTAAAGGCTTACCGATGCCACCGGCCACGCGGTATACCAGCTTGCTGCGCTTCCTCACTTTAAAATATACGCGGTAATCTGCCTCGCCTTTGACAAACTGGGAGAAAGGCGTATTGAAAATGAGGTAGCGCCCCTGCGCATCTTTGGGCTGGCTGGTAGCGCTGTAGAGTCCCCGCAGGATATTTCCCGACGAGCTGAGGGTGACACGCAAATAGGTGAAGTTTCGCTTTTTGGGCAGGTTCTGATTATTGAAGGTCATCGACACTTTCGACAAGGTGGTAATGTGATCCTGGAAGGAGTTGAGCAGGAAAAAATCGTTCATGTCCTTCAGGCTTTGCTCGAACGTGCCGAACAGCTTGGCTTTCACGCTGTATACCTCGAGCGGAATCACATCGTACGTGAACAGACCGTTAGCATTGGTAAACTTGAAGCCGTAAGAGATGTTGGCTATGTTGCGGTAATATTCAGGCCGCGACTGGTAGTTGAAAGACAGGTTCACAATGGTTTTAGGCTGGGTGAAATAGCGTTTCTCGTTCGCATCCTTTTTATAATAAAACAGCGTAAACGGAAACAAGGCCCGGGGGAAATAAATATTTAATTCGGGACCGAACTGTATGGTGTTGAAGGTGCTCGGCACATTGTTGATCGTGGTGGTCTGATCGGTATTGAACTGCTTTTGTGCGGCAATGGAACCTTTGAGCTTAAGCTCCACCAACTCCGCGCCTTTAAAGGTGTTCTTGTTCTGAAACACAATACTCCCCGCAATCCCAAGGTTGCCCGAAGTGTTGGTCCCTTCTGTTTCCACGGTAATGGCCTGTTTCACCAGGGGCTGGCAGACGATGTAACAATCGAGCTTATCGGGATATTTGGGATTGACGACGTATTGTATAAACACACTCTTAAACACGCGCAGGGAGGACATGCCCTTATAGGTTTCTTCGGCCTTGTCCTGCTGGTAGAGCTGCCCGGGTGCTACCGTCACATCACGCAACAGATCCTTACGGCGGAATTTGAGTTCATTGTTATGCAGGATCCTGATATCGTTGTACATAGTGGTATCGCGCATGTATACCTCGCTCGATTTCCCTCTGAAGTCTTTGATGTTTTCCGGGATCACATACACGTTCTGGATGTAAAAACGGGGATGGTTCCTATACACCAGCGAATCTACGGATTCGCTAAAGGCCTCCGAATACAGCTTGAGCCCGATCGTGACGTTGACGTTATTCCCGGCCAGGTTAGTATCCACGAGGTAGTAAATATACTCGGGAGCAAAATAAAAGTAACCGTTGTTCAGCTGGTTATCTGTGATGCGCTCACGCTCCTTCTGCATGATGTCTTCATTATAAATATGGTTGTGCTTGATGAGGCAGCCGGAGGTATCATTATAAATAAAATACTCGATGAGCGGATCTTCGATCTTGTAGCTGATACCCTGCACCCTGTAGGGAACGGATCTGGAAACGAAATAATACACTTTGGCCCGCTTGGCCTTTACATCGACCGAAAGGCTGTCGCGCACCTTTGAATTAAAATAGCCGCGCGAGAACACAAATTTCTGCAGCTGGTTTACCGTTACATTCGTCAGGAAGGTATCGAGGATCACCGGCGGCTCACCGGCTTCCAGGATGCTTTCGCGGAAGGTCAGCTTTTCCTTGTTTTTAAGCCTGGGGGGCTTGGGCTTTTTACCTTTGGCCACGCGTCTTTCGTTTCGCTCGTTATTTTTCTCGGTGCGGCGGGCATTGATGCGGTCATACTTCAGGTTACGCCTTTCCTTGTATTTGATCATCTTCTGCTGATCTACCTGGTTGTATAACCAAAGGTTGAAGCGCACTGTTTTCAGGATCTTGCGGTTGGGCGTCTGGCGGATAAAGGCTTCGAGCTCTCCGTTATCAATGGCGGTGCCATTTTCCTTAATGGTGCTTTTTTCCACCAGGTATTCGTCCTCTTTCAGGTGCTTGTTGACGTTGCAGGCACTGAGCAAAGCGAGCAGGAAGAGTGCCGGCAAACAGCGGCGCAGCCCGGGCTGTGTATGTTGGAAAATACTTCTGATATTAGTCCTAAAGCTCAAGTAGTTTGGTTACCTTTATAGCCTACTAATTTAGCTTTAAAAAATGATTAGTAAAAACCAGATAAAATATATTCAGGCCCTGCACCTTAAAAAAAACAGGGACAGCCAGGGACTGTTTATCGTGGAAGGCGTGAAGCTGGTGACCGAGTTCCTCATGGACGAAGGTATCACCGTCAAGCAGATATACGCTGCTGCCGATTACCTGGAAAAACACCATGCCTTACTCGAAAAACGCAATGTCGCTTTTACGGAAGTAGATGCCGAAGAATTAAAGAAGGTCAGCCTGCAAAGCACTCCCAACCAGGTGCTGGCCATTGTCCTCAAAAAAGAGCAATTCCTCACCAAAGAGCTTCTGCAAAGCCAGACGAGCCTGTTCCTCGACGATATCCGCGATCCCGGCAACCTGGGTACCATAATCCGTATTGCCGACTGGTTCGGGATCCGGCAGATCATCTGCTCAAAAAGCACGACCGAGCTTTACAACCCGAAAACTCTGCAATCCAGCATGGGCGCTGTGTTACGGGTCAATGTGGTTTACCTGGATTTTGAGGAGCTGCTGTCTTCGGTAGGGGCAATGCCCGTATATGGTGCTGTGCTCAAGGGACAGAATATTTATACAAGCGCTTTAAAACCCGGCATCATCGTCATCGGGAACGAGGCCAACGGCATTTCCGACGCTGTGCTGGCAAAGGTCTCCGATCCTATTACGATCCCCGCGGCAGACCATAACGGCAGCGAGTCGCTCAACGCCGCCAATGCCTGCGCCATTATCTGCGGGGAATTTCACAGGCAATTACATTACAAAGCATGACGTACTCTACTCCGCTGCTGATCCTGTTTTTAGTGCTGTCCCTGCCATTCAGAGCACAGGTGATCTCTATCGCCATTGACGCCGATCAACCTTCGGTTTCTTTCAAAACGGGCAAGGATGTGCTGGGCTACCTGCATCAAAAGTACAGGAACGGCCCATGCAAAGCCTATACCTTTTCACAAAAAAACACCCATTACCGCAACGACAGCATCGTGGGCACTTCCGAGTGGCACGAAGCCATTGAGTTTCCTGATAAATTCAGAATAGATTTCGGAGATAAGGCCGGCGGGAACTGTATTATTTTTAAGAACGACAGCTCCTACCGTTACAAAAACTTTGAGCTGCGCGGAAAAAAATACGATACCAATGTGCTCCTGCTACTGCTGGGCGGCATGTATTACAGGGAGCTGCCCGACGTCATGGTGCGGCTTCAGAAAGAAGGCTATAACACCGCTGTGCTCAGCAAGCAGAAATGGAACAGGAAAAAGGTCTACGTGATCGGGGCCGAAGCCGGCGACATGAGCTCTAACCAGATCTGGGTCAGCAAAAAAACCTGGCGCGTGGTGCGGATCATAGAACGCATGGATGGAAACGACATGATGGACATGACCTTCGACAGCCACCAGGACCACTGCAAAGGCTACGTGGAAACAAAAGTGACCTTCAAAAAAAACGGGAAAACCGAACAGGTTGAGGAGTATTATAATATCCAGAGCGTGGAAAAATTTCCGGAGGACGTTTTTAACCCGGCACCGGTAAAAAAATAAGTTTAGCTTTGTACGATGTCTGCCGGGATCCATACCAACCAGAGCCCTTTCGGAAAAATCTCCGAACAGGCCGACACGCTTGTACTCGAGCTCTCGCCTTACGGCATCGGCTTTTGCGAGCTCGACACCGACCAGAACCAGCCGCTGTATACAACGCATGCACCCATCGACAACAACTCGGCCTTATCGGTGAAAGAGCAGGTCATCAGCGCCATCAAGCATTTCCGTTTTTCACAGAAAACCTACCGCACCGTATATATCAATTTTTTCACAGAGCTGTTTACGCTATGCCCTGCCGCTTTTTATGAGGCGGAGAGCAAACGGCAGATCCTGGAGTTCAATGCAGGCCCCAGCGGCGATGCGGTTATTTTACAGGATGATATCATCCAGGAGATCAAGCTCATTTATGCTATCGATGAGCACCTGAAGTCGGCGCTCGACCTGATCTTCCCGAACCACCAGATGAAGCATAGCCTTTCTGTATTGTCGCAGCTGATGCTGCATTCGGAAGACCTGGCCAAAGCCCGTGTGCTGGTCAGTATCCATGATGCCTATATCGAGCTGGTGATCAAACAGGAGGGGAAATTACTCCTGGCCAATCAATTTGGCGTGCGCTCGCCGGAAGATATCCTATATTACATATTGTTTGCGCTGGAACAATACCAGCTGGAGCCTTCCTCCGTGGAGCTGACGATCATCGGGAATGCCGAGGTTCAATCGGACCTGGTGCAGGCCCTGAAAAAATATATCAGGCACGTTCGCCTGGGCATCGGCAACCGCGCCATCAACTGGCAAGGACTGGAAGGCATGCCGCAACATTTTAATTATTCACTGATCAACCGGGTATTTTGCGAATCATAGGAGGAACATACAAAGGGAAACAGCTGCTGGTACCGAAGAACTTACCGGTAAGGCCTACCACGGATTTTGCCAAGGAAGGCCTGTTCAATATCCTGAACAATAAAATAGATTTCGAAGACCTCACGGTGCTCGACCTGTTTGCGGGCACCGGCAACATCACGCTTGAATTTGCCTCCCGCGGGGCCGCCCGTGTGTATGCCATCGACAAGCATACGCCCTGCATCAACTTCATCAGGAACATGGCTAAAAGCCTGAAGCTGTCCATGATCAGCCCGGACAGGGCCGATGTCTTCAAATACCTGGAAAAGCCCTATGCCACTGTCGACCTCGTGTTTGCCGACCCTCCCTACGAGCTTGAAACGATTCCGCAGATCCACGAGCTGGTATTTGCCAATCACTGGCTGAAACCGGAAGGCCTGCTCATCATTGAGCATGGGCCTAAAACCAAACTGGATGACAAAGCGCATTACCTCGAAACGAGAAAATACGGCCATGTGCATTTTAGCTTTTTTCAGAATCCGGCTTAGAAATCTTCTTGTTATTTTTTCTTGACACGAGCATTGTGTAACACGGTCAGGGATCGTGTTTGCGCACCGTGACAAAAGCAAATACATAAACTACTTTTTGCCTGTTTTTCAGACAACTTAGGGTTGTTTAAGCTTTGGGGCGTGCTGCGAAGAGCGGCCAGGCTTTCCGTTCCTCCCGATAGATATCGGGACTTTTTTTGCCGTGCTTCGGCTGCCCTTCGACTCTCCCGAAATAAATTCGGGACAGGCTGCTCAGGGTGACAGCTCAGCAACCGGCAAAAAGGATTTCCACTGCTCCCGATAGCTATCGGGACCTTCACGCGGGCTTGACTCGAAACTCCGGCGGTATCATTCATTAGCAGAGCGCTGCGCCGGGGATCGACGCGGAAAGCTCCTGCGCGTTCCTTTGCGCAGGACTTGCAGCAAAGAGCCCGCCCGGGCGCCCAAAAAAAGAAACAGGCAACCAATACTCAAGTCTCATGATGGACTATGTATTCCCAAATGATTTCTAACAAAACTTAGCATGTGAGGCGGGCTTTATTCCTGTAACTTATCTTATCTTTGGTATTATAATTTCCACTATGAGGCATTGCTATTTCATGACTGTCCTGCTGCTGGCCCTGTTCCCGGCTTCGGCCCAGAATATTACCATCAAAGGAAAAGCCCATCCATCGCACATCGGCAAAGAGGTCGTGCTCAATGATTTTGCAGACTACATCACTTACATCAAGGAAAAGCAAAGCATTGACACCGTTGATAAAGACGGCTATTTCGAATTAAAGCTTCAATCGGCGGCTACCAAACCGGTCCTCATCAGCATCGACAACCTGGTGGGCAAACTCTACATCCAGCCGAATTTTGTTTATGGCATTTATTTTCCGGGAAAAGATTCGCTCACCAATAACCAGGAAGGCACGGAAAGCCTGGTGGACATTACCGTGTACGGCAAGGACAGCACAGAACTGAACGCCCTTATCATCGATTTCAATACGCAGTATAATAACCTCTTTCTGAAATCATCCAGCGCCTATTTATCGCCGGCGAAGCTGAGCTCCCTGCTCGACACTTTTTTCGTGACTTCCAAAAAACGCTATGCGCATATTAAAAATCCTTACTTCAAAAAATATGTGGAATACAGCTTTGCCGGCTTCTTCTCCAATATATCACGCAGCAAAACCATCCTCTACAAGCAATTCATCGAACACCGGCCTGTGCTGTACAACAACTACGAGTACATGGACTTTTTCAACACCCATTTCAAAGGTTATCTGAAAGCCTTTGCTTCTACCAAAAACGGTGGCAACATCTACAACAGCATCAATGCCTTCGGCGATTATAAGGACCTGCGAAATCAGTTCCTGTCCGACAAAAGCATTACAAATGATACCCTGCGGGAACTCCTGCTCCTCAAGGGCCTGATCGATTTTTACTATAGCCCCGATTTCGATAAGAAACAGGTGCAAAGTGTGATGGAGCAATTGTACCGCGACAGCCGCTACCCCGAAAACAGGAAGATCGCCTTCAACATGCTGCAAGCCACCTATCATCTGCAAAACGGCGCCAATGCCCCCGATTTTTTCGCATACGACAAGGCCGGTATGAAAGTGAACTTATCCTATTACAAAGGGAAATACATCTACCTGAATTTCTTTTCCACGCAAAGCGAGAACAGCTTAAAGGAGATGCAGAAGCTCGTTGACCTCAAAAAGAAATTTTCCGACAAGGTGGTCTTTATCAGCGTGTGCCTCGATGATAGCCTAAAGGCCTATCAGGCCTACTTAAAAGCAAACCCGAAGCAGGACTGGCTCATCTTCTACAACGGCAACGGCGATGCCCGCAGGAATTATGCGATCAACTCTTTTTCGGGATACTTCTTCATCAACCAGCAGATGATCCTGGCCCAATCACCGGCCCCGGCGCCAAGCGAAGGCCTGGAATATAAGTTCAACGGCCTGTTCAGGCAAAAGAAGAAAAACACCATTACAGGGGTAAGGTAGTTCCAAACCTCTTTATATTCGAGTCCCTAGGGACTTAACATTATCAAATCAAAAAATAAATCATCCCCTCCACTTGCTCCATAGGAGCAAAACATAAAAAATGTTTGGCTACGCTGTAGCCACAAAACCGTTAGACTTCATGCTTAGTAATATACTGCTCCTACGGAGCGGTATAGAAAAAATCGTTTAGTCAATTCGTACAGTGGAGCATTACGTCGGGTGATACTAAAGATTCACCTGCGTTTTCCTGAACACCAGGAACAGCAAATAAATGCAGCTCGCAAACAAAAAGAAAGCGCCCGTTTGGTGCAGTACGCCCAACACCACCGGCACATGATACAACAAGGTGAATACGCCTAAGATAAACTGAACCGTAATTCCATAGATCAAAAACGTTACGGCCCTGTACTGTGGCTTCGTGAGGTTGAGCTTATTGGATTTGTACCAGAGCAGGCAGAGCACCAGCACCAGCACCACCGCCAGCGTGCGGTGTACAAACTGGATCCCGCTGGCATTCTCAAAAAAGTTCAGGTAAAAGCTTTCCTTCATCGTTACCTGCTCGGCGATCCATTCCTCACCCATTTTCGGCCAGGTATTGAAGATCTTTCCCGGGCGGATCTTGGCAGCGTCACCTTCTACATAGCCCGCAGTGAAAGCGCCATAGACGATCTGCAGGATCAGCAACACGAAGAAAATAAGCGAGAGGCCTTTGAGCTTAAAGCCATTGTTGGGCGCCACGGATTCCTTCGGATACATGAGCTTGAGGGCGAACCAGAAGGTGAAAGCAAATAAGGTGAAGGCGCTCATCAGGTGCGTGGCCAGGCGGAAATGACTCACGGCGGGCTTGTCCTGCAGGCCGCTGTATACCATCCACCAGCCGATGACGGCCTGCATGGCTCCCATAAAAAATAACAGGATCAGGGAAGGAAGCATGTCCTTTTTGATCTTTTTACGGATGAGCAGGATGACCAGGCCGATGGCAAAGACATACATCATGACGCGGCCGATCAGGCGGTGCGTATATTCCCAGAAAAAGATGTGCTTGAACTCGGCCATCGTCATCATATAATTGACCTTTACAAACTCAGGGCTCTCCTGGTATTTGGCGAAGCGCTCCTGCCAGGCCTGCTCCGATAAAGGCGGCATCGAGCCCATAAAGCTCCAGTCGGTAATGGAAAGGCCTGAATGCGTGAGGCGCGTGATGCAGCCAACCACAACCATGATGTAAACTAAAGCGCAGCCGCTGAGAAGCCAATAAATGACTGCTTTATGTGGGTTCCTGGAAATCATGATGAGAAATTTTGCCTGCAAACTTACTAAGTTTTGGGAATTATACCGACTAAAAACACCAATAAAATACAGGCCGGTATGTGAAATAAAAACCCTATTTTTAAGGCTCTAAAAAACACCCAACTATGAAAGGAATAATTTTAGCCGGCGGCTCGGGAACACGCTTACATCCCCTGACTTTAGCGATGAGCAAGCAAATGATGCCTATCTACGATAAGCCGATGATCTACTATCCCTTATCGGTGCTGATGATGGCCGGTATTAACGAGATCCTGATCATTTCCACGCCGCACGACCTGCCGAACTTCGAACGTTTGCTGGGAACCGGCGAGCAGCTGGGCTGTAAATTTTCGTACGTGGTGCAGGAAGTGCCCAACGGGCTGGCGCAGGCTTTTGTGCTGGGTGAACAATTCATTGGCAACGATAAAGTAGCCCTTGTGCTGGGCGACAATATCTTCTACGGTGTGGGCATGGGCCGCATGCTGCAGAAGATCAACGACCCTGATGGCGGCGTGGTATTTGCGTACCACGTGAGCGATCCGGAACGCTATGGTGTGGTGGATTTTGATGAAAACCACAATGTGCTTTCCATCGAGGAAAAGCCGGCACAGCCGAAATCCAATTATGCCGTTCCGGGATTGTACTTTTATGATAACTCCGTGGTAGAGATCGCTAAAAACCTGAAGCCTTCGCCACGCGGGGAATACGAGATCACCGACGTGAACAAGGAATATTTAAAGCGCAAAAAATTAAAGGTATCTATCCTCGACCGCGGAACGGCCTGGCTCGACACCGGCACCTTTGCGTCCCTGATGCAGGCCGGGCAATTTGTTCAGGTCATCGAAGAACGCCAGGGTTTAAAAATCGGCTGTATTGAAGAGATCGCTTTTAAAATGGGCTTCATCAGCAAGGAACAACTCATCGCAATCGCCACACCGCTTACCAAAAGCGGCTATGGCACTTACCTCTTAAAAATGGCGGAAGCCGGGAAATAAATCGCGTGCATTCTTATTCACATTTATCCGCTCTGCTGAACGACATCCTGGGCAAAGAGCAGGCCGCCTTGCAGGCGCTTTCTCCCAAAGAAATGTATGAACCCATGAGCTATATCATCGGGCTTGGAGGAAAAAGGGTGCGCCCGCTGCTCACACTGATCGGTTGCGACCTGTTTGGCGCCGATCCTCAAAAGGCACTGAACGGCGCTTTGGCCGTGGAGCTCTTTCATAATTTTTCCCTCATCCACGACGATATCCTCGACAATGCGCCTTTACGGCGCGGTAATGTCACGGTGCATGAAAAATGGAACCATAACATTGCCTTGCTGAGTGGCGACGGCATGATGGTAAAGGCCTTCGAGATCTTAAGTCAGGGCGAGGAACAGCACATTCCAACCTTGCTGAGGCTGTTCTCGAAAACGGGGCTCGAAGTATGCGAAGGGCAGCAGCTGGACATGAATTTTGAAACGCAGGAACAGGTGAGCGTAGAAGATTATCTGCACATGATCACCAATAAAACAGCGGTGTTGCTCGGTTGCAGCCTTCAGATGGGCGCTATCTGCGCCGGCGCGCCCCTGGCAGACCAGGCTCATGTGTATGAGTTCGGGAAGCATGTGGGGATTGCCTTCCAGATCCTCGACGATATCCTCGATGTGTATGCCGACCATGACAAATTCGGAAAGCAGGTAGGCGGTGATATCATCTCCAATAAAAAAACATTTTTACTTCTGAAAGCGTTTGAGCTGGCTGATCCTGCACAGCAGAAGACCTTGCAGGGATTGCTGCATGATAAAACGATCGGCAACGCTGATAAGGTGGCGCGGGTGACGGAGCTGTACAATGTGCTCCGGATTAAAGACATTGCCTCGCGCGAAGCCAATCTGAATACGGAGATCGCCCTGAAACACCTCGCGGAGATCGCTGCGGATGCTGCCAAAAAAGAGCACCTGAAACACTTTGCGGAAAACCTGCTGAACAGGCATACTTAATTTTCAAATGAACACACAGGAATTACTTTCCGCTTACCGGTTTAAAACACCGATACAGGTTCGCTTCAAGGATGTGGACAAACAGGGCCATGTGAACAATGCCAATCACCTTACTTATTTTGAGATTTCCAGAACAGAGTATTTCAAGGAGATTTTCCGGAAGACCAATGACTGGGACAAAACGGGTATGATCCTGGCGCATACGGAAATCACTTACAAGCTACCCATCACGCTGGAAGATACAATTGTCTGTTTTACACGGGTAAGCCGCTTCGGCGACAAAAGCTTCGATATGGAAAATGTACTGGCGGCCAAAACCGCGGATGGCTACGAGATCCGCGCCTATGGAAAAAGCGTGCTGGTATGTATGGATTATGTTAACAAACAAACCGTTTCTGTGCCTGCGGAATGGATTCACGCTTCGAATGAGTTTGAAGCTGTTTTTAAAGATAATTAACGGCAAACCGTTCTATTTTTTTGCGTATTTTTACTTATTGCTTATTTTTTATGAGGACCCTAATCGAAGGATTTACTAAACAATTACAGGAAGCGTTAAACATTGCCGGATCGGCTGTATTAACCCAAAAAAATCATATACAGAATATTGTCGTGACGGGCCTTGGCGGTTCCGGTATCGGCGGCACGATTCTATCGGAGCTGGTGCAGGACGAATGTCCCGTTCCGATCATTGTAAACAAGGATTATTTTTTACCTGATTTCGTCAATGCCCACTCCCTGGTGATTATTTCATCATACAGCGGCAACACCGAAGAAACGCTGTCGGCTATGAAGCAAGCCATTTCAAAACAGGCCCAGATCGTTTGTATCACCAGCGGAGGAGAAGTAAAAGAACTGGCAGAACAACACCATTATGATACGATCCTGATTCCGGGAGGCAATCCTCCCCGCTCCTGCATCGGCTACTCTTTGGTGCAACTCTTAAAAATTGTCCAGTTCAACGGCTTCGTGAAAACAGATCTGCTGGCGCAGGTGAAAAGCAGCATCGCTCTATTGGATCTGGAACGTGAGGCCATTCAGCAGGAGTCAAAGGATATTGCAAAAAAATTACTTCATAAACTTCCTGTGATCTACACGCTGGGCTCCTGCGAAGGTGCCGCGGTTCGTTTCCGCCAACAGATCAATGAGAACAGCAAAATGCTTTGCTGGCACCACACGTTTCCGGAGATGAATCATAACGAGCTGGTGGGCTGGACGGAAAAAAACGACACGCTGGCCGTGGTTACATTCCACACATCCTATGATTATGTGCGTACGATAAAGCGTTACGAAATCTGCAAGCCTTTGTTCGAAAAATACAGCGCATCGGTGACCGATATTACGGCCAAAGGAAATTCAAAGCTTGAGCAATATTTTTACCTGATCCACATCGGCGACTGGATCTCCGTTGACATTGCCGATCTTAAAAACATCGATGCCGTAGAGGTCAATGTGATTACGGATCTCAAGAATGCACTGGCTAAACTAACGTAAATTGCAGATGAATAAGCAGGTTCTGTTTCAAGACCTCGGCCTGATGGACTATAAAGCCTGTTGGGATTACCAGGAAAGCCTGTTCAACCGGACCATTGCTCAAAAGGTCGCTAACCGCGATCTGCCGGAAGCTGAGCAGACCATCACACAAAATCACTTATTGTTCGTAGAGCACCCGCATGTGTATACGCTCGGGAAAAGCGGCGATGTCTCTCATTTGCTGATCAACGAGGCGGAGCTCGAAGAAAAAGAAGCTACCTATTACAAAATAAACCGGGGCGGTGATATTACCTATCACGGGCCGGGACAAATCGTCGGTTATCCGATCCTGGACCTCGATCATTTTTTTACAGACATCCACCATTACCTGCGCCTGCTGGAAGAAACCATTATCCTGACGCTCGGTGACTATGGCCTCAAAGCCGGGCGCAGCAAGGGAGAAACGGGCGTGTGGCTGGATGTGGACAATGCTTTCAAAGCGCGCAAAATCTGCGCCTTCGGTGTGCGCTGCAGCCGCTGGGTCACCATGCACGGCTGGGGCTTCAATGTGAATTCGGACATGAGCTATTTTAAGAACATTGTGGCCTGCGGCATCCAGGACAAGGGCGTCACCAGCCTGGATCAGGAGTTGGGACAGACTGTAGACATGCCTGAAATAAAAGAAAAACTCAAAACACATTTTTCAGCATTATTCGGATGCGAGCTGGTTCCGAATCGCGACAGAAAGCTGATTCAGGCTGAATAAAAAACGTCATCATGAAGAAGGTATTAAAATTTTTAGCAAAAACGATTTTAGTGGTCTTCGTGATACTGAACCTAATCATTCTTTGCTCAGGCCGTTGGTATTTGTATAAGGGCCTTGCCAATACTTACCTTAAAGGGCGCAGCGGGCCGAGTGCCACCGAATACCAGATCTTCCACAACAGAACGATCGCTGCCGGAAAGCCGCAGCCCTGGCCGGTTTCCAAAGCGTATAATACCCAAGGGGTTTCCCCGGTCTTCGACAGCCTGATGAAGGCCGTGCAGGCCCACGCCTTTGTGATCATCAAACACGATACGCTCATCCATGAGCAATACTGGGACGGCTACAGCGACACCTCGCACACCAATTCGTTCAGCATGGCCAAATCCTATACAGGTGCCCTGCTCGGCTGCGCCATCAGCGACGGCCATATCAAAAGCATCAATGAGCCGGTGTGTACTTACATTCCGGAATTTAAGGAAGGCTGGCGCTCGCGCATCACCTTAAAGCACCTGGTGACGATGACCTCCGGAATCGACTTTGACGAAAGCTATGGCAATCCCTTTTCCTTTCCGGCAGAAGGCTACTATGGCTCAAACCTGCTGAAAGCCTGCACCGACTACAAAGACAGCAAGAATGAACCGGGCCGGGTGTTCGACTACCTGAGCGGGAATACCGCCTTGCTGGGCTATTGCATTACAAAGGCAACAGGCAAACCCTTAGCCAGCTACTTAAGCGAAAAGCTCTGGATTCCTCTGGGCTGTGAGCATACCGCCTACTGGAGCCTTGATAAAAAAGACGGCCTTGAAAAGGCTTTCTGCTGCATCAACAGCAATGCCCGGGATTTTGCGAGGATGGGAAAGCTCTACATGCATCACGGAAATTGGAACGGCGTTCAACTGGTGGATAGCGCCTATGTAGAAAGCTCCATCGTTCCTTTCGATTGCAAAGAAACAGACGGATCGAAAAATCACACGTACGGCTACGGCTGGTGGCTGACGGAGCATAACGGTCTGCGGGTGTACTACATGCAAGGCATGCTGGGACAGTTTGTGATCTGCGTTCCGGAGAAAGGTTTGGTGATCTGCCGGCTGGCACGCACCTGGAGAGCTAAATCCAAAGTGAAAAGCCATGCCGCGGCAGACGTAGCCTATTGCATTGATGAGGCCTTGCGCCTGTATTGGAAATAAGAGGCATGATAGGAATCGCTCAGAAAGAAAGCCGCATTGGGATTTACCTGACGGCAGATATTATTAATACAAGCTCAGAACGTGCCGACCTCGTCTCATTAAAACGTGCCATTGTTTCCCAGCTCGAAAAGACCTTTCACTGCTCTGCGGGCCGCTATAACCTGAACCTGAAGGCGGACGTGGAAGTGCTTTACCGGATGCGGGATTGCTTACCTACAAAAGTCCTGTTCCAGATCGTTGATGCCCTTCCGGGAAACCACCCGGCAGAAGCGGATTTCAAAGGCTTACGGATCCGCCTGAATAAAACGATCATCAACGACATCATTTACAACCGCAATGTCCGGACTGTTCCTCATGAGCTGGGCCATCTCTTTGGCTGGGATCATCCACATGCTCCTGCAAAATATGAGAGCATTAACACAAGTGCTCATCTACTCGAGCAACAGATGACAGAAGAGGAGCGACGCCATAACCTCATGAGCCAGGGCTGGTATCCGCAACGCACCAGTATTCCTTTGGAAGAAGCGGTGCAGATTTCCGAAAAGCAAGTGGAACTCCTGTTATTATACTACCGCTCCGGTCAGCTGAACAGGAACCTGCATTTGAAGCATTTCCTGTTTTGGAAGAAGCTTCTTCCCTAGAGACCAATGGAACGCAGATAACGCTGATTGGACAGATCAGAAGGCAATGATCAGAACAGACCTGTGCAGTATTACTCAATCGTAGAAATTATCATCATCTGCATTCCTATCCACGTTCTACGGCATCATCCCGCCATTTGCGGCATTTTGAGCTTATCTCCTTTTTTGACGCCTTCCAGGATCTGGATGTTGATGCCATCCGATAAGCCTGTTTTCACATAGCGCTTTTCAAACTGCTGCGGTCCTGTTTCCACTTCTACGAACGGTTTTTCTTTTTCGAATTGGAGGACACTTTCAGGAATTGCCAGCACCTTCTCTTTCTTATCGAGGATAATATCGGCGTTAGCGCTATAGCCCGCGCGCAGGAAAGAGCTGTTGTCCTTGCTGATGGAGGCGCGGATGAGGAACTGGATGGCACCGTTTTCCGTCACTCCTTTCGGGGCAATGTATTCGAGCTTGGCATTGAAGCTGCCTTTATCGATGGCACCGATCGTCAGGACAATGTCCATACCTTCGTGTACCTTCCCGACCTCGCTTTCATCGAGCTTGCCCTCAAAGATCATTTCGCCCATGTTGGCCACAGCGGCAATGGTGGTTCCGTCGTTAAAGGTGTTACTCTCGATCACCTGGCTTCCTTCCTTCACCGGCACATCCAGCACCATGCCGGTAATGGTGGATTTCACCATTGTGTTGGAAACGGCACCACTCGATTTGGAAACACCTTCCTTAATGATCTGCAATTGGTTTTGAGAAGCCACCAGCTCTTCGTTCGTCGCTTTCAGCTTCAGGTCGTAGGTCTGGAACTCTGCTTTCGAGATCACACTCTGATCGAAGAGGTGCTTATTGCGGTCGTATTCCAGCTTCGCGTTGTCATAGTTCAGCTGGGCGGTATTGACGCGGGTTTCGGCGTTGGCCATGTTGAGCATGTTCGGAATGATCTTGATCCGCGCAATCACATCACCCTGCTTCACTTCCTGCCCGGCAATGATGTAAAGCTTTTCGATGATGCCGCTCACCTGCGATTTCATATTGACTTCCTTGCGCGGTGTCACAGAGCCCGTTGCCACGGTCTTCTTGATAATAGTGGTATCGAAAGGCACCACCGTCTGAAAAACAACAGGCGGGGTCTGGGATTTATTATAAAAGAAAAAAATGGTCCAGATAAATAGCCCCAGGGTCAGGATGAGCAGGAGAGCCCTGAGGATTTGTTTTCCGATCGATTTTTGTTTTCCGTTGCCTGGTTTCATAGTTTGTTGTTTGTTTAACCGCAAAGATGCAAAGAAGGCGCAGAGCTTGCAGAGAATATGACATGTTATTTTTTGGTTTTATTCAATTTATTATTCTGTCCGTAATGCTTCTACCGGCTTGATGGCCACTGCTTTCGAGGCCGGGATCAGGCCTGCCAGGCCGCCACTCACAATCAGCACCGCCAGCGCTTTCAAAGCCACCGACAGATCGACCGTAGGGTTGGTAAACATGCCACCCGAATCACCGATCGCCGAGCTGATAAGCTCCAGCAGCCCAATCCCCGCCAGCAATCCGAAATAGCCGGAAATAGAGGTGAGAAATACCGTTTCAATCAGGATCTGTGAAATGATCTGGAAAGGCACAGCGCCTAAAGCCCGCTTCACGCCTATTTCCTTTGTGCGCTCTTTCACCACGATGAGCATGATGTTGCTGATCCCGATGACACCGGCCAGCAAGGTACCGATGCCCACGATCCAGATCAGCACTTCAATCCCGGTGAACAAGCCATTGAGCTTATTGTATTCCACCGCCATGTTCCAGTGCCCAATGGCAGAGAGGTCTTCCGGTGCTACCTTATGACGTTCCTTTAAGATGCTGATCACTTTTGCCTCCGATACTTCCGCCGGAACGTTGTCTTTGGATTTGATAGCGAACCAGCCGACGATATCCCCGTAGTTAAAGGCATTCTGAAAGGTGGTGAAAGGAATGTTGATGCGCTCGGCCTGCTCCTGCCCGTCCTGCCCGCCGGTCGTAGGAGCCGTCAGGCCCACTACTTTAAAATAAACGCCGTTGATGCGGATGTATTCTCCCAGCACCTCCTCGCCTTTTGCAAACAGCAATTCCGCCACACGCGGCCCGATCACGCAGATCTTGCGTTTTTCGGTAATGTCCAGCTCGTTGATGAAGCGGCCTCTTCCGATCCTCACCTCCTGGATCTTACTTACCTGCGGGTAACAGGCCTGGATGCCGCAGGCCGCTGTTTTAAGCCCACGCAACACATTGTTGGTCCCGTCATGTCCGCCCAGCTGGTTGAGGGGCGACACCACATCCAGCTCCGGCACCTGTTTCAACGCTTCCACATCACCCATGTTATAATTGAAATAACGCCCGGGCTTCATGCCTTTATAAGCTTTGGACGTTTGTTGGGTCCAGGTGAAAAAACTGTTGGTAGCTGTGCCGGCAAAGTCTTTCAGGATCCCGTTACGAAGGCCGTTGCCGGAGCCCAGCATGATCACGAGCATAAAAATTCCCCAGAACACACCAAGCATCGTTAAGAAGGTGCGTAATTTGTTCTTGCGAATCGTCGCAAAAATCTCCTGCCAGCTATCCCGTTCGAATATCAATTTTAGTTTTCTCTTAAAGCGGTAATGGGTTCTACTTTAGCGGCTTTGATCGCCGGGAACAGCCCTGCCAATGCGCCGGCCACCACAATGAGGATCACCGCGAATATCGCAATCTGTAAATTCACATCCGGGTTCTTAAAGAAGTCGCCTTCCACCCCCAGGGCCTTGATCAGCTCCACAACGCCGATCCCTGACAGCAGGCCCACATAGCCCGCTACCGAGGTAATGAATACCGACTCGAGGATAATGAGGGATACGATGGAGAAGGGAGAAGCACCCAACGCTTTGCGGATGCCGATCTCTTTGGTCCGTTCTTTTACGACGATCATCATAATATTACTGATGCCGACAATGCCTGCGATCAGGGTGAGAATGCCGATCACATAAATGAAAATTTTAATCCCGTCGAGCATGCCCATGATGCGCTTGTACTCCACATTGTTGTTCCTCACCCCGATCGCATTCATATCATTGGGGTCGAAGTGGTACTTCTTGGCGAGGCTCTGCCTGATCTCCTGCACCATCTGCTCGCTGCGCTCATAGCTGGCATTGCCCGTCGTTGCCCAGATCACACCCACATTGTCTTTACCATTGTAGATGCGCTGGGCCGTGAGCAAGGGAATATAGATGCGCTCATTATCTCCTTTGCCCGGATCATTGAACACACCGATCACTTTGTATTTGGTACCGTTCACATCGATGAACTTCCCGATAGGATCTTCGCCTTTGAATAAAAAATCTTCCACGGGCTTGCCCATCACGCACACTTTCCGAAACTCATTAAAGTCAAGCTCATTGATGAAACGTCCTTTGATGATTTTGGCTTTCTCCAGCAAGTGATGGTCCGGAGCACAGGACCGTACCAGAAAACCCGAATGCTCATTCTTATAGGAAAGCGTTTTGTTTTCGCGCCAGCCATAGGTGGCCGATGCATGGTCCACATCGCGCGTGCGGTCTTTGATGGTGTAAAAATCCTCGTTCTTCAGCTGGATAATTCTGCCTGGCTTATAACCACCATAGGCCATGCTCGTTTGTCCACCGTCGATCCAGATGCTATTGGCAGCATCGTTACCGAACTGCGCCTGGGCGCCGTTGCGGAGGCCCTGGCCGGCTGCCAGCAGAATGATCAGGATAAAGATTCCCCAGGCCACGCTGAATGCCGTGAGAATGGTGCGAAGCTTGTTCTTCTTAATCGTTCCTAATATTTCCTGCCACTTATCGAGGTCGAACATCTTTTGTTTGGGTATTCAGTTTTTTTATGAAAGAAAATATTATAATTGTTGGCTTCGAGAACCTCCGTCAACGAACGATGGTTGAGGCTCTCGAAACCATCGGCAGAAAAATGTTTAATTACACAATCAACCCGTCTTTCAATCGTATGGTGCGATCCGTCATTTCGGCAATATCGTTTTCATGCGTGACGATCACGATCGTCTTACCCTGTTTGTTGATCTCCTTAAAAATATCCATCACCTCAATAGAGGTTTGGGAATCCAAAGCGCCCGTAGGCTCATCGGCAAAGATCACTTTCGGATCTCCGATCAGCGCCCTGGCAATGGCCACACGCTGCTTCTGCCCGCCACTCATCTCGCTCGGCAGGTGATCTGCCCAATCCCTCAGGCCGACACGCTCGAGGTATTCCATCGCTTTCATGTTCCGCTCCTTCCGTGACACCTTCTGATAGTAAAGGGGCAGCGCCACATTTTCCATCGCATTTTTAAAGGACAGCAAATTGAAGGACTGGAAGACAAAGCCCAGGAAGCGGTTGCGCAGCTGCGCCGCTTTGGTTTGCGACAGGTCTTTGATCAATGTGTCATTCAGGATATAGCTTCCCGAATCGTAGTTATCCAGGATACCGAGGATATTCAACAAGGTGGATTTCCCGGAGCCGGAAGAACCCATAATGGACACAAATTCGCCTTCGCGGATGTGCATGTCGATGCCTTTCAATACATCAAAAGAGGTATCATTGATCTGGTAAGCTTTGCGGATTTGCTCAAGTTTAATCACGGATTTAAAAATAACGATATTATAACAGATAAAGTATACCGCTTATATGTGAAAAGCTGCGTTTGTGGAGTAAAGCAGATTTCTACATTCAGCATCACCCCTGCATCAATTTTACGATCGCCGGATATTTTTGGGCGCCCGGTCGGCCTGAGCCGGGCTCCGCTTCGCTTCGGTTTTTTCGGCTGAAAAAAGCCGAAAAGAACTAAACCCTTTGCAGGCCTGGCGCAGCGATTCCCAATTCATGACACAGCCGGAATTTTGAGCTAAGCCCGCGTGAAGGTCCCGATAGCTATCGGGAGCAGTGGAAATCCTTTTTGCCGGTTGCTGAGCTGTCATCCTGAACAGCCTGTCCCGAATTTATTTCGGGAGAGTCGAAGGGCAGCCGAAGCACGGCAAAAAAGTCCCGATATCTATCGGGAGGAACGGAAAGCCTGACCCGCAGGGGCACGCCCGGAATTTAAACGAGGACAAGCTTCTCAGAAATGTGAAAAAATTAAGCGAATGTTTTGCTTTTTATCCCAGCATCTATGAAAAGCGTCACACTTTTAGCACTCAAAAACACAGTGAATATCAACCCCGCTCTTTGCGCTTTGCAAAGTAGTTGCTGTTGATGCTCATCAGCACATAAAGCAGGATAATGAGCGGAATGCCGGTAAAGCGGAACAGGATCAGCAGAATGACACACAACATTAAAAAGATATAGCGGGTGCGATTCCCTACCCAGGAAAAGGTCCTGAATTTGAGCGCGAATAATGGAATTTCGGCGATCAGGAACATGCTCAAAACCACCGAGGCGATGATCAGGAAATAGGGATTTTCAATCACATCGCTGGCGAGCGGTGAATTGCCAAAGGCCAGGATCAGCGGAAAAGAGCAGATCAGGATTGCATTGGCAGGCGTCGGAAGCCCGATGAATGAAGTCGTCTGACGGGTATCGTTATTGAATTTTGCCAGGCGGATAGCGGAAAAAATAATGATAATAAAAGGGATGTAGCTGATAAGCTCCTGCCTTTGCAGTAATTCGGGCGTATAGCGTAATGTGACGGACGCATCCGCTTTTGAGGCGAAAACAGCATTAAAAAAACTGAGCGCAAGCAATTTGTGCATCATGATCCCGGGCACCACACCAAAAGTAACCATATCCGCGAGGCTATCGAGGTCTTTGCCGATAGGTGAAGTGACACGTAACATGCGCGCAGCGAAACCGTCAAAAAAATCGAAGATGGCAGCCATGCCCACAAAATAGGCGGCATATACCAATTTACCATCAAACACCTGCACGATGGCAAGGCAGCCGCACAGTAAATTACAGCAGGTAATGGCGTTGGGAATGTGTTTTTTGAAGCCCATAATAACAGCGTAAATATAGATAATTTAAATCGTTTGTATATTTACAACAAATGTTATTTAATTCCCTCATATTTTTGGTCTTCCTGCCCTGTGTGTTTATT
Organism: Hydrocarboniphaga daqingensis; assembly: GCA_943362175.1. Lineage (GTDB taxonomy): Bacteria > Bacteroidota > Bacteroidia > B-17B0 > Aurantibacillaceae > UBA4416. The sequence continues at coordinate 135,666 of CALRIU020000001.1, read as the reverse complement.
ATCTACTGGCTGCTGGACCCGAAATGGAGGAACGTATTTTTACTTGGCGCTTCTTACTACTTTTACTTTTCCTACAATCCCTGGTTCCTGTTATTACTCATCGGCACCTCAGCCCTCGATTTTTACATCGCCAGGCTGATCTCTGCATCGGAACAAGCCACACGACGAAAAGCCCTGCTTGCCTTCAGCATTAGCTGCAACATCGGCGTGCTTTTTATGTTCAAATATTTCGTTTTCTTTTATAACTCTACCAATACCCTTTTCCATCTTCCCTATTCCTTTTTACATGCATTTATTATTCCCGCCGGCCTTTCGTTCTACACCTTTCAGTCTATCAGCTACACCATCGATGTGTACCGCGGCAAGTACAACGCCGATGATACCCTGACCGATTTCCTACTCTATGTTTCTTTCTTCCCGCACATGGTGGCCGGGCCCATTGTACGGTACAATTCGCTGATGCCACAGCTAAAAGTGGTGCAGTATTTCAAACGCATCGACTGGGAAGCCTTTGCGAAGCTAACGGTCTGGGGCTATTTCAAAAAAATGGTCATTGCAGATAACCTGTCTTCCATTGTCACTCCTGTGTTTAATGACGTCGGGCACTATTCGGGTTCGACACTGTTGTTTGCCGGTTTTTTGTTCGTTGTTCAGGTCTATGCCGATTTCAGTGGCTATTCCGACATTGCCACGGGTGTGGCGAAGCTCTTCGGCATCAACCTGAGCCTGAACTGGCGCCGGCCCCTCTTTTCGAAATCCCTGCACGAGTTCTGGACCCGCAACCACATCAGCATTACTACCTGGTTCAGGGATTATTTATACATTGGCCTGGGTGGCAACCGCGTGAGCTATCCGCGCTGGCTGCTCAACATTTTCCTGGTGTTCCTCATCAGCGGCCTGTGGCATGGCGCCAACCTCACCTTCGTCATCTGGGGCTCTATGCATGGCGTTCTGTTTATCGCCGAAACGATTGTCATGCAACGCTTCCCGGGATTCAAAGCGCCGAAATTCGTCGGCTGGATCTACCTTATGGCTTTCCACACCCTGTCGCTCATTGCTTTCCGTGCCTTGTCCGTGCAGGATCTGGGATACATTTACAAACAGATCTTTACAGATTTCCACCCGGGGCTTATGCTCAGTGAATTGACACAGGTCAGCAACCTTTTCTTCCTAACGGTCTGCGGCCTGCTCATCATCCTGCTGTTCCTGAAAGAAGCCAACGAGGAATATGCCTTTCTCAACAAGGTCAAAGGCTTCGACAGCATTTACAAGCCGGCCTTTTTTATTTTAGCCCTCGTGGGAATTTTCCTGTTGGGGAATTTTAATGCCAACCAGTTTATCTACTTCCAGTTTTGACCCGGAGAATCGCCACATACACGCTTGCTTTCGTCCTGCTGCTCTACGGCCTGCGCTGGTTCATTCATGAAGGACTGCGCCGCAATCCAAAAGGCGTCTATGAAAAATACACCAGGCTCTTCCTGGAGAAAAACAGCTTCAACTGCCTGATCCTGGGATCTTCCCGGGCCGAAATGCACATGGATGTTTCCCTGCTCGATTCGCTGACGGGCCTGCACAGCTTCAACGCCGGTGTATCGGGTGGCACCACGCGTATGGCCTATGTGGTCCTGAAATCATACATCCGCAACAGCGCCGTACCCAAAACCATTTTCCTGGAATGTGATTTTCACATCAGCCATTTAAAGACCGATACCATTTTTAATTTTCCACGCTATTTCCCGTATTTGTCCAATCCTGTGCTGTACGAGGGTTTTAAAGCCATCGACCCGCGCTTCGGACAGTTCAGGTACAACCCCTTGTACAGCCTGCCTTATTCCGGCATCCATGCGCTGAGCCCGGCTCTTCACGGCTGGACAGGCACATCGGGCAGCTATGATGACGCTTACCAAAACGGTTTCTTTAAGAATACAGAGATCGATCATTACGACCATTTCAACACCTCCGCCTACTACGGCTATATTCATCCCGAAACGCGGCACTACCTGGATTCCATCATTGATTTTTGCAGGGACAAGCGGTGCCGCCTGATCTTGACCATGTCGCCTGCCTACCAGGATGCGCAGCAGGAAGTGATCAACCGGGAGCGCATCATCGCTCAGTACCAGGACATCGCCGGTGCGCATCACATCCCCCTCTTCAACTACAACGCCGACAGCAGCATCTGCCGGAACCGGGCCTTTTTTGAAGATAATTACCACATGCTCTATCCGGGAGCGCGGCTTTTTACACAAAAAATTGCCGGCGATTTTAACAATATTCCCCGCTAAATTGCGTTGTTTACCAAACTTTTCAGGAAAACTTTCCGTATTTTTAACAGATCATTTTACCCCATGCGATACCTTCAGCTTGCCCTTTTATGTTTGATTCCCGGACTCGGTTTTGCGCAAATTGCAAAATACAGTAACGAGTTCCTGGCTGTAGGTGTAGGCGCACGTGCCCTGGCGATGGCCAATGCCAATGTGGCTTCGGTAAACGATGTGACTGCAGGCTACTGGAACCCGTCAGGGCTTCTCCTCCAGAAGAGCAATGTGCAGGTAGGGCTCATGCATGCCGAATACTTTGCGGGCATTGCCAAATACGATTTTGGCGGCATCTCCAAGCGCATCGACAGCAACAGCGTGGCCGGGATCACCTTTATCCGCTTCGGCGTTGATAATATCCCGAATACCACCGAACTGATCGACGCGAACGGCAACGTGGATTATTCACGCTTAAAATCCTTCAATGCCGTGGATGCGGCCGTATTGCTTTCTTATGCCCGCAACATTCCAAAGCTGAAAGGGGTGAAGATCGGCGCAAATGCCAAGATCATCCGCCGTAAGCTGGGCGAATTCGGCGGCGCCTGGGGCTTCGGGATCGACGTTGGGGCCATGTACGATTATAAGAACTGGCGCTTTGCCGCCATGGGCCGCGATATTACAGGCACCTTCAATGCCTGGAGCTATACGCTTTCGGAAGAGGTTAAAAATACCTTTGCGATTACAGGTAATGAAATTCCCACCAATTCATTGGAAGTAACGGTACCGAAGCTGATCCTCGGTGCAAGCCGCACCTGGCTGGTGTGGCGCGACAGGGTTTCCCTGGGCGGGGAGCTCAACCTGATCAACACCTTCGACGGGATGCGCAACACGGTTCTGAAAACGGATGTATGGAGCATGGAGCCGGCATTCGGGCTGGAAGCGGGCTACAAAGGCATTATCTTTTTACGCGGCGGTGTGGGCAATGTACAGAAAATGAAAAATGTGCTGGGCAATGATATTACAACCGTGCAGCCGAACATCGGCGTAGGGCTTAAATACAAGATCTTCGCCCTCGATTATGCCATGACCAACATCGGCAATGTTTCCACTTCCCTTTACTCTCACATTTTCACCATCAAAATCGATATTAATAAAAAACTGGTTAAATGATCAAACGTTTACTCATTTTTTGTTTTCTCGCCTTTACTGTTAGTTCCTTACAGGCACAGAAATATGGAAATGAGTGGATCAGCTACGGGCAGAAGCACTACCGCATCAACATTCCCAAAACCGGCCTCTACCGCATCGATTCCCTAACGCTTGCCAACAGCGGCATTCCGCTGAGCATGATCAACCCGAAGAACTTCCAGCTCTTCATCAAAGGTGCAGAGCAATACATCCGCATCCAGGGAGAAGGTGATAATGTGTTCAACACCAACGACTACATCGAGTTCTTTGCGGAACGGAACGATGGGAAATTCGACTCGCTGGCTTATTCCGGCATATCCCGTTTACCGAATCCCTACATCGCCTTATTCAATGATACGAATTATGCTTACCTCACCTGGAACAGCCAGCTCAGCAACAGGCGCGTAATCCCTGAAACGGATATCAGCTTCGGAGGCTATACCCCTGCCACTTACTTTTACAGCGAACGCATTCACACCGGCTCTACAGCGTATTCCCTGGGAAGAACCTTCATCGACATCATTTCCGATCCGCGCTACGTGCCTTGCGAAGGCTACGGACTGGGCCTGCAACAGGGGCAAACAAGCCAGACTTATTTTACCAGCTTCGGCGTGTACCAGTCGCCCTCGCTGCCGGTCTATATCAAAGCCTGCTACTCCGGGGCTTCCGAAAATTATTTGTCGGTGGGCTACGATCACCAGATCAGGATAGAATACCTGGACAATACGAACAGCCTCACCACGCTCCACGATACGACCTTCCTGGGCTACCAGCAGTTCAACATCGAAAAGCAGATCCCCTCCTCGCAATTCAGCCCCGGAACCTACGTGCGGGTAAGCAGTGTCAGCAACCCGGCGTTCAGCAGCATTACCAACGTTTCCAACCTTCACTACCTGGTGTTCAAATACCCGCAGATCCCTGATTTCGGTGGCTCTTCGGAGCAGGTCCTTTTTGTCGACAACAGCAGCTCCGCTTCCAAAACCTTCCTGGACCTTCAAAACGTAGCTTCCCCGGGCTCTGTGATCCTTTACGACCTGAGCAACCACAAATACATTACAGCGGCCGTCACGGGCAATAATGTGAAAGCACTCATTCCCAACGGTCCTGTACAAAAGAAATGCTTCCTCACAAATGCCTCGAACATCAACACCGTGACTTCCCTGGCGCCGGTGAATCAAAGCGGCTATTTCGTTGATTACAAGAGCAGCAATGCCGACTCGGCTTACCTGATCGTATCACACAAAGGGCTGCAAATATCGGCCAACGATTATAAGACCTATCGCCAGAGCATCGACGGCGGCTCGCACCAGGTGATCCTCGCCTACATCGACGAGCTCTACGATCAGTTTGCCTATGGCAATAAGAAAAATCCACTGGCCATTAAAAACTTTTGCAGCTTCCTGAACGACACCTTGCCGACCCCTCCAAAATACCTGCTGTTGCTGGGAAAATCCATTAAGAATGATCAGCTTAAAACCAATTCCACGAACTGGAATGCCTGCGACCTGCCCACGATGGGCATTCCATCCTCGGATAATTTGATCACCGCCGGCATCAACGGCTCGCACTCCTCAGCACCTTCTATCCCGGTAGGGCGTATTTCGGCCAAAACCAATACGCAGGCGGGCTATTACCTGGACAAGGTCAAATCGCATGAGCTCGGCTTGAAGAAGCCCGAACCCGACGACTGGCACAAACGCGTGCTGCATTTTGCCGGCGGCACCGACCTGGGCCAACAGCAGCTGTTCCAAAGCTATTTGCAAAGCTATTCCGTTACGATATGCGATACGCTTTACGGAGGCACAGTATTTAATTTCAAAAAAACAACCACGGCGCCCATCCAGATCACCATCAGCGATTCGGTGAAACGCCTCATCGATTACGGCGCTTCCATCATTACCTTTTTCGGACATGGCTCCATCAGCGGCTTCGACCAGGCCATCGACGATCCGAACGCTTACAATAACAAAGACAAATATCCGCTGTTCATTGCCAACTCCTGCTATTCGGGCGACATCCATACACTAGCCGCCAACAGTGCAAGCGAGAATTTCACGATGATCCGGGAGAAAGGCAGCATCGGCTTTATCGCCTCTTCCTCGAGCGGAGTGGTGTATCCGTTGAATATTTATTCTTCGCAATTGTATAAATCCATTGGCTATGAGCGCTACTATAAAGGGATCGGGGATGCCGTCAAAAATGCCTGTACCAAAAATGCGGTGCTGAATGATCAGCTGCTGGAGATCACCTCGCTGGAGATGACCCTGGAAGGCGACCCGGCCGTGAAACTCTGCGGACATGCCAAACCGGATTACCAGATCAGCAATGCAAGCGTCTACTTCGACACACAAAGCAATGTGGACTCTCTCGGGATCAGGATCATTATCCGGAACCTGGGCAAGGCTATCCGCGATACCTTTGTGGTACGCGTGGAGCGCTACTTTGCCACCGGCGATTCGGTGACTTACCTGCGAAAAATAAAAGCGCCTTACAACCGCGATACGCTGCAGTTCAATGTGCTGAAGGATTACGACAACGGCATCGGCCTGAATAGCTTTAAAGTCTTCATCGATTCGTACAACGAGATCTCCGAGCTCTCTGAAAATAACAATTCCACCATTGGCACCGTCGACCTTTTCATCCCGGGTGGCGATGTGGTGCCGGTGTATCCCTACAAATATGCCATTATCCCAAAAGTGCCGCAGATCACGCTGAAGGCCTCCACGGCCGATCCTTTTGCTGCGACCACCAATTACAGGATTCAGCTCGACACCTGCGACCGCTTTGTCAATCCGATCAATACAACGATCGTCAGCAGCGCCGGCGGCGTGGTGGAGTGGACGGTAAACCTGCCGCTAGCGGACAGTACGGTCTATTTCTGGCGCATCTCCAAAGACTCTACACAGGCTACCGATTCCTATAAGTGGCGCGAGAGCTCCTTCCAGGTGATTACGAATAAATCGGGCTGGGGCCAATCGCATTTTCACCAGTTCAAGAATGATACCTACCAGTTTGTGAAGTACAAAAAAGCACAGCGCCGTTTTGATTTTGAGAACGATGTGTCTTCCATTACCTGCCGAACGGGCTTCCTGTCGGGCATCGGCTGGGACCAGATCATGTACTCGCTCAACAGCTCGCAGATGCACGTGTGGAGCTGCGCGCAGGACGGCTGGAGCATTGTCATCTTCGATTCCACCAGCGCCCTGCCCCGCCAGAGCATTTCGGCCAACGCTCCTAACCCGGGCCCGGGGCCTTATGGCAACTGTCATTGCGACGGCACGAGGCCGCTCTTCGCGTTCGATTTCGGAACCAGCAATTATTGCGGCTTTCCGAATACCTGGCAAAACGACCTCACCACGTTGCTCGCCAACCTTCCTGTAAACACCAAGATCCTCGCTTATTCTGCACAAAACCACCAGGCACAAAGCTATTCTAACGGTCTGTACACTGCCTTCGAAAGCTTCGGAAGCGCACAGATCAGGAATGTGAGGGATACGGTGAGCATCGCTATTTTCGGAAGGAAAGGCATGAGCATCGGCCAGGCGCACGAGGAAGTGGGCACCCATAACAGGGACATCGTGGTGCTGAATGATTCCATCCGCACCAACTGGAGCAGCGGCTACATTGCCTCCGAGCTCATCGGCCCGGCCTTTAAATGGAACAGCCTGCACTGGAAGCAGGTGCCTGTCGAGCTTCCGAACCAGGACACCGTGGTGCTGAAAGTCGTGGGCATTAAAGTGAACGGCTCCCGCGATACGATCGCTTCCTTCACGGCGAACATGACGGACGTGTATAATTTCGATACCTATGCCGATGCCGCCGTGTATCCATACATTCAGCTGGTAGCCCTGATGCGCGACCAGGTGTATAAAACACCGCCACAGCTTAAGAAATGGCAGGTGCTCTATGACGAAGCGCCGGAATGCGCGATCAATCCCAAGAAAGGATTTGTCATCAGCAACGATTCGCTACAGGAAGGCGAAAAGCTCGCCCTCCGGATCCCGATCGAGAACATCGGCGTGAAGCCTTTCAACGACAGCCTGATCGTGACCTATTGGGTGGAAGATAAAGACCGCATCAAGCATTTTCTGCCACAAAAATTAAAGGCAAGCCCTTTTGTTCCGGGGCAGGTGATCCTCGACAGCATCAGCTTCAACAGCTTCGAATACCCGGGATTAAATTACCTGTGGATCGACGTGAACACGCCTACCCACATCCGCTACCAAAAGGAACAGTATCACTTCAACAATATTGCCCGCATCCCTTTCAGGGTAAACAGCGATAAGATCAATCCTTTACTGGATGTGACCTTCGACGGCACGCACATTCTGAATGGCGACATTGTTTCCTCCAAGCCCCACATCCTGGTGACCCTCAAAGATGAGAACCGCTTCCTCGCCCTGAATGACACTGCCGACTTTGCCGTGTTTATCAAGGCCCCGGACCAGGCTTCGGAAAAACGCATCTTCTTCAGCAATACCCTGTTCTTCACACCGGCGCAACTTCCGAACAATTCCTGCAAGATCGAATGGAAACCGGAGTTTGCCATTGACGGCAAATACCGGCTCATTGTGCAGGCCAAAGACCGCACACGCAATGTCTCCGGCGACAACGATTACAGCATCGATTTTGAAGTGATCAATAAGCAAACGATTACGGAAGTGATGAACTATCCGAACCCGTTCAGCACCTCTACCCGCTTTGTGTTTACCTTAACGGGAAGCGAGATGCCGGACATCTTCATCATCCAGATCATGACCATCACCGGCAAGGTCGTGCGCGAAATAACCAGGAATGAGCTGGGCAATATCCGCATTGGCCGTAACATCACAGATTATGCCTGGGACGGAAAAGATGAGTTTGGCGATAAACTGGGCAATGGCGTGTACCTGTACCGTGTGATTACCCGCTACAATGGCGAAGCTGTGGAAAAGAGGCAAACCGAAGCGGATTCTTACTTCAAAAAAGGCTGGGGCAAAATGGTGATCATGCGCTAAGCTTTGACAATCAGCGTATCCAGGATCTTATCTTTGGCCATAAACGTATGGATCAGTGCCGACGCTTCCTTCAGCACATCGGCCTCCACCGTGGCTTTCAAACCCAGCATGGCAATGGCTTTTTTGGTTGCCTCTTCTTTATTCACCTGGTCGGTCACGTATATGGCATCCCGCAGCTGGTAAAGGCTCAGCACACGGTCTTTTAATGCCCCCAACTCATGAATAGCCCAGCTCAGGGCAAAGAAAGAATCGCTGTCGAATTCCAGGATAGCGACATCCTTTGGTTTTGCCGGAAGCTTGTTATAAGGCGATTGCAGGGTCTCTTTGGTAAAATAGCTCGTGTGATATTTTTTCTGCTTGCCGGACTTCCTGAGTTGGATCATGCCCCTCATGGCCTGCGCATAAATACTGAGCCATCGGAATTTGCGCCTGAGCTCATGCACTTCCTCCTCTATCTTTGTGAACTTGTAATCCGCCTTGAGCGCAAAATAAAGCATCTCGTCCACTTCTTTTTCCAGGGCAAAACGCAACTCCTCAACGTAAGCTTCATTGTATGGCTGATCGAACTCGGCGATCTTTCCATCAAAGGACAGGACCTTATCGCTCAGCCAGTCTTTGGAGGCCAGGCGCCTGTTGCATTTCTCCAGGTAATTCTCCTTGTGAAGCGTAAAATACCTGATCACCTCCTTCGGGATTTTCTTATTGGTTTTAAACTGAGCTTCCAGAGCCGCGTATTCATCGATCTCCCCGAAGAGGTCCTCCAGCTTTTTGAAACGCTTGTTCCACTTATCGAACACCTTCTCGTCGAAAGCATGATTATGCAGTCGCGTGAGGGCCTCCAGCATAAAGAGCAGCGTGCGCGCATCGTTTTTATAAAGCCACAGAGCAGGGTCTTTCTGTCCGGCAGCTTTGGTTAAGAGGCTTTGCAGCTTTGTGCTGTAAAACAGGAATGGGTTGAAGCTTGTATTGGCCATGGTTAGATTTATTTGCTCGTCACTACTTTGAACATACCTAAGCTACTCTTTTTTTTGACATAAACATAAAGCAATCAAACTTAAATTTTATAATTATCTTTGTTCTCTATGGAAAAAAGAGTACGATTACGGTTTGCTCCCAGCCCAACGGGAGGCTTACACATGGGTGGTGTGCGTACCGCCCTGTTCAGTTATTTATACGCAAAAAAACACGGCGGAGATTTTGTGCTGCGCATTGAAGATACCGACCAGACGCGCTTTGTACCGGGCGCCGAACAATATATCATTGATTCCCTGAAATGGTGCGGCATTGAGCCTAACGAAGGCGTTGGCTTCGGCGATGGGCCTTATGCCCCTTACCGTCAGAGCCAGCGCAAGGAGCAGGGCATCTATAAAAAATATGCCGACCAGCTGATTGCGGCAGGCCACGCCTATTATGCCTTCGATACACCGGAGGAGCTGGACGAGATGCGCAAGCGCCTGGAAGCGGCAAAAGTAGTGGCTCCGCAATACAATGCGGTGACCCGCCAGAACATGCGCAATTCCCTGACACTACCGGAAGACGAAGTGAAGAAACTGATTGAGAGCGGCGCGCCTTACGTAGTACGCCTCAAAGTTCCGCGCAACGAGGAGATCCGCTTCCACGACATTATCCGTGGCTGGGTGACGGTAAATTCCTCGCAGGTAGACGATAAAGTGTTACTGAAAAGCGATGGCATGCCAACTTATCACCTGGCGCACATTGTGGACGATATTGAAATGAAGATCACCCACGCCGTACGTGGCGAAGAGTGGCTTCCGAGCGCGCCCTCCCATATTTTGATTTACCGTTACTTAGGCTTGGAAGACCAGATGCCTCAACTGGCGCATTTGCCGCTGATCCTGAAACCGGACGGCAACGGAAAATTATCCAAGCGCGATAAATCAGGATTACCGATGTTCCCGCTCAACTGGCACGATCCACGCGATAAAACGGATTACGTAGGCTATAAGGAATCGGGCTTTATGCCGGAGGCCTTTATCAATATGCTGGCGCTGCTGGGCTGGAACCCGGGCGACAACCGCGAGATCATGAGTAAGCAGGAGCTGATCGATAGCTTTTCCTTTGAGCGTGTGAATAAATCAGGAGCCAAATTCGATCCGGAGAAAACCAAGTGGTTCAACCAGCAATACCTGCGCATGCAAAGCGACGAGCAGCTGGCCGATGCCGTGACGCCCTTGCTGGAAGCCAAAGGCATTAAAAAAGACAGGGCTTTTGTTGTCGAGTTTTGCCGGCTGATCAAAGAGAAAGCGCATTTTGTCAATGAGTTCTACGACCTGGGCCCTTTCTTTTTTGTAGCGCCAACCAGCTACGACGAGAAAGTCATCTCTAAAAAATGGAATGAGTCCTCTAAAGAGCTGTTTACGAAACTGGCTGCCAAATTTGAAGCCCTGCCTGAGTGGAATACGCATACACTGCACGATGCATTCCAGGAAGCTCAAACAGAAATCGGCAAGCTCGACATGCAGCTTCTTCGCGTCCTCACAACCGGCGCAGCGGGCGGGCCGCAGCTATTCGACCTGCTGGCTTTACTGGGGAAAGAAGAAACGATTTCCCGCTTAAAAAACGCCTTATCCACACTGTAATATACGGTTATGCACGCCATCCTCCGCCAGAATTTATTTTTCATCAAAGAACATGTGGGCATGTTCAAAGCAGCCAATAATTTCGACATCTACAACCCTGATACGAAAGAGCTGTTGATGACCTGCCGCGAGGAACAGCTGGGCTTCTTTACCAAAATGTTCCGCTTCACGGATTACAAGCGCCTGACGCCTTTTCATGTGGAAGTAAAAACCTCCAAAGGAGAGCCTGTGCTGGAAGTAAAGCGGGGCATTTCCCTGTTTTTATCGACGGTAGAAGTGTTTGACGAAAAAGGAATTCTGGTCGGCCGTTTTAAACAGAAGTTCTTTTCGGTTGGCGGCAAATTTGATGTGCTGGATCCACAGAATAATGTCTTATGCACGCTGAAAGGAAAATGGACCAGCTGGGATTTTAAGTTCATGCAGGGAAACAGCGAGCTGGCGCAGGTGAATAAGAAATGGGCAGGTATTGGCAGGGAGCTGTTTACCTCGGCCGATAATTACATGCTTTCTGTAAATGACTCCGTGAGAAAAGAAGACCATGTGCGCATCCTGATCTTAGCGGCCGTGATGTGCATCGATATGGTGTTAAAAGAATAAGCCTATGAACTACCGCCTGACGTTTGTATTTATCTGCCTGGCAGGCATGCTTTGCGCACAGCCTGAAAAAGAGGAGATCCTGGCTTTCCAGAACACGCTGAACAACGAGTTCCTGGATTCGCTCCATTCTCCCTTGAATAAAAAAGAAAGGCTTACGTTTAAGGGGCACGACTTCTACCCGATTGACCTGAGCTACCGGGTAAAGGCAGACTTTATCCGCACACCTGATGAAAAGCCTTTCAAAATGGCGGCTACACGCGGCGAAGCGAAAAACTATATCAGGTACGCCATCATTCGGTTCACCATCAACGGAAAAGAGCAGCGCCTGAATGTGTACCAGAGCCTTGACCTGATCAAAAAAGAAGCATATAAGAATTACCTCTTCCTGCCGTTCAAAGACCTCACCAACTCCGTGGAAACCTACGGTGGCGGGCGCTTTATCGACCTACAGATCCCTGAGGGCAATACCATTATCTGCGATTTCAATAAAGCCTATAATCCCTTCTGTGTGTATTCCGACAATTTTTCCTGCCCGGTAACACCGGTAGAGAATACGCTCAACATCGAGATCAAAGCAGGCGTGAAAGGCCCTACGGGCGACTAAGATGGAATTGTACTCCGACACATATTTTATGAACGAGGCGCTAAAGGAAGCGCAGAAAGCTTACGAGGCCGACGAGGTTCCTGTGGGCGCGGTGATTGTCGCCAATAACCGCATCATTGCCCGGGCGCACAACCTCACCGAGCGCCTGAACGACGTCACGGCCCATGCCGAAATGCAGGTGATCACGGCGGCAGCCAACGCCATTGGCGGAAAGTACTTAACGGACTGCACGCTTTACGTGACGCTGGAGCCTTGCCCCATGTGTGCCGGGGCCCTGCACTGGACGCATATCAGCAGGATCGTGTATGGTGCCGGTGATCTGAAAAGAGGATTTACAAGCATTTCCTCAAACCTTCTGCACCCCAAAACAGTAGTGGCACACGGCATCCTGGAACAGGAATGCGGAAGCCTTCTCAAAAATTTCTTTCTTTCAAAACGGAAATCTTAACCCAGTTTTCCTAAATCTCTTTAGTTCCGTTATGCCGTGTTAAGGATCAGGCAAAAACACCTGATTACGAATCCTCGTGCAAAATTCTCATCCATCCCAAACACAAATTTCCTATTTTTACTAAAACACAAGCTAACGTTCTATGCGGCTACTCACGGCCTTAATGCTCCTTATCTGCCTTAGCAGGACCGCTACCGCGCAGGTTATCCCCGATCCTGTATTCCAGCACATCCGGCCCTCGCAGCTGGAGCTTAGCTCATTCAGCTGGCACGATTGGGATAAGAACGGCCTGATGTGGGGAATGTATAAGGACGGATTTTACAGCTACGACGGTTACACCACTAAAAAATACAAGGTCGGGAAAGCCGACAGCGCCTACTTATCCGACAAACTTTTTCTTGCTGCCTTAGATTCGAAAAATAATTTGTGGCTGTCGTATGACGATGCCAGCGGCCTGACGCGCTACAACACAACGACGGGCAGGAAAAAACACTACAGGAGCGATTCCGCCGACCCGAAAAAGCTCCCCCATGCCCTGATAACGGCCATTAAGGAAGACCGCAAAGGCAACATCTGGATCCTGACCTGGGGCAGCGGAATCGTAAAGCTGGATCCCGTAACGGGCCTATGCAACCGTTACCTGCCACACGTACCGCAAAACGACAGGCAAAAAGAAGTGGCCAACCGCGTTCGCGACATGATCGAGCTACCGGACGGGCGCTTCCTGGTAGCTTTTTTCACGAATGAGGATTTTGATTATCCTCCGGCCTACTTCGATCCCAAAACCGGGACCTTCACCCCTTTCCCGATCAGGAGCTATATCAGCGAAGCAGAAGATAACGCCAATAACATCAGCTTTGCGCTCAGGATCTGCCATTTTGTTTACCAGGATAAACAGGAAAACCTGTGGTTTGGCTCCTACAGCGGACTGATCTTTTTTGATGCGGCAACGCACCGCTTCCAACGGGTTTCGGGAGTAAAAAGGAGTGGCCTCCAAAACCAGGATAACGCACGTGCCTACGTTGTGGATGAAAATGAGCGGCTGTGGATTGCCACACCAAACTCGGGGGTGATGGTCGTGGATTCTAAAACACGGGAGGTAAAATACCTCAAACACGATATTAAAATAAGTACCAGTGTCGCCGACAATAATATCCGGATGCTGAAGAAAGATCCGGATGGCAACATCTGGGTAGGAACAGGACAAGCCATCAGTATTTATAATCCGCTGGTACAGCAATTCGATGCCGTAGCCTGGTCGGATATGAGCCTTGAGTTTACAGACCGCTCCCAGCAACGTGTACCGGTCAATCAGTTATTGGTGGGCGGAAATGGCACCTTGTACGTGACCGCTCAGAACGGCATCAACATGTACGATTCCTACAAGAAAGAATTCATCAAAAAAACTGAGCCCAAAAAACGCCTGCTGCGCTACCACGATCCCAAAAATATTGGAGGCGAAAATTATGTCGGAGACATCAAGTACATCCGGGATGGCGAATTTATGGTGGTCGCTGCCGAAATCCTTCCCGCCATCTGGCACGAGCAGCAGGACGATTTTACAGTGCCGGTTAACTGGAACGATGATACCATCCGGAAATTCAACGGGTATCACATCCTGTTCAGGCATGTCAAACAAGAAAAGGGGCTATACATTCTTGGTAGCTATAATGGAACGATTTATCACTACAACCGCGAAGCCAATAAGCTGGAATATGTCTACAGGTTCAATGAAAAACGTTATTATAACCAGAACTATTCACACGTGCTCCGGAGCGGTAAATGGCTGCTGTCGTTCGGGGAAAGGGAATTCTGCCTCTTCGATCCTGTAAAAAAACAACATACGGTTTACGGTCCCGGTCATAAGGAGGCCTTTTTTCCGGATAGCACCATTAAAACAGCCTACCTCGCTAAAAACGGTCTGCTGTGGTTTGCCACGGCCAATGGCTTATACAGCTTTGATGAAACAACGGGGAAAACAGAACACGTCAGTAAGCAACTCCATTGGCCCGAAGGTCCGGTCAATGCGCTGACCGAAGATCAAAACGGCATTTTCTGGATAGCGCTTGACAGGCAACTGCTTAAATGGGACCCGAAGACCAACAACACCTTTCTATTTGGAAGCGAGCTCGGGCTAAAAACCGGGGCTTTTATAGGCTCTGTTGCACAAAAAGATGACAAAGGCAGAATTTACATTGCCAACGTGGATGGTGTCCTGATCTTCGATCCGGCAAAGCTACATGTGCCACCTGCCATACCAAAACTCATGTTAAGCGCCTTAAGCATCCGCGAAGACACCCTGGATTCACAAAGGCTTAGCGCGTTTACAAGCTCACAACCCGTTTTAAGCTGGAAAGATAATTTTCTGAATTTCGAATTTGCCAGTAACCAGATCTACACCCCTTTACCGCATCAGTTTTATTACAGGCTCGCAGGCCTCGACTCGAGCTGGCAGGCCAATGGCATTTCCAATAAAATCCGCTACACAAACCTGGCTCCGGGTTCTTACATCCTGGAAGTGAAAATTAAAAATGCCTACGGAGCAACGAGCCCGGTCTTACACCTTCCGTTTGTGATCAGGCCTCCGTTTTGGCTCACCTGGTGGTTCTACGTCATTGTTATTGGTGTGCTGGCATTAGCCGGGTACAAACTGGTGAAGTACCGCGAGCGGAATTTTCGCCGCAGGCAGGAAATACTGGAGCAACGCATCAGCGAACGCACGGCAGAGGTGGTAGCCAAAGCGGAGGAGATCAGCCATCAGAAAGACATCATCCAGGAAAAAAACAAGGAGCTCACCGACTCTATCCAGTATGCCCTGCGTATTCAGCAATCTATCCTGCCCGACGACAGGCAGATCAGGAACGGGCTTCCGGAATACCTCATATTCTTTAAGCCGAAAGACATCGTAAGCGGTGATTTTTACTGGTATTCCAAACAGGGCGACTCCATGCTGTGGGCCGTGGTGGATTGTACGGGACATGGTGTTCCGGGCGGCTTTATGAGCATGCTAGGCTCAGGGCTCCTGAATCAGATCGTGAACGAAGAGCTGAAGCTAAGACCGGATGAGATCCTGATCCATTTGCGCGACCGTGTGATTGTGGCACTCAAGCAAACCGGTGCCTTCGGTGAAAGCAAGGATGGGATGGACATCTCGCTGTGCCGCTACCTTCCGGCGGAGAAAAAGATCCAGTATGCCGGTGCCCACAACCCTTTGTATATCCTGCGTACCTCTGGTTCTGACGGCACAGAATTAATAGAGCTGGCGGCCGATAAGCAGCCGATCGGTATCCACATCGGCGAAAAAAAAGACTTTACGCTTCATGAGATGAACCTTCAGAGCGGCGATATGATCTACATGACGTCCGACGGCTATGCCGACCAGTTTGGTGGAGAGAAGGGAAAAAAATTCAAATCGGTGAACCTGGAGAAACTATTTGTGGAACTGGCCCATGAGCCGGTCCACGTCCAGCTGGAGAAGCTCGTCAGTACCTTCGAAAACTGGAAAGAAGGCTACGAGCAGCTCGACGATGTATGTGTGTTTGGCGTGAGAATCGTATAAGCAAGCAGGCCGCTCCGGGCAGTGCTTGCTCACACTTACGGGACGACTTGACCTGTATAATCAACAGATGTCCACACCTCATTTTCCATAACCAACATTTTATGTTCCGTTTGCGAAAATACTTTGCATCTTTGCAGGTAAATACGATTCTCATGAATTTAGATCTCAAACATAAACAGGCCATCGTGTGCGGAAGCACACAGGGCATCGGCAAAGCCATCGCTTTAGAACTTGCGGCCTTGGGTGCTTCGGTGACACTTATCGCACGCAACGAAGAAGCATTGAAAGCAACGAAGCAGGAGCTGAGTACGGCAGCAGGCCAGCTTCACTCCTACCTCTGCGTGGATTTTTCGAAACCGGAAGAGCTGAAACACATTGTGGAAGCCTATTTGCAGCGTCAGCCGGGCGTTCAGATCCTGGTGAACAATACGGGAGGCCCGCCTTCCGGCCCTATCGCTTCTGCCAAAACAGAAGAGTTTCTCTCTGCCTTCAATAACCACCTGATCTGTAACCACATCCTGGTGCAGGCCTGCCTGGAGCACATGAAGAACGCCAAATACGGGCGTATTATCAATATCATTTCCACTTCTGTCAAAGCGCCGCTGCCCAATCTTGGCGTATCCAATACCATCCGGGCGGCAGTAGCCAACTGGAGCAAGACCCTCGCCAACGAGCTTGGAAAGTTCAACATTACGGTAAACAATGTATTGCCGGGAGCTACGGCCACCATCCGCTTAAAAACCATCATCGAAAATAAATCGGCCAAAACCGGCCACGCGCAGGATGACGTGACGAACGAAATGCTGGCGGAAATTCCGATGGGCCGTTTTGCGGAAGCCTCGGAAGTGGCCAATGCCGTGGCTTTCCTGGCTTCGCCTGCTGCCTCATACATCAACGGAATCAATCTGCCGGTTGATGGCGGAAGGACAGGGAATTTGTAAAATCTGTCACGGCTCCTATGGAGCCGTGATGTGATGGATACCTGTTCTAAGAATGTGTTGCTCCTGCTGAGCAACATCAAACACGATGTACCATTCCCATCGTTCAGTAATTGCCAAAGGACTTTCGTTACAGCCTTGATTGTTTGAAAAAATAGCTTCCCGGGAGCCGGATAGTATTAAGCACAATGCCCTAAAGTTCCTTGCTCCGTCAGAGCAAAACATTCTACTCATAGAATCTCCCTGGCCATTTGACCCGGGAATTAAAAATCCTGGGTCAAATGGCCCGATTTGCATGCTCCTGTATCCCATCCACTTTCATCCTCTAAAACCAGCGAAAAAACCGCCACCAGGCCTCCTGTCATAAAATCTGTAAATTATTGAAATTTACGGGTGTATAAGGCGCATAAATCCTTTCATTTTCGGGGGTAAATAGTATATTTGTTTGTTATTATAGAACTTACATTGATTTATGAAAATTATCATCCCTATGGCAGGAAAAGGAAAGCGTATGAGGCCTCATACCCTTACTGTTCCCAAGCCTCTTATTAATGTTGCCGGAAAACCCATTGTACAGCGCCTGGTTGAAGATATTACCAAAGTATGCGGAGAAAAAGTAGACGAGATCGCTTTTATCATCGGTCCTGATTTCGGTAAGGAGGTAGAGGAAAACCTGGTGAAGATTGCCAATGAGCAGGGTGCCAAAGGAACGATCTGCTACCAGGAGAAAGCCCTGGGAACCGCTCACGCGATCATGTGCGCGAAGGAGTCCATTACCGGCAAAACAGTAGTGGCCTTTGCGGATACCCTGTTCAAAGCCGATTTTGTGATGGACACCAACCAGGAGGGCGTGATCTGGGTGCAGGGCATTGAAGACCCAAGCCAGTTTGGCGTAGTGAAGCTGAACGACGCGGGCGTGATTACTGATTTCGTGGAAAAGCCATCCACCTTTGTGAGCAACCTGGCCATCATCGGCATCTACTATTTCAAGGACGGCGACAACCTCAAGAAAGAGCTGCAATACCTGCTCGATAACAACATCACCGAAAAAGGCGAGTTCCAGCTCACCAACGCCCTGGAAAACATGAAGCAAAAAGGCCTGGCCTTTACTCCGGGCAAAGTAACCGAGTGGCTGGATTGTGGAAATAAAGACGCAACCGTATATACCAACCAGCGGGTATTGGAATTTGATAAAGGAAAAGCAACCTTAAAGGGGAAGAATATCATGACGGAAAACAGCCTCATCATAGAGCCTTGCTTTATCGGTGACAACGTGGTGATTAAAAATTCCATTATCGGGCCTCATGCTTCTATTGGTGCGGGTTGCGAAATGGAAGACGTGATCCTGAAGAACAGCCTGGTACAGGCCAACACCAAACTTTGCTGTGCCAACATTTCCAACAGCATGATCGGCGAAGGCGCCGGCGTGAAAGGAAAAGCACTCGACATCAGCATGAGTGATTACACAACCATTTCCCTGTAGCGATAAAACAGGAGAAACATTAAACGTATGTAAATTAACTTGAGATCAGCTCTTCATACTATTTTCGTGATCCTGCTGCTGGCAACAGCGCTAGCCGGAACATTCTGCAAATCGAAAAAGCAGGCAACAGCGACCACAAGCGCGGGAGAACCCAAAACAAAGGGCCTCACAGCCGATCAGCAGGCCGAATTTGCCTACGACTTCGTAGAAGGCTGCAAAGAGCGCATGAAAGGCAATGTGGAGAATGCGGAAGCGCGCTTCAAAAACTGCCTCAAGCTTAATCCCTCTTCGGCCGCTGTAAAATATGAGCTCGGCAACATTTACCGCTTTGCCGCGCAATACGACATGGCCCTCAAATTTGCGAAAGAGTGCTCGTCGTCCGATCCGAAAAACCAGTGGTACCAGCTCCTCTACATCGAATGCCTGCACAGCAAGCGCCTGTACCTGCAAGCCGCAGAGGTATACAACCGCCTGGTAAAAACCTATCCTGAAAAACCGGAATTTTATGAAGGCCTCGCTGCCGAATACATGTATGCCGGCTCTTACGACAAATCGTACAGGGTATATGACGATCTCGAAAAAAAATTCGGACCGAATGAAACCTTCACGCTCAACAAGATCAAATTACTGAAACAAACCAAGCGTACCACGGAAGCGGAGCAGGAATTCAAAAAGCTGATCAGGCTCAACCCGACCGAAGCGCGCTACTATACCTACCTTGCCGAGTTTTACCAGGATACGCAGCAAAATGACAAAGCCCTGGAAACCTACCGGGAAGTTCTGAAATTCGACCCGGATAACCCGATGGTACACCTGGCGATGGCAGACTACTACAAGTCGCTCAACGATAAGGAAAACTTCTTTAAGGAAATGA
This sequence comes from Hydrocarboniphaga daqingensis, assembly GCA_943362175.1. Classification (GTDB taxonomy): domain Bacteria; phylum Bacteroidota; class Bacteroidia; order B-17B0; family Aurantibacillaceae; genus UBA4416. Next base: position 116,120 of record CALRIU020000001.1, on the reverse strand, counting down.
AGATTGCCTTTGAGAACCCCGACCTTGATGTGGATACCAAATACAAGATCCTGACGTCTTACTACGATCTTTCGGCTAAAAACGAGGAGTTTAAGTCTCAGGCCTATGAGCTGGCGGCGATCATGATCCGCGTTCATCCCAAATCGGGTGAGGCTTACGGCATGTATGCCGAATTCCTGTTCAGGGATAAAAAAATGAAGGAGGCCCGCGATGAATATATCCTGGCGGTAAAGTACGATAAAACACATTTCGATCCCTGGAACAAGCTGATGTACATTGATGCCGACCTGGCAGATTATGCCAGCCTTGAAAGCCACAGCAGCGAAGCGATAGAGCTTTTCCCCAACCAGGCAACACCGTATTATTTCAACGGTATGGCCAACATCCAGCTCAAGCAATACGAAAAAGCGGTGGAGTCGCTGCGCGACGGGATTGAATTCGTCTATTCCAATAACCAGCTGCTGATCGATTTTTATTCGAACCTGGGCTTTGCCTACAACTACCTGAAAGATTATGAAAAATCGGACAAGGCCTTTGACGATGCGCTGAAGGTGGATCCGGACAATACGCAGGTGCTGAATAATTATGCCTACTTTCTTTCACTCCGCAAAAAAAACCTGGAAAGGGCGGAGAAATTTTCACGCCGCAGCAATGAGCTCTCGCCCAACAATGCGGTATACATGGACACTTACGGCTGGATCCTTTACCAACAGGGAAAATTCACCCAGGCCGAAGAGTGGCTGGCCTCCGCTGTAAAAATGTCGGGGAAACGTTCCGCCATCTCCGAGCACTACGGCGATGTCCTCTACCAGCTGGGTAAAAAACAGGAAGCGCTCATCTATTGGAAACAGGCCCGGGAAAGCGGGGAAGGGTCTGAATTACTAGATAAGAAGATCAGCGATCAGAAATTATACGAATAAGCCTGGCCGCCTTTAACGTTTACATTCATGAATTATAACATACGCTCATACAGCTCTCTTTTACTCATTTTTTTCCTGGCTGCCTGGATGGCTTCCTGTAAAACCAAAAAAGGCATTCAGAAAACCCAGGTAACACAAACGGAAGATACGATGACGGGCAAGTGCCGCCTGCTTTTCAAAACATCTAAAATGCTGACCAAAAACCTGAAGCAAAAAGAGCTGGGTTATAAATGGATCTACGCCAAGGCCGACGTCGAAACCGTGGTCGACGGCGAGGATCAGAGCCTCGATGTGAGGATCAGGGGCCGCAAGGACAGTGCTATCTGGATACAGATCCAGGCGGTAGGGCTCATTGATGTGGCCAAGCTGCTCATTACCCGCGACTCGGTGAAAATGGTGGTATACATCAAAAAGCAGTTCTTTGTGGGCGATTTCAACTACATCAACCAGTTGCTGAATGCCGACCTGGATTTCGACCTGCTGCAGGCCGCCCTGTTTGGCAACAGCGCCGATTTCGACGATGACGATACCAAGCTGAAACCGATGGCTGACCGGGAGAACTGCAACTATAAGCTGAGCACGGAACGAAAACGCAAATTGAAACGTATAACATCCGGACAGGACTCCCTCAAGCGCTCACTCCAAACCATGACGCTGGATCCTGAAACCTTCAAGATCATTAACAATGATTTTGTTGATGTAAGCACTAACCGGAAATTCAGCGCCGCCTACTCTAAATTTGTGGCCGTGGACTCTGTTTTTGCACCGCATCATGTTGATATTGATATTGTCGCAGAGAAGAAAATTAACCTTAAAATTAACTATGTTCGCATAGAAATCAACCAGCCGCAAAAAATGCCGCTGAACATACCGAAAAGCTATGACCCTATCCCGATCAGAAAAGAGAAGAAATAACCTTATTTATTTAGGGCTATGCATCTTTTTTATCGGTTTTTATACTCCAGGAAGCTTTGCACAAACCAAATCGCCATCGCAGAAAGACCTGCAGAACAAGCGTAACAAGCTCAACGACGATATCAAGCAGCTCAACAATCAGCTGAGCCAGACCAAAGCCAACAAGAAATCACAGATCAACAACATCGTGGTGATCAACACCAAGATCAAAGTGCGTGAAGAGCTCATCAGCACCATCAACACAGAGCTTTCGAAGATCAACAGCAACATCAAAAAAAATGCGGGCGAGGTCAATTCCCTAAGGCAAAGCCTGGAGAAGCTGAAAGGCGAATATGCCAAAATGATTTATTTTGCGCAACGCAACCAGGATTCATACACCAAGCTGATGTTTCTTTTTGCTTCCGGTGATTTCAACCAGGCTTACATCAGGCTCCGCTACTTCCGGCAGTACACGGCCTTCCGCAAAAAGCAGGCAGCGGAGATCATCTCGACCCAACTGGAGCTTACCGGCAAACTGAAAGAGCTCGAAGAGCAGAGGCATGAGAAAAACATGCTCCTGGGCAATGAACAAAGTGAGAAGATCCAGCTCGACAGCGAAAAACAGCAGCAGGAAATTGTGCTGAGCGAATTGCAGCAGCAGGAAAAGGAACTGAAGGAAGAGCTCGAAAAGAAAAAACGCGATGCAGAGAATTTACAGATCGCCATTAAAAAGCTGATCGAAGCGGAGATCAAACGCAAAACGGAAGAATCGATCCGCATTGCTGCCGAAAAAGCTGCTAAAGCGGAGAAGCTGGCTAAAACCAAAGCCACGGCGAAAGACAGTAAGACCAAGGTAAAACCGGAGGTGAAGACAACACCGCCTGCCAAGGCAACGGCACCGGAGCTGACGGAAGAAGCAGAGGCCCTGGGGGCGGACTTTGCAGGCAGCCGCGGGAAACTGCCATGGCCTGTTGTCAAAGGCGTCATCTGCCAGCCCTACGGTGAATACGAGCATCCGGCCATTAAAGGCTTCATGATGAATAACAACGGGGTGGATATCTGCACAGCCAAAGGATCGCAGGCAAGGGCCGTGTTTGACGGTGAAGTGACGGGTGTGGCGGTATCGCCTACCGGCGGTTACCTGATCCTGATCAGGCATGGCGAATACCTCAGTGTATACAGTAATATCGAAAAACCTTCCGTCAAACAGGGCGAGAAGGTAACCACCAAACAGATTATAGGAACCATTTCGGAGGAAGACGGCAAAACCAGCATGAACCTCCAGATCTGGAAAGGCCAGAAAACCATGGACCCGAGCGGATGGTTGTATAATGCACGCTAAAAATTCAAACACTAAATTTCAAGACACACCATGATCATTGAACCGAGAATGAGAGGCTTTATCTGCCTGACAGCACATCCCCTGGGCTGCGAAAAAAATGTATTGGACCAGATCGACTACATCAGATCAAAAGGCCCGATCAACGGACCGAAAAAAGTACTGGTGATCGGCGCTTCAACCGGCTTCGGATTATCATCCCGCATCACGGCTGCCTTTGGCTCCGGAGCATCCACCATCGGTGTCTTCTTTGAAAAGGCACCCCAACCCGGAAAGACGGCCTCTCCAGGCTGGTACAACAGCGTGGCTTTTCAAAAGCATGCTGAACATGCAGGGCTGTATGCAAAAAGCATCAACGGCGATGCGTTCTCCACGGAAGTGAAAGCAAAAACCATTGACCTGATTAAAAAAGACCTCGGCAAAGTGGATCTTGTGATCTACAGCCTTGCTTCGCCCGTAAGAACCAACCCGGCAACGGGGATCACTCACCGCTCCGTCCTGAAACCTATCGGGCAGACCTTCACCAACAAAACAGTAGACTTTCATACAGGCGTTGTTTCAAACATTACCATCGAGCCCTGCAATGAGGAGGATATCAAAAACACGGTAGCCGTTATGGGTGGCGAAGACTGGGACATGTGGATGGACGCGTTGATAGCAGCCGATGCGCTTGCAGAGAATGCCCTCACTGTAGCTTATTCCTACATCGGGCCATCGCTCACAGAACCGGTATACCGCAAAGGCACCATAGGCGCTGCCAAAGATCACCTGGAGGCTACGGCATTTACCATTACGGAAAAATTAAAAAACATCGGCGGAAAAGCCTTTGTGTCAGTCAACAAAGCCCTGGTAACACAAGCCAGCTCTGCCATCCCGGTGATTCCGCTGTATATTTCCTTGCTGTATCAAGTGATGAAAGAGAAAGGCATTCATGAAGGCTGCATTGAGCAAATGCAGCGCTTATTTGCCGACAGGCTTTACAAAGGCCAGCCCGTGCCTACAGACGATAAGGGCCGGATCCGGATTGACGACTGGGAAATGCGGGATGATGTGCAGCAGGCTGTATCGGCCCTGTGGGAGAACGCAACAACAGAAAGCCTTCCCGGACTGGGCGATTTGAAAGGTTACCGCAACGACTTCCTGAAGCTCTTCGGCTTCGAAGCCAGTGGTGTTGATTACAAAGCCGATGCCGATGAGATGCTCGACATGCCGAACCTGGTTTAAATAATGTCCGCGGCAGGCAGTTCATTGACTCATAAAAATGCGGAATGAAAGGGCTTGTCACTTCGAGTGATGCTTACAGCCTGTTTGCAGGTATCGTATCGGGAAGTGTTTTACTGTATTGTCGGGTCGGGCGCAGCAGGGAACTCAACAACGATTTATTAAAAATGCCCGTCGATTGACGGGCATTTTTTTTCAACGTTTTTCTATATAGTATATTCCCGGGAAATTAATTCACAAGGCCCGTTTCCTCGTCATTGCGGAACGCTCGCCTGTCCACTTCCTTACCGGTCTCGTCATAATAGAACCAAAGGCTGTCCTTCAGATCATTCTTGTACCAGCCTTTGTAGTGAACTTTGCCGTCAGGAAAATACACGATGGTTTCCCCGTGTTTTTTTCCTTTGTCATAATAGCACTCGCTCCATTTGATACCATTGTCGTAAAAGGCCATCCAGTGCCCATGGCGCACACCGAACCTGAAGTTACCGGTGAATTTGATTACCCCGTTATCATATTTATCAATGTAGTCGCCTGTGTAATCGGCATCCGGAGGTATAATCGCAAACTCGCTGTTTGGATTAACGGTGATTGGCTTCACGGCATTTTTCACAGAATCCTCCTTCCGCTTGGCTTCCTTTGCGGCCTCCTGCCCGTTGTTCCCGCAAGCATTGAATAGTAAGGCAAGTCCTGCAAGTGATACCGTGATATACAAGAATTTTTTCATGGCAATAGTTATTTTTTACGTTCGATCGAATAATTAACCAGCTGGATCAGGCTTTGTTTGGAAGGGCTGTCGGGGACGTCCTTCAGGAGCTCCAGGGCTTTCTCCTTATACTGGTGCATAATGCCTTCCGCATACGTGATGCCCCCTTTTTCATAAACGAAGCTGACCACCTCGGCCACCCGCTTCGGATCGTTATTGTGATTTTTCACAATGTTGATGATCTTACGCCTTTCTGTCCAGCTCGAATTGTTGAGGGCGTAGATCAGGGGCAGCGTCATTTTCTTTTCCTTGATGTCGATGCCGGTAGGCTTCCCGATGGTAGTATCATCGCCAAAATCGAAGAGGTCATCCTTGATCTGAAAAGCAATACCGGTATTAATGCCAAACTCTTTGAAGCGTGCAATCATGGCATCATCTTTACTCACCGATGCCACGCCCGCGGCACAACAGGCGGCAATGAGCGTCGCCGTTTTTTTGGTGATGATCTCAAAATAGACACCCTCGGAAATATCAAGCTTACGCGCTTTTTCAATTTGGAGCAATTCCCCCTCACTCATTTCACGCACAGCATTGTTGGCAATCTTCAATAAATGAAAATCATCATGATCCAGCGACAGCGACAAGCCGTTTGATAAGAGAAAATCCCCGACCAGGACAGCGATCTTGTTTTTCCAGAGCGCATTCACACTGAAGAAACCGCGGCGCTCGTTACTGTCGTCCACCACATCGTCGTGTACCAGCGTCGCCGTATGCAGCAACTCAATCAGCGATGCAGCCCTGTAGGTGCTCTCATTGAAATCGCCGGCACACTTGGCGCTCAGGAACACAAACATCGGCCTGATCTGCTTGCCTTTGCGTTTCACAATGTAAGTGGTGATCTTATCCAGTAGGGGAACAGTGGTTCTCATGGCTTGTTTGAATTTGATCTCAAACTCGTCCATTTGGGCGCTGATAGGTGCTTTTATTTGGTCAACGATATCCACTCAGAAATTAGCGTAAATATAGGATTAAATTAACGAAGTAAACAATGCCATGAATAGGGGATGTAAAAACAGGAGAGTTCATGTGGTCTGTACGATCATCTGATTCCGAACCGCCGCTCACATGCCCGGTGAACAAAAGCATCGCCTCCTTTATTTAAACACCGGCTGCGCGGTTTTGTTTTTGTTCACCAGCTGTCCGCAGGCAGCGTCGATGTCCTTGCCCCTGCTCCGGCGCACATTCACGATAATGCCTTTGCTTTCGAGGTGTTTCACAAAAGCCTCCAGGCGCTCCGGTGTTGTTTGCCTGAACTCACCTTCGTCAATAGGATTGTACTCAATGATGTTGACCTTGGCTGTGGTTTTCCGGCAGAAATCCGCCAGCTCCCGTGCATCCTGTATCCCATCATTAAAGTCTTTAAACACAATGTACTCAAAGGTTACACGCGATCCGGTCTTCTCATAAAAATAGTTCAGCGCCTCCTCCAGGTTATCCAACGAATTGGTTTCATTGATCGGCATGATGTGGTTCCGCTTTTCATCGTTGGCAGCATGCAACGATAAGGCCAGGTTAAACTTCACCTGGTCGTCGCCCAGCTTCATGATCATTTTGGCGATGCCCGCTGTGCTCACGGTAATGCGGCTCGGGCTCATGTTCAGCCCGTCGGGTGAGGTAATCCTGTCCACGGAGCGGATCATTTCGGCATAGTTGAGCAAAGGCTCACCCATGCCCATATACACGATATTGGTCAGCGCCTGGTCGTATTTGGTTTCCGCGAGGTTTTTTACAAGCGCCACCTGGTCGTAGATCTCATCCGCATTGAGGTTGCGCAGGCGTTTTAGCTTTCCGGTTGCACAGAACTTACAGGTAAGGCTGCATCCCACCTGCGAGGAGATACAGGCCGTCATGCGCGTATGCGTCGGAATCAGGACACTTTCCACCACGTTGCCGTCCGATAGCCTCATCGCACATTTGATGGTACGGTCGTTGCTCACCTGCATGTCGCTCACGGCTACCGCATTGATCACAAAGTTCTCTTTGAGCCAATCCCGCAGAGGCTTCGACAGGTTCGACATGTCATCAAAATGGTGAGCGCTTTTCTTCCACAGCCATTCATAGATTTGTTTGGCGCGAAACTTCGCTTCTCCCTTTTCTTTGAGAATGTCCACCAGCTGGGCTTCCGTTAAGGCGCGTATGTCTTGTTTCGCTTGCATGGGCAATGCTGCAAAGATAGGCTTATTTCATGAGAAATGTTTTATATTTAGTCCTCAATTCAGCACCACCAAATCACCGTTCCATTTATGCGCTTCCTCTCCGCTACCCATATTTTCTCAGGAAAAGAGTTTCTCAGCAGTGCCACAGTATTGGCCGTCAACAGCCGGGGACAGATTGAAGACCTGCTTCCCAAAGACGGCATAGAGACCAGCCGCATTGAGCACTACGAGGGCATTCTCCTGCCAGGCTTTATCAATACCCATTGCCACCTGGAGCTCAGCCACCTGAAAGACCGGATTGCCCGGCATACAGGCATCGTCGATTTCGGCCTGGCAGTGATCCGCCACCGCCATGAGGTTCCCGAAGAGCAGCAGCTGGAGCGGATGATAGAAGCCGACCGGGAGATGGCCTCACAGGGCATTGTAGCTGTGGGCGACATCAGCAATACCGCTCTTTCTGCAAGCGTCAAGCAAGAATCGGGCTTGTATTACCACAGCTTTGTGGAGCTCATTGCCCTGAACCCGGGAAGGGCGGAGCTGGTTTTCGAAGCGGGCAAACATGTCCTGGAAGCTTTCCGGCAGGCAGGTCTGGCAGCATCCCTGGCGCCTCATGCCCCTTACAGCTGCTCCAAAGAGCTCATCGGGCTCATCACAGCATACGACCACAACTTCAAGCTCCCCACAAGCATCCACAACCAGGAAAGCCGTGCGGAGAACGATTTCTTTTTACATAAAACCGGCGATTACCTGCGCTTATATGAAAGCCTGGGGCTGCCGATCGATTATTTTAAGGCCAGTGAAAAAAGCAGCCTGCAAACCGTTTTAGATGCTTTTCAGAAAGACACAAGCACCTTACTGGTCCATAACACCTTCTCCGGGCCGGAGGATATTTCTGCGGCTCAAAAAACGCTGAATCACTTGTATTGGTGCCTTTGCCCCAAAGCCAACCTCTACATCGAAAACACCTTACCCGATGTAGGACTTTTAAACGCGGAGCATTGTACCCTCACGCTGGGCACAGACAGCCTCGCCAGCAATTCGGGGCTCTCCATCCTGGCGGAGATCATCACGCTACAAGAGTCCTTTCCACAGATCCCACTGGAAGCACTCTTAAAGGCTGCTACCTGGAACGGCGCTGAATTGTTAGGAATTGAAGGAGCTTACGGCTCCCTGGAAAAAGGCAAGACACCGGGCATCAACGTCATTGATCCGGCAAAAGGAGTCGTCAAAAAATTAGCTTAAGCTCACCGAGGAGATCAGGGTGAACAGGGAGTAGTTATCGTTGATTTTCTGGAAATCCATTTTCAGCTTGTTGCCGCTTTTCATGCCGATGGTAATAAAGCCCAGGCCTGCACCGCCTTTGTCGCTCATGGTATTATTTTCGAGATGCTCCAGGTAGTAGGCTTTCAGGGCCTTTTCATCGTCGAAGGAATTGATGGTTTCAATCTGTTTTTCGAGGGCAGGAATAGAGTCATTGGCTACCAGGTTGGCAGATACCACATTCATTTTCACACCGTTCTTGGCAAGGATAAAGAAATTATGCTGGTGCCCGTCGGCATTCTTTTGCCCGTGGATCAGCATATTCTGAAGCGTTTCCACACTGATAAAAAAGATCTTTTTTAAGGGCCCTTTCGGGATTTCGAGCTCGGCCACTTTCGACTCTACACTTTCCTCGATGTTGGAAATAACACTTTGAGACAGCTCGCCATGATGGGACAACAGAACAGATTGCTCCTGCTCATACTGTTTCATCAGGCTTTCATACCTTGCCTTTACAAACTGCTCTTCGTTATTTGATTCTATGCCCAAACCTTATTTGAATAAACCGTTTACCTCTGCATCTATCATCCTCAACACTTTCCCCAGATCCTCCTTGTTTTCAGAAAAATTGATCTCGTCGATGTCAACAATCAGCAACTTGCCGCCTTCATAGGTCGAGATCCAGGCCTCATAACGCTCATTGAGGCGCTTCAGGTAATCCAGACGGATGGAGTTCTCATAATCGCGGCCGCGCTTCTGAATCTGCTTTACCAGCGTAGGCACGGAGGCCCGCAGGTAAATAATCAGATCCGGCGCTTTCACCAGGCTGTCCATCAATTTAAAAAGGCTGAAATAGTTTTCGTAATCGCGGGTGGTCATTAATCCCATGGCATGCAAATTTGGTGCAAAAATGTAGGCATCCTCATAAATAGTTCTGTCCTGAACGACTTTTTGCTTGCCCTGACGGATTTCCTGTACCTGACCAAAGCGTGAATTCAGGAAGTAGACCTGCAGATTGAACGACCAGCGCTGCATATCATCGTAAAAATCGTTCAGGTAAGGGTTATCATCAGCGTCCTCATAATGAGGGGTCCATTTATAATGTTTAGCCAATAATGATGTTAACGTCGTTTTCCCTGAACCGATATTTCCGGCAATCGCTATGTGCATAAATCTCTTCTCTAAATTATCAGTTTATAATATACTAAGATACGGCTTTCCCTAATTATACAAAATTTTTTTTCCTTTTTTTTTGGAAATGTTAAATTTCTATTATTTTACTGCACCCGGCGAAATATAAGGGTTGTATTTGGTGAAGATATGCTTCGTATCATGGAATGCTTCCTCCATTTTCTGACGATGCCCTGTGTTGAGGTAAGCCGGTAACCTGGTTGTATCGGCATACCATTCTGCCGGAAAAACGATGTGCATTTTCCTGCCGCCATCGCCCCTGTATACCCAGGTAGGAATGAAGCTCGCCGCCTTATAGGATGTATGTTGCTTTGTGTAGTTTTTCTGTACAATGAGCTTCAGGATCACGCCGGCATCGGTATAACGCCAGTATTGGTTCGATAAAAAATTACCGAGGGAATAGGCGATGAACACCGAGTCTTTTTGCTGCTCCGAGTACATCACTTTGGTTGGGCCAACCATGTGCGGGTGCGCTCCGATCACGAGCGCGGCGCCTGCCTGCAAGGCAAAGCGTGCCGCATCTTTCTGCGACTGTGTAGGCTCCACCACGTTCTCCACACCCATGTGATAAAATACCAGTACCATGTCGGCACCCTTATTCTTAGCGGCTTTTACAGCATCCACCACACCGGCAGAATCAATCACATTGAGCATATATTTATGATCGGAGGAAGGGTATGAACCGTTAGTTCCGTAGGTGTAATTCAGGATAGCCAGCCGGATGCCTTTGATGTTGAGGATGCGGATGGAATCGTGATCGCGCTGATCGAGGTAAGTGCCGGCATACCCCAGGCCATGCTCTCTGATCACCCGGATCGTTCTCAGCAGGCCTGCCTCACGCGTATCCATGCTGTGGTTATTGGCCGTCACCAGAAAATCGAAGCCCGCATCCTTGATGGCTTTGCAGTAGGCGTCGGGCGAATTGAATGCCGGGTAGCCCGCATAAGGCTGGCCTGTGCCGGCAAAGGTCGTTTCGAGGTTGCCGATGGTAAGATCTGCATCCTGCAAATAAGGCTTTACGTATTCGAAGCTCGGCGAAAAATCATAGTCACCCGATTTAAGCCTGGCATTATTGGTTTGAGGCAGGTGGCACATAAGGTCGCCCACCAGGTTAATGCTGATCTCCGCCACAGAATCTTTCGGGGGCGGGATATATACCGGTTTCTCAGGCTCCCTGGCAGGTGCTTTTTCGGCGGGAGCCGTTACCGCTGCCGGTTGCTCAGGCACCGTGGTTTCGGTCTTCTGAGGCGTTTTACAGGTATAAGCAAGCGCCAGGGCTGCGCCCAGCATGATGATGTAAATTCCTTTAAGCATGGGCTGTCTGTTCTTTCAGATAGGTATGGCAAACAAATGTAATGGTCTCGTGTAAAGGTTGAAAACGGTAATTCAGCGTTTCCGTGATCCTGGCATTGCTAAAGGTATTTTTTGCCAGGCCCGCATGCATCGTGGCTTTGGTAAGTACGCGCTCTTTTCCTGTAAACGACGAACGCAGCGCATCGAGCCAAAGGCCGAGCCTCAGCATGAGCTTGCCTGCTTCGATAGAGGGCTCTTTTTTGCCGAAAGCCCGATGAAGCTGCGAAAGCAAGTCACGAAAAGTATAGTTATGCGCCGTGAGCACAAAGCGCTTGTTGAAGATCTTTTTCTCGGTCAGGCCGATCATGCAGGCCGCCGTATCTGTAGCGGAAATAGCTGCGCTCGAGCCGTTGGTATAAAAGGCTGTGCCTTTGTAGCAGGTGCTCACAAGCTTGCCGGAGCTTTGCTCCCAGAAGCCTGGGCCAAGCACCAGCCCGGGATTCACGATCACCGCCCTGAGCCCTTCCTCCATGCCACGCCACACCTCGCGCTCGCCATTGTATTTGCTGATGGCATAATCGCTGGCATCGGGCGACGATTTCCAGTAAACGGATTCGTCGATGTTGGTTGTGATATCCGGATTCTGCAGCGTGGCAATGGAGCTCACGTGGCAGAAGGCTTTCACCGGCTTTTCGAGACAGGCATTCACCATATTGGCGGTACCCGTAGCATTGATTTTGTGCATCTGCACGCGGTCTTTATTATCGAAAGAGACAAAGCCGGCGCAGTGGTATACCGTATCAATACCGTCCAGGACATCCAGGATGGAGTATATATCGGTGATATCGGCATTCACCCACTGGATGCGGCTGAAGAGCTCCTGGTAATCGGGTGTGTAATAGCTGAACAGGCGCTTGGTTTTACCCGTGTCGCTATCGGGGCGTTTGATGGCTGTAACGGGCTTATTCTGTTGCAGAAGCTGAAGGGCGACGTGCGCCCCGATCAATCCTGTAGCTCCTGTGATTAAGTTCATAAATGCTTATCTCTAAGCAAATGTAAGGCTTTGCACTAAAAAAAGTAAGGAAAACTGCATGAAGCAGCCAAAAATAAAGCCGGCATATACCTGCTGTGGCGTGTGGGAATTGAGAAAAAGCCTCGAAAAGCCAATCAGGCCCGACAGGAGCAGGCAAAGTGAAAGGGTTGCGAATACAGGCATTTGCAGTACCCAACCCAAAGCCAGCATAATACCCACCAGGCCGCCGATGCCGATCATGTGCGCGCTGATCTGCCACCACAGATGGATGATGGCGGCTGATAAAATGCAGAGACCTCCTCCGAGGATAAAGAGCTTGATGGCCGGCCATACATTGAGGTCGAAGATCATGTAGTAAAGCCCGAAATAGCACAGGGAGGTCATGATGAGCGGAAAGATGCGCTCACGCCTGTTCTCCAGCTTCATGGAGCTGATGTATTTGAGCTTATAGAGAATCAGCATATTGAGCACCGGCAGCAAAAAGGTAAAGGCAAACACCGTAACGGTGATCACGATCTTCATCTTCAGGGGCGTAAACACGTAGTAAATGCTCCCGGTCATTCCAAAAAATACCAGCAGGCAGCCGTAGGTGGCGGTAAGCAAAGGGTGAAAAAAATAAGAGACGATCGTGGCAAAGTTCTTCATAAGGTTTAATCTTTTTTTAAGCGTCCGTTCTCCTGCTCATTGCTGGGTTTCTCATCAACACGGATGTTCATTTTTCCGAATTTATAGCTCAAAGTTAATCTAAATCTCCGGGTATCAGGCCTTGGGTTAAAAGTATCGTATTGGTTGCCGAAATCATATACCGAGCGGCTGAAATGTCGAGCACTGTATTTCCGGAGGTCATGATGCTGTTCTCCACGTTCAGCACCGTCATGCCGTTTTTAAACTCGATCACTTTTTGGATGGCCGTAACAGAGGCATCGTTCGGGTTTACGCCGGAAGATCGCAGTGCAAGCGGAGGAAGGCTTATCGCGGAAGTACTGTCCATGCTCAGTGCCTGGCTGTATTGCACCGTGCAGCCCACCGAAAAAAACTTCAACAGGCAGGTTCCGGTTTTGACATTCGAAAAATCGTAATGCCCCTGCTCATCACTGATCGTTCCCTTTACCTGCGCGCTGTATGCGGCACTGAGCAAAGCGATGTTAACGAAGGGGAAAGCGGCTCCTGCACTATCGGTCACAAACCCTGTTATGTTATTCTGTCCTCTCAGGGAAACGCTGGAAAGGCATGCCGTAAAGACAAAGAGAAGCTTCAGGGGAAGAGAAAAGTGCTTGTACACAAAATAAATGGAAATATGTAAAATTAAACTAATTTTTGGGTTCTGCCTGTCAGATCGATAGCTTATTTTAAAATCTATTGCTATTTTTGAAATCTGTATGTTTACTTTACTGGTAAAAGAAATACGTAGCTTTCTGAGCTCCCTTATCGGCTATATCGCCATCGGTGTTTTCATCACCGGCATCGGTACCTTTATGTGGCTGGTTCCTACCGAAAGCGCCGGCTCCAATATTCTCGATAATGGCTTTGCCAACATCGATCCCTTATTTATTCTCGCGCCCTGGGTCTACCTGTTCCTGATCCCCGCCATTACCATGCGCAGCTTCTCGGAAGAAAAGAAAACCGGAACCATCGAATTGCTGCTCACGCGCCCTCTCACGGAGATGCAGATCGTGATGGCCAAATACCTGGCCGGCGTGGTGCTGGTACTGGTATCGCTGCTGCCTACACTCATTTATTTTTACTCGGTGTATCAATTGGGCTATCCGAAAGGAAACATCGACACCGGCGGCATGTGGGGCTCCTACATCGGGCTTCTGTTCCTGGGCGCAGGCTTTGTAGCGGTAGGCACCTTTGCTTCGGCGGTTTCTGAAAACCAGGTGATCGCTTTTATCATGGCCCTTCTGCTTTGCTTCATTACTTATATCGGTTTCGACTTTATTTCTTCATCCGGCATTTTCGGCAAGTACGATGCGCTTGTGAAAGGCATCGGCATGAACGACCACTACATGAGCATGAGTCGCGGCGTGATCGATACCCGGGATGTGATCTATTTTGTAAGCATCATCGCTTTCTTTAACCTGTTGTCCAAACTCGTATTACAAAGCAGAAAATGGTAAGCAAAAACTCCGGTCAGAAACAAAAAGACATCCTGATGTTGCTGGTAGTAGCAGCGATCCTGGTACTGCTCAATTTTGTGGCTTCCTTTTTATTCAAGCGCTTCGACCTTACTTCCGAAAAGCGCTATACTTTATCGGCCTCCACCAAAAAGCTCCTCGGTGAGCTGGACGATGTGGTTTACATCAAAGTATACCTGCAGGGGAACTTCAACCCGAGCTTTACCCGGCTGCGCAACGAAACCAAAGAGATCCTGGATGAATACCGGGCATACTCCGATGACAAGATCGAATATGAGTTTGTGAACCCGCTCGACAATCCGAACAAGGAAGAGGTGGAAAACCTTGAAAAGCAGCTCTACCAGAAAGGGATCATGCCGGAGCAGGTGATTGACCGCAGCTCGCAGAAGGTGTCCGAAACCTATATCTGGCCGGGCGCCATTGTGACTTACAAAGGCAAGGAAAGCGTGTGGCAGATCTATAAAAAGCAGGTAGGCTACCAACAGGAGCAAAGCATCAATAACTCGGTTCAGGAGCTGGAATACGGGCTTTCGAACAGCATCCGCAAAACGCAGATCATCCGCAAGCCTGAAGTGGTGTTCCTGGAAGGGCACGGCGAGCTCGATACGATCTATGCCGCCGATTTCATGACCTCGCTCTCCGAGTACTATAATGTGACGCGCGTGAAGATGAACAACAAGCTGTATTCGCTGAAAGGTGCAGATGCTATTGTGATCGCACAGCCGGACTCCGCGTTTACCGACAAGGAGATTTTCCTGATCGACCAGTTCATCATGCATGGCGGAAAAGCCATGTGGCTGATCGACCCGGTGTATATCGACCGCGACACGCTGAACACCAAGGGCTATACGCTTGGCTTTAAAAATGAGCTGAACCTCGATGATATTCTTTTCAAATACGGCGTGCGCCTCAACCCGCTGATGGTACAGGACCTGCAGTGCGCGCGCGTTCCCATCAATGTGGGCTTCAAAAAAGGACAGCCCGATTTCCAGCCTTTTCCCTGGATGTATTACCCATTGATCCTGCCGGTTTCCAGCCACCCGATTGTGAAGAACCTGGACCTCATCCGCACGGAATTTATCGGCACGCTGGATACGGTATTTGCCCGCGATGTAAAAAAGACGATCCTGCTGCAAACATCCAAATACACGAAAACACAGCCTACGCCAACCCGCATCAATGTGGGGATGATCCGTTACAAACCGGATGAAAAGCAATACAATAACTCTTTCCAGAATGTAGCCTGCCTGCTGGAAGGATCTTTCGAATCGGTGTATAAGAACAGGATCCCTAGCGCCTTCCTGCAGGATAGCGCCTTCGACATTATGGACAAGAGCAAGCCCACGCGCATGATTGTGGTAGCCGACGGTGATATCGCGAAGAACGAGTACCAGAGAAGCTCCGGAAGGGTGATGCCTGTTGGCTTTGATTCTTACATGAACGAACAGTTTGCCAACAGGACTTTCCTGCTCAATTGCATGAACTACCTATTGGACGACCAGGGGCTCCTGCAACTGCGTTCACGCGAGGTGAAGCTCCGGCTGCTGGATAAGAAAAAGATCTCACAACAAACAACGAAGTGGAAGATCGTGAACGTAGGCTTCCCACTGGCAGCCATTTTCCTGTTTGCCCTGATCCAGTTTTATATCCGCACAAAAAAATACAGTAAATAAGACGCAGAGCAGGATTTTTCTGCTTCACATAGCATTCCCCTCACCAGATCAACTCTTAAGAGCACATGAAAAAAAACTCGATCATTACCATCATCATTTTACTTGTACTGGCGGTTGCTGCCATCTTTGTTTATAAAAACAAAGGCAAGAACTCTACCATCGATAAGGAAGCCAGCGATTTCGGGCTGAAGGACACGGCTTCCGTGGACAAGATCTTTATGGCTGATAAGGAAGGGAAAAACGTGCTCCTGGAGCGCAGGCCTGAGGGCTGGGTGGTGAACGGGAAATTTCCGGCACGCCCGGATGCCATCGAGACCCTGCTGTATACTATCCGTATGGTAGAGGTAAAATCACCGGTATCCAAAGCCGGCCGCGAAACGGCGATCAAATTCATGGCGGGAAAGTCGGTGAAGATCGAAGTATATGCCAAAGGAAAAAAAGTGAAGCAGTATTATGTCGGCCACCCGACACAGGATCATACAGGTACCTATATGCTGATGTCGGATCCTGAAACGGGAGAGAATTTCAAGGACCCTTTTATCACACATATTCCGGGCTTCAACGGCTACCTCACCACGAGGTACTTTGTAGAAGAGGCTGACTGGAGGGGGCGCCTGATGATCAATTACAGGCCGCCACAGATCAAACAGATCAGGCTCGAGCTGCATGAGATCCCCGATTCTTCGTTTGTAATAGACCTGTTCAGTATGCAGCGTTTCGGGCTGAAGAACGGGAAAGGCCAGCAACTGCAATTCTCGGAAGAAAAGCTGAAACAGTACATTGCTTATTTCCAGAACGTGAACTGCGAGTATGTGCTGGAAAAGACAGAGCATCTTGTGGATTCCCTTTCCAAATCGGGGATCCCTTTTGCCACGCTTACGGTGACCGACAGGGACAACAAGCAGAACGTGACCCAATTCTACCACAAGTATCCTGTTGCGTCCAAGAATGAGCAATATGGCGTGGATTACAAATACGATCCCGACAGGCTCTTTGTGAAATACAACGGCGGCAAGGATTACGGCGTAGCGCAATACTATGTGTTCGGAAAAATGCTCCAGACCTACAGTTATTTCATCCCGGAAAAGTGATGTTAAAAAGTAGTTTATAAATAGACTACCCGCAGGCACCTTTCCTCTCAGCATATCGCTAAATTTGATAGGTCTTAACAGTTTTGTTTTGCAGGACTCTTGGGGCACAGCACTCAATTAATCACACTAAGCCATTATATATGAATTTCGTAGTATCATCCTCTACTCTTTTAAAACATTTAAAATCCATCAGCGGTGTTTTAAATTCAAGCAATACCATTCCTATCCTGGATTGTTTCCTGTTTGAGTTGAACAATGGCAGCTTAACGCTGTATGCGAGTGATATGGAAACAACGATCACGACCAGCGTCAAAGTAGAATCTTCGGAGAACGGCAGCATTGCCATCCCGGCCAAAACCTTACTGGAAGCACTCAGCAACCTTCCTGAGCAACCGGTGTCATTCATCATCGATTCTAAAAAATTCAGCGCCAAATTAAAAACCGAAACGGGCGATTATACCTTAACCGGCCATAACGGTGATGAGTATCCGAAATTACCGAAGGTAGAAGCACCTACCTCTGTGATCATCAAAAGTGATGTGCTTGGCAATGCGATCAACAAAACGATTTTCGCTACAGGCAACGACGACCTGAGGCCGGTGATGAGCGGTGTGTTCTGCCAGTTCACGGATGAGAACTCTATTTTTGTGGCTACTGATGCTCACAAGCTGGTACGCTACACGCGTAACGATGCCAAAGCCGGAGCTTCCGCTGCGTTCATCATGCCTAAAAAACCGCTCAATGTATTGAAGAATTTATTAGCGGGTATCGACGATGCCGTGAAAGTGGAATTCAATAAAACGAATGCCTATTTCAGCTTTGGAAATATTAACCTGGTATGCCGCCTGATCGATGGAAAATATCCTAACTACGAAGCGGTGATCCCGAAACAGAACCCGAACAAACTGACGGTTGACAGGGCTTCTTTCCTTGGCGCCCTGCGCCGTGTGAGCGTATTCGCCAATAAGGCCACGCACCAGATCCGCCTGAAAATTGCAGGAAGCCAGCTCACCATTTCTGCGGAAGATCTGGACTTTGCTAACGAAGGGCATGAAACGTTGATGTGTACCTATGTGGGCGAAGACATGGAAATCGGGTTCAACTCGAAGTTTGTGCTGGAAATGCTGACCAACCTGGAAAGCGATGAGGTAACCATCGAGATGAGCGCCCCTAACCGCGCGGGCATCATTGTTCCGACACAAAAGGCAAATCCTTCGGAAGATGTGCTGATGCTGGTAATGCCGGTCATGCTGAATAATTAATACAACTCCGTCTGGCTTCGGATGGAAACCCGTTGACTTCGAGAACCTCCGTCAACGGCAAGCTGCCGAAATCGATGATCCGATAAAAGTAAAAAATCCCCTTACAACAATGTAAGGGGATTTTTCTTTTTCAGGGCTGATACCTGCGGTGATCGTTCTTATCGGGCTCAGCTTTCTTTGTGTCTTCCTCGTCGCACTCATCGCTGTAAGTAATGTCGTAGCCATAAATAGCTTTTAATGCGGCCCTGGCCTGCCCTACTTCCTTACCTTTCCAGATACACTGATTGGCTATTGATTCAAGAGCTGCAACGTCGTCCCAGTTAATTTTACTCATGATTTCCCTCTCGTTGATTTCGTTATCACAAAGGTACGTCGAAGCCGAAAGAAATATCCGGGCTTCAGGGCTTTTTAAAACTTCTTAACTCCGGAATTAAAATTTATTGGGAAAACGAGGGATAGAACACGGATCAGGGCGCCGGATCGCTACGGCTTTTTTAAAAGAGGCCGGGAACAAACATCTGTCCAACTCCTCGCAAATCTGCAATATCCGCGTTCTGTTTTCTAGTTTAGTTCACGGCTTTGCCCATAAAATTCACCAGAATCAGCTCTTCCAACGTATAGCGCTTACCGTTTACCACCGTCGTGATCCAGGCATCCGCTTGCCCTTTGGCAATGATCTTCTGGCGGGCAACCTCGGCTTCTTTCAGGGTCGGGAACTGCAGCTGCGTAAAGCGGGTAATGCCGTCGGGATAGTTGATGATCTCGGGCGCACCGAATTCCTTCAGGTGATCGTATTTATAGTTCTCCGGATGCTTATAGGCTGCGATCTGCACTTTGAACACCAGGCCTTCGGCACAGGTGAGGCCGCCTATCTCCAGTAATTTTTTATAGTTCTCAGGCACATTCAACGACTTTCCTTTCAGGGCGGAGAAATCCGGTACCGCTCCGCCATGGCATGGCGTCAGGCTTTGCTTTACTTCTACAGTACCGGAAGTGGCGGCATCGATGATGTTGTTGATAACCGCATCGTTTTTGAAATCTTCGATGTTGGTTACTTTACCCAATAAGCTGTCGAGGATCTCATTCACCGACTTCTGTTTTCTCTTGTTGGCATAGGCCGGCGAGTACAGGTAGAAGTCTTTCCGGATCTCCACAAACTTCTGCAGCTTCTCCACGTCAATCTCTTCATCAATGGCCTCAAAACCGGGAACGCTCACCGAGATATGAATTTTATAGCCATTGCCCGGCGACAGTGCCATCAGGTATTTTCCCGTTTTGGCATTGGCATAATATGGCCCCACCGATTCGTTCGTTACCTTTTTGCTTACTTCAATCTTCGCATCAATCGGCTTGTCATCGGCATACACATTGCCTTTCAGGAGGGCAAGGATGGGCTTTTCTCCCAGGATTCCCGGCTCCACCGAATAGATGTCCTGGCTGCCTTTGCCACCGGCTCCTCCGCGGTTGGAAGAAAAATAGCCTCTGTCGCCTTTCGCATTGATCACATAAAACCGGTCGTCTTCTGTTGTATTCAACGGAATGCCCATACTCAGCGGCTCTATCCAGTGATTGTCCTGCTTGATGGAATACATGATGTCGTAACCGCCGATACTCTTATGGCCTTCGGAGCTGAAGAAGAGGGTAATGCCATCGGGATGGATGAACGGTGCATCCTCATTGTATTCTGTATTGATGCCCGGCCCGAGATTGATGGCCGGTCCCCAGTCGCCGTTGATTTTTTCGGAGACATAAAGATCGCGTCCACCAAGTCCGCCCGGACGCTCCGATGCAAAATAGAGGAAACGCCCGTCGGAGGAAATGGAGCAGCTTCCCTCCCACTCCGAGGTGTTGATGTTCTTGTTCAACCTCACCGGCTTGGTCCACTCCATGCCATTGAGCGAGCTCATGAACAGATCGCCTGCATCATTATTACTGATAAAGCTGAATAAGGTTTGCCCGTCGGGCGATAAGGCCACGGCCGCATCATTTCCTTTTGTGTTGAGGGCCGCTATCCCTGTAGGCTCCGACCATACGGAGTCGTTGGTTCGCGTGCTGATAAAAATATCCTCGTGGTAAGAGCCACCCTGCAGATCCGGCTTCAGAGCGTCATTGAGCAGGCCACCCGTGCTTTTGCGGCCGGCATAGGTAAAGATGATCACCGATTCGTCGGCTGAGATGACGGGCACACCTTCCAGCTCTGCCGTGTTGATAGGCAGACCGATATTTTTAATATCGGCAACTACCTTCTGACCGATGAGCAGTTTTCCGTTATTGCAATTTGCTACACCAAGCGTCGCATCTTTCACCAGCAGCTTATCATCGTCTTTTTGCTTGGCGCCCTGCATAGCCGCCAGGTAAGCCTCATAAGCCGTCAGAGCCTCCTCAAAGCGGTAATTGATATGATACGCTTTCCCCAGGTAATAATTGATTTCGGGGCTTTTATCCACTTTTTTAAGCTCTTCGAAAATTTCTATAGACCTCGCCTTTTTTTCGGGATAATTGATGGAGGAGACACCCAGGCGGTATTTATATTCGAGGTTCTTGGGATTCTGTGCGCTCAACTTATCGTACAGCTCATAAGCACATTTGAACTCCCTGTTATCATAACAAAAGGCAGCATCCTGCTTCAGGTCTTTATCCTGCGCAAAGGCACGACCCGTAAGGAGCAGGGAAAATAATACGAAGAATTTGAACTTTTGCATGTCGGTCGGTTTATCAACTTATAAACATAAGTTGTATTGTGTAAACCAAATTTGATGCTTTTATGACTATTTTAAACAGAAAAAGAAAGGTCTTATTAACACGAAGCCGTTAAAAGCAAAGGCTCCGTCACGCATGTCGTGACGGAGCCTTTGCTATGTATCAGTATTTTTACTTGCTACCTGCTGGTTTAGCACCTGGCGCAGGTTTCGGAGTTGTTGTGCCTGGCTTTGGAGTCGTTGTTGTTTGCGATCCCGGAATCACAGCAGCCGGCATTGAATCCAATTTTTTCTTTACTAAACCGATAATGTCATCTGCGGCCTCGGTATATAACACGTTCCCGGTACTTGTATCCAGTACGTATTTGTATCCGTTTTCTTTTGCAACCATTTCGATGGCTTTTTTCGCTTTGTCATAAATCGGCTTCGACAGCTCACCGTACTTACGCTGGTAATCCTGCTGAGCCTGAGCTTTGAAATCTTCAATACGCTTGTTGAGGTCCTGTAATTCCTGCTCTTTGGCAGCCGCTACGATCGGGGAATAGCTATCCCTGTTCTTCATATAATCCGCATACTTAGTCTGTAATTCGGTTTCCATGGTTGCCACCTGTGTTTCCAGTTCTTTCAGGTATTTCTGAGCGACATCCTGTGCCGTTTTGCTTTCAGGCATTAAGGTGATTAAGGAATCCAGGCTGATGTGAGCAATTTTCTGAGCTTTTGCAAACGTCACTGATCCTATGGTTAAGGCAACAATTGCAATCGATTTTACTAAGTGTTTCATTGTTTTTTTTTGGTTATTTGTAGTTATAGTTTAACGGTCGGGGTACTATTATTTTTTATTATAGCCCATAAAGGTAAGCACATCTTCGCTTTTATCATACTTACTGTTGGAATAAAGTAAAGAAACCTGACCGGCTTTATCAAAAATAAATGCTAAACCACCCCGTTCTGCTACCTGTTTGATAGCGCTATACACCTTATCCTGGATCGGCTTCACCAGCTCGATCCGTTTTTTGAAAAGCTCCCCATCCACGCCGAAACGCGATTTTTGAAGCTCTTTTACTTCTTTTTCCTTGTTAATGATCTCGTTCTCACGTTTTTTCTTCATATCATCGGTCAGTAATACCGATTCTGCCTGGTAGATCTTATAGAGCTTGTCAATTTCCCCGTATTTTACCTCAATTTCTTTTTGCCAGTCTACAGAGGTTTTATCGAGCTCGGCCTGGGCGGCTTTGTATTCAGGGATTTTTGAAAGGATATAATCACTGTCTACATAACCCATTTTTTGAGCAAAAGAGAAGCTTACTGTGGCGATAAAAGCGATGAGCGTTAAGATTGATTTTTTCATGATATGATGCTTTTTGTATTCGTAATTTATCATAACGTATGCCAAGATACATATATTTTGTTTAGTTAACGTTTTTTAGTCTACATCTCGCCCAACTGTGCCCCCAGTGTAAAGTGGAACTGGCCCTTGCCATTTCCGGAGCTCGGATTGCCCGGGATATTATCAAAGCCCCAACCGTAATCAAGGCCAAGCAAGCCAAACATCGGGAGGAACACACGAAGGCCGAAACCTGCACTGCGCTTCACCTGGAACGGATTGAAATCCTTGTATTTGGCCCAGGTATTTCCTGCCTCCGCAAAGCCCAGGATGAAGATCGTTGCCTGAGGGTTCAGGGAGATCGGGTAGCGCAACTCCATCGTATAACGGGCTGCAATTGGATCGCCATTGGTGCTGGATACCGAGTTGTCGGAATAACCGCGCAGGGCAATGATCTCACGGGCCACAAAATTCTGATAGCCGCTGAGGCCGCTGCCACCCATGTAATAACGCTCAAACGGGGAAACACCCACTTTCTTATTATACATGCCCAGGATCCCATAACCGATCTTGGTACGGAGCACCAGGTTGCGCGCTTCTTTTCCTTCGCCTTTCGGCTTGTAGTGTGTCAGCTGCGTAAACCATTCTGCCGTGAATTTATACTTCTGGTATTCGATGAATTTAAAGCGCTCCGCATCGGTGGCCGTTTCATAATTCTTCCCGTTGAACAGGGAATATGGCGGTGTGAATTGTCCTGTGAGTGAGAAATTGGAGCCGTTCTTCGGGAAGATCGGCGCATCCACGCTGTTACGGCTGATGTTGATCTTACCGTTGAAATCATTGGAGTAACCATCGCTGAAAGTAAACACCCCGTAGTAATTGTTGAGCTCATAATAGTTGTAGCTCAGCTCGGTATATAGGGAGAAGAAATCATCCGGTTTTTTCAGGCGCTTGCCAAAGCCCACCGAACCGCCGGTGATGGAAAGCGTACTGCGGTTAGGATTCAATATTTTATTGCCTTCTGCATCTTTGCTGTATTTCTTTTCGCCGGTTTGGTTAAACAGGGAGTGGAATGCCGATACCGACAGGGAGTTTGGTTTTTTACCTCCCAGCCATGGCTCCGTAAAGGAAATATTATAGGACTGGTAGTACACACCGTTGGTTTGCGCCCTGATGCTGAATTTCTGTCCGTCGCCTGTTGGTAAAGGGCTCCAGGAAGAAGGCTTGAAGATATTACGCATCGAGAAATTGTTGAACGACAGGCCCAGCGTACCTACCACCCGGCCGCCGCCCCAACCGCCCGAAAGCTCTACCTGGTCCGATGGTTTTTCTTCCACCCGGTATTCAATGTCCACGGTTCCGTCTGCTATATTCGGCGTCGGCGTTACACCCAGCTTCTCCGGGTCAAAATAACCCAGCTGGCTCAGCTCACGCTGTGTACGGATAATATCGGACTTGCGGAACAGCTGGCCCGGCCTTGTGCGGATCTCGCGGTAAATCACATGGTCATTCGTTTTCGAGTTCCCCAGTACGGTCACCTTGTTAATGGTAGCCTGCTTGCCTTCATACATGTGTATTTCCAGGTCGATGGTATCATTGTGGATATTGACCTCCTGTGGGTTCACATTAAAGAAAAGGTGACCATCGTCCATGTAAAGCGAGGTAATATCGTACCCATTCGGATTCATGAACAGCTTCTGGTCCAGCAGGCTCTGATCGAACACATCGCCTTTCTTGATATTGAGGATGGTATCGAGCTGACCGCTCCTGTATTTGGCATTTCCCAGCCACTTGATATTGCCGAAATAATACTTATTCCCCTCCTCGATGTAGATATCAATGTTGACGCGGTTCTTCTTCACAAAATACACCGTATCTTTTTTAATACGGGCATCGCGGTAGCCCCTGCTGTTGTATTTGGTAATAATGCTGGGCATGTCTTTCTCGAGGTTGTCCTCGAGGTATTTTCCGGAGTTAAAGGGATTATACAAACGGAAAGGCTTGCTGTCCTTCATGTCCTTTCTCAGCTTCCAGTTTTTCACTACCGTGTTGCCGTGGAAGTTCAGGTTCTTGATCCTTACCTTCTTGCCTTTTTTTACATGGATGAACACGTTGACGTGCGGGGTCTTGGTGCTTTTTTCGGGAGTGGTGGTAATGGTTACTTCCGCATTGAAAAAGCCCTTATTCACATAATAGTCCTTCACAATATTTTTGATGTAGCCGAGTGTGTAGTCGGTCACCACCTTTTCACGCACAAAGCGGATCTTTGCCCTGATATCGTCGGCATCATTCTTCCTCACACTGCCGGTAAAGGAGAAGCCATACAGCCTTGGCTTTTCCACCACGCTTATTTTCAGGAAAGCCTCGTTGCCGATTACTTTCACGAGGTACACTTTCACATCCTCAAACAGGCTTTGCTTCCACAGGTTTTTAATGGCTTCCGAAATTTTATCTCCGGGGATCTGGATCTTATCACCCGGTGTAAGGCCCGACAGCAGGCGGACGATGTTCTTATCGGTGTATTGCGAGCAATCAACCTCTACGGCCGCCAGTGTATATTCCTTAGGCTTGGCCCAATCGATAGGGTCGGACGTTTGTGACGATTCCAACAGGATCTGTGAGAAGCCAATATGGCTCAGCATCAGCAAAAGACACAGGAAGGGGAGCTTAATCAATTTCATTTGTCTTTTTTAGTGTTCTTTGTGCCATAGCATATCATGGTGATGTATAGCAGTTTTAAATAATGTATCTGTTTATGATCTTGAAAACTGCTATTTATTGGTATTGAGAATTTGTTCGCTGGTTTTACCGAAACGTCTTTCGCGGTTCTGATAATTCAGAATAGCGGTAAACAGGTCTTCTTTGCGAAACTCCGGCCAGAGTTTTTCTGTAAAATAAAACTCAGCATAGGCCAGCTGCCATAATAAAAAATTGCTGATACGGTGTTCCCCGCTGGTACGGATCATCAACTCCGGGTCAGGAATGGTGTGGGTGCAGAGTTTTGATTGGATCGTTTCTTCGGTAATAGCATCGATGCTGAGAGCTCCGCTGCTCACATCGGCGGCGATCTGCTTCACGGCTTCTGTCAATTCCCATTTGGCGGAATAGCTCAGGGCCAGGATCAGCTTCAGGCCGGTATTGTTTGAGGTAATGTCAATGGATTCGTTCAGCTCCGCCAGGCAGGCCGGCGGCAGGCTTTGTAAATTGCCGATAGCCATGAGCGATACGTTTTTCTTATTGAGCTCCGGAGTTTCCATGCTGATGGTAGACACCAGCAGCTCCATCAGGGCATCCACTTCTTCTTTAGGCCTGTTCCAGTTTTCGGTGCTGAAAGCGTAAAGTGTTACGTATTTCACACCTGCTTCGCCGGCAGCTTCCACGACATCCCTCACCGAGTTCACTCCTTCATAATGGCCAAAGATCCGGTTCTCTCCCTGCTGCTTGGCCCAGCGCCCGTTTCCATCCATAATAATGGCGATGTGCTGAGGTACTTTTTCCTTATCGATCTGTTGTAGCTGGCTCATTTTGTTAAGAACGACGAATTTACACTTTTAGCCGAAATACAGCAAATTAAAGGGGTAAAACCTCTTAAATAGTGTTAACATGCCCGCCTGACAGCCCATATAAATCCGTGTCATCCTGATGATACGATTCAAAGGCTGGGACGGCCCGGCATCGTATTTTGTTACAGCCCAAAAAGATTATTTATTTCTTATAAATTGGCGCCAGCGCATAGCCATTTACTTTCGTGATTCCGGTACCTGCACCTATTGGTTCTGAGGCACAAAGCTCCGCTGCTTCCTGTATCTAAGCATGTTCACATAGTGAAGCGCCAGCTTGTTATTGTAATCTTCGTAAGCCTTCTGGGCCCAGGTGATGGCCCCATCCAGGTCGCCGTTGATTTCGCCCAGGATAGCCATGTTGTAACAGGCCCTTCCTGCCATTTTACGTTTGGAGCTGGTTGTTTCCTTAAGCCACAGCTCTCCGGCACCATCCCAGTTTCCTGTACGGGCGCGCCTCGTGGCCACCTTAAAGTTCCTGCTGCCTTTTACATAATAATCCCTCGTAAGCGTGATCCTGTAAGGAATAAGCCTGTCGGCATATATCCTTCCCAAGCGGTTTGCGCTCTGCTTAATAGCTTCCTTTCTGCCAAGCATGGCCTCTACCGTATTTACCGCTGTCGACGCATTAGCGGTTACGCTCATCTCCTCCAGCTGCGGAAACTCATCGAGCAGCCTTTTTCCGGCAGGATCATAAAGCCTCCAACCGGCTTTTACCGTCGTGATAATATTGGCCTGAGCATTCGCGACATTATTGATCACATCGGTGATGGTATTGACCTTGGTGGGCGTGCTGAGCGGAACAACCCTGAGTTGCGTATCGAATACTTCGAGCACAAAGAGCACGTCCACACCATTATTTTTACAGATCGTCTCAACATCTTTCCAGGAAAGCGGCGACGCAAAGCTGCCCGCTACCGGTGTGCGGAGGTCGGGAACGGAAATCGTTTTTACAATATCAAAGCACTTATTCTCTATCAGGGCATCGTTGAGGCCACGCATGGCTTCCTGGCCGGATTCCCGGATCATTTTAGCCGTTTCGGCGGAAGCCGCCTGGTGAATGCTATTCAGCGCCTTATTGTCATCGGAAGGCACCGAGCGGTTGATGATCCCGGCATGCTTTACCGTTGCAGGGACTTGAACCGGTGGAGGATTGACAGCCTTGATGTAAACCTGGTTCGTTTTGCAGGATGCCAGAAATAATACCGTAATGGCAGAGCATAGAAAAGTCCGTTTCATAAAAACAGGGGGTTGATATCCAATCGGGAATTACCTCAAAAATCCGGCCACATCATTTTTTGTAGATCAGCGCTACCGCATAGGCATTCACCCCTTCGCCCCTTCCCACATAGCCAAGGGCTTCGTTGGTGGTAGCCTTCACCGAAATGTCGTTTGTGGTAATCCTCATGATCGGTGCCAGCACTTCCTGCATGGCTTTGATGTGCGGGTTCACCTTTGGCGCTTCGAGGCTCAGCGTAGCGTCTACATTGCCGATGCCGTATCCATGCCGGTCGAGCAACTCGACCACCTCCTTCAACAAGAGCTTGCTGTCGGCGCCTTTGTATTTGGGATTGGTATTCGGAAAATGAAAGCCGATATCGCGCAGGTTGGCCGCCCCGAGCAGGGCATCGCAAATGGCATGCAGCAGCACATCGGCGTCGCTGTGGCCTACGCAGCCCTTATCAAATTCCAGCTTAATGCCACCCAGCCATAGCTCGCGCCCTTCTCCCAAAGGATGCACATCGTAACCGAAACCTATCCTGATATTTACCATAATGAACTGTTAGAGATATTTTTAAGCTTGATTGATTATTACAAATAAAAAAAATACGAATCCCGCTGTAGCGTACAGTCAGGTACAGGCATTCGTCATTATTTTGTTTTCATATACTCCTCAAACGGAACCTGCTGCATGAACTCTTTCGAGTAGATGTATTGATAAATCAGATCCGACCATTCCTTATGGGTCTTACGCTCTGTAAGCAAGGCCGAATCAAAGGGTTTGCTGTAATGAATCTTGATGGTTTCCTTCCTGGCCTTGAACATTTCATCAGGCAGGAACAGCATTTCGATATTGGCTTTGATGCCGATCCATTTGCGGAAATTGGCAAAATTGTAAAAGAATCGTGAGTTCTCTCCTTCAATAAACACCGGCTGGATCATCCGCCCGTGGTCGATGGCCTGGGTGACGAAACTCTTTTTCCAGGTAAGGTCGCGCACTACCCCGCTTTGCTTACGCGATACGAGGCCGGCAGGAAAGAACAGCACTGCGGCATCCGACATAAATACCTCTTCCATCGTGCGCAGGGAGCGGGTAGACGAGGCGCCGGTCTTATTCACGGCAACAAAGACGTCTCCGTAATTCTTAACATTCTTGAGGATATCATTGACAAAAAAACGGACATCGGGCCTGATCTCTCCCACCGATTTGATGAGCGCCATCCCGTCGAGCCCACCCAGCGGGTGGTTGGCGGCAATGATGACGGTACCGGATTTAGGAACCAGCTCGGCATGCCGCGATTCAACTTTGGCTCCAAGCCTGTCGAGCGCGCTGGCATTGAACTCCAGGCCTTCTTTGTCTTTCAGGGCAATCATGGCCGCATTGATCTCATCTTCATGCAGCTTCTTTTTCAGCCAGTTGATCGCGAAACGGGGCAACCACTTATACAGCTTATAAGCTTTTTCCTTTAAAACTTTTTCGACGTCAATAAATTTTACTTGTTCCATATTGATGGGGTTGTCAAAGATAACAAATTGTTAATATCCCAAGCGGTCGCCCCCCAAAAAATACGGTTGACTGCCTTAGCCCCGGCACGCTGAAAGGCTTGCTGAAATGGGAAAACATCCGCTTTATGGCTCGAAATGAAACAATTAACAACCTGTTCATAATTATTAACAGCGTTTTGATTTTTCAACAATAGTGGTAAAAAAGGGGTAAAAGTGGTAAAAAGTGGTGAAATTTTGATATTTTTGACCCAATACAACGGAAAACCGCTCATGACAAGCCTTATAGGGGAATTTGATTGCAAAGTGGATGCTAAAGGGCGTTTCATGTTTCCTGTGAACCTCAGGAAGCAGTTGGAAGAGGTATTTGAGAAAGGATTCGTAATCAACCGGAACCTTCATCAGAAATGCCTGGTGCTCTACCCGATGAGCGAGTGGAACAAACTGAACAAAAAACTGAGCAAGCTCAACCGGTTGATCAAGGCCAATGATGTGTTTGTACGGAAGTTTACCGGTGGTGCAACTGCTGCCGAAGCAGACAACACAGGCCGGGTGCTGCTGCCGAAAGCCCTCGTGGACTACGCCGACATTAAAACCGACATCAAGGTTTTGGGAAGCAACAACGTCATCGAGATCTGGGATAAAAAATTATACGAGCTCTTCCTCGAGCAGGATGTGGATATTGAGAAACTGGCGGAAGATGTGTTGGGAAGTTTAAACTTCAATGATGGAGATGATGAGTAATGAACACACCTATCATATCCCCGTTCTTTTACAACCTTGTATTGACAGCCTGAACATTAACCCGGACGGCGTGTATGTGGACCTTACTTTCGGTGGTGGCGGACATTCCAAAGAGATTCTGAAACACTTATCGGATAAAGGGAAACTGTTTTCCTTCGACCAGGACGAGGATGCCAGGGCTAATGTACCGGCCGACAAGCGCCTCACCTTCATTCCCCAGAATTTCAGATACATCAGCAATTACCTGAAATTATACGGTGTGACAAAAGTGGATGGTATTCTCGGCGACCTGGGGGTGTCTTCTCATCAGTTCGATACAGGGCACCGCGGCTTTTCCATCCGTTTTGAAGCGGAGCTCGATATGCGCATGAACCAGAAGAGCGACCTGACGGCGAAGAAGATCCTGAACAGCTACGATGCCAAAAGGCTGACGGCCATTTTCAGGGAATACGGTGAAGTGGATAATGCGTTCAGACTTGCCAATACCATTGTAGAAGCCAGAGCCAACGGCAGCATTGATACCACAGAGCAATTCAAAACGGTCATCAAACCATGCACGCCCAAATTTGAAGAGAACCGTTACCTCGCCAAAGTATACCAGGCCATCCGCATTGAAGTGAACCAGGAGATGGAAGCGCTGAAGGAATGCCTGACACAATGTGTGATGTTGCTGAAACCGGGATCGCGGCTGGTGGTGATGAGCTACCATAGCCTGGAAGACCGTCTGGTGAAAAACTTAGTGAAAACAGGCAATGTAGAAGGCAAGGAGGAAAAAGACCTGGTATTCGGGAAGATTACGCGGTATTTCAAATCGCTGACATCGAAACCCATTGTACCGGATGAGGAGGAGATCGCCACCAACCCAAGGGCAAGAAGTGCAAAACTAAGGGTAGCGGAAAAGATATAACGGTTCAATGTTTCTGATTGCAGGTTTCTGGTTATTAAACAAGAAACCCGGAATGTGAGACAGGAAATAAATAAACGTGGCAAATAAGTTCAGGGACATAGCGGAGAAGGAAGAACTACAGGAGCTGGAGGAGCTTGTGGAAATGGAGAAGCCGGCTCCGGCCAAACCGTCGAAGCCGGGAAAAAAGGGAGTGCTGGCCAAAGGCTTATCAAAGATCTTCGGAGGGTCCTTTTTGAGTGATGACCGGACGATCCAACACATTCCCTTCATTTTGTTCCTCGCCCTCATTGCTATCCTGTACATCGCCAATGGCTATTATGCAGATGATAAGATCAGGGAAGTGAATAAAATCAGCAACCAGATCAAGGAGCTGAGAACGGAATACATTTCTTCCAAATCGGACCTGATGTTTATCAGTAAGCAAAGCCAGGTGGCAGCAGCAGTAGACACACTCGGACTAAAAGAACCGGTGGTAGCACCGATGAAGATAGAGATTGACAGCGTGAAGAGCGGCAGGTAAATAGTTAGCGGCAAAAGAAACAAAAAACAATATACGATCTGCGGAATCCGCGGGAGACAGATGGAAAACAAAAAAGACATATTATCAAGGACCTACCTGGTGTACATGTTTTTGTGCCTGTTTGCGCTTGCTATTCTGTATAAGATCTGTGTGATTCAGTTCATGGAAGGTGATGAATGGAAGCGCAAAGCGGAAGCCTTCAATACACGTGTCTTTGAGATTGAGGCGGTACGCGGTAACATCTTCGACGTGAACGGAAACCTCCTCGCAACCTCGCTGCCCTATTACGAAGTGGCGGTAGACATTAATGCCCCTTCCATTGATAAAAAACTGTTCAATGAGAAGGTCGATTCCCTGAGCGATATGCTAGCGGATTTGTTCAAAGACAAGACCGGCAAGGAGTATAAAAAGATTTTGAAAAAAGCACGTAACAGTGGAGACCGTTATGTGGTTCTGAAGCGTAACGTATCCTATAAGAATCTCCAGATCCTGAAAACCTTCCCGATTTTTAAAAAAGGCAAGCGCGGTGGCCTGGTGACCTTACAAACCAACAAGCGCGAACTTCCGTTTAAAATGCTGGCCGCCCGTACCATTGGCATGTCGCGGCCGGGAGTGAGGCCCGTAGGGCTGGAAGGTGCTTTCGATTCGACCTTAATGGGCATCAGCGGTCAACGCTTAATGCAGAAAATTGCGGGTGATGTGTGGCGCCCGATCAATGATGAGAATGAGGTGGAGCCTAAGAACGGGAACGACCTGATCACGACCATTGACATCAACATCCAGGATGTGGCGGAAACAGCGCTGGAAAAAACCTTACGTAAAAATAATGCAACGCATGGCTGCGCCATCCTGATGGAAGTGAAGACCGGCGAGATCAAGGCCATTGCCAACCTCACGCGCACCGGGAAAGATTCCAGCAATTATGCGTATTCGGAAAACCTGAACTATGCGGTATTGAATGCCACCGAACCGGGCTCTACGTTTAAGCTTGTTTCCCTGATGGCCATCATGGATGAGTACAATGCCAGCCTGGATGAAAAAATGCAGGTTGGAAACGGGGAGGTGACTTACTATAATAAAACCATCAAAGATTCTCATGCGCCGACAGAAGCCATCCTGAGCATGCAACGGATTTTCGAAACGTCCTCCAACGTGGGTGTCGCTAAGCTGGTGATGAAATATTTTTCCAAAAATCCACAGCAATATGTGGACCGGATCAAATCCTATCACCTGAACCAAAAGCTGGGCCTGTCGATTCCGGGGGAAGCGGCGCCACTGATCAAGAATACCAAAAGCTCCGATTGGTCGGGTGTCACGCTTCCACAGATGAGCTATGGTTATGAAACCTTATTAACACCTCTTCAAATCCTTGCTTTTTATAATGCCGTTGCCAACGATGGCAGAATGGTGAAGCCGCGTTTTGAAAAAGCCATCATTAACAATGGCAAAACGGTGAAGACGTATACAACAGAAGTATTGGCCGAACAGATTGCCAAACCGGAAACAATCAAGAAGGCCAAGATCATGATGGAAGGTGTGGTGCAAAATGGCAGCGGCAAGGGCCTGAACATTACGGCCTTTAAAGTAGGTGGAAAAACAGGAACGGCGCAGATTGCACAGATCGGAAACCGGGAAAGCGGAACCACCGTGTACGGCGCCCCCGGAAACCGCAAATACCAGGCTTCTTTCGTCGGGTATTTTCCGGCTGATAATCCTTTGTATAGCTGTATCGTGGTGGTGTACAATCCCGGTAAAGGGACCTACTACGGAGGTCTCATTGCCGGACCGGTGTTTAAAGAGATTGCCGAGAAAGTGTACTCCAGCAGCCTCGATTTCATGCAGCCGATCAACACCAAGCAGGACATTCTCACGAAAGCTCCGGCCAGCATCAAATCGAAAAACAATGAGATGCTTGCTGTCTCTAAAGCCTTGAAATTGCCTGTAAAAACCGATGCCAGCGACGAAGCTTATGTCGCAAGGAATACAAGCGATTCTTCGAAAGTCGTGTTACAGGGGACAAACCTGGAAAGCCAGCTGAAAAAGGGAATCGTTCCGAACTTAAACGGCTTATCGGCAAAAGACGCTTTATTCCTGCTGGAAAATTCCGGCTTTCATGTGAAGCTGATGGGTATAGGCTCGGTAAAAAAACAATCGATCGAGGCCGGACAGAAATTTAATAAGGGAGATAGGATTGTGTTGACATTATCATAAGGGACAGAAGAGACTAAAGGCCTGGCGGCGGCGCCTGAGGAACTCGAAAGCAGCGAAGCCGAAGGAATCGAAGAGGTAAAACTAATTGTACTAAAGAGATAAAAGTTTAAAAAGTGAAACTATTAAGCGACATACTTTACAAAACAAGACTCGAGGAAGTCGTTGGTTCTACCAATGTCGCCATTTCTTCTGCTGCCTTCGACTCCCGGAAAGTCAAGAAAGACTCTTTATTTATTGCCACCAGGGGGACTACCGTGGATGGCCACTCCTATATTGACAAAGCAATTGAAAGCGGAGCTGTAGCCATTGTGTGCGAAGAGCTGCCGCTAAACCAAAAACCAAACATCACCTATGTGAAAGTTCTGGACTCTGCGGAAGCCCTGGGATTTATTGCCTGCAACTTTTTCGACAATCCTTCCGAAAAGCTCAAGCTGATCGGGATTACCGGCACTAACGGTAAGACTACGACTGTGACCTTGCTCTTCAATTTATTCCGTGGGCTTGGCTATAACGTTGGCCTGCTTTCGACGGTGGAAAATAAGATCAACGGCAACGTGATTCCTTCCACGCATACCACACCGGATGCTTTAGCGCTGAATGAGCTTCTTGCCAGAATGGTGGAAGAAGGCTGCCAGTATGCGTTTATGGAAGTGAGCTCGCATGCCGTGGTACAGCACCGCATCAGCGGACTGAAATTTACGGGCGGGGCTTTCTCCAACATCACGCACGATCACCTGGATTATCACAAAACGTTTGAGGAATATATCCGCGCCAAAAAATTATTCTTCGACCAGCTGCCTGACGATGCCTTTGCGCTTACCAACAAGGATGATCGCAACGGCATGGTAATGCTGCAAAACACCAAAGCCAAAAAATACACCTACGGTCTTAAATCCGTTGCTGATTTTAAATGCCGCGTGATAGAGAACCACCTGAACGGTCTGCTCCTGAACATCGACAACCAGGAGGTATGGGTAAAACTCATCGGCTCGTTCAATGCCTACAATGTCCTGGTGGTGTATGCCGTATCACAGATCCTGAAACAGGATAAAACACAGGTACTGACAACACTCAGCAACCTCAATTCGGTTGAGGGAAGGTTTCAATATATTAAATCAAAAACAGGGATCGTGGCCATTGTGGATTATGCGCATACGCCCGACGCCTTAAAGAATGTCCTGGAAACGATCAAGGATATCCGCACAGGCAACGAGCAGGTGATTACCCTTGCCGGATGCGGCGGAGACCGCGATGCAGCCAAGCGCCCGTTGATGGCGAAGATTGCCTGCGACTACAGCGACAAGGTGATCCTGACCAGCGACAACCCGAGAAGTGAAAACCCGGAAGCGATCCTGGACCAGATGCAGGCAGGCATCGACCCGGCGAACGCCAAAAAAACGCTGCGCATCAGCGACCGCAAGGAAGCGATCAAAACGGCGGCGGCCTTTGGAAAACCGGGGGACATCATCCTCGTAGCAGGCAAAGGCCATGAGAAGTACCAGGAGATCAACGGCGTGAAGCACCCTTTTGATGATTTTGAAATAGTCAAAGAAACCTTTAAAGCACTCGATATATAATATGTTTTATTACCTGTTCCACTATTTAGATCAGCTCAACTTTCCGGGCGCGGGCGTGTTCCAGTACATCTCCTTCAGGGCGGCACTGGCGT
This sequence comes from Hydrocarboniphaga daqingensis, assembly GCA_943362175.1. Lineage (GTDB taxonomy): Bacteria > Bacteroidota > Bacteroidia > B-17B0 > Aurantibacillaceae > UBA4416. The sequence continues at coordinate 81,528 of CALRIU020000001.1, read as the reverse complement.
TGTTGAGCTCGCTCATCATTACGATGGTCTTCGGCAAGCGCATCATCAACTTTATCCGCAGGAAGCAGATTGGTGAAACCATTCGTGAGCTTGGCTTACAGGGACAGAATGAAAAAGCAGGAACGCCGACCATGGGTGGCTTGATTATCCTGGCGGCGATCATCATTCCGACCTTGTTGTTCGCCAAGATCCACAATATCTATATTGTCCTGATGCTCATTTCCACTATCTGGCTTGGGGCGATTGGTTTTATTGACGATTACATCAAGGTATTTAAAAAGAACAAGGAAGGTCTGAAAGGAAAATTCAAGGTCGTCGGGCAGATTGGCATCGGCCTGATCGTGGGGGCTGTCTTCTATTTTCACCCGGATGTGGTGATTAAGGAGCGTTTGGTTTCCAACGGCCAAAGCCAGTATTCCTTCGATTCGATGATCAGTAATCCGAATGATGTGAAAATGCCTAAGTATGCGGCAACACCTGTAAAGACAATCAAAACAACCATTCCGTTCGTGAAGAACAATGAGTTCGATTATACCAAGGTATTGTCTTTCATGGGCGACAAAGCGGTAGAATACGGCTGGCTGATCTTTATCCCGATCGTGATCCTGATTATTACAGCGGTATCCAACGGGGCCAATATTACGGATGGCATCGACGGGCTGGCGGCGGGAACGAGCGCCATTATCGGAACCACCCTGGGCATCCTGGCTTATGTAAGCGGCAACACCATTTTCGCCGATTACCTGAACATCATGTACATTCCCAATACGGGTGAGCTGGTGGTGTTCATGGCTGCTTTCGTGGGGGCTTGTGTGGGCTTCCTGTGGTACAATGCCTTTCCGGCGCAGGTATTTATGGGCGATACGGGAAGCCTTGCCATCGGCGGGATCATTGCCGTATATGCCATCGCGATCCGCAAGGAGCTGCTGATCCCGATCTTATGCGGTGTATTCTTCGTGGAGAGCTTATCTGTGATCTTACAGGTGTATTACTTCAAATACCAGAAACGAAAACGCGGCCTGGAATATGCGAAGGCCAACCGCTTGTTTAAAATGGCGCCGCTGCATCACCATTATCAGAAATCGGGATTCCATGAGTCGAAGATCGTGATGCGCTTTTTCATCATTTGCATTATGCTGGCGGCATTAACCATTGTGACTTTAAAGTTAAGATAGAACCAAACAGAACGTGAACAAACGGATCGTGATATTAGGAAGCGGCGAAAGCGGTGTAGGCAGTGCTATTTTAGCGCAGTCTAAGGGCTTTGCCGTGTTTGTATCCGACAAAAGTCCGATCAGGGAGAAATACAAAACCGAGCTGCAAAACAACAACATTGCCTTTGAGGAAGGGCAGCATACGGAAGCGCTGATCCTGAATGCCGATGAGATCATTAAGAGCCCGGGTATTCCTGACAAGGCAGAGCTGGTAAAAAAAGCGAAAGAAAAAAACATCCCGGTGATCTCCGAGATCGAATTTGCGGGACGCTATACCAATGCCAAAACGATCTGCATTACGGGGAGCAACGGCAAGACAACGACAACGATGCTCACCTACCATATCCTTCAAAAAGCAGGCTACAATGTGGGATTGGGGGGCAATGTGGGGAAAAGCTTTGCGTACCAGGTAGCAAAAGAGAACTACGACTACTATGTGCTGGAGCTCAGCAGCTTTCAGCTTGACGGGATGTTTGATTTCAGAGCGGATGTGGCAGTTCTCCTGAACATCACGCCGGATCACCTGGACCGCTACGATTACAAATTTGAGAACTATGTGGCTTCCAAATTCCGTATCACGCAAAACCAGGGCAAAGCGGACTTCTTCGTGTACTGTGCCGATGACAGCACTATCGACGAGTACATGAAAAACCATACGGTAAATGCGCAGCTCATTCCCTTCAGCATCAAAAAGGTCATTGAAGGCAATGGTGCTTACCTGAACGAACATGAAATAACCCTTAATTATAATAATAACCCTAAACCCTTAACCATGACCATAGAACAATTAGCATTGGCCGGTAAACATAATGTTTACAACTCAATGGCTGCTTCGTTGGCGGCGCGTATCGTTGACATACGCAAAGACATCATTCGCGAAAGCCTGGAAGACTTCGTGAATGTAGAGCACCGCCTCGAATTCGTCGCTTCGATCAACGGCGTCGAATTCATCAACGATTCCAAGGCCACCAACATCAACTCTACCTGGTATGCCCTCGAAAGCATGCAAAAGCCAACGGTACTGATCCTCGGCGGACAGGACAAAGGCAACAACTACGAAGAGCTGATCGACCTGGTGAAGGAAAAAGTAAAAGCCATCGTATGCCTCGGCGTGGACAATTCCAAGATCATCAAAGCCTTCAAAGGCTCTGTGGAAACGATCATGGAAGCCGGCTCTGCCATGGAAGCGGTAGCGATGTGCTACAAGCTTGCTACCAAAGGCGACGCTGTCCTGCTTTCACCGGCATGCGCCAGCTTCGACCTATTCCAGAACTACGAAGACCGCGGCGCTCAATTTAAAGCCGCTGTAAGATCATTATAACAGATTCATTTTTTAAATAACAACAAGCATACAGACCGAAAATTACATGAAGGAGATTGTTAAACAACAGGCATTAAACACTTTAAATTCTTTTACGAGGGATACAGAGCACAGCATGGAAGTAGTTGCTGTGATCAATGACGTAACTTACATCAACGATTCAAAAGCCACCAACGCCAGGCTGGCAGCAGAAAGCATCAATTCCATCGATGCGGAGCTGATCCTGATCATTGGCGGCGACGATAGTAAGACGGATTATTCGTGGTTCACGTTCAGCAATTATTACAACATCCGCACCGTGATCTATTACGGCCGGCGGATCGCAGAAATAAAGCATGTGTTCAGACAGCATGTGATGGTCATTGTTGTTGACAATATGGAGAATGCCGTAGAGCTTTCCAAAAGCAAGGCCATTGCCAACCAGGCTGTCCTATTCACGCCGGCGTGCCCAAGCAACGAAGCTTTTGACAATTACAAAAACAGGGGGAACCGTTTTAAAGAGCTGGTGCTGAAGGAGAATTGAGATGTGAGATAATTTGTAAAAGTCAGAACGACATCTCCCGCCCTCCGGGCACCCTCTTCAAAGAGGGAATTGGTGAAACTGAAAAATTAAAAGTCAAACACCAAACAAAAAGCCAAACGCATTCCTCCTTTGAAGGAGGTTTCCGAAGGCCGGAGGATGTAAAAACAGGTATTTAAAAACAACAAGCCATGAAACAATTAGCAAATTTTAAAGGAGACCGGGTGATCTGGACGATTGTGTTCCTGCTATCGCTCCTGTCGACGTTGGTTGTTTACAGCTCGGTGGTGACGCTTGCCAATAAATACAAACAGGGCAATGCCGAATCGTACCTGATCAAGCACTTCATCACCATCATCGGTGGGATCGTGATCATGTACTTCATCCACAAACTGCGCTATACCTTGTTTTCCAGGGTCGGGCAGATCGGTTTGTTTCTGGTTGTTCCCTTATTGTTGTTTACGTTATTAAAAGGAGAAAGTGCCGGCGGTGCGAGTCGCTGGATTGAAATTCCGGGGTTAGGGTTAACATTTCAATCTTCCGACATCGCCAAGATCGTCCTTCTCATTTTTGTAGCGCGCACCATTACGGTCAAGCAGGGCCAGCTCAACGATCTTAAGTCTGTTTTAAAATACCTGATGTTACCTATTGGCATTATCTGTGCCTTGATCTTGCCTGCCAACTTTTCGACCGCTTCCTTGCTTTTTGTATGCTGCCTGTTCACCATGTTCGTTGGCGGCATTCATATCAAAATCATTATGAAGATCATGGGCATGTGCCTGATCGGCGCTGTATTCTTCATCTCGTGGGTATGGTTTGCTCCGGAGACAATTCCCGGGGGCCGCGGCCCGACCTGGAAAGCAAGGATCGAGAACTTTATCTCTGGCGATACCAAAAGCAATTACCAGAGCGAGCAGGCCAAAATCGCTATCGCTACAGGTGGCGTGATTGGCAAAGGACCGGGCAACAGTACGCAGCGCGCTTTTTTACCACAGGCGTCCTCCGATTTTATCTATGCCATCATTATTGAAGAATACGGTTTGTTCACGGGCTTTATCATGTTGTTCCTCTATATGATTTTGCTCTTCCGCGGCATCCGGATCTTAAGGGATTCTGAAAAAACATTCGGTGGCCTGATAGCTGTGGCCCTGAGCTTCAGCCTGGTATTCCAGGCACTCATCAACATGGCGGTAGCTGTGAACCTCTTCCCTGTGACGGGGCAGCCCTTGCCATTGGTGAGTATGGGCGGAACATCGATCTGGTTTACCTGTATCTCTATAGGTATTATTTTAAGTGTGAGCAGGGCATCTGAAACGAAAGAGAAACAGGAAGTAGTGACTGAATAATATTGCTTGAATGTGAGCAATAATTTTCAAAAAATAATATTTATGAGATATGCCAATGCTTTTATGATTCACAATTCCTCCTTTGAAGGAGGTGGCCGCAGGCCGGAGGATGTTTAAAGAAATACAAAGAACACATCTCCCGCCCTTCGGGCACCCTCTTGAAAGAGGGAATTTGTTTATCTCAAAGCCAGAGTTATTTCAACAAAAGAATAAATGAAACCACTCAAAGTCATACTAAGCGGCGGGGGCACAGGCGGGCACATCTTTCCCGCAGTAGCCATTGCCAACGAGATCAAAAAACTGGTGCCTGATGCGGAGATCCTTTTTGTAGGTGCGCTGGGAAAAATGGAAATGGAAAAAGTGCCCAATGCCGGTTACAAAATCATCGGCGTTCCCATTGCCGGCATCCAGAGAAAGTTCACACTGGCAAACCTGAAGCTTCCTTTCCTCATCATCCGCAGCATGATGAAAACCAAAAAAATCATTCAGGAATTTAAGCCGGACGTAGCTGTGGGCACAGGAGGCTACGCTTCCGGTCCTTTATTGCGTGCGGCAGCCAGGCAAGGCGTCCCTACCCTGCTCCATGAAGGAAATTCTTATGCGGGTGTCACCAATAAAATCCTTTCCAAACGGGCCAACCGCATTTGCGTGGCTTACGAAGGCATGGAGAAATTTTTCCCGAAAGACAAAATCCTGATTACCGGAAACCCTGTGCGGCAGGACATCCAGGGCCTGAAAGATAAAAAAGGGGAAGCGCAGGCTTTCTTTAAATTAAGCCCCAATAAAAAAGTCATCCTCGTGATCGGAGGTAGCCTGGGCGCACGGACGATCAATGAAGCGATCGGTGCGAACCTGTCGAAGCTGGCTGATCAGAACATTCAACTCCTCTGGCAAACCGGAAAGACCTATTATCCAACCGCCCTGGAGCAGGGTAAGTCTTTTTCCAACGATGGCATTTATCCGCTGGAGTTTATTTCCCGCATGGACCTGGCTTATGCCGCTGCTGATATTGTGATCTCACGCGCCGGGGCCAGCTCCATTTCCGAGCTGTGCAACATCGGCATGCCGAGCATCTTAGTTCCTTCGCCCAATGTGGCGGAAGACCACCAGACCAAAAATGCCATGGCCCTGGTCAACAAGAACGCCGCGCTCCTGGTGAAGGATAGCGAAGCGCATCAACAATTGGTAGAAACCGCCATCAGTCTGCTCGACAACAACGCGCAGCAGGTAACGCTTACCAATAACATCAGCCAGATGGCCTTTCATCATTCGGCCAATGTTATTGCCCGAGAAGTCTTAAAGCTTGCCAACTATCCTATTTCCTGATGAACATTCTTCACTATAAGCTCTATTATTTTTTGGGTGTTGGCGGCATCGGCATGAGCGCGCTGGCCCGTTATTTTAAGCATTACGGCAAAACCGTTTACGGCTATGACAAAACCAGGTCTGCGCTTTGCATGGAGCTGGAGCAGGAAGGCATCAGCATTCATTACGATGAGCAGGAAGCCCTGGTGAAAGAACTCTTTTCCGCTTATTCCAAAGAAGAGATCCTGATCGTGTACACACCGGCGGTTCCAAAGGATCACCGGGAATTCGTCTTCATCCAATCGCACCACTACCATTTGCAAAAGCGTTCCCAGGTATTGGGGGAAATTACCAGACAGTTTCGCACGATTGCCATTGCCGGCACGCATGGCAAAACAACGACCACCACGCTCGTCACGCACATCCTGAAAACGGCGGGCATCAACTGCTTTGCATTCCTGGGAGGCATTTCCCGGAATTATAAAACCAATTTACTGCTGGGAGATGCCAGCGATCCTGACGCATTTGTGGTGGTGGAAGCGGATGAGTACGATCGCTCATTTCTGACGCTGACGCCCTACATCACCGTGATCACAAGCGTTGACGCAGATCACCTCGACATTTACGGAACGGCGGAAGATATGCTCGATACCTATACGCAATTTGCAGGCCAGGTAACCGATGATGGATTTTTGATTGTTAAAAAAACTGTTGATAACGATTTGACACTCAACCGTAAGCGGCTGATCTACTCACTAAATTTAGGTACTGAATACTGTGCCGCTAACATCCACATTCGCGAGGGCGAATTTTGCTATGATATTATCAGCCCGGTAGAAACTGTAAACCACGTGGCTATTGGCTTACCGGGCTTGCACAATGTAGAGAACTCGATTGCCGCAGCAGCGGTTGCACAGCAATTGGGAATTAAAGGGGATGTGATCAACACGGCCCTCCGTTCTTTTAAAGGCGTGAAACGCCGGTTTGATTACCACGTGAAAACGCCGTCATTGGTATACATCGACGATTATGCGCATCACCCGGAAGAATTGAAGGCTGCCATTGGCTCTGCGAAACAATTGTACCCGGACAAAAAAGTGACCGGCATTTTTCAGCCGCATTTGTTTTCGCGGACACGCGACTTCGCCGATGGTTTTGCAGAAAGCCTCGACCTGCTGGATGAATGTATCCTGCTGGAGATCTACCCGGCACGGGAGAAGCCAATCGAAGGGATCAACTCGCAAATGCTGCTGGACAAGATGAAGCTGAAACACAAATACCTGGTACCGAGAGAACAGGTGATTGATTTTTTAAGAACACATCCCGTTGAAGTGGTCATGACACTCGGAGCAGGAGACATTGATGGATTGATTGAACCGATTGAGATGTTATTGAAGGAGAGAAGTGAGTCATGAGTCCCGATAGCTATCGGGATGAGTATTGAGATGTAAGATTAAAAAACTCTGCGCTCTTTGCGAACACGCCGCGCCTTTGCGGTTAAAGTATTGAAATGAAAAAACTGAACATACGAAAGATACTTGTCGCCGTTCTTTGGATTATTGGATTATCAGGCTTGCTGGCTTCGCTGGCATTCGTGAGCAAAAAAGAGAAAGCAGTGATCGCCGAAAACTTAACGGTGACCATCCTCAACACGGATGAGAACAGCTTTATCGACGAGCAGGATATCAAAACGTTTTTTAAAGAACGAAAAGACTCTATCCTGAAGGCGCAACTGGGAAGCATCCAGGTGACGGACCTTGAGAAAGCACTGAATTCTCACCCGGCTATTGAGAATGCGGAAGTAGCGGTTGACATTAACGGCGATGTCACCATGAACGTGACGCAGCGTACACCGGTGGTAAGGGTGTTCACCAGCGAAGGGGAAAGCTACTACATCGACACGCAATCGAAGCTGATGCCGCTCAACGATTCCTACACGGCACGTGTGTTGATTGCAACAGGAGCTATCAACGAACCTTTCGCCAAACGCTATGCGATGCCGGTGAATGACATCGCCAAAAACGAAGCCCTGAGCAAAGTAAGCGTACTCGACGACATTTACACCTTGTCGACTTACATTGCGGCAGACTCGGTTTTAACAAGCCTGATCCATCAGATCAATGTCACGAATGATAAGGAAATAGAGTTATACCCTTCGATCGGAGATCACCGGATTGTATTCGGAGAGGTAAAAGACCTGAAGGAGAAATTTGACAAATTGAAATTATTCTATACAGAGGGATTAAACAAAACGGATGGCTGGAACAAATACGCCATCATTAATATAAAATATAAAAACCAGGTGGTTTGCACTAAAAAATAACTTATGGACACTAACCAAACACACAGGAACATACCGGAAAATGCAGAGCTTGTTGTAGGTCTGGATATCGGTACAACTAAGATCGCAGCAATCGTGGGCTACAAAAATGCTCATGGTAAAGTGGAGATCCTCAGCGTCGGCAAAGCCGAGTCGCTGGGCGTGCAGCGTGGCGTGGTGGCTAACATCGAGCAAACCATCGAGTCCATTAAAACCGCCATTCGCGTGGCTTCCGACAAAGCGAACATCGACATTGAAGAAGTGATCGTAGGAATTGCCGGGCAACACATTAAAAGCATGCAGCACCGCGGCATGGTCACCCGCCGTTCGCTGGAAGACGAGGTAAGCCAGGGCGATGTGGATCAGCTGATCGACAACATGCACCGCCTGGTGATGAGCCCGGGTGAAGAGATCATTCATGTGATCCCGCAGGAGTATATCATCGATAACGAAGGCGGCATCCGCAACCCGATTGGTCATTCAGGGATTCGCCTGGAAGGAAATTTCCATATCATCACCGGACATGTATCGGCGGTAAAAAATATTTTCAAATGCGTAGACCGTGCAAAACTGAAAACGGTAGACCTGCACCTGGAACCCTTAGCCAGCGCGGACGCCGTATTGAGCGACGAGGAAAAAGAAGCCGGCGTGGTATTGATCGACATCGGCGGCGGAACCACGGATGTGGCGATCTTCTATGATGGCATCATCCGTCATACAGCGGTGATTCCTTTCGGTGGCAATATTATTTCCGAAGACATCAAAGAAGGATGCGGGATCATCAAAACGCAGGCAGAACAATTGAAGATGCGTTTCGGCTCTGCTTTGGCACAGGAGAACCAATTGAACGAGGTGATCTCGATCCCCGGATTGAGAGGACGCCCGCACAAAGAGATCTCTGTGAATACACTGGCGCAGATCATCCAGGCACGCATGGAAGAGATCCTCGAGTTTGTCTTATTTGAAATTAAAAATTCAGGCTTTGAGCGCAAGCTGGCCGGTGGAATTGTAGTAACGGGCGGTGGCTCTCAGCTGAAACACCTGCCGCAGCTGGTGATGCTCACAACCGGTATGGATTGCCGCATCGGCACGCCGAACGAGCATTTGGCCGGAGCTGACGACGAGCTGAAGAACCCGATGTATGCAACGGGCGTGGGCCTGGTGATGAAAGGCATCGAGAAATACGAGCGCGAAGCAAAACGTGGACTCAATTCCTCAAAACCGAACGAAGAAAAAGTCCTGGTATCGGTAACACCGGAGAACAAAAAGAAAGAAGAGAAAAAAGTGATCGGGCATTCGACGAAGAAAGTAGGAAACTTTTTCGATTCCCTGATTACAAAAGCAAAAGACTGGATGAGCGACGACGTGGAGTAGAACAATGTCCATTGTCGGCTGTACCTTGTCGATTGACAGAACAGAAGACAGTGTACAAAAGACAGGAGACAATAGACATTGGACAATCTTTATAACAAACACCGGCACTAATACCATTTACAATGGACCATACAACAAACAACAACAATACAAATCAACTAACACTCAATACCATGATGCAATTTGAATTACCGAAAGACGAAAGCTCAATTATCAAAGTAATTGGCGTCGGCGGCGGCGGCAGCAACGCGGTGAACCACATGTTCCGCCTGGGAATCAAAGGCGTGGATTTCATCATCTGCAATACAGATAAGCAGGCTTTGGAGAAGAGTCCTGTACCACATAAAATCCAGTTGGGCAACTCCCTGACAAAAGGCCTGGGAGCAGGCGCACGCCCTGAAGTAGGCCGTGACTCAGCCCTGGAGAGCATCGACGAGATCAAGAGCCTCCTGACTGCCAATACCGAAATGGTATTCATTACTGCCGGCTTAGGCGGTGGCACAGGAACGGGAGCAGCTCCGGTCATCGCGTCTATTGCGAAGGAGCTGGGCATCCTGTCGGTTGGTATTGTGACCATTCCATTTACCTTCGAAGGAAAAAAACGCCGCGAGCAAGCGGAGAAAGGCCTCGAAGAAATGAAAAAATACGTAGACACACTCATCGTGATCGGTAACGACAAGCTGCGTGAAATCTACGGAAGCCTGAAAATGACGGAAGCCTTTGCTCATGCCGACAACGTGTTGACCAATGCGGCGAAGAGCATCGCGGAGATCATCAGCCTGCACATGCACGTGAACGTGGATTTTAATGACGTGAAAACCGTGATGCAGGAAAGTGGTGTGGCCATTATGGGCTCTGCCATTGCAAGCGGCGAAAAACGTGCCCTGCGCGCGGTAGAAGCAGCCCTGGTTTCTCCTTTGCTGAACGATAACGATATCAGCGGAGCCCGTCACGTCCTATTGAATATCATGAGCGGTAGCGACGATATCGAAATGGATGAGTTCGGTGAGATCACGGATTATATCCAGGAGGCAGCCGGCGGAACCGCTGAGCTCATCACGGGTTACGGTACCGATCCTTCTTTGGGTGACAACGTATCGGTGACCATCATCGCAACGGGCTTCAACAGTAAAATGAATTCCGGTTATGAAGCGCCGGTGTTCCAGGAGCGTAAGATCGTGAAGCTGGATGAGCCTGTGGTAACGAAGCAGGAGCCTGCACAAACGAACATCATCGACGAAATCCAGAAAAGCGAGCCTTTCGTGTATACTAAAGACGAACAGACGCCTGTTGTGAACAAGGTAGAAGAGCCTGTGAAAGCGTTAGAGAACAAGGTTGAAGAGCATAAGATCGAGGAGAAAAAAGAAGAGAGCAAACCGGAGATCAAAGTATTCAGCCTGGAGGAAGAAACCTTTTCCGTAGAAACGTCTCACACCATTGCCAACGAAAATACGTCTATCACCGAAACTACCAAACAGGAGTTTGTGATCAACGATATTACCTCGGATGATGATAACCAGGAAGAAAAAGCCGCGCCTAACAGCCGCGAGGAGCAGATCCGCCTGGCACAGGAGCGTATTAAAAAGCTGAAAGAGCTGACGCTGAAAATGAAAACACCGGAAGGCCTGGCGCATTTAGAGAAAGAATCGGCCTGGCAGCGTAAGCAGCTGAATCTGCAAAATGATGGCACGAATCCTTCCAAAGATTCGCAGGTATCGCGCTATACACTCGGAACGGACGAGAACAAGAACATCGAGATCCGCCCGAACAATTCGTTCCTGCACGATAATGTTGACTAATTTTTTATGAATCTGATGATAAAAACCCTTGCAGCAATGTGAGGGTTTTTTGTTTTATTGAACGCTTCGGGAAACAACCTGTTAAATGCGGGTTTCATGCAACAGTCTCAGACTTTTTGCTGACAGGAGCTTATGAGAACGTCTCACTGAACAATGCACTCCTGAATGATCTTATAGACTCATTGCTTAGCTGATTATCTTAAATGCCTCTGCGATATGGTGAAAGTTTTTGTTTGATTTCGCTGCGGGCTTCGGTCACAAAGTCACTTTTTCCTTATCTTGCATTATATCTGAAGCCCCTTATGATTCCCTATGAATAAACTTCTACTTTTTATACTGCTACTCTCTTCATCTTTTGGATTTTCCCAGGTCTCCACCATCAAGATCGCCAAAGAAAAAGCGCCTGAGGTAAAGCCACCCCGTACCGGCACGCACAGCCTTGACCTGTATTTTGGCTACCTCGCCTACCAGGATGACTTTTACAAGCAGCTCAACACCGGCGAAAACCTCAACTTCAATTTACCGCCGCAGGTGGTCGGCTTTGGCATTTCGGGCTATGAATGGGCCATTGGTCCTACGTACTTCTCCTACCAGATCGACGCCCAGAAATACCTCCCCCAGTTCATCGCCATCCACGATACCGTCCAGGCCACTTATTCGGGTGCCCGGTTTGGAATGGGCCTGGGCAAGCGTTTTCGCAGCGCCAACGGCAACCTGAGCATCAGCGGCTATTTAGGATTCAATTCGGGAAGATCTACTCTAAAAAACAAGGACTTCGTTTCCGTTCAGAAACCTTTTTTCTGCCCGAAGATCAGCATTCAGCCCAAAGTGATCGTGAAAAATGTAGCCCTTTCGCTCACCATCACCGCCCAGGGAGATGTGACGAATCTCAAATGGATCCCTAGCTATATAAATGGCAAAACGCAGATACCTCTTGCCAACATGTCGCAAACCGGCATCAGCGTTGTTCTCGGCATAGGCTACCGCTTCGGGTATTTGTGATTCCATAAGGCACATGAAAACAAAAAGGAACACAGAAGAGAAACACATGCTCCCACTAATTTCACTCATCCGAAACAACAGTTTAAACATTGATCTGTAACCATCCGCTGACAGGCTGTTATACAATCAACCACTCTTTCGTTCTATGCATAAACTCTTAGCCTTTTTTTCCATAACACTTCTTAGCACTGCTACCGCGCAGGTAAACCGGATCAAAATTGAAAAAGAAAAACCGCCTGCCCCGAAGTTTTATCACCAAACGACCCTGGATGTGTATTACGGCAACCGCATTTACATCAATAACATTTACAGCCAATTGAATACTGTGGAACGCACCTCCCTTTCCACGCCGCCATCTGTGGTCGGTTTCGGCGTAAGCGGCTATGATCACATTTTTCCGCGCTCCCGCAGGATAAGAACTCTTTTCAACTACTACAAAGTTGTTCCTGCAACGGTGATGATCCAGGACAGCCTGAAAACGACCTTATCCGGTTTTGTGTTTGGCGCCGCATTCGGTCCTTCATTTTCGAACCTCAAAAAAACAGTGAACCTCAATATTTACCTGGGCTTCAATACCGGCCGCACTACGCTGATCAACAACGAATACATCTCACAGAAAAATCCGTTCTTCTCTCCCAAGATCAGCATTCAACCTAAAGTGATTATCAAACGCTTTGCCATTTCCCTGATCGCGGAAGCGGAATACGATGTATCGAATCCTGCCTGGAAAGCCAAACGCTGGAACAAGAAAGCAGCACATCCGCTCTCTTCGTTTAACCAGACCTGCTACACCGGCATTATCAGCATTGGCTATAAGCCTTATTAAATTAAACTCCCTTCTAACACGATATCAGGCATCCGTTTTGATTCGAGCCACAGGCTGCTATAATCTACAAACTATTTAAGGCATTTTTGACTTTTGTTTCCCGAAAGCCTGAATTATTTCTTAGCTTTAACTAAAACAAAAACACATGTGGACAGAAGAAAATAACCAGCTCAAACGTAGCTTTCAATTCGGCAACTTCATAGATGCTTTTGCCTTTATGACGAAAGTAGCTTTTATCGCTGAAAAAATGAACCATCATCCCAACTGGAGCAATGTGTATAACAAAGTAGACATTGCCCTTTGCACACATGATGCCGGAAATACCGTGACGGAAAAAGACCGTAAGCTCTCCGCCGAGATCGATAAGCTCTACAACGGTGGCAACACATTATTCAAAGGATAGTCGCATGAAAAAAGTACTTATCATTCACGCCCACCCGGAGCGCAACTCGTTTTGCAGCCGCCTCAAGGACGAAGCCCTCGATTATTTTCACTGGCAGAATGCGGAAGTAAAAATATCCGACCTCTATGCCATGAACTTCAACCCGGTGGGAGACCGCCACGATTTCACACAGCCCGAAAACCCTGATTACTTCAAGTACCAGGCGGAGCAGGTTCATGCCTGGAAGACAGGCTCCTTCGAGGCGATGCTGAAAGCAGAAATGGAAAAGCTGGAATGGTGCGATACGCTCATCTTTAACTTTCCGATCTGGTGGTTCGGCCTGCCTGCTATGCTAAAGGGCTGGGTAGACCGTGTCCTGGCGATGGGCTTTTCGTATGGCGCCGGCAAAGGCGTGTACGAGAACGGTGTCTTTAAAGATAAAACCGCTTTTCTCTGCTTCACCACCGGTGGCCCGCAAACGGCTTATGGCAATGAAGGAAAAAACGGCAACCTCGATACCATCCTCTACCCGATCCATCATGGCATCCTTTATTTTGTAGGCATGAAAGTATTGCCACCCTTTGTTTGCTTTTCGCCGGTGCGCCTTACCGATGAAGAACGGAAAAACGAGCTGGCACGCTACAGAAACTACCTGGAGCAATGCCAATCGCTGACTCCGCTCTTTGGTCCTGCACCTCAGGAAAATAAACCAGGATAGACAAGCCAGGCGCCGCCCATCACGGTGTTTCTTTTCCGGCAGCTTCCTGCTCTTTGAGGTAAGCCTCCACATTCCAGTCGAGGTTACAGCAGGATCTTAAATAGTCTTTCAGCGGCTGCAAGCCGACCTCTTTACGGCGCTCATCCACATGCTGCGGATCTTCCAGGGGTAGCAGGCTGTACTCGTTGGTTTTCATATCCCATGCTACCTGGCTGCCGTAACGTTGTTTCTGATGGTGCAGCAGGGCCACACGGTCTTCGAGCAAAGCCAGCTGGGAAGCAGAGGCTTTGCTCTCTTTCACGGCTTTCCGCATCACCGGCAGATAGCGATCCTGCTGAACGAGGTCCGAATGCTGGATCACCATAAACAGGGTGGTGTTCGCAGAAGCGCCTATCACTTCTGCACCCGGCCAGCCATACCTTTCCAGGATAGCAGACACTTTTACAAAGTTGAGCGAGTCTGCCTGCTTCATGGAGCGTAACACTTGCTTCATCTCTTTGGAGTCGCCGCCGGATTTTTGTTGCACCGCTTCCATCTGCTGCCTGTAATACTGGTCAGAGTCTTCGATCACGGCTAACTCACGAATGAGCGAATCTGCAGTTGCCGGTGAGATGGGTGCTTGCGCGTACACTGCCGGCAGCATAACGACAAGGGCAAAAGCCCGTAGCATTGCTAAAAACAGAGCGCGATGTGAAAGGCCTGCGTGAGGGATGCGAGCGAACATCCTTTTTTGCCGCACGTCGGCTGCGCTCAGTAGGCGGCAAAAAAGATGGAAGCGGGCAGCCCGGCCCTTCCGCCCCGTCCCCCGGCGGAAGGGACACGCCCTCCTTCCAAACGGAATCTTAACGATCAAACGATCATACATTTTTTGCTTCTCTGTCATGCTCCTGGCACAGATTACTGTATTTCCATGCATTAATTTTTTCAACCAAATCCATCCTCCCAAAATTATTCAAATTTTGATACTAAAAATTTTTGTGTATTTTTAATTCATACAACCCATATTTGACAAAACCTTTACATTCATTTTACATGCTACTTAATTCGTTCAGATGGCTTTGCCTGTGTGCATTCCCCCTATTAAGCCATGCCCAGGGCTACCAGGTAAATTTACAGGGCCAGAAACAACAGGGCATGGGCGGCGCAGGAACAGCCTGTATCCAGGATGCTGCCGCCTTGTTCTTTAATCCCGGCGGCGCGGCTTTTGTTTCAGGCTCATCGGTCAATGCCGGTGTAAGCCCTACCATTCCCAAAAGCGTATTCCTCGATGAGAACACCCATCAGACCTATGAAACCAAATCGCCGGTAAGCACTCCCTTTGCGGTGTACGGGCTCTTTGCCCTGAAGGACAGCAACAACCTGAAAGCCGGCCTGGCAATATACACCCCTTTCGGAAGCACGGTACAATGGGAAGACGGCTGGGCCGGACGCTTTGCCCTCACACGCTTGCAGCTCCAGTCTATTTTTTTCCAGCCGACCATCAGTTACCAGGTCAGCCCGAAATGGGGAGTTGGCGCGGGTTTCATTTACAGCTACGGAAAAGTAAATTTACAAAAGGACATTCCGCTCATAGATGCCAACGGCAATTACGGGCATGCTGAGCTCAGCGGAAAAGCCAACGGCTTCGGTTTTAATGTAGGAATTTACTATAAGCCTATCGAGAAATTTTCTGTGGGCCTGACCTACCGCTCAAAAGTGAATATGAACGTACAGAACGGGCAGGCGAATTTCAATGTGCCTTCGGCAGTGAAGGATAATTTTCCGGATGGTAAATTCAAAGCAAGCCTTCCCCTGCCCGATGTCGGCACCCTGGGATTCGGCTTCAGACCTAACGCGAAACTCGACTTTGCCCTCGACATCAACTACGTAGGCTGGCAGGCTTACGATACCTTAGCCTTCGATTACGAAGCCAACACCGCTTCTCTGCTCGACACCAAATCGGCGCGTAAATACAAAAACACTTTTGCCTTCAGGGGAGGCGCGCAGTATAAGATCACGACTCAGCTCGCCGTACGCCTGGGCTTAGCTTATGGCATGACGCCGGTGCAAAACGGATACGTGACGCCCGAGACACCCGATGCCAACCGCGTGAACTATACCGCCGGCCTGGGGTATGAATTCGGTAAGCGCCTCAGAGTCGATGCTTCCTTTTTATTTACACACCTCGAACGAAAAGACACCAACCTGGAAACCAATCTTTCGGGCACCTTCAAGACCAATGTCTGCGCGCCCGGCTTATCCGTATCCTATAATTTCTGATCATGGCATTTTTTAAAAACCCTCCGATTTCAAACATGAGCTCTTCCTCCCTCTATGCCTGCTTGACACTGTTGATGTTAGCGACAGCCTGCAAGCCCAAATTCGATGTGCCGGATCCTGAGAAAGGAGAGATCGATGCCTCACGCTATGTGGCCATCGGCTCTTCCATGACTGCCGGCTATGCCGACGGTGCCTTGTCTTATGAAGGACAACAAAATTCTTTTGCAGCGATTCTGGCCGGACAGCTCAAAGCCATTGGCGGCGGGGAGTTTACAGCACCTGACCTGTCGCCCGCTTCCGCAGGCATCAGCATCGTACCGGGAAATACCGTGAGCGTGGCCGCCAAATTTAAGCTGGGCTATAAAACCGATTGCAAGAATGTGACCTCGCTGTCACCGGTGCGCCTGCCGGCCACCGAAAGCTACGGCGTGTTCTCTTCCAATGTATACGGCTCGGGGCCATTCCGCAACATGGGCGTAGCCGATGCCAAAAGTTTTCATGTGACCTATGCCGGCTACGGCAATCCGGCCAATGCAGGTACCGGCTACTACAATCCCTGGTTCGAGCGTATGGCTTCAGGCGGTTCAGCCTCTGTGCTTTCCGATGCCATGAGCCAGAACCCCACCTTCTTTACCTTAAACCTCGGAATCAGCGATGTGCTTTCCTATGCACTGGCAGGCGGCGCTTACGATAGCATTACGGCACAGGGCCGCTTCGATGCGCATATCGATCTTATTGTAAACCAGCTGACGGCAACCGGCGCCAAAGGCCTGATCATGGGCATCCCGGACTTTACAAAATTTCCTTACTTCACCACCATCCCTTATAAGGGACTAACCCTGGATTCGACACAGGCCAGTTCGCTCAACTCTATTTATAACCCGATCGGTTTCAATTCCATATTCAAAGCCGGCGCCAATGCCTTTATGACCTATGATGCAACAAGCCCTATTGGCATCAGGCAGCTCGTGGAAGGCGAGTGCATTTTATTAAGCACACCGCTCGACTCCGTGAAATGCTTTTCATTGGGCTCTATTGTGCCTTTTCCCGGAAAATATACCCTGACCCTGCAGGAAATCGCCGATATCAGAGCGGCGATCAGCGGCTACAATACCAAGCTGCGTGCCCTCGCACAGGCCAAAGGGTTGGCTTTTGTAGATGTGGATGCGTTTTTCAACACACTGAGTACAGGAATCGTATACAACGGCGTGAGTGTAAATGCACAGTTTGTAAAAGGCGGAGGCTTTTCGCTGGATGGCCTGAACCTGAATCCTATCGGGAATGCCCTGCTGGCCAATGAATGCATTAAAGCGATCAACAGCACCTATAAATCAGGTGTCTTACAGGTCGAGGCTACAAAATACCGCGGAACTATTTTTCCATAATAAAATTTTCTTAACTTTAATTTAACTCCTAAAACCAAAAACCGCATGAAGAAAATTTACCTTTCCCTTGTTGCCATCATGATACATGCGCTGGCATTTTCGCAGACCCTGTGTAACAACGGAAGATATTCCGGCAATGTATACACGACCATCAGCTCCACACTCGACATTCCTTTCGGCGCCAGTAAAGCATTTTCGGGCTCCACACAAACACTCACCCTCAATTTTTACGAACCGGCAAATGACACGGCCAGCAAAAGGCCTTTGATCATCTTTGCCCATGGCGGCAGCTTCATCGGCGGAACCAAAGATGACCAGGATGTGACAGAGCTCTGCAACCGCTTTGCTAAAAAAGGCTATATCTGCGCATCGATCAACTACCGCCTCGGCTTCTTTCCTTTTGATTCCACAGGTATTGTGCCTGCCCTGCTGAGAGCAGTGCAGGACATGAAAGCCTCGATCCGCTTCTTTTATAAAGACCGCGCTACAGTGAATAAGTACAAAGTAGACACGGCCAATATTTTTATCGGCGGAAGCTCCGCCGGTGCGATCACGGCTCTTCACTGCGCCTACCTGAACAAAACCTGCGAGATCAATCCCTATATCAATCAAACGACCTTAACAGCCTCCGGCGGTATTGAAGGCACCAGCGGGAACCCTTGCTATCCGACCCGCGTGAAAGGGGTGATCAACTTATGCGGCGCCCTTGGAAAGTACTGGTGGATAGAATCCGGTGATGTGCCTTTATGCTCCATGCACGGCACCAACGATGGTACAGTAAAATACGGACAGGGAAAAGCCAACCCGGGTTTCCCAACCTTGTACATGGACGGAAGCCGCATGATCGAAGCCGGCATCGGCACTTCCGGTGTGAACCACCGGTTTTACACCTGGTATAATGCCGACCACGTTCCTTATGCAGGCACGACAGCAAACTCTATCGCCTATATGGATACAACCGAAAAGTTCATCAGGGATTACCTCGTGATGCGACTGGCCTGCACCAATCCTCCTCTGCAACTCCCGAACACACCGGCAGGAACGGTGACGGCTTATACCTTTACAGCCTGTAACACCAATATTCCGATGGCATGCGACGTCAGCGTTCGTGAAACAGAGAGCACGACACTGGTCGATGAATTGTATCCTAATCCTTCCGCGGATGTTGTAACCGTAGCCTTCAGAAACCAGAACGAAGATCACACCGTGGTATTGACGGACATGACCGGCAAAACGATCTTTTCAGACAACACAAAAGAACAGATCTATACCATCCACAAAAACCAACTGGCTCCCGGTATCTATTTTTTAAAGACCAGCAATTCACGCGGAGAATATTCAGTAAAGAAAATCATGTTTCACTAACTCGTTTAAACATGAACTCCTTTTCTAAAAACCGTTACGCTCAGCGTGACGGTTTTTTTATTTGATTCCTGTATCCATTCAAAAATAAGATGCTCTTCTGAAAGCCTTTTGGCACTAGCAAAGCGCCGCATCTTCCCTAAAGAATTTAGATTCCATAAAATCTACAATTTTCAATACTGTTTTTTTGGTATTCACCCTGCTTTTAACACAGCCCTCTTGAGATACTCTTAAAAATATCATAACTTAGTTATGTTACTTTTAATAAAAGGTTATGACTAAACATTACTTTAAGAAAATCCTGATGATTTCAGGTGTGTTTTTTGGCGCTGCATTATCCGCGCAAATTTCCGGAGACGGTCTCTGGACAATGTCCGGCTCTAAAACCGCTGAGGGCGAAAAAACCAACAGGGCCTCTATGCCCGGGGAGTATTTTCTGGCGAAGCTCGATCTGCCCCTGTTAAAAGTAAAGCTGGTAAATGCGCCGGTCATCCACTCCGGCTCAGGACAGCCCATTACCCTGGAGTTCCCGAACGCACAGGGCGGCTTTGAAAAATTCGCCGTGTATGAGTCCTCTATCATGGACCCCATCCTCGAAGCCAAGTTCCCGATGATTAAAACCTACGCGGCACAGGGCATCGACGATCCCACAGCGACCATGCGTTTCAGCGTCACCCAATTCGGATTGCACAGCATGGTATTGTCCGGGCAAAAAAGTACCTGCTACATCGATCCTTATACCACCGACCTGGTAAACTATATTGTATATGACCGCGCGGCCTTAGGTGCCGATCCGCAACCTTTCACCTGCCTCACGGATGATAATGTGTCCTTGCCTTCCTTACAGAAGAGCACCGCAGGGCCTATCAGCGTGCAAAACATCAACGACCAGAAACTGAGAACCTACCGCCTCGCCCAGTCCTGCACCGGCGAATACGGCGCTATTTTTATGGGAACAGGAACCGTGGCCCAGCAAAAAGCCAACGTACAGGCGCAGATGGCGATTACCATGAACCGCGTGAACGGCGTCTACGAAAGAGATCTCGCCATCCACATGAACTTTATTGCCAACAACGACCTGCTCATCTATATGAATGCGTCTACGGATCCCTGGACGAATGAATGGAATACCAAGACCGCACAAACCATCGATGCCGCTATCGGCGTGAGCAATTACGACATCGGACATAACTTTAACACAACCGGCGGCGGAAATGCCGGTTGCCTCTCCTGCGTATGCCTGAGCACCTCACAAACCAATACACACAAAGGCCGTGGCTATACAGGCCGTGCCAACCCAACCGGCGATGCCTTCGACATTGATTACGTCGCACATGAAATGGGCCACCAGTTCGGAGGCTACCACGTGATGAACACCTGCAGCCGGAGCGGTAGCGGCACTACGGAAGTAGAGCCTGCCAGCGGAAGCTCCATCATGGGCTATGCCGGCATCTGCCCTACCAACGTGCAAAGCAACAGCCACGACGATTTCAATTATGTGAACATCCGCGACATCAGCGCCAATATCAAAACCGGAAACAGCACCTGTGCCGCAATCACCAACCTCACCAATAATCCACCGACAGCCAATGCAGGCCCGGATTATGTGATCCCGAAATCAACACCCTTTATCCTGGAAGGAACCGGCAGCGACCCTGACGGCAATGGTACCTTAACCTATAACTGGAGCCAGAACGATCCGGCCCAGTCGCCCGGAACCGGCTCACCACAATCGACCTATGCTGTAGGTCCTATGTACAGGGCGATTTCACCACTGACCTCTCCAAACCGCTACATGCCGGCACTCGCCACGGTGATTGCCAACAACGTGTCTTCGACATGGGAAATGACACCATCCGTAGCGCGTGACCTGAACTTCTCCTTCATCGTCAGAGACAATGCGGTTGGTGGCGGACAAACGGCTTCCGACCTGATGAAGGTAACGGTAAACGGAACAGCAGGCCCCTTCTCAGTGACCTCACAAGCAACTGCTACCACCTGGACTGTAGGAACCACACAAACCATCACCTGGAATGTGGCCGGCACAACAGCAAGCCCGGTGAGCACACCAAGCGTCAACATTTTCCTTTCCACAGACGGAGGAAATACCTATCCTGTAACCGTGGCAAGCAACAGGCCGAACAACGGCTCCGCCACCATTACCGTTCCTAACAACATCACGACCACGGGCCGCATCATGGTGCGTGGCGCCGGAAATATTTTTTACGACCTGAATAATGGTGTCATCACCATCAAAGCGGCAGCGGCCGCCAGCCCGGTTTCCAGCTTCAGCATAGCCTCTACGCCCCTGTGTACAGGATCTACGATTGCCTTAACAGACCAATCCCTGAATGCTCCTACCACATGGACCTGGTCGGCTACTTCTTCCACAGGAGTGACCTTCTCTAATGCCAATGCGCAAAACCCAACCGTAAGCTTTGCCAATGCAGGAACCTATACCATCTCCCTGATTGCGAAAAACACCACCGGCTCCAGTACTTCTACCCAGACACTCACCATTAATGCCACGCCAAACGTAGCCGTAAACAGCGCAACGATCTGCTCAGGCAATGCCGCCTCTTTGACAGCTACAGGCGCTACGAACTATGCCTGGAGCAACTCGGCCACCACGGCTGCTGTTTCGGTATCCCCGGCTTCTACCACGAGCTACACCGTAACCGGCACCAGCAACGGCTGCACCAACAGCAAGGTCGCTACTGTTACCGTCAAAGCCACACCGGTGCTCAATGTGAATAATGCCTCGGTATGCAATGGAAGCCCGGCTGTCATCAGCGCCTCCGGAGCCACTACCTATCTATGGAATACCTCTGCCACCACCTCGTCCATTTCTGTGTCGCCGTCTTCAAACACCAATTATACCGTAACAGGTACAACCAATGGTTGCTCAAGCACCAAAGTGGTGACGGTTACCATCAACTCCACACCGACCGTAGCGGTGACCCATGCAACGGTTTGTGCCGGAAGTCCTGCCGTACTGTCGGCATCAGGCGCCGGCAACTATAGCTGGAGCAATTCGGCCACCACCGGCAGTATTTCGGTGAGCCCTTCCTCTACAACAAGCTACACGGTGACAGGCTTCAACGGCAGCTGCCAGGATGTGAAGGTAGCCACTGTAACGGTTAACGCCCTGCCTTCGGTGGCCCTGGCGGTTTCCGCAACGGTTGTCTGCATCAATGAGTCGGCCCTTACCTTAAGCGGAACACCTGCAGGTGGTATCTACTCAGGAACCGGCGTCTCCGGAAGCTCCTTTAATCCTGCCACCTCGGGTGCCGGTACCTTTACCGTAAACTATGCTTACACGGACGCCAACTCCTGTGCAAACAGCGCTCAGAAAACCGTTAGCGTCAGCCTGTGTACAGGAATTGAGGAAGTGGAACAGGCCGGTTTTGTGATCTACCCGAACCCGACTTCGGGCATCTTCACCATCGGCTTAAGCAGCGCCATGGAAAACGTAAACCTGGAAGTATTCGATGCCATCGGCAAACTCGTGGTTCAAAAAACAGATGTTACTTCAGGCACAGCCGTATCGCTGGAAAGCTTTGCCAAAGGCATCTACACAGTGAGGATCAGCCATGAAAGCAGCTATAACGTAATCCGTGTGATTAAGCAGTAATTCAACTAATTTATATTTATATAAAAAAGCACTTCTTTATGAAGTGCTTTTTACATTTTAAACGATCAGTTGGCGTTGTCTCCGTTCGAACATTTGGGCGCCTCCTTCCGCAAAAGGCAAGGCGGAAGGTCAGGCTGCCTGCGGGCTCCGCTTCGCTGCGGTTCTTTACCGCGAAGGAACGGGCGCGGTAAAGGAACCAAGCCCTCCGCATCCTTGGCGCAGCATTCGCTGTTTTAATTTCCGATAATCTTTATCGATTGCTGGTCATGAAAAAAGAAAGGCCCGCTCTTATGGCGGGCCTTTTCTTAAAACTTATAAAATAATTATTTCTTAGCAGCCGCGTAAAGCTCAGCCACTTTGTTCCAGTTGATCACATTGAAGAACGCCGCCATATAATCCGGACGACGGTTCTGGTAGTTCAGGTAATAAGCGTGCTCCCACACGTCCATGCCCAGGATCGGCGTGCCTTTGCAGCCCGCATCGGCAATATCCATCAACGGATTGTCCTGGTTAGGCGTAGAGCATACCGCTAATTTTCCGTCTTTCACACACAGCCATGCCCAGCCTGAACCGAAGCGTGTAGCGCCGGCATTGGAAAAATCCGCTTTGAATTTTTCGAAGCCACCCAGGTCGGTTTCAATGGCTTTTGCCAGGTCGCCTGTTGGCATACCGCCTGCATTAGGTGCCATGATCTCCCAGAACAAGGAGTGGTTGTAATGCCCACCGCCGTTGTTACGCACAGCAACAGGGTATTTGGAAATGTTTTTGCAGATCTCTTCGATGCTCAGTTTCTCCGCATCGGTTCCTTCAATCGCTTTATTAAGGTTCGTGACATAAGCCTGGTGGTGCTTGTCATGGTGGATTTCCATGGTTTTAGCGTCAATATGTGGCTCCAGGGCGTTGAACGCGTACGGTAATTTTGGTAATTCGAATGCCATAGCTTGGTTTTGTTTTAGGGTTTATACTTGTTTTAGTTTTAATTGTTTGATGGTATTAAGCGGGTCTTCGCTGCCGAAGACTGTATTTCCTGCTACCAGCACATCAGCGCCGGAAACGATCAGTTTGTGGTAATTATTCAGGTCGACGCCGCCATCGATCTCGATCAGGGCTTTGGAATTTTTGTCAGTGATCATTTTTTTCAGAGCGATCACTTTGGCAAAGGTATTTTCAATGAATTTTTGTCCGCCGAAACCGGGGTTCACACTCATCACACACACCAGGTCGATGTCGCAGATGATATCTTCCAGCTGGTGAATATTGGTATGGGGATTTAACGCCACACCCGCTTTCATGCCTGCCGCTTTAATATTCTGGATATTGCGGTGCAGGTGCCTGCTGGCTTCGACATGAACGGTCAGCGTATTTGCGCCGGCGTCTTTAAAGGCCTGTGTATAGCGATCGGGGTCTTCGATCATCAAATGCACATCCAGCGGCTTTTTGGCATACTTCTGAAGCACTTTCAGTACCGGGAACCCGAAGGAAATATTAGGAACAAATAATCCGTCCATAATATCCACATGGAACCAATCGGCATCGGAGGCATTGATCATTTCAATATCCCTTTGCAGGTTTCCGAAATCGGCAGACAGAACAGATGGAGCAACAATATGTGGCATAATTTTTTTAAATGGTGAACCAAAAATAGAAAATTATAGTCATGATTGGCCTAAAATACTTTAAACAAAAAGGGATTTCCGGTTAAAAAACTATAACACAGGGTATAACAAAAATCAATGCCACTAAGTTTTGGGAAACGGAGAGAAATCTTTCAGGCGGCGTGCCGTTACGGACGGGGAAATCCTTTTTGCCGGCATTTCGGCTACGCTCAATGACCGGCATATTCCGGTTTGATTTACGCCGAAGCATGAGATCCCGCCATGCGGCGGGATGAGCCCAACCAAGGCGTGGAATGCGGCTATCACCTTTTGAAACACGGATCTCACTAAAAAAAAGAGGCTCCCGAGCTAAAAGGAACCTCTTTTTCACAAACAAACAAAAAGAACAAACTAACCTAAATAATCTTTTAAAATCCTGCTCTTGGACGCATGCTTTAAGCGGCGCACTGCTTTTTCCTTGATCTGGCGAACCCTTTCGCGGGTAAGCTCAAATTTTTCGCCGATCTCCTCGAGCGAGTGAGAATGACCGCCACTCAGGCCATAGTATAAACGAACCACATCGGCCTCACGGGAGGTAAGGCCCGTGAGCGCCCTGTCGATCTCGTTGCGGAGGCTTTCCTTGATGAGCTCATTATCGGGCGTAACTTCATGTGTATTCTCCAGTAATTCGTACATGCTGCCGCCATCTTCGAGATTGCCCAGGGGCGCATCCATGCTCATGTGCCTTCCCTGGTTTTTCATGGTTTCGCGGATATCTTCCGGCAGAATGTCCAGCAGCTCGGAGATCTCTTCGGCGATAGGCTCGCGTTCGAGTTCCTGTTCAAGCTTGGCAAATGTTTTATTGATTTTGTTGATGGCACCAATCTTATTGAGTGGCAAGCGCACAATCCTGGATTGTTCGGCCAGTGCCTGCAGGATACTTTGCCTGATCCACCACACGGCGTATGAAATGAATTTAAATCCCCGGGTTTCATCAAAACGTTGAGCCGCTTTGATGAGGCCCATGTTACCTTCGTTGATCAGGTCCGGAAGGCTCAGGCCCTGGTTCTGGTATTGCTTGGAAACCGATACCACGAAACGGAGATTGGCTTTTACCAGCTTATCGAGTGCTTTCTGATCACCCGCCTTAATACGCTGCGCCAGTGTCACTTCTTCATCGGCTGTGATCAGCTCTACTCTTCCAATATCCTGCAAATACATATCGAGTGATGCGGTTTCCCTGTTCGTAATCTGTTTGGTGATTTTTAGCTGTCTCATACTGGTATTTTTTTGAGTGTTTAAGGGTATTTACTTTACAACCAATCTAATGTTATGCCATCCAATACTAATCTTATACGTCATTTAAAATCCTTAGTTACAGCGAAATGAGTAAACAGAGGATATAAGTGATTGAAACCTCTTTGTGATTTAGTTTAAATTATTCAGAGAAGGTCTGTGATCTTTCAGAAAGCACAGATAGCGCGTAGTTATACGCATCTCCCTTCATTTTTTTAATGTTATCATAACGTGATCCCACCGGATTTTACATCTTTTTGTGATTCAAAAATTCCGGTAAAAAGACAGAATATCCGGCAAAAAGGCCTAATTGTATTTTTCAATCTGCAAAAAATGCAAATATTCATGAATACCTTTTGCAAAGCAGCTTCATTTTGTAATTTTTGCAATTATCCGAAAAGCCGCATCATTTTTCCGTTTTATAAACGTTGATAAGGCAAGTACTTTTGATCCGGATTTCATTTAAACCCTATACCATGTCAACATCATCTGCCAAAGCTCAAAAATTACTGGAACTGATCGGAAGCATCAAATCGTACAACCTGCTTTTGGATGATCTGAAACTCGACCCCGATGCCACGACCACTCAGCTGAAAATTCCCGAGCCTTTATCATGGACCAGGGAATCGCAACAAAAACGCCTGGAATTTTTAAGCCAGCAAACGGGCGCCGATCTGAGTATTCTTGCCGGCAAAAGCCAGATGCCGGAGCCCGATATTTACCAGGGCAACATTGAGCAGTTCATTGGACTCACACAAGTACCTACAGGAGTCATCGGGCCTTTGGCCATCAAAGGAACCATTGCCAACGGCGATTTTTACGTCCCCCTGGCAACGAGCGAAGGAGCGCTCATTGCCTCCTACCACCGCGGTGCCAAAGCCACGCGCCTATGCGGAGGCATTGTATCGGTATGCCTGACCGAAGGCGTGCAGCGTGCGCCGCTCTTCAAATTTTTCAGCCTCAACCAGGTGGGACAATTCATGCAGTGGGTCTTGCAACAGATCGATCTTTTCAAAGACATCGTCTCCAAAACCAGCCGCTATGCCAAACTGGAAGATATGCGCCTCAACATGGAAGGCAACCAGGTGGTATTGGTATTTGAATATACAACCGGCGATGCGGCAGGACAGAATATGGTGACACTCTGCACGGAAGCCATCTGTACCTTTATACTCGAGCATACGCCGGTAAAACCCGAGTTCTGGTTCATTGAAAGCAATTACTCCGGCGATAAAAAGGCAACGACCTTATCCTTCACCAGTGTGCGTGGTAAAAAAGTAACCGCCGAAGCCATCATCACCAAAAAAATTGTGAAGGAAGTATTAGGCACTACACCCAAAGATATTGCACAATACTGGCAATCGTCGTCGGTCACGGCCGTGCAAAGCGGAGGCATCGGCATCCAGGGACACTTTGCCAACGGACTCACGGCCCTGTTCCTGGCTACAGGACAGGATGTGGCCTGCGTGGCGGAAGCCTATGTCGGGATTACGCGTATGGAGGTAAACAGCAACGAGGACCTCTATGTGTGCGTGACGCTGCCGAGCCTTACCGTAGGAACCGTAGGCGGCGGCACGCATTTGCCGACACAGAAAGAATGCCTCAAGTTGATTGGCTGCGAGGGGCCGGGCTCTGCCCGTAAGTTTGCAGAGATCTGCGGGGCCACGATCCTGGCCGGAGAATTAAGCATTGCGGCTGCGATGGCCAACGGAAATTTCTCGAAAGCACACCGGTTGTTCGGAAGGAAAAAGTAAATTTTAAACGCGAATGGTGGTTTCGAGTCACGATGTATCGTGATTGTCCCCCATTCGTTGACTGATTACGACGTGTCTTGACTCGAAGTCAACGGTACAATATAACTCCAGCGAAGTCAGAAGCAAAGAAGTAGAATTTAGAGCGGTTCCCGACTGCGCTCGAACTGACAAGAGAGTCACTAATAAACCAATAAATAATAAAACACTCTGAACTATGTCGCTACAAGAGCAGAACTCCTATTCATTCATCAGGCGCTTTCTCATTTATCAGAAAGAGCGCTTTCCCTTCCTCGGGCATGGCTTGCTGGTGGCATCTTTCAGCTTCTCTGCCATTTCCTATTCCCGGATCTGCCGCGGTGTCGAAGGCTTTGTGAGCTTAAGCACCTTTTTGGTTGGCGTGGCTACCACCATCACGCTTTTCTTTTTGGTGCGTGTGTTCGATGAATTCAAGGATGCCGAAGATGATGCAAACTACAGAAGCCATTTGCCGGTGCCGAGAGGACTTATCTCTTTCAAAGAGCTGGCTATTGCCGGAGTTGTGGCGGTAGTGATCCAAATTGCATTGAATAGCTGTTTTTTTCCTAAAATGCTGATCCTGTACGGCCTTGTGATTGCGTACCTCTGCCTGATGGGAAAAGAATTTTTTGTGGGAGAATGGCTGAAAAAACACCAGTTCTGGTACGTGGTATCACACATGCTGATCATTCCTTTAATAGACATGTACGCCAGCGGCCTCGACTGGCTCCTGGCTGGTGTGGAAGCTCCGAAAGGCCTGATCTTTTTTTTCCTCGTATCGTTTATGAACGGCATTGTGCTGGAAATCGGCAGAAAGATCCGCATCCCGGAGAAAGAAGAATTCAACACCTACTCCACGATGATGGGTGCCGGAAAAGCCACAAAGCTCTGGGTCCTTGTATTAGCAGTCACCTTCGGCTTTAGCCTGCTCGCTTCCTGGTTTGCCGGGTATGGCCTCACCGGCTTCCTCATGCTCCTGTTCTTTTTTATACTATGTAGCCTGCCTGCCTTTTTATTTCTGCACCGACCATCCGAAAAACATTCCAAACTCATGGAATATGCTTCCGCCCTTTGGACCATTGGCATGTACTTGACCCTTGGCGGAGTTCCGATGCTAACCCAATTACTCCATTTATGATCATCCTCACAGAACATAACACGAACTACCATATCGGCGGAAAAGCCGAGAAGCTCTTCCTGCTAAAAATGCTGGGCTTCCGGGTGCCTGCTTTTGTCGTGCTCCCGGCGGAAGCATACCTGGAGGTCATTCATCAATCTGCCGATCGTGAAAAAGCAATGTCGGATTATGAGTTCCCTGAAGCGCTATGGGAACACATTTCGAAACATTTACCCGGCGTGCATTACTTCGCGGTGCGTTCTTCGGCAGTGGATGAAGACGGCGGCTCTCATTCTTTTGCCGGACAGTTTGAAACGTATTTATACGTCACCAAAGATGAGCTTCCTGAAAAAATCAAACAGGTATGGCGCTCGGCCCATTCGGAGCGGGTAAATGCTTACCGTGAAAGCCATGTCTTAGGCGCATCACAGGGCATTGCCGTTATTATACAGGACATGGTCGATGCCGATGTGGCCGGTGTGGGTTTTGGCATCAATCCCGTAACGGGCAACCGCAAAGAAAAAATAATCAGCGCCGTGTATGGGCTGGGCGAAGGACTTGTCTCCGGGGAGCTGAATGCCGATACCTTTACCATTCATGGCAAAGAGATCAACAACACCCTCGTACAAAAAACTCACCAGATAAAACAAGATGCAAAGGGTGGCACGTGCCCAACAGAGGTCTTGCCTGAGCTCCGGGAGAAGCCCTGCCTGAACGACACACAGCTGCAACAATTAAGCGCCGTGCTCGATACCTTGTTCCTGAACCAAGGCACATACCAGGATATTGAGTTTGCCTTTAAAGACGATGTCCTGTATCTCCTTCAAACACGGCCTGTCACCACGACACAACTTCCAGACAGCTCGGGTGAATACATCATCTGGGACAACAGTAATATCATCGAGTCATATCCTGGTGTCACAACGCCTCTTACCTTTTCTTTCATTATTAAAGTGTATGAGGCGGTTTACAGGCAGTTTGTACAGCTCATGGGTGTTTCGGAACAAGAGGTGAATGAAAACAAAGAGACCTTCGCTAACATGCTCGGGCTGATCAACGGACGGGTGTACTATAATTTGTTGAGCTGGTACAAAGCGTTGGCGCTTCTTCCGGGCTATTCCATCAACGCCGCTTTCATGGAGAAAATGATGGGTGTAAAAGAGCGTTTCGAATTAAAGGATCTACCCAAACGAAGCCGATTCAGAGAACGCCTCCGTGTTCTGAACATGGTGCGTATTCTCCTGAAGAACCTGCGCGGCCTTCCTAAGATGCGTGAAGACTTTGTGCGCGACTTTAATGCGACTATGAAAACCTACAGCGCCATGGATTTCCACACAAAAAATGCCGGTGAGTTGATGAGCCAGTACCTCAATTTCGAAAAGACGTTATTGAAAAAATGGAAGGCGCCTTTGGTGAATGACTTTTTTGCCATGATCTATTTCGGCGTGTTGCAAAAACTGGTAGTGGCATACAACATCGACGAGCACGGCTCGCTGCACAACGACCTGATGTGCGGCGCCAAGGACATTATCTCTACCGAGCCCATCCGCCGCTGCCTGGCCATTGCGGGAAGCATCCAAAAAGATGACAATGCCAGACAAGCCTTCCTGGAAAACACAGAAGAGGCCTTGCACCAGCTGCATCTCCACAAACAATTACCAGTCATCGTGAGTCAACAGATTGATGAGTACCTGAACCTGTTCGGGAACCGCTGTGTGGGTGAACTAAAACTGGAAACACGGACTTATCTGCAGGAGCCTGCTGCTTTCTTCCGCATCCTGAAATCCTATGTGCTACAGGGTGTGACGCCAGAAAGCACACACAACACGGTAGAACAAGAGCTGAGACAAGCCGCAGAGGCTAAAGTGAAAAGCGCGTTGAAAAACAAGCCTTTCCAAAAAATGATCTTTCACTATTTTCTGAAACGGGCGCGTGTGCTGGTGAGCTCCCGTGAGAACCTGCGCTATGAGCGCACGCGGGCCTTTGGTGTGGTAAGGGAACTATTCTGCAACATCGGGAAGCAGTTTTATGCAGAAGGCCTGATCTACGATTCAAGGGATATTTTTTTCCTGACAAAAGAAGAGATCTTCGATTACATCAAAGGAACTTCTGTCAATTACTCCCTGAAAGACCTGATCGCCCTGCGTAAGGAACAGTTTGCTGCCTTTGAAACACAAACAACTGCGGAGCGCATTGATACACGCGGAACGGTTTATCAGGGAAACGATTTCTACAAACAACGTCAAACGGAAACCTTAAGCGGCGACCTGAAAGGACTGGGCTGCTGCCCGGGGCGCGTGAGGGCCAAAGTACAGGTGGTACGGCACCCAAGCGAGGTGAAGCATCTGAATGGCGATATCCTGGTAACCTCCAGCACTGATCCGGGCTGGGTCACTTTGTTTCCCACAGCTTCAGGCATCCTGGTAGAGCGCGGAAGCCTGTTAAGCCATTCCGCCATCGTTTCGCGCGAAATGGGAAAACCCTGTATCGTTGGAATTACCGGCCTGCTCGAGCGCCTGAAGACCGGTGATGAAGTGGAAATGGATGGGGCTACAGGCGAGGTCCAAATCATTCCGTTATGAACTTATTACTTTTATATTTAGTCATTCTGGTGCTGGGTGTGGTGGTGTACACCTCATTCAAAAAAACGGCCGATAAAAAAAGCCTGTACCTCAAGTTTCTGTCCTTCGCGATAGTAGCGGTGCTCACGTACTTTATCCTGGATAGTCAGGTTAAGTACACGCTTCCCTTATACAGTATGATCGCTGCCCTGGCATTATTCGAAATCATCCGCGTCACGCAGACGGTAAGCAATGCTTACCTCTATATCCCGGTGGGTCTTTTGATTCTCGCACTGTTTGTGTACACGAGCCTTGTACCCGGTTTCCCGCACAGTGCGCTGTTCTTATGCGTTCTGTCCTTCGATGCCTTTTCACAATTTTTCGGGCAGATCTTCGGCAGGCATGCTCTCAGCCGGAAGATCAGCCCCAATAAAACGATCGAAGGTTGTGCGGGCGGCTTGTTGATCTGCCTTTTGACTTCTCACTATGCGTTTGGTACACCATGGAAAGGTTTTCCGATTGCACTTTTCGCACTGGGCGGCGATCTTCTCGCCTCCTTTATCAAGCGCCGCGCAGGCGTCAAAGACTTCAGCCGCTTGCTGCCCGGACAGGGCGGCGTGCTCGACCGTTTCGACAGCTATATTTTTTGTGCCGTTTGTTATTTACTATTCTTATGAAACAGATTCCCCTCACCATTCCCAATATCCTAAGCTTATACAGGCTTTCTTCCGTGCCTTTCATCTGCATCCTGATCGGGCTGGGACACGACATGGTGTTTGCCGTTCTCTTTACCATCAACCAGATCACCGATATCCTCGATGGCTACATTGCCCGGAAATACAAGCTGCAAACCGACATCGGCGTGCTGCTGGATTCTTACGCGGATATCGGAAGCTACCTGATCGCTTTCCTCGCCATTCTCAAATTCCATCCGCACTTGTTCAGCGATTACGGTTTCTGGCTGGGTAGCTTCTTCGTGATCTATGCCTTGCAGCTGGTGATCTGCAAGCTGAAGCACGGCC
Organism: Hydrocarboniphaga daqingensis; assembly: GCA_943362175.1. Taxonomy (GTDB): domain Bacteria; phylum Bacteroidota; class Bacteroidia; order B-17B0; family Aurantibacillaceae; genus UBA4416. Next base: position 49,401 of record CALRIU020000001.1, on the reverse strand, counting down.
GCTGGGTCGCAGGTCTGCATCTGTACAGCTGCAAAGTAACCGGCTATGTGCAGGGCCTTTTCCTGGTGGTGCTTTTTTGTTACGGCTTTATCGCCTGGTTTTTTTATGTGATGATTATCATTGGCCTCCTTGCCGAGCTGGAAGTGATTGCCATAAATCTTTTGTCACCCTCACCGATTCTTAACGCCAAAGGCCTATATTGGGTCATCAAAGAAAAACGCTTATGATCTCACAGGTCGATTTCAATATTATCCGTTACGCCAATTGCTGGGAAGATGCCGCTATCTTATCGGAAGCGCTGGACATCCCGAAAGGCGGAAAGATCCTGTCGGTTGCGTCTGCCGGCGACAACAGCTTTTCCCTCTTACTGAAAGAGCCGGCATTACTGGTAGCAGTGGATGTAAGTGAGGTGCAGCTATTCCTGGTAGAGCTAAAAAAAGCCTGCATCAAGCATTTATCCCATGCCGAAACGTTGCGCTTCCTGGGCTTTACAGCAGGCAATGACCGGAAACTCTTATTTGAAGCCATCAGCGGGGATCTGAGCCCGAAAGCGCTGGCGCACTGGCAAACCCATTTCGAACAGATCGAACAAGGCATTATCCACCAGGGAAAGTTTGAGCGCTACTTCCAGCTATTCGTCAAAAAGATCCTGCCCTGGATCCATTCCAAAAAAACGGTGGACGCTTTATTCAAAGAAAAAAGTGCAGAGCAACAAGAGGCATTTTACCACAACACCTGGAACACCTGGAGATGGCGCCTCCTGTTTAAAGTATTCTTCAGCCGTTACGTCATGGGCAAACTCGGCCGCGACCCGCAGTTTTTGAAACAGGTATCGCTTAATGTGAGCGGGTATATTTTCGGCAGCGCCGAACGCGAATTATCGGGCACAGGTGCTTTCCGGAATTTCATATTGCGCTATAACCTGACGGCAGGTTTCGGGAATTTACTGCCGCATTACCTGCAAGCGGAAAATTATGAGCGCATCAAAATACAAATAGATAAACTGGTCGTATACCAGGGTTTTGCAGAAGATGCCATTGCCACTTACGGAACGTTCGATGCCATGAACCTGTCCAATATTTTTGAATACCTCGACGCAGAGCTATTCCGGAAGGTCGCCGAAAAATTAAGCCGGGGCTTAAACAAGGAAGGAAAACTGGCCTACTGGAACCTGATGGTACAACGCCGAATTTCCGACATGTTTCCTGCGGAGATCCGGGAGTTAAAAGAACTTTCGGAAAAGTTAAAATCAAAAGATAAGGGATTTTTTTACAGTAACTTTGTAGTAGAGCAGAAATCATGAAAGAACAGATCATTATAACCGCTGTACTTGGACTGAGCTTCCTGGTTTTGTTTGGCATCGCCGAGCTCCTCTACCACTATGCAAAGGTAAAAGCCGAGATCACGCGGAAGACGGTCCACATCGGCACCGGCATTCTCACGCTTCTGTTTCCGGTGCTCCTGGAAAGCCACTGGTCGGTATTGTTCCTCTGCAGCAGCTTTGCGCTGATCCTGTTCGTGAGCCTCAAATACAACCTGCTGAAATCCATCAATGCCATCGGCAGACAATCGTATGGCAGCATTTCTTACCCTATAGCAGTGTATGTCTGTTTTTGCTTTTACGCCTGGTACCGCGACCACCGGCCGGAAGTGGGAAACGGCTATATCCTGTTCTATTTACCGATTCTTATCCTGGCCATTTGCGACCCCATTGCCGGCCTGTGCGGCAGGCGCTGGCCATACGGCAAATACCAGGTGAGAAAAGAAACCAAAACCCTGCTGGGCTCTTCCCTGTTCCTGATCAGCGCTTTCTTGATTTCGTTTATGCTATTCATTCTGCTGAACAATACGCAGCATGCCATTCTACAAACCATCATCGCCTCTACCCTGATCGCCATGACGACCACGGTAACCGAAGCGATCTGCACCAAAGGAACCGACAACCTGTTTATTCCTTTTACAGCCTTGTTCTCCCTGTATTTTACTTTATTCCTGTTTTACTGATATGACGTTTGAAGTGATTAAAACCCTTCCGGGCGATGCGTCCTTTCATCTGTTTGAATCCTTAACGGAACGCTTGTATCCCGCAACGATACTCAAATTCAAAAGCCTGGAAGGCATCAACCATAGCATGCTGAGAGCGGCCTATGTGCTCTTGCAGGATGGCACCGCTGCGGCACGCTGCTGCTTATATCACAATCCTGCTCTCTTCTACCAGGAAAAAAAAGCCTGTTGTATTGGAAATTTTGAAAGCATTGACGACAGCCGGTGCTCCACCGAATTGCTTCGCCTGGTGACAGCCGATGCGAAAGCGGATGGAGCGGAGTACATCATCGGTCCTATGAATGGCTCTACCTGGGACACCTATCGCCTGGGCACAACAGCGAATCAGGACAATTTCTTTTTAGAGCCTTACTACCCGGAATACTACCCGAAATTATTCGTGGCCGCCGGTTTCGGGCCCATCGCGCATTACCTCTCTAACAGAGACGATGAGAAGGACCTGCATGATGAACGCATCCGGGAGCTTGAAAAACGTTTCGTTGAAAAAGGCATGAACTTCCGGAACATCGATCTTGAACATTATGAAGCGGAGCTGGAAAAACTCTACGTTTTCTGCATGGAGGCTTTCCGGAATAATTTCCTGTTCACGCCTTTACCCAAAGAAAGCTTCATCGGGAAATATTTGAAGCTAAAGCCTTACATCGATCCGAAATACGTGATCATAGCAGAAGATACGGAGAGGAATATGGTCGGATTTATTTTTTGCCTGGAAAATTTTTACGACGCCAAACAAAAAGGCATGATCATTAAAACCATCGCCAAGCATCCTTCCGCAAGGTATGGCGGCCTGGGCAATATCCTCGCCAGCAAGTTCAAACAGAGAATGCTGGAAAACGGCTACCAGTATACCATTCATGCATTTATGATCGAAAGCAATGCATCCAAAAGCCTGTCGCAACATTTTTCGGGCCGCGTATGGAAGGAATATGATCTTTATGGAAAACACATTCGCTAAACCCATGACCCAGGCATTCAATATCTCCGAATTATTTTATGAAGCCGCCCGTCAGCATCCTGACAGGCCGGCTCTCATCGACGGCGATCACCGCATTACCTACAGCGCCCTGCAAAAACAAGTGGATGAAACCGTGCAGGATTTCATCAATGCCGGGTTAAACAAAGGCGACCGCGTGCTGGTCTTCGTACCGATGAGCATCGACCTCTACCGCATTGTACTGGCGCTGTTCCGCATGGGAGCGGTGGCCGTATTCCTGGATGAATGGGTTTCCAAAAAACGGATGGAAACATGCTGCGAGGTAGCAAACTGCAAAGGCTTTATTGCGGTAATGAAAGTGCATGTGCTTCGCTTATTCTCCAAAGAGCTGCGCAAAATTCCGATTGTCCTGAAATTGCAGCCCAAACAGATTCAGACGCATCATATTCCCGAAACAACAAGCTCCGGCGATACCGCACTCATCACGTTTACGACCGGCAGCACGGGCATGCCAAAAGCAGCCAAACGCACACACGGCTTTCTGAACGAGCAGTTTAAGGCCTTGCGGGAGAAGATCAAGCCGCAACCCGGTGATGTGGACATGTCTTTGCTTCCGATTGTGTTGCTCATTAACCTGGGCGCAGGCGCTACGTCTGTCATTGCACGCTTCAAACCCGGAAAGCCGAAAACATTCAGGCCGGCGATGATCTGCGATCAGATCACACTGCACCAGGTGGATCGCATCACCGCTTCTCCGGTATTCATCCGTTTACTTTCGGAGCATCTTCTGTCGCATCAGCTAAAGCTTCCAACAGTGCAACAGGTGTTCACCGGCGGCGCACCGGTGTTTCCGGATGAAGCAGCGCTCTTTACCAATGCTTTTGATCAGGCCGCTGTAGAGATCGTGTATGGTTCTACGGAAGCGGAGCCGATCAGCTCCATCCAATGTACCGATCTCATCGCCAACAAAGCAGAGCTTCTCAGCAAAGGCTTACCGGTAGGAAAACCGGATCATCGTGCAGAAGTGAGGATAATAAAGATCACGGAAGAAACGATCAGCGTTGCATCAGAATCTGACCTGAAGCTTTGTCAGGCAGATACCGTTGGAGAGATTATTGTGGCCGGCCCGCATGTTTTAAGAGAATACTTCAATAACGAAAAAGCCCTGAAACGACATAAGATCTTTATCGGGGAGAAGGTATATCACCGTACAGGCGATAGCGGCTGTATGGACAATCATGGGAATTTATTTTTAACCGGACGTTGTTCTTCCGTCTTCGAACATCAAGGCATTACTGTGTATCCTTTTCTCTATGAGCATGCTTTCCGGCTTTTAGAAGGTGTATCTGCCGGAACGGTTCTTCAGCTAAAGGGCGAAACGGTTGCTGTGCTGGAACTCAGGGACCGGAAGCAGAAAAAAGCGATAGAGTCTTCCTTGCGTGCCATGCCTTTGGCATTCGGCCGGATCTGCTTCCTGAAAAAGATTCCACGGGACCCGAGGCATCATTCGAAAATCGATTATGAGAAGCTGAGAGGGATGTTGTAGCCGTTTTTCCGGCAGAGTCCGGCGCAGAATTTCGCGGATTATTTTTTACGCTCCGGATATTCCTCTGCATGTTCATCTGCGCAACTCTGCGAGAAATACCCTTTTGCTTATTTTCGCTACGTTTTCATGGTTTCCTCTGCTGAGCGTTTCTGTGTATTCGTCTGCGAGCCTCTGCGAGAACCTTTTTTTCACTCAGATTGTTGAAAAAATGCATTTCATGTAGTTAAAATTCCATATCGCGCCCTCTTAAAATGCCGATATTTAAGGCAATCATGTTACAACATTTACGGATACAAAATTTCGCCCTGATCGAAGAAACGGATGTCGATCTGTCGAACGGGCTCACGGTGATTACCGGGGAAACCGGCGCGGGAAAATCTATTCTACTCGGGGCACTGGGACTCACGCTTGGCAACAGGGCCGATGTGGGAAGCCTGCACGATAAGAGCAAAAAATGCATCATCGAAGCGCGCTTTAATATTGAAGCTTATCACCTGCAATCGTTTTTTGAAAGCCATGAGCTGGATTTTGAAGCACTGACAACGGTGCGCCGGGAAATTACGCCCGAAGGGAAATCGAGGGCTTTTATCAACGACACCCCTGCCACGCTCACGGTATTGAAAGAGCTGGGCGACCGCCTCATCGATATTCATTCGCAGCATGAAACCCTGCTGCTGAAAGAAACCAATTTCCAGTTTGAGCTGGTAGATGCCTTCGCTCAAACAACGGCTCTCTTTGCCGATTATAAAAAGCAGTACAGCGCTTTGCAAAAATTGAAACGGCAGCTGGAAGACCTGACCGCACAGGAATTGCAGGCCAAGAAAGACCTGGATTATTTCCAGTTCCAGTTCAATGAGCTGGAAGAAACCGATCTGAAAGCCGGCATCCTGAAAGAGCTGGAAGAGGAAAGCGAAACGCTCGAACATGCGGAGCTGATCAAAAGTAATTTATCGCGCTCCTCGGTTGCTATTGCGGGAGGAGAAGACACCATTGTTTCTTCGCTTTCTGTAGTAAAGCAGCAGTTGCAGAGTGTTGCTAAATTCAATACGACTTTCAATGATTTTTTTGAACGTCTGAATTCGGTAGTTATTGAATTAAAAGAGCTGAGCGCGGATATTGAAAAAGCGGAAGAGGATGTGGTGTATGACCCTAACCGCCTCGAAGAAGTGAATTCGAAACTGGATAAGCTGAACCGCTTATTGAAAAAACACGGCGCTGCGGGCGAAGAGGAATTATTACAAATCAAAGCGGACATCGAGGCAAAACTGCAACAGTTTTCTTCCCTGGAAGTGAGCATTGAAAAAACGCAAAAAGAAATTGCGGCGCAGGAAAAGCAATGCAAAGCCCTGGCGACGGATCTTTCGAAAAAACGCCAGAAAGCTACGGAAGGCATCGAGCAGAATATCAAAACGATGCTGGCGGGCTTATCGATGGCCAATGCCCAATTCAAAATAGAATTGAAGCCTTTGGAAAACCTCAGCGCTACCGGCCTCGACCAGGTCTCATTTCTCTTTACGGCCAACAAAGGCGCTGACTTCAAAGAGCTGCATAAGACAGCTTCGGGCGGCGAGCTCTCACGCCTCACCTTATGCCTGAAAGCATTGCTCGCAGAGCATACGGCTCTGCCGACGATTATCTTTGACGAGATCGATACGGGTGTCAGTGGCGATGTAGCGGACAAGATCGGCAATATCCTCAAAACGATGGGCAAGCGCATGCAGGTGATCACGATCACACACTTACCTCAAATGGCGAGCAAGGGGAATTCGCATTTGTATGTCTATAAATCAGACACGAAAGACAAGACAACTTCCAACATCAAAGCACTCACCAAAGACGAGCGCATTGCAGAGATTGCCAAGATGCTGAGCACCGGAAACCCTACGGAAACAGCCATGAAGAACGCCAAAGAATTGCTGAACGCGTAAGACATAATTCATATATTTGTACCCACTAAACATCAACACTATGGCATACAACTTATTAAAAGGAAAACGCGGAATTATTACCGGTGCATTGGATGAAAACTCCATTGCCTGGAAAGTAGCTCAGAAGTGTCATGAAGAAGGCGCAACGTTTACACTGACCAATGCTCCTATTGCGATGCGTATGGGCGAGATCAATAAGCTGGCAGAAGAAACGGGTGCTAAGATCATTCCGGCGGACGCTACCAACATGGAAGAGGTTAGCAAATTATATACGGAATCCATGGATCTTTTAGGTGGAAAAATCGACTTTGTGCTGCATTCCATCGGCATGAGCGTAAACATCCGCAAGAACATTCCTTATACAGAGCTCAATTACGATTTTTATCAGAAAGGCATCGATGTGTCCGCCCTTTCCTTTCATAAAATGCTGGCCGCTGCACACAAGCTGGATGCGCTGAACGAGCATGCTTCTGTGGTAGCGCTTTCCTATATTGCCGCGCAACGCACCTATCCGTTCTATACGGATATGGCCGATATTAAAGCGATGCTGGAAAGTATTGCCCGCACTTTCGGTTACCATTACGGCAAGCAAAAGAAAGTCCGTATCAATACGATCTCTCAATCACCGACCAAAACAACGGCCGGTGGTGGCATCAAAGGTTTCTCTGACTTCTATACCTTCGCGGATCTGCAATCGCCACTGGGAAATGCCAGCGCCGACGACTGCGCTGCTTATACCGTGAGCTTGTTCTCTGATCTCACCCGTATGGTGACGATGCAGAACCTGTACCATGATGGAGGCTACAGCTCTACGGGCATCAGCACAGAGCTGATCGAGAAGATCTCGGGAGAGTAATCTTTGGCGGCTTCGAGAGCCTCAGCCACCACATAAAATACAGTGGCTATCCTGGTCCATACCGGGCTGAATCCAATATTAAAAAAATGCCAACATACAGCTTAGATATTCATGCGGAAGAGCACTTTGATTTCGACCTCTTCTCTATCACTTGCAACGAAAGTGTTTACCGGGTGATCCATGAGCTGAACAACGACCTGGATATTGATCTTCAGCTGAATGAGCTGCTGGATTACACCCACAAGGAAGGCGAGGATTTTTATTTCCCGGTGTACAGCTTCCAGCACGAAAGCCTGAACATTGAGTTTAACCTGCTGCAAAATCAAACCTCTTTTCAACCGACTGCCAGGCACAAAGCACAAGCGACAGACCTCTTTGCCGGCGAAGTGGAGCAAACCACGAAACTGATGCCTGAGCTGGACAAAACCGATTACCTGTTGCTCGTCAAGGGCGAAAACCGTTATTTATACAATCACACCATCTTAGAAACGATTCAAAAGAATAAACACTTTACAGCAGCCCATGAGTTATTCATGGAGGATATTAAAGATAAAAAATCGAGAACGAACCTGTTATTCTGAGATCACTCATACACCCAACCTATGAACTGGATTTTATTATGCATTGCCGGATTATTTGAAGTAGCGTTTGCTACCTGCCTCGGAAAAGCCAAGGAAGCAAGCGGCGCCACAGCTACCTGGTGGATGGCTGGCTTTTTTGTGAGCCTCAGCATCAGTATGTACCTCCTCTACAAATGCACGCAAACACTGCCGATAGGCACCGCTTATGCCGTATGGACAGGCATTGGCGCCGTGGGCTCTGTATTGGTCGGGATTTTTATCTTCAAAGAACCGGCTGATTTCTGGAGGATGTTCTTTATCGTCACGCTGATTGCTTCCATCGTTGGCTTAAAGGCGGTATCGCATTAGAGATTCATTCAAATTCACCGTCATTGCGGGGAGGTACGACGAAGCAATCTGATATAATAGCCGATTGCTTCGCTATTGCCCGCCATGACGTGAAACCCCGGTATGCTGACGCTCCGACCAATGTGACCAAACCTACTGTCCTGTCCGTTCGAACGAAGTCGGGTACCTGGATTTTAATTTTCAAAGCCTGTAAGTAAAGATCTTTGTGACATTATCCTGAGCACTGTTCCGGTTCAGGAAATACAACGTCCCGTTCCGGCAGCGCACATTCCGGATGAAGCGATAGCCTTCAATGACATGGGCTTTCAGGTTGGTGAATGGATGCATGTATTCGTACAGGCTCATGAGGCCATTGCTTTCGTAAACGAAATACAGTTTCTGAAGATCGGCATCCTGCACCACGAAGGGCGATACACCTTTCAGTCGAAGCGAATCGGTTTTCAGTAGGGTTCCCGACGCATGATGGTGGTAAAGCATGCGGTGCGTGTAATCCACGACCAGCAGCGAGCTGTCCAGCTTCACCAGATCGGATTTGATGGGATTGAGCTTAAAGAGGTAGTCGGGCGACAAAGGCAGATCTTCCCGCAGCTCATCCATGCGCAATTTGATGTCTTCCACCTGCATGGCATAGCCAAAGCCTTTCCGGCGCTGGGCCAGGAAATAATTAAGATCATAATCGGTATTGAAGGCATGGATGGCATCTGTATTCTCTATCCTGGTGAACAAGCTCTTTTTCTGAAGATCGTGCCGGTTGATCAGGTAATACGTATTTTTCAGATTTTTATACGTGACCTCTTTGAAATAATAATTGTCGCCAGAAATACACTGGCAGGGTTTTAAGGTTCTGGCAAATACGTCCAGGGAATAAGGCGGCAGGAATTCGATCGTTTCATAATTGTAATAAAACTGGTAAGAGCTGTCCTTGCTGAGCAGCTGTACATTCCCCAGGCAATCTTTAAACAACGCGTTGGCACCTTCCGGCGCTTTATGCTCCCGGATGACCTTGCCCGACTCATCGAGCAGCTGCACGAGCTTATAGCGCCTGCCTTTATCAACGAGCGCCACCAGGAAATTATCATAGAACTCAAAGGCAAGGAATTCCGTATGATTATTGGCCTGCAAGGTATCTGTGCGTCTATCGCGCACCACAATCTCTGTGAGGTTATAGGCTTTGGCCTGCAAGGAGATGAGCAGACCCTTTTGTTCTGAAGCGCTCACTATCTGTTCTTTGGTGGTGTAGCCATATTGAAATACGATGAGCGTGTGGCTTTTATCCGTATGAGCAATCGTAAACTCGCCTGCAGCATTAGTCTCTGTGCTGATAAAGGTTCCTTTCAGCATCACCGCTGCAAAAGGCAAGGGTGCCCCGGTGGCTGCATCTGTTACTTTGCCCGTAACGGTATAGCTTGTTTGCGCCGCCAGGGTTGAGGCCACACACAGGCAAAGCAGAAGGCTAAAACAACGCAATAGTTTCATTACAGCTGTGTTATACTTTCAAAAAGCGCTCAGGGTTTGGTTGTAAAGCCGATTTTCCGGAGGTCGTCCCAGAAGTGTGGATACGATTTGGAAACCACTTCTGCCTCTTCGATACTTAATTGATGATGCCCCAATGCCAGCGGCGCAAAGCTCATGGCCATGCGGTGGTCCTTGTAAGTAGCTACCTGCACCGGTTCCCGATTAAGAACAGAATGTCCATCAAAGGACAGAGAATCCGCTGTGGCTTCCAGCCGGATCCCGAATTTTTTCAGCTCCTGCTGCAAAGCCAGGATGCGATCGGTTTCTTTGACTTTCAGGGTTTGAAGCCCCGTAAAATGAAACCGGATCTGTAACGCGGCACAGGTACAGACCAATGTTTGTGCGATGTCGGGGCAATCGGTAAAATCGTATGCCATGCTTCCGGCTGAAGGCTCTTTCGTTTTTGAAATAACAAGGGCTTGTTCTCCGAAAATTGTTTCCACGCCGAAACGCTCATAGATTCCTGTACAGGCAGCATCGGCCTGCAGGCTGTTTTCAGAAAGCCCATGCAGCTTAAGCTTCGTCCCGACAGGCGACAAAGCCACCATGCTGTAAAAATAGGAGGCAGCGCTCCAGTCACTTTCTACCCTGTAAGAGGCTTGCCTGTCATGATAAGGAAGTGGTTTTACCGCTATTCTGTTTCCTGTTTCCGACACCTGCGCACCGAAGCGCCTCATCGTTTCGGTAGTCATAACGATGTATGGCTTTGAAACGATCTGTCCCGTAAGCTCCAGCTCCAGGCCTTTTTCGAAATAAGGCGCTATCAATAAAAGCGCACTGATAAACTGGCTGCTGATGTCGCCGCGAATAGACGTAGCGCCACCTTTCAGCTTTTTGCCACGGATCATCAAAGGCGGAAAACCTTCCCGGTGCTTATAGGAAATATCGGCACCCAGCGATCTCAACACATCCACCAGCTCCGCAATCGGGCGCTGCTGCATGCGTTCGGAACCCGTCAGCTCATACGAAGCGTCTTCCCTTGTAGCCAGGTAAGCCGTGAGAAAACGCATGTCGGTGCCGGCATGGCCGATGTCGATCAGCCTGGATGATCCGGTTTTAATGGCCTGCAAGGCATTCCGTAAATGGCGGGTATCATCCGAATCAGACAGATGCTCAAGTTCGAAGGAAGCTCCTGAAAGGGCTTTGATCATCAACACGCGGTTGCTGATGCTTTTGGAGCCTGGCAAAAAGACCTCACCCTGAATGGCAGTAGACGGTTTATGCAGCCCGATGGTCATCTTCTAGATCTTCACGCCTACGGTTAGTAAAATAAAATGCCCGCTGATGTAGAGGCTGCTGGGGCCATAGGGCTGATCGATATACAAGGGTGAGAGTCCGTATTTGAACTGGAGCTCGCCATACACGGCCTTGTGCTTGTTGGGATTGTTTTTCTGAAAGCCTGCTCCCGCCTGGAGGAAAGAACTGCCTTTTTTAGTCAACGCCGGAATTTTGAACTGGAGATTGCCGTCATCGTAAGCCACCTCATCCCCGTAATAGCTCACCGACATCACGCTCTTGATGAGCAGGCGGTAGCTATAGCCGGCAAACACATAACCGGAAAGCAGGGAATTGTCTTCACGTTGAAAAGAGCGCTTGATGTATACAGGAAAATCCAGCTCCTGAATATTGAGGTTATACTCTGCATTCGTGCCCCTGTTATACAAACGGATGCTGTCTTTCGGGAAATAATAAGAATCGAAGCGGGTGCCGTGCGCCATATAGTCGATGCCAATTCCAATGAATGATTTACTTTTTTTATCGATCCGGAATTCCTCCTTCACCGAAAAGCAAAAAGCCATTTTAGCTCTTGCCTTGCCGGCATGGTTGGGATTGGCTTTGTATAGGCCCAACACCGGTGAGAAGCTAAGCTTGGTTTGTGCAATGGGATTTTTGCGGATGCCTTTGGCGCGCTGCCTGCCTTCTCCCTGGGCAGAGGCCAGGAGAGCATGAAACAGGATAAACGTGAACATGAAGTATTTAGACATCCGTATCAAGATGATAAATATACAATTTATAACTACGGGATATTTTATAAGAAAGTATAAAAATGACTTCCTGACAGCGTCGGTTAAGGTATGCGGTCACGCTGAACTTGTTTCAGGGTCTCATAATCAGCAGATGAACTCTGTTTTTAGAGATGCTGTTGCGTGATGCCTACTCTATTTCTTTTATTTTTTGGGCGTCCGGGCGCGCTTTACGCTACAATCTTTGCCACACTTCGGCTGCCCCTTCGACTTCGCTCAGGATGACAGCTCAGTGTCCGGCAAAAGGATTTACGCTACTTCCGATAGCTATCGGAACGCTGACGCATGGCTTCGCTTAATACAACAGACACTCCGACCTTTCAGAGATTTGCGATACTGTAAAAGATAACATAAATGTGTTACTTCGAACGCTGTGGAGAAGCGTTGTCGATGCATTTTTTTGCGGGAGGTAGGCAAAAAACACTCGAACTAACGCTTAAATTATCGTTTGAATTTAAAACTAAGCCTTTGCGGCCGGTGCTTTATACAAAGGCACGGTACTGCATGGCTCGCCATACATGATGGATTTGGCAAATGGCTTCAGGCCTTCGGTGAGCGCTACATAGGCATGGGTGCTCACCGGGAGGTTACCGCAACCTTTGATAACGATGCGCTTGTCTTTATACTCTTCAAAGGGAATGTTCGCCAGGACCTCATCAAACAGAAGCACCTCAAGGGCATCGAGGCTTCCGAACACAACTTTTTTTGCGTAGGGCTTCAGCGCCAACGTGAGCAGCATGTATGCCCAGGTAGGTACAATGGCATCGGCGGTACAGGTAAGGGCGACGTATTTATCCTGGTATTGCGTCCAGTCGTGTTGTTTAATATGCTCCCTGAAATCTTTTTCCTTGAGGATCAGCTCGTGAAACAGGAATGGCTTGATATCGAAAAGGACACGCTCGCCTTTAGGAAAGAACTCTTCCAGGTCGATGGTAATCAACCCGCTGTTGGCTACTTTATTGATGATCCCGTCTTCCATGATCTTTATACATTACATAAACCCCAATTCCAGCTGGGCCACTTCGCTCATCATTTCCTTGGTCCAGGTCGGTTCAAAGGTCAGTTTCAGCTCTGCGGATTTCACACCCGGCACCAGCTTCAGCTTGTTCTCTACTTCGGCAGGCAGCGTTTCCGCCACAGGGCAGTTGGGCGATGTGAGGGTCATGGTGATCTTCAACTCATTCTCCTCATTGAGGTCGAGCTCATAGATCAGGCCAAGCTCCCAGATATCCACAGGAATCTCGGGGTCGTAGCAGGTTTTGATCTCATCGATCACCTTTTGCATCAGCTCCGTGTTTTTTGTAATGATGATAGCGCTCATGGTGTCTTAATTAACCCTCAACAATCTGAAATGTTTAAAATTTATAATCTTTATAACCCGTGGTAAACTCGGTCTCCTCAATCTTAGGATTTACCTGCAAAAAGAAATAATCATACTGCTCGAAGAGGCCTTTATCGTCCGACACTTTCACACCAATCGGCAGGTGGTAGAGCTGGTCGATGTATAAGACCACATCCTTGGCGTAGGCATTGGGCACTTTCAGCACCTGTCCTTTTTTCAGGATATCGAAATAATCGTTCAGCTTCGGGTTCACCTCCAGGATTTTGTATTCGCTGATGTGCAGCTTACGGGCAATGGTGGTAATGCTTTCCCTGTCTCCCACCGTGTAATTCTCATAACCATAGTCCTTAGTGGTGATCGTAATTTTATAGCAGGGGCGGTTATTGTAGCGTTCCTCACCTTCCAGCTTAAAATACTGATCGAACTTATCCCCTACTTTCAGCGCCATGTATTCCACGATGCTGGCAAAATAATCGAAGCCCATTTCGTTGATGGTGTGGTGCTGGTCCTGGCGCATGAGGCTTCCCAGCGGATCGAGGCTCAGGTTGATGTAAGGAAAGGAATTGGGCTTCACATAGGCCTTGTTGCCGTTCCAGCCGTTGACCCAGATGAGCTCGATGCCTTTGATATACACATAGAGCTTACGCGGCGAGCGGCAGAGCTTAACGGAGGATTCGTAGTGGTTAAAGCCCTTTTTGCCACGCTCGGTGATCTTTAAGCTGTATTTGAAGCGATCCACCGCATCGATGGATTTTATCATTTTGAAAATCAATTCTTTGGCACTGTGCTCCGTTTTTTGGGAATATCCCAAGCGGCTCATAAACAGGCAACTACATAGCAAAACCAGGGTAAATGATCGGGCAAATAACATCGCCGCAAAGGTAATAGAATCTTTAATAATTTTTTAAAAAACTGATAATTAATTGGTTATTGAAAATGCAGGCGAAATCAGAAGATTTTCATAAATTTATTGACAAAAGGACGCTAAAAACACCTACTTTCGAAGTCCCGCAAATGATACACTACACCCAAATAACCCAGCTGATCAGCGAATTGCTCTACAGGCATGATTGCGTGATCGTTCCGGGATTTGGCGGATTTGTATCGCGGAGCCACAGCGCAGGCTTCAACAAGGGCAATCATTTATTGTTCCCGCCTGCCAAGCATATTCTTTTCAACCGCAACCTCATTCACAACGACGGGCTATTGATTACCTCGCTGATGGAGCGGAATGCGGTTTCCTTTGATGAAGCCACAAAGCTCACAGAGGAATACAGGCAATACATTCAATCCTTATTAAGCGCCAAAAAACGCTTTGAGCTTCAGAACATCGGGCTCCTGTATATAGACAACGAGAACAGCCTGCGCTTCGAGGCGAAAGCGGATATGAACTTTCTGTTTGATGCATTTGGCTTTGAGCCTGTCACTGCCAACGAGCTTCCGCTGGAAACCGAAAAGCCCGTACACAAGCCTGTTTTCGAGGACCGTGTAGTTACTGCTGCACCGGTAATTCTCAGGCAAAAAAAATCTTATGCCCGCATCGCTGCGATGGCTGTAGGCATTCCTGCCGTCATGGCTTTTCTGTTCTTCGCCGCTACTTCCAAGCCGATGCAGCCGATCATGCAATCATCGGTGAATCCTTTCTATACACCCGAAAAAACCTATACCCCAAGCCACAGCCCCGAGCGTAAGGCCTTTATCATTGCCGATGTGGAGAAGCCCTCTTTCCTCGCTGATGCCAATGGCTATGCCGCATTTACACTGGGCAACAGCGGGCGCGTGATGATCGCCAATACCAACGACCCGATGCTTCGCCCTGATAAAACCCGGGTAGCAAGCCCTTCGGTAAAAAGCAAGCTGAGCCTCAGCGGAAAATTCCAGGTGGTGCTGGGCTGTTTCGGCGTGAGGGAAAATGCCGAGCGCCTGGTGAACGAGCTTCGTTCAGCACAGGTCAATGCCGGGATCAGCGGTGTGAATGCCAAAGGCCTGCATGTGGTAAGCTGCGGCTCCTTCAACAACAAACAGGAGGCAGTAAAGATCCTCGACAGCATCCGCCAGCGCTACCCGAATGCCTGGATCATGGCACAATAAACCAGGCTTTTTCCTGTTAATTATCCGGTTACATCCCCTTGTAATTTAAGATGTCAAACCATGTACCTGCACACTATTAAAAGTAAATTGTTTTCTTTACCTTCGTCTCCGTTGAGATCGCTGTCAATCGCCATATTCATTCTCTTATCTGCTGCGGCAGCACACGCTCAAAGCGATACTACCCGCGCGGTAAAAAAAGACAGCGCCAAAGTGTATAATGCAAAAGAGGAAATTGCCTATGATGGCAAGCGCTACAGGGTTTACAACAACTGGCTGAGCTTCGGCGGCGGTGCCAACTACAACACCAAATGGCCCAAAGATCAGAAGAACCTGGCGGTGGATTACAGCTTCCACTTAAAGCAATATTATTTCAGGGCCGGTGCTTTTATGAGCGGCAATGATTTTACGGCTGCCAACAGCTATAACTTTCACGTAGGCATAGGCGCCCGCAAGGAGCATGAGAAATACAACCTCTCTGCGTTCATCGGCCCTTCTTACTCCTATTTCAAAAGGCCGCTGAGCGACAGTACCGAGTTTGGGCTGCCGTCTATCCTCAACACCGTGTACAACCGCCTTGGGGGCTACGCCTGCCTCGAAGCCATCTACAAGATCAAATACGATGTAGGGCTCGGCGGGCAGATTTTCTGCGACTATAACGAGGTACAGATGATCTACGGCGTGAGGCTGGTCGTCTACTTCTCAGGCGCCTACCGCGGCATCAAATACGGTTACCGCAAACCGGCTCCAAAAAAATAAGGGTGACACATGATTTTATAATCGTCGGGCAAGGCATCGCAGGTTCTGTTCTGGCTTTATCCTTGATGAAGGCGAATTACAGCGTGCTGGTGATCGACGAGCCTTCGCTCTCCTCCTGCTCCCGCGTGGCGGCTGGGATTTGGAATCCTGTCGTGTTTAAGCGCCTTACCAAAAGCTGGCTGGCAACTGAGGTGGTACCGGAGCTGATGGCTTTCTACAAAGATGCCTCCGATCTTTTCGGTGTGCCGCTGATCCACGAACGGGCCATCATCAAGCCTTTCATAGAACAGCAGGAAAAAAACCTCTGGATCAAAAAAGCGGAAAGCGATCAGGCGTTTCTTGATCCTGAAATATACCATGGCCTGAAGCTCAGCGCCCAGGATATGCTTGGTGATTACTCCAGAGTATTGCAAGCCGGCAACCTGGATGTAAAGCTGTTCCTGGAAAAAACACGGGACTACCTGGTGCAAAAGGGATCTTACCTTAGCGAACGTTTCAATTACCGCGATTTGCAATACGACGGCGTAAAGGCTTACTACAAGCAATTTCATCCTAAGCAAGTTGTCTTCTGTGAAGGGCACCTGCTCAGCCAAAATCCTTTGTTTGATTTCATTCCGATGAAACCGGCCAAGGGCGAAGTGCTCACCATCCGCTGCGAAGGCCTGCTTTTAGAGCATGATATCCTGAACAAGGGGATTTTTATCCTGCCCTTAGGAAACCACACATATAAGGTGGGCGCTACCTACGACTGGGAAGACCTGAGCGACACGCCTACTGAAGCTGCGAAGCAAACGCTGATTGGCAAACTGAAAGCGGTGATCTCGGCTCCTTTTGAGGTGATTGACCACGAAGCCGGCGTGAGGCCTGCTGTGATTGATCGCCGTCCATTGGTAGGAACACATCCCGGCTACGACAATCATCATATCTTCAATGGCTTTGGTACCAAGGCGGTGATGCTCGCGCCTTTCTTCGCACGCCAGCTTGTGGAGCACTTCAAAGAGGGAAAGCCCCTGGACCCGGAGGTGGACCCGAAACGGTTTTATAAAAAGTCATGCTGAACTTGTTTCAGCATCTCACAATGCCTGCCTCCTGCAAAAAATGTATCGGGAATGACAAGGAAATGTCTTTAAGAACACTTCTCGATACACCGTCCCGAAAAGGAACGGTCGGGAGGGCACTCGAAGTGACAGACCCGGAAGACCAGTTACAAAAACATAAAACATTCCAAAATTTAATTTTTTGTTTTCATGAAAATCCGCTAATTTGGTTAAGCTTTAAACATGCTACCGAAAAAGAACAAGCCAAGACTGATTGGACGCCGGGAATACGTCGACTTCCCCTTATTAGCCATGAGCCATGTAGAAGCGAAAATCGATACCGGCGCATATACCTCTTCCATTCATTGCAAGCATATTGAACAGATCAAGCGGGACGGCAAAGAGCTGCTTGAGTTCAAGCTCATGGACGACACTGTACACCGTGTGGAAGACTACACGCAAAAGTCTATCAAAAATTCCTTCGGCGAAAAGGAAGAACGCTTCATCATTAAAACCCTCATTCACATCGGGAAGAAAAAAATCCGCACCACGGTATCGCTCAGCGACCGCGGCAACATGCGCTATCCCGTGCTCATCGGGCGCCGCCTGCTGAAAGGAAAATTCATCGTGGATGTGAACCTCGTTTATACCAACGGATTAACTCTTAAAAAAATCACTACCTAAATACCTCCACCTACATGAGAATAGCGATCTTATCCCGGAATAAAAACCTGTACTCTACCAAGCGCCTGATGGAAGCGGCGGAGCAGCGCGGACACGAAGTTGTGGTACTGGACCACATGAAATGTGTGCTGGTGATCGAGCAAAGCCGCCCTCACATTTATTACAATGGCAAGGAGGTAACCGACATCCAGGCGGTGATCCCGCGCATCGGGGCCAGTGCCACCTTCTACGGATCGGCCGTGGTACGGCAGTTTGAGATGATGAAGATTTTCACCGCGGTGGAATCGCAGGCGCTGGTACGCTCGCGGGATAAATTAAGAAGCTTACAAATTCTGGCGCGCGCGGGCATCGGTATGCCGAAGTCGGCTTTTGCCAACGAGCCCAAAGACATTGAATCGGTGATTGCCAGCATCGGCGGCGCACCTTGTGTGGTGAAGCTCCTGGAAGGGACCCAGGGTATCGGCGTGATCCTCGCCGAGAACGACAAGGCTGCCAAATCGGTGATCGAGGCCTTCCTGAAGCTCGACGCCAACATGCTGGTACAGGAGTTCATCAAGGAATCGAAAGGCGCCGACATCCGCGTATTTGTGGTGGACGGGCAGATCGTAGGGGCTATGAAGCGCCAGGCGAAGGAAGGGGAATTCCGGAGCAACCTGCACCGCGGCGGCACGGCCTCCCTGATCACACTCAGCCCGGAAGAGCGTGCCACAGCCATCAAATCGGCCAAAAAGCTGGGACTGGGTATTGCGGGTGTGGACCTCCTGCAAAGCGACCGCGGGCCACTGGTGATGGAGGTCAACTCTTCGCCGGGGCTGGAAGGCATTGAAGGCGCTACGGGAATCGATATTGCCGGCAAGATCATTGAATATGTCGAGCGTAATGAATTTAATGCGCCGGGACAGTAATGTATGAAAGACTTCACCATCAATGCGCAGACCGTTAGTCCCGGAGAATGCAAACAAATCGTCCTGAACTCATACGAGCTTCACACCAAAACCAATATTGAAATTCCGGTTTTCGTATTCCGGAGCAATGCCGAAGGCCCCACCATCCTGCTCTCGGCGGGCATGCACGGCGAGGAGACCAACGGCATTGAGATCATCCGCCGCATCATTACACGCGACGAGGTGAAGCGCCTGAACTGCGGAAATATCATTGCCATCCCGGTGATCAACAGTGTGTCTTTTTTATTCGGCAGCCGCGAGCTTCCCGATGGCAGGGACCTCAACCGTTGCTTCCCGGGTAATAAGAACGGCTCTTTCGGCAGCCGCATCGCCTACGACCTCATGAAGCACATTGTTCCGCTCATCGACTTCGGAGTTGATTTTCATACGGGCGGCGCCAAGATCAGCAACTCTCCCCAGATCCGCTGCGTGTTTGAGTTCAGCGAGAATGTGTCGCTGGCCGAGAAGTTCTCTCCACCGCTCATCATCGACAGCTCCTACAGGGAGGGCACTTTCCGGAAAGAGGCTTCCAAAAAAGGCAAGCCCATCCTGGTGTACGAAGGCGGCGAAAGCATGCGCCTGGACTACACCGCCATCAATGAAGGTGTAAACGGCTGCCTGCGCCTCATGAAAAATTTCGGCATGATCGACCTGGATGTGCCGAACAATCCTTCCGTGAAGATCCGCAAGGATACCTGGATCAGGGCCAATGCCAGTGGCCTCTTCCACATGAATGCCACCAACGGCGCTTATGTGGAGAAAGATGATCTCCTCGGCGTCATCTGCAATCCCTTTGGCTCAGTGGAATACAAGATCCTTTCTACTGTTGACGGCTATATCGTGGGCATCAACAATCAGCCGGTGGTGAACCAGGGTGACGCGCTCATCCACATCGGCATGGAGTAAGCGGGAACAAAGGGAAAAGCATAAAAGACCCGGGCAATAAGAGGTAGCCGAAAATAACCCATTTTCCCACAGCCATGTTAATGCATTGGTATCTAAATTGAAGCGCCTGAGATACTTAGTATCTCTATGATCTCCGGAATCACAAATAGGCTGTTGGCCCGCACGTTATGCCTGTTGATGGTCTTATTTACCATACAAGGCTTACAGGCACAGAAACATACAGGCACCCTGAAGGATTCCTTAAAATTTTACAGGAAGATCAAGGCTTTCGCCTACAAGCGCAAACTCACCAAAATGGCTTATGATGCAGTGTTTGTAGAGCCCCGGCCGGTAGAGTATCCCAAAGAGCCTGCATCGAAGGAAGAAAAGATTGTTAATCCCTATCTTAAATACAAGGATAAGATCGTTCGCAACATCCGCATCAAGGTGTATGACCCCTTCGGCTATTCGCTGAACGATACGGTGCCACGAAAGATTAACCGGCTGGAACGCACGGGCAACCGGGCGCATACCACTACACGCAAATGGATCATCATCAATAAATTGTTATTTAAGGAAAACAAGCCCCTGAACCCGCTCGAGCTAAGCGAAACCGAACGGGTATTGCGCGAAGCCAGGTACATCAACGATGTCAGCATTTTCGTCACACCATCGGCTACCAGCATGGACAGCGTGGATGTGAATGTTACGGTAATTGATAAATGGCCCATCACGGTTCCTTTCCTCGTCACAGATGTGTTTGTCAACGCAAAGTTCAGAAACTACAACCTCTTTGGCGTGGGGCAAACCTTCGAGCAGTTTGCAGAAGTGCGGCGGCCCAACCTGCTGGATTTTTACGGCTCCTACAGCATCGATAACATTGACAATACGTATATCACGGCAACGCTCTTCTACCGCACCAATAAAGACATCACACAAACTTCCATTTCCTTTGACCGTGGTTTTTATTCGCCCC
The DNA here is from genome assembly GCA_943362175.1 of Hydrocarboniphaga daqingensis. Classification (GTDB taxonomy): domain Bacteria; phylum Bacteroidota; class Bacteroidia; order B-17B0; family Aurantibacillaceae; genus UBA4416. The sequence continues at coordinate 28,890 of CALRIU020000001.1, read as the reverse complement.
TGGCGAAATGGGCCGGCGGCGTATACCTCGCCAAATCCTGGGCATTTTACGATTACAAGGACTCGCTCGATGAGCCCAGGCGCGCCAATACCGACTACATCAATTACGATGTATGGGCAGCCAAAAGTTTCAAGCTGAGCAAAGACACCACCATCTTTAATCAGAGTACAAGCCTCATTGTAGGAGGCCGTTATTACGCCAACGAATACCAGCGCCGCCCCAATGCGGATATCGACCCGGGCAGAACGGTTTTAAATTCTTACGGCGTGGTAGGCAATATCGGCTTTGCCATTCAGCAATATTACAAGGATAAATACATTTACCGTTTCGGTGCCAACGAGGACGTGCCGGAAGGAATTATCATCCAATACATATACGGTGGCCTGAAGATAGAGTCGAAAAAGATCAGGTACTACAGCGGCATAGAAGTGGCCAGGGCCAGGCATTTCAGAAGGTTCGGCTATCTGTCGGCCACCTTTGGCTATGGCGTGTTCTTCAATAAGCAGGTTCCCAACGACGTCACCTTTAAATACAACCTCTACTATTTCAGCAACCTGTTGAAAAAAGGGCGCTGGTATTTCCGGCAGTTTCTCAAGTACGACTACCTTTTCGGTGAAAACAAACTATCGAATGAGCGTATCACCATCAGCTCGGACGACCTGTACGGCTTTAACAGCGGCTCACTCGCAGGTACTACCAAAATGGTGCTGAATTCGGAAACGGTAGCCTACCTGCCTTATAACCTCATCGGCTTTCACCTGGCGCCTGTTGTAACGGCAGGCTTCGGCATCATCGGCAGCCCCGAGAAACATCTGGTGGAGAGTAATCTTTACCAGGCATACACCATTGGCCTGATGGTGAGGAACGAAAATTTACTGAGCAGCACCTTCCAGGTGTCCTTCGGCATGTATCCGTTTTTTCCGGATGGCGGCAACTATATTTTGAAATATAATCCCATCGCAAGCTTCACTTTACGGGTACGTAATTTTACGGTATCGAAGCCTTCCTTCATAAGCTACTGATGACTAATTCAACAGTCTGGCGCGGAGTTGAGGCAATATTTCCACATTTGCATTGATGGTTAATTTTTCTAAAAAACTTAAATATTTGTTTTCCAAATGATTAAAAAAACATGTATCTTTGGCACGGTATTGATAATAGAGATAACAGCTCTTAGTACTTAAAATACAACATTGCGAACATTTTATTGCGTTCATAACGGTAATTTTCTTTTACTGTTATAATTCGGGGGAGTTCAAAAACGCAATAAAAACATAAACGCAATGTTCCTAAAATGGCGATGTTCTCATAACATCGCCATTTTGTTTTCAGGATCTTCCGCTTCAGGCCTGTAAGCAGGCCGGCGATTCAAAAATTCCGGGGCGGTAAACCATCCGCATCGCTCATCTCATTGAAGATTTCTTTGGCTCAATACAGAGAGACCGCCACGCCCATTCGTGTGTGATCTGACCGGGCATCTTGTAAATTAAAAAACCTGCCGCGATGAATCGTGACAGGTTTTTTAGTTCAGAGTATTTTATGCTTAAGCTCCTATGCCGTGGCAGTTTTTGAATTTTTTACCGCTGCCACAAGGACAAGGATCGTTTCTGCCGACCTTTTGCTCCACGCGCACCGGTTGTTGTTTCGGGCGTGGCATTTCCTGCTGTTGCTGCTGTGCTTCTTCTTCGCTTCGGCTCTCCACCAGCTTTTCTTTCGGACGCTGTTGTACAGGCTCCTGTGTGAAGCGCGTTTGCTGTACCGGCTGGCTGTCGCCTTCTACCGGCAGACCGCCCTTCATGAGGAAGGAAATAATATCCTTGCTGGTTTTAGCAATCATGTCCCTGAACAGGTTGAAGGATTCGAGCTTGTACACCACTAGAGGATCTTTCTGCTCCAGGGCGGCATTCTGCACCGATTGCTTCAGGTCGTCCATTTCACGCAGATGCTCTTTCCATGAATCGTCGATCATGGCCAGGATCACCGTTTTTTCGAATACCGCTACCAGCTCGCGCCCTTCCGTTTCATAGGCTTTTTTCAGGTTGGCCATGATCTGGATGGTGCGCACACCATCCGTGAACGGCGTCACGATGTTTTCGAAATGATTATCAGGATTGGTATACACGCCTTTTACCACAGGAAAAGCTGTTTCGGCAATCTGCTGCGATTTCTCGCGGTAGTGCTGCTCAGCCTTTTCAAATAAGGATTGGACGAGGTTGTCTTCCTTGCCATTCAGGAATTCCTTTTCGGAGAATGGTGATTCCATTCCGAAGTTTTTCAGGCATTCGAATATGAAGCCTTCAAAATCTCTGCTTGCATAATACTCCGTTACAATGCTCTCCGATACTTCGTAGATCATGTTGGCAATGTCGATGCTCAGGCGGTCGCCGTTGAGGGCGTGGCGCCTGCGCTTGTATACCACGTCACGCTGTGCGTTCATCACATCATCGTACTCGATGAGGCGCTTACGCGTACCGAAGTGGTTCTCCTCTACTTTTTTCTGCGCACGTTCGATGGATTTGGAGATCATGGAATGCTGGATCACTTCTCCTTCTTCCAGGCCCATGCGGTCCATCAGGCTGGCGATACGCTCGCTGCCGAATAAACGCATCAGGTTGTCCTCTAAGCTCACATAGAACTGGGAGCTTCCGGGATCGCCCTGACGTCCGGAACGTCCACGCAGCTGCCTGTCTACACGGCGCGACTCGTGGCGCTCGGTGCCGATGATGGCTAAGCCGCCTGCGTCTTTTACGCCGGCACCCAGTTTAATATCCGTACCACGGCCTGCCATGTTGGTAGCAATGGTTACGGTTCCTGCCTGCCCTGCTTCCGCGACGATGTCCGCTTCTTTCTGGTGCAACTTCGCGTTGAGGACGTTGTGCTTGATGCCACGCAGCTTGAGCATGCGGCTCAGCAACTCGGAAATATCAACCGTAGTGGTACCGATCAGCACCGGTCTTCCGGCTTCTACCAGCTTCACGGTAGCATCAATCACGGCATTGTATTTTTCACGGTTGGTCTTGTAAACCAGATCCTGTTCGTCTTTACGTGAAATCGGTCTATTGGTAGGAATCACCACCACATCCAGCTTATAGATGTCCCAGAACTCCTGTGCCTCCGTTTCGGCCGTACCGGTCATCCCCGCCAGCTTATTGTACATCCGGAAGTAGTTCTGCAAGGTAATCGTCGCATAGGTTTGTGTGGCTGCTTCGATCTTTACATTTTCTTTGGCTTCGAGCGCCTGGTGCAGGCCATCGCTGTAACGGCGGCCTTCCATGATACGGCCTGTCTGCTCATCCACGATCTTGATCTGGCCATCTGCAATCACGTATTCCTGGTCGATCTCAAACAAGGAGTAAGCTTTCAATAACTGGTTCACGGTGTGGATGCGTTCGCTTTTCACACTGAAATCACGCATGAGGGATTCTCTCAGGGCGATTTTTTCTTTAGGATCTTCGAAAGAACGTTTTTCCAGCTCGGCAATCTCTTCGCCCACGTTCGGGATTACGAAGAAATTAGGATCATCGCCGCTACCTGTAATGAGGTCGATGCCTTTTTCCGTTAAATCAACCGTGTTATTTTTTTCATCGATCACGAAATACAATTCCACATCGATCTTATGCATTTCCTTTTGCTGGTCCTGCATGTAATAGTTTTCTGTTTTTTGCTGCAGGGCTTTCACACCCGGCTGGCTCAGGAATTTGATAAGGGCACCGTTTTTCGGTAAGCCACGGTAAGCGCGTAACAGGGGAATACCGGCTTCCTTTTCGTTGCCTTCAGCAAACAAACGCTTGGCTTCCGTTAAGCAGGTCTGGATATAGGCTTTCTGAGCAGCCAGCAATTTTTCGACACGCGGCTTGAACTCCATGAACTCATGCTTATCGCCGGTGGGCGTAGGTCCTGAAATAATGAGGGGGGTACGGGCATCATCAATCAATACCGAATCGACCTCATCCACAATGGCAAAGTTATGCTTGCGTTGAACCAGATCCGAAATGTCACGGGCCATGTTATCACGCAGGTAATCGAACCCGAATTCGTTGTTGGTGCCGTAAGTAATATCGCAGAGGTAAGCCTCGCGACGCGCGTCGGTATTAGGCTCGTGCTTGTCGATGCAGTCTACGCTTAAGCCATGAAACTGGAATAAGGGCGCGTTCCATTCGCTATCCCGTTTTGCCAGGTAGTTATTCACCGTTACCACGTGTACGCCACGCCCTGATAAGGCATTGAGGAACACAGGCAGGGTCGATACGAGGGTTTTACCCTCACCGGTAGCCATCTCGGAAATTTTTCCCTGGTGCAGCACTGTACCGCCGATAAGCTGCACATCGTAATGCACCATGTTCCATACCACTTCGTTGCCGGCAGCAATCCAGCGGTTTTGCCAGGCCGCTTTGTCGCCGTTGAGTACAACATTTTTATGGGTTTGTGCTAATTTTTTATCGAAGTCGTTGGCAGTTACCACCACTTCTTCGTTCTCCGCAAAGCGGCGCGCCGTATCTTTTAAGATGGCGTATGCTTCCGGAAGGATGGCATTCAGTTCCTCTTCTATCTTTTTGGTGATCTCCTTCTCCAGCTCATCCACCTCTTTGTACAAGGCTTCCTTGGTCTCTACGTTCAGGTCGAACTCTTTCTCCACACGGGCCTTGATGGCATCCACCTCTGCCTGCTCTTTCTTCACGGCATCCTGCACTTTTTGCTTCAAAGCAGATACTTTGGCCCGGAGCTCATCGTTCGATAAGGATTTAAGGGAAGGGTATATTTCAATGATCTTATCGACGATCGGCTGAATGGACTTGATATCTTTTTCGGATTTGGTACCGAAAAACTTCTTGAGGAACGTTAGCATAATGTATCTTAAATTTAAGCTAACGAAAGTACAAAAAATACGCCATAACCGGGTTTATAATTATTATTAAATAATTAACTGATAATCAGCCAATTTTTCAGCGATCGGGCACCTGCCTTGTCATATTCATTCATCCCTGTGCCTTTTTGACAGACGAACCAGTAAAGATTGATTATATTGCCAGTTATTCGCTGAAAGCACCCATTTATCAAAAAGGGCTGGGAAACTCTTTTTAATTTAATACTTTAGTAATGAACGAATGCAGACCCCTCTATACAAGATATTCCGGATCCTGACAGGCTTAGTGCCTGCGCTTTTATATATTCTTCCCGGCTTTGCCCAGCAGTACAACTTCAAAAACTATTCGGTAGAGAATGGTTTGCCTTATGTGCAGATCTTTGCTATGTACCAGGATAGCAAGGGGTATTTATGGAGCGGCGGCTATGGCGGTTTAAGCAAGTTCAACGGCAAAACCTTCAAGAGCTATTCTCCCAAGAACGGCCTGGCCAACCACTATGTGAATGCCATTATCGAAGACCAGTTCCATTTCATTACCGTGGGCACCATCGACGGCCTGAGCGTGATCGATAAAGTGGACGGGCAGGTGAGCAATTATTATGTGAAAGACGGCCTGCCTTCGAATTATGTGACGAGCTTTTGCCTCGATCCGCGGATAGGCCTGTGGACAGGTACCAACAAAGGCCTGTGTATCTGGGACGGAAAAAAAGTGTTGCAGGTTCCTTTTTTTAAAGACTATAACATCAGCTGCCTCCTGTATTCGGAAAAATACGGTGTGCTGGTAGGCACTGATAAAGGCCTGTTCAGGGAAAAAAAACATTACCAGGAATTTGAGCTGATGATCGACAGCGTGAGCATTACCTCCGTTTCGCAGTTTACGCCCGAGGGACAGCTCTATGTAGGAACGGATAACGGCCTCTACCTGATCGATATGCCGAAGCATGCCTGGAATGTGTTCCATGTGAGCAACGGCCTGATCGACGAGAACATCACCGCCGTGCTTTACCAGAAGAACGGCACGGTGTGGATCGGCTCCAAGAGCGGACTAATCAGCTTCAACGGGAAGGAATTTTCGTATTACAACATCAGCTACGATAATAACTCGAACCACATCCGCACCTTGCTGATCGACTATGAGGATAACCTGTGGATCGGCACCCACAGCGGCCTCTATAAGTTCAGGGGCAAGGGCTTTACGGTATACGACCGCAAAGACGGGCTGGGTGGTGCTTTCATCTACCAGATCACCCGCGATGCGAAACAGAATTTATGGCTGGGCACGGAAGCCAACGGTGCTTACAAATTTTCGGAGGGCTTTTTTAAGAATTACAGCACGAAGGAAGGCCTCATTGACAACCGCGTGGCCTGCATCCTGCCGATGGACGATGGCAGCATCTGGTTCGGAACAGACAAGGGTATTTCCATGTTCAGGAACGAGAAATTCTATAACCTGGAGCCGGGTGAAGGATTTAAGCAGCAGGCTCCCATCAACTGCTTTTACAAGGATAGTAAGAATACGATCTGGGTAGGTGGAAAGAACGGGGTGACAGCCATGCGAAAAAAAGGAAATACGTATGAGTCGACGTATTATAAACTACCGGCTATCAGCATCAACAATAACGACTATGAGGTGTGGAGCTTTATTGAGGATTCGAAAGGCGACATCTGGGTGGGCACCTACCTGGTTGGCATTTTCAAGCTGGAAGGCGACGCATTTAAACGGCAGAACATTTCTTCTCCCGAGCCGGTGACAAGTGCGCTCGACCTGTGCAAGGACAACGAGGGAAATATCTATGCGGCCACCCTGAACGGCATCCTGATCTTCAATCCGCACAGGCATAGCTACAAAATCATTTCGGAGAAAGAAGGGTTAAGCTCCGAACTTGTATACACCATCGGGCTCACCAAAGATAACCGCTACCTCTGGGCGGGTACCAACCAGGGCATTAACCGCATCGATATCAAAAAGCTGAACTACGGCATCATCGATATTCTTTCCTACAGCAAGGCCGACGGTTTCAGCGGCGTGGAATCCAACACGCACGGCATCTACGAAGACAAGGACAGCAGCATCTGGTTTGGCACGGTGAACGGACTGATCAAATATTCGCCGAAGGAATTTATCCCGAACGATAATTTATCGAAAACCAATATCACCAAAATAAAACTGGCCTTCCAGGACACGCTGCTTGCCAACGGCTCGGCGCTGCCCTACTCGCTCAACAATATCAGCTTCGACTTTATCGGCATTTGCCTCACCAATCCCGATAAGGTGCAATACACCTATAAGCTCGAGGGCTTCGATAAAACCTGGAGCCCTTATACAGACATTAATTTTGTGAAGTACGACAACCTGCTTCCGGGAAAATATACCTTCAAGGTGAAAAGCTGCAATAATGAAGGGATCTGGACCATTGACGCCACCGAATTTTCGTTTGAGATCCTCCCGCCTTTCTACAAAACCTGGTGGTTTATTCTCGGCAGTGTGATCTTTGTGGTAGGCTCACTGGTGCTGGTGTTCCGCATCCGGCTGAACCAGCTGAACAAAAAGCAGAAAGCAAAATTCGAACAGGAGGTAGAGGTTTCGAAAGCGGAGCTGAAGGCTTTGCGTGCGCAGATGAACCCGCATTTTGTATTCAACTCCCTCAACTCCATCCAGCACTATATCCTGAACAGCAAAAGCGAGGAGGCGGCGAAATACCTCAACAAATTTGCGAAGCTGATCCGCCTGATCCTGAACAATTCGGATAAGCCGACCGTGACTATTAACGAAGACATGGAAGCGCTGATCCTCTATCTTGAGCTGGAAAAAATGCGCTTCGAAAATAAGTTCGATTACAGCATTGAGGTGAGCAGCGAGATCGACGGCGACTATGACGAGATTCCGCCAATGCTCATACAACCTTATATTGAAAATGCGATCCTGCACGGCATCAATCCCAAAACCGGGAATGGGCATATTACCATCCGGCTGGGCCTGGTGAACCAGTACATTAAAATTTCGGTGATCGACAATGGCATCGGACGGGAAGCATCAAAATCTTTAAAAAGCCTGCATGCATCGACCAAACACAAGTCGCTCGGCATGAAGATCACCAAAGACCGTTTACGTTTGTTAAATAGTATGCAACAATCGAATCTGAGCGTCAATATTACAGACATGTATAATTCAGAAAAGAAAGCTGTAGGTACACAGGTGGACTTATATATACCATATGTAAAATAAAAGATTAAATTTAAGATCTGATTTTTGGCCCTATCAACATTAAAACCAATTGACACACACTAAAACTTATACACATGAAAGCATTGATCATAGAAGATGAACAAAAAAGCCGGGAGATGCTGGCTACGCTGATCAAGAAAAACTTCTCCGATGTCACCCTTGTGGGTGAAGCGAAAAATGTGGCGGAAGGCGTAGAACTCATCAAAACGCTTCAACCCGACCTGGTGTTCCTCGATATCAGCATGCCGGACGGTACCGGCTTCGATGTGCTGGAGAAGGTTCAGGGCCTTAAATTCGAGATCATCTTTACCACGGCTACCGATAAGCATGCGCTGAAAGCCATTAAGTACAGCGCCTGCGATTATCTGTTGAAGCCCATTGATATTGAAGAGCTGAAAGTAGCCATCGAAAAAGTATTGTCGAAAAAAAGCACCAGCATTCCGAGCATGGAAAATCTCCAGTTCCTGATTCAGAACCTCAAGCGTGCCGACGATAACTACAGCAAGATTACCCTGCCGACAGGCAATGCGTATGAGATCGTCAACATCAAGGATATTATCCGTTGCGAGGCCGACGGTAGCTATACCAATTTCTTTTTAACGGGAAATAAAAAACTGATGGTATCGGCCAGCTTAAAGCATTACGAAGACCTTTTGCCTGCCAATGATTTTATCCGCATTCACCACCACCACCTCATCAACATGAACCATGTGGTGCGCTTCCTGAAAGTGGATGGCGGTTATGCGATCATGAGCGATAACTCACAGCTTGAGATCAGCCGCCGCAAGAAAGATGCCTTCCTTGAAAGGCTGAATGCGGTGTAGCAGAATCCTGTTGCTGTTGGCTTCGAGCGCCTCAGCCAACAGTATATTGAGCACAACAAATTTTCACGCTGAAAGAACCGCCTACTTCACTCACAAAAAAATCCCGTCACGACACATCGTAACGGGATTTTTTTATAGACTCTGCCTGCTCTTATTCGAGCACTACTTTCACAAGTTTAATTCCGTTAGTGAGTTGTACTTTCAGGTAGTACACGCCCCGGCCATAGCTACTCATATCCAGCACGAGGCTTTCCGGATTTTTGCTGCTTTCCTTCATCACGGTTTGTCCCAGTGTATTGAGCACTTCCACATCCAGCTTACCGGCGTTGCCCGGTGTGGCAATGGTAAACAGACCATGGTTAGGATTAGGATATACCGACACGTGACTGCCCGATGCCAGATCTTCCACACCGGTACATAATACCACCGATACAGGAACGGTTTGTGTAGCTTCGCAGGCGCCGTTGCTTCCTGTTACCGTATACACCAGCGATGAAGCCGGAAATGCCACTACGGTGCTGCCACTGACTGAAGATAAGCCTGTAGCCGGCGACCAGGTGTAGCTGCCTGCGCCCGAAGCATTGAGTGTAGTCGTGGAGCCTGCACAGATGGTGGAAGGGGCAGACGCTGTTAGTACAGGAGCTGATACGACATTGAGGGTAAAGGTCACGGAGCCGTTGCCGCAGGCGGATGCACTGGATACGGTATACACCGTGGTGGCTAACGGTGCAAAGGTGCTGGAAGAGCCGGATCCGGAAGGGGTCCATACATAAGCCGCTCCACCGGAAACATTCACCGTTACCGGTGTGCCGCTACAGATGGTTGTATTGGTAATGGATGCCGTGATATTCGGAGCCTGGCTCACGATGATCATCATACTCTGCTGGGCGTTGCAGCTTCCGTTTGTTCCGGTGACGCTGTAGGTTGTGGTAGTGGTTGGGCTTACTGCAATGGATGGCGTTGTCTGCGATCCCGGCTGCCATGCATAGGAAGAAGCTCCCGAAGCCGTTAAGGTGGTTGTCTGACCTGCACAGAGGGTGGCAGAAGACGCGCTCACATTCAAGGTCACATTCGGCGTTACATTGATCGTAAATGTTTTTGGAGCTCCTGTACAGCCACCGAAGGTGCCGGTAACAGTATACACCGTTGTGGATGCCGGCGTGAATACACTCGTAGAGCCTGAGCCGGATGGCAGCCAGTTGTAGGAGATTGCGCCGGACACGCTGACGCTGACAGCCGTTCCGCTGCAAATGGTGGTATTGGTCACAGAGGTCACGAGCGTAGGCGTTGCGGTTACATTCACCGTCACCATCGTATTGGTGCTGCCGCAGCTTCCGTTAGCGCCGGTTACCGTATAGGTGGTGGTGGTTGAAGGACTTACGCTAATGGCTGCGGTGCTTTGTCCTCCCGGCAGCCAGGTATAGGTCGTAGCGCCACTGGCCGTTAAGGTCGCTGCCTGACCGGAGCAGATGGTAGAGGAAGACGCGCTAATCCCAACAGTTGGTGTGCTTGTCACATTTATGGTCACCGTTCTTACAGCGCCTGTGCAGGAACCGTTAGCGCCGGTAATGCTGTAAATTGTTGTTGCCGCGGGGCTCAACACGCTGGAGGTGCCGGAGCCCGATGGTGACCAGGTATAGCTGGTAGCGCCGCCTACATTTACGGTTACCGGTGTGCCGCTACAAATGGTTGTATTGGTGACAGAGGCCGTTACCGTCGGCACAGCGTTCACGGTGATGGTAATGACTTTACTGGAGGTGCAGCTGCCGGTGGTACCGGTAACGGTATAGGCCGTTGTGCTGGTCGGATTGACGCTCATGGTCGGCGTGCTGACACCGCCCGGGAACCAGGCATAGGTGGTGGCCCCTGATACAGTTAAAGTGGTGCTTTGCCCGGAACAAATGGTAGAAGAGGACGCACTGACCGCAAGCGTTGGCGATGAGGCCACGTTGATGGTTACTGTTTTTACAGCGCTGTTGCAGGTACCGTTAGAGCCGGTAATGCTATAGATGGTGGTAGCTGACGGATTGAGCACGCTCGATGTTCCTGAACCTGAAGGTGACCAGGTGTAGCTTGTGGCACCACCCACATTTACGGTCACCGGTGTACCGTTGCAGATAGTGGTATTCGAAACAGAAGCGGTGATTGTTGGTGCTGCAAGCACTGTGACTGTAATCGTTTTGCCGGAGGTACAGCTGCCGTTGGTACCGGTAACGGTATACACCGTTGTGCTGGTAGGATTGGTGCTCATCGTCGACGTGCTCACTCCGCCCGGGAACCAGGCATAGGTGGTAGCGCCTGTTACCGTTAAGGTGGTGCTTTGCCCGGAACAAATGGTGGAAGAGGAAGCGCTGACTGCAAGCGTTGGCGTGGTCGTCACATTCACAGTAACTGTTCTTACCGTACCCGTGCAACCGCCTGTGGTGCCGCTCACCGAATATACGGTGGTGGAAGACGGACTGACAACATTGGTGGCACCCGAGCCTGAGGGCAGCCAGGTATAGGTGGTGGCGCCGCTGGCCGTTAAGGTTGGTGAGGCGCCGCTGCAAATCGTTGTTGACGTTGGCGTTACGGTGAGCACAGGTGTTGTTACCGTTGTTACGGTCACTGTTCGCGAAGCGCCGGTACAGCTGCCGTTGGAGCCTGTGACTGTATAGATCGTCGTGGATGACGGCGTGACAACATTGGCAGCGCCTGAGCCTGAAGGCAGCCAGGTATAAGTTGTCGCGCCGCTGGCCGTTAAGGTTGTTGAGGCGCCGCTGCAAATCGTTGTTGACGTTGGCGTTACGGTTAAGACAGGGATGGTATTGACGGTAACCGTTGCTGTTTTAGGAAGGCTGGCGCATCCGCCGTTGGATCCTGTGAGGGTATAGACTGTGGTTGAGGAAGGACTCACGGCATTGGAGGTTCCTGAGCCCGATGGCAACCAGGTGTAAGTGGTAGCGCCACTCGCGGTGAGGGTAGTCGATCCGCCGCTGCAAATGGTTGTCGCGGTTGGGGTGATGGTCACCGATGGGGCGGCATTCACCGTTACCGTCAGCGTTTTTGCTGTGCTGTTGCAGCTTCCGTTGGAACCTGTGACGGTATATACGGTTGTGGAAGATGGGCTCACCACATTGCTGGCGCCTGACCCTGATGGCAACCAGGTGTAGGTGGTAGCGCCACTCGCCGTTAAAGTCGTTGAGGCGCCGCTGCAAATGGTTGTCGACGTTGGCGTTACGGTTAAGACAGGAACCGTGCTCACGGTTACTGTAGCTGTTACAGCTGCCCCGGCGCAGGCGCCATTGGAGCCTGTGACGGTGTATACTGTTGTAGAAGCCGGATTCACGACGCTGCTCGTTCCCGATCCCGTTGGTAACCAGGTATAGGTGGTAGCGCCGCCGGCCGTTAGGGTCGTGGTGCCGCCACTGCAAATGGTAGCCGACGTTGGTGTCAGGGTTAATACAGGAGCGGCATTCACCGTTACGGTGACGGCTGTCCGCACGGGCGTGGTACAGCCGCTGTTGGTGGCATCCACATAATACGTGGTGGTGGTGCTCAGGGAAGGTGTGGTATAGGCCGTGCCGGTTGCTATGGATGCGGTTCCGGTAGAAGTGGCATACCAGCTCACGGTTCCTGCACTGGCTGTGGCGTTGATGGTCACGGTTCCGGTACCGCAGATGGAAGCTCCGCTGGTAGCGGTGATCGAAGGCGCGGAACAAGCCACCGGCTTGATGTATACACCGTAATCTTCCACATCTCCAACAAAAAAGGCGCTGCTACAGCTTCGTTTGGCTGCCGTTGGCGCCGCATTGGCTTCACCCATGACCCTCATGCGCAGAAGGGTATTCTGTACGGCAGTTGTAGGAATCGCAACGCTGGTTGTATAGCTGTTGAGGGTATTGACAGGGCTGCTCCCCGAAAACACCAATTCGCCGGGATTGGTGAAGATGCCATTGTTATTGTAATCGATGTATACTTCAAAGTATTCTGTGTATGATAGGCCAAGCGCCGAAATTCTCAGGGGATAGCTGCTTCCTGCCGTGACCGTGGTGTTTTGCGTACAGCTCAGATCGGTGTATGCCGCACTGCCTATTGTGGCAGACGGCGCATTGATGTTGTTGAACTGCACATCGGTAATCGTTTGTCCTGTATTTCCTGAATTGGCAGAAGACGGAACACAAGCGCTCACCGGGCCCGCTGCAGGAACGATGATCGCATCCGGCTTGGTGATGCTGTTCGTCCCCAGGGCATTCGTTACCACCAGCGTCACGGAATAGGTGCCTGCATTGGCAATCGTGATGGTCGGATTCTGAGCAGAAGAAGTATAGGTTGTGGTGCCGTTGCTGATAGTCCAGGCATAGGTCACATTAGGATATAAGGAAGCCGGGATATAAGAGTTAGCGACGCAATTCGATTTGTCGAGTAAGCTGATTGTCTGCCCTGCCCCGCACAGCACCGATCCTGACACAGAAAAGTCGGCTGCCGGTGCTGACACCGGCGTGAGCGCATCGTTCGTTCCCCCGTTATCCGGTGTCAGGAAAGAGGCCCTGGTGGTAGTGAGGGCGGTAATCATCCTGGTTTTCTGGTTGGGAGTAAACATGTTCTGGCAGATATCGGAAGAGTAATCCATGTAGTTATGAATGAACAAATCCCGCGGTGTGCCTGTACAGGCATTGGTGCCGGTCACGCAATCGCTGGCGCTCTGGATGTGTGCAGGAATATCCGTACAGCAATCGCCCACGCCCGAGCCGCAGCCATTAGGATTTGTCGGGCAGGACGCGCCGCCGCCGTCACCTTCGAAGGTGTGGTAGAGGTTGAGGGCATGCCCGAGCTCGTGCGCACAGGTAGTAGAGGTTCCGCCGATAAAGTTATTGGCCAGCATCACAGCGCCATCCTGGGCCGTACCGTGGCTACTCGCAAAATAGGCGTAGCCCTGAACACCGGCGCCACCGGAGTTATTATCGATCTCCGACACGAGCCAGATGTTGTAGTATTTGGTTTTGTTCCAGAAGCTGGTGGCTTTTAAAGAGGCGTCGGTAATGCCTGCGGAGCTCCGCATCACACCACTCGCCATATAGGTGGAATTACCCGACATGTTTACCCGCACAATACCGTTCGTACAGTTACCGCTGGGATCGCGCACGGCCAGGGCAAATTCTATTTCCACATCCACGCCATTTCCATCGCCTCTCGAGCCGGGCACCTTGCGGTAAATCTCGTTCAGGCTTTTGATCGCATTTTCAATGGCCACATCGCTCACGTTCGTCCCCGATCCCACCGGCTCTCCTTTATGCATCACGTGTACCACCACCGGGATCTTATAAACGGATACCGTATTGGTTCGCTGTGCCATCGTGTTTTGCATGATCAGCACCTGGTTCTCGAAATCTGCCATTTTCTGTGCGTAGTTCATATCGGTCTGCATCATGTAATCATGAAGTCCTGCCGAACCGCATTTTTCAACCTGGGCTACCAGACGGGTTCCCCAAAGAAAGGAAAGAATCAGGATAAAGCGAAGAAGGGATGGGTAGATGTTTCTCATAGTTGTAACCTTTTTTTGATTCAAGTAAATTTAGAAAACTATTCCAATTAATTGCTAACTCCAGTAAAAATTCAAACTTCCGCCTGTGTTAATTTTTTGCGGCCCGGTTCTTAAAGCCGATTTCACGATGGCGTACCAGAAAAAAGTCCGTCACGATATCAGGTGACGGACTTTTCAAAAATAAGACCTTTATGTTAAGGTGATGATTACTGTACCCGGAAGATTAATCCAGAACTACTTTTACCAGCTTCGCACCGTCGTTCATTTGCACTTTCACATAATATACCCCTTTGCTATAGGTGCTCAGGTCGAGCACCGCCAGTTTGGAATCCTTGCTGCTTTCTGTTTTCACCGTTTGCCCCAGCATGTTCAGTACCGTGATGTCAAGCTTGCCGGTATTATTGGCGCTGGAAACGGTAAAGATTCCGGTGCTCGGATTAGGATATACGGAGAGCTCGTTATGGCTGATGAGGTCTTCCAGTCCTGTGCAGGTCGCTACGGTTACCACTACGGTTGTTGGTGCAGAGCTGCAGGAATTGGCCGTGCCTACCACGCTGTAGGTTGTTGTAGCAGCCGGTGTTACCGGGAAGTTGGCCGCAGAGCCGGAGCCAGGTGTCCAGGCATAGCTCGTGGCGCCCGTTGCTTTTAAGACTACCAGCTGGCCTGTACAGATCGTGGTAGCTGTCGGGGTGACCGACAGGCTTGGCAGCGCATTTACGGTAATGGTTTGCGAGGTTGTGCTGCTGGCGGTACCGCTGGTTACCGTTAAGGATACGACTTTGGAACCGGTGGTAGCGTAGGTTACGGAGGCATTTTGCGTAGTAGCGCTGGATGGCGTACCACCGGGCATAGACCATGACCAGCTGGCAGGTGTTCCGGAAGAAGCATCGGTGAGTGTAATGGCCTGGTTCACGCATCCTGAGGCCGATGAGCTCATGGCTGCGTTCAGAGATCCGAGCGAGCAGGATGAGGCGGCAAGCGGCGTCATCAGTGGATCGCCACAGGTGCCTCCTGCCTGTGCATTGCGGTTCATCACAGCAAGGCCACCGTTAAGGTCGTCGGTATTCAGGCTGCGTTTCACCTGCCCGGCAGCAATGGCATAGTGCATCAGATCGGAGTTATTGATCACGTGGCCAAGCTCGTGTCCGTGGCCAAGCTCATGCACGGTTACTGATTCGAAGTCGTATTGCGAGCCGCTGGGATTGGAAGGGCCATATTGCCATGTGCCTGAGCCCGGGGTAGGATCAAATACAATGTCGAGCTCGCTCACATACCAGCTCATGCCGGTTCCGGAGCCGCAACCCTGAAAATAATTGGTGCAGCGCCCCAGCACACCTGCCGGCAGCGTGGCATCGAAGCTCACGATATTGACACCATCGCTTGCCGCTACGGCGATGTTCGATGTGCCGGAAGCGAGTGACCAGTTCACATAGGTATTGCACCTCCAGGAATTCATGGAGCGCTCGAAAGCGGCTTTCGCTGCGGTATTGGAAATAAAAGACGCATTATAGGTCCAGACATACCCGCCGGAACCCTGGCTGATGTGCTTGGTCATAAAGGCATTGCCGCCGCTGGTAACATTGATGTGCGCATAGGGGACGGTGAGCACCCCGGTGCTGTTGGACCCGTTGACGCGGATAACGCCGGTACCTGCGCCATCAGGCACTTTTACCTGGATCTGGGTGTTGCTCCATGAAACGATTTCGGAAGCAATGGGAGAAATGAAGGTCGCTCCGCCGTCGTCTGCATTTCTAAAGCCGACCAGGGAAGCTGTGGCTGTTGCTCCGAAAGAAGTACCGTTGATGGTGAGCACCGAGTTGGTGCCTGCGGTGATGGTAGTCGGTGTAAAGCTGGTAATGGCGGCAACGGCCTGCGTGGTATTGCCGGCGGTGATCGACTGCTGAAAGGGATTCACCGCTTTCACCTGTACGTAATTGGTGCCGGTGAGCTGTTGGATGGCCGGATACAGATCGGTCGCCATGTTGTTGTAGGCATCAAAAGGTTCTGTGGCCTTGTTCTCGGCAAGGTTGTAACGGATAAAGCCCTGCGCGCCGGCATACGCTTCAAACACCGGCTTGCCAAACCGGGCCGGCTGGCTATTGGAGACCAGTGTAAAGACACCCACATCTCCCACGCAGAGGGTAAGCCCCGGGTGTACGGCCTGCTTTTTATCGCCTACGGTTCCTCCTTCGGTGATCACCTCGATATAGGAGGCGCCTGCATTTTTAAAGGTTTTATAAACGTCTACCAGGTTGGACGTATAGATCCTATTGTGCTCTGCGTTCCAGAAGCATGCCTGGTCGATTACCTTTCCTTCAAGAACAAGGTCCGAGTGGGGAACACGATCGCTTAAAAGCACCGGGTACATGAGGCACTGGGCCGGCAGGTAAGAAACGGCTGCACAAAACAGCGCAAAGGCGAGTAGAATTTTTTTCATATCAATCAGGTTTCAAAGCGTTAGTTAATAAGTAAATATATTAAAGTGAATGTTAAATATCAAATCGCTGTTAAATAAATGGGATATTATTTCGCAGAAGAAACGAAAGCAACGACGGCGCAAGCTCTTAACAGGCATGACCCCAGTTCCTGTTTTATTTTTTGAGCATGTCCCTTCCGCCAAAGTGCAGGGCGGAAGGGCCGGGCTGCCCGCTTCAATCTTTTGCCGTGCGCCGCCTGCCTCCTTCACTTCGGCAGGCTCAGCGTAAACTTTTCCGCTCAGGGTGACAACTCAGTGACCGGCAAAAGGATTTTCGCTCGCATCCCTCACGCAGGTTTATCTCAAAAATGCCGGCTTTGCTGCGCCAGGGATGCAAAGGGTTCAGTTCTTTTGTTCGCCTCTTTCGGCGAACAAAAAACCGCAGCGAAGCGAAGCCCGACGCAGCCCGCCCGGCGCCCAAAAAAGAAATCCGCATCAACTTACAATCGCATTGAGTTTCTCACTTAAATCCTCCATTTGCAGAATCCTCCGTTGCCGCAGAAATTTAACATAGAGAGTATAAACAAAACCCTGTTTATTTCTATTCCGGCGTTCTTCAAATTAACGTGTTAAAACGAATAGATTTATGATATCCTTAATACAGATAATTATGGCTAAAAAAGCAGCGAGTACCAAAACGGAACAAAAGATCTTTGTACTGGATACGTCTGTGATCATATATGATCACACGGCTATCAAAAATTTCCAGGAACACGATGTCGTGATCCCCATCACGGTTTTAGAAGAGCTGGATAACTTTAAGAAAGGAAACGACACCAAGAATTTCGCCGCGAGAGAGTTTACACGGTATGTGGATGAAATGTCGGGCGGAAACCTGTTGCAGGACTGGACGCCCATCAACGGCCGCACGCATGGCAAGTTCAAGATCGAGATGAACACCTCCGCCAAAACGGATGCAGAAAAAATATTCGCTGAGAAAAAAGCGGATCACAAGATCCTGAACGCGGCCTTGTATACACAGGAAACCAATCCGGGCCGCCGGGTGATTATGGTAACGAAGGACATCAACCTGCGCATCAAAGCCAAATCGCTGAACCTGCATGCGGAGGATTATACCACGGGCAAGATCCTCACCATCGATGAGCTGTATACGGGCAACTCGCTGGTAGAGAAAGCCAGCGCGGAAGCGGTGAACGAGATCTATGAAAAGGGAGCGACACCTGCCAGAACTATTTTAAAGAAAGAAGAGCCGCTGGCCAACCACTACTATATTGTGAAGAACAGCAACGGCTCTGTGCTTACTCGTTATGAGCAATCGTCGAAATCGCTGAAGCGCGTGGTAAAAACCACCAGCTACGGCATCATCCCGAAAAATGCGGAGCAGTCGTTTGCGATGGACGCCATCATGAACCCCGACATCCGCCTGGTGAGCATCCAGGGCGTGGCGGGAACCGGAAAAACGTTGCTCTCTCTGGCAGGCGCGCTGGAGCAGCGCCGCAATTATCACCAGATCTACCTGGCACGCCCGATCGTGCCACTGAGCAATAAGGACATCGGTTACCTGCCGGGCGACGTAACCTCGAAGTTAAATCCCTACATGGAGCCGCTCTGGGATAATTTAAAATTTATCAAAAGCCAGTTCAGCGAAAAGGATAAGGAGCTGAAGGCCATCAACGAGATGATCGAGAACGAGAAGATCGTGATCTGCCCACTGGCCTTTATCCGCGGGCGAAGCCTGAGCAACATGTTCTTTATTGTGGATGAGGCGCAGAACCTCACGCCACACGAGGTAAAGACCATCATTACCCGCGCGGGCGAAAATACCAAGATTGTATTCACGGGCGATATTTACCAGATTGATACGCCTTACCTCGACGCCCAGAGCAACGGCCTCAGCTACCTGATCGATAAGGTAAAAGGGCAACCGCTCTATGCACACATTACCCTGCAGAAAGGAGAGCGCAGCGAATTGGCGAACCTGGCAAACGAGTTGCTGTAAGCAACAGCTAAAAAAACCGGAGCGACACACTCCGGTTTTTTTTATTTAAGCTCACAATCGTAAGCGTTTTCGTAATTGGTGATGGTTGTGCCACCGCTATTGTAATACGTGGAGGCATGATAGGACTCCGCCATTTTGTTACAGAGCCTTTTTGCTTTTAGCCTGGTTATTTTCTTGTAAGTGGTTGTTTCAGGATCCGTATTGGCTTCTACTGCATTCGCCTGTGTCTGTGCCGGCGTACAAACGCAGGTTCTTTCTTTTCTGCAAGCTGTGAGCGCCAGAACGAACATCCCGGCAATAAGGAATTGTTTCATTTTTTGGGCTCAAAATTATAGCTTTTCCTTGCTAACTTTTGTTAAGAGCATTAAGGGCATCAGACTTAAACGCCTAATGCATCAACGTTGAGGATAAACAGACCAATTTAACCTATGACTCCGCGAATTATTTTTTGCGGTTTTATATCCCCGAAAGCAAGTATATATTACAGGTGCCAACTACGAAAAATCCCCGCTACAGCGCACTGTGACAGGGATTTTTGTTATTTATCCTACTCGTTTCCTAAATCTATGGCAGAACAAATTTTTTGTGAAGCAGGCTCTTACCAACTTCTGCTTCCAGGATATAAACACCTTTACTTAAAGAGGCTGTTTCGAGTTTTTGAATGCGTTCGGAATTCCCTGTTACCGTGCTGACCTTCTTTCCTTCAAGGGTCAGGATCGCCAGGGAGCGGATGGCTTCATTGTCAAGGGCGTTGTTCACAAACACCTCATTCCCGTTGTAAAGGATGCTGATGCGATCGTTCAGGTTTTTCTGATAATCCACCAGGGCTGTTCCCACATGGGGATCTCCCCATTTATAGATGCCGTCGCCGGTGTTATGAATATAGCCACCGGACCAGCCTGTTCCGTTGCCTGCAAACTTCAAGGCGGTATGCGCCACCGTCGAATCGATGTAAGTCCAGGTGCTACCGCCATCTGTGGTGATGGCGC
Source organism: Hydrocarboniphaga daqingensis (assembly GCA_943362175.1). Taxonomy (GTDB): domain Bacteria; phylum Bacteroidota; class Bacteroidia; order B-17B0; family Aurantibacillaceae; genus UBA4416. The sequence continues at coordinate 9,027 of CALRIU020000001.1, read as the reverse complement.
TAAACTTAAAGATGTTCTCATATTCGCTGCTGAGGAGATAGGAATCGGCTGTGCCCGGGAGGTAAGCCACATCGTATTTCGCATAGTACTGATTGCTCAGACTCGACTGGCTGGAATTGTAAAACACCGGCGTCCAGGTAGCGCCACCATCGGAGGTTTTGTAAAACTGCGCATTGTCGGTATAAGCTCCACCGCCATTGCCTCCACCCTGGAAGATGGAAGCAATAGCCATTCCTTCAAGGACATTTTTAAACGCAAGCCCTTTGATTCCCTGGTAGCCGAGGGCGCTGGTCTGATCGCTCTGCACGCGCCAGGTATGTCCTTTATCGGCGCTGTAATACACTACGCCGGCTGCATCGCCCAACCAGATATGATCTTTTCCGAATACCTCATAGCTATTGATGATGAAATAGGCCGGCCCTCCGTAAGGTACCGGGAGGGCTGTGCGGGGCAGCCAGTTCGCGCCTCCGTTCGAGGTGATAAATACTTCATTCTCTCCTACGGCAACGCCTTCATTCGCGTTGAAAAAATGCACGAACTTACAGGCCGATGTAAAAGTGGCCGTTGCCTGGTGCTGCCAGCTAAGTCCACCATTGGTGGTCTTATAGACGCGGCCGTTGTTCAGGTTAAAGTGATCGAAGGTGGAGACCCAGGCCGTCATGCTATCCACTGCCGAAATGTTCCAGGTGTTATAGCCGGTCGGCGCGCCGATGCTTCCGCTTTTCCATTTGGTACCGCCATTGGTGGTTCGGGTAAAGCGCGTCACGGGTGTCTGGCACATGCCTCCGTTATAGGAGCCGGCAATGGCCCAGGCGGTATTTTCGTCTACCACGGAAATGTCGCCGGTAAATAAGCTGGAACCGGTAATGCCGGCTCCCTGGAGTGTCCAGGCCTGGGCCTGTAAGGGCTGCCTGCATAAGGCAAAGCCGATGATCAGAAAGGTGAATGCAAGGTGTTTCATAGTTTGTGATTTTCGTGAATTTTTTTTGCCTGCGCTTTGAGCAGCAGCTTTACAAAATTCTGCAATTATCGAACAGCCGGAAAAAGATTTATATGAAGTGTGGCTTGCAGCTGACCAACTGTTGAGGGAAGGGAAAGAAACCTGGGCAGGGGTTATAAAACAAGGGCGTAGGGATTATAAGTCCGAGATAACAGGACATAAGGTCATTCAATGAAAGTCCTCTCAAAGAGGTGATCGGGATGTTGTAGCTGGTGTAGTTTGGCGCGTCCCTCCGGGCCGGGCTTTCGCCACTCACTTTTTTTGCAGTGGAAGAGGCCTGCAAAAAAGAGCTCAGACAATGGCTCCATCCCTCGCGCAGGCTTATCTGAAACAAGGGCTTCACGCAATTTATACAAATAAAAAACGGCAGCTAATATAGCTACCGTCTTAAGTTTAAAACCTGTTCACAAGAACCCATGATCATAAAATACCATTAACAATCACTACATATTAGGTTCGTACCTTCAGGCCAAAACCTCATGCTAAAGCATGGGTATGCTTCCGGATTACAGATTATACTTCTTTTTATAAACCTCAATCTCTGCTTCTAATTGCTTTTTATAATCTGCTATACTTACACCATCTATCTCCCCAAAATTATGATCCCAAGCATCAAAATAAAGAGCTACCATTTGAAAAAGCTTTTCATGTTTATCGAAATTACTTTGTTCAAACAAGTCTAATTCATGCCTCAACTTATCATCATCAATAAACCAATCTGGGCCTTTTACACTGAAGGGAATATTCCCTTCAAAACTAAGCGCTATTTCCAACGCCGGTATGTAATTCTTAAAAAAATCTCTATCATCCATAGTATTCAAATTTATTAAATTTTAGAATCTATCCATAAAACTTTTATCGCTATCCCATTTTTCCCAAGGTCTGTGCCTGCGTAATCCGTTCCCAATCCCTCTATGATAATGAGGCAATGTTTTACCTTTAACCCAACTAGGAAAGCTTGCAGTACTTTTAGACGGCCATCCTAAAGGGTGGACATCAAATCTAGGTTTTGCTCCGTATCCCTTTCCTTTTGAAATAGTAAATCCATTTATTTTACCTCCAGATTCTCTTAGCACTTTCATTCTTGGCAAGTTATCCGTTTGCGCTTTCATCTTACTTGCTACTCTATCTATGTTACCGCCTAGTTTGTCTATGTTGTTACCTAATATCTTTGGATCTATTCCTATCCCACTAAATCGTGTCATTGCGCCACCCAACATAATACTGCCCGCAAGATTCTCATAATTATGAATATTTGTCCCGGCATCGATAATATCATCCACCTTTTGATCTGTTGATGCAGTAAATAACCAATTCATGGTTCCCTTCACTAAATTATCCAAGCCTGCAAATACATCTTGCCGACCGCTTGATGAAAATAATGTGTTGGTAACTGTTTCTGTCATGTCAACAACCTGATTCCAGGCGCTTTTTGCCGAATTAGTTCCAAATACATCGACTTTAGTCTTATACCAGGGAAGGTTTTCATAGCTGGACATATTAAACTTGGCCCCGCTAAAATCCAAGCCTCCGCCATTCAATTGATTCAGTTTAAACAAAACCGGATTTTCTCTTTTCTTATTCGGGTCTGTTTTCCAATAGCTATAACCATCCAGCTGACTAGTTCCCATATTTGCCCAGCTTCCCCAGGTTTCGTATTCCGAATTATAATGCTCTGCCCTGTATTCATTATAAGCATGAGATACCAAAGCCATATTTTCCGCACCATTAATTCCGGCATCCATATCGCCATTTATAAAATAGTTCTGGCTTGACATCTGTGCCCAACGTGCGTCCCTTTGGGCATCATCACTATTTGGCCCTCCGCCAAAGCCATCCCATCCCCCATCAGGATCCGTAAAACTCACCGGATTATTGCTCATCGCCAGATATGGCGAGTGATGCTGCCCCATTGGATCAGGATTATACCACCTGCCAATTCGTGGATCGTACTGTCTCAACTCAAAGTTCGTCAAGCCCGTGGCTTGGTCTTTTTCCTGTCCCTGATATCCGTAAGGGAAATTCAAGCTGCTATGATACGACCTTCCGGGCATCTCGCCTCCGTGTGAATAGTAATCCGTATAGCTCACCGTTTCCGCTGCGCCGTTGGCACTGGCGGTCACCACAGCACGAATATTGCCCAGATGGTCGCTCAACTCAAATAAAGCTTTGCCTGTGCTTTTGTCTAATAAACCCACGCGCCCCGCTCCATACAAGGTGTGGTGCTGCAAAGCGTACACATCATTCGGAACCTGCACCAGCTTTTTGTAAGTGGCTACCTCAGCTCCGCCGGCATCATATACGTAAAACAACTGTTCGGTTTCCACGCTGAACAAACCGCCGCTATAGCTGGTTTTGCTGTATTTCAGGCCTTTGTCATTATAAGTGTACTCGGTCAAGGAATTGTTGGTGCTCAACTCAAAGACTCTTGTTACCAGTCCGGCAGCGTTGTATTCATAGCCTCTTCCTTCCTGCTTATTTTCTACCAGCTCTCCAATGCTGTTATACACATAGTTGCTGCTGTTACTCTGGTTCGGCAAATCCAGGTCAGCGCTGTATCCTGCTGTATTTGTGGCCGCATCGCCTACCTGTTTCAGCTTATTCTTTTTGCTGCTATCGTAGTTATACGTCAGGTTATCCAGCAGGTGTGCCGTGGTACTGTTGATTGGCGCCGCATAACGCTTCAGATGTTGTAAATTTCCGTTCTGGTCATAATCAATGCCCTCCAGCTTGTATTCCGGCTTTTGGGTAAAAGTGTTGCTCCATTGCGGGTTGCCTACGGTAGGCGCTGTTTCCGTGATCGTACCGAAGGTAGCGCCCCTCAGGCGGTACAGCTCGTCGTATTGGTATTCGTACATCAACCCCGTGCTATAGCTATTGGTAGCCGCCACCGGCAATACCGTCCGCCAGCTCTGGGCCTTCACCAGGCCTGTATAGCTCAGGTTATTGGCATAGGCATTGGCGTTCGTATACGAACGGATCGGGGAACCGCTGCGGGCATAATCGCCCGGGTAATATTCCAGGGCATAGCCGAAGGCATCGGGGCTTACCCCCGCATGCGGGCCGGTGCTGTAGCCATCCAGGCCCGGATTCTGTGTTTTTTTTGGCGCCCGGGCGGGCTACTTTGGGCTCCGCTTCGCTTCGGTTTTTTTGGCGATAAAAGAGGCATCGCCAAAAAGAACTGCCCCGTCGTATCCCTGGCGCAGGATATGCCCTGCATAGAAAGTGAATCGCTTCATTAGAAGTTCAATCTTTCACACCGGTTTAGCTCCAAGATACAAACGCAAACAGCTTTCAAGCATGGCTTTACTTTTGGAATAACAGATTGTTCTTCTGGATAACCTTTTCAGATGTGTTCTTAACGTCAGATTAAACCGTTCGATGTGATTGATTTGATATACACTTGTTCGATGAATCGACTTGTGGATTAATCCCGGATAAACATTTAGCTTATCTGTGTAAATTCGCTTCGGATTCAACAATCTTAGACTCCCTATTATTTTGCCAATGTTTTCTTTGGTTCGGCTGCCGATTACAAAATCAACGACCTGCCTGGTTCTCCTGTTTAATGCATAAATAATGTAGCACGGATTTTCTTTACTCTTAATAATGGTGTGCATTTCGTCCACTTCATATTCCTGTTGATCTTCGATGATTTTTGTTCTGTTTATTTTTGAGGCTATAGCCCTGATCTTATTAATGATACTGGATTTCGACAAACCTGTGAAGCTGGCAATACCACTAATGCCCACACCGATGTTATTCAGCTTAACAATGATCTCCTCATCAGCTTTAGTGCTTAACCTGTAGGTGTAGGTTTTTTGCTGATAAAGCTTACATGTCTTGCAATAGTACTTTTGCCTTCTGTTCTGACATCCTTTTTTGATGCACAAGCCACGACAGTTCTTACATTCCATACTCCTCAGGTGATAATTTGATCGCGAAGGTAAATGTATAGGCCTTTTTAAAGGCATCTCAGCCTTTTAAATAAAAAAGTGATAGGTTATGGCCTATCACTTTTTATCTCGACTCAACAAAAGAATGTTCACGTTCAGACACTTAAGAACTAAAACTGCTCTCAGGTGATAATCTGAACATTACCCATTGTAGTAAACTACCACAATTTTATATTAATTTCATTTGCCAAGCAGTATATTACAAAATTTGGCCTAAAAGTATTTAGGCCTAATATAAAAACATCTGAATACCCCGATGCATTTGTAGTGTTCCAAAATGAAATTACTTTTTTTTCAATAACTTTTGAATTCCATTTAGGACTTTCCAAGTTAAAATTGTTTGAATTAGTGAAATTTTCACTCTGATAATTCACTTTCAATTCATCTGTATCAGAATCAAGGCTAATCTCTAAAAAACCACTATCGAAGAAAAGAAATATGTTATTATATCTATTTTCATTAATTTCAGAAAGGATAACCTTTACATCAATTACTTTCTGTCCTAATATCTGCTCCATAAATTAATACTTTTGTGCTTTTTTCGATGCTTGTTTCAAAATTTTGATCGCAGTTTCTGCACCTTCATGTCCTGCCGCAGCCAGATTTGCAATATCCCCAATTTTCATTTCTAAGATATCAGTAGAGATTACACTTAGATTCCCTATTTTTCCACCTCTAGCTATTACACCAGCAGCTATCGACAGGTTTTTCATGTGAACTAAGTTCCCTAATTTTTTAGTTCCTCCTTTAGTTAGTGTAATTCCATCACAATCATTATGAACTAATACCTTTTTGTTTCCTACAAAATAATTATGTTCATTTTCCACTGTAAAGTTATAAACTTTTGCAAGAGTATCAATAACTGTAATTTTTTGTAAAGCCAACTTTGTTTTATCATACAAAAGCAACAAATCACCAACTTTCAACTGAGAAGCTTTTATCCAATTCTTATTTACATAAAAAGGATGCTCTGATGTTGTATAAATGACTTCATTGCCATATTCTAACTTGATTAACTCCTTAGCCTCTTTTATTGAAGTGGATATAACTTTTCTCAAAACAACTTTTTCAGTTTCCAACTCACTTTGTGCTACAGGCCAGCGCTATCTTTCTTTCGGTGGCGAGCAAGTAAGCCCAGGGGTTCAAGTCCCGTGTGGGTACCCATACGGGGGGATTATTGAACACAAAAACAGGGTATGCCAGTGGTTCGACTCCTGTAGAGCAGGCCCTACAGGACTCAGGTCGAACCGGGTTCGAGTCCCTTTCAGCCGGATAAACGGGACAATGTTCTAACCTTTGGGTGTTCAATTCCCGTTCCCCATCCCATACGGGGTGCTGTTGAACACCTCTATAATATTGAACATTATGAAAAAGCCTCGGTTGCTCAGAACCTGCCGCTACTACTTTATTTGCCTGTTCAGGCTTATCACCTAACAAAAACACCTAGCTGCTAAGCCAGGCGTTTCTAAATGATTCTTCACAACTACTTTCCTATTATTGCTTTGACTGTAGCGCCTATGTTTATTCCACTACCAAAATTCTTCATAAAAGTATACACATTATAATTTTTTCCCTTATTTCTAAGTTGCACATCGTGTTTAAAATCTGCTTGCAAACTAATTACCCATTCAGCACCGGTCTTTCTCTTTATTTTCTCTCCTATTAGCACAAAGGAATATAAGTAAATTTCTTGTTTCGCCTCCTTCGTTTTAATCTTCTTATAGGTTTGATTTAATTTTTGAGAAAGTGTATCCAAATATTCAGAAGCATCATTTTCCAACTCAACATTGTAATCTACAATTGCACCAAGCTTTTGTAAGCAGGAATCTATTTGCTTTGTATTATGTAATGAAAATATTTCAAGATTATCTAATATAGTTTGATAATCCGTTTCATTCGTAACATTGCTTCCGCTCATATGATCAAGCAGTATAAACGGACATAAATATCCTTCTGCTACTATATTTGAGCTAACAAGGCAAACAGCATCATCATATACATTAAACTCGTCGAGCTTAAAAAAGGTCACATTCTTATCCAATGGCTTCCCATACTTATCAAGCATAACTGTTTTAATTTCAGTTTTCTTATGATGAGAGAAAGTATCTAACTCTTCTCCAGTTATTTTATTTGGATAAAAATTATTTGGAAAATCCTGTGATGACATCGTTTGATTGAAAAGAATTAATAATACTAATAATTTAACATTAAAGTTAGCGATCATGGCTTAAATAATATGGTTGGCGGTTGCATATTTACAGAACCATTGGAATACTGATACATTGGAAAATTCGAATAGGACATTGTAAATCTAATTTTAATCTGCCCCGATGTTGATATTTGATATTCAGCTTTCATATGACTAAAGTATATCTTTTTATTAGTAGCATACTTCAACATAGTGCTTTTATCTGATATAGTTACATCGCTTGTTGTAATTAAGTTATACGATTTCTGATTTGATTTTCGCATTGACAATTGATCCAATTCCTTTTTTATTTGATAAGAAGACAATGTCAATCTTTTTTTAGTCGCTTTCACTTCCCACCAAGATTCTCCTGTAATTATCTTTTTATTCTCATAACCTACGGATACAGATATTCCATCAGGAACAACATCACCAAATTTAGTTCTATTTGGAACATAAGGACCCTTAAAATTCTCACCTGCCCACGCATGGAATGTATTTTCTAGTACGCTACCTGCCACATTTTCAAGCTGCCCATCTGAGCAGGTTGGACAATACTCTGCCGCCGCCCAAGTTTTCAGTAACCACTTAGGTAAAGGTGCCCAATCTGTACCAATTTTACTAATAAATGATGTTTCACTTTTATAGAATGTTCCACCACTTAAATAAGACGTCCCAAATGAGATTGCTCTGGTAGTTGTTCTCGAAAGATTTCCTGATCCATCCAAATTATAAATCGATCCATCCTGAGCGGTGTATCCTCCGTTTGATGCAATTTCATAGAACCTATTAGCATAGGTAGAGTTATAATCTGTTCCATAAAACTTCTGCATCATTTCGCGATCTGCCGGAGATGTTGCCATCCAGTTATAAGGCTGGCCGCTGGCACCAAATGATTGTGCTAAAAAGTCATTCTTATTCCGGTCTATAATTCCCGGCATGGCATTATCATAACCGCTATCACCATCCCATCCCCCATCAGGATCAATGTTACTGACCGGGTTATTGCTCATCGCCAGGTACGGAGAGTGGTGCTGCCCATATGGATCAGGATTGTACCATCTGCCTATTCGTGGATCGTACTGCCTCAGCTCGAAGTTGGTTAAGCCCGTGGCTTGGTCTTTTTCCTGCCCCTGATATCCGTAAGGGAAGTTTAATGAAGACTGATAGCTGCGACCAGGGAGGGCCGACCCATGAGGAAAATAATCCGTATAGCTCACCGTTTCCGCTACTCCCGAGCCATTATCCACCACCACCGCCCTTACATTCCCTAAATGATCGGAAAGCTCGTATAAGGCCTTACCTGTTGATTTGTCCAATAGCCCTACCCTGCCCGCTCCATACAGCGTATGGTATTGCAAGGCATACACATCATTCGGAACCTGCACCAGCTTTTTGTAAGTGGCTACCTCAGCTCCGCCCGCATCATATACGTAAAACAACTGTTCGGTTTCCACGCTGAACAAAGCGTTATTATCGCTGGGGTAGTTGGGCGCGTCCCTGCGGGCCGGGCTTTCGCCACTCGCTTTTTTTGCAGTGAAAGAGGCCTGCAAAAAAGAGCTCAGACAATGGCTCAATCCCTCGCGCAGGCTTATCTTAAAGTTTCAATTTAACTCAACAAAAAACGGCAGCAAAATTGCCACCGTTCCTGTAGTTCAAAACCGGTTCATAAAAGCCAAAAACGGTAAAATACCATTAACAATCATTTTACTTTGTCTTCGTACCTTCAGACCATTTACACCGGGTTATTCAACCCGGCTGCTATCAACATCCCGCTCCTACGAGCACATCGAAAATAGTTTTTCTTTTTCTAAGTCTTGCAATAGTACTTTTGCCTTCTGTTCTGACATCCTTTTTTGATGCACAAGCCACGACAGTTCTTA